>NZ_JAVDXR010000005.1:0-390607 GCF_031458035.1 Flavobacterium aquidurense
GGCATCCTTTTGCGATACCTAAAAACCTTCATTTAAACTCAAAACCACAATCGCAAAAGATATAGCGGACAGCCCGGCCCGGAGGGAAACGCCCAGATTATATGTATTCTATCAACAATATATCATCTTGTTTTTGTTAAATAAAAATCAATTTTGGGTTTTAATTTAGCCTTGGTTAGCCATTTTAAATGCGAATCAGTATTTTTGTGTAAATATTATAATTTAAGTATGAAAAAAAGTATTGTATTGTTGACATTGTTTGTTATCTCAAATTTAAGTGCTCAACAACGCCCTAAGTTGGTTGTAGGTATTGTAGTGGATCAAATGAAAATGGAATATTTGTATCGATTTTCAGATGATTTTTCTCCGAATGGTTTTAAGAGATTAATGAATAATGGATATACTTTTCAAAATATGCATTATAATTATATGCCAACTTACACTGCTCCGGGGCATGCTTCAATTTATACCGGTACGACTCCAGCAACACACGGAATTGTTGGTAATGAGTGGTATAGTAGAACAGCTGGTAAAGAAATGTATTGTACAGATGATGCAGGTGTGAAAACTGTTGGTGATGGTACACCTGAAGAAGGTGCAATGTCTCCTAAAAATCTTCAAAGTACTACTATTACCGATGAAGTAAGAATGGCTACCAACTTTGAAGGTAAAGTTATCGGAATTAGTCTTAAAGACCGTGGTGCAATTTTGCCTGCGGGTCATTTTGCAAATTGGGCATTTTGGTACAGTAAAACAGGCTCTTTTATTTCTAGTACTTTTTATGGTGAAAAATTACCGGAATGGGTGACTCAGTTTAATAATGAGAAGCATTATATGTCGTATATTAATAAAGGTTGGGATTTGTATAAACCAGCTTCGACTTATAATGAAAGTTTGCCAGACAATAATCCTTATGAGGGTAAACTATATGGTAGTGCCGCACCTGTTTTTCCGTATGATTTGAAAACTATGTACGAAAAAAATGATGCAGGAATTCTAAGAGCTACTCCTTTTGGAAATGATTTACTGGCAGAATTTGCAAAGAAAGCTATTGAAAAAGAGGATTTAGGAAAAGATAATATTACTGACTTTTTAACGGTTAGTTTCTCATCTACAGATTATGTTGGACATTTACTTGGGCCACGTTCAATGGAACTTCAAGACACTTATTTAAGATTGGATGAAACTATAGCTGACTTCTTGGCTTATTTGGATAAAACAGTTGGGAAAGGAAATTACTTGCTTTTCTTAACTGCCGATCATGCTGGTGCTGAAAATGTTATCTATCTAAAAGATCGTAAATATAATGTAGACAATTATCCATCCAAAGATGTTAAAAAAAGTTTACAAGATTTTTCAGTTAAGACTTTCGGTGTGGACTTAATTCTGAATTACTCTAATTTTAATATTTTCTTCAATAAGCAAGTTATGAAAGATAAAGGTTTGGAATTAGCGAATGTAAAAAAAGCATTTAAAGAATTTTTGATTTCACAGCCTCAAGTTAAAAGAGTTTATACTGAAGAAGAAATTCTGGCTAATTCCGGAAATGATTATTATTTAAACTTTGTAGCAAAAGGATATGATGTTACTCAGGATGGTGATATGGTTGTCATTGATAAACCTGGTGATATTGAATATTCGGCTACAGGAACTTCACATGGTACACCTTACAGTTATGATACTCATGTGCCGGCTATATTTTACGGATGGCATATTAAAAAGGGAGAATCATACGATAAAAAAGCTATCACAGAAATTGCTCCAACTATAGCGCAAAAGATTAAGGTTGCTTTTCCTAATGGAACTGAGGCAAAAGTACTGCAGGAAGTTTTAGATGAGAAAATCGAGAAGGGTGAGAAAAAATAAGAAAAAATAATTTTTTCTATTTCTACATAAAGTTAAACCTGTCATTATTTTATGACAGGTTTTTTTATGCTCAAAAAAAAGGCTTTTCAATTAAGAAAAACCTTTTAATAGTGTTTTAGTAAGCACTTATTATGATGTTAGCACTATGCGTTTGCTAACACTAATTCTTCGTTGTAAGGAAGATTCCAAGCTTCAGCAACTCCTTTGTAAAGGATTTTTCCATTAGCAATGTTTAGTCCTTTTTTCAATTCTTCGTTTTCGTTACAAGCTTTTTCCCATCCTTTATTTGCTAATTGAACAGCGTAAGGTAAAGTAGCATTTGTTAAAGCTAAAGTTGATGTGTAAGGAACAGCTCCTGGCATATTAGCTACGCAGTAGTGAACAATATCATCAATGATAAAAGTTGGGTTTTCGTGAGTTGTTGGTGTACAAGTTTCGATGCAACCTCCCTGGTCAACAGCAACGTCAACTACAACAGTTCCCGGACGCATTAATTTAAGCATGTCACGAGTAATTAAGTGAGGTGCTTTTGCACCTGGAATTAAAACCGCGCCAACAATTAAATCGGCATCAGCAATTGCTCTTGTAATGTTATAATGGTTAGACATTTCTGTATTTACGTTTGCCGGCATGATATCGTCAAGTTGACGTAAACGTGGCAAACTTAAATCCATAATAGTTACTTGTGCTCCTAAACCAGCAGCCATTTTTGCAGCCTGAGTTCCTACGATTCCTCCACCTAAAACTAATACTTTAGCTGGCGGTACACCTGGAACACCACCTAAAAGGATTCCTCTTCCTTTTAATGGTTTTTCAAGATATTTTGCTCCTTGCTGAATAGCCATACGACCAGCAACTTCAGACATTGGCACTAATAATGGTAAACTACGATCTGCTTTTTCAACTGTTTCGTAAGCTAAACATACAGCACCTTTTTCAAGCATTGCATGAGTTAATGGTTCTGATGAAGCAAAGTGAAAGTAAGTGAAAAGTAACTGATCTTTTTTGATTAAAGGATATTCAGAAGCAATAGGCTCTTTTACTTTAATGATCATTTCAGCAATAGCATATACCTCTTCAATAGTTCCTAAAACTACAGCGCCGGCACTTGCATATTCATCATCGCTAAATCCACTTCCTAAACCTGCAGTCGCTTGAACATAAACTGTATGCCCATGTTTTTTCATTTCAGAAACTCCAGCTGGAGTTAATGCTACACGATTTTCGTTGTTTTTTATTTCTTTTGGAACACCTATTATCATATCGTTATATTTTTAAATTTTATTGAATTTATTTTACAAAGCTACAGATAGAGAATATATTAATGATATTGGTCTTATAAATAAGAAAATATTATTTTATTTTATACTTTTACAGAAAAATATTCTTTTTGAATCGATTTTAGATTCTCAAAAAAGAAAAAATGACTAAATTTTACTAATTAAAGAAAACGTTTTCGTTATGGCTTTAGATGAAATTGACAAAAAAATCTTACGACTTTTGCAGGAAAATGCCCATTATACTTTAAAGGACATTGCAAATAAAATAAATCTGTCCCTTACACCGGTTCATGATAGGGTTAAACGTCTTGAGAAAGAGGGGGTTATAGAGAAATATGTTTCAATTTTAAACAAGAAAAAACTCGGAAATAACCTTACTGTTTATTGTCAGGTTACCTTAACAAAACAGACTTATGATACTTCTGAAGGATTTAATCAATCGATTTTGAATTTACCAGAAGTAGTGGAATGCAATTATGTGTCCGGAAATTTTGATTATATGCTTAAAATTATCATTCCGGATATGGAAAGTTATCACCATTTTCATCAAAAGAAACTATCAATTTTACCAGAAGTTTCTCTTATTAATACGGTTTTTGTAATCTCTGAAGTTAAAAGTACAACGGTTTTGCCGATTTAATTCAAACAAAAAACCATCAAGAAACTTGATGGTTTTAAGCAATAGTGGTTTTGGTTTTATATTAATAGTAGGTAAAACGTCTTACTTTGGCAATATATTTTGCTAAACGAATTACTTGATGACTATAGCCATATTCGTTGTCATACCAAATATAAAGCACAATATTTTTTCCATCTTTAGATACAATTGTTGCATTGCTATCATAGATTGATGGAGCAGAAGTTCCTACTATATCAGAAGAAACCAATTCATTATTCAAAGAGTATTTAATTTGCTCTACAAGCTCACCTTCCAGAGCATATTTTTTCATGATTTTATTAATAGCGGGAATTGACGTTGCTTTTTTAACTTCTAAATTTAGAACTACCAAAGAACCGTTTGGAACCGGAACACGAATAGCATTTGAAGTCAGTTTTCCTTCAAGCGAAGGTATTGCTTTTGCCACTGCACTTCCTGCGCCAGTTTCGGTAATAACCATATTTAGCGCTGCTGCTCTGCCGCGTCGGTATTTTTTATGCATATTATCAACCAGATTCTGGTCATTTGTATACGCATGAATGGTTTCTAAATGACCTTTTGTAACACCTAAAGTATCTTCAATTACTTTTAAAATTGGAGTAATAGCATTTGTTGTGCATGAAGCCGCCGAAAAAATATTTGTATCGTCTGGATTGTATTCATTGTGATTAACACCATGAACGATATTCGGAATTCCTTTTCCTGGTGCTGTCAATAATACTTTGCCAACCCCTTTTGAAATTAAATGCCTTTTTAAAGTTTCTTCTGATGTAAAAGCCCCGGTATTATCAATAACTAAAGCATCATTTATTCCGTATTGTGTATAGTCTATTTCTTCCGGAGTATTGGCACTTATAATGTGAACGGTGGTTCCGTTAATGATTAAAGCATTATTCTTTGGATCAGCAATTACTGAACCCTGAAAATCTCCATGTATTGAATCATATCTTAAAAGAGAAGCTCTTTTCTCTAAAATTGATGCATCATTTTTGTCGCGGGTTACAATTGCTCTCAAACGCAATTGGTTTCCTTTGCCCGTTTTTGACATTAACTCTCTGGCTAACAAACGTCCAATTCTTCCAAAGCCGTATAAAACAACATCTTTTGGTTGAATTTCTTTGGTTGATTTGGCTTTTTTCAATTTTTCCATTACAAAATATCTTGCATCTGGATATTTATCTTCTTCTAAAAGATATTCGTAGGTAAGTTTTCCTAGATCTAATTTTGCAGGTGGAAAATCTAATGTCAAAATTACTTTTGCAATTTCAACAGAATCAAAAACGCTGATAGGTTTGCCTACGAATTCGCCTGCATATTGATGCAAATTGATTATGTCACTGACATTTTTATCCAACAATTGGTTTTTAAATAAAACCATTTCAATGGATTTGTCATACCATAAATCACTTATGACTTTTATTAATTCGACTCCAGCTCTTCTTCGGTCGACTTGTAACGATACCTCTTTTTGGTACAAAGATTTTTTACTCATAATTGATTAAATTGAAAAAAATAAAATGCTCACTATTTTAAAATTTGGCGCAAAAGTATCCATTTCAATCGATTTCGTAAACTATTTTGTGATTTATTTTTAAAAATAAAAAAGCCACCTTATTTCTTCAGGTGACTTTTTATGATAGGGTTTTTAACTAGTTTTCGGTCTCAGTCCCAGTATTCATTCTTTAGGAAACTGAAAACTGTGACTGAAAACTGCGACTATAATTAAATAATTATTCTGAAGATTTCTCCATTTTTATTTATCATTTCGATTCGAACACTTTGTCCTTCATCTTTTTTGCTTAAAAGTTTCGAAACGGTTTCAACATTTGTTGCTTTTACATTGTCGATGCTCAAAATGATATTGCCTTGCAGTTCATTTTGATATTGCATTAAATTGTCATTGGTTATGTTTTTAATTTTTACACCATAATCAATTCTGAATTTCTTCTTATCAGCGGCATCAATATTTTCTAATTCAATACCTTTAAACTCGGTGCTGAAAAATTCATTTTTACTTAAAGTTACCGGAACTGTTTTCGTTTGTCCATCTTTCATATAAGTAACTTTGACAACATCGTTTGGTCGTTTCGTGTTAATATAACCTGAAAGATCAGCATAAGTTGCGATGTTTTGATCATCTAATTTTACGATAATATCTCCTTTTGAAAGGCCAGCTTTTTCGGCTCCGGAATTTTTAGAAACTTTACTAATATAAAATCCTTGTGTTTGAGAAACTCCTAATTCTTTTGATGCAGTACTATTTAATTCACCACCTTCAACACCTAAAATACCTCTTTGAACATTGCCGAATTCCATAATGTCTTCGATAATTTTTCTGGCGATATTAGACGGGACTGCAAATGAATATCCAACATAAGAGCCCGTCATCGATGAAATCATAGTGTTGATTCCAATTAATTCTCCTCTTGTATTTACTAACGCTCCACCGCTATTTCCAGGATTTACAGCGGCATCAGTCTGAATGAATGACTGAATTCCGCTAGTATCTAAGTTTCTGGCTTTCGCCGAAACAATTCCGGCAGTTACGGTTGAAGTTAAGTTGTAAGGATTGCCAACTGCCAAAACCCATTCGCCAATTTTTACATTGTCAGAATTTGCAAAAGCAGTATATGGGAGTTTTTCATCGGCATTGATTTTTAATAGAGCGATGTCCATTTTTGAGTCGGTACCAATCAATTTCGCCGTGTATGATTTTTTGTTGTTTAAGGTAATTTCAATTTCAGAAGCATCTTTAATTACGTGATTGTTGGTCACAATGTATCCATCTTCAGAAATAATAACACCAGAACCAGTTCCTACTTGTTCCTGTTGTTGTTGACCGCCATATCCGTAGAAAAATTCCATCATCGGATTGCTGACTGTTCTTCTCGAAACATTTTTTACGTGAACTACAGTATGAATTGTCTTGTCTGCGGCTGCAGTAAAATCTACCGTTTCAGCAGATAGCGCTACATTCCTGCCGAATGAATTTGGGGCGAGAGTAACAACAGAATTTTCTCTTCCAAAAAAAGAATTGTTGCCATCAAATAATAATTTGTAAGCACCAAGTGTAGTAGCACCACTCAGTAATGACACTAAAAATAAGGTTGAAAATCTTTTCATAATTACAATTTATGTTTAAGTTACTAACGTAAAATTAAAGCAAAAAATTATTTGATAAAACGGTTTAACGCTCTTTAACAATCATTAACATTTCATTAATTAATAGTTCGTACTTTTGTAGTTATTTAATAGACTAAAAATGCAACTAGAATTTTATAAATATCAGGGTACCGGGAACGATTTTGTGATGATAGACAATCGTGCAAATTTCTTTCCAAAAGAAGATATTCAACTGATTGAACGTTTATGCGACCGAAGATTTGGTATTGGCGCAGACGGACTTATTTTACTGGAAAATGATTCGGATACAGATTTCAGAATGGTGTATTACAATTCTGACGGAAACGAAAGTTCGATGTGTGGTAATGGTGGTCGTTGTTTAGTAGCTTTTGCTAATCAATTAGGCGTTATCAACAGTCAGGCAATTTTTATGGCAACCGATGGTTTGCATCACGCTTCTGTTGGAGATGATGCCATTGTTTCGCTGCAAATGATTGATGTTGATGAAATACAAAAGAAAGATTCTTATACTTTTTTGAATACTGGTTCACCACATCACGTGCAGATTGTTGAAGATTTGAAAAATTATAATGTAAAAGATAACGGAGCATCGATTCGCTACGGTGAACTATATGGCGAAAAAGGAAGCAATGTTAATTTTGTGAAGAAAATTGATGAGGATACTTTTTCAGTTCGTACTTATGAAAGAGGTGTTGAAGATGAAACTTTAGCCTGTGGAACAGGAGTAACTGCGGTTGCAATTGCAATGAATGCAATTGGAGAAACGGATAAAACATCTATCAATTTAAATGTTGAAGGTGGAAAATTGGTTGTTTCTTTTGATAAAATTGGAGATCATTTTTCAAATGTTTTCTTAACTGGACCAGCAAAATTTGTTTTTAAAGGAACAATAGAGATATAAATTCCAATTTTTTAAATTTCAAATTCCAATTCCAAAGTTTGCAATCTAGAATCTGCATTCTACATTCTAAAATTTAAAATCTAAAATCTAAAATATTGAAATGATAACACTCAAAGGCAAAACTATTTATCTTCGTGCATTAGAACCAAATGATTTGGAGTTTGTGTATGCCATGGAAAATGATCAGAGCATTTGGGAAGTTAGTAATACCTATACACCTTATAGCCGTTTTTTAGTTCGTCAATATCTGGAAAATGCACAGCAGGACATTTATGAGGCTAAACAATTGCGATTGGCTATTTGTCAGGATGAAGATTTTCCTGCGATTGGATTAATAGATTTATTTGAATTTGATCCTAAAAATAATAGGGCGGGTGTGGGTATTGTGATACAAAATATAGAAAACAGAAACCAAAATATTGGTTCTGAAGCATTAGAGTTGCTGATTAACTATTCCTTTTATAATTTAAATCTGCATCAGCTTTATGCAAATATTAGTGTAGAAAATGCAGCAAGTATAGCTCTTTTTACTAAATTTGGTTTTGAGAAAATTGGAATAAAAAAAGATTGGATTTTGCTGAATAACCACTATCAAGACGAAGCAATTTTTCAGTTAATTAACAAACAAATTTAAAATATAAACTTTGAGCTTAAAAAAAATTATTACGATAACTGCCGTAGCCGTAATTTCGGTTTTAATGGTTTACGGATTCATTTTAATCAGCAGAATTTTTAGTTCCAACACTAAATTCGAAGAAAAAGAACTTTACGTTTATGTTCCTACCGGAGCAAATTATACTGACGTAAAAAAGATATTAGAACCTTACATCAAAAATTTCGACAATTTCGAAATGGTAGCCAATAAAAGAAACTATCCTGACAATGTAAAATCGGGTCGTTTTTTACTTAAAAAAGATATGAATAATATCGATTTGGTTCGTGCAATGCGTGCAAATGTTCCGGTAAAATTAGCTTTTAACAATCAGGAACGTTTAGAGAATTTTGCGGGAAGAGTTGGTTCTGAAATCGAGGCTGACAGTTTATCTTTAATGAAAGCTATTAAAGATTCAACTTTCATGGCAGCTAACGGTTTTAATGAAGACAATGTATTCGCCATGTTTATTCCAAATACTTACGAGGTTTATTGGAATACTTCTGCTGAGAAATTCCGTGATAAAATGATCAAAGAATATCACAATTTCTGGACGGATAAAAGAATTGCTGAAGCAAAAGCACAAGGCTTAACCCCGGTTCAGGCTACTATTTTGGCTTCAATTGTTCATAAAGAATCAGTTAAAAAAGACGAAAGACCAAGAATTGCCGGTGTTTATTTAAACCGTTTGCGTTTAGCAATGCCGCTGCAAGCAGATCCGACAGTAATTTATGCTTTAAAATTAAGAGATAATAATTTTGATCAGGTTATCAAAAGAGTGTTTTACAATGACTTAGTTATGAAATCTCCATATAACACTTACGTGAACATTGGACTTCCTCCGGGACCAATCGCAATGCCGGATATTACGGCTCTTGAAGCAGTTTTAAATCCGGAAAAAAACGACTACATCTATTTTTGTGCTAGTGTAGAACGTTTTGGATACCACGAATTTGCGGCAACTTTAGCAGAACACAACGTAAATGCAAAAAAATATTCAGACTGGATCGCAAGTCAGGGAGTAACCAGATAGTTTATTCTCTATTGATTCACTATAAACCGAAGCTTAAAAACTTCGGTTTTTTTGTGTTTACAATCGGCTAAAAAAAGATCTAGATTTATTGGCTTCGCATTCTATGAGTCAATTTTAAAAATTATAATCAAAAATAAGGAACGAATTATTCTTTTTTTTGAAATAAAAGTAAAAAATGAAGTTAAATCACACTGAATTAACCATAAAAAAAGTGTAAATATTGTAAGTTTAATAGTGTTATTTTAACAAATTTGCTAAAAAATTGGTAAAAATGACATTTTTCAAATTTATTTTCAGGTGGTTTTAGCGGGTGATAAATAGTTTGCATTAATCCTCGTAAACTGTATCAATAAAGGGATTACAGTATAATTTTAAATTGGTTGAAATGGTTAAGTTGTTGATTAACAGTATTATTTGTTTTTACTTATCTTTGCACCGTAGAAATTTCAGAGGGTGACAGCGTCTTGAAGAAAAACAATTTATGATAAAGAAATGGTATTTTTATGCGAGTTTAATCGTTATTATTACATTTTTAACTTTGGGGTTTAAACCCTTTAATATAGAAACAAAACCTTGGTTTCTAATAGAAAAAACAGATGGATCAGAATACATATTTCCATCGCAAGACAAGGATGACTATCCTGAATCAAACAATCTAAACGTTCCTTACACCGGAAATCATCTCGTAGGTTTTAAAGAAGCAGTTGCTTTTAAAGAGTCGCAGGGAAAATACCGAAAAGTAAATTCTCTTGGTTACATGGGAAAATACCAGTTTGGTTCTGAAGCCTTAAGAGCTATCGGTGTTCGCAATGACAAAGCCTTTTTAAAGAATCCCGCATTACAGGAAAAAGCATTTATTGCGTTATTATCCAAAAACAAATGGATTTTGCGTAATGAAATCGAAAAGTATGAAGGAAAGATTATTAATGGCGTTGCAATTACCGAATCCGGAATTTTAGCTGCAGCACATTTAGGCGGAGCAGGATCAGTTAAAAGTTTCTTCAAAAATCGAGGAACGAGGTATTTTAGAGATGCCTACGGAACTTCGTTAAGAAGCTACATGAAAGCCTTTGGTGGTTATGATTTATCTCATATTGAAGCAGATAGTAATGCTACAATAAACGATTAAAAGAATTAAAAAGCATAAAAAATCCCGAATTATCGGGATTTTTTTATGCTCTAAATTTAGTCAATTAATATTTCTAATATTTTGATCGCCGCTTCACTAATTTTAGTTCCTGGTCCAAAAATGGCAACAGCGCCGGCATCAAATAAGTATTGATAGTCCTGCACCGGAATTACTCCTCCAACAATAACCATAATATCTTCACGTCCATATTTTTTAAGTTCGTCAATAACTTGCGGAACCAATGTTTTATGTCCGGCTGCTAATGATGAAACACCTAAAATATGTACGTCGTTTTCGATAGCTTGTTTGGCAGCTTCAGCAGGAGTTTGAAATAGTGGACCTATGTCAACATCAAAACCTACATCGGCATAACCTGTGGCGACAACTTTTGCACCGCGATCATGTCCATCTTGTCCCATTTTTGCAATCATAATTCTGGGACGTCTTCCTTCTTGTTTGGCAAAGGCATCTGCTAATTGTTTTGCCTTTTCAAAATTCTCGTCGTTTTTTATTGCTGCACTATACACACCGCTAAAAGATTTGATTTGCGCTTTGAATCTACCAAAAACACTTTCCAGAGCATCGCTGATTTCACCCAAAGTTGCTCTTTCACGGGCAGCCTCAGTCGCAATTTCTAATAAGTTTCCTTGGCCGGTTTTGGCACAATGAATTAATTTTTCCAGTGATTGATTTACTTTTTCAGTATTTCTTTTTGCTTTTATTTCGTCAAGACGTTCAATTTGCTGCTTGCGAACCATTTGATTGTCTACATCCAAAATATGCAACGGATCTTCTTTTTCTAATCTAAATTGATTTACGCCCACAATAATATCTTCTCCGCTGTCAATTTTTGCTTGTTTTCTGGCGGCGGCTTCCTCAATTCGAAGTTTCGGAATTCCGGCTTCAATGGCTTTTGTCATTCCGCCTAATGCTTCTACCTCTTCAATTAATTTCCATGTCGCTTCTGCAACTTCATTCGTTAGGCTTTCAACATAATAACTTCCTGCCCAAGGATCAACAGTTTTGGTAATTTTAGTTTCTTCCTGTAAAAAAATCTGTGTATTACGGGCAATTCTCGCCGAAAAATCAGTTGGCAAAGCAATTGCTTCGTCAAGCGCATTCGTATGTAAAGATTGTGTCCCTCCAAAAGCAGCAGCAGTTGCTTCAATACAAGTTCTGGCTACATTATTAAAAGGATCTTGTTCTGTTAAACTCCATCCACTTGTCTGGCAATGGGTTCTTAATGCTAATGATTTATCACTTTTAGGATTAAATTGCTGAATTAATTTTGCCCAAATCATTCGGCCTGCTCTCATCTTGGCAATCTCCATAAAATGATTCATGCCAATGGCCCAAAAGAAAGAAAGGCGAGGAGCAAACTCATCAATTGTCATGCCGGTTGATAATCCCGTTCTGATGTATTCTAAACCATCGGCTAAAGTGTATGCTAATTCAATATCTGCAGTTGCACCGGCTTCCTGCATGTGGTAACCTGAAATTGAGATTGAATTGAATTTGGGCATTTTTTTACTCGTAAATTCAAAAATATCGGCAATGATTTTCATTGAAGGAGTTGGCGGATAAATATAAGTATTACGTACCATGAACTCTTTCAAAATATCATTTTGGATAGTTCCCGAAAGTTTTTCAATCGCGACGCCTTGTTCTTCTGCTGCCACGATATAGAAAGCCATAATGGGTAAAACAGCTCCATTCATCGTCATTGAAACCGACATTTCATCCAAAGGAATCTGATCGAACAATACTTTCATATCTTCAACAGAATCAATTGCGACACCTGCTTTTCCCACATCACCAACCACTCTTTCGTGATCTGAATCGTAACCACGATGTGTTGGCAAATCAAAAGCAATTGAAAGTCCTTTTTGTCCGGCAGCTAAGTTTCTTCTGTAAAAAGCATTACTTTCTTCGGCGGTTGAAAATCCTGCATATTGGCGAATAGTCCACGGGCGTCTCACATACATGGTTGCGTAAGGCCCGCGTAAATTAGGCGCATAACCAGCTCCGAAATCAAGAAATTCTAAATTCTCAATGTCTTTTTCAGAGTAGTTTTTTTTAAGCTCGATTCCTTCTGCCGTTAAAAAGCTGTTCGTCAAATCTTCCGACTTTTGACTTTCTGCTTTTAACTTTTGACTGTTCAGATTAATATGTTTAAGGTCTTTTCTCAATGGTAAAAAATATTATTTAGAATACGTTTAATTCACTATCTCTTGATGTGTGAAAAATGGATTTAATAACGACACAATTTTCATAAATCGAATAATGTATCGCGTAGGGAAAAGTTTTCAAAAATATGATTCGAATATTGTCATATCTTATTTGAATTGACAAGGGATCTTTTTTAAGGATTGCTATACTTTTTTGAAATGAATCATTAAATTTAATGGCTAATTTTGGATGTATGTCTTTATACCAAAGCAAAGATTTTTTATAATCTATTTTAGCTTCTTCAATAATTACTATTTTATAAATCATCTTCAATTTCTTTTAAAAAATCATCAATGTCAGTAACATTCTTAGGATTTTTTAAATAGTTTTCTGTTCGTTCCCTAACTTGATCAATTTGCCATTGCGGAATTTTGTAATGGTCATTTTGTACAGGTAAAATAATTACTTCTACTTCCTCTGCTATAAAATCATCTGGGAGAATAACGGTTACAGAATGATTTTTAACCGATAGTATTTGTCTAAATGCTTCCATAATTATTTTGGTTTATATTGAAATATAACGATTTGAAAATTATTTTTATTCTAGCTCAAGTCTTTCCTGTTCCAGTTTTTCGGCCAATCTTTTTTCTATAATGGGTGTAATTAATGTCTTTCTTGGTTTTATTTTTACAAAAGGAAACAATTCTAAATCGTGTTTCATTTTGTCGTCTTTATTTGGATATTTATTCGTCCCCAATAAAACTTCTTTTCTTGAATCGAATAATTCCTGCTCTTTGGCGGCACTTTCCTGAATTTTCTTTTTGATACTTCCGTCGTTCAGCAATTTTAAAAAACCTCCGTTTGCTTCAATATCTTTAAAAAGTGTCAAAGATTTTTCGGCCAATTGCATCGTTAAACTTTCAATATAATAACTTCCATCTGCGGGATTATCAACTTTATCGAAATAACTTTCGTGTTTTAAAACCAGCAATTGATTTCTGGCAATACGATCGCCAAATTCATTGTCTTTGTGGTATAAAGCGTCATATGGCAAATTTGCAACCGCATCGGCTCCACCTAAAATGGCCGACATACATTCGGTTGTGGTACGAAGCATGTTCACGTTATAATCGTAAATCGTTTTGTTACGTTTGGTTGGTGTAACCAATAAGTGGCAATCTAAATCGGAGTTATATTCATCGGCAATTAATTTGAAAAGCATTCGCAGAGCACGAAGTTTGGCAATTTCAAAGAAATAATTCGTTCCCACCGAAACCTGAAAAACAATTTGTTTTGGAATATTAGTCAGTCGATTTAAATATTCGTTGGCGTGCGCCAGACTATACGCAATTTGCTGGGTTATATTTGCACCGGCATTTTGATACAAACCAAGATCTATACTTACTAAAGAAAGATTTTTGGTGATTTTTGAAATGTTTTCAATCGTTTCAAAATTATTTTTGTCCGTTGTTGCCAGCCAGTTTCCTTCTCTTGCGAAATAACCAATCGGGTCGAGATTACAGTAAAAATGTGCTTTCTTTTGTAAAGAAATAGCGTCCAGTTTTTTTACGAAATCGATTGAAATAAAATTTAAATTGAAGTAAACGTTTCTGTTTTCTAAAGGAAGATTTTCTAACAATTTTTCAATGTCGATTTTTTCGTTGTGAATTGTAAAACGAAGACTTTCGGCACCTCTTTGAATAGTGTCAATGGCTCTTTGAATCGATTTCTCGATATCGTAAACAAATATATTTTGACAGATTTTAAAATCACCTGCTTTTGTTTGTACCGGAGCTGCTTTAGAGAATTCGTCTCTGTGATAAAATGGTTTTACCTGAATGTCTTCGGGAGAGTTCCAAATTACAGTTTGGTTGTAATCTGCTCCATCTAATTCAAACTGAATTTTTTGTTTCCATTGTTTGGATGAAATCGGACTAAAATCGTCGAATAGGGTAGTAGCCATCGGGTGGTTTTTTCTGATTATTCTTTATCTTGAATGGTGTCTCCTTCAAAATGAATGATGTATATGTCTTCGCTGTCTTTTTTCATAAAGTACTTTTCGCGCGCATATTTTTCTATCTGTTCAGGATTTTTAAGTTGTTTTATTTGTTCCTGATCTTTTTTGATTTCCTCTTTATAATAGGCTTTATTATCTTCGAGTTCATTAATTTGATTGTCTAAAAAACGATGATCAAAATAAGAGTAGTTGTCTAAAAATAACATCCAAACGACAAAAAACAGTAACACCCAAACATATTTATTGCCCAGGAATTTGAACCATGATTTGTCTTTGTAAGGGTTTGTCATTTTTATTTTTAATTTAACCGATTGTGTCTTAGAATCTTGAGTGGTTTTCTAGCCCCGATGGAGCCGATATCCTTTTTGTGGCTTTTTCTGCCATAAAAAGATAAAGGCGAGAGCGGGAAATAGCTCCTGATTTTTATGGAATAAATTTACAATAAAAATTATAAAATTCGCTGATTAATTACAGCACGAACTACATCAATTGCAACGGTATTGTATTTGTCATTTGGAATAATGATGTCTGCAAATGCTTTTGATGGTTCGATAAATTGCTCATGCATAGGTTTTAATGTGTTTTGATAACGGTTTAAAACCTCGTCAATATCACGACCACGCTCTGAAATATCTCTTTTTAAACGGCGCACTAATCTTTCGTCAGAATCGGCATGAACGAAAATCTTGATGTCAAAAAGTTCTCTTAATTCCGGATTTGTAAGGATTAAAATACCTTCAACAATCATTACTTTTCTTGGATGTGTAGCTACAGTATCGTCTGTTCTGTTATGCTGAATAAAAGAATAAACGGGCTGATCAATGGTTTCGCCTGCTTTTAAAGCTTTAAGATGCTTAACCAGTAAATCAAAATCAATAGATCGTGGGTGATCAAAATTAATTAATGCTCTTTCGTCAAAAGACAAATTGGTTGTTTCTTTGTAATAAGAATCCTGAGAAATTACACCAACTTCAGTGTCGGGTAATTCGGTCATGATTTGATGTACTACTGTTGTTTTTCCACTTCCTGTTCCTCCTGCAAGTCCAATAATGAGCATAAAATTGATGTTATATATTTGTTTGACAAAAATAATAATTTATGTGAATTGTTTAAGCATATTACTGATTTAAACCATATAAGTAATGTTAGTAAATTTAAACAAACGAATCTTTACATAAAGTCATACTTAATTGAACTTATATCACTTATATGGTGAAAATGATAAAAAAAATCCCGACAGCAATGCCATCGGGATTTAGTGCAATCAGTATAGTTTTAATAAAATATTCTGAATTTAGTAAGCACGTAAAATTATTTATTCTTTTTAGCTTTTATCATCATTTCAAGCTGATCCCAAAGTTCTTCTGGAATTGCTTCTAATAAATTGAATTGTCCGGCTCCTTTTAACCATTCGCCACCATCAATTGTAATAACGTCACCATTTACATAAGCTGAAAAATCAGACACTAAATAAGCGGCCAGATTTGCCAATTCCTGATGATCACCAACACGTTTCAAAGGCACTTTTTTGGCCATATCAAATTTTTCAGCAAGATCTCCTGGCAATAATCTGTCCCAGGCACCTTTCGTAGGGAATGGTCCTGGAGCAATGGCGTTAGAACGAATTCCGTATTTTGCCCATTCTACGGCAAGACTTCTCGTCATTGCCAAAACTCCTGCTTTTGCAGTGGCGCTTGGAACCACATACGCTGAACCTGTCCAGGCGTAAGTAGTAACAATATTTAAAATTGTAGCTGATGTTTGTTTACTGTCAATCCAGTGTTTTCCAAAAGCCAGTGTACAGTTTTTAGAACCTTTAAGTACGATATCTATAACAGTGTCAAATGCATTTGCAGATAAACGTTCTGTTGGCGAAATGAAATTTCCGGCAGCGTTGTTCAAAAGAACATCTACTTTTCCGAAAGCTTTTAAAACTTCCTGAAGCATATTTTCTACTTCTTCGTAATGACGAACGTCACATTGAAGTGGTAAACATTTTCCTCCGGTTTCAGTTTCAAGTTCGGCAGCAGTATTTTTTAGCTTTTCTAAATCTCTAGAAGTAATTGCTACCTGAGCTCCTAATTCTAAGAAATATTTAGTCATGGCTTTTCCTAAACCGCTTCCGCCACCTGTAACTACAATGACTTTTCCTTTTAAGGCGTCATCGCGCAACATTTTATCTGTATAGCTCATACTTTTCTTTTTTTACAATATTAATTAAAATAATAGGATGCATGCATAATAATGTTATAAAATTTTGATAAATTTTATATATCACATAGTTTTATTGCTGCAGACTCAAGTGTAAAGTCATCTTTGGCAAAGCAAAAGCGAATTAATTTTTGATCTTTATGATCGGAATAAAAGGTTGAAATAGGGATTGCTGCAACGCCATGATCTGTGATTAATTTTTTGCAGAAAGTTACATCATCGTCTTGCGAAATATTGGCATAAGAAGCAACTTGGAAATAAGTTCCTTCGCAAGGTTTTAATTCGAATCGGCTATTTTGAAGTAATTTTTGAAAATAATCACGTTTTTCCTGATAGAATTTCCCAAGCAGATTTACATCAACAATATCTAAATACTGACTAATTGCAACCTGACAAATGCTGTTCACGCTAAAAACCAAAAACTGATGCACTTTTTTGATTTCTTTCATTAAATATTCCGGTGCAATGGTGTAGCCAATTTTCCAGCCTGTAATATGAAATGATTTTCCGAAAGAGGAAACCATAATACAGCGATTTAAAAGAAAATTTTTGGTATGAGCAGAAATGTGTTTTTCTTCAAAAGTGATATATTCATAAACTTCATCAGACAAAACTAAAAGATCAGGATATTTTGAAAGTAATTTTTCAAGTTCTAAAAAATCATTTTCGTTTAAGATTTTCCCGGTTGGATTATGCGGATTATTTATGATAATCATCTTGCTTTTTGAATTACAAGCTTTTTCTATTGTTTCCCAATTTGGCGTGTAATCATCGTTTAACGCAACACGAACAGGTTTTGCGTTACATAATAAAACTGGAGATTCATAAGAATCGTAACTCGGATCAAGAATAATAACTTCGTCGTCAGTTTTAACTAAAGCTAAAATAGTCGTAAAAATTCCCTGAGTTGCTCCGGCGGTAACCAAAAGCTCTAAGTCAGGATTAATTGTTCTGTTGTATGAACTCTGAATTAATTTTGCAATCTGATTCATCAACGGCGGATATCCTGCCATGGGTGTATATTGATGAACATTTTCCTTTGATAATTTTGTAATTATATCTGTCAGTCTTTCATCAACAGGAAAATTTGGAAATCCCTGAGAAAGATTAATCGCATTATATTCGGCTGCCATTTTTGACATGACCGTAAAAATGCTGGTAGTTATATTTGGAAGTTTACTCATAATAAAGTTTGATTTGGGGAAAACTTTTGTGAGAAAGTACTAGAAAAGATTTTAATTTAAGACTATAGGTACAGAAAATAGAACTCGTACAACTTTATTGTTCTGTTTTCCAGGAGCCCATTTTGGAGATAAGTTTAAAACTCTAATAGCTTCATTTCCTGTCCCAAAACCAAGATCTCTTATGATTTTTATATCTTTCAGGGAGCCATCTTTTTCAACAACAAAAGTAGCATAGATTTTTCCTTTCAGGTTAGGTTTTTCTTTTGGCGTGGTGTAATTTTCGTCAATAAATTTGTGAAATTTATCTACTCCTCCTGGAAATTCAGGTTGAATGTCTAAAACATTAGCACTATAAATCTTATTATCATCTATAGAAATTGTAGTTTCAGTATTCCCAGATTGAGCAAATGTATTTTGTACAAAACAAATAAAAATAAGCAATAGAAACTTTTTCATATAGGTGGTTTTAAGGTTAGTTTACATTTTATGAATGATAAAAATTGTTGGTCTGTTATGTAAATCGACTTTTAATTTTTTCCAGTCAGAAACACGCATTGTTTTGATAAATTCTGTTGGCAACGTAATGTCTGTCGCAATGCAAAGATGCGTCGAAGGATTTACAATCTGTAAAATATCTTCCACTAATTTATTGTTTCTATAAGGCGTTTCAATAAAAATTTGAGATTGATTTTTATCCTGAGATAATTTCTCAAAATGTTTTAATGCCGATTTTTTCTCGTCTTTATCAATTGGTAAATAACCATTGAAGGTAAAGCTTTGTCCGTTCATTCCAGAAGCCATCATGGCTAATAAAATTGAAGATGGTCCAACTAAAGGCACAACCTGAATGCCTTTTTCGTGAGCTAATTTTACAATTACGGCGCCTGGATCAGCAACACCAGGACATCCTGCTTCGCTCATCAAACCGACATTTTTTCCTTCTAATAAGGGTTTTATAAAATCTAAATGTTCGCTTGGTTCAGTGCGCTTGTTCAGGGTGAAAAGTATCAGTTCTGATTGTTTTTTTTCCGGTGAAACTGCCTTTATTGATTTTCTGGCAGTTTTTTCATTTTCTACAATATAATGATCTATAAAATCGATGCTTCTTTTTACGGTTTGAGGCAAAACATCCATCGGATCGCTTTCGCCCATTGTAGTTGGAATTAAATATAGTTTTCCTAGAAGTTTCATGTTCGTTTTTTTAAATTGGTAAAACGGATTTTATAGCAAGTGAAGTTTCTTTTCAAGATTTTTTTTAAAGGAGAAAAAAAATGAAAAGTATGTAAATTAAGAATGTGCTTTGATTAATTTTTCGGCAATGATTTCGGCAACTTCGTCTAACATTTGATAAACATTGTCAAAACCATTAACGGCCCCAAAGTAAGGATCTGGTACATCTACATTTTCATCCGGAAATAATTCGTTTAAAATGAGGTGAACTTTATTTTTATGTTCAGGGGTTTTAGCAAGATGAATGACATCGCGGTAATTCGAATTATCCATAACATAGATATAATCGAATTCGTCAAAATCGGAAGTCTTAAATTGTCTTCCTTTTTGACTGTCAATAGATAATCCGTTTTTTTTTGCCACCGCTATCGAACGTTTGTCGGGAGCGTGACCTACATGCCATGATCCTGTTCCGGCTGAATCTACTATGAAATTTTCTTTTGGTAATTTTGATGCTAAAATACCTTCAGCTAAAGGTGATCTGCAAATATTTCCCAAACAAACCATTAAAATTTTTACCGGCATGATTCGCGTTTATAGCGTTAATTTTTTGTTGATGTCTTCGACAAACTTTTTGAATTGTTTGTCTGTAGAAACTAAGTTGTCAACTGTTTTACAAGCATGTAATACGGTAGCGTGATCGCGATCTCCAATTTGCGAGCCAATGTTTGCCAAAGAAGCTTTTGTGAATTTCTTTGCAAAAAACATAGCCAATTGTCTCGCCTGAACAACGTGCCTTTTCCTCGTTTTAGATTGAAGTGTTTCAATATCCAACTGGAAATAATCAGACACAATTTTTTGAATATAATCGATAGAGATTTCTCTCTTTACATTTTTAACAAATTTCTCTACAACGCTTTTCGCTAACTCGATCGTTACCTCTTTTTTATTGAAAGAAGATTGAGCAATTAATGAAATAATTGCACCTTCAAGCTCACGAACATTCGTTTTGATATTACGGGCAACATATTCAATAATATCTTCCGGCATCTCAACACCATCACGATATAGAATGTTTTTCAGAATCGAAATACGTGTTTCGTAATCCGGCTGATGTAATTCAGCAGATAATCCCCATTTAAAACGGGATAATAAACGTTGCTCGATATCCTGCATGTCAACAGGCGCTTTGTCCGAAGTTAAAATTACCTGCTTTCCGTTTTGGTGCAGATAATTAAAAATATGGAAGAACACGTCCTGAGTTCCTGATTTTCCAGATAAAAACTGAACATCATCAATAATCAAAACATCGATTAACTGATAAAAGTGAATGAAATCATTACGATTATTCTTTTTTACCGAATCAATATATTGTTGCGTGAAAATTTCGGCAGAAATATATAAAACCGTTTTTTCAGGATATTTGTCTTTTACTTCAACACCAATAGCATGTGCTAAGTGCGTTTTTCCTAAACCAACTCCACCAAAAATCAATAAAGGATTAAATGATGTTCCTCCAGGTTTATTGGCAACAGCCATACCTGCAGAACGGGCTAAACGGTTTGAATCTCCTTCAAGGAAATTATCAAAACTGTAATTCGCGTTTAATTGCGACTCAATTTTTAAATTTCTAATTCCGGGAATTACGAAAGGATTTTTAAGTTCAGGATTTAAGTTTTTAAACGGAGCATCAACCTCTTGCGGTTTCATTGGCACTCTGTTAGCACTTGGCAACTGTTCGGTAAACGGTTGTTTATTGCCATAAGTGTTCTCCATTTTAATTTTATAGAGTAACTTTGCGTTTTTTCCTAGTTCTTTGGTAAGCGCAACTTTCAATAATTTAACGTAGTGTTCTTCTAACCATTCGTAGAAAAATTTACTTGGTACCTGAATATATAATGCGTTGTCGGTTAGCTCAACTGATTTGATTGGTTCGAACCAAGTTTTGTATGCTTGATCTTGAATATTGTCTTTTATAAAGGACAAACAGTTTTCCCATACCGATTGAGCAGTTTTAGTCATAGATTCAGATAAATTTTTTATTATTGATAAAGATTTTCCTAGTAAAAAAGGAGCAAAATTTTTCCGTATTTCAGGATAACAAATATGTGAACAAATTTCTGTAAAAAAAAATATTTTGGGGTCTAATTTTATAAAAAAATGTTGTAAGTGAACTTTAGGAAGCTAATTTTTTTTAATCAATAAATAATGAAAAATCATCAAACGCAAGTGCGTGTTCGTTACTCTGAAACAGATCAAATGGGTGTTGTTTATCACGGAAATTATGTTCCCTATTTTGAGATAGGACGCGTGGAATGGCTTAGAAACAAAGGGATTTCGTATAAAAGTATGGAAGAAAGCGGAATCGGATTACCGATTGTTTCGATGCAAATAAATTATAAAAAATCGGCGCGATACGACGAGCTTCTTACTATTCATACGGCTTTCAAAAGTCAATCTTCTGTCAAGATTGAATTCGACTGCGCTATCTATAATGAGGCAAATGAGTTATTAACAACTGCGGTGTTTATTTTAGTATTTATTTCGTTAAAATCAGGTCGTCCAACTGCCCCTCCTGATTATATTTTAGAATTATTTAAAACACTTGTGTAATTGTTAAAATGAGATATGTTTTTATATTAATTTATATAATTTTGATGTCAATTTCGAACATTAAATCAAAAATGCCGAATACCATTTCGGCATTTTTTTTTCGGGTTTTTGTGATTATTTTTCCAATTGGCAGTCCGGAATCTGCATCGATTTCCATTTCCTGAGAAACAATTTCGAGTTTTTTTTCTTTGATCACGCGCATTACTTTATTCATGTTTTTGTAATCAAAAGAGATTAAAAAATGTTCGTCGATTGTTTTTTCGACAATTTCACAAACATCAAGCGTCATTTGTGCTGTAGTTTTATAAGCTGCTATTAATCCACCAACACCTAATTTGACTCCGCCAAAAATTCGGACGACAACTATCAAAACATTGGTTAGTCCAAATGATTGTATTTGTCCATAAATTGGCGCACCGGCAGTATTACTTGGTTCGCCATCATCATTGGCACGATACGAGATTTTTGGCGCTGTACCTAATTGATAGGCATAACAATAGTGCACCGCATGCGGATGAAGTTTTTTTAAGTTTTCAATGATGGGTTTTACTGCTTCTTCATTTTCTATAGGAAAAGCATATCCGAAGAATTTGCTTCCTTTTTCCTTAAAAAGAATTTCTTCAGACTCAAAAGCAATGGTTTGATACGTGTCGTTATATTCCAAAAGTAAATTTCTAATTATGGTTATTGTTTTTTAGCCACAGATTAAAGATTATTTAACCGTAACTAAATTTTTTACGCAGATTTAAAAAGATTTAAGCTGATCTACGCTGATTATAATTAAAATTAAAATCAGCTCAAATCTGCAGAATCTGCGAGAAAAAAATCATTTTAAACTGTGCAATCTGTGGCAAAAAGTTGCAGGGACTAAATTATTTTCTTCTCAAATAAGTCGACGACATCTTCCTGACCCACTTGTAAATTCCATACATGGAAACCTAAAACTGCAGCTGAATCAGTGTTTTCCTTTTTGTCATCGATAAATAAAGTGCGTTTTGGCGACAACTCATGTTTCTTGATTAAGTATTGAAAAACATCGGCGTTTGGTTTTCGCATTCCGATTTCAAATGAAAAATAAACTTTTTCAAAACATTGGTAAAAATCACTGTAAAATGAAATCCCGCTTTTGTTTTCGAAGGTTTCAATATGAATAGAGTCGGTATTACTCAATAAAAATAATCGGTATTTTTTTGAAAGCATTTGCAAAAATTCCAGACGATACAAAGGGAAATCTGCCAAAATAGCATTCCAGGCTTCCAGAATTTCTTCTGTTGTAGCATTTGGCAATTCTTTTTGGAAGCCTCCTATAAATTCTTCGTGACTTATATCGCCGGTTTCAAACAAAAGATTAAGGCGGTCTAATTCTGAACTCCATTCCGTCATGCCTAATTTTTGCAATCCCGAAATGGTAGCTTGTTTATCTAAATTGATAAAAATATCTCCAAAGTCAAAAATTATAGTATCAATCATGATTTCTAATGTATATTAATTCATCGTTTTTGATGGAAGTCTTAGTTGTGTTTTTCTTTACTAAACTTGGTGCTCTTGTACCTTTTTCAAAAGAAGTTTCTCCGACAAAAATACGAGCTTCGTCCCAAATGTTTAAATCTATAAAAGATTGTAAAGTTTGTAATCCGCCTTCGATAATAATAGACTGTATTTGTTTTTGGTGCAAAACAGTCAGAATTTGTGGTATTGTATTTTGATTAAAATCGATTACTTCAAAGGTAGTGTTTTCTGTCGAAATGTTATTTTCAGATTTTGTAAATACAATTGTTTTAACGCTGTCATCAAAAATAAAACTGTCTTTCGAAATTCTGTTATTCTGATCTAAAACAACTCTCACAGGATTATTTCCGGACCAGTCACGGGCATTTAATTTCGGATTGTCATCTATTACGGTTTGTGTTCCTACGAGTATTGCCTGTTCTTCAGTTCGCCATTTATGAACCAATTGCCTTGAATATTGATTGGTAATCCAAACTGGTTTTCTTTCCTGATTAATCTCTTTTACAGGAGCTAAAAATCCGTCCTGACTTTCGGCCCACTTTAATATAATATAAGGTCTCGTTTTATTGTGAAAAGTAAAAAAGCGTTTATTCAGTTCGTAACATTCATCTTCTAAAACACCAATTGTAACATTTGCTCCGGCTTCAATCAGTTTTTTAATTCCTTTTCCGGCCACTTTTTCGTTAGGATCTACAGTTCCAACCACGACATTCGGAATTTCATTTGCAATAATCAAATCACAGCAGGGCGGCGTTTTGCCAAAATGACTGCAAGGTTCTAAACTCACATAAATAGTCGCTTTTTTTAATAATGATTTGTCTTTTACAGATCGAATTGCATTGACCTCGGCATGTGGTTCTCCAGCTTTTTTGTGCCAGCCTTCGCCAATAATTTGTCCATTATAAACAATTACGCTGCCAACCATTGGATTTGGATATGTGGTTCCAAAGCCATTTTGAGCCAGTTCAATGCAGCGTTTTATGTATTTCTCATGTATATTCACACTGCAAAAGTAGTTATTTTTGAGTTTCGTCCTGATAGTTATTAGGATTGTTGGGAACTATCGAAAAAGTATTTTTACTTTTGTAGTAAAAAATAAGATTTACAGAATATGGAAAATTGGCTTATCCGAAAGATCAAAAAAGAAGATAATGAGGCGGTTGCGAAATTAATTCGATCGGTTTTTGATGAAATGAATATTCCGAAAGTTGGAACTGCTTATGAAGATCCATATTTAGATTTGATGTTTGAAGAATATAACAAACCAAAATCTGTGTATTTCGTAGTTGAAAATGAAGGCAATATTGTTGGCAGTTGCGGAATTGCGCCTTTAGAAAATGGCGATCCGGCGATTTGTGAATTGCAAAAGATGTACTTCCTGCCTGAAACCCGTGGTTTAGGAATTGGCAGTAAAATGATGGAAGAATGTTTGCAACAAGCCAGAGAATTTGGTTTCGAAAAATGTTATATTGAAACAATGCCTTTTATGCACGCAGCTCAAAAATTGTATAAAAAATCAGGTTTCGAATATTTAGATGCTCCAATGGGGTGCACTGGTCATAGTTCATGCCCTGTTTGGATGTTGAAAGTTTTATAGACCTAATTGATTTGCAATAAAATATATTTTTCAATATTTATTTGGAAGAAAATTGGCTTTCGCCGAAAAATAATACTCAAAGACCCGAAATGAAAATCAAACAATACCGCACACAGTTTATAAAAGAATTATCGCCTTTTTACGATGCGTACGAAGCGGAAAGTTTTTTCTATTTAATTTTAGAAGACAAGCATAAACTTCGACAAATTGATTTGGCTTTGAATCATGAATTGAATTTTTCGGAAAATGATTTTATTGTGTGGGAATCATTGTTGAGCCAATTAAAAAAGGAAATTCCGATTCAGTATTTACTTGGGAAAACAAGCTTTTACGGTTTGGATTTTGAAGTAAATGAAAATGTTTTGATTCCAAGACCAGAAACAGAAGAATTGGTTGAATGGATTGTAAATGAAAATGGAAAAGCTGATAAAACAAAAAAAATAAAGATTTTAGATATCGGAACGGGAAGTGGATGCATTGCAATTTCGTTGGCCAAAAATCTTCCAAATGCTGAAGTCTTTGCTATAGACGTCTCTAAAAAAGCAATTGAAACGGCAAAAAGAAACGCTATAAATAATAATGTTGATGTTGCTTTTGTCTTGTTGGATATTTTAAAAACCGAAGAATTGCAATGTAATTTTGATATTATTGTTTCGAATCCGCCTTATGTTCGCAATTTAGAGAAAGAAGAAATCAAGAAGAATGTTTTGGAGTATGAACCTCATTTAGCACTTTTTGTGGAGGATAATGATGCTCTGATTTTTTATAGAAAAATTGCAGCACTGGCACAAAAAAATCTATTGGGAAACGGACAATTGTTTTTTGAAATCAATCAGTATTTAGGTCGGGAAACTAAAGATTTATTATTGAAAATGAATTTTAAAAACGTCGAATTACGAAAAGACATTTACGATAACGACAGAATGATGAAAGGGAATGTTTAGTTTACAGTCTCGGTCTCAGTCTTTAAGTACTAGACTACTCTTTGCCAGAGTTTTAATCTTTGTTAAAAATTTCCCTTAGTTTTTCACAATACAGTGACTGTAAACTGCGACTGTAAACTGAAAACTATTCGTAACGTAAAGCCTCAATAGGATCTAATTGTGATGCCTTTATGGCAGGATATAATCCTGAAACAATGGCAACCATAAAACTGGTTGCAAAAGCTGCAAAAATAGCCATCCACGGAATAACAAACGCAAAGCTCATTGCGGCGGCAAATGCAAAACCAATCAAAATCCCTAATACAATACCGACCATACCTCCAATTTGTCCAATCAATAAAGTTTCGATAAAAAACTGAACTGATATGGTGATTTTTGTTGCGCCCAATGCTTTACGTACACCAATTTCGCGGGTACGCTCTGTAACCGAAACAATCATAATGTTCATTAACGCAATTGATGAACCAAGAATCGTAATAATACTTATAATCCAGGATGCCCAGCCTAAATACTTCGTAATTCCAAGAATTCGGTTGATCAGATCGTCACTTCGGCCAATACCAAAATTATTATCACGAACCGGGCTCAATTTACGAACGCGTCGCATGGTGCTTGTGGCGTTGTCAACAGCTTCGTCTAAAAGTTCTTTTTTGGAAACCATTACACTCATCGTATAATTAATGTTTGGAGCAGTAAATAAAGAACGTGCTACCTGAATCGGAATCAAAACACGTAAATCCTGACTGTTTCCAAACGTTGATCCTTTTTCTTTTAAAACACCAATAATTTTAAAACGGGCACCACGAATCGAGATTATTTTATCAATTGGATTGATGTCTTTTAGTAAACCTTTTTCAAAATCAGAACCTACAATACAAGAATAGGTGTTGTTGTCAATGTCAAATTGATTGAAAGAACGGCCTAAATTTATTTCTAAACCTGAGTTGCCTATAAAATGTTCGTCTACGCCAAGAACTTTAATTTCCGGATCTGTTTTTTGGTCTAAATATTTAACTTCTGCAGATGATGTTGCTGTAAAGGATAGTGAAGTTTCAGTAAATGGGTATTTGTATTTGTTTTTGAAGGCAACAGCTTCAGGATAGGAAATAATAGGATTTATGATTTCGCGTTCATTTCCGCCACGGTTCTTAACGTTATTCTCGTATTGGTTGATGTTGAAAGTGTTAGCTCCCATAGAAGCAAAATTGGTCGAAACTGTATTTTCGAGTGCAGTAACGACTGTAAGGATTCCAACAAGTGCCGTAATCCCGATTGCGATGATTAATACGGTAAGAATGGTTCGCAATAATTGTGTTTTGATAGAACCAAAAGCAATTCGGATATTTTCTTTAAATAATTTTAGCATCATGACCAATTTGTCACGAAAATACGTTTTTTGTTACAAGTTTGTTTTCGAACTGCCAATATTTATTTTAAAAAATAAGATATTTGCAGACTTATTTAAGTCGAAAGTTGGAAAGTCATAAAGTCGAAAGTCCAAAGAGCGAACAATCTAAAAGAAAATCTAGAAATAAATTAATTTTAAAGTTTTTAGATTTTAGGTCTCAAAGAAATCTAAAATCTAAAATCTAAAATACCTAAAAAAAGATGGCTTCAAAACCAAGTATACCACAAGGAACAAGAGATTTTTCGCCTGCAGAGGTGTCAAAACGTCAATATATTATTCAGACGATAAAAAATAATTTTGAGAAATTTGGTTTTCAGCCGATTGAAACTCCGTCGTTTGAAAATTCAGATACCTTAATGGGGAAATACGGAGAAGAAGGCGATCGTTTGATTTTTAAAATATTAAACTCAGGTAATTTTTTCTTCAATAAAAATAAAATTGAACTACCGGAATCTATAGAATCATTGCAAGTTAATTCGGCAGAAACAATTGATTTGAATCAAAGAATTGAGCTGAATAAATTTACCGGAAAAATTTCAGAAAAAGCACTTCGTTACGATTTGACAGTTCCGTTCGCAAGATATGTTGTACAGCACCAAAACGAAATTGAATTTCCGTTTAAAAGATACCAGATTCAACCGGTTTGGAGAGCTGACAGACCGCAAAGAGGGCGTTACAGAGAATTTTATCAATGTGATGCCGATGTTGTTGGTTCAAAATCATTGTGGCAGGAAGTAGAATTGGTTCAATTGTACGATACTGTTTTTACTTCTTTAGGTTTAGAAGGTGTTACTGTCAAAATCAACAACAGAAAAATATTATCCGGAATTGCTGAAGTAATTGGTGCTTCGGATAAGTTAATTGATTTTACGGTTGCTCTTGACAAACTGGATAAAATTGGCGAAGACGGCGTTAAAAAAGAAATGATCGAAAAAGGAATTTCTGAAGAAGCTTTGGTTAAAGTACAGCCGCTTTTTAGTTTCACAGGAACTTTTTCAGATAAAATCAGTCAGCTTTCAGGTTTATTGGCTTCTTCCGAAGAAGGAATGAAAGGAGTCGAGGAGCTGAAATTTATATGTGACAATGTGGCAACTTTAGGATTGTCGACAGCAACATTAGATTTGGATGTGACTTTGGCTCGTGGATTAAATTATTACACAGGGGCTATTTTTGAAGTTGCGGCCCCAAAAACAGTTTCGATGGGTTCTATCGGAGGCGGAGGAAGATACGATGATTTGACTGGAATTTTTGGTTTGAAAAACATGAGCGGTGTTGGAATTTCTTTTGGACTTGACCGAATTTATTTGGTTTTGGAAGAATTACAATTGTTCCCTGAAACAGTAGCGGCAACATCAAAAGCGTTGTTTATTAATTACGGAGATGCGGAGGCTTTGTACGCTTCGCAGGCAATTCAGAAATTGAGAAAAGAAAACATAAAAGTGGAATTGTATCCGGACAATGTAAAAGTTGGGAAACAGTTTCAGTATGCAGATAAACGTTTGATTCCGTTTGCAGTAATTGCAGGCGATCAGGAAATTGCTTCGAATTCTTACTCACTTAAAAATTTAGTGACAGGAGAACAGGTTTCAGTTGATTTCGAAGGATTAAAAAATGCTTTGTTGTCATAATTGAATGGTAAAGTGTTTTGTCACAGATTAAAAGGATTATTTAGATTTTTGTTTCACGCAGATCTTGCAGATTCAAGCAGATTTAATTTGATTGTTATGTAAATAAATCTGCATTAATCTGCCTAAATCTTTTTTAAAATCTGCGTGAAATAAAAAATTATAGGTTAACTGTTTGAAGCAAAGGTTTTTGCTTCGGATCGCTCAGATTTAAAGGATTTCCTTTTAAAATCTCTGCTTGAAATAGTTGCTGGAGAAGAAAAAAAACTTTTAATTTGCCCACCTTAAGTTACGGGCGTAGTTCAAGGGTAGAATAGCGGTCTCCAAAACCGTTGATGGGGGTTCGAATCCCTCCGCCCGTGCAATCTATCAATTTTTTTACCGCAAAGACGCAAAAGATTTTATCTAAGAATACTTTAAAAAGCGTAAGTTCGCAAAGCTAAATCGATACAAAGCTTTGCGAACTTTGCCTTTTTATAAAAGTTACAAGAAAAAAAACTTAGCGAACTTTGCGGTAAATTTTTTCTCAAAAAGCATAAAAAAAAGCTTCGCCTAAATTGCAGACGAAGCTTTTTTTAATATAAGGTAAACTTGAATTAATAATTATTTATAAAGCCGAGGCTAACCCTTAAATTCAATTTTGATAGGTAATAATTTAGTTTCCAATTTGGATTCCAAATATACTATAAACTATAACGTAATAGTCTTAAAATTATACTAAATTTTATTGTGTGATTTTAATTTTTTAAAAGTCTCATTTTTAATAAAGTGACAATTTGACATTTTAAAAGATTTGGCAGTACTTTTGCAATCCAACAGAAAGAATAAAAAATGAAGTTTAAAGATATTTTTAAAAATAAAAGTAATATGACTACGGAAAATACAGAGTTCGATCAGGAATTAGATGATGTAACGTTAGAAAACAACGCCAACGGTGAGCAATTAATTGTTGAAGAATTAAGTGTTGAAGAGCAATTGGCTCAAGACTTGGCAAAAGAAAAAGATAAATTTTTAAGATTATTTGCCGAATTTGAAAATTACAAAAAAAGAACTTCAAAAGAACGTATCGATTTGTTTAAAACGGCAAATCAAGAAGTGTTGTTAGCAATGCTTCCTGTTTTGGATGATTTTGACAGAGCGACTTTAGAGATCAACAAGTCTGAAGATGAGAATTTGAAAAAAGGAGTTGAATTGATTCACGAAAAACTGAAAAGCACTTTGGTAGCTAAAGGTTTAGAGCAAGTTGAAGTTAGAGCAGGTGATGCTTTTAACGCTGACTTTGCTGAAGCAATTACTCAAATTCCTGCGCCTTCTGACAAATTGAAAGGTAAAATTGTTGACGTTATTGAAAAAGGATACAAATTAGGAGACAAAATTATTCGTTTCCCTAAAGTGGTTATTGGAAACTAAAAAATGCAAATAAAATTCTAAGTACCAATTTTTAAGTTTTGGAATTTGGGATTTGTAGTTTGGAATTTAAACCTAATTATGAAAAAAGATTTTTACGAAATACTAGGCATTTCAAAAAATGCTGATGCTGCCGAAATAAAAAAAGCTTACCGAAAAAGTGCGTTGAAATATCACCCGGATAAAAATCCAGGCGACAAAGAGGCAGAAGAAAACTTTAAACTTGCGGCAGAAGCTTATGAAGTTTTGAGCGATCCGAATAAAAAAGCGAAATACGATCAGTACGGACATCAGGCATTTGATGGTTCTGGCGGATTTGGCGGTGGTCACGGTGGTATGAATATGGATGACATTTTCAGTCAGTTTGGTGACATTTTTGGTGGAGGATTTGGCGGTTTCGGTGGAGGCGGAGGCGGTCCTCGTCGCGCTAAAGGAAGCAATCTTCGAATTAAAGTGAAACTGACTTTAGAAGAAATTGCAAATGGAGTTGAGAAAAAAGTAAAAGTAAAACGCAAAGTTCAGGCAAAAGGCGTAACGTACAAAACGTGTTCGACTTGTAATGGTCAGGGGCAGGTAATGCGTGTAACCAACACTATTTTAGGAAGAATGCAATCTGCATCAACTTGTCCTACTTGTGGTGGTTCTGGACAAATTTTAGATAAAAGACCTTCTGAAGCAGATGCTCAGGGTATGATTCTGGAAGATGAAACTGTTTCTATCAAAATTCCTGCGGGAGTTGTTGACGGAATGCAGTTAAAAGTTTCTAATAAAGGAAATGATGCTCCAGGAAATAGTGTTCCAGGTGATTTAATTGTTGCCATTGAAGAATTAGAACACGAATTTTTGAAACGTGAAGGTGAAAATATTCACTTTGATTTATACATTAGTTTCCCGGAAGCTGTTTTAGGTGTTTCTAAAGACATCGAAGCAATCAACGGAAAAGTTCGTATTAAGCTGGAAGAAGGAATTCAATCTGGAAAAATCCTAAGATTAAAAGGAAAAGGTATTCCAAGTATTAACGGTTACGGAAGCGGTGATTTATTGGTTCATGTAAACGTTTGGACACCAAAAACATTGAATAAAGAGCAGAAACAATTTTTTGAAAATGCTTTAAACGACGAACATTTTGTTCCGAGTCCGGAAAAATCAGAAAAATCATTTTTTGAGAAAGTAAAAGATATGTTTTCATAAACTAAACTTTTTTAGAAATGTTCAAATAAATATAAAACCCATTCTAACATAAATTTAGGATGGGTTTTTTGTGTATTAGTACTTAGATTCAATGCGAATTATTTACTTTTACAGGCGCAAAGCCACAATAGTCAAATTGACGCTGAAAATCTAAAAAATCGCATGAGCAACTTACTCGAAGTACATAAAGTCGTAAAGCAATACGGTGATTATGTAGCGCTTAACGAAGTTTCATTAAATGTGCCAAAAGGCAGTATTTACGGATTATTAGGTCCGAATGGAGCTGGAAAAACTTCCCTTATCCGTATCATCAATCAAATTACTTTGCCGGACAGCGGTGAGGTTATTTTAGATGGTGAAAAATTACAGCCTAAACATGTGCAGTCTATTGGTTATTTACCGGAAGAAAGAGGATTGTATACTTCAATGAAAGTTGGCGAGCAGTGTTTGTATCTGGCGCAGATGAAAGGACTTTCTAAAGCTGAAGCCAAAGTTCAATTGGAATATTGGTTTGACCGTTTAGGAATTCAGGGTTGGTGGAATAAAAAAGTTCAGGAACTTTCTAAAGGAATGGCACAGAAAATTCAATTTGTCGTTTGTGTACTTCATAAACCGAAATTGCTGATTTTTGATGAGCCTTTTTCTGGATTCGATCCTGTAAATGCAAATGTGATAAAAGACGAAATTTTAGCATTAAAAGAACAAGGTGCAACCATTATTTTTTCGACTCACCGTATGGAAAGTGTGGAAGAACTTTGTGACCATATTGCTTTAATTCATAAATCGAATAAATTAATTGAAGGAAAACTAAGCGATGTAAAACGTCAGTTTAAAACCAATAGTTTTGAGGTTGGAATCCTGACAAGCAATGTTGAAGGTTTGATGTATGACATTACACAGAAGTTTACAGTTTCTCCGGCCAATTTCAAATCATTAAATGATGATCTGAAATTGAACATTCAAATTGGAGATGCTGCTCCAAATGAATTATTACATATTTTAACGCAACGAGGGCAGGTAACGCATTTTGTAGAAAAAATTCCAAGTGTAAACGATATTTTTATTCAAACAGTTACCGAGAACAAAAATTAAAATTCCAAAAATTAAATTCCAAATTCCAATTTTAACGTTTTTAAAATTGGAATTTGGAATTTGAAAATTAAAATATTTATGAGCATCATTTCGCTGATTATAAAAAGAGAATTTATTGCAAAAGTGCGCAATAAGTCTTTTGTTGTCATGACTTTTTTGAGTCCGCTTTTGTTTGTGGCAATTGCTGTTTTTATTGGGTATTTGAGTTCGATGAAAGCAGAAACCAAACGAATTGCGATTCACGACGAAACTGGTTTGTTTGCGGATGATTTTGTAAAACAGAACAAAAAAGAATCAGAATATAAATACCTGAATTTGTCTGAAATCGACACGAAATCTTTGAAAGACAGTATTGCCAAAGAAGATTTTAGTGGTTTAATTGTAATTCCGAAAACTGCTAACTTAAAAGATTTAGAAAGTAAAGTTGAATTTATTTCGAATAATAGTCCGAGTATTTCTTTTATTGAAAACACACAGGATATAATTGCCGGGAAAATCACAAAGCTAAATTTGGAAAAAGCTAAATTAGATACGCTTGCGATTCAGAAAGCTCAGGCGGAAGTTAATATTCATTTGGCGAAAGCTTCCGGAGAAGAAAGTTTAAAAGGACTGAACGAAATAAAAATCGGAATTGGTGGCGCATTTGGTTACTTGATTATGATGTTCATTATCATTTACGGAAATATGGTCATGCGAAGTGTGATCGAAGAAAAAACAAACCGAATTATCGAAATCATTATTTCATCGGTAAAACCATTTCAATTAATGATTGGTAAAATTGTTGGAACCTCGCTTGCAGGAATATTACAATTTATGATTTGGGCGATAATTGGCCTTGGATTAATGTTTGCAGCTTCGGCATTTTTTGGCGTAAATGTAGGGCCAACAGCCAGAATTTCACCTGAATTAATGCAAACGGCACAACATGAAATGTCTGGAACAGCACAAATGTATATCAGTGAATTATGGAATTTACCAATTGCAAGTATTATCATTGGTTTTGTGGTTTATTTCATCGGTGGTTACTTTTTGTACAGTTCATTTTATGCCGCAATTGGAGCAGCAGTCGACAATCAAACCGATTCGCAACAATTTCTTTTACCTATTATTATGCCGCTTATTTTAAGCGTTTACATAGGATTTTTTACCGTAGTAAATGATCCACACGGAACCATTGCGGTTGTATTTTCAATGATTCCCTTAACGTCGCCAATTGTCATGTTAATGCGTATTCCGTTTGGCGTGCCGTGGTGGCAAATAGTAATTTCGGTATCATTATTGTTTGCTACTTTTTTCCTTGTAGTATGGTTCGCCGCAAAAATTTACCGCGTAGGTATTTTGATGTACGGCAAAAAACCAACATGGAAGGAATTGTATAGATGGCTGAAATATTAGTTTGTAATAGCTACAAAGTTTCAGAGGTTCAAAGGTACAAAGGTTTTTTCGAACACACTTTTGTATTTTAGAGCAAAAATTTTAGCAAAAATTAATTAAAAGACGTAGTTTCAAAAGTTTATGGCGACAAAGATTTAAACTTTGTGCCTCTGTCCCTTTGCAACTTTGAACCTCAAAAAATAATAAATAACGTAGTTGCAAAAGTATATGGTAACAAAGATTTTAACCTTTGTACCTTTGAACCTTTGCAACTTTGAACCTCAAAAAGAATGAGTAAAATACTAATTATTGAAGACGAAGCAGCGATCAGACGCGTTTTGGTAAAGATTTTATCAGAAGAAAATGATACCTATCAGGTTGATGAAGCGGAAGATGGTGCTGTGGGTCTTGACAAAATAAAAAACAACGATTACGATTTGGTTTTATGTGATATCAAAATGCCAAAAATGGATGGTGTTGAAGTTTTAGAAGCAGTAAAAAAGATAAAACCGGAGATTCCGATGGTGATGATTTCTGGTCATGGCGATATGGAAACGGCGATTCACACGATGCGTTTGGGAGCTTTTGATTATATCTCAAAACCGCCAGATTTAAATCGTTTATTGAATACGGTTCGTAACGCTTTGGATAAAAAACAACTCGTAGTTGAGAATAAAATCTTAAAGAAAAAAGTCAGTAAAAACTACGAAATGGTAGGGGAGAGCGATGCTATCAGTCATATTAAATTGATGATTGATAAAGTTGCCCAAACTGAGGCACGAGTTTTAATCACTGGTCCAAACGGAACTGGAAAAGAATTAGTAGCACATCAATTACATGAAAAAAGTGAGCGTGCTAATTTTCCTTTAATCGAAGTAAACTGTGCGGCAATTCCGAGTGAATTGATTGAAAGTGAATTGTTTGGTCACGTAAAAGGTGCTTTTACATCGGCAGTGAAAGATCGTGCCGGAAAGTTTGAAGCAGCTGACAAAGGGACTATTTTCTTAGACGAAATTGGTGATATGAGCCTCTCGGCGCAAGCCAAAGTATTACGTGCTTTACAAGAGAGCATGATTACAAGAGTGGGTGCTGAAAAAGATATTAAAGTTGATGTTCGCGTCGTTGCAGCGACCAATAAAGATTTAAAAACAGAAATTGCAGAAGGTCGTTTCCGTGAAGATTTATACCATCGTTTGGCTGTGATTTTAATTAAAGTGCCGCCATTGAATGAAAGACGTGATGATATTCCGGCTTTAATAAGACACTTTGCAGAGAAAATTGCCTCGGAACAGGGAAATGTTGTTAAAGTATTTTCGCAGCCAGCCATAAAATTATTACAGGAATACGATTGGACAGGAAATATCCGTGAACTTCGAAATGTAGTCGAAAGATTAATTATTTTAGGAGGAACAGAAATTTCTGAAACCGATGTGAAAATGTTTGCAAGCAAGTAGGTGCTTCATACGCAATAGGCTTTAGGCAATAAGCTTTAAGCTATTAGCGATGAAGAATTTTTGCCTATAGCTTATTGCTTAAAGCTTATTGCATTTTAAAATACAAATAATTTTTAGCTTATGGCTTACAGCCTAAAGCCTAAAGCATTAAAAAGATGAAACTAAAAAAAATAAACGAAAAGTTACAGGATGCCTTAATCGAGAACGGTTTAACAGAAGCAAATATCTTGCAGATGGAAACTTTTTCGACCATTAAAAGTGGTGCAGATTGTATGATTGTTTCTCCAGCAGGAACCGGAAAATCGACAACAATTGTATTGAATGTGATTCAGCAATTGGCTGGGCAGACAGAAGAATCGCCACGTGCTTTGATTATTGTGGAAGACAAAGAAAAAGTGCTTGCAATGGAAGCTCTTTTCGAGAAATACGGAAAATATACTAATCTTGAAGTTTACGGGGTTCACGACAAAGGTGATATGGACTACGATAAAAACTATATTTCAACCGGAATTGATGTTTTAATTGGTACGCCAAACAAATTAAGCGATATGTTCACCACTGCCGGTTATAACGTCAACCGTTTAAAAATGCTGATTTTGGATGATGCTGATCCTATTTTGAGATTGCGTAATGAAACTAAAATCATGCGAATATCAAATAGTATTGCCAAAACGCAACGTATTATTTTTGCTGAAATATTGACAGAACGTATTGAAATTCTGGCAGATAAATTCTTATTAGAGCCTTATTTCTTTGATATGGATGAAGAAGGTGAAGACGAACTTGACGAAGAGGAAGACCAAATTGAAGAAGAATAGTAAGTTGCAGTTTTCAGTCTCAGTTTACAGATTTGGACTGCAAACAAGCGCTTTATAATTAGTCAATAGAATACAATAAATATAAAAAATAAATGTCATGGGATTAATGAAGGTGTTTTCAGGAAGTGAAGTTTTAGCAATTGCTTTACAGGAAAGATTAGAAGAAGCGGGAGTAGAAACCGTAAAAAAAGATAATATTCAATCCGCTCGTTTGGGAGGTTTTGGCGGAACAGATTTGGCCGTTGAAGTTTTTATTCAGGAAACCGATTTTGCAAAAGCAAATCCTGTAATTGAAGAGTTCAGAATGAGCATTTAGATAAAGTCTTCAGTCGCAGTTTTCAGTCTCAGTGATAAACTATGTCTGCATACTGCGACTGCGACTGCAAACTCAAAAAAATATGCAATACAAAATGCTGGTACTCGACATGGATGACACCTTGTTGACAGACGATCATAAAATTTCGGAATTAAATAAAAAAGTACTTCTTGAAGCTCAGGCGAAAGGTGTTTATGTGGTCTTGGCTTCAGGCCGACCAACATCTGCCATGACAGCTTATGCGAAAGAACTGGAATTAGATTTGAATGATTCTTATATTATTTCCTTTAACGGTGCTATAATTAGTACTGTAAAAGACGATCTTGTTTTATTTGAACAAAAATTGACTGTAGAACAAATTCATGATTTATACGATTATAGTGTGAAAATGAATACGCACATTATAACTTATCTTGACGGTGAAATTATAAGCGAAACCGATTCGGAATATATCGAAATCGAAAAAGAAATCACTGGCTTACCTCACAATAAAGTATCGAGTTTTAAAGAAGCGGTTACAAAACCTGCAGTGAAATGTATTTTATTAGCTGAACCTTCTTATTTAAAAGAAGTTGAAAAAGATTTAAAATTGGCGATGCCTCATTTAAGTATTGCGATGTCTAAACCATTTTTTCTGGAAGCAGCTCAAAACGGAATCGATAAAGCGGCGAGTTTAAAACTTTTGGCAGATAAATTAAACATTCATCAAAGCGAAATTATCGCTGTCGGAAACGCAGGAAACGATTTAACCATGATTGAATATGCCGGTTTAGGAGTTTGGGTTGATAATGTAACGCCAGAGTTGCGTGACAGAGCGGATGTAATTGTAGCTTCAAATAATGATGACGGTGTTGCCGAAGTTGTTCAGCGCTATATTTTAAATAGTTTCGCTCATGAAGAAATCAATTGAAACAGAACGTCTCCTTTTAAGAGAACTCGAACTTTCTGATGCTGAAGGAATGTTCGAATTAGATTCTAATCCAAATGTACACATTTTTGTAGGTAAAAAACCAGTTAAACATATTGACGAAAGTCGCGCTTCTATCGAATATATTCAGCAACAATATAAAGATTTTGGGATTGGACGATGGGCTGTTATTCTGAAAGAAACTAATGAGTTTTTGGGTTGGTCCGGAATAAAATTCATTACTAATGAAATGAATAATCATAAAGATTTTTATGAAATTGGATATCGTTTTATTGAAAAATATTGGGGAAAAGGATATGCAACAGAAGCTGGAAAGGCTTTTGTGAATTATGCTTTTAATGAAATGAATGTTGATGCTCTTTACGCTTCCGCAGATGAAGGAAACGAAAATTCAAGAAAAATTTTGGAAAAACTAGGCATGAATTACGTTAATTCTTTTGAATTTGAAGGGAAATCTGAAGTCTGGTATAAAGTGAAAAATCCAAACTTATAATATTGAATCAGAGAAATGCGTCCCAAATCTTCGTAAACTATTTTGTTAGATTTGCAAAGATTTGGAAAACAACTCGTAGGTTTTTATTCTCTGATATTATTTGGTATTATTTTTTAGCTACAGAAACAAAATATTTATTTCCATCACCCATTGTCAATTTTACACGCTCGTCGCAAAGATCGATTGCAAAATTTGCACTTTCGTAACAGCTGCAGGTTGTGTTTTTGTCTTTAGACATTTCAGTTTTGCAATTGTTATTTTTGAAAGTTGCTAATTGTGGTGTGTATAAGCTTACTAAGTCTGTCGAAGCAGTAACTAGTGAAATAATACTTGCTGAATTATTGTTAGTAATTCTGTAAACAATTCTATCAGTATAATTTACTTCATTCACAGTTACTTTGCGAATATACGTGTAGGCAGTAGAACCTTCGCCTGGCTCTTTTACCTCAAATTTAAACCCAACTGCACGAATAGCAATATCAAATTGTGATTGAGAGTTTAAGCTCGCCCAATTTGTCAAAGTGCTTATCGACGGAAATGGATTCGCTGCCGGAGTATTAGTTTGCGCCTGCGAACTGAAAACGGTTAAGAACATCAAGCAGATTGAGGGTAAAAATGCTTTCATATAGAGTTTTTAATTTATAATTTTTGCCTACTCTTTCTGGTTTTCGGCCTACCCATTTTTATAATAACAAAACAACAACATAACGATTAAAATTCAAAATTGTTATGAATAATTTGTTATAAAATAAATTATCAATTTTTGGAGAAGTGAAAAGTACTTCTAAAAATTCTCTAAACAAAGTTAAATGTAAGAAAATTTGAATTTAAAACTAAAAAAAATGTATTTAATCGATAATATTTGCACTTAATCGATATTTTTGTCATTTTATTCTTATTGAATTTTATTTTCCGATTTTAAAATTACACTATTTTAAAATTTACTTTGAACAATTTATCATTTTTCTGGATAAGTTAAAATACAGGTTTGCTACAAAATGTTGATATATAGTAGATTATTGATTTTATTTTAAAGAATATTGTACGTAAATTTGCAAACTCTTTAAAAGAGATATAACTATATTATCTTACTACTTAAAACGTAGTCTATTCCTATGGAAAATAGAAAAAAAGTTGCCTTTTATACGCTTGGTTGCAAACTGAATTTTTCAGAGACTTCTACAATTGCCCGAAATTTTAATGACGAAGGTTTTGATCGTGTCGATTTTGAAGAAGTTGCAGATATCTATGTTATCAATACCTGTTCCGTTACAGAGAATGCCGATAAGCAATTTAAGCAGGTTGTAAAAAAAGCAATGAAACTCAATGATAAGGCTTTTGTTGCCGCGGTGGGTTGTTATGCACAATTGAAACCGGAAGAATTAGCAGCAGTTGATGGTGTTGATTTGGTTTTGGGTGCTACAGAGAAATTTAAAATTACCGATTATATTCACGATTTGAGCAAAAACGATATGGGTGAAGTTCACTCCTGCGAAATTGCTGAAGCCGATTTTTACGTTGGAAGTTATTCTATTGGTGACAGAACCCGGGCGTTTCTGAAAGTTCAGGATGGCTGCGATTATAAATGTACCTATTGTACAATTCCGTTAGCGAGAGGAATTTCAAGAAGTGATGCTTTAGAAAATGTATTGCAAAATGCAAAAGAAATCTCGGCTCAGAACATCAAAGAAATCGTTTTGACCGGAGTAAATATTGGAGATTACGGAAAAGGGGAATTTGGGAATAAAAAACATGAACATACTTTTCTTGATTTAGTTCAGGCTTTAGATAAAGTTGAGGGAATTGAGCGTTTGCGAATTTCATCTATCGAGCCTAATTTATTGAAAAACGAAACAATTGAATTCGTTTCTAAAAGCCGAACTTTTGTACCGCATTTTCATATCCCGCTGCAATCAGGAAGCAATGATATTTTGAAGTTGATGAAACGTCGTTATTTACGTGAAGTTTATACAGAACGTGTAAACAAGATTCGCGAAGTAATGCCGCACGCTTGTATTGGTGTTGATGTTATTGTTGGTTTCCCTGGGGAAACAGATGAGCACTTTTTAGAAACGTATCATTTCTTAAATGAAATGGATATCTCCTATTTGCACGTATTTACGTATTCAGAAAGAGATAATACCGAAGCTGCAAATATGCCAGGAGTTGTTCCTGCAAATGTGCGCGCAAAACGCAGCAAAATGTTGCGCGGTTTGTCAGTCAAAAAGCGTCGTGCTTTTTATGAAAGCCAATTAGGCACCAACAGAACGGTTCTTTTTGAAAGTGAAAACAAAGAAGGATACATTCACGGTTTTACTGAAAACTACGTAAAAGTAAAAACACCATGGAATCCTGAATTGATTAATACTTTGCAGGAAATTAATTTGACTAAAATCGACGAGGATGGAAGTGTTCGATTGGAGTTTTTGAATAAATTGGCGGAAGTGTAAAATGATAATTGTGAAATGTAAAATGGTTTATATTTCTGAAGATTATAATAAAACAGAAAAGCCCTTTTAAAAAAAGGGCTTTTCTGTTTTTATAAAATAAATTTTATTTCTGATTTTCCGGAATTACCAATTTCAAAGAATTGATATAATCGGTATCAAATTCAATCACTCTGATTTTTTCAGGATTAAAACTTAATTCTCCGCCAAACTGACCTCTGGTGTCCAGAAAATCAATTAAAAGTTCGTCATCATTTAAGGAAAGTAATTTTCCTAAATAAGCAGATTTAGCTGATTTTTTTGCAATTTGAAAAATACCGTATTTATTCGTCAGGAAGTTTACAATCGTAGATAAATCCTTAATTGGGATAATATCTTCAGCATTGGTTTTTAAACCTTTTAAGCGGATCACTTTTTCTGTAAAGGCAAGATCCTGATCTCTGTGAATGGCTTCGATATTTTTGTTTTTCAGAATCACAAAACCGTCCAGGATATAATCAACGGGATTGTTTCTCAAAAGAATCCAATCGTCAGAATAATCAATAAGGAATCCGGTAAAAATTTCTTTTTTATCCGTGAATTCTATTGCAATTAATTGTCTTAAATATTGTTCCATCATATTTTTTTTAAAAATTCCAATCCCGAAGCCTCGGGATAAATTCCAAATTCCAAATTTGACCAGCTATTGGAATTTGGAATTTAAAAAATTGCAATTTATTTTTTTAAGGATTAGTAGACCAAATACTGCTGTTTTTAATAAAAACTCTTCGGTTTAATTTCAATTGCGCAATTAATAATTCGGCTATATCTTCAGACTGCATTACTTTTTCAGGGTTGCCGTCGGTTAAGTTTAAATCTTTCGCCATATCAGTTGCAACGGTGCTTGGTGTCAAAGCTGAAACGCGAATATTGTGTTTTCTCATTTCCTGCATTAGAGAATCGGTTAATCCTAATACTGCAAATTTTGAGGCACTGTAGGCACTTGTCAATGCATTTCCGTTTAATCCGGCTGTTGATGAAATATTGATGATATCTCCTGTTTGTCTTTCAATCATGTTTGGAATAACCGCACGGGTCGTGTAATAAGTTCCCATTAAATTCACCTGAATGATTTTTTCCCAGTCAGCAGGTTCTAATTCCATGAATTTTCCAAAAGAAGCAATTCCGGCACTATTGATTAAAATGTCAATTGTTTTAAATTTTGCCAATGCTTTTTCTACGGCACTGTTTACCGAATTGATATCTGAAACGTCTGCTGCTAAAGCCAAAGATTTCACACCCAAATTCGATGCTTCGTCTGCCAATTGATCAATATCAGTTTGTGTTCTTGAAACTAAAATTACGTTTACGCCTTCTTTGGCTAAAGCAATCGCGATCGCTTTTCCGATTCCTTTTCCGGCTCCCGTAATTAGGGCATTTTTATTTTTTAAATCTGTCATGGTATTGTTTTTAGAAATGCAGAAAGCATCATTTTAGTAACACAAAAATACAGTTTTTGCTTCCTAAAATAATGCTTTAAATGTTTTCTTAATCTAAGTTTAACAACTTTTTGATCTTTTCGAATGTTTTTATTCTTCTTCTTTTGAAGTAATAATAACAACTCCATTTCTGCCATGACTTCCATAAATAGAAGTGGCTTCGACACCTTTAAGCACCTTTATGCTTTCAATATCATTAGGGTTAATTTTGGCGACTTGTTTTGAATTTATTTGAACTCCATCCAAGACATACAAAGGTTCTTTCATGTTAGATCGCGACGGAGCGCATATTACAACTCGGCCATTTGGAGCCGTAGAAGCTGGCTGTACAAAATTTGGAGAAACTTTTACAGGTGAAATCTCAACTTTGGTTGCATTAGCAATTGTATCAGAACTTGTTTTTTCCTGTGCACGAGTTATGACAGAAATAAACATAGCGATGCCCAATGAAATAATTTTTACATTTTTCATGATAATAATTTTAAGATGAATGATAGGAATTAATCTTTGTCAGAATTTCAAACTCTGATAAAGATTTTTAAGTTGAGATTATTTCTTGTCTACTGGTTTTCCGGTTTTTGTAGTAATAATTACAACGCCTTTTTTGCCTTTTTCACCGTATTTTGAAACCGCTTCTGTATCCTGAAGAATCATAATCGTTTTGATTTCCTGCTTGTTTAATGGCGCATACGGACTTGTAGGATTCTCTCCGAACAATTCATTTTCCGAATAATAAACGCCGTCAATAATATATAAAGGTTCATCTAATACAACTAACGATTCTACGTTTTCCGGCTGTAGATTAGAAAGCTCTGCCTGCATCATTTTGTCCCTTTTCTCATCGTTGGTGTGAGACAATGCTCTTCCGTTTAAGATAAGTAAAGGAGCGCTTTTTTTGGCTTGTTGAGATTCTTGTTCTGCTTTTGCTGCAAAAGCTTCTCTTTCCATTTTTTTTGCGTAACCGTAATCCTGAGTTGCTTTGCTTTTTGCAATCGTGCTTTCTTCTTCATCTACAAAACCTGATTGATTGGCAATTGGGGCATTCGCTACTTCGTAAGTCGGTTCCGAAGTTGTATTATAGCCTACAATTTGATTATTTGAATCCTGATCCTCGTTTGTCGCTACACTTTGTTTTTCAATTTGATTGTTTAAAATTTTAACAGCTTCGGTTTTCGGAATTAATTTTGAATCTGCTTCGACAGCATTGTCTTTTTCTGGTGCAGCATCCTGAATCGTTTCTTTTTCAGGTTCGCTTACCACAACTTTTTGATTTTGAATGGTTGTTGTTTTATCTGATTTTAGAAACTGGGCTCCCAAAGAAATTAGTAATAAAAGAGAAGCTGCAATGGCAATTTTTTTCCACAGTGAAATCGCTTTTTTGTCTTCTTTTTTGTCGAGTTTTTCCTCCACGCGTGACCAGATTTTATCCATTCCCGGAAAATCTTTTTGCTCCGAGTTGTGCGCGGCTTCCTTAAATTTATCGAATATTTTATCTTGATTGTCCATGACTACTTTGCTTTTTGATAATACAATTTGTTTACTAATTCCTTCAGTTTGGTTTTAGAAGCATTCAATTGCGATTTTGAAGTGCCTTCAGAAATGTTCAGCATGGTAGCGATTTCTTTGTGCCCGTAACCCTCAATAACAAAAAGGTTAAAAACAGTTTTGCAGCCATCGGGAATGTGGTTTAGTAAATTGAGTAAATCTTCTTCTTCCAAAGAGTTGATTTCATCTGTAAAAGGCTGCGAAAGCAGTTTGACATCATCAAGATACATATTGAAATTGGTGTTTTTCTTGATGGTTGCCAAACAATGATTGACCGTTATTTTTCGCGCCCAGGCCTCAAAAGCCAGAACTTCTTTCAGCTGATCCAGTTTTGTGAAAATAGTATAGAAAGCGTCAGCCATGGCCTCTTCAATTTCCTCTTCCTTTTTTAAGTATCGTTTGCAAACGCGATACAGTTTTGGAGCCATATGCTCATACACCTGACGCTGGGCATCGCGGTGCATTTTTTTGCAGTTCAATATGATGGTTTCGTTTATCACAAATGTTGTCTTTATACTAAAGAGAGCTGAAAAGATAAAAAGGTTGGGAAGGCGATGAATTTTTTTTTAAAAGGTTCAAAGTTGCATAGGTTCAAAGTTACAAAGTTTTTATTGTAGAGGCGCACAGCAGTGCGTCTTAGATTTTGTGTTTACGTTGCGTGAGACGCACTGCTGTGCGCCTCTACGATTATCATGAGAATAATTTGATCTAATCCTTTGCGTTTCTCTGTGATTTCTTTGTGAATCTCTGTGGTAAAGCTATTATACAAAGATTCACAAAGGGTTCGCAAAATTACACAGAGTAAAAAGTGCTAATTATTTAACCGGCAAACTCAACTTAAAAATCTTGGTTTCCAACAATTCCGTGTCATTATCCTCGCAAAGCAAAAACTCGATTTTATCATTTGATTTTTTATAAAAAGTCAAACCTTCGAATTTATTGGTTGAAGTTATTTTCTGAGTAAAATCAATTTTCATGGTTTTAAGATCGATTCGGCCAATGAAACTTCCGAGGATTTCGCCATCATCATAAGTTGATTTAGTGTCTTCTGCGGTGGAGAGGAAATAGATTTTGTCGTCGACTAAAATTGCGTCGGTGAAACTGGAACGAACGCCTTTTATTTTTGGCAGTTTGTAATTGGTTGCCACCAAAGCAAATTCTTCGCCCAGACTTTTGGCGTGAATGGTGAAGATGGTGTTTTTGTTGGATATTCCGTTACCGCGATTGAATAAATACCAGTTTTCGCCGTCGAAAATAGCACCTTCGAGATTGAAATCTTCCGGTTTTATTTCGCCGAAACTTTGCATTAAACTATATAAATCGACCAGATTGTTTTTTTGTAAAATGGTTTTGCTTTTCAGGTCGAAAGCAATCATTTTATTTCGGTTTTCGGTAGAGCCTGAACCAAAAACATATAAGGTATCGTTGTGATGTGTGATCGATTCAAAATCGGGTTTTAGATTTTTTGGGATGTTTTGCGACGGATTATCAATTAAAGCGTGTTGGTTTAATTGCTGACTCTGCATGTTGTATTCGTATAAAAATCCGCTGTTATCGCCAATGATATAAAGTGAATTGTTATTGAAAAATAATCCTGATGCTGATCCGATTCCGATGATTTGAAATAATATTTCTAATGTGAATTTTTCCATGAATGTTGTTTTGAAAACTAAAACCTAGTCCTGATAGTCCCGAAACTTCGGGAGAAAATGCTTTGAAAAGAAATTGTATTTTTTACTGACAGAACAAAGCGACTCCCGAAGGATCGGGATAAGCTCTTGTTATGGCTTGTAAAAAAACAATTTATTGAAAAAGTATGCAATGAGCAGTCCCAATAGCTATCGGGATTCGTAAAATTAGTATATTTATAATTATAAAAATGAAAGATATATGAAATCTATAGATCCGAATGATTTTAAAGTTGTAAAAAAAATTAAGCTTTCAAAGATTCCGACTTTGCTTGATATTGATGCGGATGAGGAGACAAAAGAAAAAAAGCTGGATAAAGTTCAGGCCAAACTGAGCGATTTGCAGGATGTAATGTATTCGCACAATAGATATGGTGTTTTGATTTGCCTGCAGGGAATGGATACCTCTGGAAAGGATAGTTTAATCAGGGAAGTTTTTAAGGAATTTAATCCGCGTGGGGTTGTGGTACACAGTTTTAAAACGCCAAATTCGAGCGAACTGGAACATGATTATTTGTGGCGTCATTATCTTGCACTTCCTGAAAAAGGGAAGTTTGCGATTTTTAATCGTACGCATTACGAGAATGTTTTGGTGACGCGTGTGCATCCGGAATATATTTTGGGTGAGAATTTGCCGGGAATTAATTCGGTAGACGATATTACGCCTCAATTTTGGGAAAACAGAATTGAACAAATTAATAATTTTGAAAAGCATATTTCGCAAAACGGAACTATCGTAATGAAATTCTATTTGCATTTGAGCAAAGAGGAGCAAAGAGAACGTTTGTTGCGCCGCTTGGAGGAAGAAAAACACCATTGGAAGTTTTCGCCCGGAGATTTGAAAGAGCGCGAACACTGGAAAGAATATCAGAAATATTATGAAGAAGCGATTAATAAAACTTCGACAGATTATGCGCCCTGGTATATTGTTCCGGCCGATGATAAAGAAATGGCGCGTTATATAGTTGCCAAGATTATTTGGGAAGAAATGCAAAAACATACTGATATAAAAGAACCGGACTTGGATGATAAAATAAAAGCGAACATAGAAATGTATAAACAGCAATTGAAAAAAGAGTCTTAAAGTAAGACTCTTTTTTTTATGCTTATGTTATTGCTACTTTATGAATGTTTGGCAGTACTAATTTAATGTTAAGTTTTTTGTGGTGAAATTCTTATTTTAATCTAAACTCTTCTTTTTTTGATAATATGAAAGTCATTTTTAGTTAAAGTGTATGGGGTTACTTTGTAAAAAACACAAAAACAAACATTTAGCCACATGAAAAGAATTATTTTACCTTTAATTATGATCGGTTCGCTGCTTACGTCTTGTAACAACGATTCTAAAGATCAGGAAGAAACAACCAGTGTTATATTAAAAGACCAATCTGTTACGCCAAGTTTACTGAAAGCTAAAGCAGGTTTTGAAAATCTTAAAATCTATTCTCTTTTTAGTTCGGATGACGTTTTTGCGGATAGTCCAAATTTTGTTTTTGGCGGTTCTGCTGACGGTTCCGGATTATTAAAAAACACTGACGGAACTTTTACTTTTTTAGTAAACAACGAAGATAATTTTGCGGTTTCGAGAATTACGCTTGACAAAACATTCAAACCTACAAAAGGGGAGTATTTGTTGAATTCTAGCGGAGGAACATGGAGATTATGCGGGGCTACAATGGCAACCCAGGCTGAAAATGGTTTTGGACCTGTTTATTTAACTTGCGGAGAGTCTGGAGAAGAATCTCGTACGCATGCTTTAGATCCTTACGGAAATGTGGGTTCGGCATCGGTTTCTAAAGAATTGGCGGGATTTGGCCGTTTGAGTGCTGAGAATGCTTTGCCATTACGCGCAACTGCTTACAAAGGAAAAACGGTAGTTGTAATTGGCGATGATGATTCTGGAACTTATGGAGGTCAGGTTTTTATGTATGTATCAAATTCTGTTGGCGATTTAAGCGGCGGTTCTTTGTATATGCTAAAACGCAACGACGATAATCAAAGAGAAAAAGACATGGAAGTTAGTAAAACGTATCCTGTTTCTTTTGTGAAAATTGACAATCATACCACTTTGACAGGTGCTCAGATTAATGCTTCGGTAAATACTTTGAAAGCGATCAAATTTGGACGCGTTGAGGATTTGGATTATCGCAAAGGCGGAAATACTGCTGACCGCGAATTGTATTTTAATGTTACCGGTCAAGACGTGACAGGAACAAATGCTGATGCTTCGAGAACAAAATATGGTAGAGTTTACAGATTAAATCTTGATGCTGCCGATCCGTTAAAAGGAACTTTAGAGGTGATTCTCGATGGTGATAACCGTTCTGGAATTGCAGGTAAATTTCAAAATCCTGATAATATCTGTGTGACTAAAAACTATGTTTACGTTCAGGAAGATGCTAACGGATATGGAGATGAGACGCACGATGCTTATATCTATCAATACAATATTACTACCAAAGATTTGAAAGTTGTGGTAGAATTAGATCACCGTCGTACTGAAACTGATGCAGCTAAATATAACGTAGGAAAGATTTCAAAATTTGGAGATTGGGAATACGGAGCTTTAATTGATGTTTCTGATCAAGTTGGTATTGCTGACACTTTTATGTTGAGCGTACAGCCACATACCTGGACTGGTGCAAAATACAAAGGAGTGGACGGAGGTGCAAATCGTCCTAATGAGCAACAGGCGAGTCAAATCGTAATTCTGAAAGGATTGGCGAGATAAAATATTAAGTCATTATAAAACAGATATCCACTATTTCTATTTGAGGTAGTGGTTTCTGTTTTTCTGAATATTCCTCTTTTAATTATTCCTAGAACATGAAAAAAATATATTGTTTGCTGTTTTTGGTAACGCTAGTTTCTTGCCAGAAAAAAAGCAAACATCAGCAAATAAACGAATTGTATCAGGCAGATATCAATGTACTGATTGAAAAAGTGGCCAAGCTTAGGTATTCGGTACAATGGGATTCGACCGAAGCACAAATTCAAAGACAGTTTCTTGAAGCGCATCAAAGTTATAAAAAGGTAGAACTGCTTAGCGAATATTATGCGCCGGCAGTTTCTAAAGCCATCAACGGGCCGGCAATAAGTGAGTTTGAAGAAAATGATAAAATAACAGTTCCGCCAGAAGGTTTTCAGGTGATTGAAGAATTGGTTTTTCCGAAATATGATACCAAAAGCAAAAAAGAACTCGTTCAGGAATTGGGTATTTTGTCTGCGAATTTAATTCGGTTAGAAAAAGTTTCAGGTTCGAACGAATTAACCGATGCTCATGTTTTTGATGCGATGCGCTTAGAAGTGTACCGAATTATTACTTTGGGAATTACAGGTTTTGATTCGCCTGTGATTTTAAATTCGCTGCCCGAAGCAGGATCAGCTTTAGAAAGTATTGAAAAATATTATCGTGTATATCTCGAAAATGAATCGGTTTCGAATTCTGAGCAACTGCTTCAGATTTTAGAAAAAGGCGAAAAATATCTGAAAACGAATACAAATTTCAATGCTTTCGACCGCGCTTTTTTTATTAGAGAAATTGCAAATCCGTTGAGTAAAGGTCTTTATCAGACACAAACTGAATTGGGAATTCCGTTTATGAAAGAATCCAGAGGTTTACAATCAACGGCTCGAACACTGTTCGACAATGATGCTTTTGATACAGAAGCATTTTCTGGTTTTCCAGATTATAAAACTACACCGGAAAAAATTGCCTTAGGCAAAAAACTATTCAATGATCCTGTTCTGTCCGGTGATAATTCGCGTTCCTGCGCTTCCTGTCATCATGCGGAGAAAGCATTTACAGATGGTTTGGAAAGAGCCGTTTCATTAGACGGAAAATCGATGATTCAGCGCAATACACCAACATTAAATAACATCGCCTTTCAACGTGTCTTTTTTGCAGATTCTAAAGTGAGTTATCTCGAAGATCAGGCGATTGCCGTAATCAGTAATGAAAATGAAATGCACGGATCTGTGGAGAAATCGGCAAAGAAACTTCAGAAAAATAAAATTTATGCCGCAGAATTTAAAAAGGCATTTCCGAAAAGTGAAATCAATGCTTTTGCAATCAAAAACGCTTTGGCATCCTACATTCGTTCGTTAAGCCATTATGATTCCAAATTTGATGATTATATGCAAAATAAAACCGCATTTACAGCCGATGAAAAAGCCGGATTTAATCTTTTTGCAGGAAAAGCCAAATGTGCGACTTGCCATTTTATTCCGCTGACCAATGGAACTGTGCCTCCAAATTTTGACAGGTCTGAAAGTGAAATATTAGGAGTACCTGATAAAAATAAAAAACTCGACGGCGATTTGGGCAAGTTTGTAATTACGCAGGCTGCGATTCATAAAAATTCCTTTAAAACACCAACGATAAGAAATATAGAAATGACAGCGCCTTATATGCACAACGGTGTTTATAAAACTCTGGAAGAAGTTATAGCTTTTTATAATGAAGGCGGAGGAGTAGGTTTGGGATTAGAAGTTCCGAATCAAACTTTACCAGAAGACAAATTGAATTTATCCGACAAAGAAAAACAGCAACTCATCGCTTTTATGAGAACATTGACGGATAAAAAGTATGTGAAATAATTAGAAGATAAACGTTGTTTAAACCCGACTTTTTTTATCCCGAAGTTTCGGGACTGTCGGGTTTGTGGTTACGATACTTTATAAAACAACAAAACCCGACAGACTATGAGGATCTGTCGGGTTCATACCAAAAACAAAAGAATAAATGAACGTGTTATTATAAATCAAAACCGTAGGCTAGACGTAAAGCCACCTGATTGGTATTGAATTTGTCGTAATCTTCATATCGAACACTGATGTCGATATATTTGTTAGCGTAGCCAATTCCTGGCGCCCATAAAAAAGTGGTATCGTTGTATCCGTTTGTAACGGCAAAACCCGCTCCAACTTCACCCATAACATAAAATTGATCTTCCCAAATGAAGGCTTTAAAACCTGCTTTTGCAGGAATAAATCCAAGATCTTTTTGATCAACTCCATTATCATCTTTTCCCATAAATAGGTTTGTAAAACCTGTGGTCAAAGTCAATGACGTTCTTTTAGACAAATCGTATTGTAAGCGAACATCTCCTCCAAGAGACCAATCATAAGCATTGTCAGTTGGCAAACCTCCGTTTAAACCAAATCCCAATCTGAAACCCTGATCGTAATTTTTAATTTCGCCTTCCGTTTTTGCAGTTGCAGTTTCTTGAGCGAAAGTTGTGTTGGCAGATAATAAAGCTATTGTAGCTAGGCAGATAAATTTTAGATTTCTTAAGATCATAAGGACATTTTTTTTGAATTATTAATAATGTAAAAGTAGCAGTGAGGTGTTTTGGGATTGTTATATAATTTTCCGGAATTGTTATATAATTTTTAAATGTTCATTTTTTTGTAGTTGGAATTTGGAATTTAAAGTTTGGAATTTGTTCCATCCCGAAGTTTCGGGATCGGGATTGGAATTTTTAAAATTTGCTTAAAATTTCAATAATGCCGGAGAATCCAAAGCTTCTGATTATCTTTGCCGACTTAAAAAGAATAGAATTGAATTTAGCACAGTATACAAAGGAGTTCTCGTATAATTTAAGATTAGCATATCCTATTATTTTAGGAATGGTCGGCCATACATTAATAGGTATTGTCGACAATATAATGGTAGGGAAATTAGGAAGTACCGAACTTGCTGCGGTTTCATTAGGAAACAGCATGATTTTTATAGCAATGTCACTAGGAATTGGTTTCTCTACAGCCATTACCCCAATTGTCGCCGAAGGTGATGCTGAAAAAAATGATTCCAAAATTCGTTCTGCTTTTCATCATGGCTTGTTTCTATGTGTCATTTTAGGATTGGTACTTTTTGGCGTTATTGTTTTGGCAAAGCCAATAATGGAGTTACTAAAACAGCCTGCAGATGTTATTGCACTTGCAAAACCCTATCTGGATTGGGTTGCTTTTTCGTTAATTCCGCTGATTATGTATCAGGGCTACAAACAATTTGCTGACGGAATGTCGTTGACAAAATATTCGATGTACGCGATGATTATGGCCAATGTTCTTCACGTGGGTTTAAATTACGTTTTGATTTACGGTGTATGGATTTTTCCAAAAATGGGAATTATTGGAGCTGCATTGGGAACCGTAATTTCAAGAATATTTTTAGTAATGTTCATGCATATTATGCTGTCAAGAAGAGAAGACTTGAAGCGTTATTTTAAAAATTTCAGCTTTGAAGAAATCAAAAAAGAAACAATAAAAAAGATAATCTCAATCGGATTTCCGTCAGCAATGCAAATGCTTTTTGAAGTAGTATTGTTTACAGCATCAATCTGGCTTTGCGGAAATATTGGCAAAACGAGTCAGGCAGCCAACCAAATTGCGTTGAGTCTGGCTTCGATGACTTTTATGTTTGCCATGGGATTAAGTGTAACTTCGATGATTCGTGTCAGCAATCAAAGAGGTTTAAAGGATTATAAAAACTTAATTATTGTTGCCCGTTCTATTTTTTTACTGGCAATTATAATTGAAACCGTTTTTGCCATCCTATTTGTTGCCTTACATGATTTCTTGCCGCATATCTTTTTGAATATGGAAAACGGCGGACAGCTTCTCGATAATACTGAGGTAATAACAATTGCTTCAAAATTACTTTTGATTGCAGCTATCTTTCAAATTTCTGACGGAATTCAAGTGGTGGTTTTAGGCGCTTTACGCGGATTACAGGATGTGAAAATCCCGATGTATATTACGTTTGTTGCGTATTGGGTAATTGGTTTCCCGATTTCCTATTATTTGGCAGAATATACGCCATGGAAAGCTGAAGGCGTTTGGATCGGACTTTTGGCAGGATTAACTTCTGCAGCCATATTCCTGTACATTCGTTTTCATTACTTAACCAAAAAATTAATCAATAATTCAGTTTCAAACACTTAAATTTGAAAAATAAAAATATAGCCACAGATTAACGGATTCTCACAGATTATTTTCAAATCTTTTTAATCCCTTAATCTGTGGCAAAAAAACAACTAAATACATAAAATATATAAAAATGGAATTACCTAAATTTTTACTCGGAGACAATACTGATTTTCCAGATGATATTTTCATCATTCACCTTGATTATCCAAGATTTATCATCAATTTAAAAGATGATGAGGTTGAGTTTTTAGAAGAAGCTGAAGATCTTGACGAGGCAGAATTAAACGCTGAAATGGAAGGTTTAATTGAGAAAGCTAACGAATTTTACGATAGAGAAATAAATCGTTACGAAGAGTAGTAGAGACGCACTGCAGTGTGTCTTAATGGATGTCCGTCAATACCAAAAAAATATTTAGATCTTTCTAATGAAAAAATTAAGTTATTTAAAACCCATTTTCAATTTCATAGCAACCGGATTGCTAATTACTACCTTAAGCCGAATCTTTTTATTTTTTCTTTTTAAAGACAGAGTAGTTGAAACGCCAAATTTCTGGTATATTTTCCCAATCGGTCTTCGAATGGATTTGATTTTACTGTGCTATTTGTCATTTCTTCCGGCCGTTTTAATTACTTTCCTTCCGAATAAATGGTTGAAGTTTACCAATAAATTCCTTGTAATTTATAGCTTTTTATTCCTGTTTCTGATTCTGTTCGTCGAATTGGCTTCGCCAGATTTTGTAAAACAATACGACACACGTCCGAATAAAATTTTCCTGGATTATCTTATTTATCCAAAAGAAGTTGTTGGAATGCTTTTAAAAAGTTATCTGACTTCGATCATTGTTACGTTTCTAATTTTAGGAGTTGTATTGTACTTTGCTTTCAAAAAAGGAAAAAAATATTTTTATACTTCACTTGCTGATCATAAGTTCAAATTAATGGTTTTTCCATTAGTAGCTTTCTTATTATTTTTTGGAGCACGTTCAAGTCTTACTTCAAAGCGACCTATAAATGCCAGTAATGCTGTTTTTTCGACAGATCAATTGACAAATACTTTAGGTTTAAATTCATTTTACACTGTTGCTTTTGCAGCGTATTCTATCAAAAATGAAGGAAATACCAAAATGTACGGAAAAATGGATGAAGCCGAAGCAATCGCCCGTGTAAAAAAATACATGATTGCCGGTCCAAATGATTTTACCGATGCTGAAATTCCGTTTCTTCATGTACAACAACCAGATTCAGCAATTAAAAAGCCATACAATTTGGTGATTTTTCTACAGGAAAGTCTGGGTGCCGAATATGTTGGAATTTTAGGTGGAAAACCTCTGACACCAGAATTTGATAAATTGTCAAAAGAAGGTTTATTGTTTACCAATTTATATTGTACAGGAACAAGAAGTGTTCGCGGAATTGAAGCGGTTGTTACCGGATTTTTACCATCACCGTCAGAAAGTGTTGTAAAACTTGGAAACTCACAACAAGGATTTTTCACACTTGCCGATGCCTTAAAACAAAAAGGATATGATACCAGTTTTATTTATGGCGGAATGGCGAATTTTGATAATATGGCTTCGTTTTTCAACGGAAATGGTTTTCAGGATATCGTAGATCAGGAAGATTTCGAATCTGACGGAAATAAATATGCTTTCAAAGGAACATGGGGTTATTCAGATGAAGATTTGGTTACTAAGGCGAATAATTATTTCAAAGCAAAAGGCGATAAACCTTTCTTCTCATTAATGTTTTCGACTTCAAATCATGAACCTTTTGAATATCCGGAAGGCAGAATCAAACCTTATGACAAGAAACCGGCAACAGTAAATAATGCCATGAAATATGCCGATTTCTCGATTGGGAAATTCTTCGATATGGCTAAAAAAGAAGCGTATTTTAAAAATACCATTTTCATCGTAATTGCCGATCATAATACAAGAACTTACGGTAAAAACTTAGTGCCAATAAACAAATTTCATATTCCGGCTTTAATAATGGGGCCAGGAGTAAAGAAAGGTACAGTTTACAGTAATTTGGCAAGTCAGATTGATATTCCGCCAACATTGTTAGGCTATTTAGGAATTCCTTTTGAAACGCCAATGGTTGGTCGAAACTTAAATAAGCTGGATGCCAAAACACAAGGAAGATCCATTATGCAATTTAATGACATCAACGCATTCAGAGTTGAAAATCAGGTTGTAATTATGCAGCCCAATTTGAAACCACTGCAATTTGAAATCAAAAATGACACAACTTTAATTCCGGTGAAATTAAATGAAGAATTAGCAAAAGATGCTTTGGCGCATGTAATTACAGCAGGAAATTTATATAAAGAGAATAAGTATAAATTGAGAGGAACTAAATAGGTGCAAAGGAACAAAGGTTCAAAGCGACAAAGGTTTTTCCTCTCTTTGAACCTTTATTTAAATATATAAACTCTGAGCAGCTGCAAACGGTGAAATTTTATCGTTTGGTATTGCTTTTTATTTAGAAATAGGTGCAAAGGAACAAAGGTTCAAAGCGACAAAGGTTTTTCCTCTGTACCTTTGAACCTTTGCTACTTTGAACCTTTATAAAAATATAATTTTAATAAACTCTGAGCAGCTACAAAACGTGAAATTTTATCGTTTGGTATTGCTTTTTATTTAGATATAGGTGCAAAGTAGCAAAGGTTCAAAGCGACAAAGGTTTTTCCTCTCTTTGAACCTTTGCTACTTTGAACCTTTATAAAAATATAATTTTAATAAAATCTGGGCAGCCGCAAAAGGTGAAATTTTATCGTTTGGTATTGCTTTTTATTTAGAAATAGGTGCAAAGGAACAAAGGTTTACAGCGACAAAGGTTTTTCCTCTGTACCTTTGAACCTTTGCTACTTTGAACCTTTATAAAAATATAATTTTAATAAAATCTGAGCAGCCGCAAAAGGTGAAATTTTATCGTTTGGTATTGCTTTTTATTTAGAAATAGGTGCAAAGGAACAAAGGTTTACAGCGACAAAAGTTTTTCCTCTGTACCTTTGAACCTTTGCTACTTTGAACCTTTATTAAAATATAATTTTAATAAATTCTGAGCAGCTGCAAAAGGTGAAATTTCATCATTTTGCACTGCTTTTTTGTTTTGTTCCAATTGCGAAATAATTTCCGGTTGATTATAAAAGTTTAGTTTCAGTTGTTCGTTGATGGTTTCCATCATCCAAAAATGATTCTGATCTTTTCGTTTTTTCTGAAAAAAACCAGTTTCATTGGTCATTTCGAAGTAAGTTGAAATAGTATCCCAAATGTCCGAAATTCCATCCTTGATAATAGCACTGCAAGTGGTAACTTTTGGCTGCCAGTTTGATTTTTTTGGAGGAAATAAATGCAAAGCTCTATTGAATTCCAGTTTCGCCTGATTGGCTTTTTTGATATTGTCGCCATCCGCTTTGTTGATGACAATCGCATCGGCCATTTCCATTATACCGCGCTTAATGCCCTGAAGCTCATCGCCGGCACCGGAAATTTTGAGTAATAGAAAAAAGTCAACCATGCTATGAACGGCAGTTTCACTTTGTCCAACACCAACTGTTTCAATGATGATAGTGTCGTAACCTGCGGCTTCGCACAAAATAATTGATTCACGTGTTTTTCTTGCTACACCGCCCAAAGTATCTCCGGAAGCACTCGGCCTGATAAAAGCATTTTCATCTTTTACCAATTCTTCCATGCGCGTCTTATCACCTAAAATACTGCCATGCGAAAGCGAACTGCTTGGATCGACAGCCAAGACGGCTACTTTTTTCCCAAGATGCGTCAGGAAAGTTCCAAAAGCTTCGATAAAAGTACTTTTTCCAACGCCGGGAACACCCGTAATTCCAATTCGGATCGATTTATTAGCGAAAGGTAGACATCCTTTAATAACTTCATTTGCTTTTTCAGTATGTTCGGGATTGGTGCTTTCGACCAAAGTAATGGCACGGCTTAAAGCGGTACGGTTTTTATCCAGAATTCCGGCAATTAATTCTTCTGCAGAAGGCTGTTGTCGCCTGTTTTTCTGAATTTCAGTGATAGCCGAAACATTGATAATTTCAGGAGGTGAAATACCAGCTTTTTCATGTAAACTGCTAGATTGTTTATTTGGACTTGACACAATACTTTTTTTGGTATTGTAAAAGTACAGAAAACAAAAACAGTTTCAAAAGGGTTATTTTCTTTTGAAACTGTTGAAATTTATAGCCACGAATTCACGAATGTTTGCGCATAATTTATAAACAAAAATATTCGTGAATTCGTGGCGAAAAAAAATTAGTACGCTGCAGTAAATCTTACTTGGTGATGTTTTGGGGTTTCTGCCTCATCAGCAATAACAACTGCTAAATCTTCTACAGATAAAATACTTCTTTGTTCGTCGTTAAAAACGGGATTTTCTAATCCCAAACGGTATTTTCCCGTTCTTCCGGTTGTAATTCCTGCATGCATTTCGAAAGCCGGACTGAAAAACGCCCAATCCAACTCTTTTTCTTCTTTGATAATGTTTAAATAATCTCTCGCACCCGTTGCAGCAACATAATATTCTTTTGGAAAATCTGTTGTATCTACTGCCTGTAAACCTGGCGCAACAAATAAACTTCCGCCACCGCCAATAACGATAAATCGTTTTACACCTGATTTTTTCACCGCTTCCTGAACTGATTTTGAACCAGCAATAAAATCATCGTAGATATTTGGGTTCGTCCATCCTGCATTATAAGCGCTAATTACGACATCATTTCCTTTTAAAATTTCAGCTAAAGCATCTGAATTAAAAATATCAGCAGCAACCCAATTTACATTTGGCGTTTCTTTTGGCGTTCTGGCGATAGCCGTAATTTCGTGGTTTCTGTTTGTCAATTCGTTTAAAATAGCTGAGCCAACAAATCCTGTTGCTCCAATAATTGCGATTTTCATAATATATAAATTTAATTAGTAATAAAAAATGTTACAGTTTTGTGTAAAAAAATAGTTTTAGAATTGATTTGAAAAATCTTCTAAAGAAATTCCTTCTAATTGTAAACTAACTTTCTGATTCATATCCGCATATAAAGCGGTCAAATTTTGATTGATTTTTTTTCCAACCGGGCAATCCGGATTTGGCTGATTCTTGGCGTATCCCAAATTAATGGTTTCAAAAGTCATTTCAAATATCTGTTTTAAAGTAATATTCGAAGGATCTACGGCCAATTTTGTCCCGCCATTTTTACCTTCCTTACTTTCTACAATATGATGTGCTTTTAAATTGGCAATTTCTTTTCGCACCAAAACTGGATTCAAATTAATACTGCCCGCAATATATTCAGATGACAAATAATCATTTGGATATTTTGTAAGCAAAGTAAGAATGTGAGTCGTTATGGCAAATTTACCTGAAATCATACTGTAATAAAATATGTTACAAATGTAAAGTGTTTTATTGAACAAAAAAAATATTTTAACGAATAATTTATGTCTCTCAACAATTTAGAAATCCCTATTTTTGTCGTGAACCTACGATATGAGCAACTTTATTCAGATATTCTTCTTTTTGTTTTTGGGATTGCTTTTGCAAAATGTAAAGCGATTTCCAACACATATTTACAAAAGCATCAATAAAATTGTCATTTATATTTGCTTACCCGCCATCACTTTATATCATATTCCGAAAATAAAATGGAGCAACGATTTATTGTTTCCGATAGGAGCGGGCTGGATTAGTTTTTTACTCGCTTTTGTTTTCTTTCATTTTTTAGGAAGGAGATTAGGTTGGTCCAATAAACTGATTGGGTGTTTGGTTTTGACAGCAGGATTAAGTAATTCTTCTTTTTTAGGGTATCCGATAGTAGAAGCTTTATTCGGAAAAAAAGGTCTTGAAACTGCTGTTTTAGTAGATCAACCAGGGACATTTGTTGTGGTTTCGACTTTGGGAGTTTTTGTGGCCGCTTTTTATTCGAAAGGAAGTCCAGATGCCTGGAGTATTTTTAAAAAGATAATTTTCTTTCCGCCTTTCATTACTTTTATTGTAGCGTGTTCGATGAATGTTTTTCAATACGATTTAGAATTAAATCTTCAATCTGCATTATTGAAAGTTGGAAGTTTGGTTACGCCTTTGGCTTTGTTTTCGGTTGGTTTACAACTTACTTTCGATAGAAAAAGCCAGCATTGGAAATTTCTGCGACTTGGGCTATTCTTCCGATTAGTCATAACACCATCCATTATTTTTGTTTTATATGTTTTCGTTTTCAATCAGCATTCTGAAGCTATCAAAATAACGGTAATCGAAATAGCAATGGCACCCATGATCACGGGAGCGATTTTAGCATCGACTTATGGCTTAAAGCCAAAATTGAGCAGTATGATGATTGGTTTTGGAATCCCGATTTCTTTCGTAACCCTTGCTATTTGGTACTTTATCGTTAGTTTTATTTAGAGTGGCTGTAGTTACTTTTACTCATTGGTGTTAAATTGATAGAAAAAGTAGAGTTTAGTTTTTTTTAATTATATTTTTTAAGTAATTTTAGATGAACTAAAAAAATATAATTATGTCAACATTAAGATTAGGCGATATAGCTCCGGATTTTCATGCAGAAACCACCGAAGGACCAATCAATTTTCACGAATGGCTTGGAGATTCATGGGGAGTTTTATTTTCGCATCCATCAGATTTTACGCCTGTTTGTACTACAGAATTAGGAACAGTGGCCAATTATCTTCCGGAATTTACCAAAAGAAACACAAAAGTTATCGCTTTGAGTGTTGATGGTTTAGAGTCGCACAAAGAATGGATAAAAGACATCAATGAAACTCAAAATACAACAGTTAATTTTCCGATCATTGCTGACGAAGATAAAAAAATAGCAACTTTATATGATATGCTGCACCCAAATGCAAGCGATAAATTTACAGTTCGCTCTGTTTTTGTAATTGGTGCCGATAAAAAAATCAAACTAACTTTAACGTATCCGGCCTCAACAGGAAGAAATTTTGACGAATTGCTTCGTGTTATTGATAGTTTGCAATTAACAGCAAATTACAGCGTAGCAACTCCCGCAAACTGGAAAGACGGTGAAGATGTAGTAATTACTCCGGCGGTTCCGGACAGTGATATTCCGGCTAAATTTCCAAAAGGACACACGCCAATAAAACCGTATTTGCGTATGACGCCGCAACCGAATAAATAAGGTTCTAAGATGCTAAGGTTCTGAGGCACTAAGGTTCTAAGATTTTCTTAAAGAGAGGTAAAACCTCAGAACCTTAGAATCTTAGTCCCTTAGAGCCTTTTCCTAAGTTCTCTTCATCAACTCACTCATTCTTTTTTTATCTCCTACCACCCAGATAATATCGTTTTTTCCTAAGATGATATTCGATTCAGGATTTAAGATTCGATTTCCGTTTCGTTCAATTCCAACAACCATTCCGCCGGTTTTTCCTCTAAACTGACCAATGCTTTTATCGATGAATTCTTCTTGAGAAACTTCTAGTTGGCGTAATACAATCTCAGATTCTTCTACTGTTTTTGGAGCTTCAACTTCGTTCTGATTTAAATATTTAGAAAATTCAGTCACTTGTGCATCAGTACCAATTACACAAACTTCATCGCCAGGAAATAAACGTTCGTTTTTAGTAGGGATAGCGATTGTAACATCACCACGTTTTATATAAGCAATATTAATTCCGAGTTCCTCACGGATTCGTAATTCTTCTAATGTTTTTCCAGCCAGATTCGATTCTCTTCCAATATCAAAAAACGACATATGACCGTCCCAAGGCATTAAATTGGCGTAACGTCTGTCCATTTTTTTGTTTTCACGATCGTTTAGATTTTTCAAAAAGTGACTTTCAATTCTATGGTATTGTTCGTTTAGTTTTTTCGGAAAAATCTGATACACCGCAATCGCAATAATCAAAGCAACAAACGCAACCAAAGGCGAGAAGAAAATATTCAGTAAAAATCCAATAAAAAACAACCCCAATCCCATTCTTATCAAAATTAGCATCAAAAGTGCGCCACGATATTTTCGTTCTTCCCAAAGTAATTCTACTTCTTCATCGGCAACGCGTCGTAATGATAGCGCCCATAAAAACGGAGCAATAATTATCAAGGTTATAAGTGCTGCCAATGTATTTCCAAATCTTGTCTCAGCCACTAGCGGTGCAACAAATTTTGCTGATAACAAAATAACCGCCGTTATAATAATGGTATGTAGTATAATTTGAATGATATACGCATTTAGCACTTTTTGCCAAATACTTACTGATTTTATAGCTTGTGCATTCACGCTATAACGATTAATGTTTTTAACCCATTTTTTAGGTAATTTTCGCTCCAGAAAATTAGAAAAAGGAATGGCGTATTTTACCATAAACGGCGTTGTAAATGTTGTAATGGCAGAAACCGCAACGACAACCGGATATAAAAATGAACTCGTTACATTCAGCGTCATTCCCAGAGTTGCAATAATAAACGAGAACTCTCCAATTTGCGACAAACTCATTCCCGTTTGCACCGATTGTTTTAAAGGCTGTCCCGCAAGCAGTGCCCCAATTGTCGAACTTATAGATTGTCCCACAATAGTGACAAGCGTTAAAATTGCAACTGGAAGCGCATGCGTATAAAGCATTTTTGGGTCTATTAGCATTCCGACAGAAACAAAGAAAATCGCCCCAAATAAATCTTTTACGGGTTTTATTAAATGCTCGATGTGTTCCGCCTGTGTAGTTTCGGCAATAATAGAACCCATTATAAAAGCGCCTAAAGCGGGTGAAAATCCAACATTTGAAGCAAGGCTAACCATCATTAAACAAAGTGCTAACGAAATAATTAACAGCATTTCATCTGTCAATAAATGTTTTGTCTTTTTTAAAATCGTCGGGATAAAAAAGATTCCGCCAACAAACCAGGCAGTCAAAAAGAAAATCAGTTTTAAAACCGACATCATCAATTCGCTTCCTGAAAATTGCTGGCTTACCGCAATCGTCGAAAGTAAAACCATCATTAAAATCGCTACAATGTCCTGAACAATAAGCGATCCGATAACAATTCCGGCAAACTTTTGCGCCTTAACACCCAATTCATCAAACGTTTTTAAAATAATTGTAGTAGAGGAGATCGATAAAATCACGCCAAGAAAAATACTATCCATCGATTTCCAGCCCATCCATTGCCCGACCAGATACCCAATAATGACCATGGTAATAATTTGGGTAATCGCCGTAATCGAGGCCGTACCGCCGACTTTCATTAATTTCTTAAAACTAAATTCGAGTCCCAAACTGAACAAAAGAATAATCACACCAATCTCAGCCCAGACTTCCACACTTTTCATTTCGGTGATCGAAGGGAAAAAATCAAAATGATTTCCTGCCAAAAAACCAGCAATCAAATACCCTAAAACCAAAGGCTGTTTCATTTTTTTAAATAATAAAACAGCAATTCCGGCAGTGATCAGGATTAATCCCAAATCACTAATTAAAGGTCTCAAATGGTGTGTAGTTTCTGCAGCAGCGTATAAGGCAATCATAAAGAGGAGTTTTTTGTTCAGGAGCTAATCCAGCTTTCCATTGCAAGCTTTTATTCAAAAAACATATTTTTAAAGCAGTTACAGGAGCTTCTGAAATTTATCCCGACACTTCGGGAGTCGCTCTGTACCCGCAAAAAAATATAGTTTTTTTCACAAAAGGCTTTCCATTACAAATGAAATTCACTGAACTCCTATAAAAATAAAAGTTAAGTGAAGTAATCTGAGCTAATTTCCCAATCGGGTTTACAAGCAATAAAAAAAGCTATCGTTAAAGATAGCTTTTTTTGAGAAAATATTTTAGGGTTTCTTTAAATTCCTGTGAAATTTGCAGGTGTTATCTGCATTAATTCTTCTTTAATAGCGTCAGAAACTTCTAAAGTCGCAATAAAATTATGAATAGCTTTTTTGTCAATTGCTTCATTCGTTCTTGTCAAACCTTTCAAAGCTTCGTACGGATTTGGATATGCCTCACGACGTAAAATTGTCTGAATAGCCTCAGCAACAACTGCCCAGTTTTTTTCTAAATCTTCAGCAAATTTTGATTCGTTTAATAACAATTTGTTTAAACCTTTCAATGTCGCTTCAAAAGCAATAATAGTATGTCCGATTGGAACTCCAATATTACGTAAAACAGTACTGTCAGTTAAATCACGCTGTAATCTTGAAATTGGCAATTTAGCTGCTAAATGTTCAAAAATAGCATTTGCAATTCCTAAATTTCCTTCAGAGTTTTCAAAATCAATTGGGTTAACTTTATGAGGCATCGCAGATGATCCAATTTCGCCCGCTTTGATTTTTTGTTTAAAATATTCCATTGATACATACGTCCAGATATCACGGTCTAAATCGATGATGATATTGTTGATTCTTTTTAAAGCATCAAAAAATGCAGCAAAATGATCGTAGTGTTCAATTTGAGTTGTTGGAAAAGAGTGGTGTAAACCAAGATCAGTTTCAACAAACTTAGTTCCGAATTGTTTCCAGTCGATTTGTGGGTATGCTACGTGATGTGCATTGTAGTTTCCGGTTGCACCACCAAATTTAGCCGCAAACGGAATGTTGAACAACAAACGCATTTGCTCTTCTAAACGCTCTACAAATACCAAAATTTCTTTACCCAAACGAGTAGGAGAAGCCGGTTGTCCGTGTGTACGGGCTAGCATCGGGATGTCTTTCCATTCTACACTTAATTCTTTTAATTTAGAAATTAAAGTAATTAAAGATGGCATATAAACTTTCTCAAAAGCTTCTTTTGTAGAAAGCGGAATAGCGGTATTATTAATATCCTGAGATGTTAATCCGAAGTGAATGAACTCTTTGTATTGAGATAAGCCTAATTTTTCAAAAGCGTCTTTGATAAAGTACTCCACCGCTTTTACGTCGTGGTTGGTTACTTTTTCAGTTTCTTTAATCCAAAGCGCATCTTCAGTAGAGAAATTTTTATAAATGTCTCTTAAACTGTCAAATAAATTTGAATTTACAGCTGCAAGCTGTGGCAAAGGCACTTCGCATAAAGCAATAAAGTACTCGATTTCAACCAATACACGGTATTTGATTAAAGCTTCTTCAGAGAAAAAAGGGGCTAATGAAAGGGTTTTGCTTCTATATCTTCCGTCGATTGGTGATATAGCATTCAATTCGTTTAAAGTAGTCATTGTTTATGTTGTTTTTCGAAAGGCACAAATATAAACAGAATTTGCGGATTTACTAGACAAAGATCAAACACTAATTTCACTAATTGTCACGAAAAATGCCCTTACATTACTGTGAACAACATTAGTACATTCTAGTATTCAATTTTGTGAGATACTAAAATTAGTGTAAATCCGTGAAATTAGTGTTTGATTTTAATCGTTCTCGTAATTCCGCAACTCCCTCTGAAGCAATTTTAGCAATAATTTCCACTTTATTTTTAATATTCGGAATTGCAATTGGCTTTGGATCAATATAAAAAACGGGTGTAATGCTGTAAGTATAGGATATCAGTCCAGCGGCAGGATATACTTGCAATGACGTTCCAATCACCGCAAAATAATCGGCAGTTTCTGTAATTTCAATTGCTTCTTCAAGAGCGGGAACATCTTCGCCAAACCAGACAATATGTGGTCGCAATTGATGTCCGTTTTCATCCAGATCTCCAGTATATAAATCTTCGGTCCAATCGAGGATATGATTTCTATCTTGAACACTTCGCACTTTTAGTAATTCGCCATGCAAATGCAAAACTTTTGTGCTGCCTGCACGTTCATGCAAATCGTCCACATTTTGAGTAATAATATGAACATCGAAATCTTTTTCCAACTCGGCTAAAATCTTGTGTCCTAAATTGGGTTCTACTTCTTTTAATTGCTGACGTCTTTTGTTATAAAAATCTAAAACCAATTCTTGATTTTTACGCCAGCCTTCAGGAGTTGCTACTTCCATGACATCGTGTCCTTCCCACAAACCATCGCTGTCACGAAATGTTTTAATGCCGCTTTCGGCACTGATTCCGGCTCCGGTTAAAACGACTAATTTCTTTTTCATTTTATAAAATTTTAATTCTTTATGGAATATACAGCGAAATTAATTGACATATTAAATGGAAGATATGGTTTTTTCTTACTTTTATATTCTAATTTTATCAAATGAAAAAGCTGTTTTTATTATTGCTGTTTTTAATGAGCACGATTCTTTTTGCTCAAACCAAAAATAAAAATTTATTTTGTGCTGATAGTACAATAACGTCTTTTTCATTTTTGAAAGCAGCACCATCTTCCAGTATTGATTACAAAAAACTGCTTAATTTAACAGTAGCATATTCGATTTATAATCCAAAACCCGGATTTGAACCAACGAAGATAAAATCACAGCACTATTATTCTTTAGCCAATACTAATAAATTACTTAAAAGGGAAATGAGCAATATAGAACCTGAACCAATTTTCCCTGATCAGGAGAAACAGAAATCATTTGGACAAGCAATTTTTGAAGGTGTTCTGGATTCTCTTTTGGATTAAAAAATAAAAATAAAGCAATCAATACATTTCTTTAAAATGTATTTTTGCGACAAATAACACTAAAATGATTGATTTAGATTACCTTGCTTTTCTTGAAAATATACTGACTGATAATCGTAAAGAGAAATTCCTAAAAGTTCTCGGAAACCGCACCAAACATTTTACAATAGTGGTGGAGGATATTTTTCAGATGCATAACACAAGCGCTGTAATGCGTAGTTGTGAGGTTTTTGGAATTCAGGAATTAAATGTTATCGAGCAGCGATATGGAAAACGAATCGATAAAGAAATTGCGATGGGAGCCCAAAAATGGGTTGATATCAATAAATTTGATTCGGTTACGAATTGTATTTCCACTTTAAAAAATCAGGGTTATCAAATTATTGCGACCTCACCTCATGAAAATGATTGTTTGATGGAAGATTTCGATATTACGAAACCGAGCGCCTTGTTCTTCGGAACAGAAAGAGACGGTTTGTCTGAGGAAATTCTGGAAAAAGCAGATGGTTTCCTGAAAATACCGATGGTTGGTTTTACCGAGAGTTTGAATATTTCAGTTTCTGCGGCAATCATCATCCAAAACCTTACGAACAGATTGCGAAATTCTGATGTCAAATGGCAATTATCAGACGAAGAAATTCTCGAAAAACGTTTGGCTTGGGCTAAGAATTCAATTAAAGATATTAAACGAATCGAAGCGCGTTATTTTGAGGAAAATCCTAGATAACATTTGTTTGTCAGGTTGAGCGAAGTCGAAATCCTATCTATAATTTTTAATCTCGCAAAGCCGCAAAGTCGCAAAGTTTTTATTTCACGCTGATTCTGCAGATTTAGGCAGATTTAATTTTAATAACGATCTGCTTAAATCATTTTAAATCTGCGTGAAACAAAATAAAACTTTGCGACTTTGCGAGATTTTTTCTTTACTTTCTTAAAAACAAAATAAATCCTAAAATACTAACAATCAAAATAGTCAAAGCAGCCAAAACCATTGTTAGATCACGAATATTTTTTCCTGCCCAATCCATGAATAAAAATTTGTGGAAAATCGCAAACGAATACCCTTCAACCATATCTGAATTTTTAACAACAGCAGCTAGTCTTGAAGTTCCAGTTTCAATGAAATAAGTTGTTTTTTGTGGAGTGTCGTACGCCAATTTTACAACAGGCAATCTTTTGTTTACAAAACCATATTCTCTGCTATTGAAATCAGTTAAGACTTTTGATTCTAATAATTTGGTATCTTCCAATGCAATTTTTGGTTCGTCAGAGCTTTCAGCCATTTCGCAGCAAGCGGCTTTTGGAGCGCCATCTGTAAAATAATAAGCCAGAAACTCGGCATATTGAAGATCTATGTTAGGTGTGATTTTATTCGTTACGGCGTTGATATAAATCACTTCTGATTTTTTATCATCTTTTTTATTCCATTTCGAATTTGAATCGGTTTTTGGAGTTTTAAACTTTTCTTTTTCCAATAACTGGCAGCGGAAATAAGTCGTATCATTCAAAGAGATAATGCTTGCATTTTGAAAACGTGTCCAGTCTAAATCTAAAGCATTATTTTGTATCGGAATTTCTTTCGTTTCAAAAGTTGGTTCGTAAACCATTTGCGATAAAGTGTACGGAGTCCATTTTGTGGTGGCATGATAAGCACCGCTAAAAGCAAATGTCAAAGTGAAAAGTGATACCCAAATCCCAATTTGGCGGTGGTATTTTCTAAGTCCTTTTTTAGGTGCTAAATTATCAGTTTTTTTGAATTGCTTCCAAAGTAAACCATAAATAAGAATACCGCTCAGGGCAGAAAATCCAATAATAGATAACAAGAAAATCATCGTAATAATTCGGATACTATTATTCGTAATCGCATCTACAAACGACCAATTATGAAAAGTATCGAAAAACCAAATAAACCATTGTCTTGAAGTAGGATTGTAAGTCGCTAATTTGCTGGAAGAAGTTTCTACATAAACTTCCATAGTGTCCGGGCGATCAAAACTCAGTTTGTAAACGGGTAAATAACGATTTACATATTTGTATTGTGAAGTGAATTCGGTAACAATTTCGCTCTTTTTGACAGCACTTTTTTGATCATCTAAAAAATAACGCGCAAGCCATTCCGCATATTTTTGATCTCCGTTTTCAAGTTTTTTTGCGTTTGAAGTATCAAAATATAATAAATCACCTTTGATGTTTTTTACCTGATAAAAAGTAGCGTTGTCAAAAGAAACGATTCTGAAATTTTTGAATTCGCTGATGTTGTTTTTTTTCAAAACTTCCTGAATCGAAAAATGCAATTGGCTTTTGTCTATAATTGGCTGTTCCAGTTTTTCATGGGCAATTTCGGGTTTGAAAAAGTGCGCCATAAAAGGATGCATCAAACCAGATAATGTCCAGAAGATTACCGGAATAATCGTAACTAAGCCAATAACACGATGCCATTTGTACATGTGCTGCTTGATTTTCTTGACAAACTTTGAATCTTTCTTTTTAGACTTTTTCTGTTTTATTTCTTTGCTCATTGTTAGGTTTTTTAGCCCCGATAGAGCCGATATCTTTTTTATGGCTTTTTCTGCCATAAAAAGATAAAGGCGAAAGCGGGATTAGCTTCTAATAATTATTATTTTATTCTGCCACAGATTAAAGGATTAAAATGATTTTTGTTAATCTGTGTTAATCTGTTAATCTGTGGCAAAAACTTATTTTTTTAATGAAAAATTATATTGTATTCCGAATACAAAAGTTCTGGGAGCAGCTGCCGTATATGTTGGCTGCGCGTTTGCTGTATTGGCTCTCGTAACATTATAAGCATATAATTTGTCGGTTAAATTGAGTACGTTTCCGTAGACTTCAATTCCTTTCCATTGATAACCAATTCGGGCATTGAAAATATTGTAACCATCATATTTTACGGTATTAATCTGATCTTGATAATAACTTCCAACAAGTTGCCATTCGATAGAAGTTCTTAGATTTGGAAGCCAGTTTGGATAATAACTCAACTCCGAATTTCCGGACCATTTTGGCGCTGATGGCATTTCTTTTCCGTTTAAATCCTGAACCGGATCAGATGGTTTGTCTGAAAGTTTAAAATCGATGTAAGTGTGCTGTGCGTAAGTTCCGCCAAGACGAAAGTTAATTTGTTTTGAAGGGCGATATGTCGCTCCAAACTCAATTCCTTTATGACGCGTTTCTCCAGCTGAGCGATAATCTGTGGAATTATCCGCAAGTTTGATATTTAAAAGTTCGTTTTTTCCTTCCATATAATAGAAAGCGTAGTCGAAATTTAATTTATTTTGAAGTAAAGAAAGCCATCCACCAACTTCGTAATTATTGAAAGTAGCTGGTTCTAAATTATAATAGAAATCTGCAGGAACGTCGGTTGTTCCGCCTGTTCCGGGTTTTGTTCTGAAAATCGAGGTAATTCCCGGAGGTGCAAATCCTTGTGAATAATTTCCGTAAAAACCAGCAAATTCAAACGGATTGTAGTTTGCACCGGCTTTAAAAGTCATTTTGTCGTAAACTTTACTTCCGGTAGAATTGTCTAAAGCATTATCGTAATTGACTTTCATGTTGTCATAACGTCCGCCAACTGTGACTACTAATTTTTCTATCGGGTTAAAACTCAATTGCGCATAACCTGCCGTGTTGAAAATATCTGCAGTGTAATCTGCTAATTTTGAATCCGGATGTTCAGCAATAATTTCATAAGAATCTACCGTTTGTTGTCCCGGTACTCCCGGATTTAAATTGGCTTTCAAATCGATTACATATGCCCAATACGTAACTGGAGAATAATCATATAAAGCTCCGGCAACCAGTTTGGTGTTTAAAAAATCGAATTTTTGAGTATGCTGCCCGATAGCGCCATAACTTTTAAAATTATTCGAATTAACTTCGCCTGTTGCTGTTGTTGGATTGACGGTTGGACTCCATTTAATTCCGTAAGAAGGATTTTGACCTAATTTATTGTCACGTAAATAAGCCGTAATATAACTGCTTGAATTACTGTTCCAATCGTGTTCTAATGTTAATCTAGTTCGTAAAGCATCGGATTTTCTATAGGTAAAATCTGAAGTGCTTTTGTAAGTTCTGTTGTTAAATGCTTCTTCGTTAACAGTTCCACTCATGTCTGAATAATATTTTCCATACATGGTGTTGCTGATTAATCTGGTTGAAGTTGAGATGTTGTAATCTATTCTCGCATTTAGATTATCCTTATTGTAATCAGAGTAAGTCATCCAGCCATTTTCCTGTAAACTTGAAATTCCGGCAATATGAAAACCCACTTTTCCAATCGTCGCACCGCCTGCCGCCTGAAATCTTCTGTAACCATAATTGTCGGCCTGAACTCCAAATTTAAATTCAGGATCAACAGGTGGTTTTACTGAAATTAAATTAATCGTTCCGCCAACAGCTTCCGGACCGTATAACGAAGAAACCGGACCTTTAACCACTTCAATACTTTGCAAATTATATTGGTTTATTTCCAGCAAAGCATTATGATTGAAGATGCCCATTGGTCGAATTGGCAAACCGTCTTCCAGATATAAATAATACGCATTGGTTGTCATTGGCTGACGAATCGACATCATGTGTTGTTCGTTTCCTAAATTAACCATCAAAACCCCCGGCGTTTTATTAATGATTTCGTAAACCGCAGTTGCTTTGGTTTCGTTAATGGTTTTTGCTGTTATCTTACTTATGGCAACGGGAGTTTCTTTTCGTAAAGTTGCAGTACGATTGGCAGTTATAAATACATTTTCAAGTTCCTGAGATTTTGTCGTATCCTTTTTTACCTCATTTTGAGCAAGAACACATTGCCCTACGATCAATAGGGTAAAGTATATTTTTTTCATTTTTAAATTATATAAATTCTAAAAAGTAACATGTCTTTCTTCCTGACGTTAATCCAGGAAAAAAATCTTCTCAATTATGAAATTGAAAAGTGCAGCTAAAATTTATATAAAATAGGATGGAGGGTGAAAAGTACTATTTGAAACCGATATTGGTTTTTCATCAAATGAAGCAAAAAGTTTTGCTGTAGATTCGATAGGAGTGACTAATTTGAAATTAGCTGCAGGCGTGTTTTGAACGTAAACAACTTCTGCTTTTTCTTTCAGGTTGTTTTGCATTTTCTTTTCGTTGTCGGCGTATTTCTTCAAACTTTTTTGAAGTTCGCATCGGCCGTTACAAGAATTAAAAACCATTTTTCGCTGTACACAGATGGTTTTTGAAATTTCTTCCTGATTTAATTTGAATGAGGTATAAACAAAGAAGCTGCCAAATGATGGCACTAAAAGCATACAGGAAAGAAATATGATTAAAATTCGCTTCAAAGCTTTGTTTGTTGTTTACGGTTGCAAAAGTACAGTTTATTCATTTTAGAAAGAATTTTTTTTTGAGTTTTCCAAAAAAGTTTCCAGTCTGAGTTTTCAGTCACAGATTTGAAGAAAGTGGTTAGGTACTTTGACAAAGAGTTGCTAACATTTTTTTGCCACTGATTTTCACAGATTAAAAAAGAGTTAGATGGAATTAAAAAAGATTAATTCTGTAAATCCTTGAATCTATGGCTTTATTTTTTTAACACATAGTAACATGATTTTTCTTTGTAGGTAAAGGCGTTTCACTTGTTTAAAAACACAGAGCTATGTGTGAAAATCTAGATTTTTTAAAAGTCATCTTTTTGAAAGTTTAAAATCTATGTATCTATGTGTTAAATTTTTTAAGCTGTGTTTTTTGCCACTGATTTTCACAGATTAAAAAAGAGTTAGATGGAATTGTAAACTCTAAACTATTTTAAAAGACAAAACCCGACAGGTTTTAAAACCTGTCGGGTTTGATGTATATAAATTTAGAATACCAGTCTGTAAACTGTGACTTAAAACTGCGACTTATTTAACAAGAACCCAAGCGCCAGAAGCGATTAAAATTTCTGCTTTTTTAAATTTCATTTCTTCAGTTTTACCTGTTGCAACTTCCTGAACTGTTACAGTATCATTACGGTTGATTTTAGGCATATCTCTCACAATTGTTTCAGTAACCTGACGTTGTTGTGTTTCTCCTGCTTCACGGTTGATGTCTTCACTGTTTGGAATTTCATCTTTGCTTAATTTGAAGTTTTCTTTTTGACGAACTTCTCTTGCTTCGTGAATTTCAGGAACGTTTTGAGCTGGTAAATCACCCTTGAACAAGAATGAGATAACTTCTTTATTAACGTTTTCTAACATTCCTCTAAACAAATTGAAAGCTTCTAATTTATAGATAAGCAATGGATCTTTTTGTTCGTGAACTGCTAATTGAACAGATTGTTTCAATTCGTCCATTTTACGTAAATGCTTTTTCCAAGCCTCATCAACAATAGAAAGTGTGATGTTTTTCTCGAAATCAGCAATTAACTGAGCACCTTCGCTGTCATATGCTTTTTTCAAATCAGTTACAACATTCAACGTTTTAATTCCGTCAGTAAATGGAACTACGATACGCTCAAAATGATTGTTTGGCTCTTCGTACACTCCTTTAATGATTGGAAAAGCTTCTCTTGCGCTTCTTTCTGTTTTCTCCGTATAGAAAGCTAGAGTTTCTTTGTATATTTTTCCTGTGATTTCGATATCAGTTAATTTCAGGAAATCAGCTTCTGAAATTGGAGATGTGATAGAGAAATAACGAATTAAATCAAATTCGAAATTTTTGAAATCGTTAACCGGTTTCGTTTGACTTACAATTAATTCGCAAGTATCATAAAGCATGTTTGCAATATCAAGTTTTAAACGCTCACCAAATAATGCGTGACGACGGCGTTTGTAAACTACTTCACGTTGCGAGTTCATAACGTCATCATATTCTAATAAACGTTTACGAACACCAAAGTTGTTTTCTTCTACTTTTTTCTGAGCACGTTCGATAGATTTAGTCATCATAGAATGCTGAATAACTTCACCTTCCTGTAATCCCATTCTGTCCATTACTTTGGCCACTCTTTCAGAACCAAATAAACGCATTAAGTTATCTTCAAGAGAAACGTAGAATTGAGAACTTCCCGGATCTCCCTGACGTCCTGCACGACCACGTAACTGTCTGTCTACACGACGAGAATCATGACGCTCTGTACCCACGATTGCTAAACCTCCTGCAGCCTTAACTTCTGGAGATAATTTAATATCGGTACCACGACCTGCCATGTTGGTTGCAATGGTTACAACTCCGGCTTTACCTGCTTCTTCTACAATTTGAGCCTCTTGTTTGTGCATTTTTGCATTCAAAACGTTGTGTGTAACGCCTCTCATTTTCAACATACGGCTTAATAATTCTGAAATCTCTACAGAAGTTGTTCCAATTAAAACTGGTCTTCCTGCTTTTGATAATTCAGTTACATCTTCAATTACAGCATTGAATTTTTCACGTGTTGTTTTGTAGATATAATCTTCTTTGTCCTGTCTTGCGATTGGACGGTTGGTTGGAATTTCAACAACATCCAATTTATAAATCTGCCATAACTCTCCAGCTTCTGTAACCGCTGTACCCGTCATACCACCTAATTTGCTATACATTCTGAAATAATTCTGTAATGTAACTGTTGCAAAAGTTTGTGTAGCAGCTTCGATTTTCACATTTTCTTTAGCTTCAATCGCCTGGTGTAAACCGTCAGAATAACGACGGCCATCCATGATACGACCTGTTTGCTCATCGACAATCATAATTTTGTTGTCCATGATCACATATTCTACATCTTTTTCAAATAAAGCATACGCTTTTAAAAGTTGAGTTAAAGTGTGGATACGCTCGCTTTTTACTCCAAAATCCTGGAATAATCTTTCTTTAGCTTCCGCTTCAGCGTCTTTGTCAAGTTTTTGTTTTTCGATGGCAGCAATTTCAGTTCCGATATCCGGAAGCACGAAAAAGTCTGAATCAGTATCTCCTGAAAGGTATTGGATACCGTTGTCAGTCAATTCAACCTGATTGTTTTTTTCTTCAATTACAAAATACAAAGCCTCATCAACTTTATGCATTTCGCGATTGTTATCCTGCATGTATTGATTTTCAGTTTTTTGAAGCAATTGTTTAACTCCTTCTTCACTTAAAAATTTAATTAATGCTTTGTTTTTAGGTAAACTTCTGTAAGCTCTTAACAATAAGAATCCACCTTCTTTAGTATTTCCTTCTTTGATTAATTTTTTAGCTTCTGCCAAGAAACCATTTGCTAACTGACGTTGTTGTGCAACTAAGTTTTCGATTTTTGGTTTCAATTCATTAAATTCATGACGATCTCCTTGTGGAACTGGTCCTGAAATAATAAGAGGTGTTCTTGCATCATCAATTAATACAGAATCGACCTCATCGACAATTGCATAATTGTGTTTTCTCTGCACTAAATCACCTGGCGAATGTGCCATGTTATCTCTTAAATAGTCAAAACCAAATTCGTTGTTGGTTCCGTAAGTAATATCAGCATCGTAAGCTTTTTTTCTTTGTTCTGTACTTGGCTGGTGATTATCAATACAATCAACAGTTAAACCGTGGAATTCGAATAACGGTGCTTTCCATGTACTATCACGTTTTGCTAAGTAGTCATTCACAGTTACTAAGTGAACACCATTTCCAGTCAAGGCATTTAAGTAAAGAGGAAGAGTAGCAACCAAAGTTTTACCTTCTCCTGTTTGCATTTCGGCAACTTTACCTTCATGTAAAACCATACCACCAATTAACTGAACATCATAATGAATCATGTCCCAGGTAATTTCTTTACCAGCGGCATTCCATTTATTTGCCCATGTTGCTTTATCACCTTCAATCGTAACGTATGTTTTTGTAGCTGAAAATTCGCGGTCTTTTGGAGTTGCAGTAACTTCAATAAAAGAATTGTCTTTAAAACGACGTGCTGTTTCCTTAACAACAGAAAATGCTTCCGGAAGAATTTCCAACAAAGTTTTTTCTGAAATTTCGTAAGCTTCTTTTTCAAGAGCGTCAATAGCATCATAAAGATCTTCTCTTTTATCGATGTCTTCGATGTTTTCTACTTCTGCTTTAAGCGAAGTAATTTTAGCATCTTTCTCAGCTCTTGCTTCTTTAATTCTTTCTTTAAAATATACGGTTCTAGCTCTTAATTCGTCGTGAGACAAACCCATTAAGCTGGTTTCGAATGTTTTAATTTTGTTTAAATAGGGCTGTAATGCTTTGACATCTTTTTGTGACTTATCGCCTACAAAGACTTTTATGATACTGTTTATAAAACTCATGATTTGTTATATTTCTATTTTATGTAAATGTGTATTTGAACCAAAAAAAAAGCCTCTATGATGAGACTTTTTCCTTTGGTTTATTTTTTAATATTCATCCTCATTCCAAAGATAATCTTCGTCTGTTGGATAATCAGGCCAAATTTCTTCCATTGATTCATATATCTCCCCTTCGTCTTCGATTGACTGAAGGTTTTCTACTACTTCTAATGGAGCACCAGCTCTAATAGCGTAGTCAATAAGTTCGTCTTTGTTAGCAGGCCATGGGGCATCACTTAAATAAGATGCTAATTCTAATGTCCAATACATCTGTTATCTGTTTAGTTTGTGCAAAAATAAATTTTTTACTGAAAAAGACAAGTAAATTTTGATTTATTTTAATAAAATTTAAGAACGTCCTCTTGAAATTCCAAAAAATAAATTCCAAATTCCCAAAAAGGAACCTAAAATTGCCAAAATTGGGAAATTTCTATATTATTTAAATTCGCAGAATTTTTAATTTTTCCTTGGAATTTGGGATTTTAAAAAATTGGAATTTAAAGAAAATTTATTTCCTCGGAATCCATTTCACTTCCTCCGCGTTTAAGTCTGAGGACAACTTCCGTGCCAAGACAAAAAGGTAGTCAGAAAGTCGGTTTAAGTACTTGATTGCTATTTCAGGAACGTGCTCATTATGGCTTAAATGTACTGCTAAACGCTCGGCACGACGACAAACACAGCGTGCGATATGACAATATGACACAGTTTGATGACCTCCTGGTAAAACGAAATGAGTCATTGGCGGAAGGCTTTCTTCCATTTTGTCTATTTCGTTTTCTAATAGTTCAATATCAGAATCAATTATACCCAGATTTTTCAATCTAAGCTCACCATTTTTTAAAACTTCTTTTTCTGCCGGAGTTGCCAAAATGGCGCCAACGGTAAAAAGACGATCCTGAATTTCGATTAAAATGGTTTTATAATGAGAATCAATTTCCTGATCGCGAATAAGACCTATATAAGAGTTCAATTCGTCAACAGTTCCATAACTGTCAATACGAATATGGTCTTTAGGAACGCGCGTACCTCCAAAAAGAGCTGTTGTTCCTTTATCTCCGGTTTTTGTATATACCTTCATTGTTATTTTAGATTGTAGATTTATGATTTTAGATTAAATACTGGAATCTAAATTTAAGATTTACAAAAATCTAAAATCTAAAATCAGAAATCTAAAATTATTTAGTAGTGTCACTTTCAATTAAACCGTCTCGCAAACGAATTACACGATGTGCATAGGCGGCAATGTCTTCTTCGTGTGTTACCAAAATTACGGTGTTTCCCTGAGCATGTATGTCTCCAAAGAGTTTCATAATCTCTACAGAAGTTTTACTGTCTAAGTTTCCAGTTGGTTCATCGGCCAAAATAATAGAAGGTTTGTTAACCAAAGCGCGGGCAATGGCAACACGCTGGCGTTGTCCTCCGGAAAGCTGATTCGGCTGGTGATCCATTCTGTCCGCAAGATTTACTTGTTTCAGAACTTCTACTGCACGTTCGTTTCGATCTGATTTAGAATATCCGGCGTAAATCATTGGTAACGCAACATTATCTAAAGCAGTGGTTCTTGGCAAAAGATTGAAAGTCTGAAATACAAAACCTATTTCTTTATTTCTAATTCCCGCCAATTCATCGTCTTTCATTTGGCTGACATCTTTTCCGTTTAAAACGTAATGACCGGATGTTGGCGTATCCAAACAACCTAATAAATTCATTAAAGTCGATTTTCCGGATCCTGATGGACCCATTAAAGCTACATATTCTCCCTTGTTGATTTCTAAATCTATTCCTTTTAAGACATACACGATTTCATTACCAAGTACAAAATTTCGTTTAATGTCGGTTATTTTAATTAATGGATTTGCCATTTCGTTTTACAATTTTGGTTTTAAAAGTACAAAACACTTTTCAATAATCATGAGTAGCCTGTAATTGGTTTTTGTTACAAAAACATCTTTTGGTTTACAGGCCTATTAAATAATGAGCATATATTTTTTGAATTAATTATACTTTTTTTGATTTATTTTATAAAATTATCATTATTCCACGAATTTTACATGTTTAAAATCTTTTTAATATTAAAAACATGGTAATGATGTAATTTTTGATATTAGGTTATTAGATACATTTGTTAATGTATTAATTAAACAATCAATAATTATGAAAAACATACAATTATTATCAGGAATTGCATTAATTGCATTAAGCTTTACATCGTGTAAGGACGAAAAACAAGAAAAAGCTCAAAAGACAATTGACTCTTATGTAACCTATGTCGATTCAGTGAAAAATGTAAATGCTGACAACTTAAAAGAAAATTGGAAAGATGTCGAAGCAGAATATGACAGACGAGCAGAAAACGCTCAGTTAGCTTTGGCAGATATTAAAGACAATACTGCTGAAACTGAAAAAATTAATGCAAGTAAAATTAAGTACGAGGAATTTAAAAACGAAATGACAGCCGCTTTTACCCCACCAGCTCCAAGTCCTAAACAACAATTGCGTAACGCTTTGTTTGGTGAAGGAAAAATTGGAGACGATATGAGTTTTTCATGGGTAAACGCTCAAAATATTCATAGTGTTTACCAACAATTTGTTCATACAGTTGAAGATCACAAAGATAGTTATTCTCGTGAAGACTGGGATGAAATCAAATTATTGTATGAAGCACTTGACAGCCGAAAAAATACAGTTGAAAAAGAAGGTTTGTCTGGTGAAGACAATAGAAAAATTGCTGGTTTAAAAATGAAGTTTGCTCCAATGTATACTGTTAACAGAATGGGAGCTAAATCTGAAGAAAACAAAGAAGCTAAAAAATAATTAAGCAAAATTGAATTAGTAAAAAAAAGACAATCAGAAATGATTGTCTTTTTTTTATGCTCTAATTATAAAATGTTCTTTTTCCTGTTCGTATCTGAAGAAAACGAATCCCCATTGAAAAGTATCAATTGTAACTTTTACTTTCGGGTGATTTTTAATGATTTTCCAAGCCTCTTCCATTTCTAAAGACCAATGGATGTCATCAAAAATCCAAACAGTATCGTTATCAATCGTTGGTAATAAAAGTTCAAAATAGGCCAAAGTTGCTTTTTTCGAATGATTGCCGTCGAAGTAGATTAGATCAAAGTTCTCAGTCTCAGTTTTAAGTCTCAGTTGAATGTCCTGGAAATATTTTTCAAATTCTGTGACGATTGAATTTACATTGTTGAAATTGAATTTTTGCAATTGCAATTGACATTGATTCGCAGTTTCCGGACAACCTTCTAACGTAATTACTTTTGCTCTGGGATTTCCTAAAGCAAGGGCAGAAGTAGCTAATCCTAATGAGGTTCCAATTTCAAGAATGTTTTTTGGTTCAAAGTAATTCGTTACACGGAATAATAATTCGGCACGTTTTTCAGAAATACCAGCCGTTTTGGCAATTTTAGCAATCTGCCTTTTATTCGATTTAAAAACTTTGGAGCCCGCGCCAAAATCGGTTACTTCAATGAAATTTTTGTTTTTAAGTAATGATTTTCTATAGTTTTTTAGGATAGCATATTCTGGTTTAGACTTTTTATCGTAAAAACATTTAGTCAGTAAACTAAAAACAAATGGCGAATGTACTCCATGTTCATTTTTGGAGTTCCAAAGAAATTTTAAATATGATTTAATCTGAAATAGCATAGTCTTATTTACAAGAGAGCGCGAAGATACGAATCAGAAATTGAAATAATTTAACGAAAAAAGCCTAATCTCATATTTAGATTAGGCTTTTGTATAATAGAAAAGTGATGTTTATCTGTAGATATTCACACCATTATTTGCTCTCCATTGTTGCTCAAGATATTCAGCATCTTCACTATTACGTGGATGAACGCCTAAAACAACATGACCGTCTTTTATTCCGGATTCGTATATTTTTGCTCTGTCTTCAGGAATTCCAGAACCAACAAGAGCTCCAATTAAACCACCTGTAATTCCACCTGCACCAGCACCAGCTAATCCTGCAGCCAACGGGCCTGCAACAATTAATCCTAAACCAGGAATTACAAGACTCGTTCCTAATGCAGCAACAACTCCTACAATTGCACCAATTGTTCCTCCAATTGCAGAACCTGCTCCGGCTGTTTCAGCAGCTTTTGTTCCAAGTTCAGAATGATCATCTTTGTCTGAATAATATTTTTTTCTGGTTTCATCTGACATGATAAGGTTAATTTCATCTTTTGTATAACCTCTTTCGCTTAAATTATCGTAAGCTCTTTCTATGCTGTCACGATCTGAAAACATTCCTGTTAAGACCTGACGTTTTGTTCCATCGGGATTATGTAAATTTTCCATCTTATATGAGTTTTATATTGTGAATTCGTTTTCACTTAAACAAAGCTCGGAAAACAGTTATAATATTATTTACACAATTTTTTTAAATCTTTACATAATGAAATTTAGGTATTTATAAAATAGGTAATACTTTAATACTATTACTTCAATATTAGATAGTACTCTATTATTTGAAGATAAAAAAAAGTCCACAATAAAAATATGTTTTATTGTGGACTTTTAATATTTGAACGAATGAGATTCTTCTCTACTTATTTACAGAAATTAATTTCACATCAAAAATTAGTACAGAACCTGCAGGAATAGGACCGACATTTTCACTTCCGTAACCAAGATGTGATGGAATCAAAAGAATTCCACTTCCTCCTTCTTTAAAGTAAGGGATGCCTTCTGTCCAACCTTTAATTACCTGATTTAATCCAAAAGAAATTCCTGCATCTTTGCTTTGGTCAAATATAGTTCCGTTTGTATAATAGCCTTTATAAGCTACAGTTACATTAGAACTTGCGGTTGGCTGAGCACCTGTCCCCGGATCATTAATAACGTAATATAAACCAGAATCACTTCTTTTTGCTATTAAGTTGTTTTTGGCGATATAATCAACGATTTCTTTTTCATTTTCAACAGTATAATCTGTTTTTGGTGGTACTTGTTCAATTTTTGGATCATTTGCGCAAGAAATAAAAAGTGTCATTGCAACTAGGGTAGATAAAAGGTGTTTCATAGTATTTTATTAAAATGTTTCTTTTTAAAGTGGACTAATATAATAAATTATGTTTTCTTGTTTCACAGAGATTCACAAAGAAAACACAAAGATTCACAAAAAAAACTTAGTGTAACTCTGTGTTTTCTTTGTGAATCTCGGTGTGATAACTTTATCCGTCAATTTTAGCCGAAAGCTCAAACCAGCGTTCTTCTTTTTGATCTATTTTATTGATGATATTTTGAAGCTCGTTTGCTTTTTTCTCAATATCGGCATCGGCAACTTTTCCATCTGAGAATAATTGTTCGATTTTAGTTTTATCAATTTCCAGATCTTTAATTTCTCGTTCTAGTTTTTGATATTCTTTTTGCTCATTAAAAGTCAGGTTTCCTGTTGGGTTATTTTGTTTCCAGTCTTTCTTTTCGGCTTTGTTTTCTTCTTTTTGAGCAACATCGGCACTGTCTTCATAAGCTCTGAAATCAGAATAGTTTCCTGGGAAATTTTCGATTTCGCCTTTTCCTCTAAAAATAAATAAATGATCAACAATTTTATCCATGAAATAACGGTCGTGCGAAACCACCAATAGACATCCCGGATAATCTAAAAGGAAGCTTTCTAAAACATTTAGCGTTACAATATCTAAATCGTTTGTTGGCTCATCCAGAATTAAAAAGTTAGGATTCTGAATTAAAACCGTACATAAATATAAACGTTTCAATTCGCCACCACTTAATTTTTCGACAAAATCGTATTGTTTTTTAGCATCAAAAAGAAAACGCTCCAATAATTGTGAAGCCGAAATCATTCTGCCTTTTGCTAGTGGAATAAATTCACCGTATTCCTTTATAATATCAATTACACGCTGATTTGGTTTCGGATTGATTCCGCTTTGTGTGTAATAACCAATTTTAATGGTATCACCTTTAACCACTCGGCCACTATCCAGCGGAAGGGTTCCAGTTAGAAGGTTTAAGAAAGTCGATTTTCCGGTTCCGTTTTTACCAATAATTCCGATACGCTCTCCACGCTGAAAATCGAAACTAAAGTTGTCTAAAATAACATGATCCTTGAATTTTTTTGAAATTTTGTGAAGCTCGATAATCTTACTTCCCATTCTTTCCATATTGATTTCAAGCTCGACTTTATTTTCACGACGACGGCTTTGAGCTTTTTCCTTGATTACATAAAAATCATCTTGGCGTGATTTTGATTTTGTAGTTCTCGCTTTTGGCTGACGGCGCATCCATTCTAATTCTTTTACAAATAAGTTTTTGGCTTTGTCAACACTTGCATTTTCAGAGGTAATTCGCTCTTCTTTTTTCTCTAAATAATAAGAGTAATTTCCTTTGTATTGGTATAATTTCCCGTTGTCCAATTCGATGATTTCATTACAAACACGTTCTAAAAAGAAACGGTCGTGTGTAACCATAAACAAGGTGATATTTTCTTTGGCAAAATAACTTTCCAGCCACTCGATCATTTCAAGATCTAAGTGATTTGTTGGCTCATCTAAAATCAATAAATCAGGACGATTAATTAAAATGATAGCCAATGAAAGACGTTTTTTTTGTCCACCCGAAAGATTTTTTACTTTAAGTTTAAAATCCTCTAATTTAAGTTTAAATAAAATCTGCTTGTATTGCGTTTCAAAATCCCATGCGTTATGCTGATCCATTCCGTCAAAGGCTTTTTGATAAGCTTCTTCGTCGTTTGGGTTTTCAAGCGCTTTTTCGTAGGCTTCAATTACTTTTAGTGTTTCATTGTCAGAGGCAAAGATGCTTTCTTCGATTGTTAACTCTTCTTGCAGATTATTATCTTGAGAAAGAAATGCCATTCGGATTCCTTTTCTCAAAACTACTTGTCCTGTATCCGGCTCATCCAAACCGTTAATAATACTCATAATGGTGGTTTTTCCAGAACCATTTTTAGCAATAAAAGCGATTTTTTGGTCTTTGTTGATTCCGAATGAGATGTTGTCAAAAAGCGTTCTTTCGCCAAACGACTTCGATATATTTTCTACAGAAAGGTAATTCATTTTTTAATTTGTTTAAAATCAGATATTTACAATGTTTTTAAACACGCAGGTCTCTAATCAAGTCTTTGGCTCTACATGAGCTATTTTTCTTTTATTTTAGCGGCAAAGATACCCTTTTGAACGTAACAAAAAAAGATAGCGCTATGCTATCTTTTACTTTGAATTTTTAATAGTCCGCTGAGCTTGTATCTCTTTCGATTACTAGAGGGGCTGTAAGCTTTCATTTTGCCTTCGTTTTCATATTTACCTATGGTAGTTTGGTGTTTAATCACAAAATCCAATGCTGTTGATCTCCTAATTCACATTTAAAGTGAACATTTAATTCAATGTATTTGATGAGTAAAAATTTAAGCACAATGTTTTGTTTGTTAATATTATAATTAATATTTAAAAATCTATTAAGTGCTAATTTGTAGTGGTTAATTAAAATTGGAAAGTGGTAGTCAATTGACCGTTTTTCCCAGTTAAATCCAGTTTTTATAATATGACATGGTGAAATAGTAAATTAGTAATTAGCCTACATAATCATTATATATTTTAGCGCTAGGGAGTTTTTTTAGCTAATTTTTCCCCATTTTTGTAGCGCCCTTAATTTCAAAGTAGTTTCTTTATTACACAACAACATATGCTAAAAGAGTTTTCATACAAACAATTCGGAAATTTACAATTTAAACAGCAAAAACTTGAAGAAGATACGCTGGTTAAAATCGAGAATCATATCAAGATCTTATTTTTACCTAAAGATTGTAAAATCCAAGTTGATTTTCAGGAATTTCAAATAGAAACGGATTCCTTGCTTTTTTTAAATCCAAAAGTGATTATAAAACCTAATGAAACTGAATTTGGAGGCGAGTTGTTATTACATTTTAACCGAGATTTTTACTGCATCGAAATTCACGATCAGGAAGTTGCATGTGATGGCATACTCTACAATAATGTTTTTGAAATTCCATTTATTCAATTAAATGAGGAGCAATCGGCAGATATTCAAAATATAATTCGGGAAATACAATCTGAAATGAAAGATGAAGATTCAAACACTGAAGAAATGTTGCGAATACTATTAAAACTCATCATTCTCAAATCCACCAGAATATGGAAACAGCAACATTTGTTATCTGATAATGACAAGCAATCAGATGTTCAATTTCTGAGAAAATTCAGCAAACTGGTAGAACAACATTATAAAACACATCATACTGTTGCCGACTATGCAGAGATGTTATTCTTAACTCCAAAAAATCTGAGCAAGAAAATAGGTTTGTTAAGTAAGGATACGCCAAATGACATCATAAAAAACAGAATCATTCTTGAAAGCAAGAGGCTGTTAGCTCATACTGCAATGACTGTGAAAGAAATAGCTTTTAGTTTAAATTATGAAGACGATGCCTATTTCATTCGGTTTTTCACAAAGAATACAGGTATTTCACCTTTGTCATTTAGAAAGCAATTCTAGTATTAAATTGAATATTTCATTAAAGTGTGGTTTTTACAGCCGCACTTTTTTTATGTCAAAAATCTAAATTGACAATAAAATTCATTCGTAAACACTATAAAAAAAAACTTTTTAAGCAAAAAAGGAAAAAAGTGCAATTCAAGGCGAAAAGCATCCATTGTTGTCCTTTGTCATTTGACGCAACTTTGCAATATCAAAATAACAAAAACAATTCATCATGGTAATAAATATTGGAATAAACGAAAAAAACAGAAAACACACAGCAGACGAATTATCAAAAATATTAGCGAATGAATTTGTGCTTTTTACAAAAACAAAAAATGCCCATTGGAATGTTGAAGGTGCTGATTTTTACGACAAACACAAATTTTTTGAAGAACAGGCAAATCAGTTAGATGGTTTTACTGATAGTGTAGCCGAACGTATTAGAACATTGGGATATTATGCTCCGGCTTCTTTAAAATCGTATTTAGAATTAACTCAATTAGCAGAACCAAAACAATTTAAATATGATAGCCAGTCTTTCATTAAAGAATTGCTTTCTGACAATGAAACCATAATTAATCATTTAAGAGGAAACATAAACATTTTTGCAAATGATTATGAAGATCTTGGAACAAGTGACTTCATTACAGGTCTAATGCAAAACCATGAAAAAATGGCTTGGCTTTTAAGAACCTTGTTAAAATAAGAAAAAACAAGAAAGGGAAAAAAGTGCAGTTCAAAGAGAAAAGCATCCATTGTACCACTTTCGAATTTACAACAACTTTGCAATATCAAAATAACAATAACATTTAAAAAATAAAATCATGAACAAATTCACAGTAAAAGACGGAACAGAAATTTATTTTAAAGACTTAGGAGCAGGACAACCAATTTTCTTTCACCACGGGTGGCCATTGTCATCAGATGATTGGGATGCACAAATGATGTTTTTCTTAAATCAAGGATACAGAGTAATATCTCACGACAGACGCGGACATGGTAGATCTACTCAAACATTCAAAGGGAATGACATGGACACTTACGCTGCTGATGTAGCCGAATTGACTGAATTCCTAGACTTAAGAGATGCAATCCACGTTGGGCACTCTACAGGAGGAGGCGAAGCAATACGATATGCGGCTCAATATGGTAAAGACCGCGTTGCGAAAGTAGTTCTAATCAGCGCCATTACTCCATATATGATTGCAGATGAAAGAAATCCAGAAGGTGTGCCATTATCAGTATTTGATGATATCAGATTCAATACTTTAAACAACAGACAACAATTTTATCAGGACCTTACTGTACCTTTTTATGGTTATAACCGCGAAGGTGCAAATGTAAAAAAAGGAATTCAGGACAATTGGTGGAGACAAGGAATGATGGGTGGCATTAAAGCTCATTACGACTGTATCAAAGTTTTTTCTGAAACTGATTTTACCGAAGATCTTAAAAGTGTTGAAAATCCAGTTTTGGTTCTTCACGGTGATGATGACCAAATTGTTCCTTACGCAACTACTGCCGTAAAAGCAGCTGAACTTTTAAAAAATGGCAAACTTATCATATATAAAGGACTGTCTCACGGTATGCCAACTACTGATGCTGACACTATCAACAAAGATATTTTAGAATTTGTACAATCATAATAAATAACAATTTAATGCTTGGGAAAAAAGTGCAATTCAAAGAGAAAAACATCCATTGTAACGCTTCCCAAATTATGACAACTTTGTAATATAAAATAACAACATAATTAAAACCAATAATTAACAACTTTAAAAATTTATAAAATGAAAAATTTAATCTTATCAATCGGACTTTTTACAGCTCTATTAATTAACGTGCAATCTTCTGCACAAATAAAAAGAACTCCTGCTTCTTATGGAAGAGAAGAATACATTGAAGTAGAAAAAAATGTAAAACTTCACGTAACTGACCTTGGAGAAGGACAAGCAATAGTTTTAATTCACGGATGGCCATTAAGCGACGCCATGTACGAATACCAATATGCTTATTTTGTTGAAAAAGGATACCGTGTAATAGGAATTAGTTTAAGAGGTTTTGGACAATCTGACAAACCAGGAGGAAAATACAATTATGATGTTTTTGCAGATGATATCAAAGTGGTTCTGGACAAACTAAAAATTGAAAATGCAACTTTAGGAGGTTTTTCAATGGGTGGTGCAACAGTAATTCACTATGTAGCAAAATATAATGCAGCTCACATTTCTAAATTAGCTTTATTCGGAGCAGCTGCACCAATCTGGACAAAAAGAGCAGATTTCAATTATGGTAATTGGACTAAAACAGATGTAGATGGTTTGATTGCTTTGAATAATACTAACAGACCACAACTTTTGGAGAATTTTGGACAAATATTCCCAGCTAATGCAACAAGCGTTTCTCCTGGATATGGAGCATGGTTAGGAACAATCCAAGCACAAGCGTCTCCTTATGCAATGGCTGAAGGCTTAAAAACTTTAAGAGACACTGATTTGCGTGATGATTTGAAAAAGATAAAAATTCCAACTCTTATACTACACGGCAAATTAGACAAAATCTGTTCTTATGATTTGGCAGAGCAAATGCACTCACTAATTTCAAACTCTACATTGGTTCCTTTAGAAAAAAGCGGTCACGCATTATTCATCGAAGAATTAGAAAAATTCAACTCAGAACTTTTGAATTTTATTAAAAAATAAGAACCAATTTAAGAGGTTAATCTACAAAAGGATTAGCCTCTTTTTTTTAAACTCAAAATCAAATACATCATGAAAAAAATAGTTTTTATTCTAGTAGTCCTGATTTTGTCATCCTGTAGCAATATGAAAAAAATAGTTAGAACAAATCATTCCAATTTACCAACATCAATTGGTCCGTACAGTCATTCTATAGCTTATAATGATTTGATATTTGTTTCCGGACAAATAGGAATAGACCCAAAGACAAATGTTTTGAAAGAAGATATTCAAGCACAAACCATTCAGATTTTTGAAAATTTAAAAGTCATTCTTAAAGACAACCATTCCGATTTGAATCATGTTACTAAAACGACAATTTTTATTACCGACATGAACCAATTTCAAGTAGTTAATGAAATATATGGAAGTTATTTCAAAGAAGGTTTTCCAGCTCGAAGCACCATTCAGATAGCTGCGTTACCTAAAAATGCCAGTGTTGAAATAGAATGTATTGCTGTTCAGAACAATCATGCCAGATAAGGTACAGCAATGCGGGGTTCAGTTTCTTAGAAAATTAGACGCAACAAATACATTTAAATTAATGTATTTGTTTTTTTTATTTTTCCCTTTCGGTTAATACCTAAAATCGATAGTTTTAATTAACCTGCCTTTTTTGAAACGATTTAGGTTTGATTGCATAATGTTCCTCAAAAACTTTTGCAAAATGACTTAAATTAGAAAACCCCAAACTATAGCCTACTTCTGACACTGTCATTTTGTTTTCTTTTAAAAGACGGGCTGCTTCCCTAATTCTAAATTTTTGGTAATAGCTAAAGAAACTATCGCCAAATATTTGTTTAAATAATCTTTTGAACTTAGACTCACTCATACCTATGCTATTCGCAAAATCTTTTAGGACTGGTGATGTATGAAGCTCGCTTAAAACTTGGTCTCTGACTTGATAAATTTTGTGAACATCATTTTCATTTAGTGCGTGGACTTTGGAATGTCCTCTTTTAAAAAGCTCTTTTAGCGTTAGACATATTAATTCTTCTGCTTTTATTTTAAAATAAAACACACTCAATGAATCTGGAATATCTGATTCCAAAATTTCTAACGCCACCTCCTGGATTTTTGGAGAAACCAACTCTTCAAATAGAATTGTTTGTTCGCCGTCAATTAGATTTCTAAATATTTCATTATCATTATTCAAATCTAAAAAACTCAATAAACTACCAGTGTCAATTCCAATAAATATAGATTTGAATTTAGTCTTTGCAGGATAGAAGGTTTCAAAATTTAATTTCCCTTTTAAAACTTGAATAGTTGGTAAATCATTTGATGCAGACTTTATTTTAGAATTCAAATCTGGAAAAATGTTATTGTATGAAAAAAGAACTTTATTCAGTGTGTTTTGATTCCCAAATCTTTTAGCCAGGATACTATCATTAATTTCATAAACGCTTACAATCATATCAATCGAATTAGCTAACCGAAACCCCCTTAAATAACCAACTCCTTTATTTTTGGGTATCTTCAGGATTCCATTCTTAACTTCAGAACCTAATAAATTGGCGAAACTTTCTAAAAAACCTGCTTCTTTTTTTACATTTACCTCTATCATATTTGACCATTTACAGCTATTATGTTGTCAAATATAGCTATTATAGCTCTTATAGTTAAAATATCTTTGTGGTATAAATTTTAAAACTCAAAAAAAATGATTAAAAGTAAAAAAACAGCTATTGTGAATACTAATGTATTTGATGGAAATAGTGTATTGGGGATTAAAACAGTATTATTTGAAGATGGAAAAATTGTAAAAATATTTGATTTCACACCACAACAATCAGAAACAATTGATGTTTTTTTTCCAAATAATACTGAAATAATTGATGGTACAGGTACTACTTTACTGCCAGGACTAATTGATGCCCATGTACATACTTCAGAAGACTCACTTGCAGACGCATTAAAATTTGGGATAACTACTGAATTAGAAATGCAAGGCGGTATGACAAAAAAAGGCCGTGAAATGCAAATAAAAGATTGGAGTAATGTAGCTGATGTTCGTTCATCAGGAATGGCTCTTACTGCTCCCGGAGGACATCCTGACGAATTGATCCCTAAAGAGGAAGGCATACCAAGTTTTATCTTGAAAAAGATGGAGAAAATGACAGAGCAAGAAAAACAAGATTTTATATCTTCTTTCGCTGAGAGAAATAAAGAAGAGGGTGTTAAATTGGATGTTACAACCATCGAAGGTGCTGTGCAATTTGTAAACCGACAAATGGAAAATGGGGCTGATTATTTCAAAATAATGATTGAAGAAGGAACTGTTATGAATGCACCAGGTTTACCAATGATAAAACCTGATGTACTGAAGGCAGCAGTTGATGAAGCTCATAGATTAGGTAAAATTGCAATTGCACACGTATTAACAGCTGAAGCCGCAAAAACGGCAATTGAGGTAGGTGTGGATGGGCTTGCTCACTTATTTATAGACAGACCTTCCTGGACTCCAGACCTGATAAAATCCATTGCAGAGAAAGGTATTTTTGTTACGCCTTGCCTGGTACTAAATTCATCTATAATTGGCAACTCCGCTTGTCATATTGCTCAGGACGAAAGGGTTGAACCCAAGCTAAACCAAGATTGGAAAATGACTATGTGCTCTTGTTTCAATACTTTTCCATCAGGTAATATGGAGGATAATTATAATAACGTAAAAGATCTACATGACGCAGGTGTGGATATACTAGTGGGTACAGACGTATCAGTGCCAATGGCACATCTTGGAGGCCTTGCTCATGGAGTAAGCGTACATCATGAAATGCAACTTTTGGTTCAGGCAGGCTTAACCCCTATTGAAGCATTAAGATCAGCGACGTCAGTCACTTCAAAAAGATTTAGTTTAACTGATAGAGGTATTATTGCAGAAGGGATGAGAGCTGATTTACTTTTAGTAAAAGGCAATCCAACCGAAAATATTGCTGATACTTTATCTATAGTAGGTATATGGAAGCAGGGTAAATCTTGTCATAAATAATTTAGTCATGATTTTACAAAATCCAGTCATAGACATTCATAATCAGGTTATTTTTCAGAACTATGTCAAGATTTTGAATTTGCCTTCAACCATCAAAAAAATATATCGCAGATTTCCTGAAAACTGTAAATTCAATTAATTCCTAACAAATCGAATAATTACATTATTTTTTGAAATTTTAATATTTCAGAATATATCATTAAATATCTTTTTTAGCACCCTATTAGAGACCTTATTAGATTTGTTGAAAAAGCAAAACTAAGAGTTCCTTTTAGGGTTTTTGTTTTTTAACTCATTGTATTTCTTCAGATACAAATCGGCAGATTTTATTTTATTTTCTGATCTTAAGGCAATAGAATAGCGATAATAATATTCGGGTTCTACATCACCAATGAAATTATTAAATAATTTTTCATAGTATTTATGCGCATTTTTCAGGTCATTTTTAAAATAATATGAATCAGCAATCGTTGTTAATATTTCTACAGATTCGTATCCTTTTTCAGCAACTCTTTTATAAGTTTCTATGACATCAATACTAATAAAAGATTTGTTTTCAGAGTTGTCTGTAACATCTAATTTACTAGCATTTGCAATTGTAGCGACATTATTTAAATTTTTAGTAAGATTGGCAGATTGTATTTTTTCAATTCTCGCACTCAAGGTTGCACTTTTTAATGCTTCGCTTCTTGTTAGCGTGGGAGCTTTTTGTTTACTTTTAGCAGGTTGTAGTTGCCGAGTTAGTTCATCTTTTAGAATGAAAAAAGATTTACTTTCAGAGCTTTTTGTTGCAGATAATTTTCTGGATTTTTCAATTTTGGCACTTTTATTTAAATTGTTCCCAAGATTATAAGAATGTGATTTTCCAATTCTTGAATTTAGGGCTGTCCATTTTAATTTTTTTGGTCTTTTTAATGATGCTGCAATTCTTTTGCTTTTGGCAAGTTGCTGTTGTAGGTTTAATTCCTCTTTTAACGTAGAAAAAGATTTGCTTTCAGGGCCCTCTGTACTAGTTAATTTACTGGATTTTTCAATTTTAGCGATATCATATAAATTATTATCAAGATTATCGAATTGTGATTTTGCAATTCTGGCATTTAGAGCTGCCTTTTTTAATTCTTCAGCTCTTTTTAGAGATGAGGCTATTCTTTTGTTTCTGGCAAGCTGTCGTTGTATGTCTAGTTCATCTTCAAATACTGGAGTTACTATTCTTTTGCCTTTTGGACCTAAACTGTAGGTCGAAATTAATTTTTCGTTTGTAACATTATAAGTTCTTTTGTTATCACCAAATTTTGTTGGAACAATTTCCTCTACATGGTAATATTTTATTTTTTTCTCTGAGGTCTCCAATTTATCAACCGGTAAAGCGTTTTGTGCCCAGGTAGAGGATAAAAATGTATTGATAATTATACTAAAAAAAATCAAGATTTTATTTTTCATGATGATACTTAATGCATTTAAGTTGCTTATTAAATTATATTAACTAATTGCTTTTGAGTAGTGTATGCTTTTTTGCAAAATTCGCGCAATTATTTTAATTAAAAGATTGAAAGAGACACAAAAACAATAAATTAAGTCCAATGTTGATTTGGTAGTAGTGTCAAAAAAAAGTAATTTTTTTTAAGTGGTAAGCTTAAATTAGTGTGATTTAGGGAGAAAGGAGCTCAAAGCTGAACTTAAATCAAAATAATGAATCTGCTGTGCAACATTTAGAACAGGTTTTCTAATTAGCGCTTCATTTGTAAGATAATAATGAATGCCATCATTCGTGGCAATACCCTCTATTTGATGAAAAGAAAGCTGTAGGGCTATTCTGCGTTTATTTCCGGACAGAAAATTATTGCTTTCAAAATCATATAATAAATACAAAAATGGTCTGCCGAATTTAGAGTAACCGCAAAGTACAATAAGTTTTTTCGATTCTAAAAAAGTTGCACCCGTGACCAGACCTTTTGTGTTCAGCGATTCTTTAAAACGCGCAATATGATTTCCGGATTGATTGGGCAAAACATAAATACTTGTTTTGGACGATTGCCATTGCTTGGTGAACAAATAAATACTGTCATTAGAAACGATAAAAGCTTCACAGTCGAAGTTAGTGGTGTTTGGTTTTTTTGGAGTAAAGTCGGTTTGGTCAGAATAGGAAAAGGAAATAGTCGCTATAACTGGTTTTTCTTCTGAAAATGATCTTTTTTCAATTTTCAAAATTTTTAAATCTGTTCGATTTCCATTTGCATTATTTCCGAAGTCTCCAATATAAATAAAGGAACTGTCTTGAGTGATTTCTTCCCAATCATGATTGGTAATTTGATCCAGAATAATTTTTTTTTGAATTTTCCCTAAAGAATCTAATCCATAAATAGTCTTGTCGTGATCGTCATTATGTGTCCAAAGTAAATTATCAAACGATATTAAACCAGAAGTTTCTTTGATGGAGTCACTTAATTTGAAAGATAAAATGGGTTTTATTTTTATGGATTCATACCTGCAGCTTCCGTCGTTTATTGTAGCATATGGATTGTAATTTTTCGCAAGCGAATCTGTGCAGCCGGAAATTTGTGCATGAATTGCGGAAGACATTAAGAAAAAAAACAAAAGAATTCTTAGCATTGTCAGCACTTTAAAAGTTCAATAAGATAAAAGTAAAGTTTTAAAAGAATTAATTTTGAGATTAGTAGGAAAATGTAATTAAAATGGTATTTTGCGTTATAAATTTTTTGTGCAAATAGCAGTCTCAAAAATGAAAATTTTACAAAAATTAGCGCACTATCGTTTATCTCGTTATTCTAAATTGCTATTTGTGCTTTGGGATATTGTATTGTTAAATACGGCTTTAGTGCTTTCTGCATTGGTTAGGTTTGGAGACTTGGAGATGCTTTCTTTAAAAGATGAAAAAACGGTTTCATTATTAGCTAATTTAATTTGGATTGGCTTGTTAATGACTAAAGATTCGCATAGAATAATAAGAATAGAATATATAGAATCAATATTTAGAAGAACTATAAAAAAGATTTTGATACATGTTGCTATTTTGGCCTTTTTCGTTGTCTTTTATAAATATTCAGATATTTCCCGACTCCGAGTATTGTATTTTTATTTGTTCTTTTTCGGTTTATTATTGATTTCGCGATACACTTTAATGAAGATATTAAAATACATTAGAGCTAAGGGGTATAATTTTAAAAAAATTATAATTGTCGGTGCCAATGAAACCGGTGAAAGTATGCGAAAAATATTGGCTAAAAATTTGACGTATGGTTATAAATTTTTAGGCTTTTTTGATGATGATTTGAATTCTGGTTTTACTCCAATTTTAGGGAAATTTGATAATGTAGAGCAATTTATAATTGAAGAAGAGGTTGATGAACTCTATGTAGCCCTGCATATTGATAAAGTTGAAGTTATTAATAAATTGGTTAAAATTTGCGAACAAAATATGGTGCGGATTAAATTCATTCCAGATTTTCAATTGTATACCAAATCAAGTAAAGTTGAGGTTACTTTTTATGAGAATACACCTGTTTTAATGTTTCGTCCTGAACCTTTAGAGCTGGCAATAAACAGGCTGACTAAAAAAGTATTTGATATTTGTTTTTCAGCTGCTGTTATACTGCTTGTTTTTCCATGGCTCTTTCCTATTATTATGCTCATTATAAAATTAGAGTCTCGCGGACCTGTTTTTTTTAAGCAGGATCGTTCAGGCAGGGATAACAGATCATTTGTATGTTTTAAATTTAGAAGCATGTATGTAAATGATTTGGCTCATGATAAACAAGCAGGAAGAGGCGACAGTCGTGTGACTAAATTTGGGGCTTTCATGCGAAAAACAAGTATAGACGAACTGCCACAATTTTTTAATGTTTTTATGGGTGATATGTCTGTTGTCGGACCAAGACCTCACATGATAAATCTTGCAAAAGAATACGGAGAATTAATTGGGAATTATTCCGTTCGTCATTTTGCTAAACCCGGAATTACTGGCTGGGCGCAAGTAAATGGCTACCGAGGCGAAACAAAGGAGCTTATCGATATGCAAAACAGGGTGGAATATGATATTTGGTACATTGAGAATTGGAGCATTTTATTAGATTTAAAAATAATAGTAAGAACACTTATTAATGTTTTTAAAGGAGAAGAAAACGCTTATTAGTAAATTTTATCAATAATATCGCTTTATGAAAATTAAACAGAATTTGTATAACAGCAGAATTGTTTCTATTGATGCTTTACGCGGAATTACCATTTTTGTAATGATTTTTGTGAATGAACTGGCCAGCATCAAAAACGTTCCGCAATGGATGAAACACATGCCGGCAGATGCTGACGCAATGACTTTTGTTGATGTGGTATTTCCATCCTTTTTATTTATTGTCGGAATGTCAATTCCGTTTGCCTTTAATGCAAGATTAATTAAAGGTGATAGTGCCAGAACGATTTGGACTCATACTTTAAAACGGGCATTAGCTTTAATAATCATAGGTGTCTTTATGGTAAATGCTGAATATGGTTATGATGCTTCAAAAATGCTAATTGCTCCCGCTTTCTGGGGACTTTTAGCTTACGCAATGCCAATTCCGATTTGGAATAAATATGCTAAAGATTTTCCGGTTTGGATAAAAAATACCTTGCAATATGGCGGAATGCTGGTTTTAATAGCGCTTTACTTTCTATACGTTCAGGATACAGGAGAAATCGGAATGACTCCAAAATGGTGGGGAATTCTGGGTTTAATTGGTTGGGCATATCTTTTTACAGTAGTTTATTATTGGCTGGTTAATGGCAAATTATGGGCGATGATAACTTTTCTGGTAATTTGTGTTGTTGTAAATGCTTTGAATTTAACAGAAGGTTCATTAATTCAGCAATTATCCTGGCTTAGTTTTATTGCCGGACATTTAACGCACGCCGCTTTGGTAACAGCCGGAGTAATTATATCATTATTATTTTTTGATCGAAAAATTACTGCTAAAATAAATTGGCCGGTAATTGGTTTTGCAATCTTGTTTTTTGCGACTGCACATTTCCTAAGACCCTATTACGGAATTTCAAAAATAAAAGGAACGCCGTCATGGACAATGTTCTCAGCAACAATTTGTACAGTGTTATTTTACTTTCTTTATTGGTTAATGGAAATTAAAAAACAAACTAAATGGAGTAATTTCTTCATGCCGGCAGCCGCAAACCCTTTGTTGATTTATATTTTGCCGGGTGTTATTTATTATTTTAATCTGGCTTTCAAAATAGAAATTATACCGGAATATTTCCGTGAAGGTATCGCGGGAATTATTTGGAGTTTGGTCTTTTCAACAATTATGTTATTTGTAATGAAAATTTGCAACAAATATAAAATTCAATTGCAGCTTTAAAAACTGTAATAGGTTTTAAGTGGAGTGATCTGAAACCTGAAACTTTTTTTAATATTGTCTCAATAAAATTCTAAATTTGTAAGAATCCATTCTTAAAGGCTTTTTAATGAATAGTTTAAAAATCAAATTTATCTTGTTTATTTTTTTTATTTCACCATTTTGTTTCTCGCAAAATGATAGTACATCTGTGGAAAGCAAAGATATTTTAGATGTTATTCGAAAAATTTTCAAAAAAGACGATTCAATAAGTGCTCGAAAAGATAGAAAACTAGCTTTCTCATTATTGCCTGTCCCGATCGGAGCCAATTCTTCAAATGGACTGGTTGTCTCTTTTTTAACTACGTTTTATTTAGGCGAAGACCATGAGGCAACCAATATGTCGCAAGTTTCTTTTTCGCCCTATTTTAGTTTCAATAAGCAATTTGTTTTTCCAATTCAGTCCTATATTTATACAAAAGATAATGAATGGGGTTTTATTGGAGATTACCGCTTTCTTATTTATCCACAGCTAACATACGGATTAGGCGACCACAATACAAATGAAGAAATGTCGAATTTAGATTACCAACAATGGCGTTTTTACCAATTTATTACCCGAAAAGTAGTTGGGAATTACAGATTAGGAATTGGATTTCTATATGATAATTATCAAAATATCTCTGAAGAATCATATATAGACGAAGACACCGACTATGTAAAATATATGAACGGAGATTTTTCAGATGAAACTTCCTTTGGCTTTGCTTTTCAGGGTTTGTATGATTCCAGAAAAAATATTATTAATCCGGAAGAGGGGCTTTATGTCGAAGCCGATTTAAGAATAAATACAAGCGGTGTAGATGGAAAAAAATGGCAATCGTTATATTTTGATGCCCGTAAATATCATTCGTTTAGAAAAGATAAGCATCGTGTTTGGGCATCTCGTGCTTTTTATTGGTCTACTTTTGGAGGTAAACCTCATTATCTTGATTTACCAAGTATCGGTTGGGATCGCGACGGAAAAACAGGTCGTGGTTTTACCAAAAACAGATATCGAAGTAATGCCTTGATTTATTTAGAAACCGAATACAGAACTGATATTACCCAAAATGGTTTTTTTGGAGCCGTTTTTTTTGGTAATATTTCGTCAGTTTCAAAGTTGGATACTTATCAATTTGACAAATGGCATCCCGCAATCGGAACCGGAATCCGAATTAAATGGAACAAGAAAAACAATAGTAATTTGGCTTTAGATTACGGAGTCAGTAAAAACGACTGGTCTTTGCGATTGGGATTAACAGAAAATTTCTAACTTTCCAAAAAATCAATAGCCCGTTTTTTCATGCAATTATCGGTAATTATCCTTAATTATAATGTGCGTTACTTTCTGGAACAATGCGTTTTAAGCGTTCAGGAAGCAATTACTGCGCTTGAAGCAGAAATAATTGTTGTCGATAATAATTCAACCGATGATTCCTGTTTGATGATGCAGCAACGCTTTCCAGGTGTAAAACTCATTCAAAACAAAGAGAATTTTGGTTTTCCGAAAGGAAATAATATTGGAGTTTCTGAGGCAAAAGGAAAATATATCTGCATTTTAAATCCTGATACAGTTGTTGCTGAAGATACGTTTATTAAAATTTTGGCTTTCGCCGAAAGGCAAGAGAACCTCGGAATTATTGGCTGTAAATTAATTGACGGAACAGGAAATTTTCTGCCCGAAAGCAAACGCGGAATTCCGACTCCCTGGGTTGCTTCTACGAAAGTTTTTGGTCTGTATAAACTTTTTCCCAAATGGAAACTCTTCAATCAATATTATGCTCAGCATTTAAATGACAATGAAACTGGAAAAGTCGAAATTCTCGTTGGTGCTTTTATGCTAATGGAGCGTGATTTATACAAGCAACTTCAAGGTTTTGATGAAGATTGTTTTATGTATGCCGATGATATCGATTTGTCATATCGTGCTTTACAGAAACAGAAGTCAAATTATTATTTTCATGAAACTACAGTCCTGCATTATAAGGGAGAAAGTACAGTGAAAGACGAAAAATATATGAAGCGTTTTCAGGAAGCAATGAATTTTTTCTATATGAAACATTTCAGGAAGTCATGGTTTTTTTCGGCTTTTATTCGAATCGGAATTATGATTTTTTCATTTATAAAAATGTTTCAGGGAAAACCAAATGCAAAACCAGTACCCGAAAGTTATATTTTTTACTCTTCAAATAAAATTTTGTCTGAAAAATTACCCGTTATTTTAAAAAATAAAGTTCGCTTTTTAGATTTCAAAAAAGAAAAAATGGTAAATTCGTGCCTGATTTTAGGGGGCGATAAGGGTGAGATAATTTTGGATAATCACTATGTTTCATTCAAAAAATGTATCAAAATCATAGAAACTCTTAAAGATAAGAGGATTACTTTTAAGATTTTCCCCAAAAATGCCAATTTTATTATTGGAAGCGATTCGCGAAATGATAGAGGGCAAATTGTAAAAATCAAGTAAAAAATTATATTAAATGTAATTTATATTTAAAATATTCATTAATTTCGCAATCAGAAAATAAAAATCACCCTTGAGGTTAACAATATGGCAAGATTTGAATTAAAGCTTCCTAAAATGGGAGAGAGTGTCGCTGAAGCAACTATTACCAACTGGTTGAAAGAAGTAGGAGACAAAATTGAAGCTGATGAAGCTGTACTGGAAATTGCAACTGATAAAGTTGACAGTGAAGTGCCAAGCGAAGTATCAGGAGTTTTAGTTGAACAATTATTTGGAAAAGATGATTTAGTTCAGGTAGGGCAGACCATTGCAATTATTGAAACTGAAGGTGATGCGCCAGCTACAACAGTCGTAGAAGAAACGAGTGCTCCGGCAGAAGTTGCGGCAATCGAAAAAACAATAGAGTCAGCACAGGAAATTGTATCAGCTCCACAAGATTTCTCAGGATCTGATAAATTCTTTTCTCCTTTGGTGAAAAATATTGCGAAAGAAGAAGGGATTTCTATTGAAGAACTAGATAATATTCAGGGTTCAGGAAAAGACGGCCGTGTAACAAAAGAAGATATTTTAAAATATATAGATGATCGTAAAGCTGGTGTAGTAACGCCAAAAGCTGCTGAACCTGCTAAAACGGTTGAACCGGTAAAAGCTACGGAACCAGTAGTTCAAAAAAGCCAGCAAGCAGTTCCGGTTTCTGTCAATGGAGGTGATGAAATCATTGAAATGGATAGAATGCGTAAACTGATTTCAGGATACATGGTAGCTTCTGTGCAAACTTCGGCTCACGTTCAGTCATTTATCGAAGTTGATGTAACGAATATTGTAAAATGGAGAGAGAAAGTTAAAACGGCTTTCGAAAAAAGAGAAGGTGAGAAGCTGACTTTTACTCCAATTATGATGGAAGCGGTTGCAAAAGCATTAAAAGATTTCCCTGGAATGAATATTTCTGTTGATGGCGATTATATCATCAAAAAGAAAAATATAAATTTAGGAATGGCAGCAGCCTTGCCAAACGGAAATTTAATTGTACCTGTAATTAAAAATGCAGATCAATTAAATCTTGTTGGAATGGCAAAAGCGGTTAACGATTTAGGAAACCGTGCAAAAGCTGGAAAACTTAAACCAGACGATACACAAGGCGGAACTTATACCGTTACCAATGTGGGCACATTTGGAAGTGTCTTCGGAACGCCAATTATCAATCAGCCTCAAGTTGGGATCTTAGCTCTTGGTGCAATTCGTAAAGTACCGGCAGTTATTGAAACTCCGGAAGGTGATTTCATTGGAATTCGTCAAAAAATGTTCTTGTCGCACTCTTACGACCATAGAGTTGTAGATGGTGCTTTAGGAGGAAGTTTTGTAAAAAGAGTAGCTGAATATTTAGAAGCTTTTGATGTAGACAGAGATTTCTAAATCAATTAAACATAAATTCAAAACCCGGAAGATTTGATAATTTTCCGGGTTTTTTGTTTTGAGAAAAAATCCGTAACAGAATCTTTTTTTAAGTTTAAAATGCAAATTATTGTCCATTTTAGTTAAAAAAAATAAAGAATAAGAAGGGAAATTTGGTTTTAAAAATTACATTTGTAATCTTATAAAAATTAAAAATGGAACTCAAACTCAACAAACCAATCTGCTTTTTTGATCTTGAAACAACCGGCATTGACATCGGAAAAGATCGAATCGTAGAGATTTCAATATTCAAAGTTTTTCCAAACGGAAATAAAGAAAGTAAAACTTGGTTGGTGAATCCGACAATTCCAATTCCTCCTCAAACAACAGCTGTTCATGGAATCACTGATGAAAAAGTGGCGAATGAACCTACTTTTATTGAATTGGCTCCTCAAATTCATAATATGATCAAGGATAGTGATTTAGGAGGTTTCAATTCAGATCGTTTTGATATTCCGTTATTGGCTGAAGAATTACTTCGCGCCGGAGTTGATTTTGATATGAAAAACAAAGTTTCCGTGGATGTACAGACTATTTTTCATAAAATGGAAGAACGTACTTTAAGTGCGGCATTGAAATTTTACTGCGGAAAAAGTTTAGAAAATGCTCACTCGGCAGAAGCAGATACCATGGCGACTTATGAAATCCTAAAAGCGCAATTAGACCGTTATCCGGAATTAGAAAATGATATGAAATCATTGTCTGAATTTACAACCCGTAAAAAAATTGCTGATTTTGCCGGTATGATTGCTTTTGATGCAGACAATGAAGAAATTTTTACCTTTGGGAAGCACAAAGGCGTAAAAGTAGATAAAGTCTTAGAGTCGGAACCAGGGTATTTCAGCTGGATTCAAAATGCCGATTTTCCATTGTATACTAAAAAGGTTTTGACAGCCATTAAGCTAAGAAAGTTAAATACAAAATAAAGGTTCTGAGGGGCTAAGGTTCTAAGATGCTAAGGTTTTTTGCATAGTTTCTTAGAATCATAGTTTCTTAGAAGCTTAGCAACTTAAAAAAAAATGAAGATAATTTGTATCGGTAGAAATTATACCAATCATATTGAAGAATTAAAAAACGAACGTCCGACAGAGCCGGTGATATTTATGAAACCGGATTCGGCAGTTTTGTTAAAGCAGCATCCGTTTGTAATCCCGGAATTTTCTGAGGAGATTCATCACGAAATTGAAATTATTGTAAAGATTAATAAAGTAGGAAAGTATATCGAGCCTAAATTCGCACATAAGTATTATGACGAAATTAGCGTTGGTATCGATTTTACAGCCAGAGATTTACAGGAAAAGCTAAAGGCAAAAGGATTACCATGGGAAAAAGCAAAAGCATTCGACGGTTCTGCAGTAATTGGAGATTTTTTGCCAAAAACTGACTTTGTTTCAATGGAAAATCTTAGTTTTGAGTTAACAAACAATTCTCAAACAGTGCAACAAGGCAATACAGCCCTCATGCTCTGGAAAATTGATGAGCTAATTGCGTATGTTTCGCAATATTTTACGCTTAAAATTGGAGATATTATTTTTACAGGAACGCCTGCAGGAGTGGCAGCGGTCAAACCAAACGATGTTTTGGAAGGCTTTTTAGAAGAAAAAAAATTATTTAGAATACAAGTAAAATAATGGCTTTAAAATATAACCTTTCGAAAGTGTACGCGCTTTCAGACAATGATCCTGAATTTGTAAACGAAATTCTGAAATTATTTGTTACTGAAGTTCCCGAAGATTTAAAACAAATCAAAGAAGGAATCAAAAAAAAGGATCATAAATATGCTTACGCTTATGCCCATAAAATAAAACCTACTTTAGACCTAATTGGTTTAAATGTGGCTTTTGAAGAAATCCTGCAAGTTGAAGCGTGGACAAAAGCAGAAGGTAAAAAGAAAGAAATTATCGAAACCTTTAAAAGTATTAAAGTTCAGGTAAAAGAAGCAATCAAAGAGATCAAAAAAGACTTTGACCTATAATTTGGGCGTGCCTCTATTTTTGCCCTTTTTTAATTTAGGTTAAAAATAAGGTCGGTCCCGAGACTTCGGGAGACTATATCTTTTGTTTCGGAAAATTTTAGTTAAAGAGCACTTTTTGTTTGTCACAAAAGGATGTCATTTCTATCCTCACGCAAATCGTTCTAACAATAACCTACTTTCTAATAATGACTTACAATCTGGTAAGTAAAAAAATACATTTACATGAAAGCAACTATTATAACAATTGGAGACGAAATTCTAATTGGTCAAATCGTCGATACAAATTCGGGTTTTATCGCTAAATCACTAGATAGAATCGGAGTCGAAATACACGAAATGATTTCGATAAGCGATGATAAAAAACACATTCTGGATACTTTTGCACAATTGCAAAATAAAGTCGATGTTGTAATTATTACTGGAGGTTTGGGACCCACAAAAGACGATGTCACAAAAAAAACTTTCTGTGAATATTTTGATGATGAACTGGTTGTGAATCCTGAAGTTCTGGCGCATGTAACCCAATTAATAGAAGGATTTTATAAAAGGCCAATTTCACAAGTTAATAAAGATCAGGCTCTTGTTCCGTCAAAATGTACAGTGTTGCACAATCAGGTAGGTACTGCGCCCGGAATGTGGATGAAGAAAGAAAACACTGTTTTTATTTCGCTTCCAGGAGTTCCTTATGAAATGAAATACTTGGTTGAAGAGGAAGTAATTCCTAAAATAATTCGTGAATATAAACGTCCGTATATCATTCATAAAACCATTCTTACTTACGGTCAGGGAGAAAGTATGGTGGCAGAGCGTATTGAAGACTGGGAGAATAATCTGCCGGATTTCATCAAATTGGCGTATTTGCCAAATCCCGGAAGAGTGCGTTTGCGATTGACGGGAAGAGGCACTAATAAAGAAGAATTAGAAGCAGCAATCGAAGAAAATGTAAAATCTTTAGATGCGATAATTCACGATATTATAGTGGGTTATGAAGAAAATGAAACCATCGAAACTGTAATTGGAAAATTTTTAACGAAACAAAATAAAACAATATCAACCGCAGAAAGTTTTACAGGCGGAAAAATTGCGTCGCTTTTAGCAGCTGTTCCTGGAGCTTCAAATTATTTTAAAGGAAGTGTCGTTTCGTACGCAACAGAAGCAAAAGTGAACGTTCTCGGTGTGTCACAAGATTTAGTAGATCAATATTCGGTCGTTAGTGCTGAGGTTGCCTCGGCTATGGCTTTGAATGTGAAAGAGATACTTAAAACAGACTACGCAATTGCAACAACCGGGAACGCCGGACCGACAAAAGGTGATTCAAATGCAGAAATTGGTGCTGTTTTTATCGCTTTGGCCACCCCAACTGATATAATTGTTGAAGAATTTAACTTTGGCCAACCACGTGAAAAAGTGATAGATAGAGCGACGATTAAGAGTTTAGAAATATTACAGAAAGAAATTTTAAAAAATGTGCATTAATTTTTTGCTACAATGGTTTATTTTTCTTTTCTTTGCACCCTGATTTTGAATAACGATAAAAGATAAGTATAATGTCAAGAGTTTGTGACCTTACAGGTAAAAGAGCGATGGTAGGAAATAACGTTTCTCACGCTATGAACAAAACTAAGAGAAAGTTTTCTGTAAACTTAGTTAAAAAGCGTTTTTATCTTCCAGAAGAAGATAGATGGATTACTCTTAGAGTAGCAGCATCTACGATAAAAACAATTAATAAAAATGGAATTTCTGCAGTTTTGAAAAAAGCGCAGTCAGAAGGATTTATCAAATAATCTTTTCCTAAATAAATATATAGCAAGATGGCAAAGAAAGGTAATAGAATCCAGGTAATTTTGGAATGTACTGAGCACAAGACTTCTGGTGTAGCAGGAACTTCTAGATACATTACAACTAAGAACAAAAAAAATACTCCGGATAGATTAGAGATTAAAAAATTTAATCCAATCTTGAAACGCGTAACTGTTCACAAAGAAATTAAGTAATAATTAGAGATTTTTATAAGTCTCAATGGTTTTGCCATTCGAGTTTTATAAAAGCTTCAATAACATTTGAATCATGGCAAAGAAAACCGTAGCATCGTTACAAACATCTTCTAAGAGATTGTCAAAAGCCATCAAAATGGTGAAATCTCCTAAAACTGGTGCATATACATTCGTAGAATCTATTATGTCTCCTGAAGAAGTTGATGAATTCTTGAAAAAGAAATAATTACAATCACACTATATAGAAAAGCTACTTTCATTCGGAAGTAGCTTTTTTATTTTTTATATTTGTCTAAAATTTAAAGAAGCCTGCCTAATTTTAGCTTTCTTTGAATAGTAAGGATTATTTAGATTGAAAAATCATGTAATCAAAAAAACTAACAACCTATAAAAATGAGTTTTTTTAAAAAATTATTCTCCACTGATAAAAAAGAGACTTTAGACAAAGGTCTTGAAAAATCAAAAACTACTTTTTTCTCAAAGTTAAGCAAAGCCGTTGCCGGAAAATCAAAAGTCGATGACGACGTTTTAGATAATCTGGAGGAAATTCTGGTTGCTTCTGATGTTGGTGTAAACACAACTTTGAAAATTATTACAAGAATCGAAAAACGCGTTGCTGAAGATAAATATTTAGGAACAGATGAGTTAAATCAAATTCTTCGTGACGAAATAGGTGCATTATTGTCTGAAACCAATACTGGCGAAGCAACTGAATTTGAAATTCCGAAAGATAAAAAACCATACGTTTTAATGGTAGTTGGTGTTAATGGAGTTGGAAAAACTACGACAATCGGTAAATTGGCTTATCAATTTAAAAAAGCAGGTTATAAAGTGGTTTTAGGTGCTGCAGATACGTTTCGTGCTGCTGCAATAGATCAATTGCAAGTTTGGGCAGATCGTGTTGATGTGCCAATCGTAAGACAAAATATGGGAAGTGACCCAGCTTCTGTGGCTTTTGATACTTTACAATCTGCCGTAGCTCAAAATGCGGATGTAGTTATTATTGACACTGCGGGACGTCTTCATAATAAAATTAATTTGATGAACGAGCTTACGAAAGTGAAGCGTGTGATGCAGAAAGTAGTTGCTGATGCCCCTCACGATGTTCTTTTAGTTTTAGACGGTTCAACAGGTCAAAATGCTTTTGAGCAGGCAAAACAATTTACAGCAGCAACAGAAGTAACTTCATTAGCGGTAACAAAATTAGACGGAACTGCAAAAGGGGGCGTTGTGATTGGTATTTCAGATCAATTCCAGATTCCGGTAAAATACATTGGAGTTGGTGAAGGAATTGAAGATTTGCAAGTCTTTAATAAATACGAATTCGTAGATAGTTTTTTTAAATAATATTCAGGTAATTAAATGAATTTTTCTTCTTTAAAAAATGTAACGCCTGTTACTTTTTATTTCGCAAGTGTTGTATGTTTTGTTTTAGCTAATGTGCTTAAAGATAAAAGTTTAGCTTTTTATTATATCTTATTGGTTTTAGGTTTAGGTTTGTTTTTTGCAGGTATGCTTAAAAGAATCCGCACTAAGAAATAATCTAATTATAGGAATTCTGTAAAATTAGTTTCATTTATTCGGGGTATAATAAAAGGATCATTATCTTCCTGCTTTTTGAGACAATCTAATCGAATCTTCCAACGCGACGGGAACTGTTACTGTAGTTTTTTGTTGCGTTTTTCATTTAATAAAATTTATGAAAATATTTCTTTTGAACGATATAAAGTTAACTTTGTATCTCACAAAATTTCTTTTGAAAACTGGAGTCCTAGCCCCGATGGGAGCGGTATCCTTTTTCTGGCTTCTTTAGCCAGGAAAAGATATAGCGGACAGCGGGAATCAGCTCCTTATAAACATTATTATATGAAAAATACTTTTATGATTTTGGTTTTGTCGCTTTTGTTTGTTAGCTGCAAGCAAGAAATTAAACCGGCAGATATTGCAAAACTGAATGGCTATTGGGAAATTGAAAAAGTAGTTTTTGATGAGGGAGAAGTGAAGGATTATGGAATGAATGAGAATTTTGATTATTTTCAAATTAAAGGAACCAAAGGAACCAGAACAAAGGTTATGGCACAACTTGACGGCTCTTTTTTGACCACAAATACATTCGAAAATGTTTCTGTTCGATTTACTGATAAAGGAACTTTTTTGGATTATAAAACAGATTATGCGAAGTGGAGCGAAGAGTTAATTTCAATTTCGGACAAAGAGTTTGTTGTTAAAAACGCGCAGCAAAAAGAATATCATTATAAAAAAGCAGGACCACTAAACATATTAAATGATGGCAAAGAGACTAAATAATCAAAGTTCGATTGGCGATGTTTTGCACCAGATTATTCAGGTGAATAAATTACAGCCCGGAATGGATCAGATTGATGTAAAAGAAGCGTGGAGGCAGCTGATGGGAAATGGTGTGAACACGTATACTAAAAACGTTGTTTTGAAAGGGAGTACACTCTATGTCGAACTTGGATCTGCCGTTTTAAGAGAAGAATTAAGTCATGGGAAATCTAAAATCGTGAAAATGATTAATGAGGAACTGGGGCGTGAAGTGGTGAAGGAAGTTGTTTTACGCTAGACTTCTTAGATTTTTAGACTGACTTAGACATGTTAGATTGTTAGAAAGGATAAAAGTTTATTTATTTAAAAAAGAAACCCACTTCATAGAAGTGGGTTTCTTTTTATTAAGATTTTAGGAAATCTAAGTTAGTCTATAATTCTAACAATCTAAGATGTCTAAAAATTAAAACTGCTCTCTTCCAGCAAAATGGAATGCACCTTCGATAGCTGCATTTTCATCGCTATCAGAACCGTGAACTGCATTTTCTCCGATAGAAGTTGCGTATGCTTTACGTATAGTTCCTTCAGCAGCTTCAGCTGGATTTGTAGCTCCAATTAAAGTTCTGAAATCTTCTACTGCGTTGTCTTTTTCTAAAATAGCAGCAACGATTGGTCCGCGTGACATAAATTCAACTAATTCTCCGTAGAAAGGTCTTGCAGCATGTACAGCATAAAATGCCTGAGCGTCAGCTACAGTTAATTGAGTTAATTTTAGTGAAACGATTTTGAAACCTCCGTTTGTAATCATTGCTAAGATGTTCCCGATGTGTCCGTTTGCTACAGCATCTGGCTTAATCATTGTAAAAGTTCTATTTGTTGCCATTTTCGTGTTTTTAAATTTTGTGCAAAAGTAGACTTTTTTTATGAATTGATTTTAATAAATTCATAATTTAAACATCATGAATTGGCGTTTTAGCAAGGAAAAATGCTAAATATTGAATTATGAGATTTGAATATAAAAAAAAGACGCACTGCTGTGCGTCTCTACGTGATATATTGATAAGAAATTAGACTTTGAAAATCAGTTTGTTTTTGTAGAATATCCATAAAATAAATGTCCAGATTGCCACATATACTAAAGCACCTGCTAATGAAGCCGACATTGGATTACTGAAAAATGGTGCGATTCCGAAGAAGTATAGATAATTTAAAAGATTTATTTTTTCTTCCGGATTGTGTGGATTTTGAAATTCAATCATAACCAGAGCTTGCGGAATAATTTCTGATGCAAAAAACACAATCATAGGATTGACGCCCCAAATTAAAAATAGTTTAAAACCTTTTTTATAATCGGCAATATCGATTACATAATATAAGATAGCTAAAACTGTTGTCGCTAATCCGGTTGTATAAAGCACATAACTGCTGGTCCATAATGATTTGTTTATCGGAAAAAAGATATTCCAAAGTAGTCCGGCAACAATAAGTGTGACTCCGGCAATCGCCATTTTTTGAGCTTTTTTATTTTTTGTGATTTCACGCTGCAGTATTTGACCAATCAATAAACCGACAATTCCGTTTACGATTGATGGAATTGTACTTAGAATTCCTTCCGGATCCCAGCTTACAGTTTCCTGATACATATGTCCTTTTAACAAAATGCTGTCAACCCATGAAGCTAAATTGGTTCCTTTTTCAAGGTTTGCAGCACCAATTCCGGGAACAGGGATTAAAGTCATAATGGCCCAATAACCTAGCAATAAAACTACTCCTGTTATGATTTGTGTTTTTTGAGTGGTTTTTAAATATAAAAGCGAAACCACAAAATAAACAATGGCTATTCGTTGTAAAACACCTGGTAAACGGACATCATGATAGGCTTCAATTCCACTATAAGCTAAAAAGAGGTAAATAATCAGAATGGATAAAGCCAGGGTATTTTTGACTTTTGAACTAAAATTGCCCATTAAGGCATAACCCACAGCAATTGTAATTACTAAACGACCGATTAGAAGTGCAATTCCGTCAAGGCCAAAAAGCTGTATTTTGGCGAAATAATTAAAGAATATTCCGAGACAGAACATTCTTAAAGAGCGAATAAATATTTTATTGAAAGTTGTATCATCCCAGTTTTTACCTGGCATTGCAAGTGGAACTGCAACTCCCATAATAAAGATAAAAAAAGGAAAAACTAAATCGGTTGGCGTACACCCATGCCATTCGGAATGTAAAAGTGGTGCGTAAACATGGCCCCAATCACCCGGGTTGTTTACAATAGTCATTAATAAAATCGTTAATCCTCTGAAGACATCTAATGAAATCAAGCGCTCTCTGGTCATAGTTTTTGGTAATAGGTTAGTTTTTGTTTTAAAAGTTACTATTTGGTTTGAGAGGCAATAATTTCAGAAGAGGTGGTTATTTATTCTGATGATTATTACTTTATTTTTATGTGTTTGTTTTAAATCGTTATGATATTAAAATTCGTTTCTAATGGTTTTAATTTCTGAATTAAAAGCGGAATCAATTGTTCTCCTTTTTCAATATAGAATTCTGAAAAATTAGATTGACGCTCCTGTAAACTTTGATTTGGAAATAGCTCAAATTGTAAATCTGTAACACGTTGCAATTCGTTATCCAGTTTTCTTTTTTGCGCTTTTAATAATCGTTTTTCAAGGTTTTCCAATCCTTTTTTCTGTTTTACTTCCTGTGCTTTTACTGCTCCGGTAAATGATTTGTCGGTTTGCTGGGCAAGTTCATAAAGATATTCAAATTGTTTTGTTAGCGTGTCCTTTTGTGGGGTTAAATCAATTGGAAACGCTGATAATTTGTGCGTAATTGCATTGATCAAATTAGCAGGTTTTGTAAATAAATCAGCCCAGCTTAATTTTAATTGGTCTGCTTTTTTAACTTGTTTTTCAGTTGTTAAAAGTACAGAGTTTCGAACTAGAAGCATTGGGAAAGTTATATTTACAGCTTCAAAAAATGATTTTAATTCTAACCAATACGCAATTTCTCCGCCTCCTCCAATGTAGCATAAATTAGGCAAAATTATTTCCTGATACAACGGACGCATAATCACATTTGGACTAAATTTCTCCGGATTCTTTTCCAATAATTTTAGAATTTCTTCTTTAGAAAACGAGATTTTAGTATTGTTAATGATGTACTTGTCATTTTCGAATATTATTCGTTCGCGCAAATCATCTTCAATATAAAATAAATTGATTTCGCGTGGATTTACCTGAACCGTGTAATCTTTAAATTGCTCGATGGTTTTTTGAACGGTTTTAAACGAAGTTTGCTCTTCAAGTTCTTCTTTTGCAAAAGGAATGAAAGCTTGTTTTAAAGCTGCATCATCTGCATCTAAAATGACTAAACCATAATTAGCGAACAAACTATTGGCTAAAAAACGAGTTGCATCGGCTAGATTTTCGTGCTTTAAATAAGCATCTTCAAAGAGTTTTTTAAGAACATTTGCATTAGTGCTTGATCCTAATTCTTTTGAATATATTTCAAAAAATTCAGCTAAACCTTCTGTCGAAAGCCTTCCGACAGGACCAGTACTTTCTTTATTCCACCGAAACTTTTTTCCTTTAAAGTTAAAATAATTTATCTCTTCAAAATCATGATCCTCAGTGGCCATCCAATAAATCGGAACAAAATTATACGATGGATATTTCGATTTTAATTCTTTGGTTAAATTAATTGTAGAAATGATTTTATATAAGAAATACAACGGTCCGCTAAACAAATTTAATTGATGTCCGGTAGTAATTGTAAAAGTACATTGATGAGATAAAAGCGCTATATTTTGTTTTGTCGCATCTGAAATTTCAATGTTTTGATATTGCTTTTTTAAAGTTTCAACTAACGGAATTCTGTTTGCGTTATCAAAGTTTGCCTGTTTTTCAGTGATTTGTTTTTCGAAGTTTTCCAATGTTGGAAAATGATTGTACAGCTGTTTTAATTCTGATTTTTGATCTAGATAATCTTGCATTAACTTAGAAAAATATCCTGAGGTTTGATAGCTGATACAGTCGGTAGGCATAATTTTAAATTTATTTTTGATAGCTGTAAATTTAATGAAAATAAATAGTTAAAAACGGTTTTAACTATTGCTTATGATTTGATTTTTATTTTTGAATTTAAAGACTTTGTAATCAGGTTTTTATTTTTCGGGTTAAAGTTAATGTCTGAAAGTGATAATTTAGATAATTTGTTAAAAATAAATAGTCTTCTAAAACTTATTTGGTTAAAGCTGAATTATTAATAATGAAATTCTATTTTTGCAAGTAAAAAAGTTATATCTATTTTCATGAAAAATACCTCTAATCAGGAGAATTCCTTACGACATGTTCTTTTTGGTAGCTTAATCGGTACTACAATCGAATTTTTTGATTTTTATATTTATGCCAATGCAGCGGTATTGGTTTTTCCACAATTATTTTTTCCGGGAACCGATAGTACAAGCTCTACGCTTCAATCGTTGGCTACGTTTTCGATTGCCTTTTTGTCGAGACCTTTAGGATCGGCAGTTTTTGGACATTATGGAGATAAAATTGGACGTAAAGTCACCTTAGTTGTGGCCTTATTAACAATGGGATTGTCGACGATAGCGATAGGTTTTTTACCAGGTTTTGCAAGCATTGGTATCGCTGCTCCAATTTTATTGATGTTATGCCGATTTGGACAAGGAGTTGGTTTAGGAGGCGAGTGGGGTGGAGCTGTTTTATTGGCAATTGAAAATGCTCCTCCACATAAACGTGCCTGGTACGGAATGTTTCCGCAATTGGGTGCGCCAATTGGTTTACTGCTTTCTGGCGGTACATTTTTAATTTTAACAGATACGATGAGTAGTGAAGCTTTTATGGATTATGGATGGAGAATTCCGTTTATCGCCAGTTCCTTATTGGTAATTGTTGGATTTTATATTCGTTTGAAAATTAGCGAAACACCGGCATTTGAGAATTCTAAATTAGAACAAAAAGAAGTTAAAGTTCCGTTTTTTACTTTGCTGAAATCATACCAAAATCAGTTAATTTTCGGGACATTATCTGCAGTAACAACCTTCTTAGTTTTCTACTTAATGACTGTTTTTACACTAAGCTGGGCTACTTCCGACTTAGGTTTTAGTAAAAGAGATGCATTATTAATCCAGTTGCTTTCAGTATTGTTTTTTGCCTTTTTTATTCCAATCTCGGCTTTAGTAGCTGATAAAATTGGTCGCCGAAAAATATTAATTATCACTACTGCTTGTATTGCTGTTTTTGGTTTTTTCTTCTCTTATTTTCTTAATTCAGGAAGTCCTGTTTTGGTTACGGCCTTTGTTTGTATCGGAATGTCTTTAATGGGATTCACTTACGGACCTTTGGGAACTTTTTTATCAGAGTTATTCCCAACTACTGTTCGTTACTCAGGTGCTTCGCTGACATTTAATTTGGCAGGAATCTTAGGAGCAGCATTTGCGCCAATGATCGCTATTTGGCTGGCAAGTACTTACGGATTAAATTACGTTGGTTTTTATCTGACCGGAGCAGCTTTGATATCCTTACTTTCGTTTTTAGTGATTTCTAAAAAAGTGCATCAGTTTTAATATTTAGATAAATAATATAAAGAAAGACCGTCTAAATTTTTAGACGGTCTTTTTTTATTATCTCTTTAAACTAAAGTGTCCTCTAAATTCGGTTCCATTTAATCGGGTAACAATAAACCAATAATCAGATGCCGGTGCATTTTGACCAATATACGTTCCGTTCCATGAAGTATTAGGCGAAAGCTCCTTTATGAATTTGCCATATCGGTCAAAAATCCTGATTCCTGTGTTTGGAGCTAAATAAGCAAAATCGAGTGTCCAGGTATCATTATAAGTATCATTGTTTGGTGTGAAAAACTTAGGATAAGGCAGTTCATCAACAAAATTGATACATTCTGCCGTTGTAGCAGCGAGAATTTTAATGGTTACCGGTGTTCTTTTACTTTCACATTCATTTGCTGTTTCCGAAGCATAATAGGTAATTCCGTTTTCAAGAGGAGTAGCTTCTGAAAGTTCTGTTCCTGCGTTAAGATCATTATACCATTTTACATTGTCTCCGGAAATTTTAATGTTTTTTATTATTGCATTTTCCTGAAAGCAGAAAGTTTGTGGATCATCGGCCAGTGGCGATTTTGTATCATGGATAGTAATAGTAAACATTAGTCTTTCACTTTCACAGCTGTTAAGGGTTTGTGTTGCGTAGTAAGAGCCATTTTTGAGCAAATTTGTGCTTGCCAGAACATTTCCGCCTGTTAGAGCATCATACCATTTAATAGAAGTTCCTGTGATTTGAATATTATCTAAAGTTGCATTTTCATATATACAAAACGATTGTTCTTTCTTTCCTGTAGGTAATGGTGTATCACTAACTTTTACTAAAACCGGAGTTCTTTCGCTTTCACATCCTGTAGTTTGTGATACATAGTAAGTCACATTATTTTCTAACAAAGTATTACTAGGTAAAGATCCTGCTGCAATATTTGAACTGTACCATTTTAGATTTTGTCCAGAAACCTGAATGTTACTTAGTGTTGCCTTTTCATTTTTGCAATAAGCTCGACTATTAATTTCAAGAGGAGCATCAGGAGTATTTCCTACGGAAACGGTAACCCCAAATCTTGGACTTTCACAACTGTTTACGGTCTGCGATGCATAATATGTTTTTCCGTCCTGAAGACTTTTCGTCGTTGTTAAAAGTGTACCATTTGAAGCCGAATCATACCATTTTATAAGATTTCCGTTCACTTGAATATCTGCAATTGTCGGGTTTTGTCCCGAGCAAAATGGTTGGTTTGCAGTTCCTGATGGAGGCAGTGTATTTTGAAGATTTATTGTGACAGGTGTTCTTTCGCTTTCGCAGCCGTTTATAGTTTGCGATGCGTAATACGTTACATTATTTTGAAGTACTGTTGTATTTGGTAAAATTGCTCCCGCTGTAAGAGCATCGTACCATTTTTTGTTTTGTCCTGTAATTTGAATATTATCTAAAGTTGAATTAATACAGAAATTTTGAGGTGTAGAAGCAAATGGAATTGGTTGACCAGTAATCGTAACGGTTTGATTTTGTATTGATGTATTTCCATTTCCATCATTAAAACTCCAAACAATTGTATAAGTGCCGGGTAAGCTGTAAGATAATGAATTTGATGTCGTACCTGTAATTGTACCTGCACAGGCATCAGTTGCAGTCGGAATTGTGTTTATAATCGTATGACAATCACCCGTTACAGTTGGGAGAGTAGCAAGATTGGGAATAGGAGCTTCGATGTCGCCAATAATAACATTAATTTTTTGGATACCATCGCAACCACCTGTTCCTGTTATAGAGCAACTATATTCGCCGCTATTAGCAGTTGTTGCATTTGTAATTATTGGATTCTGTTGTGTTGATGTAAAGCTATTTGGTCCAGTCCAGGAATAATTAGTTCCCCCTGAAGCTTTTAGTTCTAAAGTTTTTCCTGTACAGACTGGCGAGTTACTTGTTATTAGTGGATATGTGAGACATTCTTGAAATTTTACTAAAAATGCATCCGCTATATTAGGCGTATAGTTATTTGGCTGGGGATAAAAATTTTGCTGATGTGTTCCAGGAGTTGAAATGCTGGTTAAACTACTAGTGCTTCCGGCAAGATAAATATTGGACTTATCATCAACTTCGGTTATCCTTCCATTATCAGCCATTTCTCCTCCAAAATAAGTTGCCCACTCCCTTTGTCCATTCGTGGTAAATTTCACCAAATACGATTCAATTCCGTCATTTTTAATTGTTTGATAAGCATTCATTGTGGGAAGAAAACCATCTTCTACTCTTCCTGCAAAATAAATGGAACCATTTTTTGAAACGGATCCACCCAACGCCTCAGGGAAAAAATATGATCCCCAAATTTTGAACCCATTTGGATCAAGTTTTATTATTCCTCCACATTTATTTAAATTGTTTGGAATGAAATTTTCTTGAAAAACACCTGGAGTGCTAATATTTGATGTACTGTTTGTTTCTCCAAAGCAATATAAATTATTCGCGGCATCGATTCCAAGATAATAAAATAAATCATTGTTATTTCCACCAAGATATGTACCCCATTTTCTAGTTCCATCAGGAGAAAATTTAACCAAAAAACTATCCTCATTAAGGATTAATTCTTGATATGAGTTGGCAGTTGAGATATTGTTATTACTGCGCGTAAATCCTAAAAAAACAATGTCACCGTGAGAATCTAATTTCGAATCAGAGATGTAATCGTCATTATTTCCCCCATAAAAAGTTGACCACAACCTGATACCATTTTTATCTAATTTTGCAATAAATCCATCTTTTTTACCTGGAGCATTTCCACTAATTGGTTGATGGCCATCTACGGTAGAAATATTTTCAGTACTTAATGTTTCGCCTGATATATAAACATTTTCATTAGCATCAATTACGATGCTATGTAATTCTTCACCATTCATACCACCATAATAAGTTCCCCATTGACGAATACCATTAGTATCAAATTTTGCTACAAAACCATCAAAATAACCGCTTTTAACAGGCTGATGAGTGCCGAATGTAGCTATGTTTGTGGTACTTATACTAGAACCAGCAATATAAATATTATTCAAGTCTGAAACTTTAATTTGCGCAATATTGTCAGCACTACTACCTCCGTAATATGTTCCCCAAAGCCTTGTGCCATCTGAATTAAGTTTGCAGAAAAAAGAATCATTACTGCCACCTGGGACGTAGGCAGTTTGATAAGCCCCTGAAGAAGCAATGTTTTGAGCACTATAAGTAATTCCGGCCATGTAAACAAAATCATCTTTTACAAAAATTGCTGTTGCGTAGTCATAATCTGCTCCGCCATAGTAAGTTCCCCACAATCTAGTTGGTACAGGATCGATAACAATAGTTTTGTCATTTATTGAATTAGCAGAATTAAATCCATAAACATCTTTTTTAATCTTTCTATAATCAACTGAAACTTCTTTTTTATTGTTCCCTTCTTCAATCCAGCTCGCGGGCAATGTTTCTTCCATTTTTCCAAAACGAACATTCATCTGAATTTTATTATCAATCAATTCGGTTTCAGCACCATTGAATTTTAATTGAACGTCAGAGATTTTTCCTTTCGGATGAATTATGAAATTATATTCAACTACTTTTTGAGGATCATTTGGAACCGTAAAAACAACATCAATATTGGGGTAAATATTTTTATATGTAATTTGCTTGTATTCGCGAACACCAGTAATTCCATCGGGTTTGTCCGGAATATTATAATAATTATCAAAGTCTTTTGATTGCTGATCAGTAATTAATTCGACCTGTGGATTTGAGTTTACAAAATCAATATCAATTCTATGAAAAGTATATTCGAGATTATATTCGACTTTTATTTCTTTATCTTTTTCCGAGGTTGGATATGGAAGTGTTTTTGCCGTTGTCGAACTTACAATTGGAGTCTTCGTTACCTCGTAAACATCATAAGAAAATCCGTTTTTTTTAAGTTGAACATTTAATCCATTAGAATTTAATAGATATTTTACGGCTGTATTTGGTTTTCCTTTCTGATCAATAATCTGACCTTTATTTTCTTTAAAACCAATAGATTGATTTTTGTTTTGTGAAAATAATTGAATGGTAAATAAAAATAATAATAAAAGTAATTTTTGCTTCATTTATAATAATTTGGGTCATCGCAAATGTAATTAAATATCTACAAAACAAAACTAAAATTCCTCAGTGAATCTTTCCTTAAAAAGTCTCTAAATATCTCGTATTTTTGCAAAAACATTTCTTTTGAAAACGAAACTCTTCATCATAACGCCGCCTTTTACACAGCTAAATACGCCATACCCGGCGACAGCCTATATAAAAGGATTTCTAAATACCAAAAACATTGAATCTGCTCAGGCTGATTTAGGTATTGATGTGATTTTGGAATTGTTTTCGAAGAAAGGTTTGATTGATTTGTTTCAGGTTTCAGGTTTCAAGTTTGAAGTTACAGGAAACGAAATCTCGGATAATTCTAAGCGTATTTTTGCGTTGCAAGATGAATATGTCAAAACTATTGATGCTGTAATTCAGTTTTTACAGGGGAAAAATCCAACTTTGGCGTTGCAGATTTGTCAGGAAGATTTTCTGCCTGAAGCTTCTCGTTTTGCACAATTAGAAGAACTCGATTGGGCTTTCGGAACAATGGGAACGCAGGACAAGGCAAAACATTTAGCTACTTTATATCTCGAAGATATTTCGGATTTTATAGTAGAATGTGTCGATGAAAATTTTGGCTTTAGCCGTTATGCCGAACGTTTGGGCCGAAGCGCTAATTCGTTTGATGAATTGTACGAAGCTTTACAGCAAGAACCAACTTATATTGATTCGATTTTAATAGCTCTTTTAAAAGCTAAAATCGAAACGGTAAAACCAACTTTCTTTTTAATTTCTGTTCCCTTTCCGGGGAATTTATATAGCGCTTTTCGTTGCGCACAATGGGTAAAACAAAATCATCCTGAAATTAAGATTTCAATGGGCGGCGGTTTCCCGAATACTGAATTACGTTCACTTTCAGACAAACGTGTTTTTGAATTCTTCGATTTTATTACTTTGGATGATGGGGAAGTTCCAATTGAAGAATTAATTTTCAATTTAGAAAATCCAAATTCCAACTCCTATAAAAGAACTTTTTTATTAGAAAATGGAGAAGTGGTCTACAAAAATAATTCTCTAAAACACGATTACAAACAAGCTCAGGTTGGAACTCCGGATTATTCTGATTTGCCCTTGGATAAATACATTTCGGTTATCGAAATCGTGAATCCAATGCACAGAATGTGGAGCGACGGTCGTTGGAATAAACTAACAATGGCGCACGGCTGTTATTGGGGAAAATGTACTTTCTGCGATATTTCATTAGATTATATAAAGGTTTACGAGCCTGTTGCAGCCAATTTGTTGTGCGACAGAATGGAAGAAATGATGCTTCAAACCGGTCAGAATGGTTTTCATTTTGTTGATGAAGCAGCGCCGCCAGCTTTAATGCGTGCTTTGGCTCTTGAAGTTTTACGCCGAAAACTAGCAGTAACCTGGTGGACAAACATTCGATTTGAAAAAAGCTTTTCTAAAGATTTATGCCTGCTCTTAAAAGCTTCCGGATGTATTGCCGTTTCGGGTGGTTTAGAAGTAGCTTCAGACCGTTTATTAAAATTAATCGACAAAGGCGTAACCGTTGAACAAGTGGCAAAAGTAACCCGCAATTTTACCGAAGCAGGCATTATGGTTCATGCGTATTTAATGTACGGATATCCAACCCAGACGATTCAGGAAACCGTTGACAGTCTCGAAATGGTGCGTCAATTGTTCGAAGCTGGAATTCTGCAGTCTGGTTTTTGGCATCAATTTGCGATGACGGCTCACAGTCCTGTTGGTTTATATCCGGAGAAATTTGGTGTTACAAAAGCAACGGAAGCGATTGGAACATTCGCCAATAATGATATCGATTATACAGATTCCACAGGAATCAATCACGATAAATTCAGTTTTGGGTTAAAGAAATCGCTTTTTAATTTCATGCACGGAATCTGTTTTGATTACGAATTACAAGATTGGTTCGATTTTAAAATCCCAAAAACTAAAATTGATCCCGATTTTATTTTTAATGCCCTTGAAGAAGGAAATGATTTCAACACAAAACCAAATGCAAAAGTGGTTTGGCTTGGCGGAAGACCTTCGATAGAACATTTTACAAAATCAAAAAAAGGAAATTCATGGGAAATGATGAGTTTTACTTTTCACGATAAAAAAGAAAGTTTCAATCTTCAGACCAACAAAAATGAAGGTGAATGGCTGGTAGAAATTTTAAATAAAATTTCAATTTCTAATGCTAAGAATTATACTTTTCAGGAAATAAAAACAGACTTCGAAACTGAAATAGAGGACTTTGAATTGTTTTGGTATTCAAAGCCGGTTAATACTTTACGAGAGTTTGGGTTGTTGGTCTTGTAGTTTTTTTTTAGGATTTTTCTTATTTTTACTTAAAAATAGAATCTTAATAAATTATGCTCATTCAAGAAGGTTTTCATACTTACTACATCTATATTTTAACGAATAAACCTAGATCCGTTTTCTACACTGGAGTTACCAATAACTTAAGAATTAGATTAAGTCAGCATCAAGAAAATATTTTACTAAAGAAAAGGACATTTACATCAATGTATAATGTTCAATTTTTATTGTACTATGAAAAATTTACGTGGATTCATGAAGCGATTGCTCGTGAGAAAGAAATTAAAGGGTGGGATCGGAAAAAGAAATTAGAACTTATAAAAACAATTAATCCTGACTTTGATTTTTTGAATTACTTATTTGAATAGGATTACGGAGCTACTTGCGGGGATTCCTCGTTCCTCGGAATGACAAACTGGACGTAAACTCTTGATTTATTAATTAAATTATTGACAAAGTAACCGCAAAGTATGTCATTCCGAGGAACGAGGAATCCCCGCAAGAAGCTCGACAAAGATTAGCAAGATTGTATTATTCATAAAGTATGTCATTCCGAGAAACGAGGACACGAACGATAGTGAACTGGCGAAGCAATCCCCGCAAGTAGCTCGACAAAGATTGGAAAATTGTGCAAAGAAGTTCAAAGGAATAAAATCAATACTCCACAAAAGTACCATCCGCAGGAACCGCCGTTTTAGATAACAAGTCATTTTCAGATAAAGCATTTTTTAATTGTTCTCTTGTAGTCGGACAATGATTCAAAGCTTCTAAATGATTGGCGAAAACTTTTCCGGGTGCCAATGCCGTAAACTTCAAAATATCATTCATTCGCATTAGTAATGGCTGACCAATATCAAGTCTTGCAGTTCCGCAGGCGACAGTTGCAATATCAGGTTTAAGTTCAACCAAAACTTTTTGAACATGTGCTGTAAAAATAGTATCAGAACTTATATAAATTGATTTTTCATTTGGTAATTCGAGATGAAAACCCATCACATCGCCCATCAATTTTGCTATAAAACCATAACCGTGAATAGCTGGAATTCCTGTGATTTTTCCGCCTAGAAATGGTTGAGGTTCCCAATAATTTAAAGTTTGAGTGATGTTTAAGCCTCTTTTCGTAAGTTCTTTTTCAATTTGAACACTACAGATGACCGGAATGCTTTTACGTCTTAAAAAGACCTCTCCGGCTTTGTCAATATGATCGGGATGCAAATGTGTAATGAGGCAGTGCGTCACCTTGCTCAAAATTTCCCTGCTGTTTTTAGGCAAAGAAACCCTCGGATTTCTATGTGGTTTATAACGAAAGATGGTGAATGGCGGAATCGTTTTTCTTTTTCCTAACATCGGATCAACTAAAATCACTTGTTGATCAGTTTCAATAACTAATGTGGCGTTACGTAAATGATGTAATTTCATATCGGGGAAAATTAGATATTAAAAATACAAAATTTTTAAAACAATTAAAGTCAATTATTTACATTGTAAACCGAAATCCAATTCCGTGCAGATTTTCTATCGAAATACCGTTTTCATTTGCCAGGATTTTACGCAGTCGCGAAATAAAAACATCCAGACTTCTTCCCATAAAATAATCATCAGTTCCCCAAAGTGAGGTTAAAATTTGTTCTCTTTTTAAAACCGAATTTTTATTATCAAGAAATAATTTCAATAATTCGGCTTCGCGCTGCGTCAGGCCGATTTTTTCATTTTCATTAAATAGAATGAAGTTTTTGGTGTCAAAATGATATTTTCCGATTTCGTAAACTGCTTTTTCTATCGGAATATTTTTCTGCGAACGCTTTAAAAAAATCTCGATTTTCAAAAGCAATTCTTCGATGCTAAAAGGCTTTACCAAATAATCATCAGCACCCAATCGCAATCCTTTTATGCGGTCTTCTTTTAGCGTTTTTGCTGAAAGAAATATAATCGGGATATCAGTATTGGTTTTTCTGATTTCAGTTGCCAATTCAAAACCATCCATTTTCGGCATCATAATATCGAAAATGCAAATGTCAAAATTTTCTTTTTTGAAGGTTTCCAAACCAAGTTGTCCGTCAGGGCAATGAATAACTTCATAATTATTCTGCTCCAGATTATCTTTGGTCAAAAACGCTAAAGTTTCATCATCTTCGGTATAAAGTATTTTGAATTGTTTCATTTTTTATAAGGAATTGACAAGGTTATAGTGATGCCTTTTTCAGAATTATTTTCGGCTTTTATTTTCCAGTTTTGAAGGTTGCAAATCTCTTTTACATAATACAAACCAAGTCCGAAACCATTTACTTCGTTACTTTTTTCGTTTTGGGCGCGATAAAATTTATCAAAGATAAAAGGAATATTTTTAGGAGAAATTCCGATTCCGTTATCAATAAAAGCCACTTTTAAAATTTGGTTTTCTAAGGCGATTTGAATATTAATATCAGGTTTTTCATTGCAATATTTTACAGCATTGTCAAGCAGATTATAAACCAGATTGTTAAAATGAAAAACATCTGTTTCGATTTGATAATCTCTTGAAAGTGTTTCGATTTGGATTTTGGCGTCAGGGTATTTCATCTGAATATTTTCAATCGTTTCTTCAATAATCGGAACAATTAAAACAGTTTCTTTTTTTAGTTCTAAAGGCGCATAATCAGCTTTAGAAATGTTTAGAATCTTCTCAATATGATTGTTCAGTTTATTACTTTGATTGATAATAATGTCGGTATAAGTATGCAGTTTTTTATCTTCTTTAATCGGATTTTGTTCAATTAAATATTTCGAAGCAATTAAAATTGAAGACAACGGCGTTTTGAATTCATGCGTCATATTATTGATAAAATCGCGTTGTAATTCAGAATATTTCTTTTGCTGTAAAAGCGTAAAAATCGAATACACATAAATCAATAAAATTAGAATCAAAGCAATGGAAAGGATAAACCAAAAACGCATCGAACTGAATAAGTAAGTCGTTTCATTAGGAAAACGAACCGCAAAATAGTAAACCAAATCTTTGTGTTTTGGGAAAGAAACTGCTTTTTTATCTTTTCCTTTTTCAGAAGATGAAATGTACTTTCCATAAACCATTTCATCACTTTGACAATTGTAGACCGCATATTCAAAATCAGTTGTAATATGCATTTTCTTGAATTCTGACCTCAGATAAAATTCTAAAATATCAGGTTCAAAAGCATTTTCGATGTTTACGATATAATAATCGTTAGAAATTTTTCGAACAGGATTTTGACAAGATGGCTCATGGTCTTTTCCATTGTATAATTTTCTGGCAACTTCAAGTAAAGCGATATTGGCTTTCTGACTCAGTTTTTTTTGTTCTAAAGTAAAAGCCTCTTTGGTCCAAAGCAATTGTGCCACCAATATGCTGATAATGGCGATCAATCCTAAGAGGATAATACTATTGAGTTTATTTATTTTCAAGAAAAGAGTCTTTTTTAGAATGTAATATTAATGAAAATTATAGTTAAAAATAGCGATTAACAAGTCGTTAACAAAGATTTGAAACCGGTTAACAGCGATTTGATTTTGTCTGAGGTACTTTTGAAATAGAAATTCGAACTATAAACCATTAAATATAATAACTATGAAAATTATTAAAATCTCGATATTGGCTTTAGCTTTAGGTCTAATGTCTTTTTCAGCAATTGTTCCTGTAAAAGTTCTTGCTTCTAAAATTGAGGCTACAGCTTCAACAATTGCCTGGAAAACTGAAACTGTTGATGTAGGTGAAATTCCGCAAGGAACACCAAAAGCAATTGTATATGAATTTAAAAATACAGGAAAAACTGCTATTGTAATTACAAATGTTCAGGGATCTTGCGGATGTACTGCTACAGATTATACAAAAGAACCAATTTTACCTGGTAAAATGGGAAAAATCACAGCAACATATAATGCAGCAAACAAAGGAGCTTTTACAAAAACAGTAACAGTAACAACAAATGCTGAAACAACTCCAAAAATTCTTACCCTCAAAGGAACGGTAATCTAAATAAAGGTTGATTATAAAGGGGAAAACTTCAAATATGTAATGTATTTGGAGTTTTTTTTATGTTCTTTTTTGAATTTGGATTGTATTGAAATTTTATGTTTGTAAAGGCTGTATTAATTTTTTTACAAACGGTTTTTTTTCACCAAAACTTTTTTATTTTTATTAAAAATATTTTTATGAAAATTTTGTCCCCGATTGTCGCTGTTGTCGTTCTGTTTCTGGTTTTTTCATGCAACTCCAAATCAGAAAAAAAAGAAGAAGAGTTACAGAAAACTACAGTGAAAGTAGTACCGGAGCTTAAAATTACAATTGATAGTGTTGAAATTTCTAAATTTTATGAAGCATATCCTAAATTGGCTAAATTTCAAAAAGGAGCTTTAGCCTTGTACAAAAAGAAAAACTCAACTCAATTGTGGCTGGATAATAAAGGCATTGTAGAGTTTGGCCATACATTATTTAATAAATATAAAGGATTAGAGCAAGAAGGTTTGAAGGCCAATTTTCCTTATAATGAAAAGATTAATCCTCTTTTTGAAAATACTTCTGAAAATAAATTATCAAAAGTGGATACAGACTTGATGATCACCAATTTGTATATCTATTACGCACTAAAAGTTTCTGGAGTTGATGAAAAAACAACAAGGTCATTAGAATGGCTTTTACCTCGAAAAAAGGTAAACTATCAGGTATTTTCAGACTCGATTTATAAAAAAGCTACGATAAGCGATGACAAAAAGAGCAAAATGTTCAGCCAATATTATAAACTTCGTGATGCCCTTCATCAATACAGAGAAATTGAAAAAAAAGGTGGCTGGAAAACAATTGAAGTTGGTGAGGATTTTAAAAATTTTAAAATAGGGGATTCTGTTGCTGCTATTGGGCAAATCAGGGAACGACTTTACATTAGCGGAGATTTAAAAGAAAATAATAAAAGTAATGTATGTGATTCGGTTTTGATTGGAACAATGAAGAACTTCGAAGTGCATCATGGATTTACTCCGAAAAGTATAATTTTAAAAGAACATATCGACGAATTGAATGTTCCTGTTTCAGAGAGAATCAAAACCATTATCGCTAACATGGAGCGCTGTCGCTGGATTGATCCTGAATTAGAAAAAGGCAAAGAATATATTGAAGTTAATATCCCGGAATTTAAATTGTATTTGATTCGCGATCATGAAATTGCTTTGACCTCCGCTGTTGTTGTTGGAAAAGCAATGACTAAAACTGTTATTTTCAGTGGAATGATGAATAATATCGTCTTTAGTCCGTATTGGAATGTTCCCACAAGTATCATCAATAAAGAAATCAAACCCGGAATGGCCAAAAATAAAAATTATCTGGCACAGCGAAATCTGGAGTGGAATAATGGCGCAGTTCGACAGCTTCCGGGGAAAAATAATTCACTTGGTTTAGTGAAATTTTTATTCCCAAATTCTAATAATATTTATCTGCATGATACACCTTCAAAAAGTTTGTTTGGTAGCGAAAGCCGTGCTTTTAGCCATGGATGTGTCCGTGTTCAAAAACCTAGGGAATTAGCAATCGAACTTTTGAAACAAGACCCGAAATGGACTCCGGAACGAATTGACAAAGCAATGCACGCCGGAAAAGAAAATTGGGTTTCCCTAAAAAAGAAAATTCCTGTTTATATTGGATATTTTACTGCTTGGGTAGATAGAAAAGGAGAACTTAATTTTTATAAAGATATTTATCAGAGAGACGAGAGTCTGGTGAAATTATTGACCGAGGAATAGTATAAAAAAAGTTGCCACGAATTTCACGAATTTTCACGAATTTTTAAACTCAAGATTGGAAAATTAATTTGTGAAAATTTGTGAAATTCGTGGCGAAAAAACTATTTTGATAAGACATCAATACATTTGTAAAATCGTTTGGTATAATGTTCTGTAGCAAGGGAAGTAATCGTGACGCTGTTTACTTTTCCTGATGAAGCATGAATAAATTTTGACTGCATTCCGTTTGCTTCGCAGATAATTCCGAGATGCCCAATTACGGTTTTGTCTTTATAGCCATAAAAAACTAAAATATCTCCCACTTTAAAATCCTCAGGATTTAATTTGGTTCCTATATCTTTATATTGGCCTGAACTTCTGGGCAAGCTGACATTAAAATGATGAAAGACATAGCTGATAAAACCAGAACAGTCGAATCCTTTTTTTGGATCATTTCCCGCATATAAATAAGGTGTTCCCTGATATTTTTTTGCGTAGGCAATAATAGAATCACGGTCAATTTCTGTTTGTGTTTTTTGAATTTGGACTAATTCACTTTTATGATCTTCTTTTGAAGTGAAACACGAACATAGAATAGCTGTTGAAAAGATGGATATATAAAAGATTGATTTCATTTTTCGTATAGTTGTTTCCTATAAAGATAGGTTGTTTTTAGTTAGCAAAGAAGTGGTTTTAATTGGTTTTGTAGGAATAAAGAATGAAAATTTACTGTTTGATGTATTTATGTGGTGTTTTTTTATTGCTTTTTGATGTTTTAGTACATTAATGTGTAGTTGATTTCAAATATATTTGTGAATACTATTTAGATTTTAACAAATAAATTATGTTTATCAAAAAATTACCTCTTTTAATTTTGCTTTTGATGATTTCGGCTGTTTCGAATGCTCAAAGTAAAACCAATACATTTTTGTACGCTGGCCGTGTTGAAAAACTGCAGGACAATAAAGTTATCTTAATCGGAACGGCTTCTTCAGTGTCTTTCAATTTTACCGGAAATGAATGTTCGATTACATTGCAAAGTGTTGATGCTTATCAACATCACGATTATGTTTCAATAGTTTTGGACGGAAAATATCTTGGGAAAATAAGAATTGAAAAAGGCACAGCACAAACTTTTCCAATAAAAATTGCTACTCCTAAAAAAGAGCATCATATCGAAGTTTATAAAAATACCGAAGCACATACAGGTGGAATTTTATTCGCCGGAACGACTGCAAAACTGACTTCAATTTCGGCAAAAAAGAAAAAGAAAATCGAATTTATAGGAGATTCTATAACGTGCGCGGCAGCAAGTGATTCGGTTGATTGTGATAAAGGTGAATATATGGATCATCATAACAGCTATTATGCTTACGGACCAGTACTTGCAAGAGAAATTGATGCTGATTATTTAGTAAGTTCCGTTTCCGGAATCGGAATGTATCGTAATTGGAATGATGAAGGTAAAGACGTCGCGATTATGCCGGATGTTTATCAGAATTTGTATTTGACCAAAGACGAATCGAAACCTAAATATGATTTTGCTTTTGAGCCAAAAATCATCAGTATTGCGTTAGGAACGAATGATTTTTCTAACGGAGATGGTAAAAAAGAACGTTTGCCTTTTAATCCTGAAAAATATGTTTCGAATTACATTAATTTTATAAAAATGCTTTACGAACACAATCCGAAAGCACAAATTGTAATTACAAATAGCCCGATGGTAAACGGAAAAAACGCAGTGGTTTTTGAAGATTGCCTGAACAAAGTCAAAGAAGCTTTTTCGTCTGATAAAAGTCATATGCCCATCTTGATTTTTAAATTCAAACCCATGACTGCAAAAGGTTGTTTAGGACATCCAGATGTTGCAGATCAGAAAGTGATGGCAGATCAATATGCGCCGTTTTTAAAAAAACTGCTAAATGAAAAATAATATATTTACGTTTGTTTTCTTTCTGATGATTTCCAGTACTATGATGGCAAATGTTTCCCTTCCGAATATTTTTGGCGACAATATGGTGTTGCAGCGCAATTCTGAAGTGAAAATTTGGGGTTGGGGAAATCCAAAAGAAGAAATCAAATTGGTTTCAAGCTGGAACAATCAGGAATACAAAGTTACAGCGAACAATCAGGCACAATGGGAACTTCATATTAAAACACCTGAAGCCGGCGGACCTTACACAATTTCTATAAAGGGATATAATGAAGTCATACTGAAAAATATCCTGATTGGAGAAGTTTGGGTTTGCTCCGGACAATCGAATATGGAAATGTCGGCAAGCTGGGGAATCGACAACGGCGACGAAGAAATGAAAAATGCCACAAATCCTAATATTCGTTTTTTTACCGTTCCGAAATTAACGGCTACTACACCTCAAAATAATCTTTTGGGAAACTGGACAGAATCGACTCCGGAAACCATGAAATATTTTAGCGCCATTGGTTATTTTTTTGCCAAACGTTTGCGCGAAGATCTAAAAAATGTGCCAATAGGGTTAATTTCTTCAAATTGGGGCGGAACTCCGGCTGAAATCTGGATGCCCGAAGAAGTCGTTCAAAACGACCCTGTTTTATTAGAAAATGCCAAAAAACTCAACGAACAGGAATACGGACCAAGACAACCCGGACGTGCTTACAACGCGATGATTTATCCTTTAGTTGGATTTAAAATTGCCGGAACGCTTTGGTATCAGGGCGAATCGAATGTAGGTTCTTTGGTTTATGACAAAACGTTATCGGCTTTGATTACCTCGTGGAGAAAAGCGTGGCAGGACGAATTTCCTTTTTATTTCGTTCAGATTGCACCTTATAAAACCGGAAGCAATAATTTCTCTAATGTTACGGTAAGAAACTCGCAACGAAAAATTTTAAATGAAGTTCCGAAAACCGGAATGGTTTTGACAAGCGATATTTCGGACACGATTGATATTCATCCAAAAAATAAGAAATCGGTTGGGATTCGTTTGGCGAATTTAGCTTTAGCCGAAGTATATAAAAGCAATTCGAATTTGGTAAACGGACCACTTTTTAAAGCGATTAAAATTGAAAAAAATAAAGTGATCGTTTCTTTTGATTATGCTGAAGGATTGTATTTCAAGAATAAAACTTCGAATCAATTTGAAGTGGCCGGAGCCGATGGGGTTTTTCATTTGGCAGAAGCTTCGATTAAAAATAATGAGGTGATTTTGACGAGTAAGAAAGTTCCAAATCCGCTGAAAGTGAGATTTGCGTGGGGAAATACAATTCAATCTGATTTGTTTAATAAAGTGAATTTGCCGGCTTCTTGTTTTATTACGGAGTGAAGGGAATTCGAGCATAGAAAATAGAGTAAAGAATCAAGAGCAAAGATTTTAGACTTTAGATTTTGTGTTCATTTCTTGTAAACTTAGAATCTTAGTCCCTTAGAACCTTAGCCCCTAAAAAAAAACACTATGAAAAATAAAAAAGTACTAATTATTGGGGTTTTTGCCCTGTTTATTGTTGGAAATATGAATGCACAAAATAAGCCTTATCTGGATAAAAATAAAACTGTAGAGGAACGCATTAATCTGCTTTTGCCGTTAATGACTTTGGAGGAAAAAGTGGGGCAAATGAATCAGTATAATGGTTTTTGGGATGTGACGGGACCCGCTCCAAAAGGCGGAACTGCGGAATTGAAATATGAACATTTGCGAAAAGGCTGGGTAGGAAGTATGCTGACGGTTCGGGGTGTGAAAGAAGTTCGTGCGGTGCAGAAAATTGCCGTTGAAGAAACGCGTTTAGGAATTCCGTTAATCATTGGTTTTGATGTGATTCACGGGTATAAAACTTTAAGTCCGATTCCGCTGGCAGAAGCCGCGAGCTGGGATTTGGAAGCGATTAAAAAATCGGCGGCGATTGCTGCTGATGAAGCTTCGGCATCTGGAATCAACTGGACTTTTGGTCCTAATGTAGATGTTGCCAATGACGCGCGCTGGGGTCGTGTGATGGAAGGTGCGGGTGAAGATCCTTATTTAGGAAGTAAAGTTGCCATTGCGAGAGTAAAAGGTTTTCAGGGAGAAACAATTGCTGATTTGGCTAAAGTAAATACGATTGCAGCATGTGCCAAACACTTCGCTGCTTACGGTTATGTTGAGGCTGGTTTGGAATATAATATTGTAGATCTTAGTAATTCGAAATTGTACAATTCGGTTTTACCGCCTTTTGAAGCGGCGGTTCAGGCTGGAGTTCGTACGTTTATGAATTCGTTTAATACGCTGAATGGAGTTCCGGCAACTGGAAATGCATTTTTGCAAAGAGATATTTTGAAAGGAAAATGGAAGTTTGATGGTTTTGTGGTTTCGGATTATGCTTCGGTTCGTGAAATGATCGCGCATGGTTACGCAAAAGATGAAGCTGATGCCACTGCAAAAGCGGCAATCGCAGGTTCTGACATGGATATGGAATCATATTTGTATGTAGCGAAACTGGCTGGTTTGGTGAAAGAAGGGAAAGTAAAAGAATCCGTGATTGATGATGCTGTTCGAAGAATTTTACGAGTGAAATTTGAATTAGGTTTGTTTGATGATCCGTACAGATATTGTGACGAAAAGCGTGAAAAAGCAACTGTTGGAAATAAAGCCAACAATGATGGTGTTTTGGACATGGCGAAGAAATCGATTGTATTGTTGAAAAATGATAAAGATTTACTTCCGTTAAAGAAATCCGGACAAAAAATCGCTTTGATCGGAGCGTTGGCAAATGATAAAAACAGTCCATTAGGAAGCTGGAGAATTGCGGCAGATGATAATACTGCAGTTTCAGTTTTGGAAGGATTGCAACAATATAAAGACAATCAGCTGGTTTTTGAAAAAGGGGCAGATTTGCTTTCTCAAAAGGCTACTTTTTTGACGGAAACTGTTTTCAATACAACTGATAAAAGCGGATTTGAAGCAGCAAAAACGGCTGCTAAAAATGCTGATGTTGTAGTAATGGTTTTAGGAGAATACGGTTTTCAGAGTGGGGAAGGACGCAGCAGAACGGATCTTAATTTACCGGGTATTCAGCAAGAATTGTTGGAAGAAATTTATAAAGTGAATCCAAATATTGTACTGGTTTTAAACAATGGTCGTCCGTTGAGTATTCCGTGGGCTGCTGAACATGTTCCGGCAATTGTTGAAGCGTGGCAGTTGGGAACTCAAACCGGAAATGCAGTGGCGCAGGTTTTATACGGAGATTACAATCCGAGTGGAAAATTGCCAATGTCGTTTCCTAGAAATGTCGGTCAGGTGCCAATTTATTACAACAAATACAGCACCGGAAGACCGGTTGACAGTGATAAAAATGTGTTTTGGTCACATTATATGGATGTGGAGAAAACACCTCAGTTTCCGTTTGGTTTTGGATTGAGCTACACGAAATTTGATTATAAAAACCTGAAAGTGAACAAAGCTTCTTTTGCAAAAGGAGAAAATGTACAGGTTAGTGTTGAGGTTACCAATTCAGGAAATTATGACGGGAAAGAAGTGGTGCAATTGTATATTCATGATGAATTTGCGAGCATCGTTCGTCCAATTAAAGAATTAAAAGGTTTCGAATTGGTAAACCTGAAAAAAGGTGAAACTAAAACTGTAACTTTTACTTTAACGGAGAAGGAGTTAGGTTTTTATAATAATGAAGGAAACTATTTAGTAGAACCGGGAACTTTTAAAATTTTGGTAGGAGGAAGCTCTGATAAAGGTTTAGAAGGTAGTTTTGAGATAAAATAGTAATTTGCCGCGAAGACACTAAGATACAAAGTTTTTAATCTCGGCAAAGTTGCTAAGTTTTTTTTCGCCACGAATTCACGAATTTTTAAACAATAAATTCGTGAATTCGTGGCGATTTCTTTTCTCGCAGATTTAGCAGATAAGGCAGATTTTTTTATCTCTTAAATCTGCAAAATCTGCGAGAGTTTATACTGTAAATGCTGATGCGGCAAGAATATGTTCTTTTTTTAATTCAGGAAAATCTTCGATGATTTCTTCAAAAGACATTCCAGTAGATAACCAGGAAAGAATGTCTGAAACACAAATTCGGGTTCCAATAATTACAGGTTTACCAAATCGTATGTCAGGATTAATCGAAATTAAATTTTGCCAATTATTTTCCATAGTTTTATAATTTAAACAAATTTACAAAAATTAAGTACTATTTCGTTTTAAAATATTCAGGTTAGTTTTTTACCTTTAAAACCTATTAAAATACAACCATAAATAAAAATAATGAAATATAACAGATGCGGAAAAAGCGGGTTATTGTTACCTGAAATTTCTTTAGGATTGTGGCACAACTTTGGGTCAGTAGATAATTTTGACAATGCAGAAAGTATTGCAGTAGAGGCTTTTGATAAAGGAATTACTCATTTTGATTTGGCTAATAATTACGGACCGGTTCCGGGCTCTGCGGAGACTAATTTTGGTAAAATCCTGTGGCATAATTTTCAGGGAAACCTTCGCGATGAAATCATCATTTCGACTAAAGCTGGTTATACAATGTGGGATGGACCTTACGGAGACTGGGGTTCACGTAAATATTTATTGTCTAGTTTAGACCAGAGTTTGAAGAGAATGAAGGTTGATTATGTTGATATTTTCTATTCGCATCGTCCTGATCCTGAAACTCCTATTGAAGAAACTATGATGGCTTTGGATTATGCTGTAAGAAGCGGAAAAGCATTGTATGTTGGGATCAGTAATTATTCTGCAGAGCAGACGAGAGTTGCAGTTGATGTTTTAAAGCAGCTAGGAACGCCCTGTTTAATTCATCAGGCAAAATACTCCATGTTGGTTCGTTGGGTTGAAGAAGGTTTGTTAGATGTTTTAGAAGAAAAAGGAGTGGGCTGTATCGCGTTTTCGCCTTTGGCACAAGGGCTTTTAACGGATAAATATCTAAACGGAATTCCGGAAAATTCAAGAGCACATAATCCAAACGGGCATTTGAAAGAAGATGAAGTTACAGTAGAAAGAATTCAGAAATTAATTCAGCTGAATGAAATTGCTCAAAACAGAAATCAATCTTTGGCACAAATGGCTTTGGCTTGGCTGCAAAAAGACAAACGAATTACTTCGGTTTTAATTGGTGCAAGTTCTGTTAGACAATTAAATAATAATATTGAATGTTTGCAAAGTCTTGATTTTACACAAGATGAATTGAATGCGATTGAGAAGATTTTAGCGTAAAATGTATTTTGTGAAATGTGTTTTGTAAAATGATATAAAAAAATGGACAATTATTTGTCCATTTTTTGTTTACGATTCAAACCCGACAGGTTTTAAAAACCTGTCGGGTTTATATTGTGACGCAATATTTATTTTATAATCATCGCCAAACCTCCGCCGTTTGCTAATTTATATTTTAATTTCGTTGTCGAATCAACGGTTATAATTTCCTTTTTATAATCTGTTGCGGCTTTGTCGGCATTTAATCCATCGGAGAAAATTTCGGCTTGGAATTTTTTGCCTTTTTCGAGGAAAGAAAAATCAATTGTAATATCTCTGGAATCCCAATTTGTAATGGCGCCTAAATACCAAATGTTTGCTTTTCTGCGGGTAATGGCAATATGTTTTCCAACTTCGCCGTCTAAAGCCACAGTTTCATCAAAAGTGGTCGGAATCTTAGCTATAAAATCAGTGCTTTCCTGTTCCTTCATATAAGCACTTGGACTGTCGGCCATCATTTGCAAAGGTGCTTCAAAAATAGTGTAAAGCGCCAATTGATGACATCTTGTTCCCTGACTCATCGGGTTTGAATGACTTGGTTTGAATTCGCTTTTAGTCGCATTACGCATCGCGCCAGGCGTATAATCCATTGGTCCAGCCATCATTCTGATAAACGGAATCGAGCAATCGTAAGTCGGAACATCATCGTTTGGTGTCCACTTATTATTTTCCAATCCTTTAACTCCCTCGAAGTTTAGGATATTCGGAAAAGTTCTCTGAATTCCGGTTGGTTTGTACATGCCGTGAAAATCCAAAAGCAATGTATGGTTCGCTGCTTTTTGTGCAATATCATAAACCGAATTCACCATTTTGGCATCATCACGATCAATAAAATCGACTTTAAAACCTTTGATTCCAAGTTTGGCATAATTTTCAAAAACGCCATCAATATTGTTATTCAAAGCCATCCACGAACTCCACAAAATAATCCCTACGTTTCGTTCTTTCGCGTAAGCAATTAAAACCTCTAAATCCACATTCGGATTGTGTTTCATAATATCCGTTTCCACGCTCCAGCCTTCATCCAAAACCACATATTCGACTTTGTTTTTTGAGGCAAAATCAATGTAATATTTATAAGTTTGCGTATTAATTCCGGCTTTGAAATCGACATTGTAAATATTCCAGTCGTTCCACCAATCCCAGGCTACTTTTCCAGGTTTAATCCACGAAACATCTTTGATTTTTGAAGGTTCAGATAATTTCTGCACCATATCATTATTGGCTAATGCAGCATCATTTTCTGAAATTACAATAATCCTCCACGGAAAATTTCTGGTTCCTTCTGTTTTAACCAAATAATCAGCTCTTTCGGTAATTAATTTGTTGAGGTAATTAAATCCGCCATTGGTTTCCTTCAAAGGATATTTGGAAAAACGAGACTCAAAACCAGATTTTGAACTGTTGTTCGTTACAAATAATCCCGGATAATCTTCAACATTCGCTTCTAAGAAAATGGCCTTTTTATGGTTTTTATAATCAATTAAAAAAGGAAGGAAAGCCAGAGTGTCTTTAGCAAATTCGCTTATTTTTTTATTCTCATAATGGGATTCAAAAGATGAAATAAAAGGATCTTTCGGATTTCTTAAATCGCGAACATACGGCATCAAAGTGTTGTAATCCTGATCGAAATTCAGCACAACTTCTTCATTTTTCACCGTAATATTTTTTTTCTTTTTGGTGATAAAACGGTATGCAACGCCGTCATCAAAAGCACGATATTCAATGCTGAAATCATTTTTAAAATTCAAAGTCAGCTGATTGTATTTGTTTTGAACCGATTTCTTCTTGTAAAACGGTGTTTCAAAAGATGCATTAACACTTTCTTTTTTCGAATTTAAAACAACAGCATTTTTTCCTAAAATAACATTTTCGTCCAAAGTCACAGACATTGCCGAAGGTGCTAAAATCAATTCTTTTTCATGAGAAATCGTCCAGCTTATTTTATCATTTACCAAAATTTTCATTTCAGTTTTTCCGTCAGGTGAAGTCAGAATAAAATCCTGTTTCTTCTGCGAAAAAGAGATATTGAAAAGTAATAGACAAAAAGCAATGATTAGATGTTTCATTTAAAAATAATTTTATTTGTTATGCATAGAGGCGCATAGCAGTGCGTCTCATCATCTGAATTATTTTTTAAATTCAAGATTATATTTCTTCACAAGTTCCAAAGTCGATTTATCTGTACCAAAAACCGAATTTAATCCTTGTGGTTCCTGCGGAGGATCAGTCGTTAAAGGATCGCCGGGACTCCATTTTCCGGTTGCGTTTACCGCTTTTCCTTCGCCGCCAAATCCCCAGAAATTAGCCGCCTGCAACGGACCATTATTTTTAACGCTTTCAGCAATTCTGCTAAAAATATAATTGTAAAATTTATCACGGTTAGCAACAGATGAGTTTGCTGTCAAATTTTCATCTGCTCTTGGCAATCCAAATTCTTCAATGATAATTGGGCGTTTTAAATTGTTCGCCACTTTTACGTGATCGTCAATATATTTTCCCGCATTTTCAATGGTTGTTGGTAAAGTGTTTTCGGCATTTTCAGCTTTAAACCAGTTCCAGTTTTTAGGCCAGATGTGCATCGTCAAATAATCGATTTTCGGATTTTGATGTGTTCTCTCAAAAATTTCCATGCTGTCATTCGAGCTGTTTTTTCCTTCAGAACCAGTCGAAACCAAATGATTTTTATCTAAACTATCAATTAAATCCACAATATTATTCAGCCAGACTGTAAATTTTGTCTCATTTTCAGTCGTAAAAGTTCGCGGCTCATTCCCAACCTGCCAAGCCATAATCGTGTTGTCCTCCGTGTATTTCTTTTTAGAATACGCGTTTGTTCTTCCCAAAATAAACCGAACATGATTTTCCAAAGCTTTCATACAAGGATCACAGCTGTGAAATTGCGCGGTATACGACATAAATTGCGGCCATGTATTTGGAGCGATATTCGGAACCGGAATCGGACCTTTACCGTTCCACTCCAAATATTGCGACATTCCGCCAGACCATTCCCAGTTATTGGTCAGATACAAAACCGCATACATCTTGCGTTTGCTCATTTCACTGATTAAAAAATCCAATCCGTCGAGTAAATCTTTGTCATATTTTCCCTGCTCGTACTGCAGCGCAGGACGGACCGTAAAATCGTATTTTCCGCCATCGGCACCCACCAAAATCCTCAAATTATCGATTCCGTTTTTTTGCATCAAATCGAGTTCTCGAAGCAATCTTTTTCGGTCGCCCACTTTTTTCGAAGCCAATAAACTTCCGTACCAATAATTCGTTCCAATGTAAGAGTAAGGTTTGTCGCCTTTAAAAAATTGCGTTCCTTTCACCGTAATTCTTTCCTGCGCCTGACAAGCCAAAGCAGTAAAAATCAAAGTTAATCCGAGGGTTTTTAGAAATTTATTTTTCATAATTATATTTTTTAGAAGCTATTTACTGCTCCCGAAGCGTCGGGACGGAAAGACTTTTTAATAATCTCGCAAAGACGCCAAGTCGCTAAGTTTTAAATTCTTTGCGCCTCTGCGTCTTTGCGAGATTCTTTTTTTAATTTTATGTTTTAATTCGGCTAATAAGTTCCAAACATGCACGACTGTTATGATACGGACATTTCCAGAAACCGGCTTTGTCTTTTTCAATCAAGGAATAATCGCGGTAAACTCCCCAAAACCATTCGCCATTTTTAGTATCCAGAATATGGTTTTTTATAAAATCCCAATTTTTAAAAACTATGTCTAAATACTTTTCCTCGCCAGTTAATTGATAGGCATTGTAAAAACCAATCAAAGCCTCGGCTTGAACCCACCAGTGTTTCTCTGCGATTAATTCTTTTTTTTTTGGATCAAATTCGTACCACAAACCACCGTCAGTATCTAAACCTTCCTGAGTTACTTCCGTCATTTGAATCGCGTGTTTTTTATAGCTGGCAATCAACGTTTTGTTTCCTGAAATTTCGGCGCATTGTAATAAAAGCCAGGCGGCTTCAATGTCATGGCCATACGAAATAACATCAGGTTTTTCGACCCAGTTTTCATCAAAAAATAAATGTAAATGTCCGGTTTCAGGATTGATGAAATGTTTTTCTATCGTTTGTAATAATTCAACGATATCATTTTGAAGCGTTTTGTCTTTCCAAACCTTAAATAAATTCGCATACGCCTCGACAATATGCAAATGCGTGTTCATGGTTTTTTTCTCGTTGGCATCTTTATCGCTCAAACGCAAATCGTCAATAGGCTGCCAGTCTCTTGTAAAAGCTTCGAGATAGCCCTTGTTTACTGGATCGTAACTGTGTTTTTGTATTTTTAAATATAAATTAATGGCAATTGCCAACGCTTTTTCATCTTTAGAAATTACATAATATTCAGACAATCCATAAATGGCAAAGGCTAAAGCATAAATCTGATTTTTAGTATCTTTTGGAGTGGTATCAGTATTGATGCTCCAAAATAAACCGCCAAATTCGGCGTCATAAAAATATTCTGAAAGAAACTTAAACGCGCGTGCTGCTAATTTTTTATGTTCTTCATTTTTGGTAATTTGATAACTCGCTGAATAAGACCATAAAATTCGGGCGTTTAAAACAGAACCTTTTTCGGCGTTTTCAATCACATTTTCATGATAATCAATCTGACCGATAAAACCATCAGTTTTTAAATCAATAGCGTTCTTGCTCCAATAGTTTAAAATTGAATCAAGTTGAGATGATAGTTCGGTTTTAAGTTGCGCTAGTTGTGTTGACACGATAAGTTATATTGCGTTATTTTTTTCAATTTGCTTGATAATCGTCTGCACAGAACCTGCAGAAATAAAAGTATCTGCCGGTGCATTAGTTACGTAGTCAACCAGTTTTGCAACTGAAGAAACCGCAACATGCATTCTGGTATCTGATGATGCGTAATACACATAAACAGTTCCGTCAGTATCTTCTATCCATCCGTTGGAGAACAAAACATTCGATACGTCGCCCACTCTTTCTATGCCTTCAGGTCCCATAAAATGACCCGCCGGAACGTGTGTCACTTTTGTAATATCATTTAAATCTGTCATGAACATATACAACGTATAGCGTAATCCTGCAGCCGTATTACGAACGCCGTGTGCCAAATGCAGCCAGCCTTTTTCGGTTTTAATAGGAGCAGGGCCGAGACCATTTTTCAATTCGTAAATGGTATGATATTGCTTGCTGAAAATAATTTTTTCCTCTTTTACAACCGGATTTGTCATGTCATCAACATAACCTAAACCAATTCCGCCACCGCTTCCAACATCAATAAAACCATCTTGCGGACGCGTGTACAAAGCATATTTTCCGTTTACGAATTCCGGATGCAAAACCACATTACGCTGTTGTCCGGTGTTCGAAATTAAATCAGGAAGTCTTTCCCAATTTACTAAATCTTTGGTACGCACGATTCCGGCATTGGCTACAGCCGAACTTGTATCACCTTTCGGTGCTTTAGGATCTTTTCTTTCGGTACAAAAAATACCGTAAATCCAACCGTCTTCATGGTTAATCAAACGCATATCGTAAACGTTTGTATCAGGTTCTTCCGTTTGTGGAATCACACATGGTTTTTCCCAAAACTTAAAATTATCGATTCCGTTTGGACTTTCCGCTATAGCGAAAAATGATTTTCTGTCAATTCCTTCCACACGAACAGCAAGAAGGTATTTGTCATTCCATTTCATGGCACCTGCATTAAAAGCCGCATTGATTCCGATTCTTTCCTGCAAAAACGGATTTGTTGTTTCGTTGAAATCAAAACGCCAGTTCAAAGGAGCGTGTGCTGCGGTAACAACAGGATTTTTATAACGATCGTAAATACCGTTTCCTATCGTATCCTGCGGTTCGTTTTTTTGCTCGATTAGTGTTTTATGTTCTTTTTCTAATGCCGTTTTTCTATCCTGAAATGTGATTATTCGTGTCATAGTATTCTATTTCTGTATCTGTAAAAAATTAATTGGTTTGATCTCTTTTTTCGTTTAAATCCTGTTCTATCGTTTGCAGTTTTTCTTCGGATAATGGATAGAATATGATAAAAGCGACCGATATAAATGCAGCCAAAGCCGGAAGTATGCTTAACATTAATTGAATTCCGTTTTGAGTTACTGCGGTTTGCTCCACATTTGCCTGAAAACCATAATATCCTAAAAGCCATCCGGTTCCGGCGCCGCCAATGGTCCAGCCAAATTTTTGTGACATTGATGACGCTGAAAAAACTAATCCTGTTGCTCTGCGTCCTTGTTTCCACTCCGAATAATCAGCGCTGTCAGCATACATCGACCAGATTAAAGGGAAAATGCAGCCAGCACAAATGCTGATTAATACCTGAAAACTCATAATTAAGAAAACATCTTCTTTTCCAAAGAAATAGAAAATCAAACTCAAAAGCGCTGCTAAAGCCATAGCGCCAAAAAAGGTTTTCTTTTTCCCGATCTTATTGGCAATTGGCGTTGCAATAATAACCCCGATGATATTTGCTGCCTGACCTAAAACCAAATAAATTGAGGTTGGCGTCATGTGAAAGTCTGTTCCGAAAAGCGAAAAATCAAAATTTACACTACTGCTTACATAATATTTAAAGTAATAAACTGCTGCGCCATCACGAATGGAATTGAACACCAAAGCACCAATTCCGGCACCAAGCAATATCCACCATGGTTTGTTTTTTAATAAATCTTTTAAGTCTTCTTTTAAATTCGTTTGCTCGTCTGAAATTGGTTTTACCCTTTCTTTGGTGAAGAAAAAACATCCCCAGAAAAAAACAGTTGTTATAACTCCGAATACGCTTATCGTTGCCAGCCAGCCTGATTTAGAGTTTAAACTTCCTCCGAAATAATTCACTAAAGGTTCAATTAGCCAAAGCGCCAAAAGACTTCCTCCAAAAGCAAAAACCATACGATAAGAAGATAAAGTCGTTCTTTCTTTTCGGTCAGATGACATTACGCCTAAAAGTGATGCATACGGAACGTTGATTAAGGAGTAAATCATCATCATTGCTGAATAAGTCACGTAGGCGTAGATTATTTTTCCTTTCTCATCAAAATCTGGTGTGTAAAAAGTCAATACGCCAATTACGGCAAAAGGCACGGCCACCCATAATAAATAAGGTCTGAATTTTCCCCACTTGCTTTTTGTTCTGTCTGCGATGATTCCCACGATTGGATCAAAGCAGGAATCCCAGATTCTCGTAATTAAAAACATGGTTCCGACTACGGCAGGTGCCAATCCGAAAACGTCGGTATAGAAAAAGAGCAGGTACATACTGAAAATTTTCCAGAACATCGATGATGCAGCATCTCCGAGTCCGTAACCTACTTTTTCTTTTAAACTAATTTTGTCGTGCATTGAATATTTTTTAATGTTTGTAATTGAGATTTGGTTAGTTATTTTAACGTTTTTATTGTGTTGAATTTTTTTTGCACGCAGATCACGCAGATTTGAGCGGATTTAAGCGGATTTTTAATTTTTAATTCTCAATTTTTAATTTTTCTTGATGTCTTTTTCAAATAGCGTTTTGTCAAGATTATAAAAATCGACAAAATCTTTTTCGCTTACTTGTCCTGAGTATGGTGCGTAGTAATGCATTTTTTGTTCTTTTTCCTGCCATCCATGGTTTCTCCACAACAAAACATAAGATATTTTATAATCGCCAATCGCTTTGTTCAAAGTTCCTGTCCACCATTTTGGATCTGGAATTGCTTCGTAACCTGCTTCCGCGACAGCGATTAATTTGTGTTTTTCAATGCCGATTTCGTTTACAACTTTTAATTGATTTTGAACTTCTTCAATAAATTTTTTGCCTTCTTTGTCGTCATTATTCTGATAAGAATCAAAACTTATAATATCGGCATAATTATCGCCTGGATAATTGGCTATAAAATCTTCTTTTGATTTAAAACTGCTGGTGTTGTAAACATAAATTAAGTTGTGAACGCCTTTTTTCTGAAGATAATCAATAGTGAATTTCCATAAAGCTTTAAATTCTTCAGGAGTGCAATTTCCTTTTCCCCACCAAAACCAGCCTCCGGTAAGTTCATGATATGGTCTGAAAAGAATCGGAATGTTTTTTCCTTTTTCATCCTTTAGTGATAAAAAGAAGGTAGAAGCTTTGTCTAACCAGGAAATGAATTTTTTATGATTTTCGCCGCCGGGTAAAACTGTTTTTGCTGCGTTTGGCGTATTGTCCCAGGCATTTTTTCCGGTTGCAGGATTATCGAAATGCCAGCTGATGGTTGAAATTCCGCCTCTTTTATTAACGTCTTTTATATATTGTTTCATTTTAATAAAAGGCACGCCGTCAATATTGTTTTCTTTATCGTTTTCTAATCCCGCAATGTCCCAGCCATAGACCGCCGGATAATCTCCGGTAACATCTTTTATATCACTTCGGCCATCTTCATATTTCCATTTTACACCGTAAGCAAGATCATCCTGATGTCCAAAAAGATACCCTTTTGCGGTAAGCTGATTCAGTTTTTTATAAAGAGCTACAGTTTCAGTTGTTGCTTTTTTATCAGAAAGTGACAAATTAGTATTGGAGACAAAAGCTTGTGAAAAGCCTGAAGTTCCGATAAGTACTGTTATTATAAGAATTATTAAGTTGTTTTTCATCTTAGTTGGATATTGTTTCGTTTTGGCAATAAGTACAAATTTGATAGCAATTTCAATTTGTAATTCGCTGTATTTTATGATATAAAATTATTAAAACTTTAAAAAGAACTACTATTAAAAATGATTAATGTTTATTATTAATATAGTTTTTGTAAAATTGATAATTGACTTTTTCAAAGATAATCGGATGTTCATCTTATAATTAGTATTATTTTATCAATTATATATCATATTATTGCAAATAAAAAAAAGGCATTTGTTATGCAAAACAGTTTTTAAAGATGGGTACTACTAAAAATTTTTATAGAGAAATTGCTCCGCTTTCTGCCGGAGACAGTTTTTTGGTTTTTGACAGGGTGAAAGACAGTTTTGATTTTCCGGTGCATTATCATCCTGAATTTGAGATCAATTTTATTTTAAACGGAAAAGGAGTGAAGCGCGTTGTGGGTGACAATATTGAAGAGATTGACAATGTTGAACTGGTTTTGATTGGGCCCAATTTATATCATGGCTGGGAATTAAATAAATGCACCAGTAAAAAAATACATGAAATTACGATTCAGTTTCACAATGATTTATTTCATGAATCTTTATTGTCCAGAAGAATCATGAACCCGATCCGGGATATGTTTAATCGTTCGATTCATGGTATTTTATTTTCAAAAAAAGTAGCCGAAGAATTAACGCCAAGACTCGTAAAGCTCTCTAAATTAGACGGAATGGATTATTTTTTGGAGATTACTTCCTTATTATATGATTTGGCGAATTCCAGAAATCAGCGTTTGCTTTCGACTTATACAGTTGATTATGATACGTTTGATGATTATGATAAAATGAAATTGGTTTACGAATATGTGCAGAAGCATTTTTCTGAGAAAATTACTTTGGAAGATGCTGCTAATGTTGCCAGTATGTCAATAATTTCTTTTAACCGGTTTATTAAAAAACGTACCGGAAAAACTTTTGTCAATTATATAAATGATATTAGGATTGGTTATGCAGCTAGATGGTTGGTTGAGAAAGACATGAGTGTTTCTGAGGTAGCTTTTAGATCTGGTTTTAATAATATTGCCAACTTCAATCGTAGTTTTAAAGCTATAAAAAACTGTACACCAAGTCAATATCGTGAAGATTTTTCCGGACTAAAACGAATATTATAATGATACTTTTTTAGCATAGACAAATATTATTTATAACGAAATCGTTTGATTTTCGAAGTTTCACTAATTTTTATTTATAATAGCGATTAACTAAATCAGTTTTGTTGCGAATAATTCAATTTTAGACATGCTTTGTTTTTATATGTGTTTTTTTAAGCTGTTAAAGTGAAAATATTATCAGTAAATGATGTAATACTATCGATTTAGCTTTTACTTCTGTTGTAGATTTGATCATTGGTTTAGCTTTTGAGTTAGTTTTCAGATATTCCCTAATTGAAAAATTAGGGAATATCTTTTTATAGTATATTTTAAAATTTTTAGTAATGAAAAAAATCATTTTAGCATTTGTTTTAGGAATTTCAAGTTTCGGCTTTAGCCAGGGAAATACACATACGCAAGCATCAGGAAAGTTTGAAGGTTTGGCAATGACGCCTCCGATGGGATGGAATTCATGGAATACCTTTGAAACCAATATCGACGAGAAATTAGTGAAAGAAACTGCTGATATTATGGTTTCGTCGGGAATGGCTGCTGCGGGATATAACTATATTGTACTTGACGATGGCTGGATGACTAAGGAACGTGATGCAGATGGGGATTTAGTTCCGGATCCTGTTAAATTTCCAAACGGAATGAAGGCTGTTATCGATTATGTTCATGGTAAAGGTTTGAAATTCGGTTTGTACAATTGTGCGGGTACGCAAACTTGTGCAGGCTATCCGGGTACACGTGGATACGAATATCAGGATGCGAGATTTTATGCTAAGCTTGGAATCGATTTCTTAAAATACGACTGGTGTAATACGCAGGGAATTTCAGCTAAAGAAGCTTATGCGACAATGAGCAATGCACTTAAAACTGCCGGGAAACCAATTGTTTTCAGCCTTTGTGAATGGGGTGACAATCAGCCGTGGGAGTGGGGCAAACCGATTGGGAATCTTTGGAGAATTTCGGGAGATATTTATCCTTGTTTTGACTGTGAATTCAAACATGTCGAAGGAAATTGGTCTTCATGGGGATTTATGAAAATTGTAGAAATGCGAAAAGATATCCGTAAATATTCTGGCCCGGATCATTGGAATGATTTTGATATGATGGAAGTGGGTGACGGAATGACAAATACGGAAGATAAGTCGCATTTTGCGATGTGGTGTATGATGGCATCGCCTTTAATTGCAGGAAATGATTTCAGAAAAATGTCTAAAGAAACATTAGCAATTTTAACCAATAAAGAATTAATAGCGGTTAATCAGGATAAATTAGGCGTGCAGGGATTTAAATATTCTGCAGAAGATGGATTGGAAGTTTGGGTAAAACCTTTATCAGACGGGAATTGGGCTGTAACTTTTTTAAACAGAAGTGATGTGGTTAAGAAAATCAATTTTGACTGGACGAAACACTTGATTAAAGATACAGATTTTGGTTATGAAGCTGATTTCAGCAAAACAACTTTCAAACTTAAAGATCTTTGGAAGAATAAAGATATCGGGAATACAAAAAAGAATTTTGTAGCTGATATTGCTCCGCATGATGTCATTACATTAAGGCTATTTCCATAAAACTGAATTAAGATGAAATCACAAGCTAAAATTTTCACCATTCTATTATTGTGTGTTTGTTGTATTTCGAAAGCGCAATTTGTAAAACATCATGGAAAATTACATGTTCAGGGAACGCAGTTGACGGATCAGAATAATAATCCTGTTGTACTGCGTGGAATGAGTTTTGGCTGGCATAGTTTATGGCCACGATTTTACAATGAAAAAGCAGTGCATTGGCTTAAGAAAGATTTTAATTGCAATGTTGTTCGTGCTGCGATGGGGGTAGAACTCGGGGACTTGTCTTATATAAAGAACCCGCAATTTTCTAAAGAGAAAATCGAAGCTGTTATAAAAGGAGCTATACAATCGAATATTTATGTTATTATCGATTGGCACAGTCATAATATTAATCTAAAGGAAGCAAAAGTCTTTTTTGCGGAGATGTCTAAAAAGTATGCTAAATACCCTAATATAATATACGAGGTGTTTAATGAGCCAGACCATGAAAGTTGGCCGGAGGTAAAGGCGTACTCTGAAGAGATAATTAAGGTAATTCGAAAAAATGACCCGAACAATATTATTCTGGTTGGTTCGCCGCATTGGGATCAGGATGTTGATCTTCCGGCTGCTGATCCTATAAAAGGGTATTCTAATATAATGTATACCATGCATTTTTACGCTGCGACGCATGGTAAAGGATTAAGGGATAAAACGGATGCAGCGATTAATAAAGGTATTCCGATATTTATTTCAGAATCTGCGGGAATGGAAGCGACTGGTGACGGACCTTTAGATATGAAAGCATGGCAGGAATATATAGATTGGATGGAAAGCCGAAAGTTAAGCTGGGTTACCTGGTCAGTTTCTGATAAAGTAGAAACTTGTTCCATTCTTAAAAAATCGGCAAAATCTGAAGGGAGATGGAAGGATGAAGATTTAAACGAATCCGGAATAAAAGTTCGGGAGTTTCTTAGAAAATACAACACGCAAGAATAGAATAAGTTATTTGCTTTAAAAAAGCCTGCTCAGTTTGAGCAGGCTTTTTTGGTTTTAATTGTAAAACTTTTTGATTTTGATTTCAAAATTTTAATGAGCGTTTAAGGCTTGTGAGGGTGGTTTTGATGATTCATTTTTGTAAGAATTTTTAAATTTTTTATAAATGAATTCAATATCTTTTTAAATTTAGGTTACGAATCTTGTTTTTAGTTATCAATTTTATTTACCCCTATTTTTTATAGGGGTTTTATTTTTAAATCATGTTTTATTGTTGGTTTTTCGACTGTTTGTTAGGGTTATTTGGTTGCTGACCCTAAAAATTTTCTTATTTTTATCAAAAATGCGTTAGGGAATTTTCAAAAATAAATCGGTATTAATGTCAAATCACGATTATTGTTAAATTAATTTTTGTAATCCATAATTCTTCTTTAAAAACATCAAAAAAATAGATTTCAATTCTTTTACTCATACAAAAGTTAATAAATTCGCTAATGAAAATGAAGAGGTTTTAAGGGGAGATTAGAGGTTTTTAAGAGCGACTTATAGTATTAGATACATATATAAAAATTTAACTAACCAGAATCAATTAATAACTAAAACCAATTAAAAATGAAAAAAGTATTACACATTTTAGCCGCGATGTTAACGAGTTCTTTTGCTTTTGCCCAAGATGATACCGATGCTGCAACACCACCGGCAACAACTTGGGGAGGATCAGCAGATGCTTACTATAAATATGATTTTTCAAAACAAATGAACGGATTGACGAGCTTTACCAACTCTCAGGACTCATTTGAATTAGGAATGGCTTCTGTTAATGCGGGACATACCTTCGGAAAAGCATCTGTATTTGTAGATTTAGGATTCGGAAAAAGAGCTGGCGAATTTTCATACAATGAAACAACAGATAAAGATATTAATGCGAAATTTTTAATTAAACAATTATTCTTTACTTATCAGGTTACAGAGAAATTTAAACTTGTTGCCGGTAGTTTTGGTACACATATAGGTTATGAGGTATTGGATGCTGTTGGGAATAAAAACTACAGTATGTCTTATGCCTTCTCTTATGGGCCATTCTTTAATACTGGGGTAAAAGGGCAGTATACTTCAGGAAAGTTTACAGCTATGTTTGGTATCACAAACCCAACAGATTTTAAATCAGCAATGGATGCAGGATCTAGTCAAAAAACATATATAGGACAAGTAGGATATATTGGAGAAACAGGTAGTGCTTATTTGAATTTTACATCAGGAAGTTCAAATCCCGCATCTGACGAAAATAAAACACAATTTGACCTTGTGGCTTCTAAAACGTTAAGTGATTCTTTTGCTTTAGGATTTAATGCTACATATGCTAAAACTGCAAACGACTTTGATAGTACTTTAGATGGTGATTGGTTTTCACTAGTTGGTTATGCTAATTACTCATTCAATCCTTCATTATTATTAGCTTACAGAATGGAATATTTCGATGCTAAAGATGCAGCTCCAAGTTTAGGAACATTGACAGGATCTAATGTATTTGCAAATACTGTTTCATTAAATTACAAAGTTGGAAAACTAACAATAATTCCAGAGTTTAGATACGATGCAGCTTCTGAAGATATCTTTTTAGATAGCGATGCAAACCCGACAGGTGGATCTTTCTTCGGATTAATTGCTACAACATACTCTTTCTAGAGATAAAGATTGATATTTTTTTTTTTTTTTTGGAGCTGTCAAAACATGCAAATGTTTTGGCAGCTTTTTTATTGCAAGATTCTCTTTTATTGCAGACTTACAGAGTATGTGAATCTGTACTGATTGATTGTGTTTTTTTTGCTGCAGATTAAGAATTAAAGGATTACTTTTTCTTTATAGATTAAATGGATGTACTTCAATGATGTTTACATAAGATAGAGATAGTGTTTGATTAATGCGGATATTTAGTATTTCCAAAAAAAGTTAGCACCAACAATGGAATCTTTTTAATCCTGTAATCCGTGGCTAAAAACGCTACGTTCTAATTTGTGTAATTCGTGGCAGCTTTACAACAAAAAAAACGCGCTCTAAATATTTAGAAACGCGTTTTTATATTTTATAAATTGTTTTTTTACTGAATTTGCTTTTTATAAATCGAGTAAATAGTATCAATTGTTTTTCTGTCTAAAACAGCTGTAACATCTGTTTGTATATAATGTAATTTAAAAGCCTGAATTGCAGCTGAAAGATTTTTAGTGTTGTAACCAATAATACGTAAAGCAGGTTCAATTTTAAAATCAAAAGGGGCTTCTTCCAAAACTTCATCTGGCCAGATTCCGAATCCTTTTTCTGCTAAAGTCTTCCATGGAAACAAAGCGCTTGGATCTTGCTTTCGTCCTGGAGCGATGTCAGCGTGTCCTAAAATATTTTGAGTCGGAATATTATAATCTTTTTTTAATTTGGTTAAAAGAGCTACAAGGCTGCTGATTTGTGCTTCTGTAAAAGGTTTAAAGCCATTATTGTCAAGTTCAATTCCAATTGAGCTCGAATTTAAATCAGTATTTTTTCCCCATGTTGCTGCACCTGCATGCCAGGCTCTTAAATAATCATTTAGCATCTGGACTACTTTCCCGTTTTCCGAAATAACGTAATGAGCACTTACTTGGGTTTTTACTTTAGTAAAAGTGTTTATGGTTTGTTGCAGAGAATCTTGTGCTGTGTGGTGAATAATAATAAAACTTGGTTTTCTTAAATTAAAGTTTACAGTTCCTATCCATTCCGTATTGATTCCGTTTAATAAAGCAGTTGAGCCTGTTTTTGATAATGTATCTTTTACGATTCCCAGTTGAGATGCGTACGAGGTATCTATAACTACCGGACTAACTGCTGGAATTGGTTTGGCTTCTTTGCTTGTAATTTGATTTTCTAAGGTTTTAAGCTGTTGATCGTAAGCTTTCTCAGTAGTTTTATATGGGTTTGTCGAGCAAGAAGTAATTATAATTGCTAAAATCAAGTAATAAAAATGCTTTTTCGCCATGGTAGATTGCGTTTTAAGATTGGGTTAAAAACAATTATTCGTGAACTTTTGTTAATTCGTTATCTTTTTTTAGATCTTCTTTAGGTTCGGAATCTTTTTTCTTTTTGTTTTTAGTTTTTTTAATCTCCTTGAAATTAGCCATAAAAGAATTGTATTTTTCCACTTGATCTGGATTTAAAAAAGCGGTTATTTTTTTTGTAGTGCTCTCTCTTAGTGCTTTAATTTGTTCCATTTTTTGATCCTGACTGCTATTTTCATTTTTCAGAAGAATGCCCTGTTCTTTCATGCTGTCAGCTAAAACATTTGTAATTGCAATAGCTTGTAATTCATCAAGATTTACTTCAGGTTTCATTTGTTCAACGATTTTTGCAGCCGTTTCTTCTGCAGGTATTTCTTTAGGCTTGCTTGGACTGCTTTGTGGTCCCTGCATCATGCTTCTGTCCATTCCTCCGCCATAACCGCCACTGCCATAGCCACCGCCACCATATCCATTATTGTATCCATTTCCATATTGTGCCGAAACAGAATTGAAACAGAATAAGGCTAAGACTAAAAGAAATAAGGATTGCGTGGGTTTCATAAAAAAATCGATCTAAAAGTTAATTAACAAAGTTATACCGTAAATTTAAGCAGGTTCTCCGTATAAATCAAATTCTGTTGCTTCTATTATCCTAATATTAACAAATTCTCCAGTTTTTACATAATGTTTAGAAGCGTCAATTAAAACTTCATTGTCAACATCCGGGCTGTCAAACTCAGTTCTTCCGACAAAATGTGCACCTTCTTTTCTGTCAATAATACATTTGTAAACCTGTCCAACTTTCTCCTGATTTAAATCCCATGAAATTTGCGATTGCAATTCCATGATTTCATTAGCCCTGGCTTGTTTTACATCGTCCGGAACATCATCTTCCAATAAATAGGCATGTGTGTTTTCTTCATGAGAATAGGCGAAACATCCCATTCTGTCAAATTTCATTTCCTGAACAAAATCTTTCAAAATCTCAAAATCTTCCTGAGTTTCTCCAGGATATCCAACGATTAATGTTGTTCTAATTGCCATTCCGGGAACTGCAGCGCGGAAATCTTTCAATAACTGAGTCGTTTTAGCTTGTGTAGTACCGCGACGCATCGATTTTAGAATAGAATCTGAGATATGTTGCAAAGGAATGTCAATATAATTACAGATTTTCGGCTCGCGTTTCATAACTTCCAAAACATCCATCGGGAAACCAGTAGGAAAGGCATAGTGCAAGCGAATCCACTCGATTCCTTCTACTTTTACTAAAGCTTCTAAAAGTTCAGCAAGATTTCTCTTTTTATAAATATCAAGACCGTAGTAAGTCAAGTCCTGTGCGATCAAAATCAATTCTTTTACACCGTTTTTAGCTAAACCTTCAGCTTCTTTAACTAATTTTTCGATAGTCTGCGAAACGTGTTTACCACGCATTAGCGGAATTGCACAAAAACTGCAAGGTCTGTCGCAGCCTTCCGCAATTTTTAAATAGGCATAATTTTTAGGAGTTGTGGTCAAACGTTCTCCTAATAATTCATGTTTATAATCAGCTCCTAAAGCTTTCAATAGTTGAGGTAATTCTGTAGTACCAAAATACTGATCCACATTCGGAATTTCTTTTTCTAAATCAGGTCTGTAACGCTCAGATAAACATCCTGTTACGAATACTTTGTCAACTAAACCTTTGTCTTTTTTATCAGCATATTCCAAAATCATGTTTACAGATTCTGCTTTAGCATTATCAATAAATCCACAAGTGTTGATGACGATAATGTTTCCTTCTTCTGCTGCAGGTGCCTCATGTTGTACTTCTTTACCATTGGCACGAAGCTGTCCCATTAGCACTTCACTGTCATATACATTCTTCGAACACCCAAGAGTGATTACGTTAATTTTGTTCTTTTTTAAAGACTTGGTTCTCATACTTTTATAAATTGGAGTGCAAAATTACACTTTTTTATTCAAACACCACTTGTTTCGGTTTCTTTTAGGTGTTTTTTATGAAGCTAATCCTGCTGTTCGCGATATCTTTTCCTAGCTAAAGAAGCTAGAAAAAGGATGTCGCTTCCATCAGGGCTAAAAAAAAATCCGTCAAGTAAAAGCCTGACGGAAATTTAAATTAATCTATTTATTCTTTAATTACAATTCAAATAATAAAGTCATAGAAACATTATTTAGTTTCGATGTTATGTTTGCACCATCAGTAAATCCGGTAGCAAAAAATCCCTGATTTGATTTTCTTTCTAAATAGGAGTAAGCTAAATCTATTTTTGTAGCCCCAAAACTATAACCTAAACCAGCTGAATAGCTGTTTAAGTCACCAATTGTTGTTCCGTTTTTATAAGGACTTCCTTCAAATCGGTATCCACCACGTAAACTTAGTCGTTCTATTTTATATTCACCACCAATTCTTAATTCGCCATTGTTGGTTAACTGATTTCTCATATCATTATTTACTCCTCCAAAACCTGGGTCACTCGTTGGTTTGTATTTCGTGTTGCTGTAGTCTTTAAAAGCGTAGTCAATGCTGATTAATCCTGATTTTCCAATTATATACGCCGCGCTTAAAGTTATTTTTCCAGGCGTCTGTAAAGTGTATGATTGGTAAACATTGATCACATTAGGGTTAATGTTCTCATGAATTATTTCTCCGCCTGCTGCTTGTCTTGTTGTTTGAAGGCTTTGAGCAGTTTCGTCATATAGCGCATACCATGTATTTGATTCGTATGCTAAACCAAGTCTAAAGGCTTTGGTAACTTTTGCAATTGCTCCAAGCTGAAAAGAGAATCCGTTTCCGTACGTATAAAGGTCATTATTGAAACGTAAGTTAGAAATGGTTTCGGTTGGTTCCAAAGGATTGTTGTTGTCCTCATAAAAGCTACTCGATCTTCTATAATCAGTAATATGAAGATTTAAGTTTGCTCCAAGATAAATTCTGTCTTTATAAGAGGTTGCTATGTTAAAACTTAATTTGCTGTTGTATCCCCATGCGTATACTTCATTTTCCTGGTAATAATTACCGCCGGCAGGAACATTAGTGGTGTATTGAGTGTTATTGCCGTCATTTTCATTAACAGGATCAATTACATGTCCCCAATAACCTAAATGTGCCTGTTGTTCATTATAATTTAAATCGCTGTATTCTAATCCGTCGATAATATTTAAAGGAATACCGTTAGCGTACTTTAGGAAATATTGGTCAATAGAGTTTCTGGGATTTGTTCCTGCAGAAAAAACATCACTATTGAAATTGTTTGTATTCTCGTAAGTACCTGCAATTGCAATTTTTTTCCAGTTGGCATTTGGGTTATGATTGTTAAAAATAAAAACACCACTAGCTTGATTTAATATAAAAGAATTGTCTTTATCACTGGTTTGAGTTCCGAAGTAATTGGAATTATTTTTAATATTTTGGTTGCTGAAAGTTATTCCAACCTGATTGTTTATGAATATTGCCGAACCTGCCGGGTTTAAGGTTAAAGCGGATAAATCTCCTCCAACGGCTCCAAAGGCACCGCCCATTGCTCTGAATCGTGCGGTTCCGGTTATATTGTCCTGAGCTAAACGAACAGCATCCGACACTTCCTGAGAATATGATGCGCTAACGGTTAGTCCTGCAATAAATAGGAAAAATATTTTTTTCATGGGGTTAAGTTTTAAATGTGATTTATCGATTTTATGAAAAAAGGATTATCTTCTTCCGCCGCCACCGCCACCGTAAGATCTTCCGCCACCGCCACCGCCGCCAGATGATCTCATGCTTCCGCCACTGCTGTTCATAGAGCGAGATGGGCCAGGAGAGTATGATCTGGACGAAGAGCTGTTGCTGTTGTTGTAATTGTAGCTTCTATTTGTTGCAGCATTCGAGCTTCTATTAGTATAGTTGTAACTGTTTTGTCCTTGAGTAGAGCTTCTTCTGTTTGTGAAAGTTGGGCTGCTGTTTCGAGACATGGTAGAGCTTCTTCTGAAATCAGAATAAGAACTGCTTCTGTTAGTGTTATAGCTATTTCTATTGTTTGTGTAGCTACCACTTCTATTAGTAGAATACCCTCTGTTTGTAGCGTAATTTCTAGATCCATAATACGAAGCTGATCCTCTTCTTCCGTAGCTATAAGCATAGTTGTTGTAGCCATAACCATAATAAGGGGGGTAATATCCCGGATAACCCCAACCTGGGTAACCCCATCCATAATAAGGATAGCCCCACCCGTAGCCATATCCGTAATATGGGTAACCCCATCCAAATCCAATTCCAAATGACCACATTGGGTCTGAGTAAACGGTTACTGCTACGTCAGAAGTTGCGCTTCCCCAGGCAGGGTAAGCTGCGGGAGCGGTTTGTGTACTGTCATTTTGAGCATAATTACCATAGCTGTCGACATCGGTAAAGATGTCATCTGATTGTCCGTCGTTCTGTAATGATTTGAAATAACTTTTATATTGACTATTTGTATTTGTTGTAGTTTGAGTATAAGTGGTAGGTGTATTACCATAAACACCATCATTGTCGTGATAGGATGAATTTTGGTAAGAACCACACGATGCAAGCAGAAAACTCAGCATTCCAATTAAGTAAAAATGACTTGAGTTTTGGCGGAGAGATGTAGAAGTTTTCATATCTGTGGTGTTTTTTATTGTTGCACATTACAAAAATAGTTAGTTTTGTCAAACTATTTAGTTAAAAATTATTAAAACAAAATTTGTGCCAAACTATTCAATATGAGTAAGAACCTCACTACAAGATCAGAAGATTATTCGAAATGGTATAACGAGCTGGTTGTAAAAGCAGATTTAGCTGAAAACTCGGGCGTTAGGGGCTGTATGGTGATTAAACCTTACGGATATGCTATTTGGGAAAAAATGCAGGCGGAGTTAGATAGAATGTTTAAAGAGACAGGACATCAAAATGCGTACTTTCCTTTGTTCGTGCCGAAAAGCATGTTTGAGGCGGAAGAAAAAAATGCAGAAGGATTTGCAAAAGAATGTGCTATTGTAACGCATTATAGATTAAAAAATGACCCGGAAAAACCTGGAAAACTAATGGTTGATCCGAATGCTAAATTGGAGGAAGAGCTTATTGTTCGTCCAACTAGTGAAGCTATTATTTGGTCTACATATAAAGGATGGGTACAGTCTTATAGAGATTTACCTTTATTAATTAATCAATGGGCAAATGTTGTGCGTTGGGAAATGCGTACGCGTTTGTTTTTAAGAACGGCAGAGTTTTTATGGCAAGAAGGTCATACGGCTCATGCTACAAAAGCAGAAGCACTTGAGGAATCTGAAAAAATGATGAATGTTTATGCTGATTTTGCGGAGAACTTCATGGCGATTCCGGTTGTAAAAGGTATAAAAACTGAAACAGAACGTTTTGCAGGTGCTGATGAAACATATTGTATTGAAGCCTTAATGCAGGATGGAAAAGCTTTGCAGGCAGGAACTTCTCACTTTTTAGGACAGAATTTTGCAAAAGCTTTTGATGTGAAGTTTGCAAATGCCGAAGGAAAACAAGAACATGTTTGGGGAACTTCATGGGGAGTTTCGACTCGTTTGATGGGGGCTTTGGTTATGACGCACTCTGATGATCAGGGATTGGTTTTGCCTCCTAATTTGGCACCAATTCAAGTTGTAATTGTTCCTATATATAAGACAGATGAGCAATTAGCTGAAATTACCACTGCGGTAAATGATTTGACTGCGAAGTTGAAGAAGTTGAAGATTTCGGTTAAATATGATGATAGAACAACTCAAAAACCAGGATTTAAATTTGCTGAATGGGAATTGAAAGGTGTACCTGTTAGAATTGCTGTTGGTCCAAAAGATCTGGAAAACGGAACTTTTGAGGTTGCAAGACGAGATACATTGACAAAAGAAGTGGTTTCAGCTGAAGGAATCGTTACTTATGTAAATGATCTTTTAGAGCAGATTCAGGCTGATTTATTTAATAAAGCATTGGATTATCGTAATACACATATTACGGAAGTGAATAGTTTTGAGGAATTTAAGGAAGTTTTAGAAGGGAAAGCAGGTTTTGTGTCAGCTCATTGGGATGGTACAGCTGCTACTGAAGAGAAAATAAAAGACTTGACAAAAGCAACGATTCGTTGCATTCCTTTGGATAGTGTGGAGGAAGCGGGAACCTGTGTGTTTACTGGTAATCCGTCTACCAAAAGAGTGTTATTTGCGAAGGCATATTAAAAAATAATAATTTTTTTTACATCAGGTATTGTACATCTTAAAAATAGTTGTATTTTTGCATCCGCATTAGAGAAGCAGGCCCGTTCGTCTATCGGTTAGGACGCATGGTTTTCATCCATGTAAGAGCGGTTCGATTCCGCTACGGGCTACTATTTTTTTACTGCGAATTTGTTCTTGAAATATTGAGAATTAAAATGGCCCGTTCGTCTATCGGTTAGGACGCATGGTTTTCATCCATGTAAGAGCGGTTCGATTCCGCTACGGGCTACAAATTTCAATTTATTTAAATTGGAAAAAAACTTAGAAGAATATGGTCTGTTCGTCTAGGGGTTAGGACTCCAGGCTTTCGTCCTGGTAACAGGGGTTCGATTCCCTTACAGACTACTAAATTAGTTGTGAATAAGTTTTATAAAATAAAAATTGGTGTCTCGGTTTTTGTTTTATTAGTTAAAACCAAAGTGATTGTTTTGCAATTGTGGGAGGTTTTTCTTTTTTAACTAGTATTTATAATAATTTTTACATCTAAAATAAAAAGAAAATGGCAAATCATAAGTCAGCATTAAAAAGAATCAGAAGTAACGAAAAAAGAAGAGTTCTTAACAGATACCAACATAAAACTACTCGTAATGCAATTAAAGCATTAAGATTAGCTACTGAAAAATCTGATGCAGCTTCTAAATTATCAACTGTAATCTCTATGATTGATAAATTAGCTAAAAAGAACATCATTCACGATAATAAAGCTTCTAACTTGAAGTCTAAATTAACGAAACATGTTGCTAAATTGTAATTAACTACAATTTATTAAATATATAAAAAGTCCTCTTTTAGAGGACTTTTTTTGTTTGGATATAACTGGGTTAAAATTTAAATTCCAAATTCCAATACTTTGTCCTTTTTATGTGAGGGTTAAGTTGGGATTTGGAATTTTTTTATTGGAGTTTATTTCTTTTGAAAAAAAACTAATTCCATTTACCTATGATCGCGTTAGGGATAGAAGCGATACCTTTTTGTGACGAATAAGTTGTTTTGGCTTATTTTGGTAGTTACCGAGTAAAAGATTTAGCGGAAAGCCGATCCGTCGCGGCTGAAAACGCCATAATTGTTTTTGTCGGAAAATAAATTCAAAGATAAGGTGAGCAATGTTTAAATGTCAATTTTCCTTTTCAGGTATTCCAGCATGGGAATAGTGATTGGTTTTGATAAGAAGTCAATGATTATGGGGTATTTCTTTGCTTTGGCCAGATCTTCAGGGTCTATAGTAGAGGATAGAACAATGACATTTGCTGTGTTGAACTCGGCATAATCTTCAGATGTAAAATGATCCAGGAACTCCCAGCCTCCCATTACCGGCATGTTAAGATCCAGAAAAATCAGTTCAGGTTTTTTGTTGACATTATTTTTACTGTTGGTGTACTTTAGGGTATTGAAATGAAGCAGTGCTTCCTCGCCATTTTGAGCTGTGATAATTTCATTCGAAAATTCGGATTTTGAAATTACTTTTTTGCATAACATTAATGTGATCGGATCATCGTCAATGCATAGAATTTGCTCAAGCATAATAAATTAATTTTTAAACGTTATTGTAAATGTGGTGCCTTTGTTGACTTCGCTATCTATACTTATAGTTCCGCCCATGGTTTCTACCTGCGATTTTACCAGATATAGCCCTAGTCCTTTACTGTCTGGATAGTTATGAAATCTTTGATAAAGTCCGAAAACTTTGTCGCGATTTCTTTCTAAATCGATCCCAATTCCATTGTCTTTAAAAGTTAAAATGGCTTTGTGATCTATTTGTTCGGCTGTGATTGATATTTTTAATTTTCGATTTTCCGATTTGTACTTAATGGAATTCGTTAGTAGGTTGAGTAAAATACTTTCTATGTAGGCTTTGTTTGTGGTTAATAGCGGAACTCTGTCGAATTTGAGTTTTATAATTGGTTTGTGTAATTCTATTTGAAAAGAGAGTTGGTTGAATACATTTTCGAAAACTTCTTTTAAAGAAACTTCTTCTTTTTGCATCGAAGGATTGTCTTTAATGATGATGACTTTTACGAGGTCATTGATGGTTTCGTTTAATAAATGTGTTGATTTGGTAAATCCAGTCAGGATTTCTTCAAGTTCAGGATTATCAATCGGAATATCCTCTATAAGATTTAAAAGACCGATTAAATTGGATAATGGTGCTCTAAGATTGTGTGATGTGATGTATGAAAACTGTTTTAAATCTTTATTGTTTTGGGTCAGTTCACGAATAAGATGTTCTTTTTCTGTTTCTAATTTTTTTTCATCAGTGATGTCTCTTTGTATTGAAATCCAGTGCGAAATTACGCCTTCGTTGTTAAAAATAGGGATCATAGAAAAGCGAACCCAGTATTCTTCTTTTTTCTTGGTGTAACTTATGGTTTCGATTAAACACTCTTCCTCGTTTTTAATTGCTCGTAAAAGCTTTTTTAGTTCGTCTGAGTCTGATTTTGGTCCTTTGAAAATATTTGGAGATTTTCCGATTATTTCGTTAGATTGATATCCTGACATTTGAGAAAATGCCGGATTTACATAGACAATTTTTGGAATTTTTCGAACTGCAGAATTTGCTTCTGTAATTAAAATTGAATCTTTAGATTGTGTTATTACTGTTTCTAAAAGTTTTAATCGTTGTTCTTCTTCTTTTTGCTTTGTGATATCCTGAATGGCTCCAATCATTCTAATGGCTCGCCCTTTTTCATCTTTTAATAAAAAACCCCGGTCAAGGACATATTTATAGGTTCCGTCGGCACATCTGAAACGATATTGATCTTGCCATTTTTCTGTTTTTTGTTCAATGAAGGAATAGAGTTTAATAGACATTCGAATACTGTCTTCAGGGTGGATTTTGTCAAACCACCATTTTGATGTTTTTCCTACTTCTTCCTGATTGTATCCAAAAATACCTTCGATTCCTCTGTTCCAACTAATGCTGTCTTCCTGAATTTTCCAGTCCCAAATGGTATCGCTTGTTGCTTTGGCTACGATGTCATATTTTTCGTTCGATTCTTTAATTTCTTCATTGGTCTGTTTTAGTTTTTCGAAAACAGAAACATTTTTAATGTCGTTTTTAGATAGTATGTATTTGAATACCAGTCCTGTGATTAAAATGTAAAGAATGTCTTTTATAAGGAATAAATAGTAATTTTCTGTCGAAGAAAAGTAATTAGTGAGTAATTTATGACAAACTATTGCCATAAATAACGAAATGATAATATAAACTAGAGTAATTTGGAGAGTTTTACTTTTCATTACTCAAATATAGTTAAATTAACTATAATTCTGCAATAAATAGGGTTCAAATTGATAGTTAATTTTACATTGTTTAACGAACTAATTACTTGGATATACGCAAACTATCTAAGAAACGTTTTTTATATCAAAATAAAGTGTACCTTTGCACCCATTAAAAATCACAGATGGAATCTATTAGAAACATTGCAATTATTGCCCACGTCGATCACGGTAAAACCACTTTGGTTGATAAAATTATGTATCACTGTCAATTATTTCGTGACAACGAAAATACAGGTGATTTAATTCTTGATAATAACGATTTAGAGCGTGAGAGAGGTATTACTATTACTTCTAAAAACGTATCAGTTCAATATAAAGGAACAAAAATCAATATTATTGACACTCCAGGCCACGCCGATTTTGGAGGTGAAGTAGAACGTGTATTGAACATGGCCGATGGTGTATGTTTGCTAGTGGATGCTTTTGAAGGTCCGATGCCACAAACTCGTTTCGTATTACAAAAAGCTATTGACTTAGGTCTTAAGCCATGCGTAGTTATCAATAAAGTAGACAAAGAAAACTGTACTCCTGAAGAAGTTCATGAAAAAGTTTTTGACTTAATGTTTGAATTAGGTGCTGAAGAATGGCAGTTGGATTTTCCAACAGTTTATGGTTCTGCTAAAAACAACTGGATGTCTGATCATTGGGAAAACGTAACTGATAATGTTGAAGCATTATTGGATATGGTTGTTGAAAATGTACCTGCTCCTAAAGTTTCTGAAGGAACACCACAAATGTTGATTACATCTTTGGATTTCTCAGCTTTTACAGGTCGTATTGCTATTGGTCGTTTAGAAAGAGGAGTTTTAAAAGAAGGAATGCCAATCTCTTTGGTAAAAAGAGACGGTACTATTTCTAAATCACGTATTAAGGAATTACATACTTTTGAAGGACTTGGTCGTAAAAAAGTACAGGAAGTAATTGCTGGAGATATTTGTGCTATCATTGGAGTTGAAGGATTTGAAATTGGAGATACAATCGCTGATCATGAAAACCCTGAAGGTTTAAAAACAATTGATATTGACGAGCCTACAATGAGTATGTTGTTTACTATCAATGACTCACCTTTCTTTGGTAAAGAGGGTAAATTTGTAACTTCTCGCCACATTAGAGAAAGATTAACAAAAGAATTAGAGAAAAACTTAGCTATGAAGTTAGGTGAAACTGATTCTGCTGATAAATTCATGGTTTTTGGTCGTGGAGTACTTCACTTATCTGTTCTTATTGAAACAATGAGAAGAGAAGGGTATGAGTTACAAATCGGTCAGCCACAAGTTATCATCAAAGAAATTGATGGTAAAAAATGTGAGCCAATTGAAGAGTTAACAATCGACTTACCAGAAAATCTTTCAGGTAGAGCAGTTGAATTCGTTACTATGCGTAAAGGAGAAATGCTTTCTATGGAAACTAAAGGTGAACGTATGATTGTTAAATTTAATATTCCATCACGTGGAATTATTGGATTACGTAACCAATTGCTTACTGCAACAGCTGGTGAGGCTATTATGGCGCACCGTTTTATTGGATACGAGCCTTACAAAGGCGAAATTGCCGGACGTAACAAAGGTTCATTAATTTCTATGGAAAAAGGTAAAGCTATTCCTTACTCTATCGATAAATTACAAGATCGTGGTAAATTCTTCGTTGAACCAAATGCTGAAATTTACGAAGGTCAGGTAATTGGAGAAAACTCTCGTGGAGATGATATGTGTGTAAACGTAACAAAAGAGAAAAAACAATCTAACGTACGTTCTTCTGGAAATGATGAAAAAGCCAGAATTATCCCTCCAATTATTTTCTCTCTTGAAGAAGCTTTAGAGTATATTCAAAAAGATGAGTATGTAGAGGTTACACCAAAATCTATTCGTTTAAGAAAGATTTATTTAACTGAAACTGATAGAAAAAGATTTAAAATCTAATTTCTAAAATTCAATATAAAAATCCCAAATTCCTTCTGGAATTTGGGATTTTTTTTGTTTTCAAGCCTAATGTTGGAATTTGGAATTTTGAAATTTGGAATTTGGAATTTTGAAATTTGAAATTTGATATTTTCAGGTTTATCTTTTCAAACTAAAATGGCCTTTAGCTTCACGTCCATCTTCGAGTTTTATAGTGTACCAGTAATCATCAGCAGGCATTGGACTGCCGATGTAAGTTCCGTCCCAGCCATTGCCTGATGCCGTAATCTCCTTAATTAGTTTGCCATATCGATCGAAAATTAGAATTTTTGCACCCGAATTAAAAGTATCATTTGCACCTTTTATGTTCCAGTAATCATTATATCCATCATTATTAGGAGTGAAAAATTTAGGGATTCCGAGAACAGCAATAGTTTTTGAAATTGTCCCGCAACCATTTTTATCATTAATATAAAGATCATGTATTCCCGGAACAACATTTTCAAAGAAATTAGATTCTTGAAAAGGACCGTTTGCTTCGTCAATACTATACTCATAGTTTCCAGCTCCGGAAACGTCTGCTGTAACAGTGTTGTAATCAGATAAGTCTGAAATGGAAACAGAATCCAGATGCGCAATATCAGATGCGGTTACGGTAATGGTTCGTATTCTGCTACAGCTATTTTCGCCTTTAGTAAAAACTTCTACGCTATATTTTCCTTCTTCATTTACATCTAAAGTTTCAATATTTTCTCCCGGAATTATACTCCCATCTTTTGACCAGACATAAGTATAGGTGCTGGCAGGTAAATTACCAATAATTCCTGCATCGAGTTTAACAAAAAAGGATGGTAAATTCGAACATACTAATTGGTTGGCACTCTGATTACTGTTGACGTCAATATCAGGTCTCGGATTTACTTTAAGATTGACATATGCTCCTAATCCAAAACAGGCATTGTCCAGATTGCTGTCTACACGCACCCAAATTTCTTGCTGAATTGGTGTTGTATTTCTGTAATTTGAAGCATTTGTAATTACATTCGTTTCTGCTAAAGCATTAGCTTGATCTGGATAATACTTTATGGAGTAATTTGTACTTGCAGAAGGAAGCATCGCCTGAATGTCAGCTGTAACACTGCTAAAATCAAAGACAGCAATTCCGTCCTTATCATCATTGACCGCATCAATAAAATCATCACAAACATTAAATGATCGTTTAAAACCCGGATCGATTTGTGTTGTCGAAACAACCAGATTTAATTGAGCAGTCGAAAAACACCCGTTTGAATTCTCTACTCTTGTCCAAATAGTCTTATTGCTACTTGTATACGCCAGAGAATTTGAAATTAGCTTAGTAAGATCTTTGGTGTTAGCTCCTGCTAAAGTGGTATAATAAGAGAATGTTTCGTTGGCGAAATTGTCTGAAATAAAACTGTTTTTCTCCGTTACATTAAAGTTAGAAATTCCGTCAGTATCGTCATCACATTGAACAATAGTAATGGGAGAATTTAAAATAGGTAAAGCCAAGAGAATTAGTTTTACAGAATTGGCCGAAGTTACTCCACAGGCATTATTAAGTCGATTTAAAAAAGCACGATAATAATACCCATTCATTGCCGAACTTGTTTTTTGGATGGTTAACGTAGGGGTTTTGCTTCCGGAATAAATCGTATTATCCGTTAATGTATTCCATGTATTTCCGTTGTCTGTTGAAAGTTGCCACTGAAAACTATCAGCATTGGACTCGATACTGAAAGTTGCCTTTTGCAATTCACAAACCGTTTGGTTTTCGGGCTGTTTGCTAATTATAATTGGAGTTGCAATAATATAATTGCCATTTGGAGTCGTGTATCCGTCGGTTCTACTGGTCACAATTCCATTTGTGTTTATTGCAAGGGGTATGTTTCCTAAAAGACCATCAAAATTAGGATCTGTAAATCCGGCTTCTATAACATCATTACAGCCATCATTATCACTGTCTTTCTCGGTGTAGTTTTTAATGCCATCATTGTCAGAATCTGAGACAGAATATTTTAAGATACCACTGTCAGAATTTGTTTCTAAAGAATCTGCTAATCCATTAGTTCCAAAGTTCGTTATGTCAATAATTCCATCTTTGTTAAGATCTGGAGTATTGCTTCCTGACTCAACCAAATCGTAAATACCATCATTATCACTATCTAAGTCAAGATAATTTGGTACCCCATCATTATCGGTATCAATCGGTGCTGCAGTAGAGTCAAATATTTCATCCAAACCATCTAAATTGCTATCTGCGTTTGATAGTGCTATTGGTTTTGTTTGTGATTCGGTGCTATCTGGCACGCCATCATTGTCTGAATCTAAATCCAATTGATCCGGAATTCCATCACCATCGGTATCTTTTGGAATACAAGTTGCGATTAATCTAAAAGTTGATTTATTTCCTGCAGTATCTAACAAATTTTTATGTGTAATTTTAAATGTCTGCGTCTGGTAAGACTGGAATTTGAATGTACCTGTTCCCGGCTGTAATGGAACACTCCCGTTCAATCGAAAACGAATTTCGAAGGAGGAGAACTGAGTAACGCCGCTTTCGTAAATTCCGTCGTAATTCGTGTCAATTAATAATTGATTGGTTGGATTCAGGACAGTGACAGTTTTATTAATGTCCGAATTGATTACATACTCGGAGTCGGAATTTAGTAAGTCGTTTGTATTAGCAGTTGCGATATATTCTAAACTTAGATTTATTGGTTTTGTAAAAATCAAACTATAGCTTACAGAAAAACCTTTTCCGGCCACAACTTCTGTAACAAAACTACCATCGGCCTTGCCGTCAAAAGGAATTGCCGCTGCGGGAGTTGTGTTGCTAATTGTACCTGAAAATGAATTAGAATACGTTCCTGTTTGCACTAAACCTGAATTTGGGTTTGAGATATTTAGAGAAACATCTCCATAAGATTCATTGCAGTTTGTTAGTCCGTCATTATCATAATCGATATCTACGTTATCATTTGCTAAGTCGTTGTCAAGATTAACAGGACAGTCACTCACCGGAATTTTATCTGAGAAAACATCGCTTACACAACCTGAAATGCTTCCCTTTACCTGATAAAATCCAGGTTGCGTTGGGCTAAAGTTGTTATTGTTTTCACCCGGAATTATGACATCGTCTTTGTACCATTGAAAAGTGTCGTAAGAGGATAAAGAATTGATTCTTAAAGACACATTTGGAATACAGGACGAGCTGGTTAAAGTAATTTTACCACTAACAATTTCCGGTTTTAAATCAAAACCCGAATAATAGCCACCATAAGTTGCTGCTCCATTGGTTCCAAAATAAGAAACATATACTTGCTTAGTCGATTTGACGGCAATATTTCCTGATAAATCAGCTACATTATACCTGACAAATGCAGTTGTTCCTTCGATTGCAACAGGAAGTGAATTTATAGGGCTGTTGTTTAATAAAACTGTAGCGCCTGTTTCGGTAACAATGTTTAGAAATCCATTAAATGTGTTATTTCCAATTGATTGTATTTGTGGAATGTTGTCTACTGTATTTGGCGTAGCACAATTAATAGGAGGAACAAAAAATAAGTTCTGATTGGCAGGATTCGTTTTTCCTCCAATGCTTTGATAAGCAAAAACATTAGCAGAAGTTTTTATATATAAACTACCATTAATGAACTGGTCGCCATTAATTGTAATGTATTCGCCGCTATTAAGTGTCATGTAGGAAGAGGGAGAACCGTTAAGAAATATTTCTGTATTATTATCATGGGCTACTAATAAAACGCGCTCTAGTTCATCTGTTCCGAGGCCTTTTATAAATATGTATTCTCTTCCTGTTTTTTCTAATGAAACAATTTGGTCGAAACCTACGTCTCTTCCTGCCGGAGCCAAACCACCACCCTGAGTAGATCCTAATAATGTACTGTTACTTCCTCCAAACGAACCTGAATTGACTGCCACCGGTTTATCTGAAGTAACTAACGCTCCAATTATTTTAGAACTATTGGATTTTATCTGACCATCGTTATAGTTTTTTAAAGCCAATACATAACTTTCATTTTTATTTAGCGTAACAGTTATTGGTCCGGAAATAGTTGTTCCATCTATCAGCTTAGCTCCGTTTTGAATATTTGAAATAGTGACCTGAGTTCCATTTTCAGTCGCCATGATTGAAGTAAAATTCAATAATGTTTCATCGTAAAGCGGATTTAGCATTGCACCTAATCTAAAAGTATTACCGAGTGCACTATTTCCTTTAGAGACTAATCCTCCTGCATGACTGTAAGAGCCGTTGTTGAGGCCTGCATTTACTCTGGCGCTAACGTAAATTAGATCTTCAGCTTCAATAATATATCCTCGATTCGCTACAATTCCTAGGTTGCCTGAAGGTGCGAATAGCTGCGTGTTGCTGCCCGCTCCGATGTAATATTGGTAGGGACTATTACTATTTACGGTTCCGGTGATTACACTTCCTCCGTTGGCTATAATTTTAAAATTTACATTGGTAAGGCTGGGAGTAGAGATGTATAGATATTGATCGCCAGCAAGTCCTGTAACAGAAGTTAAAGGCGGTATGTAGTGCGTTTTACTAAATTGTGAGAAACAATTTAATGTGTAAAACAGAATCAACAAGAAATGTAAAGTTTTTTTCATTGGTCCAATAACTAAATCAAATTGATTCACTTCAACCAAAAATAAGTTTTATTTTAATTCCTTTGCCAGATATGTTGTTTTTTTATTTATAAATAGTTGAATGTGAGGTTTATTTGAAATTGGCTTTTTTTTGAAGATAGAATTATTGACTCAACAAGTTATGAAAGTGAAGATAGCGTGTTGTCTATATTGTTTAAAAATAATTTTATCTTTTTAAGCTAAAATGACCTTTGACAGTTCTTCCATCTGCAAAAAGCAAATTAAACCAGTAATCGCTTGAAGGTAATTGCTCTCCATTAAATATTCCGTTCCAGCCACCACTGTTTTGATTCATTTGTTTTAATAATTTTCCATAACGATCAAAAATAGAAATAGTGAAATCCGGAAGCTGATTTGAATTTTCTATGTACCATAAATCATTATAAGTATCTCCGTTTGGTGTGAAAAATCTTGGATAATCCAAAACATACAATGGATATATGTTGGAAAGTCCACAACCATTTTTATCTCTTGCAATTGCATTATAAACACCCGGTTTTACATTTTCAAATAAAGGTTCATCTTGAAAAATAATGCCATCTAATGAAAATTCATAGTTTCCACTACCTGAATATTGAAGTAAAACTGAATTTTGATTAGCGGCAAAATCTTCTATTTCTGCTCCGGTTATCATTGCCGGTTCTGATAATATAACCTTGTATTTTTTAGTTTTTTTACAACCATTGTTATCTGTAACAGTAACTTGATAATCACCTGCAGTATTCACACGTATAAAGTTGTCTGTGCTTCCGGTATTCCATAAGTAGCTGCTAAAACCAGTAGCAACCGTTAATGTGGTTTCACTTCCTTTACATAGTGATTGTGTTTCTTCTTCAAAATTTGGAGGATCAAAGGTATTTACAACAAGTTTAACGGGTACTACATCATAACAACTTGGGCCATTAACAACTCGGGCATAAATAGTTTGATTAAATGCAATTGTATTATTGAAAATATTTGGCAATGGATTTGTTTCTGTTAAGGCATTATTGGCTGTTAAATAATAAATCGCTGTTAAACCACTTGGAAGACCTGCACCTTCGGTGATTTCTGGAGTAACTTCGGTATCCAGATTAAAATGATATAATCCGTCTTGAATTTCATCTCCATCGCAAGTATTTATTGGGTTTGGATCTGCAATTGGCGTATTGGCAATTTGTAAAGTTACTTGAGCTATTTTATAGCATCCAAAAGTGTTCTCAAGCCGTGCATATACAAGTTGATTATTACTCTGATTAATATAATTTCCAGGCGTTGCAATTTGATTTGTTTTGTTTTGTGCATTGGCTAATGTTTCATAATAGCCTTCATTAGAAATATCTGCGACATTATTCTTTACAATATTATTTACTTTATTCAAATCAAAAATTGAAATTCCGTCTGCATCATCATCACATTGCAGAAGAGGGGTATCTGTCGAAAGAATTTCTGGAGCATATTCAACTTTGATTTCTCCTGATAATATACATGCTGTTCCGTTTACAGTAGCTTCAACTTTGTAATTTCCTGCTTCTGTCACTTCAAAAGTTGAATTTGTACCTAAAATAACAGCAGGATTGTCTTTTTTGTACCATTTAAAAGTATAATCAGCAGTTGTTAATTTACTGTCTAATAGAATTGTTTCTCCAAAACAAGCAGGATTATTACTTGCAATTGTTCGGTCATTTCCAAGAGTAATTTTTGAAGCAAAACTTCCCGCTTCTAGAAAAATTGCAGAATTTTGGTACCTAACGTCGGCATCGCCAATTACTAGTTTTACGTGATATTTTTTTCCTGCAGTTACGGTACTTTGAGCGGTCATAACAACCGTTTGTCCGGCATAATTTACCGGACTGGTATTTGTATTTAGACCGTTAAAGTAACTTTCGTTTGAAGCGGCACAACCTTGATAAACAACGCCTCCAGGTCTTGTTCCCGGCTCAATCTTTGGGCGAATATTTACAGAAGAAACAGGTGTATTTGTATTGGGTAATACCGCTAAATTTTTATAAGGATCAGTAGTTCCGACTTCTTTGATTAGAAAAGCAAATCCATCAGAATACTGACACGGATAATTATATTGATATTCATTTGAAGCAAAAATATAATTAAAACTCAACGAACTTGTATAAGCAATAAAATCAAATTCTAAGACTGTTGTATTAAGAGACCTAATACCTAATATTTCATCAAGATCGCTGTCATGACCCCATTGAGGACTATCATTGGCACCTTCATTTACATCACTAACAAACGGTCCCACAGCACTTTGAGCTGTTGATGAAACTAGTACAATCCCGTCGCTAAAAGGAAAACTGCTTCCGTGACTATTAAAATAGGCAAAACTTTGTCTTCCGGGCCTAAAAGTATCTCCGCTTCCTGTAGAATTTGATGCAGAAGCACAAGAACTATTTATCAAAATATTTTGAATAAGGTACTGCGGTGTTTTCGTATCATCAATAGTTATAAATTGCGCATTAACCTTTGTAGGAAGGCAACAAATAAACAAGAGAATAATAAAACTTTTAAAATAATTCATAGTAAAACAAATATACTATAAATCTCTATTTTTTAATAATTTGTAAGAAAAATAAACAAATAAAAATGTCCAGACTAAAACGATTAAAATAGCCGAATAATGCACGCTGTAATCCATCGTAGTATCGATTCCTATTTGGTTACCAATAGTTTTTACAACAGCTAATCTCGGAGCAGGATTGACTATTAGATTGGACATAGATTCTAGTGGCAGAAATTGCACAATATTATCGGCTGTGTTGCTATTCGGGAAAACTTTAAAAGTCAGGAATCCTCTTATTATCGCTTCAATAATACTCCAAACCAAAAGAAAACCTAAAGCAAAGGCAGAACGTTTAACTAAAATTCCAAGAAATAAACAGAAAGAAAAGAAACCGGTTAACTTTACAAAAAAGGCTAATAAATAATCTAAATCCATAAAGATTATATCAAATTGGGTGTAAGATGAAAAACTTAATCCCAAAAGTAAACTCATTACAAAAACAAAAACAGTAGAGCATAAAGCAAAAAGAGCAACGGTTAAAAATTTAGACAAAATAAATTCTTTTTTACTGAGTCCGTCAATCAGATTTTGTTTCAGAGTCCCGTAGCTGTATTCATTAGCCATCATCGAAACAATTACAATGGCTAAGAAAAATTTAAGCCAGGCCGCCACATAAGTATTAAAATGCCATATAAAAGGAAAGTTAAAAATTCCCATTTCGGCCAAATGAAATTTAAAAGGACCAATATCAAATTTTATCGAGGCTATTAACGCAATGAATGACAGTAAAATAAAATACGTTAAAGTTAAAATACGACTGGCTTTGTTTTTCCAGATTTTTTGTAATTCTATAGAAATAAGTCTGTTCATGGCTTAGTTGCTTTTGGTTGTAGCGGTTTTGGTTAATTCTAAAAATTGGGCTTCTAAACTGTTTTTTCGTTTTACTAAATGGCTCAGAATAATATTTTTAGAAAACAAAAACTGATTTAGTTCTGAAGCTGATAATTCTGATTTTAAATACACCAATATTTTTCCCTCTTCTTCCGTAATTCTGTCTATCGACGGATGTTCCTGTAAAGCCGTTTTCAATAGTAAATTATCATTTGACTGAACCTCAAAGAAACCCTCATTGGCAGACATGCCGTCAACTGAACCCGAATATAAAATTTCACCTTTTCTTAAAACAACCACGTGCGAACATACTTTTTCGACTTCATCCAATAAATGCGAAGCCAGTAAAATAGTAGTTCCCTGCGAAGCAATTTTTCTGATAATATCGCGAATCTGATGAATTCCCTGCGGATCCAAACCATTCGTCGGTTCATCCAAAATCAAAATCTCAGGATCGTTTAAAAGCGCCGAAGCAATGGCTAAACGCTGTTTCATCCCCAAAGAAAAAGTACTGAATTTGCTGTCTTTTCTTTCGGTCAAACCTACCAAATCAAGCTTTTCGTTGATTTTAGCATAATTGATGCTTTTTATTTTGCATACCAATTTTAGGTTTTCCTCGGCCGTCATATAAGGGTAGAAGTTCGGTCTCTCTATAATAGCACCTACTTTTTTCAAAGCTTCGTGAGTCTGAACTTGGCCGTTAAACCAGCGGTAATTGCCTGAAGTCCTGTTGACAACATTCAGGACAATTCCTAAAGTCGTTGATTTTCCACTTCCGTTTGGGCCTAAAATTCCGTACACGCGGCCTTTTTGTATTTCAAAAGATATATTTTTCAAGGCCTGAATGCGCCCGTATCTTTTGCTAAGATTTTCAATGGTAAGGATGGTTTCCAAATTTATTTCGGTTTTAGTTTTTTAGTAAGACGATTCAACTTGTTTATTGTTACGTTAAATTTTATTTATATCATCGTATTGATGTAAATTTGTAATAAAGATATTCAAAAAAATGAGTGAGCCTTTAATGGTTTTAAAAAAGCCATCTTATCCCTTAACATCAGCTCTTTTAAGTTATTTAGAACGGTACGAACGAATTTCGAAAGTGTCTGTATTCTATGATGATTTATTGCGTTTTTCCGGTTCGGTAAATGTGTATGATAAAAATGAAACAGATACGCTCTGGATTCGTGTTTACTACAGTGAATTTGAGCGAAATGAAATTGATCTGAATCTCAAAAAAATCTATTCGCTTTTGCATTCTGATGGAAATAGCGAAATCATTCAGTTCTTAAATATTGATGCAATTGATTATTGTACTTTCGGAAATTCAAAACCTTTCAGAATTAAAGTCCGAAATATTCTCAATGACAATTACGTTCACTTTTATATCAAAAAAGCCGATGCTTCCCGAATTTACGGATTAGAATTAGAAGATATTCTTTCGCCCGATAAAATAAACTTTTTAGTTTTTAAAGACACTTTGATTGAAGAACATATCATCGGAATTCCGGGGGATGTTTTTATGGATACCTTATTGGATAGTTGTACCGAGATGGAAAAATCTCAAATTGCAAAAGAGTTTGTAAAGTTCAATGAGCGCTGTATGATCAGGCTTTTGGGTGATATGCGCGCGTACAATTACGTGATTGTCCCAATTCACGATTTTGATCAGGTAGTATATAAAATTCGCCCGATTGATTTTGATCAGCAATGTTACGAAGGAAATTTCAAAGTATATCGTCCGCAGTTTTTTAAGGAAAACTATCCGATGATAAAACTCATCAAAGATAAATTAGAAGAACGGTCGATTATTCAGTATAAAGATGAAGAAAGAGCGATTTTAGCCAAACGTATTCATTCTGCCGAAAACAGAATCAAGAAACTTTTGAATATCATGTGTCACGATACCATTTCCACAGAAGAACATCTGAATCAACTAAAAATGGAATTATACCGTTATACCAATGATATGAAATTTAAAAATGCCAAATCGATGGGACATATTATGTTTGCAGCTTTTGAGTTTATCACCCGTAATTTTAAAAACACCAATTTAATTTGAGGTTTTGCCACAGATGACACCGATTAAATAGATTTTTAAATCAATCTAATCCTTTTAATTTTTGGCAAAATAATAAAAAAAATAATCCTATGAAAAAGTCTCTTTTAATAGCAGCTTCAATTGTTTTATTAGCTTGTCAGCAGCAATCAAATGGTGATTTTAAAAAGATTTATTCATTGCCTAAAGTGCTGAAAGAAGTTTCTGGAATAGTATATTTTCCAGAGAAAAAGCTAATATATACTTTAGAAGACAGCGGTAATAAAAATGCAATCTACGCGTTAGATTCAGAAGGGAAGTTGGCCAAAACTATTACTATTGCAAATGCGAAAAATGTAGATTGGGAAGATATTACGAAAGATAAAAGTGGTAATATCTACATAGGCGATTTTGGAAATAATGATAATCTGCGCAAAGATTTATGTATTTATAAAATCAATAAAAATCAGCTTAATAAAGATGTAGCATCCGCCGAATATATAGTTTCATTTTCGTATCCGGAGCAAACCGAATTTCCGCCAAAGAAAAAAGAAATGTTTTATGATGTAGAAGGCTTTTTTGAACTTGGAAATTACTTTTATCTTTTTACAAAAAATCGCAGTAAAGGATTTGACGGAACTGCATTTATCTACAAAATACCAAATAGATCCGGAACTCAAAAAGCTACCAAAATAGGCGAATTTAAAACCTGTAATAATTATAATCATTGTGTTTTAACCAGCGCAACCATTAGCCCTGACGGAAAAAAGGTAGTTTTGTTAAGTCACGATAAAATTGTTTTATTCAAAAACTTTAAAGGAGATTTATTCCACAAAGGCACTCAAACCGAAATCAAACTAAATCACTATTCTCAAAAAGAAGCCATAGTTTTCAAAGACAACAATACCCTAATAATCGCCGACGAAAAAACAAATAAAGTAGGCGGAAATGTTTACGAGTTTAAACTTGAATAAGGTTCTAAGATGCTAAGGTACTAAGTCTCTAAGGTTTTTGCGATTGTAAAAAAAAACTTAGTACTCAAACTTAAGGATAAAAACTAGTACTCAGTAGACTAAAAATAATAAGCTACGAATTCACGAATTACTTTTAATAAAATTCGTGAATTCGTGGCGAAAAAAACCTTTGTTACTTCGTAACTATGAACCTTTGACCCCTTTCAAAAAAAAACTCAGAACCTTAGCCCCTCAGTACCTCAGAAACTTTTTTAGAAGCTATATGCCGCTCCAAAAATAACCCTTCCCGTTTCGTCAGGAGCTTTGAAGTAAGAAACTCTCGCAGTTATAATATTGATGGCATTTAACCAAAGTCCACCACCAAAATCCTGATGCCATTTTTTGGAATTTTCGCCATCAAGCCAAATTCTTCCGTAGTCGAAACCACCTAAAATTCCGTAAGTCAAAGGAGCAACAGTACGCTGAATTTTACCAATGCTAAAGCGTAAATCAGAGCTGTGGGAAAAATATGAATTTCCTAAAAAGCGTTCGTTTCTATAGCCACGCAAATCAGTATCGCCACCTAAAGCCGCACCATGATAAAAATCGAAATTGTTATTCAAAACTGCTTTTCCTTTAAGTATTGTGGCTAAAACTAATTTTCCATTACGATCAAGTTTATAGGTAAAGCCTAAAAGGGTTTCAATCGTTGGGAAATTTTGTTTCGTGTCATTAAAATTTGCTAACCAGGTTGCTGACGCCATAAATGCCATTCCTAACGTTGGTTTCGAGGTGAAATCGGCATTTTTAAAAAGATATTTAGCTTTTAGCCCTCCATAAACCTGACTGTCAAAAACGTTTGGATTAACGATATTTGGAATGCCAATATATCTATCTTCCGTTTGTTCAACTCTCATCTGTTGTAATAATGGCTGAAAACTAAATTCGCCACCATATCTTCCTACATGTCTGATGGCCCCGGAAACATTAAATCTCTGGATACGAACGCGGTTATAATCCATTCCAAATTCATCTGTATTATTTACGCTTTCGTTTCCGAAGCCAAAATAATTCATTGCGAAGTTTGGTGTGGTATATTGAGATTCCACATCAATAACCCATTTTCCCAATAATCCCGGGAAATGTGCAACGTAATTAAACTCAAGACCGCCTGTAGCAAAATAATAGAAACCATTTAAAATGTGTCTTTGCGTATACGGATTTTGTTTGAAATTATTAACGGTGTAATTTAAGTTGAAACCAACTTTTACCCCATCATCAGGATTATATCCAATGTTCGGAAGTCCCGCAACAACATTGTATTTAGGTTTTTGATAATTGTACAAATTGATATCATAATCATCCGTTAACTGCGTTTGCGTTTTTTTGTCAAGGTTATATGTGTTTTCTTTTGATTTAAAATCGTAAACAATAACTTTTCTTCCGTTTTCGATATTGTAAGTATCATTGTTCTGGCCACCAATCAAACGAATTTTAATATCAGATTTTTGATCTCCTTTAACCTGAAATTCATCAGCATCATCTAAACCGTAAATCCATAGATTTTTAGTTTTAGCGTCGGTTACATTTTTAGTGTAAACCAATTCATCGCCTTCTTTTTTTATTCTGTAAACCTGAATTTCAATGCTTTTTTTGGCGTTATGATTCAAAACAAATTTGTCTTTTTTATCAGTTCCCGCAATCATTAAAGTTCGGTTTAACACATCCGAATATTCAGAAGCATACTTTTGAAGGTCTTTTTTTCTGTTTTTTAACTTTCTTGCAATCTCATCAATTGTTCCGTCCTGAACTTCTTTTGGTAAATTTTTGAAAGCTTTGTCAATATCACTGTCTGATAAATGTTCCTGAATATATTTGGCCTGTTCAATCCAGTCTTTTTCTTCAGCTGTTTTCAAGAAAGCCAAATCTAACGGATAAGGTTCTCTGTTCAGCCATTTTACATTGTCAATTTTATCCTTGTAAGTTCGCATATGACGAATCGCCGGAACGTTCATTAAAAGCGAAAGTAAAGTTCCGTCATACTTAGGAAAAGCCTGATCACGGTCACGAGGAATCGGTTTGTAAATGACTTTGTCGCCTACTTTATGTTCAGCCCAACGCCATTGATCAGCGTGCCTGTCCCAATCGCCAAGAAGCATATCAAACAAACGCACGCGCATATATTCTTTTTCATCAACCGAATATTTTTCATCTTTATGAAGGTTCATCATCATATCATCAGTGCTGATAATATTGGTAGGATTCCCAAAGTTTTTTCCATCAAGATGATTATCAGCAGGTCTTTCTTCAATCATGTATAATTGATCTCCAAAATTCGAATTGAATTCTTTCAAACCATCTTGTTTCGGAATATAATATAAAATCGGATTGGTGTGCAAAAGCCCTAATCGATCTGATAAACCGGCAATTGCATACGGTGTGTAAGGATGGGTAGTAGTGTAAAAATCCAACAGAAAATCTTCAGCATATGTGCTTTCAAAATCATTAACAACGTATTGATCCTTAAATGCAACCGACTGCAAAAAAACTGTCGCGCTTTTTTTCATGGCACGCATGATATATTCTCTTCCTTTCGGGTCTGACATTCTTAAAGAAACAGATTGATGTCCTCCGCCTTCACGAATAGGTTTTAAACCGCCTTTTAAGGTATCTAAAGTAGCCGTTCCGGCTTCAATAGGCATGCTGTAATATTTTCTGTAATGCTGTCCGAATAAGAATTTATGAAACAAACTTTTATCCGTCATTTTTGGTGAATAAATAGATGTTGTAACTGTTGCTGGAAATTTGTTCGGAACTGTTGAAGCCCAGTTTATTTCTTTGGCTTTTATGATTTCATGCTCAAAAAGCATTTTTTCTTTATTATTTTCATTTCCGAAGAAAGTCACTTTCGCATCTCCGCTTTTAAATAAAGTCAAAGTTGCGTAACCATTTCCTCCATATGAGAAATCAGTTGGGCTGATGGCTCGTGCGGCTTCAGATTTTGACCCTGCGCCACTTATAATCTGGTTGATGTTTTCTTTATTTACATACTGCAAATTGTGATCGTGTCCTGAAACTACAATTACATTTTTCTGCCCTTGCAGGAGTGTTTTAATGCGCTTGGCGTAAATTGTATATTGTTTATTTTGAAGGTCCTGCGGGTTTATTCCTGAAGTCTTTCGAATTAAATTAATCAAAGAACCAATTATAGGCAGCGGAATTTTTTGTTCTAAAGGAAACAATTGTTTCTCCCATGAATATTGCCCGCCATGCGATCCGTTGCTTAATAACGGATGGTGAATCGCCAATACTACTGTTTTCTCCTGATTTTTGGTTAAGACGTTTTCCAGTTCCTTAAAAAAATCTTCTCTGGTTTTTATGTCGCAATTGTCATTAATCGTTGGGTGATTGTTCCAGTCTTCCAGAAACCATTCACTGTCAACAGTAATTAACGTGGTGGTACTATCAATTTTCACATCTTCAATCGGGCAGCTTTTTCGGGGAAGAAATGCTTTTTTATCGTTAAGATATTTGGTTACAAAATCTGCCTGAAGCTCTAAACCTTTTATTCCGCTGTACCAGTCATGATTTCCCGGAATTACAATGGTTTTTCCTTTAAATCCTTTAGTTAATTTTAATTGGTTTGTCAGTTTTGTTTCAGCTAAAGCCTTTTCAGACGCATTCTTGTCCGCCGGAAAACCTTTCGGATATATATTATCACCCAACACTATCAAGGTCGATTTTTTATTTGCCTTTTTTAGTTTTTGGTGCAGCAATTCTAAAGTTTGCTGTGCCTGCTCCTGATCAGCATTTCCGGCATCGCCTACTAAGAAAAGCGTATGGGCAATTTTTATGGTATCTGTTGCGTTTTCAGTTTCGTATGCGCTTACGTTTTTTCCATATTGAGCTTTATGTGTGGCGCATGAATTTAGCAAAAGCAATATGATTATTACGATAGAATAAGTTTTAATCTTCGTAATAAAATGATTATACAAAAACAATTTCATAATTTAGTGGTATAAAAATATTCTCTATGAATCTTATAGAACAATCCGAAGATTTCGTCAGTAATTTACTCAAAGATAAACTTTCTAATTTATATTCTTACCATAATATCAATCATACTTTAACAGTTGTAAGGGCTGTAAAAGAGTTATGTAAGAAAGAAGACGTGTCTGGAGACGATAAAGAAGCACTTTTAGTAGCCGCATGGTTTCATGATACCGGATATATTGAAGGGTATGAAGACCATGAAAAGGAAAGCGTGAAAATCGCGACTGCGTTTCTGAAAGAGAAAGGCCAGTCTGATGAATTTATTGAAAAAGTATCTAATTTGATTCTGACGACCGTTAAAGAATATATTCCGAAAACACATTTAGAAAAAATTATAAAAGATGCTGATTATGCGCATCTTATGGGTGTTGAGTATGCAGTTACCTGCGAATTATTACGCCAGGAATTAAAAAATTCCCTGAATGTTTCTTTTTCTAATGCGGAATGGGCGAAGGAAAATTTGAATTTTTTAATGAACAAACATCGTTTTTATACTGATTATGCTTTGAAAAAATGGCAGCCTCTCAAAGAAAGAAATTTACTTCTGGTACAGAAAAAAATCGAAAAGCAGGAAAAAAAGGAAGCTGTTAAATTGGAAGACGAAAACAAAAAGAAAGATAAAATAGAAAAACCGGATCGTGGAGTTGATACTTTATTTCGTGTCACACTTGGAAATCATACTCGCTTAAGCGGAATTGCGGATAGCAAAGCCAATATATTATTGTCTGTAAATGCAATTATTATTTCGATTGCACTTTCTTCTATAATTCCAAAATTAGACAGTCCGAAAAATGCACATCTGGTGATTCCAACTTTCATAATGTTGATATCTAGTGTTATCACTATTATTTTTGCCATTCTTTCGACTCGTCCGAAAGTAACTACGGGAGTTTTTACCCGTGAAGATATCGAAGCAAAGAAAATTAATTTATTGTTTTTTGGGAATTTCTATAAAATGCCTTTAGAAGAATACGACTGGGCAATGAATGAAATGATGAAAGACCGTGATTATTTGTACTCTACCATGATCAAAGATTTGTATTACCTCGGATTGGTTTTACAGCGAAAATATAATTTATTACGAATAGCCTACAATATTTTCATGGTTGGAATTATTGTTACTGTTATTGCGTTCGTAATTGCTTTTAAAGGAGTTAGCGTATAAAAAAAAGCTCAACTAATTTAGTTGAGCTCATCTAATAAATCCTGATAAGTGATTTTCTTTGCTGCTGAATTGCGCGTATTGTTAATCACTTTAACGCGAATTGCTCTCAGGCCGGAAACACCCTGTAGGTCTTCAATTTCAAACTGTTCAATAGAAGGCTCCAATATTTTTTTATGCTGCAAATACTTAATGTATTTTAAATATTCTGCTTCCTCACTATTTTGCGAATACACGATTGTAATTTTTTCTTTCTCGGTAATTCGTTCTTTTGTGCCTTTGATATTTGATTTGTCGATACGTTTTTTAACTACTTCATATCTCGCATTGTACGTTCCATCAACATCAAAACGTTTTTCATCCATTCTAAAACGGATAGAAAGCGGTGCGCTAAATACCAAAATCAAAGAGGTAACATCCAATTCGTACGGCAGCGATTCTTTAAGCTGATGATGTTCTAACTCCATTTCACATAAAGTCTGCAATTGCCACAAACGCAAATTATGCAAATACATAATATCGAAGGGTTTTGCTGGCGCTATTGACGCTCCAATGTATAAATTATGTTCAACGCCATCGGTTTTAAAACGTTCGTAATAATGCGGATAAATCTGTTGTGCTTCAACTTGTTTTCGGTCTAAAACAGTAGCCAGTTTTTTATTGATAATCGACATTGCATTATCAAATTTCTTTCTTTCCTGATAAAACAATCCTGTCTTTTCGTCCAAACTTTCAAAATACAAACGTTCCAGTTTTTCGCTTTTTTCTGTTTCTTTTGTGTTTTTTAAAAGTGGATGAATTTCTTCTTCGATATAACGCTGAATGTGCTGTTCTGTATCTGCTTTTAAAGGGGAATCTAATTCGGTTCGGAATGATTCCAATTCAAATTTTCTTTGTTCCAAAAGCACCAGGTTCGTATTTGGGTCCTGCGATTCAAAGATTTCTAATAAAGCTGAAAGCTGGTTTTTAAGATCTGTTTTTACCGTTTCATTTCGGTGTTCCGATGAACCTTTTATATCAATTTGTCCGTACAGTGGATATACATTTTTGAAGACAATTTCCTTGAAAATATAATCTTTTGTGTGATTGGTGTTTTGAAAATAATTCTGAGATTCTTTCTTAAATTTCCAATATACACTTGGATGGATTGTAGTATATTCTCGTTGAATAATTGCCTCAATCTGGTGTTGCATATCAGTGTTGTAACGATCGATAGTGTCCGTTAAATAGGGAAGGACTAATTCTAATTTGGTTGCATTAACACTATTTAGATCCCTGGCATTTGAGGAAACCAATTCTAAAACACCTAATAAATGATCGTCTTTTATAACCGGTGCAAAAACACAACTCTGAATTCCTTGCTTCAGTAAGTGTTCGCCCAATTTTTTGTTTGATGACTTTTCAATGAATTTGCTGATGTTTGAAATGACAAAAGGTTCTTTCTTGGTCAGTAAATTTTCAAAGGAACATCCAAAAAAAGCGTTTTTACAATCTATTTCCTGATCGTGCGAAAGCAAGAAACTCTGTAACTGACTTTCTAATTTAGCGGGTTTTACAAACTTTTCTTCTTCTGGATTGTATATGATGAAACCTACTTTTAAATTCGGAATTTTAAATATTGATCTGAAAATATTGGCTACAACTTCATCAGTTGTTACCGATTCTCTATCCGGTTTCAATAAATTACTTTTCAAATTCGAAATCGCACTTTCCGTCGTGGCATCAAATAAAGAAACAATTCCGAAACCTTTTAATATCCAGCTTCCTTTTGGAAATTTAGTTTTCCAAAGTTCAATATCATCATAGTTATCAATCAATAAATCAATATCTTCCTGAGTTAAATGTACCGCATTTTCGGTTGGAGTAATCTCCATAAAATCGGCATTGTACAAAATACGATAATGTTTTTCGATGCCATCTTCATCCGGAATATCATAGAAAAATGGTCGGTTGAAGTCGATTCGCTGTTTGTAATAATTGCCAAGAATCAAACAACAGTTATTAATATAGAATTGATGATCGTCAAAATCACGAATTTCCATATTAAATTCATCTCCCGCATTGCGAAGGATTTTCTTGAAACGCTCGGTATAATTAAAGGAAATATTCTGAAAAGGAATCGTAACCGCTTTGATTTCATTTTGCGTTAAAGCAGTGGGGAATAAATCGGCTAGTATATTTTTGATTAAAGCTTCGTTATTTTTAATAATCGAATAATCTTCAATTCCGGTACGTAATTCCGGAATAGATTCGATTTGTTTTAAAATGGCTTTGGCATAATTCGAGCGATAATCCACATCTGATAAAGCAATTTCCTCAAATGATTCAATTAACTTATGAAATGAGATTATTGTTTTGAAGGGACTTTCGTTGTACAAATGAATATCCATCTGATTTTGGTTTAGGGTACAAAATTAAGCATAAATTAAGAATATTTATCATTTTACGATTTCTTTGAGTTATGGTACTATAACTCAAAGCCCTTTTGTGCTCTGGGATTTCAGACCCTCATTATTATTTTAACTAAACATTAACATTAATAATAACGGAACGATTGTTCCGTTATTATATCTTTGTGCCATAATAATTGAATAATCAATAACTTAATAATTAATAAAATGAAAAATTTAGAAAACAAAGTAGCTATAGTAACAGGTGGAAATAGCGGAATTGGGTATGCAGCTGCAGCTGAATTAACAGCAAAAGGCGCAAAAGTAATTGTAACAGGAAGAAACAAAGAAGCTTTGGTTAAAGCAGAAACTGAATTAGGAGTTACCGGAATTGTATCTGATCAATCTGATTTAAAATCGATTGATAATTTAGTTGAAGAAGTAAAAGCAAAATTCGGAAAAGTAGATATTCTGTTTTTAAATGCCGGAATTGCAGCATTTGCTCCAGTAGATTCAGCTTCAGAAGAACATTATGACAGCATTATGAATGTAAATGTAAAAGGAGTTTACTTTACAGTTCAAAAAGTATTGCCAATATTAAACGATGGAGGTTCTATCATTTTCAATACTTCTATCAATGCTCATGTTGGTATGCCAAATTCAAGTGTGTATGCCTCTAGTAAAGCTGCAGTTTTATCTTTGAATAAAGTTTTTGCTACAGAATTGGCTCCAAGAAAAATCAGAGTAAACGCCGTTTCTCCTGGTCCTGTTGAAACTCCGCTTTATGGAAAATTAGGTTTGGAAAAAGAACAAGTAGAAGGATTTGGAGCTGTTTTAGGAGAAAAAATTCTATTGAAACGTTTTGGACAAGCTTCTGAAATTGCAAAAACTGTTGGATTCCTTGCTTCTGATGATGCTTCATTCATTACAGGATCTGAAATCGTTGTTGATGGCGGACTTACAGTAAACGCTGTAGTATAATTTTTTTGACTAATTCAGGAACGTTTGTTCCGTATTTTTTATATCTTTGTAAAGTAATTTAATTTTGAAGTCATGGCAAGAACAAAAGAATTTAGTGAAGATCAGGCTCTGGACAAAGCAATTGAAATATTTTGGCACAAAGGATATAACGGAACCTCGGCTCAGGATTTAGTAACGCATTTAGGTTTAAGCCGTTCCAGTTTGTACGACACTTTTGGTGACAAGCAAAAACTGTTTGCAAAAGCTCTAAATAAGTATCAAAGCGATAGTTATGTTAAGGTCAAAGAAATTTTAGAAACAGCAACAAACATTAAAGATACACTAACTCTAATTTTTAAACTGGCAGTTGTTGAAAGTCTGGAGGACCGAATTACGAAAGGTTGTTTTATGGTTAATTCTGCAGTTGAACTTGCGATGCACGATGAAGAGATCGCTAAAATTGTGAGAGATAATCAAAAAGTTATGGAAGAAGTTTTTTTTACCGCCGTAAAAAAAGGGCAGGAGGCAGGACAAATTTCAACCAAACAAGAGGCGCGTTTGTTAGCCAGATTTATTTTTAACACGTATTCCGGAATTAGAGTTTTGGCTCGCGCAGGTGAAAAAGACAAACAAGTTTACGATGATATTCTAAAAGCACTGTTTTCTTTGTTTTAAAGAATAACAAAAATATTCCAAATAAAAAGCGGCAATTACATTTGTAATTGCCGCTTCCTGTTTAGTAAGTAAGTAATAGAAAATGAATAACTTCTTAGCTTTTTTCTTCTTTATTGAAATAGACTAAGTAGTAATACATTTGTTTTTCTTCATCCCAGCCTTTTTCAACAAATTTTTCAGCGCTTTCAGGATTGATAAAATCCATTTTAATCTGAATGTGAGTATCCAGATTAATAACGTTTTTAATCGATTTTCTGGCGTCAGAAACTGCTGCGTTGGCAATAGGGAATGAGGTTACATCTTCGATGCTGTATTTTTCTCCTTTATCAACTTTATAGTTTTTAAATTCAGGAATTAAATCAGGATTGTCTAATACTTCATTCAGGAAATTTTGCTCTTCAAACTGATCATTTTTAGCGAAGTAATTCACAGATCGGTTCATAAACATAACTTCCTCTTTCTTGTCTTCTGCTGGTAAAACAACGTCTTTTGCGAAGTTTTGGCAGAATTTTAAATATTTTTTAGTAATGAAGTTTTCATCCTCAAAAGCATCAACAGATAAAAAGTGTTCCAACCAATAACGCGCATCGTAGCGATTGCTGTCTACAGTCAGAATTTTGTATCCTTCTTCTTTTTTATAGTTGAAAATCAAACATCCTTTATCTAATTTGTTCAGGTTGATACCTTGCTGCAAAATCATTTCCAGGTTACTGTTTTTTTCTTCAAACTGTAAAAAGTCCGCTTGTATTTCACTTTTAAAAATTCCGATAGCATCAACAACATTATTGTCGATACTTAAATTTGTTAAATACGTCACATAAACCTCTCCGTTTTTAATATGTGGATGGTTTGACTGCTCAAATAAATGTGTAGTGATTTTTTTTGAAATCTCTTGCAGATTACCCGGATTGGTAAAAATCTCCGTAGCGTATTTAAACATGTCGTTGTAATCCAAATCGACTTCGTGCGCAAACTGATAATAGTTTTCTTCCTTTTCTCTAAAAGGCTTAAAAAAGTACTCTTTTATCAGAGGCACAATTTCATCATTCAAATTAAAAGGCTGTTCCGATAAAAAAATCGCTTCGTTTCTGCTTTTGTTTCCTACGCGGTGTATCGCAAGCGTCTCGATGTGGGTGTTGAAAAGGTTGATCATATTTTTTAGGTTCAGAGTTGCAGAGGTTCAAAGGAACAAAGGTTATTTTCGGTCTTTTATTTTTCTAATAAAAGCACTTAACATTCGCTCTATTTCTCTGCTTTCTCCATTTGTCTTATTAAATTGGATTTGATTAATATATTTTAGATTGTATGAAATTTCAAGTTGTGTTTGTATCTCAAACAACGAAGAAATAGAGATATTTAAAAATCGTAAATAATCACTATTTCCATCTCTTCCGTAACCTTCTGCTATATTACTTGGTATTGATATTGCACTTCTTCGAATCTGTGAAGATAGTCCATAAATTTCTTCGTTGGGGAATGAATTTGTTAATTGGTAAATTTCAGTGACTAAGTTCATCGATTTTTGCCAGATTAAAAGGTCTCGAAAAGTATTCATAAATTTATATTTAGTATTAAAATATAAAATTAGGAAAATTCTTATTATTTAAATCGAAGATTTAAAAAAAATCTTTGAACCTTTGCCACTCTGGACCTTTGAACCTTTCCTCCTAATTCCAATTCTCCTCAAATCCATAATCCTCAAAGCTGTCATCGCCTTCGAACATGTCAAGATCTTCTTCGTCAAGATCATCTTCAAATTCTCCGTAGATATCGTCGTGCATATCAGCTTCGAAGGTTTTTTCTGTGGCTTCATCCGGCATTTCTCCGTGCGAAAATAAAGTTTCAGGGTATACTGCACCGGCAGATTGTTCTTCAATAGCAGCTAATTCAACTAAAAATGTCCACATACTGATAAAATCGTAAACGTAGATGATTTTGGTGTTTTCCTTATCTAAAATAGAAGATAACGGATAATCACTCATGGTTCTTTGTTCACCCGGAACATCACCAGTGTCAAAAAGTGGAATTTCATCTTCCTGATTCCAAGTTTCATCGCAAGTATAAAATGAAGCAACTTCAGTTCCATCAAAACCAAAAGCATTGAAGATTGCATTGTGTAAATCCTCAAGAGTATCATCTTCAAGAATTGCAATGTCTCTAAAAATATCTTCTTCGGCGTCTAGAATTACTCTAAATTTATAAACCATAATCTTTGTTTTTATTGAAAGGTCAAAGGTAAAATATAAATAATGATTTACGAATTAGGAATGGAGATTTGTTGAAAAGATTTTAATTCTCTGTCTTACTTACCTTAAATTATTCGGTCATCCTGCAAGGTTTTCAAAACCTTGTAGGTTTTATTACAGTTTTCAAGTCATACCTACAAGGTTTTGAAAACCTTGCAGGAATTATAGTAGATGATTATTTTCCAACCAATCGTTTCCTAATCTTATGATAATGTTTATGATAAGTGCTATGACTCGGATAAGTTCTGCTCGAAGTCATATTATTAAACACCAGAGCGGTCAGAAATAGAATTAAACACCCAACTAAAACCGGAGAAAACACATACATATAACCGAGAGCTTTTATTTTGTCAGAACCAATAATCGCAATAAGTGCCGTAGCGCCTCCGGGCGGGTGAAGTGTTTTTGTTATTTGCATAAAAATAATAGCGAAGGAAACGGCAAGCGGTGCAGCAATCCAAATAATATCCGGAGCCAATTTATGCACGGTTACTCCAATAAATGCCGAAATAACATGACCGCCGATTAAATTTCGCGGCTGAGAAAAAGGACTTTGAATGATTCCGTAAACCAAAACGCTTGAAGCTCCAAAAGAGCCAATTAAATAAACAGCATCATTTCCTGTAAAATGTATGGATTGAATGTAAGCCAAGATTCCGATACCGAAAAATGAGCCTAAAAAGGACCAAAAATGTTCTTTAAAATCTACAAGAGTTTCTTTGTAAAGGATATAACGTGTTTTGCGATATCCCCTTTTTATTTTTTGAACAGGCATGTGGTATTTTTATTTTAATAGACTTTTAAGCTTAATTTTTTTTGGCACAAATTATTGATCTTAAGCGATTAATCTGCAGAAACTGACTGAATTATTACTTTATTAAACTTGGTGAATAGCTGTAAACCGTGTATGGATATATCATTTTTGCCGTGTATTTTGAAATTAGGCACACAACCAAAATAGGTAAAAACAAAGTGTAATCATTTGTTAATCCGCAAACTAAAAATATTGCAGTGAAAGGCGCATGAATACTCGCACTCAAAACAGCTGCCATTCCGATAATCATGAAATTCACCGGAATTACATTTACATGAAAAAGCGTGTTTAAAATAGAAGCCAATAGCAATCCTAAAAAAGCGCCAATGAAAAGACTAGGAGCAAAAACACCGCCATCACCACCGGAAGCCAACGTAATTGAAGTAACGATTGGTTTTAAAATCAAGATTCCGATAAAAGTGAAAGCTAAAGTCAGCGTTAACGGAATTTCAGTGGAACTGCCAAAAATACCTTTGATGGCATGATAACCTTCTCCATACAATTGCGGAAAAGTAAAAAGTGAAATACTTAAAACCGCCGATCCTAGAATGATTTTGTAATAATGAGTGTCTATTTTTCCAAATTGTGATTTAAAAAATAAGACGCAACGGGTTAGGTAAACGGAGTTCATTCCGGCTAAAATTCCTAACAGAATAAAATAAGGAATCGATTTTAAATGCCATGTTGTTATGGAAACGGCAAATAAAGGTTCTTCTTTTAAAATAGTAAGAAGACCAAAAGCGATTGAAACGGCTATAACATTCGAAATAATAAACGCGCGTGTCATTTTTCGTGAAATAACTTCGAGAGCAAATAAAATTCCGGCAATCGGGCTGCTGAATAAAGCGGTAACTCCCGCTGCAACTCCCGCACAGATTAATTCGGTTTTGTATTGACGAAATACATTTTCTTTTTGTTGGGCGACAGAACCGATGGTAGCCGTTGCAACAACAGTAGAAACTTCAATTCCGGTTGATCCTCCAAAAATAACAGTCAATAATCCGTTAATAAAGTGTGATGGAATTTTATAAGAAGGAAGGTTTTTAGTAGATGATTTTGTGCTTTCAAAAACTTCTTTGATTCCTTTGTTTTCTTTCTTCTTGAAAAGATATTGTCGTAGAAAATAAATTACGGATAATCCGAAAACGGGAAAAAGAATATAAAAAATCGGATTTACCGAAACTTCATGAAAGAAGATTTCTTCGTAATATTCGGTTATTTTTTTTAGTGAAATTCCGAGAAAGGCAGAAAGGAAGCCAATTAAAATAGAAACAATAACTAATTTTCGGAACTTAATAAATTGATGATTTTTTTTGATTTGCGCCGTTTTGTTCATCAGAAGTAAATTTGAAATCGCAGAATTTTATTTGCGATTTCACAAAATTAGGCAATCAAATCTGTTTTTTCATAATAAACGGTCTTTATAATTTGTTAAAATTGGTTTTCAAGGTTCAGAGGTGCAAAGGTGCAAAGGTGCAAAGATGTAAGTTTAATTTCCTCGAAATGCCAAACTGAGTGGAGCTTCGTAAAGAGATTTAGGAGTTCAATTCCTAGAAATGACATAGGATGAGGAAACCTTTGAACCTTTGCCTCTCTGCACCTTTGAACCTCAAAAAAAAACTTAACGCTCATAAAACTCAATCGGCAATTCATCCGGATCGGCAATAAAAGTGAATCGTTTTTCAGTGGTTTCATCAATTCTGATAGGCTCAGATTCAATGTTTTTTGTGTTCAAGAAAGCAATGGTTTCTTCTAAATTTATAACCTCAAAAGCTAAGTGTCGCAAACCAACTGCTTCTGGTCGTGACGGGCGTTTCGGCGGATTCGGAAAAGAGAATAGTTCAACAACATAAGTGCCATTCAGAGCCAAATCAAGTTTATGCGATTGGCGTTCTTCGCGGTAGATTTCTCTAATAATGGTCAGACCTAAAACTTCGGTATAAAAAGTTTTTGATTTTTGATAATCCGAGCATAAAATGGCAATATGGTGAACTTTATTTAAGGTAAGCATTATTTATTTTTATTCAGGTTGATTTAATTTTCTAATTATTTTCGCCGGATTTCCAACCGCTAATGAGTTGTCCGGAATATCTTTTGTTACAACAGATCCTGCGCCGATAACACAGCCTTTTCCGATAGTGACGCCTGGACAGATAACAGAATTTCCGCCAATCCAGCAATCATCTCCTATGGAAATCGGCAATGCATTTTCTAATGATTTTCGCAATTCAGCGTCAAGCGGATGCGTTGCCGTGTAAATTTGAACATTCGGAGCAAAAAATACATTTGAACCAATATTTACAGGTGCGCAATCTAAAACAACACAATTGACATTGAAATAAACGTTGTCTCCGCAAGTAATATTGTATCCGTAATCGCAATGAAATGGAGGTTCGATATAAAAACTCTTTCCGGTATTCGGAATTAATTCGGCTAAAATTTCTTTAGCTTTTTTCGTCAGGCGGTATTCGGTTACGTTTAGGCGATGCAATAAATTCTTGGCTTTTCGGCGTTCTTTTACCAAAACAGGATCTCCTGCAATGTAATATTCTCCCGAAATCATTTTTTCTTTTTCTGTCTTCATCTGTGGCTTTTATATTTTTTTCTTAGCGATCATGTCATGAGTTTTCGTCGAATTTTGCTTCAGTTTCCTAAGAAAATCCGAGGGTACTTAGCAATAAAACGCGAATAATAGTATTGATTTTTTCATATGGAAATATTTTAATTGAGCTAAGTAATTCTCAATCTTGTCATTTCGACGAAGGAGAAATCACACAAGAAACTAACATAAAGTATTTCCAAAATTGCGGAGCTTCTCGTGGAGATTCCTCCTTCGTCGGAATGACATCAACTACATGTTAAACTCCGATATTTATATTAAAGCAACTTCTTCAAAATTACAATTTGTCCTAAATGATAAACATCATGCTGAATAATCCCATGAATATCTTCATAAAAACTATGATTGTTATTGGGGTCGATTTTTTCAAAATCAGCTTCTTCTAAATTAGCCAGAGAAGCATTCCACAATTCCTGTGATTTTTCGAGATTCTGAAGTGATTGCTCCCAAGCCGCTTCGGATGGATCGATAATCGGGACAAAATAATTATGATCAGGAGTTATAATTGTTTCTCCGTGAACACGTCTTAAAATATTTCTTCTCCATTGAATAAGATGATTAACAATCTCCCAAATCGTATTCAATTTAGGATTTATTTTTCTGTATGCCTGTTCGGCAGTAACATCTTTCAATGTATTTGCCAAAGTGACTTCAAGCCACGGATTTCCATTATAAATGGATTGATACAGATTCGAAATTCTTTTACCTTCTGACATAATCGATAGTTTTTGAAACACGTTAGCTAAGATACAAATAAGTATTTTACAACTCATCCCCGAAATTCTACAATTGAGTTATTTAATATTTTTTAACTTCGGCTCTTAAAATACATTTGCGCTATCAAAATCAAATACCATGACAACCAAATTATTTTTTACAATTGCCCTTTTATTTTTTACCGCTTTCATTTTTGCTCAAAATACCATTTCCGGAAAAGTGGTTGACGAAAAAGGAAAACCGGTTCCGGGCGCCAATATTTATATCGACGGAACTTACGACGGCGCAACAAGTTCTGAAACAGGAGAATTCTCTTTTGAAACTGCAGCAACAGGAAATCAATTTTTAGTAGTGACTGTTTTAATTTATGATGCCTATAGAAAAGAAATTGATGTTGCCAATTTTAAAGATCAAATCATAAAAATGAGAGAAAATGTAAATGCACTCGATGCAGTTGTAATTACTGCAGGAAATTTAGAATCTGGAGATAAAGCACGAGTATCTGTTTTAAAACCTTTGGATATTCTGACTACAGCAGGTTCTGCAGGAAATATCGTTGCAGCATTACAGACTTTACCGGGAACACAAACTGTTGGCGAAGACGGACGTTTGTTTGTACGTGGAGGAGAAGCTAGCGAGACTCAGACTTTTGTGGACGGAATTAGGGTAGCACAGCCTTACGGGGCAACAACCAATAATTTACCAACCAGAAGCAGATTTTCTCCAATGCTCTTTAGCGGAATTGCCTTTTCGACAGGAGGTTATTCGGCAGAATATGGCGAAGCGTTATCTAGTGTTTTGCTTTTGAATACGGAAGACGAAGCAGATCATAATAAAACAGATATCGGATTAATGACTGTTGGTTTGAGTTTAGGAAATACTCAAAAGTGGAAAAAAAGTTCTTTAAGTGTTAACATGGCGTATATCAATTTGGCACCATATCAAGCTGTGATTCCTCAAAATGTAGATTGGAATAGCCCTTATCAGTCGCTTGGAGGTGAAACGGTGTATCGTTACAATTTTACGAACGGAATCTTCAAACTGTACGCTTCCTTTGACTCAGAAAGATTCGATTTAAATCAGAAAAATATCAATTTTGAAAATCCGATTAGGACTGACTTGAATAATAATAATTTTTACCTGAATTCTTCTTATAAAGGAACTATTGGGCCAGGCTGGCAGCTGACTTCTGGTATTAGTTATGGCTACAGCAAAAACAAAACGAAATACAATATAAGTGATATTGACACCGAGGAAAATGCAGCTCAATTGAAATTAAAACTGAGTAAGAAAATTTCAAATCATTTCAAGTTATCTTTTGGAACGGATTATTTCATTACCAAATACACTGAAAATTTTAATGATAATGTAAGCGTTCAGGCGACAAATGGTTACGATTCTAATATTGCCGCTTTTTATACTGAAGGAGATATTTCATTTTCGAAAAATCTTGCTGCAAAAGTTGGTTTCCGACTATCGAATAATAGTTTGTTAGAGGAAACCAATATTGCGCCAAGAGCTTCTATTGCTTACAAAGTTTCAAAAAGCAGTCAGTTTTCATTTGCTTACGGAGATTTTTCTCAAACTCCTGTTGTCGATTATATTAAGTTTTCGAAATACCATCAGTTTGAAAGTGAAAAAGCACAACATTACATCTTAAACTATCAATTTACAAAACCGGGACAAACATTTAGAGCCGAGGCTTATTATAAAGATTACAGCAATTTGGTTCAGTATAATTCAAGAGATATTGCATACAATTCGGTTTTCAATAATAACGGTTCGGGATATGCAAAAGGATTGGATATATTTTGGAGAGACAGCAATTTATATAAAAACTTAGAATATTGGATTTCTTATTCTTATATAGATTCTGAAAGATTGTACAAAAACTTTCCAACGACAGCAACGCCAAATTTTATTGCCAATCACAATTTGTCCATTGTAACCAAATATTTCATCACTGACTGGAAATCGCAAGTTGGTTTCACAAACAGTTTTAGCACTGGACGTCCTTATAATGATCCAAATAAAACGCAGTTTATGAGTGAAAAAACAAAAACTTATAACAGTTTGAGTTTTAACTGGGCGTATTTATTGACAACTCAAAAAATCTTGTATTTCTCAGTGTCAAATTTATTAGGAAGTCAAAACGTTTTTGGATACGATTATGCCAAATTACCAGACGCAAACGGAGTTTATCAAAGACAAGCCGTTGTACCAACTGCAGACCGATTTTTCTTCGTTGGCTTCTTCTGGACCATCAGCCAGAATAAAAGCGAGAATCAGTTGAAGAATCTTTAGAAAAGAGGGGCAAAGGTGCAAAGGCTCAGAGGTTTTTTTAAAGAAGGTACAAAGATGCAAAGGTTCAAAGGCTCAAAGGTTTTATAAGTTGCATAAAAACCTCTAAAATTAGAAGAATTTTTAAAAAACCTTTGTCCCTTTGTCTCTCTGAGCCTTTAAACCTAAAAAAGAAACATTTCAGTCACCAAATTCGACAACTCAGTATTATTTAATTTTAAAACAGTAAAATCCAACATACTTTTGAAGTATAAATTTAAAAGAGGCGCTAAGTTGCTAAGGTTCTAAGATACTAAGAAAAAAACTTAGAGACTCAGCAACAAAAAAACTTAGAACCTCAGAATCTTAGAACCTTAGAACCTTTAAAAGTAACTTAAAAAAAAAGAAATCATGACCAAAATTATTACAATTATCACGTTATTTATTTGCAGTTTATTATCTGCACAAACACAGTTTGAACAAGGAATGGGAAAAGCTTTTGGGCTTTGGAAAGAAGGAAAAAATGCAGAAGCTTCGGCAATGTTCGAAAGAATCGCGGCGGCAGAGAAAACAAGTTATTTGCCAAACTATTATGTGGCTTTAATCAACACTACATCGGCATTTACTGAAAAAGATAAAACTAAAATCGATTTTATGCTGACCAAAGCGCAAGACGCTTTGGATGTTGAAATGATCAAAGATCAAAACAACGCAGAACTTTATGTAATGCAAGGTTTAATTTATACGGCCTGGGTTGTTGCAGATCCTATGACAAACGGAATGAAATATTCGTCTAAAGTAATGGAAGCTTACGCGAAAGCAAAAGCCATTGACCCAAATAATCCGAGAGCTGTTTTTGGAGAAGCTGATTACCAATTAGGGGGAGCAAAATGGACAGGTGTTGACACAAAACCGCTTTGTGTGCAAGTTGATAAAGCTATCGAACTTTTTGCTACTTTTAAACCAGAAACGCCTTTTTCGCCAAAATGGGGATTGGAAAGAGCTTTAGAAGTTCAAAAAAATTGCAAATAATAAAACCAAATTAAGCTGATTATAATGAAAGACTATAGAAATACATTTGGAGATTTGAAAAGCGGAACGATTATGTGTTTCAAGATTTCAATGGTCTTTACGGTAATATTTTCAGCCTTTTTGGGTGCCGATTTAAATCCGAAAAATGTATTGATAACGTTCTTATTAAGCTGTCTTTATTCCTTCGGATTGGGTTTTGGAAACGGCTTTATCAATGTGCTGCTAGATAAAAAATGGGATTGGCTTGAACAAACCAATTTGAGAGTTTATTACGGAATTTTGGTTACTGTTTTGTACACTGTTCCAGCCGTTTTAGGAATTAATTTTATCATTTTTATTGTTTTGCAAGATTTGCCAGTTGCAAATTTCTTTACCGAAAGAATGATATGGATACACCTTTTCTATATCATTTTATCCTTGGGAGTTTCGACCTTCATGCAAGCCAGAAGCTTTATGGTAAAATGGAAACAGGCATCAAAATTTGAGGTAACACAGCAAAAGATTATCGCAGGAACGGCAAATGCACAATTCGAAAGTTTAAAAAATCAAATCGATCCGCATTTTCTTTTTAATAGCTTAAATGTATTAAGTTCTTTGATTGAAGAAAATCCGGATAATGCTCAGCGATTCACCACTTCTTTGTCAAAAATCTATCGTTACGTTTTAGAGCAAAAAGACAAAGAATTGGTTACAGTAGAAGATGAATTGTCATTCGCAAAAACCTATATGAATTTGCTGAAAATGCGTTTCGAAAATAGTTTATTCTACGAATTGCCTGCAACACCAATCAATCCGGATGCAAAAGTGGTTCCGTTGTCCTTACAGCTTTTACTTGAAAATACGGTAAAGCATAATGTAGTCAGTGAGCAGAAACCACTGCATATTCGAATTTTTGTTGACGGAGATTATTTAGCAATTCAAAATGATTTTCAGAAGAAAGAAGTTTTACAAGACAGGCAGGGAGTTGGATTGCAAAATATTGTGAACCGATATGGAATTGTAACGAACAGAAAAGTAGTAATTGAACAAAATGAAGCAACATTCACCGTTAAGATTCCGATTTTAACGAAACAAATAACAGTTATGGAAACAAGTGCAGACTATAGCGATGAAAATAAGGCTTATTTCAGAGCTAAAAAAAGAGTAGAAGAATTGAAAGGATTTTATGGAAATATAATTTCGTATTGTTGCGTGATTCCTTTTTTAATTTTTATAAATTTGAGGTATTCTCCTGGATTTCAATGGTTTTGGTTTTCTGCCTTAGGCTGGGGATTTGGAGTTTTAATGCATGCTTTTAAAGTTTTTGGATACAGCTCAAATTGGGAGGAACGAAAAATCCGAGAAATTCTGGAAAAGGAAAATAATAATAAACAAACCTGGAAATAATGGAAACAAATTATAGCGAATCAGAAGTTTATTATCAGGCTCAAAAAAAAGTAAAGGAAATTAGAGAGTTTTATCAGCATCTGACTGTGTATATGCTTTGTAATCCGATAGTTGTAGTGGTGAATCTAATGACTTCTCCGGGTTATTTATGGTGTTTGTGGTCTATAATAGGCTGGGGGATTGCGATAGTTTTGCATGGGTTTAAGGTTTTTAATTATCCGCCATTTTTTAGTAAAAAGTGGGAGGAACGAAAAATCAGGGAATTCATTGAAAAAGAAAAGGAAAGCCAAAAAGAAATCTGGAAATAGCCATGGAAACAAATTGCAATAAGGAATTTGGAAAATTTGAGTTTGAGGAAATTTTTAGAAAAAAAATCGTAAAGCTCAGATCATTTTACATGCATGCTTTTATTTATGCAATAGGATTAATTGCTTTTGTATTGAAAGAATATTATGGTTTTCCGCTGCATTTCATTCCGTTCCAGTATCTCAATAATGTTGTAATGATCATTTGGAGTTCAGTATTTTTAGTTTCAGCAATTGACTTATTTGCATCATATAAAATTTTTGGAGATGACTGGGAAAAGCGTAAAATGAAAAGTATTTTAGAAAAAGATCAAAGAAAAAAAGAAAAACAAAAATGGGAATAATTATGGAAAATAATTTTAATGAAGAAGACAGATATTACCTAGCAAAAAAGAAAGTCGAGAACATCAAAGGATTTTATGGTAATTTAGTCAGTTTTCTAGCTGTAAATACGCTTTTAATTTTTATCAATTTGTATACAACCCCGGATCATTTATGGTTTTATTGGCCTTTGATGTGGTGGGGATTGGGAGTTGTTTTTCACGGATTGAAAGTTTTTGAAGTATTTCCGGTTTTGGGAAAAGGCTGGGAAGAAAAAAAAATCAAAGAACTCATGGATAAAGAGAAAGAGAACCAAAAAAGATGGCAATAATTTTAAATTTAAGATAAAATGAGACATTGCAGAAGACGTATGTACGAAGAATATGGGCATGAATTTAAGAATGATGAAAGCTTTGAAATTGCCTACAGAAAAGTAAAAAGAATAAGAGGTTTTTACTCACATTTGAAGGTTTATATTATTGTAAATGTGATTATTATTGTTTCAAGTTTTAACAGAGATCTTATCGGGAGCAATTTTAGGGACAGTGGAATATTCGATTGGCATACTTATACAACAGCATTTTACTGGGGCATAGCATTGTTAATCCACTCTTTTACAGTATTTGGGATGGATAGATTTTTTAACGATGAATGGGAGGAGAAGAAAATCCAGAAATATATGGATGAAAAAAAATCTAATGCCAGTAAGTGGGAGTAATTTTAATTTATTTTTTCAATTTTTCAGTTTAGTAAATGACCACATTAATTATAGAAGACGAAAAACCGGCAGCAAGATTATTACAGCGAAAGCTTGAAAAGTTAGATATTGCCGTAGAAACCATGTTACATTCCGTAGAAGAATCTGTTGATTGGTTTTCTAACAATGAACATCCTGATTTGATTTTTTTGGATATTCAGTTGTCTGACGGTTTATCTTTTGAAATTTTTGAGAAAATAGATATCAAGAGCGCCATTATTTTTACAACGGCCTATGATGAATATGCTTTAAAAGCATTCAAACTCAATAGTATCGATTATCTTTTGAAACCAATTGATGAAGATGATTTAGAAATTGCCGTTACTAAATTTAAAAGGCGTTTGCCAAAATCAAATTCAGAAAGCCAAAATCTACAGCTTGATTTTGAACAAATCCGCCGAATGTTATCAAATCCTTTTGAGAAAAACTACAAAAAGCGATTTACCGTTAAAATCGGACAGCATTTAAAAGTCATTACCACAGATGAAATCGAATGTTTCTTTAGTGAAAACAAAGGAACCTACATCCACACTTACGATAACCGAAATTATCTGATTGATTCTACTTTAGAAATTCTGGAACAGGAATTAGATATGAAGAATTTCTTCCGCGTAAGCAGAAAATTCATTGTACCGCTTCAGGCCATAAAAGAAATTCAGGTTTATACTAATTCACGGCTTAAAGTAATTTTACCATCTTATAAAGAAGATGAGGTCATTGTAAGCCGGGAAAAAGTTCAGGATTTTAAGAGTTGGCTGGGCTAGGTTTCTTAGCCTCTAAAATCATATAAAACTGAATCCCGAATAGGATAGAAGCCAATACCAAATGTATCGCCTGACTTCCTATAGGGAAATCAAAATAAGCCATTGCAATTCCGGTGATAATTTCGATTACGATAATAGAAAGCACCCAGTTTATTTTTGAAAATCCTAAGCCGAATTTTGTGTTTCTAACATATAAATACACATTTACCAACAAAACTAAAATAGAGAAAGAGCGGTGAACGTAAAAAGTAATTGACGGATTTTGTAACCAAAGAATGCTTGCCGTTAAACCACTTTTTACCTGTTCATCTACAAACTGGCGAACTTGTGTTCCTATGGCTACCTGAATTAAAGTTAGTAAAAGCGAAAATAATAGTACATTTCTAAAAGTTGAATTGAATTTTACAGCAGCTAATTTTGGTCTTGCCAGTTGAATGATGTATAAAATTACAGCAACAATTACCAAAGCCATAACCATATGAACGGTGATTTTTATTGGGTTTAAAACCGAGTAAACTACTTTTGCGCCCAACCATGCCTGAAAGCCCATCATAAAGACAACTAACCACGAAAGTAAAGTGATTTTCTTGTTTTGTTTCCAAAATCTGAAGGAAGCAATTGCCATAAAAAAACAAGCCATTCCTGCCAAAGCACCACAAAGCCTGTTGATGTATTCAATCCAGGTATGCAACGGATTAAATAACGCATAATCATGCTTAGTATATTTTTCCCAATGTGAAGCGTCAAAAGAAGTTTCAGTGGTAAAATTGTCTTTTGCAACCAAAAGCGTTTCGTCTTTAATAATTACCTGTCCTTTTTCAAAAGCACGGTTTGGTTCCCATGTCAATTCTTTTAAATCTGTTGGCGGAATATAGTATCCAAAACATTTCGGCCAATCCGGGCAACCCATTCCGGAACCTGTCATGCGAACTAAAGCTCCTGCGACAATTACTAAATAAACTAAAACTAATGCTGTTTTTGCGATTGTAGGGAAATGTTTTTTCATTCTTTTTTTAGTGACTAAGATTCTAAATTACTTACCTGAAGCTTCAGGATTAGTTTTTTGATTTATTTAAATGGAAAGTTTTCAGGACGTTGTCTAGTGTCCCAAATATCAAGAACAATAATTTCAGTTGGTGTTATTTTATAAATTAGTTCAAAATGACTAATAATTATAAATTTTATGTCTACGTTATCAACAGAATTACCAAATTCAGGAAGCTTTAAAACAATTTTTAAATTTTCATTAAAAAGAAGATTTAATTTATTACTGTATATTTTTGACTTATTACGATAATTCCAATAATCAAAAATACTCTTTCTTGAATTTTGAGCAGTAATAGACCAAATTAATCTTCTAACCATGCTTGGATTTCTTTTTGAGCTTCTTCATCAGAAATACATTCGCCGTTTTCATATTCTCGTAATGCCTGATCTATTTTTCTTTGCTCTGCTGGAGAAAAAATGCGTATATTTTTTTCATACTTTAAAGCTGGTTCATTTACTTCAGTTGGCTTTTCGTCGGATAAAACATAATTATTTTCTTCCAATAAAGATTTTATTTTTAGCAATAAATCTATATCAGTCGTTTCAATTATTTTTTTTATTAAATAGAGTTTTCTTTCGGATGTTGTCATGACTTATTTTTTTTACAAAATTAAGTAAATTTTCCTACAATTTAGTATGAGTTTAAACTTTTGATAAACCCATTTTTTCAGCTCTTTTGATTATAAAATCATAAGCGGCTTGATATTCATTAGGAATGTCACCTTCTAAAATGGCTTCTTTTACAGCTTCTTTTAAAACTCCAATTTCACGTGAAGGTTTTAAATTGAAAATTTCCATGATTTCTTCACCAGAAATTGGCGGCTGAAAATTACGAACATGATCACGCTCTTCTACTTCAACAATTTTCTTGCGGACGATTTCAAAGTTTTTATGATACTTTTTAAATTTCGATGGGTTTTTGGTTGTAATATCCGCTTCGCATAATGTCATCAAATCTTCGACATCTTCTCCGGCATCAAAAACCAAACGACGAACGGCACTATCAGTTACAATATCCTGCGCCAAAACTATTGGGCGAGAACTCATAATGACCATTTTTTGCACAAATTTCATTTTATGATTTAACGGCATGTGTAAACGTTCAAATATTTTTTTGGCCATTTTTCCACCCAAAAATTCATGACCGTGAAAAGTCCAGCCTTGTTTTTTATTAAAACGTTTTGTTGGCGCTTTTCCAATATCGTGTAATAGAGCCGACCAGCGTAACCAAACGTCATCTGTATTTGGGCAAATATTATCGACAACTTCTAAAGTGTGATAAAAATTGTTTTTATGTGTGTGACCTTCAATTTCCTCGACCTGATTCAAAGCTGTTAATTCAGGAAGAATAATATCTAAAAGTCCGGTTTGATATAAAAGTAAAAATCCAATTGAGGGTTGATCAGTCGAAAGAATTTTATTCAATTCATCAACGATTCTTTCTCCGGAAATGATGTTGATTCTCTCTGCATTTTTAGTAATCGCATCAAGCGAATTTTTCTCAATTTCAAAACCTAATTGATTGGCAAAACGAATTGCACGAAGCATTCGCAAAGGATCATCAGAATACGTAATGCTTGGATCTAAAGGTGTTTTGATGATTTTATTTTCTAAATCGGCCAAACCGTCAAAAGGATCAGAAAGATCTCCGAAAGTTTTTTCGTTTAATGATAAAGCCAAAGCGTTGATGGTGAAATCACGACGATTTTGATCATCTTCAAGAGTTCCGTTTTCCACAATTGGATTTCGGCTGTCGAAATTATAAGATTCTTTTCGGGCACCAACAAATTCTATATCAGTATCTTCAAAACGTAACATTGCAGTTCCGTAATTTTTAAAAACCTGTACTTTAGGTTTTTTAGGAAGAAGTTCTGAAACTTTTAGAGCCAACTCGATTCCGCTTCCAACGGCCACAACGTCAATATCCTTTTTAGAACCTCGATTTAAAAGCAAATCACGAACAAAACCGCCAATAACGTAACTGTCAACGTTTAGTTCCTGAGATGCCTGCGAAATAATTCCGAAGATTTTATGTTGTAAAGCTGTTTTATAGTTTGTTTGTATAGCCACGAATTCCCTAATTTTTTATAAAATAATACGTTTGTGTTCAAGTGAGGCAGAATTAAAGTTTGCTAAAATTGCTAAATGTGTTTTAGAAACTTTAAGATAATTTAGACATTGGGAAATATGCTTTGGGTGTAGATAATCACTTGATTTTATTTCAAGTATAATTTTATCAAACAAAACAAAATCAGCATAAAATTTGTGATCCAGTATAATGTCTTTATAATTTACCAAATATTCTTTTTCTCTTTCAAATGGAATATCGGCTTTTTTGAATTCATATTCTAAAGCATCTTTATATACGATTTCAGAAAAACCTCCACCTAAATTTCGATGAACATCAAATAAAATCCCCATTATTTGATAACTTTCCAGTTGATATAATATTTTTGTCATTGTCTAAATTTTTTTCGCCACGAATTCACGAATTTTTATAAATTAATTTTAAAAAGTTAATTCGTGAATTCGTGGCTAATATTTAGAATACAACTTTCAATTTTATATTGAAATGTTATTTGGAATTTTATAGTTGCAAATTTACAACATAGAAAACGCCTTTTACAATCTATTGTTTACTTTTTTGAACAAATTCATATTTTCAGGATGAAATTTTATTAAAATAAAAAAGATCACCTTAAATTTCACGAATCGTAGTGAAGTAAAAAGAGAAATTCGTGAATTCGTGGCGAAAAAGACTAGTCGGATTCATTTATACCATTATCGAACAAATCAATTCGTATTGCTGTTTTTTAAAATTTCAATTTGTATTTTTGAATCATACAAATACGTACAAATGAAAATTGTTATATCGCCAGCGAAGTCACTGAATTTCGAAAAAAAATTACCAACTACTCAATATACTGAACCCGCTTTTTTAAAAGAAGCACGTCAGGTTCATAAAATTTTAAAAACTAAAAAACCAGCAGAGTTATCTGAATTAATGTCCATTTCAGATAAACTATCCGATTTAAACTGGGAACGCAATCAAAAATGGAAAACACCTTTTTCTCCAGAAAATGCACGTCCTGCAGTTTATACTTTTGATGGTGATGTTTATACAGGATTGGATGCCTATACAATTCCGTTAGAAAAATTAGATAAATTACAAGATAAATTGAGAATTTTATCAGGACTTTATGGGGTTTTAAAACCACTTGATTTAATGCAGGCATATCGTTTGGAAATGGGAACAAAATTGCCCGTTGGTGAATATAAAAACCTACACGAATTCTGGAAGCCGGTTGTAACCAAAGCTTTGAATAAAGAATTGACAAAAGGTGAACTATTCGTGAATTTAGCCAGTACAGAATATTTTTCTGCCGTTGATGTAAAAGCTTTAAAAGTTCCCATAATCACACCGGATTTTAAAGATTATAAAGACGGAAAATTAAAGATGATTAGTTTCTTCGCGAAAAAGGCGAGAGGTATGATGGTACGCTATATCATCGATACTAATGCTGAGACTATTGACGATTTGAAAGGTTTTAATTATGAAGGATACCAGTTTGATGCGAATCTTTCAAAAGGAAATCATTTGGTTTTTACGAGATAGATTCTTTCGAGGTGCTGAGGTTCTAAGTTGCTAAGGTTCTAAGGTTTTCTTGAGAGTCGGAGACTCATTTCATATTGTAGGCAGGGATTTTAATCCATGTAATCTCAAAGTGACAAAGGTTCAGAGGTTTAAATGAGTCGTAGACTCTACCCATATTGTAGGGAGGGATTTTAATCCCTTCATAATAATGAAAGGGAATTAAATTTATATTGTACATTAAAATAATAATAAAAAAGCCGGGTTAAATTAATTACCCGGCTTTTTCTTATTATAAATTATAAATCAATTATTATATTAACGCTATTAATGCATTGCATCAGCAGGATTAATCTTGTTTTTACCTCTCTTGATGAAGAGGATAATTGGAATACAACATAAGAACATTATTCCTAAATACATAAAAATGTCAATGTACGACATTACAGTACTTTGTTTCAATACGGCGTAATCGATCGCCTGGTATGCTTTTTTGAGGGCAACATCGGCACTATAACCTTTCGCCATAAAGGCGTGCTGCATGCCTAAAATACGTTGCTGAACATCGTATTTTGCCGGATCTAAATTCGTTAATAAATTAACTCTGTGTTCCTGACTTAAACGAGTAATAAAAGTGGTAATAATCGCAATACCAAATGAACCTCCTAATTGGCGCATCATTCCGGTAAAAGCTGCTCCTTCACCAATATGTTTTCCTTTTAACGTTGATAGCGAAAGTGTGGTAATTGGTACAAAAAGCAAGCCCAAACCAACTCCTCTTAAAATCAATGGCCAATACATATGTTCTACACCAGTGTCAGGCGTCATACGAGTTTGCATCATGAAGGTAAAGAAGAAGAAAACTAAAAATCCAATTCCAACCATATAGGCTTGCGGAACTCCTTTCTGAATCATATTTCCAACAAATGGCATCATGATCGCAGTGGTAATAGAACCCGGAATCAATAATAATCCTGCATCAGTAGCTGTCCATCCTAAAATAGACTGCGTGTAAATTGGGATAATCAAAGTCGAACCATATAATCCGAAACCAAGAATAAAACACATTACGGTTCCAATTCTTAAATTTCCATCTTTCAGCACACTTAAATTTACAATTGGATGTTTGTATGTTAGCTCTCTCCAAATAAAAAGAATCAAACCAAGAATCGACACAACACTTAAGGTTACAATTGTAGAATCATTAAACCAATCGTCTTGCTGGCCATGTTCTAAAACGAATTGAAGTGATCCAATAAATGCTGATAACAATATGATTCCCCACCAGTCAACCTGATTCGCTTTTAATTTCTCACCATATTTTGGGCTTCTAACAAAAGTCAGCGCCAAAATAGTAGCGATAATTCCCAACGGAATATTAATGTAAAAGATATAAGGCCATGAATAATTATCTACTAAATAACCTCCTAAAGGCGGTCCAAGAGTTGGGCCAACAATTACCCCCATTCCGTAAATAGCCTGCGCCATACCGCGTTTTGCAACCGGATAACTTTCGGTAATAATCGTTTGGGCAGTTACTAATAAAGCTCCTCCACCCATACCTTGTACGAACCTGAAAGCCACCAGTTCCCAAATATTACTGGCGTTACCACACAAAAAGGAACAGACGGTAAATATTATGATGGAAGCCACAAAATAATTACGTCTTCCAAATTGCTGCGATAGCCAGCTCGTCATCGGAATTACAATAACATTCGCAATTGCGTATGCTGTAATCACCCACGCTACATCTGTCAAGGTAGCACCAAGACTCCCGCGCATGTCTGTTAGCGCTACGTTTACAATAGTCGTATCAACGATTTCCAGCAATGCACAAAGTACTGCTGTAATCGTGATTATGACACGTCTGTAACCGTATTCTACTAAATCGTCGTCTCCTTGTACTGCTGTTGCCATTAATTTATTTTAAATGTACGTCTACGTCAACATTCATTCCCGGACGTAATAATTTTACTTTCTCAGGGTCATTAGATGGATCTAAACTAATTTTTACTGGTAATCTCTGAATTGTTTTTACGAAGTTACCTGTAGCATTATCAGGTGGCAATAATGAAAAACGAGATCCTGTTGCTGGTGAAAATGAAGTTACAATCCCTTTAAATTCATAGTTAGGATATGCATCAACTTTTAAACTTACTTTTTGTCCCACAATCATTTTGTTTAATTGCGTTTCTTTGAAGTTAGCTACAACCCAAGCTTCATTATTATTGATGATGTAAAATAAAGATTGTCCTGGTTGAACCAATTGTCCTGGTTGAATATCAACTTTCGAAACCTGACCATCAATTGCTGCAGTTACAACAGTATACGTAAGGTTTAATTTAGCAACATCAAGCATTGTTTTTGCTCTTTTAATGTTTGCTGCAGCAACTTCTGTTTGTTTGTCAGAAGCTTTTGACTTAGATTCGATTACCGATTTTTGGTAAGAACTAGCTCTTTGTTGTTGTTCTAAAACACGAACTTGGTTTTCAGCTTCTTCTTTAGCAGTCAAGGCCTGTTCGTATTGTTGTTTTGTAATTGTATGCGTTTTATACAAATTGCTGTAACGATTAAAATCGTTTGTCAATTGTCTCAATCTGATTTTAGCACTTTCGATAGAACCACTTGCAGATTTCATGTTTGCATCAGAAACATTGATACTTGCGTAAGCACTTCCAATATCAGCTTTAGCAGCTTCATATTGACCTTCAGCACCTAATAAAGCTGCATTAGCTTCATCAATTTTTAACTGATAATCTCTTTTATCGATAGTAAATAAAGTATCTCCTTTTTTTACAAAATCATTATCTTTTACATACACTTTACTAATATATCCAGATACTCTAGGAATAATTGGATTCATTTTTTTCTCAATTTGAGCGTCATCCGTTTCTTCGTGAGCTTGTCCGTGTAAGTATTTTGATACTCCGTAAGTTCCCCCCAATAAAACCAAAACGGTTATTATAATGATGAATTTAGTATTTGTTTTTTTCTTTTCCATGAGAGCTATCGATTATATTTTAGAAAGATTGAATGATTGAGATAATTGTCCTGATACTGAAAGTAATTCGTAATATTTTTGAATAATGGTTGCTTTTGATAAAGCGGTGTTGATTTTAGCACTTAAATGTTCTACATCAGCTTCGACCAAATCATTGGTATCTGATAAACCGTTATCGAATTTATCTTTTACAAGTCTGTAATTTTCAGATGCTTGTTGTAAAGCTTCATCATAAACAACACTTTGATTAATTGCCAAATCATAATCTTCAATAGATTTCTGAACTTCAATTTTAATACGATCCGTCATAATAGCTTCAGTATTTTTTACTTCCAAAGCTTTACTTTCGGCTTCTTTTACGTGTGCATTGTTTTTATAGATTCCTGATAAATCATAAGATAAACCAACTCCAAAATTCATTGCATATTTTACAGTAATAAAATCTTTAAGATCTAAAGCAGTGTAACCACCAAGTAGAGCAAGAGAAGGATAATAACCTGATTTTGCAATTTTAACGTTAGCTTCACTCGCTTTTTGTTGTAAACGAATAGCTTCTAAATCTTTTCTGTTTTCAAGTGCCAATACATCAGATGTTGGCGCATTGCTTGTCTTTAAATTAAAGAAATCAGCTTCATTAACTGTTAATTTTACACTAGGATCTAATTTCAACAATGTTGTCAGATAATAGTTGATATTATTGATGTTGTTATTTGCTTCATCAATATTTAATTGTGTTTTTGAAACCAACAATTGCGCTTTCAATAAATCATTTCTTGGTATAATTCCGTTTTTCTCTAATTCAGTAAAATCAGTTACACGCTGTTTCGCCTGCTTCTGATTTTCGTTTAAAAGATCTAGCGTTTTTTGTGCTTTGTATAATGCAGTATAATAAGTAATTACACGCAAAGCGACATCTTCTTTAGTTTTCGCAGCGTTCGCACTTTCAGCTTCATATAAATTATCATAAGCTGTAATGCTGTTTTGGATTTTAAACCCTGCGAATATTGGCAAACTTACAGTAGCTTGTCCAAACATAACCTGATCTGGAGCCGGTAAAGGATCTGCGTTAGGATCTGAATTGGCTAAATCTACCGAAGCTGTTCCTAAACGTTGGTATTGACCTGCAATTTTAATATCAGGATACTGATTATTTTTGACCGTTTCTAATGCGTATTTTTTTGAGTTTACCTTAGTGTTGGCAAGTGTAACTTCGTTACTTTTTTCCCAAGCCAGTTTTACGGCTTCGTCTAAGGTTAAACTTGTTTTTTCTTGTGCTTCTATTGATGAAATTCCAATAAAGAAAATCCCAAAGAGCATTAATTGACTAATTTTCATAAACAAGTAGCGCTTTTATAGTTTGTTGAATGTGCTTTGTAAGACTGGTTTTAATGTAATTGTTGTACATTTCTTCGGTGTTTAAATTCAGTAATTCCACAAAAAAAGGTTTATTCATGTGAAAGTGAAAAAAAGTTCCAATAATGGTAGGAGTAAGAAGCGGAATTATAATATCTTTTCTAAATACGCCTTTTGCCTGACCTTGTGCTATAATACTTTCAACTGATTTTAGATTTCCTTTTTTTAATTCTGTAAAGGCAATCATGCTTTTTTCTCGCTTTTCCGAATTGATTTCAAAATGTATAACTCTGAAAATCCCTTTGTTACAACTAATTCTGTTAATGTAAATTTCGATTAATTTATTAACTTTTTCAATCGGTTCGAGATTTTCCTGTAATAAATTTTCGAGTTGTAGTTTTAAATCAGAAGTTTTATAAAGAATTAAAGCTTCCAGTAGTCTTTCTTTTGAGCCAAAATAATACGAAACCATTGCAATATTAATTTTTGCATGTTTTGAGATATCCCGTATCGATGTACCTTCAAACCCTTTGTCTGAAAATAACTTTTCAGCAACGTCCAGAATCTGAATTTTTTTATCGTTTAATTCAATATATGACATGGTAGTTTTTGTAATCGAGTACAAAATTAAACAAGTGTTTAAATTAAACAGTTGTTTAATTTTGTTTTAACATAACATTAACATAAAATGATGCGGTTGTTTTGGGCATAAAAAAAGCTGAAATTTGTATTTCAGCTTGAATTTTTCACAATCTTGTCATTTCGACGAAGGAGAAATCCTCGCAAGTAGCTCCGCAACGAGAGTTCACTTTGTCGAGTTTCTAACGGGGATTTCTCCTTCGTCGAAATGACAAACTGTGCGGTTTAGACCTTCAATCAGAAATATATTTTTATCGAATCTCCCCAACAAATTCAGAAATTTTCCCAGAACCACTTTCACTCAAATGCTTAATGAAAGCACTTCCAATAATAGCTCCTTTTGCATATTTAGTAGCTTGATTAAAAGTTTCTTTATTCGAAATTCCGAAACCAACAATTTGAGGATTTTTCAAATTCATATTTCCGATTCTTTCAAAATAACTTTCCTGTGTATTTCCGAAACCAGCCTGAGAACCTGTAACACTTGCTGAACTTACCATATAAATAAATCCGTTTGAAACGCTGTCGACAAAACGAATGCGTTCGTCTGAAGTTTGTGGCGTAATTAAAAACACGTTTATCAAACCATATTTTTCAAAAATAGCTTTGTATTCGTCTGCGTAAACATCAACTGGTAAGTCAGGAATGATTAAACCGTCAATACCAATTTCGGCACATTTTTTACAGAATGCTTCAACTCCATATTGTAATATCGGATTGAAATACCCCATAATAATCAACGGAATTTTTACGCTTTCGCGGATGTTCTTCAGTTGGTCAAAAAGAACCTGAGTTGTCATTCCGTTATGAAGTGCTGTCGTAGAACTCGCCTGAATTGTTGGCCCATCTGCCAAAGGATCGCTAAAAGGCAAACCAATTTCAATTAGGTCAACGCCATTTTTTTCCAGATCCTGAATAATCTGAACCGTATCATTTAAATTAGGATATCCCGCTGAAAAATAAATAGAAAGTATCTTTTTATCTTCTTGTAATTTTTGTGTTATTCTGTTCATTTTGTTTCTATATTTTATCCTAACAGTCCCGAAGCTTCGGGACAAAACCTGTTAGGTATTTTATTAAGTTATTTTTTTGCCACTCCCGATAGCTATCGGGATAAAAGATTCTCGCTGATAGCTGGAAATTTATTTCACGCCGATTTTAAATAGATTTAAGCTGATTTGCGCAGATCTTTTTTAAATCTGCTCTAATCTGCTAAATCTGCTTAAAATAAAATCTTTTTAATCTGCGCAATCTGTGGCATTATATCTAAATCTTCACAACTCGAGTTGTCCAATTATCATTATTATTCTCGGCTAATAAAATTCCTGAATCCGAGTCATTCATTTGTCCAACCAATTCACCTTTATTATTCCAAAAAGCGCTCTGTCCTGCCGATGGATAACCCCAGGATTCTCTACTAAAATTAGACATCAAAACATTCATTTTATGTTTCTTAGCATAGCTTTGTAAATCTCGGTACGCATTCGGAATCCCGTTTGGTGTAAAGAAAATACTGGCGATGTATATATCAGTTGCTCTCTTACAAGCGTTTTCAGGATGCAGCGGATTATCAATATCAGCACAAATGGCAAACGAAATTTTTTGGTTCTCAATCGAAATCATCGGATTATAATTGAAAGAAGACTGGAAAAATTCATCTTCGCCTTCATGCAAAAACTGCTTCGTATAAATTGAAACGGAATGATCTGGAGCAATACTAAATTCTCCAATAAATAATTGCGATTCGATTTGAATTGGAGCGCCGGCCACAATAACAATATTGTTTTCCGAAGCCAATTTTTTCAGATAATCCAGTCGCAAATCATCTTTTTGGAAAGCCAGTTTTTGAGCATTTTCTCTTTCATATCCTGTGATAGACATTTCAGGAAATGCGATTAATTGTGCTCCGTTTTGCACTGCCAATTCTACAAGACGATAATGATCTGCTAAATTAGCTTCAATATTTCCTCGTGTTGGTTTTGTTTGTGCTGCTGCTAGAATCATTTTGTTTTTTATTAACTTTCTATATAAATCCAGGCAACAATTCCTGACTTCAATTTGACTTGAACTCTTTTATAAGCATTCGATTCGAATATGTCTACTTTGGCTAAATCTGAAGGAGAAATATTGTAAACAATACCGTGTATTGGGTCTGAAGGACCTTCTGTTGGTACTGCTACAACATAATCTGCCATCCCAAATTCTTCTTCTATCTGAAGACTTTTCAGTCTATGACCCAAAAGCTGATCTTTAGTTCCGGTTAAGACCTTATTAAAAAGCTGCATCTGAATCTGTTTTGACCGTAATGTTCCGTAAGAGAATAATTTTTCCATAATTATGATTTTCTCGTTTTATTTACAACTTAAAATAATCAATATAATTGTCTAAATCTTTATCACCACGACCTGAAAGACTAATCACCACAATATCTGTCGGTTTGAATTTCTTTTGATCTAAAACCGCAAATGCATGTGCACTTTCAATAGCAGGAATAATTCCTTCTAATTTAGTCAATTGCAAACCTGCATTCATCGCATCATCATCAGTAACCGAGAAAAATTCTCCACGCCCGGTTTGTGCCAAATGCGCGTGCATTGGTCCAACTCCAGGATAATCCAAACCTGCTGAAATCGAATACGGTTCTGTAATCTGTCCGTCCGGCGTTTGCATTAAAAGGGTTTTGCAACCGTGAATAACACCTACTTTTCCTAATTTGCTGGTTGCCGCACTATGGCCACTGTCGACACCTTTTCCGGCTGCTTCAACGGCGATAATCCCAACTTCTGGCTCGTGCAAAAAGTGATAATAGGTTCCGGCAGCGTTACTTCCACCACCAATGCAAGCTACAACATAATCAGGATTTTCACGTCCTTCTTTTTCTTTTAACTGCCATTTTATTTCTTCTGAAATAACACTTTGAAAGCGCGTCACCATATCCGGATAAGGATGTGGGCCAATAGCTGATCCAATAATATAATGAGTGTCAACCGGATTATTAATCCAATCGCGAATTGCTTCATTTGTTGCATCTTTCAACGTTCTTGAACCCGAAAGTGCCGGACGAACTTCTGCTCCCAACATTTTCATACGGGCAACATTTGGTGCCTGACGTGCAATGTCAATTTCGCCCATGTAAACGATACATTCCAAGCCCATTAAAGCACAAACTGTAGCTGTTGCAACACCGTGTTGACCGGCTCCGGTTTCGGCAATAATTCTTTTTTTACCTAAACGTTTTGCAACCAAAATTTGCCCAATCGTATTGTTGACTTTGTGTGCTCCGGTATGATTTAAGTCTTCTCTTTTCAGATAAACTTTAGTATTGTATTTTTCAGATAAACGCTTAGCAAAATAAAGCGGACTAGGTCGTCCCACGTAATCTTTTAACAATTGACCGAACTCTGCTTTAAAATCGGGTTCGCTCGTTATTTTTAGATAATTCTGCCGTAATTCTTCTACATTCGGATATAACATTTCGGGAATAAAAGCTCCTCCAAATTCTCCGTAATATCCTTTTTCGTTAACGTTAAAGTTCATTTCGTTTAAAGTTTAAAAGTTGGCAACATCAAATTTTCGTTTGAAATTGCTAAATAGATTTTTGTTTTTCAGCCCCGGTTCGATTTCAAATTTACTATTTACATCGATAGCATAAATAGGTAAATTGGTTTTTGAAATTTCTTCGATGGCTTTTAATTCTTCAATTCCGATACCCCCACTCAAAAAGAATGGTTTTTCAGATTTGTATTTTTTTAATATCGTCCAGTCAAATGTGGTTCCGTTACCGCCGGGCAGTTTCCCTTTGGTATCAAAAAGAAAATAATCGCAGACTGCTTCGTAAGGTTTTAAAACCTCAAAATCAAAATTGTTATCGGCAGAAAATGCTTTTATGATTTCGATTTTTTTGTTCAGTTTAGTTTTTAATTCCGAACAAAATTCGACCGATTCGCTTCCGTGTAACTGAACAGCTTGCAATTTATATTTTTGAACTTTTTCAAGAATTTCTTCCTGACTCTGATTTACAAAAACACCCACTTTTTTAACCGTTTCTATCAGTTCCGGAATTTCTCCGTTAAAGTATCTCGCGGATTTCTCCCAGAAAATAAATCCCATATAATCGGGTAGGAGTGCGCCTACTTCGAGTATATTTTCAGGATATTTCATGCCGCATATTTTGAGTTTCATTCGTTGTGTTTTTTTAACCGCAAAGGGCGCTAAGGTTTTATATTTGATTGCGCTTAAAAACGCAAAGTTCGCAAAGTTTTTTCGCCACGACCCGAACGATAGTGAACAGGCGAAGCAATTCACGAATGATAATAAATAAATTCGTGAATTCGTGGCTATTTTTTTATACGCTCAAATTTTTAATAAATTCTGTTGCGGCCTCGCCTGCGTTGTCTGTTTTCATGAAGTTTTCACCAATTAGAAATCCGCTGTAGCCGTATGGTCTTAATTCTGAGATGGCTTCAATTGATGAGATGCCGCTTTCTGAAACTTTGATGAATTCATCCGGAATTTGCGATGCCAGCTGCTTACTGAAATCCAAACTTACTTCGAAGGTTTTTAGGTTTCTGTTATTCACGCCAATCATATCTAAACTCGGCATAATCGATTTTTCTAATTCTTCCTGGTTGTGAACTTCCAATAAAACTTCTAAACCTAATTTCTTTGCAAATTCAGACAATGATTTGATTTCTTCACGCGTTAAAACGGCAGCGATCAATAAAATTAAATCGGCTCCAAAAGCTTTGGCTTCCAGAATTTGGTATTCATCGACAATAAATTCTTTTCGCAAAAGCGGAATATTTACACTTGCTCTTGCCAAAAGCAAATCGTCTAAAGAACCTCCAAAATATTTTCCGTCCGTTAAGACCGAAATTCCGCAAGCGCCGGCGTTTTCGTATCCTTTTACTACTTCTTCAACAGTAAAACTATGGTTGATAACTGATTTTGATGGCGAACGGCGTTTATGTTCTGCAATTATTCCAGTTGAACTTGTTCTCAATTTTTGACTCAAAGAAATCGTTTCTCTTCCAAAAAACACTGAACTTTCCAATTGTGAAACGGGAATGATTGATTTTTTAAGAACGACTTCTCTTTGTTTGTCAACTATGATTCTATCTAAAATATTCATATTTATTTGTTTCAGGTTTCAGGTTTCAAGTTTCAGATCCCAACAACTTGAAACCTGAAACAAAGAAAACTTGAAACTAAATTTTATTTACTTAATTCTTGTAATGTCTGTAATGCCTTTAAGCCTTTTCCAGACAACAAACTTTCTTTTGCCAATTCAAATCCTTCTAACGGAGAACATTTTGTAACCGTTGCGATTGCCATTGCGGCGTTGGCCAGAACCACATTATTTTGAGCTTCTGTTCCTTTTCCTGAAATGATATTAATGAAAATTTCTGCCGATTCTTCAATTGTCTTTCCTCCTTCAATTTCAGTTTGAGATAAAAGTCTCACCCCAAAGTCAGAAGGATTTAACATGCCTTCCATATGAGATGTTATTGTCTTGGTTGGACCTGTTAACGAAATTTCGTCATATCCGTCAAGCGAATGTAAAATGGTAAAATTGATATCGGTGTTTTGGTATAAATAAGCATACATACGAGCTAATTCCAAATTGAAAACACCAACCAATTGATTCTGTGGAAACGATGGATTTACCATTGGTCCTAACATATTGAAGAACGTTTTTACCGCCAATTCTTTTCTGATTGGTCCCACATTTTTCATTGCCGGATGGAATAGGGGAGCGTGTAAAACGCAGATTCCAGCCTGATCAATACATTTTTCTAGAAATGAAGGATCGTTGCTGAATTTAATTCCCATTTTTTCCATCACGTTGCTCGACCCTGAAATTGACGAAACGCCATAATTTCCATGTTTTGCCACTTTTATTCCTGCTCCGGCAGCAATAAAAGATGCCAAAGTTGAAATGTTGAAAGTATCTTTTCCATCGCCACCTGTTCCGCATAAATCGATGGTGTTGTAAGCTGATAAATCAACGCGAATGCATAATTCTAACAAAGCTTCACGAAAACCTGATAGCTCATCAATAGTAATGCTTCGCATCATAAATACGGTCAAAAATGCCGAAATCTGACTTGGATTATAATTTCCGCTTGAGATATTAATCAATACGTCTTTGGCTTCTTCTTTTGAAAGCACTTCGTGGTTGATTAATTTATTTAATATAGTTTTCATTTTTTTTTATTCTAAGGTTCTAAGATGCTGAGGTTCTAAGGTTCTAAGTATTTGTTTTAGGTTTTTTGTTTCAAGTTTCGCTAACCTGAAACTTGAAACTTGAAACAAAAGAAACTAACTCTTTATCCAGTTCTCCAATATCAATTTTCCTTTTGGTGTCAAAACACTTTCGGGATGGAACTGAACGCCTCTTACATCAAAAGTTTTGTGTCTTAATGACATAATTTGTCCGTTTTCGTCGATTGAAGTGGCTTCTAAAACATCTGGTAAATTCGCATCAACAACCCAGGAATGATATCTTCCCACTTCGAATTCGTTTCCTAACCCTTCAAATAAAACTTCATCTGAAACTACTGTTTTTACATTTGTTGCAACTCCATGATATACTTTATCAAGGTTTGAAAGCGTTCCACCAAAAACTTCTCCAATGGCTTGTTGGCCTAAACAAACACCCAAAATGCTTTTTGTAGGTCCGTATTTCTGAATTACTTCTTTTAATAAACCTGCTTCGTCTGGAATTCCAGGCCCCGGAGAAAGTAATATTTTATCGAAAGTTGCGATTTCATCAATATCAAATTCGTCGTTTCTGTAAACGGTAACTTCGCAGTTTAAATCCTCTAAATAGTGCACTAAATTATAAGTGAAACTATCGTAATTGTCTATAACTAATATCTTTTTCATGAGTTTTTTTGTTTCAGGTTTCAAGTTTTTTTTGTTTCAAGTTCCAACAACGTGAAACCTGAAACTTGAAACTTGAAACTATTTTTTTATTTTTCTCGAACGTATCTTTCTGTAATAATTCGATTGATTCCTAATTTTTCTACTTTTTCGATTCCTTTTTGAGTTAATGTATCATTTTTGATTTTTACTACGAACTCAAATTTTCCATTTTCCCATTGACGATTATTGAAATATTCCAGATTCTCTGTGTAAACACTGTCTTTCAAAGTATATTTTCCGCCTCCGCCAAAGAATACAGCTGCTGTGCTGTCTTTTCCGTTATTCAAATCATGATTAAAAAAAGCAAAATGGGAGTCATTTATAATTTTAATCATTTTTGTTTTTGGATTGAAAGTCGAGAAAGTTGAATCTTTTTCTGTCGTTTCAGCTGATATCAGACGCCATGTTCCTTCAATTGGATTTTCTTTCTTTTCCGAATTGCAAGCTGTTACGCCAATGATTAAAAATAAAATTGAAATTGCTTTTTTCATGATTATTTATGGTTTTTATGGTTTGTTTGATAATTGTTTCAAGTTTCAGGTTTCAGGTTTGCTTCGCCAATTCGGCTACTCGTGTCACGTCCCAACAACTTGAAACTTGAAACCTGAAACAAAAGAAACTATATTTTCTCCGCCATTTCCAGCGCTGTATTCAACGCTCTTAATTTATTATAAACTTCCTGCATTTCGCTTTCTTCGTCTGAACTGGCAACAATTCCGGCACCGGCCTGACAATGTAATTGATGATTTTTGCTTAAGAAAGTACGAATCATAATGGCGTGATTAAAGTTTCCTTCAAAATCCATGAAACCAATTGCGCCTCCGTAGAAATTACGATTTGTTTTTTCGTAATCTTCAATCAATTGCATGGCTCTGTGTTTAGGTGCACCGCTTAAAGTTCCGGCTGGGAAAGTATCGGCAACCACTTGCATCGTTGTAGCTTTTTCATGTAAATGCCCTGTAACTTTTGAAACCAAGTGAATTACATGCGAGAAAAACTGAACTTCTCTGTATTTCTCAACGTTTACATCGTGTCCGTTTCGGCTTAAATCATTTCTGGCTAAATCGACAAGCATTACGTGTTCGCTGTTTTCTTTTTTATCTTCAGAAAGTTGTTTGGCTAAAACCGCATCATGTTCGTCATTTCCGGTTCTTTTGAAAGTTCCGGCGATGGGATGAATTTCTGCTTTTCTATTTTTTACGATAATTTGTGCTTCGGGTGAAGACCCAAATATTTTGAAATCGCCATAATCAAAAAAGAATAAATAAGGAGATGGATTGATACTGCGTAAAGCTCTGTAAACATTGAATTCATCACCTTTAAAACCTTGTGTAAAACGACGCGATAAAACCAATTGAAACACATCACCCCTAAAACAATGTTTTTTAGCCAAAGCCACATTGTGTTTGAATTCTTCATCGGTTAAGTTAGAAAAACCTTCGCCTTCTTTACTGAATTTATAAGATGCAATATTTCTTGATTGAAGTAACTGCTCAATTTCCGAAATGTTGTTTCTTCCGTCAACACTATGACAAAAGATGTACGCTTCATTTTTAAAGTGATTGATCGCAATAATATTTTGATAAACGGCATAAAAAACATCCGGAATTAAAGTGGCGCTGTCTTTTTTAGCAATTGAAACTTTCTCAAAATAACGAACAGCATCGTAAGAAATGTATCCGAATAATCCATTGTTGATGAATTTAAAATCAGTTTTTTCCGATTTAAACTGACTCGAAAATTCCTGAATTACTTCCGGAATATTTGTTGAAGCGTCAATTGCAATTTGCTCCGCCGTTCCGTCAGGAAAAGTTTTTGAAATGATTTCGTTTTCGATTTTAATCGTTGCGATCGGGTTACAGCAGATGTATGAGAAACTATTGTCATTTCCATGATAATCACTACTTTCTAATAATAGACTATTTGGGAATTTATCCCTGATTTTAAAATAAATACTTACCGGCGTGATGGTGTCTGCCAGAATTTGTTTGTAGTGTGTGTTGAGTATAAAAGGTTTCAAAGTATTTCGTTTTTTAATTTTTAATATATCTTCAGTTTTGGCCAAAAAAAAAGGCTTGTCGTGATGACAAGCCTTTTATATTTATAGTTTACAATACCATAGGAAGCTTTGTTCACGACGTTTGACGTAAATTCTTCCACCACCAAGTATTGTTCATTAATGTTTTCATTTTCTTATTTTGATATCACAAAGATATAAATGTAAATTGGAATAGGATACATAAAAATTTAAAAAAAACTTTTCCTAATTTAGAAATTTGTTAAATTTCATAAGAAATAATTAATTTTAAATACTTAATTCCCAATTGCAATTGTGTTATTTTGGTTCATTCTAAAATCAGGATTCCCTTTAATATTAGGCATTATAAACAATTCGCTGTTTTTTAATTTTGTGTAGTCCAGAAGAAATGATGGATCTCCATAAAATTTTTGAATTGCCGTGTTTCCGCTTCCCGCTTCACTTATAATCCCTCCGTTACAATTGTTGATGATTAGATTTTTAAATGTAATTTTAGATAAATTAACAGCACCGTCACCAATATTTCCTTCTAACAAAGCAAAAGGAGTAAAACCTGAAATGATACTATTAGACAAATTGAAAAAAGTATTTTCTCTAACATAAAGAGATTCTCTAACCAATCCCTGGTTGTTTTCTTCCAGATTAACTAGAGTGATATTGCTGGCATTGATTTTACTCAGTTTTTTGGTCATATCGGTACTTCCAATTTTATCATACGAATCAACTTCAAAACATCTTGACCCTGAAACATCTGATGAAAACGGATGACGGATTGCAATACTGTTGCTTATATTGCATTGAACACCTTGTGTAAAATCAAAATCATCATCGGTAGTTCTGTATGAAATTAGGTTGTTCATTACTAAATCTCCACCGTAACTTTCGAATGAATCATCATTTGAATAACTAATTTGGATGTTGCTTAAAACGGTTTTTCTTCCAACACCGGCTAAAGAAAGTCCGTTTAGCTCTTTTAATGCGCTCAATTTTCTTCCTGAATATTCAATTCTCACATATTTTAAAATCCCCGAATAATCCTCAGGATCCTGGCCACCATAATGGTTTAACATTGGTTCTAAATCGAAAGGAAGAATGTGAATGCCTCCAATAGTGTTAATTGGTGCTTTTCCTAAAATAATAATTCCGCCCCAATCACCAGGTTTTCTTTCTGCGATTTCTTTATTTGATGTAAAAACAATGGGATCAGTTTCTAAACCTTCGGCCATAATTTTAGCGCCGTTTGTAATTACCAGTGTTCCGCAGCTTTTATCATCACCACGAATAACGGTTCCGGGTTCGATAGTTAAAGTGGCATTGTTGGTTACGTAAACCACACCAACTAGTTGATAAATATTACGTTTTAGTAATTTTGTGTCTTTGTCGATAGTTCCGGCAATAATATTTGTGGCTTCACCATATTCTGTATTGGCTGGTTTGAAATTTGTCCAGTTGCTCATCCAGTTAATGTTGCCAATAATTCCTTTAGGTTGTTGTTGTGCATGTAGAAAAAAACTGCTCAGCAGAGTTAGAATTGCAATACGTATTTTTGTTTTCATAACTGTGATTTAGGTTTCTGATTCTCTTTTTTTAGTTGCTCAAAAGTAGAAGCCGAATGTTAATCAAAGTGCCGGATGTTATTATGAAAGCGTTATTTTAGTATTAAGAACGTTATATTTTTGAAAAGAAAAATCTCTTTTTATTATCGAAATTGAGGATGATTTTTATTTGCGAATTTAAACTTCCGCTATAAACCTTAAACTCGCTAATCTTCAGGTTCTTTATCTTCGATATTTTTATTAATAATGTGAATATCCTGTTGTGAAAACGGTATGACAATTTTGTTTGCTTTTAATGTGTTGTCAATGGCTATAATCAATTGGCTTTTAACCTCATAGTCAAAATCGAAATGCTTGATCCAATACATTACCACTAAATCAATCGAATTATCCCCAAATTTGGTAAACCAAATAGTAGGAGCAGGTTTTGTTAGAATATTTTTATTCTTTTCAAGGATTTCGATCAGTATTTTTTTTGTGAATTCTAAGTCGGTTCCATAAGCAACACCAAATCGGATTTGCGATCGTCTTTGGTTGTTTCCAAGTGTCCAGTTGGTTAAATTTTGATTCAGTAATTCTCCATTCGGAATCACTACATCTGCGCCGTCAAAGGTTGTAACAACGCTGCTTCGAATACCGATTGATTTCATTTTTCCGGATTGTGTGCCTACTTCGATAATATCATTTAGATTTACCGGTTTTTCGAAGGCAATAATTAATCCGCTTATTAGGTTGTTCACAAGACTTTGCATACCAAAACCGATACCGACTCCAAGTGCACTTATGATTAGTGTTATTCTGTCTAACGGAATTCCAGTTGCACCAAATGCGACCAGAACACCTACAGTCACAATTGTAATTCTTGATAAAAACATCCAGCTTCCTATGTTTTTAGCTTTATCCTTGTTTTTAATAACCTGATTATCGCTCGCTAAAAAGGAAACTACCTTTGAAACGAAACCAGACAATAAAATAATAAGAACGAATGTTATAATATTTTCAAATGTAAAAGAGATATTTCCAATATTTCTTGTCTCGGAAATAGAATTTCTTAAAGGATCAACGATACTTTGAAAACTATAGGTGTTTCTAATCATTAGTATAAAACAAGAAACAAAAAGTAGTAGATAAAAGCCAGCGTTAAACTTATTCGGGATGCCTTTTATAGTTTTCTTCAAACTGTCTTCGTCAGTTGTTTTTAAAATTTTAGAGACCAAATTAATCTCTTTAATAGCGATTAAAGTGTTGTAAAGAGAAAAAATTACAACTATGGAATAAACGGCTTTTGTCATTAAAAATTTCCCTAAATTATAGTGGCCGTTGACCAAATAATAAAATGAAAAAATTTGAATGATAGCTCCTATAACAATATACCATAAATAAATTTTCCTTTGAAATTGGGCTCTGTTTACAAATGAATAAACGCCTATTCCGATGCCAAGAATATTTATTGCTAAAATTAAAAAAGATTCTCCGACAAAATGAATTAGTATTATAATGTCAAAAAAGGCTAATAAATTAAGGACAAAAATGGAAATCAGGACTTTCCAGACAAATGTCCTGATCGTATGCCGCATCATTATGGTCAATGCAATAGTAGATACCGTCCAGATAATTATGGAGAAAATAAGCGGAGGCATTGGCAGTATAAATTGATATAAATTTAATACAACCAAAAATGCAGCAGAGATCGGACTGTTTAAGATATTGATGTCAAGCAACATTTCTTTTTTAAAGCCCAGATCAATAAATTTTCCTTTTTGCAATCTGAAATAAATCGCAGTTCCAAGTATCAAGAGCAACATTGTAAGAAGTGAGTTTTTATTGTTTATTAAATAAAAATACATCACTAGATAATTTGTCCTGATAGAAGTTGTAAATGGATCTATAGAAATAACAGGGCGCTTAAAAACAGGTACTTTTTTGGTAAACAATTGGCTTTGTTCTAATTTTCTGAGCCTGTTATTTTCAATGATATCCGATTCAATTTTATATTTCAATTGGTCTCCAGTGATTTCCAATGTTTGAATGCTGTCCACGGCATTTTTTAATCTTTCAGAAATCAGTGTGATATCCTTAATTGTTCTTTCGGATTGGTGGCGGTAAATTTCTCTCGAAACAGAATCACTTGGAACATAATACAGATTTTTTTGAGCAACCAGAGAGTCTATTTTTTCCTGAGTGCGGCTGAGTTGTTGGTTTTCAAGACTGATTTTTTTTAAACGATCGGTGGAGCGTTTTAATAATTCGTCAAGAAGAATAGAAGTCGAACTAAGATTTCGATCCGTTAAAACGATAAATTTTTTTCCTACAATTCCCCTAACGGCAAATTCTTCCCAATCTTTTAATTGATGAATTTCTTCCGCTACGTCTTTGTAATTGAATCCTTTGTTTAAAAGAAATTTTGCATTCTGAATTTCGGTTTCAATTAAATTAAAAAGTTTATTTTGTTTTTGAACATTTTGATAGTTAATGTATTTTTCCTCTCTCATTTTTTTTTCACTTTCGGCTTTGCCTTTAAGTATAATGAGGTTAGCTTTATCTTTAATTCCTAATTCCTTAATAATGGAATCCAGTTCTGTTTTTGTATTTTGAGAAATCCCAGACACAGAGGATAACAAGGTGAATGCGATTAAAAAAAGTTTGAAGCTAATACTTTTGTATTTCTTTGCGATGTTTGGGAGTAGAAATGCAAAATTTGACATTTGGCTATATTTATTTCCTTAGTTGTTTTGAAATAGTTCATCGATGCGTATATCAAATTTAACAAAAATTTTCGTTTTTTATATATGTATTTTAAAAAGAGTTAGTTATGGTGTAAAATCTATTTTTAAGCATAAAAAAAACCTGAACAAAAGTTCAGGTTTTTAATTTTTGTACAAGAATTAGTAAGCCTTATATTAGAATTTTAAAGCAACAGTCAACTCGAAATCGTCACTGATAGTTTTGTCTCCTAAATTTTCGAAGAAGTTACCAGAGTTGTATTTGATACCGTATTTAGTTCTGTCAACTTTGAAAGCAGTTGTAGCAGTGTTTCCAGCTACAGTAATGTCAAAAGTTACTGGTTTAGTGATTCCTTTGATAGTTAAATCAGCAGTTACAGTATAAACGTCAGTTGCTTTAGCTCCGATAGTTTTGAAAACTAATTTTGCAGTTGGGAATTTGTCAGTTCCAAAGAAATCGTCAGCTTTTAAGTGACCATTCAATTTTCCTTGGTATTCTCCAGTTAAATCTGTAGAAGTTAATGAAGTCATGTCAACTGTAAAGCTTCCTCCAGTTAATTTTTTTCCTTTGAAAACTACAGCTCCGTCTTTAAAGTTTACAGTTCCAGAGTGCTCTCCAGTTACTTTTTTACCTACCCATTTGATAGTAGATGCTTTTACGTCGATTTTCTTTGTTTGAGCATTTACTGAAATACTAGCCGCTGCTACGAATAATGCTATTGCAATTTTTTTTAAATTTTTCATTTTGTTAAGATTGATTTTGGATTAATAATAATTATAGTGTTATAAATAATTCTTCGTTTGATTTTCTAACTTTTTTGTAATGTTGAGCATCGTCTGCTTCATGTCTGTAACCAACAGTTGCAATAACTGAAGCGTTTAAACCTAATTTGTCGAAACCTAAGATTTCGTTGAATGCTGCTGCGTTAAAACCTTCCATTGGAGTTGCATCGATTTTTAATTCAGATGCAGCACTTAATAAAGTTCCTAAAGCGATATAAGTTTGTTTTGCTGTCCAGATGTTTTTATTCTCATCAGATAAATTAGCAATTGAACCTTTCATCATGTCACTGAATCCAGCCAGGGCTTCAGCAGGAACACCTCTTGTTTCGCTGATGTTTTTGATGTAACTGTCAACAGATTCCGTGCCAAGATTCAAATCGTTAGCAAAAATGAAAAGTTGAGAAGCATCAGTAATTTGAGTTTGTCCGTAAGCTGCAGCTTTCAGTTTTTCTCTAATTTCAGGGTTTTCAACAATAACAACTCTGTAAGGTTGTAATCCGTATGAAGAAGCGCTTAATCTAACAGCTTCTTTTAAAGTATTTAAATCTTCAGCAGAGATTTTTTTTGTTGCATCAAATTTTTTTGTTGCGTATCTCCAATTTAAATTTTCTAATAATGTACTCATAATATTAATTTTTTTGGGTTCGGTATTTTTCTAATAATTCATTTAGTAATTCTAGTTCTTTCTGACTCAAATTTTTAGCAAATGTACGCTCATGCTTATCTACTTTCGGATCTAATTCGTTTAAGATATCTAATCCTTTTTGAGTGATTAAAACTTCAATTTTGCGTCGGTTGCCCGGACAAACGTTTCTTGTTACGTAATCTTTCAATAAAAGTTTGTCAACCAATCGTGTTGTGTTACTTGTTTTAGCAAGCATTCTTTCCTGTATAACACACATATTAGCAGGTTTTCCTTTTTGTCCTCTTAATATGCGCAACACATTATATTGCTCTCCTGACAGATCATACGGTTTAAGTATTTCGCTGAAATGATCATGAATCACATTTTGGGTGTACATGATATTCAGAATAACTTTTCTCGCATTATCCAACTTAACTGTACTTTTTATAACCTCTTCAATTGTCATAGTCGTAAGTGTATAATTTGTATATACAAATGTATAGTTTTTAATATTTGTATATACAAGTGTTGTGTTAATTTTTCGTTAATTCATTTAAAGCCGAAATTTATAACTATACTTACCCTATGTAATTAGGGTAAAAATAGAGTAAATTTTTGAATTAAATGAAAGTTTTAAATCAAAAATCTAAACTCAAAAATCTAAAATAAATCAATAGGGGCGTGCCACCATTTAAAAAAAGGCCTAATCAACTTTTTGTTCATTAGGCCTTTTCTTAAATGCTGTCGGGCTATCCGCGCTACTTCGGTAGCTGGCTTCTATCCCTCACGCAAGCACACGATACAAGAAACCCGACAGTCCCGAAGCTTCGGGATAAAACCTGTCGGGTTTGATAGATAACTTGAAACTTATATTTTTAAACTAATTTTTTCTCATACGCTCTTCGTGCTCCGCCTCTAAAATAAACTTCACCACAATAAGTATAGTTTAATTTATCTAAGATTTTCAACATCGGAACATTGTCAAAATTAGTGTCTACCTTAATACTATAGACATTCTGTTGGACTGCTAATTCTTCTATTTTCAGAAAAAGTTTTGTCGCAATACCTTTTCCTTTTGCCAATTTTGAAACTGCTACGCGATGTACCACAACATAATCGTCATTCGTAAGCCATTTGCCTTCGATTTCTTCATAAGCAGGTTCTATGTCGAAAATAATAGCAGCGTAACATACAATAGAATCATTTTCTGTAAGTACGAAACCGTAACCATTATTTATGTCGTTTGTAATCGAAAGTTCATTGGGATACCCATCTTGCCATTGCTGACTTCCTTCTAATCGTCGTTGTTCGATTGCATCTTGAATGATTTCCCAAATTTGAGGTATTTCTGAAAGAGTTGCTTTTCGTAATAATAATGTATTCATTTTTTAATGAGGCAATTTGTCTTTAATTAAACCATAAAACCAGGTTCCGGCAATCGCACTTAATAAAGTAACCACAATTACGGTAACTCCCGTCCCAATTTGAGCGAATAAAGGCCCAGGGCAAGCTCCGGTAATCGCCCATCCAAATCCAAACATTAACCCGCCATAGATTTGCCCTTTGCTGAAAACCTTTGGTTGGATTTCTATTTTTTCACCCTGTATGGTTTTAATGTTGAACCTTTTAATGACTTGAACTGATATTACGCCAACCACAACCGCGGTTCCAATTACGCCGTACATAAAGAAAGACTGCAATTGAAACATTTCCTGAATACGGAACCAGCTGATGATTTCGGCTTTTACGAATACAATTCCGAAAAAGATTCCCACCAAAAGATATTTTAAGTTTGATAATCCGGAATCTTTTATTTGACTTGCATTGATTCCTTCTGTATCGGTATTTTTATTTTCTAAATTATTCATTTTTGAAATTTTAAAGTGAAAGAATATCCTAAAGAGCAAGGATATAAGGCAGAATCAAATTCGCCATTATAAAACCGCCAACCATAAAACAGATTGTCGCTACTAAGGAAGGCCATTGTAAATTTGAAATTCCCATAATCGCATGTCCGCTTGTGCATCCGCCAGCGTAACGCGTTCCGAAACCAACTAAAAATCCGCCAACCACAATCATGATAAATCCGCGAAGCGTAAATAAACTTTCCCAGGAAAACAATTCTTTTGGCAGTAAACCGGAATGATCTGTTATACCGTACGAAGCTAATTGCTCTGAAAGTTTTGGTGTAATTTCAACCGGATTTGGATTTGCTAAAAGATAAGCAGCGATTATCCCGCCAAGGAAAATTCCGAAAACAAAGAATAAATTCCAGCTTTCTTTTTTCCAATCGTATTTAAAAAATGAAATATTCGCCGGAATACAAGCCGCACAAATATGTCGAAGTGAAGAACTAATCCCGAAAGATTTATTTCCGATAATCAATAATATTGGAACAGTCAATCCAATTAGTGGACCCGCAACGTACCAAGGCCAAGGTTCTTTTATGATTTCTAGTATACTCATGTTTTAATATTAAATGTTTTTTCCACCATATAAGTTATATAAGTAATTATAAGTTGGAGCTTAAATCGCGCTGAACTTATATGAGCGCATATAAGGTTAGCCAGTTTAGGGTTAAAACGCACCGAAATTAAATGAACTTATATAACTTATATGGTGGAAAAAAAATATGTTATGCTTTCAAAATTTTGCTTTGGCAAACGAAATCTGATTTTGGAATTGCTGTTTTAGCAATTGCTCCAAAACCGCCGTCAATTTCGGTAAAATTTCTGAAACCGCGCGCTTGTAAAATCGATGCTGCTATCATACTGCGATATCCGCCTGCACAATGCAAATAAAAATGCTCGTTCGGGTTAATATCTTTTACCCAGTCATTAATATAAGCCAAAGGTTTACTGTAAGCATCTTCGATATGTTCTGCTTCGTATTCAGTTTCTTTACGAACATCAATAACTTTGTGTTCTTCAATTTTGAATTCAGTAGCAAATTGTTCTGCTGAAATTCTATTTACAGTATCCACTTCAAAACCAGCTTTTTGCCAGGCTTCAAAACCACCTTCTAAATGTCCGATAATCGAATCAAAACCTACACGGCTTAAACGTGTTACAGTTTCTTCTTCTAAACCATTTTCGGTTACTAATATAATAGGTTGTTTAACATCTGCAACGAGAGTTCCTACCCATGGTGCAAAATCACCGTTGATTCCAATATTAATAGATTGCGGAATAAATCCTTTATAGAAATCGCCACTTTTTCTGGTGTCTAAAATCAACGCGCCGATTTCTTCGGCAACAGCCTCAAAATCTTCGGCTTTAATTGGCTTCATTCCGTTATGTAAAACCGATTCGAAGCTTTCGTAACCGCCTTTATTCATCGCAACATTCATGCTGAAATAAGCAGGAGGAGGTAATAATCCGTCGGTAACTTCAGTAATAAATTCGGCTTCGGTCATATCGGCACGCAAAGCATAATTCGTCGCTTTTTGATTCCCAATAGTCGAAACGGTTTCTTTACTCATGTTTTTCCCGCAGGCGCTTCCAGCACCATGCGCAGGATAAACGATTACATCATCAGCCAAAGTCATTACTTTATCTCTAAGTGAATGAAATAAAATTCCGGCCAATTGGTCTTGTGTCATTCCGGCTGCTTTTTGCGCTAAATCCGGACGACCAACATCTCCAATAAATAAAGTATCTCCAGAAAAAATCGCATGATCTTTTCCGTTTTCGTCAATCAATAAATAAGTCGTGCTTTCCATAGTATGACCTGGAGTGTGCAATGCTTTTACTGTAATATTTCCGATTTTAAATTCTTCTCCGTCTTTCGCAGAAATGCAGTCAAATTCACAGGCCGCATTTGGGCCGTAAACGATAGGCGCTCCGGTTTCTTTGCTTAAATCAATATGACCCGAAACGAAATCGGCGTGGAAATGCGTTTCAAAAATGTATTTCAACTTAACCTGATCGCGATCTAAACGATCCAAATAAGGTTGAATTTCCCTTAACGGATCAATAATTGCTGCCTCGCCATTTGAAGTGATATAGTAAGCACCTTGTGCAAGACATCCGGTGTAAATTTGTTCAATTTTCATGATATGAAATCTAAAATATGCTGTACAAAGGTAACTTTGTTTTTTCGGAAAATAAGTGACTATTGTTACAGAAATTTTACTTTTCCGAAAAAACGTTTGATTGTTTTACCATATAAGGCATATAAGAAATTATAAGCTAGAGTTTAGATTGTGCTAAGATTATATTAGGACATATAAGGTGTGTGCTGTATAATGTGTTTTTAAATTCACTTTAAATTAATTAAGGATTCGGCATATTTAAAGCTTACATGGGCTAATTATAAGCTGAAGTATAATCGCAAAAAATTAAAATGAACTTATATCACTTATATGGTGGAAAAAAAAATCTACGTAATTTTACGACTCTACATTAAACATTATGAACACAAAAGACTTATTGGATCAAATTGCTTTTATAAAAGAGATTGATAAAGTAAAATACATTCAGCGAAAAACGAAGCTATTCAACAGCGACCGAAATGAAAACGATGCGGAGCATAGCTGGCATCTCGCTTTAATGGCGATTGTTTTGGCTGAACATTCAGACCAACTGATTGATATTTTGAAAGTAGTAAAAATGGTTCTGATTCATGATATTGTAGAAATCGACGCCGGAGATGTTTTTATTTATGATACAGTAAAAAGTCACGATAATACAGACGAAGAACGATTGGCGGCGAATCGTATTTTTGGTTTACTCCCGAAGAAACAGGCAGATGAAATGATTGCCATTTGGGACGAATTTGAAGCCGGTGAAACCAATGAAGCCAAGTTTGCAAAATCGATGGACAGGTTAGAACCTTTATTGCAAAACACTTCTAACGATGGCGGAACATGGAAGGAATTTGGTGTGAATTATAAAAAGGTTTACGAAAAAAAGAGCGTCATAAAAGAAGGTTCAACAACTTTATGGAATTACGCTGAAGACTTGATAAATGAAAGTGTTAAAAAAGGAATTTTGAAGGATGAATAGCTTTTAAACACATAGAAACATAGTTTTTCATAGCTTAAAAAAAGGCGTTTCACTTGTTTTAAAACACATAGCTATGTGTCTTTAGATTAGTGAAACGCCTTTTTTAGACAAAAGAAATCTATGTTTCTATGTGTTTAAAATTTACTATTTAAAGTTTTCAAAATAACTAAAAGTTTAACAAATACCAACGTATAAACTTTTTTTTAAGGAAGGAATTTTGGGTTTTAATGGGTAAATTTGTGGAACTTCATAAAACCAAATACCACTATAATGGAAGAAATGCTTTTTTATGACCGAATGCAATTCGCCTTCACAATTACCTTTCACTACCTTTTTCCGCAGCTAACAATGGGACTTTCTTTGATCATTGTTTATTTCAAATGGAAATACTTAAAAACTCAAAACGAACAATACAATCACGCAACGCATTTCTGGATGAAAATCTTCGCATTGAATTTTGCGATGGGCGTGGTAACCGGAATCCCGATGGAATTTCAATTCGGTACTAATTGGGCTAAATTCTCTGAATTGACCGGAGGTATTATCGGTCAGACATTAGCGATGGAAGGGATGTTTTCCTTCTTTTTAGAATCCTCATTTCTCGGCATATTTTTATTTGGAGAAAAACTCCTCGGACATAAATGGCATTTTGTAACCGGATTATTGATTTGCATCGGTTCCTGGGCCAGCGGATTTTTAATTATTGCCACACATTCGTGGATGCAGAATCCAGTAGGTTATGAAATCCTCGAAAACGGAAAATTTGTACTGAATAATTTTCAGGCATTATTCCTAAATCCTTGGCTTTGGCCTTCTTATTTGCACAATCAGGCGGCTTCTTTGGTTACGAGTTCTTTTGTCGTGGCGGGAATTGGCGCTTTTTATATTTTGAGTCAGAAGAATGTTTCTTTCGGGAGATTGTTTCTGAAAACCGGCGTTATTTTCGGGTTGATTTCGAGTATAATTGTGGCTGTTCCAACGGGCGATTTATTGGCAAAAAATGTTGTAAAATATCAACCCGTGACTTTTGCCGGAATGGAAGGAATTTTTCATACCGAGAAAAAAGGTTCTGAAATTGTTTTAATCGGTCAACCTGATGTAAAAGATAAAAAACTGGACAATAAAATCGCAGTTCCTAATATCTTAAGTTTCCTGACGTATGGAAATTGGGATCAGGAAATTCAGGGTTTGGATCAATTTGAAGAAGATTTGCATCCAACGAATATTTCAGGATTGTATTATGCCTATCATATTATGGTCGGACTTGGCACCGTTTTTATTGGTTTGATGGTCCTTTCTCTTTTTCAATTAATCAGAGGGAAATTGTTTGAAACCAAATGGATATTATGGTCGCTCATGTTTATGATGCCGTTTCCGTACATCGCTAATACAACAGGTTGGTACACTGCCGAATTAGGAAGACAGCCGTGGCTCGTGTATAATTTAATGCGAACTGCATCTGGAGCGTCGCCAACGGTTTCGTCCGGGAATACCTTGTTTACTTTATTGGGTTTTATCGGGTTGTATTTGTTGCTCGGAATGCTGTTTTTACTTTTGATTGGAAAAATTATCAATAAAGGGCCTCATCATGTGGAACTTTCAACAGAAAAAATATAAGTATGGAATTTTTTTGGTACGTAGTTTTAATGGGAATTTTGGCCGTTTATATTGTCTTAGATGGTTACGATTTTGGAGCAGGAATTATTCATTTGTTTTTTGCCAATACTGAAAAAGATAAAAAAGCAATTACAAACGCAATTGGTCCGTTTTGGGATGCCAACGAAGTTTGGATTATCGCTGCCGGTGGTGTTTTGTTTTTTGCTTTCCCAACTTTATACGCCTCTTCTTTCAGCGGATTTTATTTGCCTTTGATCATGATTTTATGGCTGTTGATTTTCCGCGCCATCGGATTAGAAATGCGCGGTCAGGTACATCACCCAATGTGGGAATCGATTTGGGATAAAGCGTTCGGAATTGCGAGTTTGCTTTTGGCATTATTTTTCGGAATTGCTTTGGGGAATATTGTTCGTGGTGTTAATCTCGGAATGGTAACCAACGGAGTTTCGACACAGGAACCTCACTTTTTCTTTTTGCCTTTGTGGAATCCGACTTTTAGTCCGCAGGCGAATGAATTGGGAATTATAGATTGGTTTACACTTTTCCTCGGAATTGTGAGTGTTGTAGCTTTAACGATTCACGGAGCGAACTGGATTATCTTTAAAACCAATTCTTCTTTAAACGCACAACTTAAAAATGTCGTTTTTAAATTGAATATTGTCTTGCTGATTTTAGTTTTTATTTCACTTCAAATTTGGCATTTTATCGAGCCGGAGCCGTTTCATAATTTTGTCGAAAATCCGATTCTTTGGTTTTTTCCGATTATGACCTTTGTTGGAATTATAGGTTTATTCAAAGTGCGTTCCTTCAAAAAAGATGGTTACGGATTTTTGTTTTCAACCCTATTTTTAGTGGGAGGATTTGCCTCTACAGCGGTTTCGATTTTTCCAAATGTTTTGCCTTCGACGAATAATGTAAATCCGTCATTGACGATTTACAACACCGCCGCTGGAGAATACGGTTTGAATGCCGGGATGAGCTGGTTTTTTATCGCTTTGTTTCTGGTAATTGTTTATTTTATTATTCAATATCGCGTTTTTAGTGGGAAAATGGATGATATTGGGTATGGGGAGCATTGATGGTTTGACACAAATTTCACAAATTTTCACGAATTAAATTTGGTTTAACCAACGGCTATTGCGTTTAATATTTTAGTGTGGTTGCTTCGTTCCTCGCAATGACGTAGCGTGTGTCTTTGCGAGGAACGAAGCAATCTCATTTAGCATTTCTTTAAATTATAACAAAAACCTTAATTTATCTGAGTGTGCGTTAGGGATAGAAGCGGTATCCTTTTTCTTGCTTCTTTAGCAAGAAAAAGATATAGCGGATAGCCCGGCCGGAGGAAACGCCCAAAAAATACAAATCCGTTTACTCTTAAAGAATAAACGGATTTTTCATCTTTGTCAAAGTTTAAAACTTGGACAAAGATTGATCTACAAGTAAAATTAAATAAAAATCTCCCGGATCTGCAAAATCTGCGAGAAACTAAATTCTAAAATAAAACTTCTTTTGTAATGATATAAAATCCCATTACGAGAACAAACCAGCCAAAAATTGGTTTCAGTTTTGTTCCGTCGATTTTTTTAGAAAGTTGGCTTCCTAATACCATTCCGAGGAGGGCCATTGCAGAAACGCCTAATAAAAAGGGATAATTTATGGGAGTGCCGATGTATAAATCGCCTCCAAAACCTATTGAAGAGTTGATTGAGATAATTAATAATGAAGTTCCGACCGCTTGTTTCATAGGTAATTTGGCGAAAAAAAGCAGGGCAGGAATAATTAGAAATCCACCGCCGGCACCCAGAAATCCGGTTATGATTCCGACAATGAAACCTATTAGACTTAATTGTAAATAATTCGTTTCGGCGCCTTTTATTTCAGGTTGCGGTTTTCGAATCATCGAAATTGCTGCGGTAATCATCAAAACTGAAAAGATAATCATAATCAGAAAATCTTTGGAAACGGAATAAGAAGCCACAGAAAATAAAGTGGCAGCAATTTGAGGAAAAATAACTTCGCGGATAATCAGAATTGAAATCACAGACGGAATCGCAAAATACAACGCCGACTTTAATTTTAGATTTCCCATTTTGTAATGGCTGTAACTCCCAAACATAGCAGTCATTCCCACAATAAATAAGGAATAAGAAGTGGCCTGCTCCGGATTTACTTTAAACAAATACACTAGAATAGGAATGGTTAAGATCGATCCGCCGCCGCCTATTAAGCCCAGCGAAACCCCGATAATGATTGAAGCAAAATAGCCTATGTATTCCATTGTATTTATTTTTTACAAAGGTGCTTCGATAAAAAGAAATCTACAGTAACATTTATCACAGAAGGATTTTTTGCCACGAATTTCACGAATTTTCACGAATTTTTTATTGTCACATCGAGCGGAGTCGAGATGCGTTGCGGGTTCTCTCCCGAAGTCTCGGGACGCTCGATATGAAACAGCAATCGATTTGTGTAAATTAGTGAAATTCGTGGCAAAAAAACTTACTTCAATAATTCAATTTGATTACGATTAAGTTTTACCAAGCCCCTTTGTTCCATTTTTTTAAGTAATCTGGAAACCACTTCTCTGGAGGTGTTTAATTCTGAGGCAATTTCCTGATGGGATAGTTTTACTTCGGAACAGCCGCAAGCGTCAGAATGTCTTTTGAGGTAAAATTCTAAACGCTCATCCATAGATCTAAAAGCGATATTGTCTACAACTTCCAGAACTTCTTCAAAACGGCTTCTGTAGGTTTCGATTACGAATTCATACCATGATCTGTGTTCCATCATCCATTTGTCCATCATTTGCAATGGAATCATCATGACAGAAACATCTTCGACGACTTTGGCCATGATTTGGCTTTTTTCGCTTTTGGCCGTGCAGATCATCGAAATGGCGCAGGCTTGTCCGGGTTGTAAATAATACATCAAGAACTCGCCGCCGTCTTCGCCTTCACGGTAGATTTTAATTTTCCCTTTGGTAATTAAAACGGTATTCTTGATGTATTGTCCGGTTCGCATTAAAATGGTTCCGGCTTCAAAGTTTTGAGCGCTTCCGTTTTCTTCGATGGTCGAAATGAGTTCAGGGGAGAAATTAGGAAATATATCTTTTATTGAATTTTGCATTTATATAAATAATTTTGTCACATCGAGCGGAGTCGAGATGCATTGCGGGTTCTCGACTCCGCTCGAACTGACAGTCGTTGCTTTTTTGCCACTAACAACACTAATTTTAACTAATCAATTCGTGAAAATTCGTGGCAAACTTTTTTATTAAAATAAAATCAAACACCTCTTTTAATACAAAGATAGCAGATTGAAATGGTATTAATTGTGCGAAAACTATTTTTAACTTGCATTATCCGCAAATGAAAAAATCCTATTTTCGATGGGTTTTATGGAGTGTATTTTTAAAAATAGTAAGTAAATTTGTATTTCACTGATTATAATCCTTTCTCTAAAACGTTTTCTGAGAATAATAATCGAAATCGCATTTGGTACGTTTTTAATTAATAGAAACGTCGTAATTTTACAAAAACACATTTATTATGAATTTATCACAAGAAGATTGGGTTAATCAGCTTGCTGCTGACGAGAATGCAGTTATACTTGACGTAAGAACTGAAGACGAATTTAATGACGGCTACATTGAGAATGCTGTAAACATTGACATCAATAAAGGACAAGGTTTTATATACGAAATCGAAGAATTAGATAAAAATAAAAATTATTACGTGTATTGCCGTTCTGGAGCCAGAAGTGCCAAAGCATGTCAGATTATGAACGAATTAGGGATTGATAATGCCTATAATCTGCTTGGTGGAATTCTGGACTGGGAAGGGGAAACCGTGAATCCATAAAATAAAAGAAGAGGCACCAAAAGCCTCTTTTTTTCGTTTAAAATGCTATTAATAACCAGACTATAAATGACCAAATTATGAGTTTAATACCCGAAGAATTTCAAATTAAAGAACTAAACCAGGATACGTATCTTGTTAATGGAGAATTGAAAAAATGGACAGGACAAACCACACCTGTGTTTTCGACGATTTCTTCGACAGAAAAATACACACCAACATTATTAGGTTCGATTCCGTTTATGGGAGAAACCGAAGCTGCAGAAGTTGTGGAAGCAGCAAATACTGCCTACAATAAAGGACAAGGTTTGTGGCCAACCATGAAAGTGGTTGATCGTATAAAATGCATGGAAAATTTCGTAAAACAGATGAAAACAACACGCGAAGAAGTGGTGAAGTTTTTAATGTGGGAAATTGGAAAAAACCTTGGCGATTCGCAAAAAGAATTTGACAGAACAGTTGAATATATTCAGGACACTATTGCCAGTTATAAAGAATTAAACGGACGCAGTTCGCATTTTGAAAAAGTACAAGGTGTAAACGCCATGATTCGTCGTGGACCTCTTGGGGTTGTTTTGTGTCTTGGACCTTACAATTATCCGCTTAATGAAACTTTTTCATTGTTGATTCCGGCCCTGATTATGGGTAATACGGTAATCTTCAAACCTGCTAAGCACGGTGTTTTATGTATTTCGCCTTTGTTGGAAGCTTTTAGAAGCAGTTTTCCAAAAGGGGTTATTAATATCGTATACGGAAGAGGTCGTGAAGTGGCCTCTCCAATTATGAAATCAGGAAAAATTGATGTTTTGGCATTAATTGGAAACAGTAAATCGGCGATTGCTTTGCAGGACCAGCATCCAAATAAAAACAGACTTCGTTTGATTTTAGGTTTGGAAGCTAAAAACCCGGCTATTATTTTACCGGATGCCGACTTAGATTTGGCAATTCAGGAATGTATCACAGGAACTTTATCGTTTAACGGACAACGTTGTACTGCGCTAAAAGTATTGTATGTTCATGAGTCTATAGCAGAAGAATTCAACAAACGCTTCTCTGAAAAAGTAGATGCATTGAAGTTTGGAAATCCATGGGAAAACGGTGCTTCTTTAACGCCACTTCCGGAAACAGATAAACCAGCTTATATTCAGGGATTAATTGATGATGCCGTTCATAAAGGAGCAAAAATATTAAATGAAAAAGGAGGAAAACATACTGATAATTTCATTTTCCCAGCGGTTTTATATCCGGTAAACAACAAAATGCGCGTGTATCACGAAGAGCAGTTTGGTCCGGTTGTGCCAATTATTTCCTTCAAGGACATTCAGGAACCATTAGATGATATGGCCGAATCAAATTACGGACAACAAGTAAGTTTGTTCGGGAAAAACATCAAAACTTTGGCACCGCTTATTGATGCTCTGGTAAATTTGGTTTGCAGAGTAAACCTAAACAGTTCTTGCCAAAGAGGTCCGGATGCTTTCCCGTTTACAGGTCGTAAAGATTCAGCTGTAGGAACTTTAAGTATTCCAGATGCTTTGCGCTCCTTCTCAATTCGTACGTTCGTGGCTTCAAAAGATATCGATTATAACAATGAAATTTTGCAGGAATTGCTAAACAGCAAGGAATCAAATTTCATTAATACCGATTACATTTTGTAGTTATCAAGGTTATATATTAATTGTAGATACCGTCTTTTTTCGCCAGAGAAAGACGGTTTTGCTTTTTATAAGGTGCTGAGGTTCTAAGGTTTTTGCCACAAAGACGCTAGGACACTAAGTTTTCTTTTTAATCTCGCAAAGTCGCAAAGTTGCAAAGTTTTTTTTAAGCTTTTAAATTTGATAACTTGGCGGCTTTGCTCCCGAAGTCTCGGGATTGCGTGCAATTTTATCCAGTGAGTAAAGAAAAAAGAACTTTGCGTTCCTTGCGAAAAACCCTTGCGTACCTTGCGGTTAAATCCGGAGGCAATCAAAAAATATATTTTAAACAGAAGTGTAACATTAAGTTAAAAAAATCCACTAATATTATATTGATATTAAAATCACCCAAAACTTAACTTATTTTATGAAAAAAACATTACAATTAGCATTGGTGGCCTTTTTATTTCTGGCACAAAATAATTTCGCTCAGGAATTATATATGCCTCGAAACATAAAAGAGGTTTATGCCAAAGGCACACGTTCTATGGACGGAAAGCCTGGAAAAAATTATTGGCAAAATCGTGGTACATACAACATGGAAATTGCAGTAGATCCTAAAACTAAAATCGTTTCAGGAACAGAAACTATCGTTTACGAAAATAACAGTAATGATACTTTGAGAAACCTGCCAATTCGATTTGTTAATAATCTTCATAAACCATCTTCGCCAAGAGGAGGAAGTGTGAGTGATGATTTTTTGAGCGATGGACTTACCATTACATCTTTAAAAATTGAAGGTGAAGTTTATAAAGAAGACGCCAAAAACTGGGGAACTGTTGGTGTTGTTAAAATGAAAAAAGCGCTTTTGCCACATTCAAAAATCACGATTAACATCGATTGGAATTATCCTTTATCTAAAGAGAGCGGGAGAGAGGGACAAATAGACGAAACTACTTTTTTTGTAGCATACAGTTATCCTCGTGTCACTGTTTTTGATGATTACAATAAATGGGACAGATTGCCTCATACAGATCGTCAGGAGTTTTACAACGACTTTAACGATTATACTTTTTCAGTAAAAGCACCAAAAAATTATGTGGTTTACGCTACAGGAGATTTACTGAATCCTGATGACGTTTTACAGCCTGAATTTGCAGCGCGCCTGAAAAAATCATATACAACAGATGAAGTTTTGCATATTGCCAACGAGCAGGAAATGAAAAGCGGAATTGTAACGAAACAAAACGATTTTATTATCTGGAAATTTGAAGCAAAAAATATTTCAGATGTCTGCTTCGGATTGAGTGATCATTATTTATGGGATGCCAGCAGTGTTTTGGTGGATAAAAAAATAAATCGTCGTGCTAGTGTTCAGGCGGCATACGATGTGAAAGGAACTGATTTTGTAGCTTCTGTAAAAAATAACCAATATGCATTGGATTATTTCTCGAACAAATGGCCGGGAGTACCTTATCCGTTTTCTAAAATGACAGCTTTTCAGGGATTTGCAGACATGGAATACCCAATGATGTGTAACGATTCTCAAATGGGAGATCCTGTTTTTGCACAATTAGTTCAGGATCATGAGGTAGCACATACTTATTTTCCTTTTTACATGGGAATTAACGAAACACGTTATGCTTTTATGGACGAAGGCTGGGCAACAACTTTTGAATATTTAATTGGAATTGAAGAACACGGAAAAGAAGCAGCAGATAAATTCTATAAAAATTTTAGGGTTCAGCAATACATCAAAGATTCGTCTACCGAAGAAGATCAGCCTATTATATCTATGTCTTCTCAACTTTCGGGTCCTGGTTACGGAAATAATTCATACGGAAAAGCTTCTCTTTCTTATTTGGCTTTAAAAGATATGTTAGGAGATGATTTGTTCAAAAAGTCATTGCACGCCTATATGGATAACTGGAATGGAAAGCACCCAATTCCGTGGGACTATTTTAATTCAATGAATACTGCTTCAGGAAAAAACCTGAATTGGTTTTTTAATAATTGGTTTTTCACAAATAATTATTTAGATATCGCAATTAAAGATGTTTCAAAAAATACTGTTGTTGTAGAAAATGTTGGGGGTTTTGCTATTCCATTTGATATCAATCTTGTTTATGCAGATGATTCAAAAGAAACCATTCATCAAACACCATTAGTGTGGGAAGGCAATCAAAAATTGGCCAGAATTCAATTGAAAAATAAAAAACAAATCAAACAGATTGCACTTGACGGTGGTATATTTATGGATGCGACACCTGAAAATAATATTTGGTTAGCGAAATAGTTTAAACTTAATTTAGTAAAAATGCCTTTTTCTGTTGAAAAAGGCATTTTTTGCATTCTCAGAAGGTGCAAAATTGCATCTTCTTTAAAAAATGAGGAAAGCCGTAATGTAATTGCAAGTTTTGCGGTTATGTTTGCTGAAAATTAAAATACCACAAATGAATAAACCTCTTATTTTTTTAGTTCTACTTTTTTCCTGTACTATAGTTGCCCAGAATGATTGTAAAGTAGTATTTCAAAAAAGCCGATATGATTTGGCAATGTCTCATTATAAAAAAGCAGATTTTGTAAAAGCACTCGATTTATTTTCGATCGCTTCTAAAATTAAACCTGAAAATGAAATAGGAAAAGATGCCGGCAAAAAAGTAGAATCCCTGAAATTCATGTTGAGGAAAAATGCTATGGAGAAAGTTGTCGGAACATGGAAAATGACTGGCGATAAACCTATATGGTCTGTAAATGCCAATCTTAAACCAAATGAAAACGGCATCGAAGAATTGGTTGAAATCAGTCAGGACAAGATTATATTTTATGAATTAGATACAAAAAACAAAGTAAAAAAAATAATCAAGTCAGAGGATTTGAAATTTTACAATAAAGATGAATCAGATGCTTTATTTTCTGCGATTATTTTATCTGATGGAAATATATGGAGTTGTTTGCTAAATGACGACGCTAGTATTTTACATGTAATTAATATTGCAAAACAAACTGAAAATGGTACTGAGAAAATCACGAATGATAATCTTGAAAGATATTACAGTAAAGTTAATTAGTAAAAAAGGGAATCATTTCGATTCCCTTTTTTTATGCTTTTATCAGAAAGCTTTTTACAAAAATTTAAATCCTATTGAAAAATTAGAAATTCCGGTTTTTAAACTTCGGCCAGAGGCATCAATATCGGTAAGACCGGCCAGATATCTGTAATCTACAGTAAATCTCCACAAATCAACTCCAACGCCACCGAGAATACTACTGTTGTTGTTTTCGATAGGGATATAATTTAGGTTGTTATTCGATTCTATATCAGAATAGTTTTTCCAGTTATACCCGGCAAAAATGCGGACATTCCCGAGTTTTCCTAACGGAATAATTTTAATACCTCCAATCAAAGTAAGATCTGTTCCTCCTAAAGAATATTCTGTCTCTCCAATTCCGGTTTGCGATACACTAAATTTTGATGTTGCATAACCAAATTCACCCTGAGCATAAAAAAGTGTCAAATTCATTCTTACAAAAGCGGCAAAACCTACATCGGTGCCAGAGTTTTTCGAGCTGAAATCATCGCTAATTACCGAAGTTATATTCGAAGAAAATTGTGGCCCAAATTGTATAAATTGTGCAAAACCGTTTACACTTATACATAACAATGTTGCTAAAATGAACTTTTTCATAATGGAATTGATTTGTTTTATACAGTATAAAAATAATTATTATTAATCAGAATTGTATCATAATTTTAAATTTATTTTAATGTATTTATTTGATTTTGAATAAAATGTGATTTATTGGCAGAAGGAAACTACAATTAAAGAAATACGTAAATTTGTTTTTTGTAATGCCTGTTGATAATAAAAATGAAAATAAAAAGTATTGAGGCCTCAGAAACATGGGAAATTAGACACAAAGTAATGTGGCCGGACCACCCTTTTGAGTTTGTAAAATTGGAAGAAGATAATTCAGGATTACATTTTGGCGTTTTTGATAAAGAAAAACTAGTCTCAATCGTTTCCTGCTTTATTATTGATGACGAAATGCAATTCAGAAAATTGGCTACTTTACAAGAATATCAGGGCAAGGGAATTGCATCTTTATTATTGCAGTATATTTTTCAATTGGCAAAAGATAATGATTTGAGAAAAGTCTGGTGCAATGCCAGATCTGATAAAAGATCTTTTTATGAAAAATTCGGAATGAGGGATACCCATCAAAACTTTGTGAAAGAGGGACGGGAATTTTCAATAATGGAAATTTTATTACTGTAATGTTGTCTGTTTTGCACATTTAGTATTCAGTCAATCAATTGTTGCGATTTTGATTTTTTTCATCGAATTTCCCACGAATAGTAGGGCAATAATATTTATAACCTCTGTTTTTTATGATAATTTAGCAGAAATTATTATGATTTTGATATTATTGATACGTAATAAAATCATGAAAACGTTTTCGTGTTTTTTTAATGTTAAAGCTTATTAAATTTTCTTTTTTTGTATAAATACTTTGCTTACTTTCGCACCCAAATGAGAAAGTTAATAGTGTTTTTAGTATTCATGAATTTCCTTCTGCTAGGCGGAGGGCAATATCTTAATGCTGAAACTCACCAACAATCTCAACACAATCTTCAGAGAAGACATCATGTGAAATTTACCAGTCAGGATCAGGGCAGTTCTATCATAGAAGATGCCGATGTTGATCTTGATGAAGAAGGTCTTGGTAATGATAGTCTTAAAGATGGACTTACAAATAAGTTTTTCGCAACAACTTACAGCTTAGTAGATAGTATGTATCTGACAATCTCTCGTCAGGAAGTTGCGCATTTATTTAATCGCTTTGAAATTTTCGGCTCATCTTGTGGCCAGTCAAATCCTATTTATATTACTCAACGAGTATTAAGAATCTGATATACAATATACATCAGTCACCTCAGTTGTGATCGTGCATATCTTTTGATGTATATTTTTAGTACTTCTTCTTATATGAAATTTTAAGATCCGACTATTGGTTGCTGATGCATTTTCCATTCCAAGGAATCTTTGCATTCCAAGCATTCAATCGCTTAAATTTCCATTAAAATCATGAAAAGAATTATCGTGTTAACGGGCATGCTTGCCTTGTTGTGCCTAACCAGTTGTACATCAAAAAAAGAAGAAAAAGAAGAAGTTGAAAAATTTACAGTGACAAACCCTGTAAAAATTGACACTTCATTTACCAAAGAGTATGTTTCGCAGATTAAGTCTGTGCGAAATATCGAAATCCGTGCCCAGGAAAAAGGGTTTTTACAAAATATTTATGTTGATGAAGGCCAGTTTGTAAAAAAAGGCCAGTTGTTGTTTAGAATTATGCCAAACATGTATCAGGCAGAATTATTAAAAGCTCAGGCAGAACAAAAATCGGCTGAAATTGAATTGCAAAATGCTAAAATGCTGGCAGATAAAAACATCGTTTCTAAAAACGAACAATTTGTCGCGCAATCAAAACTACAATCAGCAAAAGCTGAGGTTGCATTGGCAAAACTTCACTTGTCATTTACTGAAATCAGAGCTCCGTTTGACGGAACAATCGACCGTATTCCATTAAAATTAGGAAGTCTTATTGATGAAGGAGAATTGTTGACAAGCCTTTCAGACAATAGCCAGATGTTTGCTTATTTTAATGTTTCTGAGCCAGAATATCTTCAGTATCAGACTGATGTAAAGGATCGTGCAGAGAATAAAGTTAATTTGCTTTTAGCTAACGGAGAATCTTTTAAATACAAAGGAAATGTTGAAGTTATCGAAAGTGAATTTGACAATGAAACAGGAAATATCGCTTTTAGAGCAAGGTTCCCTAACTCAGAAAAATTGCTTAGAAATGGAGAAACCGGAAAAATTCAAATGCTTGTTCCGTTGAAGAATGCTATTGTGATTCCGCAAAAAGCAACGTATGAAATTCAGGATAAAAAATATGTTTTTGTTGTAGATAAAAACAATAAAGTGAGTTCTAAAGAAATCACTATTACAGGTGAAATTCCAGATTTATACGTGATAAAAACAGGACTTACTGAAAACGATAAAATCTTACTTGAAGGAGTTCAGAAAGTAAAAGAGAATGACAAAATTAAATATGAATTCCAAGCTCCTCAAACAGTAATTAATCATTTGAGAGTAAAAGCGGAATAAAAGTTTTGTTTCAGGTTTCAGGTTTCAAGTTTCAGGTTCAATGCGAAACTTGAAACCTGAAACTAGGAAAACTTTTTGCATGGTTTAATCATTAAAAAAAATAAATAAATGTTTAATAAATTTATACAAAGACCTGTATTGTCGATAGTGATATCGCTTATAATTGTCTTTTTAGGAGTATTGTCGGTACTGAATTTACCAATTACGCAGTTTCCTTCGATTTCTCCTCCTATGGTAAACGTTACGGCGGATTACCCTGGATCAAATGGTGAATTGATGATCAAATCAGTTGTTATTCCGTTAGAGAGAGCCTTAAATGGGGTTCCTGGAATGAAATATATGACTTCTGATGCGGGAAATGATGGTGAAGCAAGTATTCAGGTTGTATTTAACTTAGGCACAGATCCGAATCAGGCTGCAATTAATGTTCAGAATCGTGTTGCTTCGGTGACAAATAAATTACCTCCATTAGTGGTAAGAGAGGGAGTGAAGATTACGCGTGAAGTTCCGAGTATGTTGATGTATGTGAATCTTTACAGCACGGATAAAAATACCGATATGAAGTTCTTATACAATTATGCAGATATCAATGTACTGTCAGAATTGAAAAGGGTAAATGGTGTTGGATCCGGAGATATTTTAGGAACACGTGAATATGCAATGCGTATTTGGTTAAAACCAGATCGTATGCTGGCTTATAAAATATCTGCTGATGAAGTAATGGAAGCATTATCCAGCCAGAGTTTAGAGGCTTCACCTGGTAAAACAGGAGAAAGTTCTGGTAAACGTTCTCAGGCATTTGAGTATGTATTAAAATATTCAGGGCGTTTTACAACCAAAGAACAATACGAGAATATTGTTGTAAGATCAAGCAGTAACGGAGAGCTTTTACGTTTGAAAGATATTGCCAAAGTGGAGTTTGGAAGTTCGATGTATGATATTTATTCAAACTTGAATGGGCGACCATCTGCAGCTATTGTATTAAAACAATCTTTTGGTAGTAATGCCAATCAGGTTATTGAAGACGTAAAAGCGAAACTAGAAAAAATCAAGCAAAAATTCCCAAAAGGAATGGATTATGAAATCTCTTATGACGTTTCTAAGTTCCTTGATGCTTCTATTGAGAAAGTAATTCACACTTTGATTGAAGCGTTTATTTTGGTTGGTTTGGTTGTATTCCTTTTCTTAGGAGACTGGCGTTCTACGGTTATTCCGGCGATTGCGGTACCGGTTTCGTTGGTTGGAACTTTTGTCTTCATGACATTCTTTGATATTTCATTGAACTTAATTACGTTGTTTGCCTTAGTATTGGCAATTGGGGTCGTCGTCGATGATGCGATTGTGGTTATTGAAGCCGTCCACGCCAAGATGGAAGAAGAACATCTTTCTCCATTAAAAGCAACTAAAAAAGCGATGCACGAAATTGCAGGAGCTATTGTGGCGATTACGTTCCTGATGGCTGCGGTATTTATTCCGGTTGCGTTTATGTCTGGTCCGGTTGGGGTTTTCTACAGACAGTTCTCGATTACAATGGCAACAGCGATTATACTTTCAGGTATTGTTGCATTGACTTTGACGCCTGCACTTTGTGCGATGATGTTAAAAAACAACCACAGTACACCTAAAAAGAAAACTCCTGTAAATAGATTTATAGATGGTTTTAATAACAAGTTTAACCTGGCTCAGGGTAAATATCAAAATGTATTAGCGACAATTGTAAACAGAAGAGCAGTTACAATTATCGCACTTCTTGGTTTTTGTGCCGGAACATGGTTGATTAGTAGTACAGTTCCTTCCGGATTTATTCCGAATGAGGATCAGGGTATGTTTTATGCGATTATTCAAACGCCTCCGGGTTCATCATTAGAAAGAACAAATAATATTGCCGAGCAATTGCAAAAAATTGCCGAAACTGTAGATGGAGTAAAATCGGTTTCTTCATTGGCAGGTTATGAAATTTTGACTGAGGGTACAGGATCGAATGCAGGTACATGTTTGATCAACTTAAAGGACTGGAACGATCGTAAACAATCGGTGCAGGAGATTATGACGGAACTGGAAGAAAAGTCGAAAGATATTCCCGGTGCAAATATCGAATTTTTCCAACCACCAGCCGTACCAGGATATGGAGCTGCGGGAGGATTTGAACTTCGTTTACTGGATAAAACAGGTTCTAGTGATTTCAAAAAATTAGAAGCTGTCAATAAAGATTTTGTTGAAGAATTAAATAAGCGTCCGGAATTGTCGAATGTCTTTAGTTTTTTTAGTGCGAGTTTCCCTCAGTACATGATGAAAGTCGATAATGATTTGGCACAACAAAAAGGGGTTTCTATCGAAAATGCGATGAACACTTTGTCAACGCTTGTGGGTAGTAACTACGAAATCAGTTTTATCAAATACGGAATTAACTATAAAGTAATCGTTCAGGCAGCTCCGGAATACCGCGCGCAGCCCGATGATATTTTGAAGCTGTATGTGAAAAATGATCGTGATGAAATGGTACCGTTTTCTGCTTTTATGAAACTGGAAAAAGTGTACGGTCTTTCAGAAATTACAAGACACAATATGTATACTTCTACTGAAATTAGTGGTGGTCCGGCACCGGGTTATAGTTCAGGTACGGCTATTAAAGTAATTCAGGAAGTTGCCGAGAAAAAATTACCTCGTGGATATGATATTGACTGGGCAGGTATTTCTGCAGATGAGGTGGCACAAGGGAATCAGGCGATTTGGGTATTCTTAATTTGTTTAGGATTTGTGTATTTGGTATTAGCAGCTCAATATGAGAGCTTTATTCTGCCATTATCAGTAATTCTTTCTTTACCTGCGGGTATTTTTGGAGCATTCCTTTTATTAAAAATAACAGGATTAGAGAACAACATTTATGCTCAGGTGGCGATGGTAATGCTTATTGGTTTACTGGGTAAAAATGCCGTATTGATTGTGGAGTTTGCGATTCAAAGGCATGCTGCAGGAAAATCTGTTCTTGAAGCTGCTATGGAAGGTGCAAAAGCAAGGTTCCGTCCTATTTTGATGACTTCATTTGCTTTTATTGCGGGATTATTGCCTTTGGCTTTTGCTACCGGACCTGGTCGAATTGGTAACAGAACAATTGGTACTGCAGCCGCTGGAGGTATGCTTATCGGAACCATTTGTGGTGTATTTGTAATTCCTGGATTGTATTACATTTTTGGAAGAATTGCAGAGAAACACAAACTGATCAAAAATGAAGAAGAAAATCCATTAACTGAAGAAATTGATAACAATCATGTCTAAATTCAAATTATATCAATATAGTGCTGCATTAGGTTTATGTCTTGCTGTAGTGGGCTGTAAAGCTCCGGCTGCAGAAACCGCAACAACCAGTGCACCAGTTCCTGAATCATTTGGTGCTGCAAAAGCTCAGGATACAACGAATACATCAACGGTAAAATGGAATGATTTCTTTAAGGATCAAAACCTTGTCGATTTGATTGATGTGGCCCTGAAAAATAATCAGGAGTTAAACATGACGCTGCAGGAAATCGAAATCGCAAAGAATGATGTGAGAGTTCGTAAAGGACTTTTACTGCCATCTGTTGGGATTCGTGCCGGAGCGGGAGTAGAAAAAGTAGGAAGGTACACCAGTCAAGGGGCTGGTGATGCCACTACTGAGATTAAACCGGGCGTTGAAACACCTGATCCGCTTGGTGATTTTACCATTGCGGCTTATGCAAACTGGGAAGTAGATATCTGGAAAAAACTGCGTAACTCTAAAAAAGCGGCCGTAAACAGATATTTGGCTACAGTGGAAGGAAAAAACTTTGTGGTTACAAATCTTATTGCTGAAATAGCCGATTCTTATTATGAATTACTGGCTTTAGACAGTCAGTTGGATATTGTAAAACAGACCATTACTTTGCAGTCAAACGCTTTGGAAATTGTAAAAATTCAAAAGCAAGCGGCGAGAGCAACTGAACTTGGAGTGAAGAAATTTGAAGCTGAGGTTTTAACTTCAAAAAGTCTGGAGTTCGATATTTTACAGCAAATCAAAGAAAATGAGAATAAAATTAATTTCCTTTTAGGCCGTTATCCGCAGGAAATTAAAAGAACAAACAGCAATTTCCTAGCATTATTGCCAGCTTCTGTAAGTTCTGGAATTCCATCTCAATTGTTGATGAATCGCCCGGATGTGAAACAGGCAGAATTAGAATTGGTAGCTGCTAAATTAGATGTAAAAGTAGCTCGTGCGGAGTTTTATCCGTCACTTGATATTTCTGCAGCTTTTGGAGTTCAGGCGTTTAAACCTTCTTATTTGTTTACATTCCCTGAATCGATTTTGTATTCATTAGCCGGAGATTTGGCCGCGCCATTAATCAACAGAAATGCTATTAAAGCGGAGTTTTCGAGCGCAAATGCAAGACAGCTTCAGGCTTTATATAATTATGATAAAACTGTTTTAAACGCTTATTTAGAAGTATCTAATCAGCTTTCTAAAATTGATAACCTGCAAAAAAGTTATGATTTAAAATCACAACAAGTTGGTGCATTAAATACTTCAATTGATATCTCTAATGATTTATTTAAATCGGCCAGAGTTGATTATTTTGAAGTTTTGATGACGCAGCGTGACGCATTAGAATCGAAATTAGAATTGATCGATACTAAAAAAGAACAACTCAATGCCGCAGTTCATGTTTACAGGGACTTAGGCGGGGGTTGGAAGTAGAATACAATTTTAATTAGTTATTAGTAGAGGCCTCCCGGAAGTGAAATTCCGGGAGGTTTTTTTGTGTTTTGTAAGATTTAAGAAGAAAGAGGAAAGATGAAAGAATTTAGAAAATAGAGTGAATAAAAAGTTCAGAAGATTGTTTGTCTCTCTGGAATAAGTCCTAAAATATGGGATCATCAATAAAGTTGGCTTATAAACCAGATAGCACTGATTTGCAATCCGTGCCCATTCCAATTGTCAATTTACATTTCCTTCAAAACAATTGAATGAACAACTATCTCCAAAATTTATCTGTCCCCTCCCTTTGCAGGCACGGATTGCAAATCCGCGGTATCGATGCGCTGACATATCCGCGCGAGCGGGTTGCAAATACGTGATATCTTGGCTCTTCTTCTTCTTCTTCTTCTTCTTCTTCAATTCTAATTTTTTATTTTACTTTTTTTATTTCATAGGGAGTACTACTAAAACCCGCCCCCTGTGTTATTAAAGGGCATGTAACATAATAATTATCGCCATCTTTTATTAATGATAAAAAAGGAGAAATACTTGTTATAGCACTCTTTTCATTTTTATCATTTTTTGAAATATCACCTTGAATTGTCTTTTCATCGAAAAACTCTCCTGAAATAATGTATTTATGATTATTTGAACTAAATTCTATGTTTTTTAAATCTTTAAATACAATTCTATATTTGTCAATTGTTTCTTTATTATCACCATGAGTTGATGAAAGTTCAAGATAATATTCTCCTATCCAATTTGATATTTCATTATTCTCATCACAATTTTCTTTTTCTAGATTTGCTGTTTTCAGTTTTACTTCTTCTATCGTGTAAAAAGAAAAGTTGCTATCAATTTTTTTATCTTTTTTTAATAAATTTTTCCAATAATAAATCCCTAAATTCCTATCAATTAAAATTACATCGTAATAAAATAGTTGACCTTTTAAATAAATTTTAAAGCGGTCGTTAGACTCTTCTATTTTTTCAACATCATATTTAGTAGGTTCAACAATTTCAATAAATAAAGAGTTAGATTTTAAATTTACCTTGTTAGATTTTTCTGAACAACTTAATTTAAATTCATTGCCTATTTTTACTATTTCTAATAAGTTTTTATTCAAAAAAGGAATACTTAATGAATTGTTAATATTTTGTGATTCCTTTTCTGAATTCTGTTCTTTTATAATTGATACTCCATTTTTTTTAATTTCATTTTTGCATGAAATAGTTAATAATAAGAAAAGAAAAATTTTTACTATTTTGAATGTTTCTTTCATTGGTTTTTACTAATTATTTCTTCTAACTTGAGCTACTTGATATAATTTTGATGAACTATATGCAGTTTTACCTTCAATTCTATTATTTAAAATATATAATTTATTATCATCACTAGCCCCTGATTTTTTATATTGCGTTCCAACTTCATAAAAGATATAAAAGGCACCAGTATCATCACAATCTCTTCCAACAATTACTACGAAATGATCAGTAGTATTATCATTATTTTTTTCACCATGATAATTTAAATCATGATTTACACCAACCAAAATAGGGTTGCTTTTTTCTAATTGTTCATCTATGTAATTGATACCTTCTTTTAAACCGACAGATAAATATTCAATCTTAGTGTGATTGTCTACTTCCTTTGCCATTTGAATTGCTCCAACTGAATATCCAGCTGTTGAACCTAATCCAGAATTAGTAAGTATTTGTTGTGAAGCTTTCCAACAAGCTATGTTTTGAGCCTTTTTATCACCCCATTGCGAATCGAACTGAGAATGCCATTTAACAGTAGGTCTTAAATCGATATGTGTTTTAGTACATTTGCATTTTGAAGGGGTTTTATTCTCAGCACTAAATTCGCATGTAAAAGTTTTTATTTTGTTAGGCAATCCTTGTGTAAATACGGATTGTATCGCTAAGTCCACTTCCCAAACAAAAGTGTGACCATTGACCTTTGGATGTCTACTAATGATTTTTCCTTTCTTATTTCTAGTTACTTCATCTTCTTCTTGAAAAAACAAAGGATTATTTCTATATGCTTTATCTTTTAATACTATATAATCTTTTTCTCCTCCATGACCACAAGCATCAGGATATAGTACTGCTAGATATAGATCAACTAAAGTTTTATATTTATCTTTTTTACCAATTAAAAAATTTTGTACATAATCCATTTGCTCAATAAATGTCATTTTCACTAGTTTTTCTTGAGTAGTTTTAATATCGTGTGCAGCACTTTTACCAAATTGAACTAATCCAACATATCCAATTCCATTATCTATTGATGGACTAAAAGTTTTGGCTGTTTCTAAAGCTATAACAGTCATTAACCAATTTGGATTAACTCCCAAAGCTTTTGAAACTTCAATTACTTTTTTTCTTTCATTACATCCAATTTTATTTCCCCAAACCAAATTATGATCTTTACAAACGCAAGTTTCTTTTTTCTCCCACCATTTATCGCCTCCAACATTAACTGTCATCAAACTATTAATCTTTTCCCAAACGGGATTTGTAGAAATCTCATTTTTCACAGCAACTTTCTGTTCATGGTAATCATGAACTTTTTGGTCTGATTTTGCTATTCCTTTTTCTTGTTTTTTAGAAGGCGTTTCTTGTTCTGCAGGAATTAAACCATTTCAGTTAATCAGCATAATAAACAATACTTCTTAGAACATTATTCGCTTTTTTTTCAATAATTATCTCAGTAACTCCTCCATCATAATTAAATGATATTTCAATTTTGTCATTTATAATCTTATAATCAATATTCATTAATCCATTTTTATTGATCTCAATAATTTTATTGTTTTTGGGTATTGAATTTAGAAGATACTTACTACAATCGACCTCTTCATTTTCAATAATATGCATATAAACATTTTCAATCGTAGTGTTTTTTAAAATACACTCTTCACCTTTTCCCATCTCAACGATAATGGTTTTGCAATTTATTTTTTCTTCTTTATCATTTTCATCGAAATAATAACTACGATCATTATCAAATGAACATTCAATTATTTTATTCCAAAGTTTATGATCAAAAGTTAACTTTAGAGGTCTTTCAATATCATCTGTTATGTCTAAAAGTCTCATGTTTTCAGCATCAAAAATTATCCATCCAATAGTATTTTGTGATTTATCATTAGCATCAAATAGGCGTAATTTCATATTAACACTATTTTTATCTTCAATTTCTATTTTTAGATTATCTCTAAACGGATTTTTAATATTCGAACTTTTGATTAAATTAATAATGATTTGAGAGCAATTTAATTCAGTATTTTTAGTTTTTTTGACATTTGATCTACTTGAACCAACATTCTCTTTAGAAATAATTCCCTCTCTTATTATTTTTTTAAAATCAGGATCATCTGCTTTTTTACAGGATAAATTGACAAGAAGTAGTACTAATAACATTCCTTTTTTTATCATATTTATTTTTATTTAAATGTTCTTATTATTCGAGGTATTATACCTTTTAATGATTCTCTGTATTTTTCTTGTGCAATCTCATCTGTTTTAAAAGCATTTGCTCTTCTTTATGTTCACGAGCGAGACGCTCGCGCCAGCAGGGGAAAGTAAATCTTTAAACCATTTTAATTATTGCATTTTATCAATGTTATTGATTCTGTTTCAACTCTATTTGTAAATGGATTTTCTAAATGCACTCTCTTTTTTGTTTTAGTATTATAAAACCCATACCAAATAAGTTTTAGTTTGCTATTTAAATGATTTGCTTTTGCAATTGGGATAATTTCTGAAAGATACTCAGCATCATTAAAACCTTTATTGATAGGATTCATTAAAGGTTTAGAAAAATAAATGTTAAACTCGGTATCATTTATTTTTTCTAATTTAGTATTCATGGATAATTTGGAAGTAACAAATTGTCCACCAACAAAAAAATAAACATAATTTTTAGAATTACAATCAAGCGAAAATTGTAAACCTTTTACATGATTAATTGTATTAAAAATTATATCTTTTTTTTCTGAAATGCTGTCACTAATTTCTTGGTTATCTTGGCAGTCTTTAATTCGGCGTATTTTTTTACTGTATATACTGTCTATGAATATTTCGTTGTTAATTTTCAAATAAGAATTATCATCTTTTATCTTTTGTATTTGAATTTCATCGTTTTTATTTATGTTTAAATTGAATCCATACAGAGTATAAATGTTTGCATTTTGTTTAATAAATATTTTTTTTAGAATATCAAATTCTTGCCCCCAATTGTGATATAAGGAATCCTTGTAAAATTTGTAATTTTCAATTGATGCATCACATGGTTGTAATAATACTTTTCCTGAATCTGTTTCTGTAACTTTAAAAAAAGTATGCCCTTCTAAATTTAGTTCATTCTTAGGTATTTTTTTATTTTCTAGATTCTTTTGTTTTTTTTCATTCTGGCAAGAAGCCATATTGATAATTAGTAGAATTATTGAAAGTAATTTAAATTGTTTCATGGGGTTAATTATTTCTTCTTATTTCAGTTATTGTATAATTATGAGTTCCTCCGTTGCTTTTTCCTTGAATTAATAAATTATCTTTTATCATTAATTTATTAGATGAATCGGTGCCTTTTTCCCTAGTCTTAGATCCAACATCAAAAAAGTTATAAAATCTTGTGTCATCCTCACAGCCAGAACCCACAATGACGAAAAAGTGGTCAGTTGCTTTATTAACATTATAAGTTGTTTCTCTTAGATTATCATCAAGTCCAACCACAACAGGATTACCTATTTTTAATTGAGAATCGATATAATCGATTCCAATTTGAGCATCTATGGGGGTTAAGACTTTGTCTTTTTGATTTGCAATTACTATGCAATTAGCTCTTTTGCCACCTTCAATACCGTAGTTTTTAAGTATTTTTACACTTGCGGCCCAGCATTCGCCAGGCTCTTGATGTACCCAATTTTCTGGTTTTGCATTATTGTAATGTGTTTTCCCGCATGAGCAAGCATTATTATCTTTTTCATTATCGCAGCAATTATAACCAAACTCTTTTAAGAATCCGTTTTTGATGTGTAAATTCCAAGTTTGTTTATTTGAAAGTTCTTCCTTTAAAAATGTTTCATAATTTTTTAAGCAATCTGCCATTGGAGTGGCGGGTTGTTGTTTTCCTTTATATTTGTATTTACTATTATTTTCTATATGTGGCAAACTTGCCCATTCTAAACTTGCAATATTTCTAATTGCTTTTTCAATTTGATTAGATATTATTAAATCAAGTAAGCCTTTCCTCTTATGCTTCATAATGATGAGGCAAACTTTATCTTGAGATTCTTGAGTGTAATCTGGAATTTTATATTTTTTAATATAATCATGCTTTTCAATATAAATACCTGTTTTTAGATTGTTTTCATCTAATTCTTCGCCATTTAACCACCACCAGGTATATCTCATTATTTGATAAGCTCCAGCAGCTGTTGAGCCTCCGTAATTTTTTTGAGGATGGGAACTTAAATCAGTAATCTTATTGTTGTCAAATGCAGTTGTGTAACCGAATTCTCCATCTGTTCCTTCACCAACACGTAACATTCTCATAAATGCTTTAACTCTGGCTTCATATTCACAGATTTTAGGTTTCTTTTCTTCTTTCTTCTCCCACCATTTATCACCGCCAACATTAACCGTCATCAAACTATTAATCTTTTCCCAAACAGGATTTGTAGAAATCTCATTTTTCACAGCAACTTTCTGTTCATGGTAATCATGTACTTTTTGGTCTGATTTTGCTATTCCTTTTTCTTGTTTTTTAGAAAGACCTTTTTGTTCTGCGGGAGTTGGCTGTTTCGGTTTCTCTAGTTTATAATCAGGATTAGGCACATTGGCATTTTTGCTGGGTACTCGTTTTGATACTTTTTCGAATATTTCAGCCGTTACATAATATTCATGAAACTCGCCTTCGTTTTTGTCTCCTTTTGCCAGTCTGGCATTTGCCAGCCATTTATGCGCAGGGTCTAGTCTAAATTTTACATCAGCTATACCGCCAATTACCGCTCCTTTCTTAGCATCTATTTTTATGTTCGCTGTATTTTGCTGGTTTTTTTCTCCATCATCTTCCCATAAAGTTACCATTAAAGGAAATCTTTCCATATCTACACAATATACACGGGCAACGATCCAGTCGTTATAAGCAAAAGGTCTTGTAGGTTTCTTCAAATTGTCATCGAGCAAATCGACATGCAAAATTTTACCCTGCGAAGCTTTTTCTGGTTTAATCGCAATCATGGCTTTTTCTCCATAAGCATGAACAATCATTCGCATTTCTTTCCACCTAAGGCTATTTTGGGTAAAGTTATAATCTACAGTTGTACCTCTTTTTTCATTTCCTTTAGAAAGACGCCAATTTCCGTTGTCCAAAACATATATGAACCATTTTATTTCCTGGTCAAAAGGTGTTGGTTCTGTATGATGTCCTGCACCAGAATGTGGCAGGGGCATATCATGAACCTGTTCTACAGTATATGTTTCAATAACTCCGACTTCTGGAGTGAGGTTTCCTTTTATTTTTATCTCAGGCATAATTATTATATTTATAGATAATCAGAGTCTTCTTCTCTTAAGCTTTTAAGGTTTAGCAATGGATTTATTTGCTTCAATACATCACGATCAGCTTTTTGCATCTGCTGTTTTCCTACTTCAGCTTTCTGTCCGTGTTTGGTAATCTCAATACAGTCTGGTCCTCCAATGGGGCATTCTGCCTTGCTGTCTTCAATCAATATTTTGCCCTGATTACTCAGTGTTACTTTTTCATAAAATCCGCTCCATTTTGTTATTACGGCCTGGCAAGGTTTATAACTGCTTCCTGTAGGCTGTAATTTGCAGTTGCCAAAAGTGTTTTTCTTTAAAGTCTGCCCTGTTTCTTTGCTTGTAGCAATGAGTTTTTTATCGGCTTCTTTATCATTTGCAAAATGCTTTTTTTGCGATTTTACCTCTAAAACATCAGTTGCTTTAGTGTCTTCACTAAACTTACATTTACAGGTCGCTCCGTGTACTACAACATGTTTCTCGCTCATACGGTTTTGTTTTAAATTCTTAAAAAGTTTCTCTTTATGCCAAAAGTGATATTGAATGAAACTGAACTTTATTTTGATCTAAATTTTTTACTTCTACTTTAATTTTTTGATTCAGCTCTATAAGGCTGCATTCCAATTCTAAACTTTCAATGTTATAATGGTTCGGATTCAGTAAATATTTTGCATTATAATATTCCTCTAAACATTCATTTTCTGATACTCCTTTTTGTGTGACTTCAATCAGGTTTGAATCATTTAAATAAGGATTGACTTTTTGTGTTATCAAAAATTCTATCTCTTCCTCTTCTGCAAGCACTGGAAAATATAGTTCTTTTTGAATTTCAAAATTTCGGGTATATGCCATATGTATTCCGTTAAAAAAGGCCTTTAAAAACCAATTGCCAGTTATGTGATTTATTAAGGAATTATCATCTGTTATTACACCCTCAATATTTTCAGCTATTTTTTGATAGACTTCTCCATCATAAGCATCCCTGATTTCTTCTTTTTGTTTTTCCCAGCGTTCTTTGAGTTTGTCATAACTGTTCAGGTCATACCATTTGCCGTATTTGTCTACAACAATGCGCAGTGGAAATAATAGCTGTGCAGTTTTTTCGGCCACACTATAGGCTTTTATCTCAATAGGTTTTCCATCAATTAATAATTCTGAGATTTTGTCGATCTGTATAAAATGATAATCATTTTGGTCTGAGTCTGGCTGTAACCGCCTTAACTTATAATTTTGCTGTAAAGTCTGAATTGTATCTCCTTTTTCGATAGTATACAAAACCGAATATTGATGGTGAAGATTAAAAGGCATGAATGGCAATATAAAATCGTAGCTGATAAATCGTACCGCAACTGGTTTATTTTGCCCGCTTATTTCTTGTTGTTCTTCTTTTTTGTTGCTGATTTTTATATGTTTCAAATGGCGAGGCAGCCAGCCTGCAAGACAGTCTTCGAGTTTGCTCCATTTGTTGTGAAATTGGCGCAGCTCATCAAAATCGATCCCTAATTTTATGGCAATGCTTTCGAGAGTATCGCCTTTATTTATTTCATAAAGGGAATATTCGTTTTCATGATTATATGTTGAATCACTCATTTTAAACTATTTTACTTTTTTTTCAACTGTAATTTTTTCTACAGAATCTATTTGTTTTTTCTCAGCTCCTTTGTTTAATTCATCAATGCTTATGACTTTTTGATCTGGCTTTTTCTTTTTCACTGGGGCAGTGTTTTTTTCCGTCTCTCTTTGGCATATCACTACAGAGTTCTCGGTAATTCCGTTTAGTCCTACGTAATAACCGGCGTCAACATACTTGGTTTTTTCATTCCACTTAGGCTGCAAATAAAAAAACCAATTGTAAAATTGTCCGTTTGGCTGAGTCAGCTCTATTTGATCATTTTGGTTAAATCGGTTGTAACCATCAAGGGTGAGATAAAACAGCCGTCCAAAATCGACTTTTAAAGGTGCCTGGGTTCTAATGGATGCATATTCTTCATCACTTTCCTCTTTTCTTATCAAGAGTGTTATAAGCAAAATATCCTCCATTTCTTTTCCTTCTATTTCCGCGTAAGGGAGCTTTGGTTCCCAAGTAATAAATTTGCGTGGCGGTATAGCTACCATAAATTCGAACACGGAATAAATTGCAGTTGGTACAAGGAACATTAAAAAATGTCCGCACATTAAAAATGTATAATTGATTCCGCTAAATGCGGTATAGATTACACTAAACAAAATGCTTGAATAAAGCATTACCAATACGACGAAAAGTATTTCCAAACTAAGATTTTTGGCACCAAACTCCTTAAAATAGTTACGGTATAGCCAGACGTGCAGTATACCAAATGTCAGGGAAGCTAGTTGATAAAATAACAATTCAGCTGATAGTTCGCTGAAAAGCTTATTGTAACCCAAAAAAGCGATTACGGCATAAATAAGTACGAAAGAAAAAATATAGATATAAAATTCCTTTTTATAGATTTTTGAAAAATCTTTTACTTTATCGCATAATAATAATAATGTAAGTATCCCGCAAAGGGCGATAATAATTACTAAAAATACGATGAGTTTAATATCAATTAGGTCTGCTAAATGTGTTTTTATCATTTTTTTTAAATTAGAAACTGTCAAATCTTACATTAAGATTTTATTGAAGCTAATATAAAACTATTCTTTCAAAAAATAAATATAATTGTAGGTTTTTTCCGTTAATTGTTTTTCAGACAAAAAATAACCGTTTAGAAGAACTCCAAACGGTTATTTATAATTTTAATAAAATAAAGAGGAACTTCTCTTAAATATTACAAATTAAGGTCGTTATTAATTTCTACTTCTTCTGATTCTTCAGAGTAGTTCAATTCTTCTTCGATTTTTTTGCGGTCTATTTTGTTTTGCCTGATTAGAAAATAAACTAGTAAGGCAACGCCAACAACTATTGCGGATAGTATAAGCCAATTGATTTCCATAATAATCTTATTTAAGTTCTAAATCTTATTTGATTTAGGATAAAAAATCTCTAAACCACAAACCCGAATTTTTGATGGTTCTTTTTTGAGTGTCAAAATCAACATGAATAAGTCCGAATCTGGCGTTGTAACCTTCGGCCCATTCAAAGTTATCGGTCAAACTCCAGACAAAGTAACCATCGACATTCAGACCTTCTTCCTTGGCTCTCAGAATTTGCTCTAAGTGATCCTGAATAAAATGGGTACGCTTGATGTCGTACACTTTTCCGTTCGAAACCGTATCAGGAAAAGCCGCTCCGTTTTCGGTGATAATAATTTTTCGTATTGTTTTGTAATCATTAAATCTTTTCAGAACGTGATAGAGGGCAGGGGGGTAAACTTCCCAACCCATTTCGGTCGAAATCACATTTCTTTTTTCGGCGCTAATCAGTTCGGCACCAATGTATGGAGTTAATAATGACGCTTTTACAACCTCTCTGGTGTAACATTGAAGGCCGATAAAATCAAAATCGAAAGCTAGATTATTTAAATCGTCTTCTAAAATATAGTTATTGAGTTTTTTAAGTACTGCTAAATCTTCCTGTGGGTAACCGAGTCCTAAAATAGGTTCTATAAAAGTTCTGTTGAGCAGGGTGTCAACACGTTTTGCGGCTTCAACATCTTTTATATTCTGAGAAAAAGGTTCAATATGCGTACACGAGAAGGTTGTTCCGATATTAGCATCAGCGACTTTTTCGCGAAGTATTTTTGCTCCGGCAACAGTAGCTAACGTTACATGGTGCATGGCTTTCAGGTAATTTGTAATGCCTTTTTTTCCTGGCGCATGAATGCCTAAAAAATAACCTGCTCCGGTAAATACAGAAGGTTCATTGATGACCATCCAGTTTTTGACGCGATCGCCAAAATGCTGGGCACAAACTGCTACATATTCTGAAAACCACTTAACGGATTCGCGATTGGTCCATCCTCCGTTTACTTCAAGTGCATGAGGCAGATCCCAATGATATAGTGTAACCCACGGTTCTATGCCGCGCTCTAGTAAAGAATCGATGATTTTATTATAGTAATCGATACCTGCCTGATTGATGGGGTGAATTCCCGTTGGCATAATACGCGTCCAGCTAATTGAAAACCTGAAATTAGGAATATTTAACTCGCTTATTAAACTGATATCATTTTGGTACGAATTGTAAAAATCGCAGGCAGTTACGGCATGATGACCGTTTTTTATTTTCCCTTTTTGAGATGTAAAAACATCCCAAATCGAAGAACCTTTTCCGTCGGCATCATGTGCTCCTTCAATTTGGAAAGCGGCGGTAGAAACACCCCACAAGAAATCTTCTCCAAATTGGTTTTTGTGTAAAAATGAGTTCTCAACTTTATTCATTCAATTGACTTTCCTGTTTTTAACTAATAACTTACTAGTGAAGAAAAGTAGAATGCATTGCTCTTAAAAAAAGCCATTCTTTGAACGAAACCCAAAAATTTAGACTGAATAATTTCATAATATTTAGTTTTACTCAAATTACGAAAATTAATATGAATTGATTGTAATGCTAAGATTATGAAAATGTTAAGAGTTTTTAGAATCAGTCTTCCCAGCCGCAAAGTGTTAGCCCGTATCCTTGCGCCTGCGAAAGTGTAACTTTTGTCAATACATGTTTGCAAGCAGTAAGTCCGCGGCAGTTTTCAGTATAATGATATTTTTTTGCTCCGGTTGTTCCGCATATATACACTTTCTTTTCTGGAGGATGAAAGAAAGTAAGAAAAATGAATAGTGGTATTATTAGGTGTTTCATTTTGATTCTATTTTACGACTTGGTTCAATTAATCAACGATTAAAAAATACTCATTTCCATTTTTATCTGTAGCTTTTAGTTTTCCATATTCGATCCATTCGGTTTTAATTTCGAGATCATTGATGGTGTCGAACAAAAGGATTCCGGCACCATATTTCCCTTCAATATTAATATTTCCAAAAACGGAATCTCCTTTGGCATTAACACCTTTTACATCATAATTATATTCAAAATGACCCGATTTCCCGGTTCTGTATTCGTATTTGTTTTTCGTGTCAACATGATAGGTTTTGGCTTCTTCTGGCGTAATAGTTTTGCGGTCATCAGCTGTAATCACCTCCTTATAAAATGTGTTTATTTTTTGAGGAGGTGGAGCGTCTGCCTTTTTGCAGGAAACTATAGTTAATAGGAAAAATGAAATGAGATAGTTTTTTAGCATTGGCGGTCTATAATGAGTTGCATCCCCGATAAAAGTAGTTGGAAAGGTTTTGTTTGAAAAGAGTATTTATACGGGATTAATTAATTTATTCAGTTTCGTATAATGTGACAGTTTCTAATAATTCTTTTTCAAATTGATAAATGTCGTCAATACCTGAAATTGCTAATTTTGTTTCATTCTTGTTATCGTTAAAAAGACTTATGTATTTTTTACTGCCATTTAAATGAAGTCTACATAAAGGTTTACGATTGTTGTCGTCTAATAAGACTCCAAAATAAGATTGTGTATCACGATGAACAATTCTATTTGTTGGCAATTTTCTTCGTAAAATGGCAACTACAATACGATAGGCATCTAATTCTTCTTCGGTAGTATTAACTTTATTATCTTCTGCTACGATTGTAATATCTTCATCCTGTTGTTTAATGGTTTCTTTGGTGAGCGCAGCATTTAATCGGTCATTTATTTTGTCGTTTATATACTGACTAACTGACTTTTGAACTAAATCCTTAAATTCATCTACTACTTTTTCAGTAAGTCTTCCGCTATAAACCTTATTCGCAAAAAGTTTGGTGAAATCATTGGATGGATTTTCCAGTTCGGCATTGATTTGTTTTTTAATTTCCTTAATATATTTAAGAGAACTGGCATTGTTTACAATATTATCAACATTGAAATTTGTTTTATGAAACTTCGCAATTTCATTGATAGTGTTTTCTTTGAGATTAGTAATATCAAATTCCAAAAATGGCTTTTCATCCATTTTATTCTGAGCATCTAAATCAGTAAAAAACTGATATGTAATTCCATTTGTTAATAATGCAAACCGGGTTTTAGTAACATGGAAATATCGAAAAAGTTGTGAATTATGGATCGTTAATTTTTCTTTCCAACTTTTACATTCAACTATAATAATTGGCTCTCCGTTTTGAAAAATTGCATAATCGACTTTTTCGCCTTTTTTAAGGCCCAAATCAGCTGTAAATTCAGGAACAACTTCTAAAGGATTAAAAGCATCGTATCCTAAAATATGTATAAATGGCAAGACAAAAGCATGTTTGGTAGACTCTTCGGTCTCAATCTTACTTTTTAATTGATTGATTTTATCTGCCAGTGATTTAAGTTGAATATTGATTTCCATGGGTTTTTAGTTTAGATTATTACCCAAACTTAAACCTATTTAAAACCAGTATTTTACGGAAATCCGTAATGTGTAAAAGTTTAATTTATTTTCTTATTTACCATAAGAGTATTTGAAAAAAAGAGAGCCTATTCCAAAAAATAGACTCTGAAAATTTAAAGAAATTTATAATTATTGATTTTTTACTTTATTGTAAAATGAATTTTTTTATACGATCCGCTGTTAATTCATTTGCTTGCTCTCTTTGAATAAAGTTTATTTTTTTTACGTTCATTCTTTTAAACCAGTCTTCCCAATAAGTTTGTAATACATCAAAGTCGTAACCTTTTCCAGATTTTCGTTCGTTTACTTCACAAATTAATATTTCTGCATTGGATAAATTAATATTAACTTTTGGAATATTTAGTCCATTTGATGTTATAAAATTTAATATACTCCCACTTAAGACTGCTTTATGAAGAGGAACTTCATAGCCGCTAATTTTTGTATCTGCTGGAGCATTTTCCGGTTCTAAGTAGCCATCAGTTATAATGACTATTTTATTTATATAATTATCGAACAGTGTAGATTTTTTTAAATGATTTTTTAAATATCGACGTAAATAAAATCTATAATCAGCACCTAGCGGTTTTTGTTTTGCCAACTTATACATTTCGACAATACTTTTATTAAATTGGGTAGTTTTTTCATCAGTAAAAAATAGAAGATTACTTTTTCCTGTGTGGTTTGAAAGATCAAACTGTAAATCATTAGCGACGTTATCAAATTGCCCTCTGGCTTGATCAATGTCCGTAACATCGATAATTAATCTATCTTTTGTATTTTGTTTTAATTTAGAATAATTTACAAAAGATTTCCAGATTGTTTGTAAGACATACAGATCATTCTTAGTTTGATTGGGGTTATTTATTGTGTCTATAATTCTCCTTGATAGATCTGGAATAACAATCAAATTGATGCTTTTTGGCGCAACTGGAAGCCAAGATATGCATTGCTCTTCTTCTTTCTCAGTTAAGTTAAAACTTGCTAATTTAGTTCTGATCGCAAATAAAAAATCTTCATCCTGATATAAATCACTTTTATATTTATACCAGACCATTTCCACATCTTTTCTATTAAAACTTATATCAAGATCTTTTAGAGCCTTACTCTGATTCGAAGGTCTTGTAATTAAATAAATAAAAACTCCAAAAAAGATAACAACGCCTGCCAAAATAAATAACGGTTTTTTATCTTTTTTTTTCTTTTGTCGCGGATAAATTGATTCCATATTTAATTTTCTGAATTAAATTGTTTTAGTTTATTGTTTAGCCATAAACTTTGAACTTTAATAGCTTCGTTATTTAGTCTTAAAGCATCATCATTATAAAAATTACCATGTGTATAATTTTGCCAACCTCCCATAAATTCTCCAATTGAACCTTTTAAAGATGAAATATTAATTGGGATTACGCCGTTTTCATAACCGATTATATCTTTTTCTTTATCTTGTATTTTACTTTCTGATGTTATTATGTCGCTTTCAAATTTGTGAATTTTAGAAATTATATCCGATAATTCTTTTCGTTTTTCTATAATCTTATTATTAATATTTTCAATCATTAATTTTATTTTTTCACTTTCAGTCTTTAAATAAGGATGGCTTAAAATATAATTTAATAAGAATCCCCAAATAATATAAACCACGAAGCCAAGAATTAGTACCAGATAAAAAGTGATATCTGAATAAATCATATTAAATTTCCAGATCTTATTTGTTAATCCAGCATTGAATTCATTTGTGTGAACTCCCTCTGATATTTTGTAACCAATAAAAGCATCAGCTATTAAGGTGCTAATAAGTAAGAAGAGTATGATTCCATACTTTGATGGTTTGTTTTCTAAATTTAATTTTTTATTATTTTCAATAGCAATGTGGATGTAAAAACCCATTGCTAGGAATATGAAAGGGAATAGTATAATTAATGCAATAACGCCACCTCCTTTATTAATGGCATCAGAAAAAATATTTGGATTAATAAAGCCAATGCTCCCATTTTTTATTCCGTAAAATGCAGAATAACCAGATGAAGAATAAAACACGAACAAATACATAGTTAAAAGTAAAGCAATAAAAGATCCAATTATAAATGAGGAATTGTCTCCAATTTCACCTTCTCCATTTCGAATGTCAATTTTTTCTAATTCTAATTCCTCAATTTGTTTTTCTTTATTTTCTTTATGAATTTTATTCGAAGCTATATCAGCAGTTAGATCATTTTTTTTAGATCTTTCTTGTTGAAGTTCGGCTTTAAGTTTTGAAATTCTGTCCTTAAGACCTTGTTCGTCTAGTTTTTGCTCCTCTAGAAATTTATCATAAACATTATCTAGATATCCGTCAATTCCTTCAGGAATTGATTGAGATTTTTGTGCAGATCTAAACCCATACTGAGTATAAGTAATTTTGCTTTTATCATCCTTTATTTTGCTGTGCGTATTTAAAATATTCTCTGACATATTATTTTCGGTTTAAGATGTTATGCCAAATTTAGAGTTAAAGAGAACCAGTATTTTACGGAAATCCATAATCTTTAAATTATTAATTTCAAGAAATAAAAAAGCCCCCGAAGGAGCTTTGAAAATTATATTGTAGTTGAGGTTAAATAATCCCCATATCTTTTGCAATAAAAACCAGTTGCACAGTATTATTTGCCTTGAAAAAATCCTTTAGTTTAGAAATCCTTTTTTCCATAGCGCTTTTGCTGTTGGGTTTTAAACCTGAGCTCTTAAAGATTTCTACAATTTTGTCTTGTGGAGTTCCGGATGATAAATGTTTTAAAATTTGAACATCTAAATCATCTATTTCAAAATTGTTCTTTTCCTGGAGCGCAGAAGCAACTTCGGGCGAAATAAATTTTTGATCTGAAGTTGAGGTAATATGAATTGCTTTTTTTAATTCCTCAATGCTATTCAGACCTTTTAATACAAAAGCATCAATTTCGGCATTATCAAAAAGTGATTTAATTCTGTAATTTTTATCTTCAACAGAGTAGGTGATGATTTTGATGTCAGGTTGTAACTCCCGAACTTTCTGAACCAGTTCGTCACCATTAGCAATTGTTACTTCAAGATGATTTGTCTTGAAGGAAAGATCGCTGATTAATAAATCATACGGTTCATTTTTCTGAATAGCCGCGCGTATTTTCAGAAAAGCATCATCGCAATATTTTGAATGTTGAAAATCTGTAATATCTAAATCTTTTAAGACTTGCTCGATTCCTAAACTGATAGCATCCAGATCTTCGGCTATAATTACTTTTTTAAACATAAGGCATTTATTTAGGCATGGATATTTTTACTTTGAATCCTTTTTCTGGTTCAGAATCAAAAGTAATAGTTCCTTTTATCGCCTGAATACGGTTTTCCATATTTTGTAAGCCATTTTTGATAATTTTATCTTTTGGGCAGCCTTTTCCGTTATCTGTATAATTGATTTCGATTGTATTTGCAGTACTTTCAAACTTTAAAACTACTAACGAAGCGTCGCTGTGTTTTTTCATATTTACCATTAATTCCTGTAGTACTCTATGAATGGTAATTTTTTTAATATCATCAATTATCTCCCAATTTACTTTTTCAATGCTATTTATAATAATATTTGTGCTGTCACTATTATAAGTCGAAAGCATTTCTTTTAAATGAATGGAATAATTTGTTCCGGTTTCAATAGTATTGTTTTCTCTGGAGATACCACGAACACGAGTATAAATGTGATTGAGTTTTTGTAGTAAGGTTTCTTTTATATCTTCTTTTGTCAAAGATTGTGTTTGTGCAAAAGTGATTGCGTAGAAAACATCATTGGCCAGTTCATCGTGAATATTCTTTGCAATTCGGGTTTCAGTATCGTAGGATGTTTTTATTTTTTCAATTCTGCTTTGGTTTCTATAATATCTTATCAGAATGACGATTACAATAATCAAAAAGATAATCCCAATTCCAGCTACTATCTTTTGATATTTTGCTTTTTGTAAGGATAGCAAATTTTCGGCTTTTTCTAAGCGAAGTTGCTGGTTTTCGTCTTTTTCTTTTTTGGAGTCGTACTTAATTTTGGCAAATTTATTTTTGAAGTTGTTTCTGATTTTAATAATACTGTCGTTTAAGTGAACATATTTTTGAGCATATATTGTATTATTAATAGAATTGTTTGTCATTAAAAATGATAAGGCTTCTAATCGTTCATCAATACTATTTAGATTTGTGGCATTTTGATAAGCCAATTGTGCATATTGATTCGATTTTGTGGCATCGTTTTCTGCATAATATTCAGCAAAATGCAAGTAGCTTTCAATACTTCCGTAAGAATCCTCAAGTTTATTTCTCAATTCAAGACCTTGATTCATCAGTAAAAGGCCTTTTTCATATAAACCTTTTTTGTAATAAGTGAAGCCTAGATTATCAAGAACCCGGGCTTTACTTTTCTGGGATCTGTTTTCGGATGTTTTTTTATCTAAGATAGATTTAAAGAGAACAATGGCTTGGTCATATTTTTTTTGTTGCCTGTAAATAACAGCCATATTATTTATAGGAGCCTGCTTTGCCACCGGATTCTTAGAACTTTTGATAGCCTCATTATAATATGAAATAGCATCATCATATAGGGAAAGCTCTTTATCAGCAATGCCAAAAAAATTATATGCAGCTACAAGATAAATATCATCATGGTTGATATACGGTAAAGATTCTGTAAGCGTTTCCTTACTTCCGTAATAATCCCCATTTATTTGTTGAATATTACACATTTGAAGTAAAGAGAAAGCAACATTACTGCTGTCTTTTAATTTTTCGAATGCTATTTTTGATTTATTAAAATAATAAAAAGAACTATCGTAACTGTTTTTTTGAAAACAGGAAATTGCTTTTGCTTGTAAAAAAGAAGCTTCTTTTTTGTTTGGATTTGGTTGAATTGAATTAGTCTTTTTTTCTTTACAAGAAAATAAAAGAAGAAGAATAATTAAAACAAATATAGGGGATCGTAGCATAAAAGTTACTTTCCCCGAAATTACTAATTAATTATAGATTATGATTTTTAATTAATCATTTTTTAGGCGGATCGATAATGACAGGATCATCTCCAGGGCCTTCTTCACTAGCATATGATGGAGATGTAGGTGTAATTTCCTTTTTTACCTCCGTTGCAGACTTGTTATCTGATGTTTCATCATCATTTGTACAAGAAAAAATTGTAAGACTCAATAGCGCGCACGCTCCCAATGTAAATAATGTTTTCATTTTTTTATGATTTAAAATTTAGATAAAGGGCATTGCCGTTCAGAATGGTTCTGAATTTTGTTATGGCAACACCAAATTGTTTGGGAAGTGAAGTATGTAGAACAGTAAGATTTTATCTATACTTCCCGGATAAACTCCGTCTTACGGTTTTCCATACTTTTTAAGTGAACTAGTTTTGTACATTTGTTCTTATCGCGAATAGAACAGCAACTAATTTCTGATACAAAGGAAGTACGTTTATAGGCCTGCATTGCTAAGTAATTCCGGTATTTCCGATATTTCCAATAATTCCGTATTGCATATGAATAACTTTACTATTGAAGATTATAAAATAGCCATTAGAGCTAAGTATAAAATAGCGATTGAAGAAGATGTGTCTGGTATTTTATCTGACCCAACACCCGCGCAATTAAGAGATTTTTATCTTAGACTTTTGGAAAAAGGTTTAAGTAAAATTGATGAAGAGATTATCAAAATGTTTTTAATGGCTAATGAGAGTTCTTCATTAAAAAAAACAATTGAAAATTGTAATATTGATAGATTCAAACCTATAATTTCTTTTTTGCAAGGTGGCAATACAGAAAATAGACAGAGAATTGAAATGGCAGCCATTTTAGTTAATTTTCCATTTCGACCTTTTAGGAAATTTCAAGAAGAGGAAGATAATTTTGAAGATGATAACTCAATTAAAGATTCGAATAAATCAGAATCAATTATTATTGAAAATGAGAGTGGAATGGAAGAAAATGAAAACAAAAACGAAGCTAATTTTGAAAATATTCAAACAGCTAAAAAAATTTCTGTTTATAAATTTCCAAATCGATTTAATAAAAAATTAAAGTTGACTGCAGCTGGTATTTTAATTGTCTTTTGTTTAGGATTTGGAATCAGTTATTATATTTTTCCAAAAAAACAATGTATGCAATGGTCCAATGACCATTTCGAAAAAGTAGATTGTGATCTAAAAGCAGCTGGTTTTATACCGTTGAGAAAAGTAGAACCATATGATGAAAATAAGTTTGGACTTAAAAAAATAAAAGTTTGCGATACGACAACCTGCTTCATAAACGGTGAAGCAATTGTTTGGTATGCGAAAGTCAGCAGTGATAAAGTAGATTTCTTTAATACGCACGGTAGGCACCCCGAAAATGATAAGCCATTAAGACCAGTAACTAATTATATTATAAAAAAATACGGAGAAAATAGCGTTTCCAAAAAATAAAAAAACCTCCAGAAATACAATTCCAGGAGGTCTATTCTCTATATTCTTTCTTCTTTCTTCTTTCTTCTTGACTCTCTTCTCTAATTATTCGCCGTCTTATACCCCGTATCCAGCGGAAAAAGCAAGCTGTTAAGCTTAACATCACGCTCATAAACATCAGGAAAGAAACCAATGTCACCTTCTTTACTAACCCAGGCAGTGAAATAGCCGATATAGATTGGGATTTTTTTAGTTAGTTTGAATGGTGTTTCTTTTTCACCACTCATAGCTGTATTAATCTTATCAATTGTCCACTCCGGATAATCTTTCATCATGGCAACGGCAAGCTCTTTTGCTTTTTCGACATTGATACAGCCGTGACTGAAAATGCGTTTTTCAAAACCAAATAAGGTTTTAGAAGGTGAGTCGTGCATATAAATATCGTTTGGATTCGGGAACATAAATTTCACAAGTCCCAAAGCATTTTCCGGACCGGGCTTTTGTCTTACGTTTCCGCCATTCCATTCCATATTATGCTCAGCAAGATAATTTTTATCTTCTGCTATTTTAAGTTTTAATTCGTTTTGTATAATACTGCTAGGCACATACCAATAAGGGCTAAAAACTATCCGGTCAATTTGACCACTAAAGATGACTGTTTTCGTTAATGGAGTACCGATAAAAACTTTAGACACAACATCGTAATTTCCATTTCGGACAAAATACAGCCTAAACGACGGAATGTTAACCATTACATATTCTTCCTGGTTTTCTAATGTAGGCGGAATCCATCTACAGCGCTCCATGTTTAGCATCAAAGTTTTGATACGATCACTTAGCGGCTCATTCATCTGATTGATATGCTCTTTGTTAATAATATAATTTGGAGTCAGCACGTGGCGTAGTTTATATTTCATTACACCATCCATTAATTCCTGATCATAAAAATTACTTTTAGAATCCTGTGCCAAATCACCAATCACAAAAAGTCGTGTTCTGATGTCCTGAATCGTAACTCCCGTATCATCAGGTCTTAAGTCTTTGTATGGATTGGGCATTGTTATGGTTTTCCAGGTGTTGTTTTTTTCAATTTCCCTGTATTTTTTTAAAACATTCTGAAGTTTGTAATACTGACTAAAAAGAACATGATTATTTTCATCCAATAAATTGGGATTGGTAACAATAGAATCTAATAAAGTCTCATAAGAAAGTTTTTTCTTGGGTAAATACCATTCAATTTTATTTTGTGCAGCTGCATCCATTCCCTGAAAAACATGTTTTGCATAAAGGATATACATGGAGCTCAATAAAAGTTCAGTATCGGAGTCTGGAATCTTTTTAGTTGATTCTTCATTAAAAACTTCGTCTATTTTATCTTTATACGGAATTCTGACCTGAATACCTTCTTCGTAAGTAGAGTTCAGTTTTTCATACATCAAATGTCCAAATTCGTTGATGTCATTCCCCTCGTACCAGATTGATTTATATGATCTGTCTTTGTAAAGTGTTGAAACATCATTTTGATATTCTTTTAATTGCGAATACTTTTTAAAAAAGGCCAGCAACGTTGCATCGTCAATAATGGGTGCCGCATAAGTATAAAGAGAAGGGTCAGGAATAAAAAAAGCAGCTATATTATTTTCAGAAAGAGTTTTATTCTTTGAAAATCCAAAGGACGAAACAGTAAAGCAGGAAATTAAAAAGATTGTCAGAGTAAAATTTTTCATTTTTTTTCATTTTACGTTACTACTATTTACCAAAAGGTTAATGCAGGTCGAGGCGATAAAAAAATGATTTGGGGAAATCGTATTACATGTAAATCTACAATCAAATTTAGAAAAAAAATCTTATTATTTTTCCTTTTTCTTTGAGAATAATGTTTTATTTAATTTTAAATAGAAAGGAAAAAAACTAATTATAATATTTTGAAAGTCAATTGGTTTATGATTGTTGAATAAAGATTATATTTGGTTAGTCAGATTTATTATCTAAATACGAAAGAACAATGATAAATGTAAGTCTTTTTGAGATTTTAGGAATGTTTATGATTCCTTTCCTGAGTATTTTAATTCCTATTATTGCAGGTCAGTATTATGGTTTGTTTGTAAAGAATAAATCCGGAAAAATAAACGATTCTCCTGTAGGTTCAGTGGTTGGAGCGGCACTTGGGCTTTTGGCTTTTATGCTGGCGTTTACTTTTCAGATTGTAGACAATCGTTACAATAATAGAAAGGAACTTTTACTTGAAGAAGTGACTACTATCAGAACTGCCTACTTACAATCCGGATTGATACCGGAACCGTATCGTGCTTCTTCCCGAAACCTTTTAAAAGAATATACAGATTTACGTGTTAGCCTGTTTAAAGATCTGTCCGTCAAAAAAATAGAAAATCTAAAGGAAAAATCACAAAGTATTCTTGATTCACTTTGGAATTATTCTGAAGCTTTAGCAGCGCAAGATCGCAGTTCTGAGGCTTATTCACTTTACACAGGCTCAATAAACGAACTCGTTAGCACTTATAACAAACGCGTAACTTTCACATTTGAATACCGTATACCTGTCACAATTTTATGGGTACTTTTTATAATAACTTTATTTACAATGCTAATTCTTGGATACCAATTCGGAATTTCAGGTAAGAAGAATCATGTTTTGGCCGTTTTTATTTCCATTATTTTTTCGTCGGTAATGTTTCTGATTTTAGCTTTAGATCGTCCTGAAACAGGCATAATGCAATTAAATCAGGCTCCCATGGAAACGCTTTATAAGCAGCTGCATAGTAGAAAATAGCTTTGTTTTTTATTGAATTAAAAGACTTTTTGTCAAAATGTTACCACTTGATTTATTTGGTTCGTCAGGCTGATGACCGCCAATTGCGATTTTTACTTCGCCATTATATTGTAGAGAAACACCTTCATCGCTTACATGAGACAAATCTTCAGGAGAAAGGGTGAAAGTAATTATTTTGCTTTCGCCCGATTTAAGGCTGATTCTTTCAAATCCTTTCAAGGTTTTCAAAGGTGCTTTTATAGCCGTATTTTGATTGATGACATATAGTTGTGCTACTTCTTCACCAGCCAATTTTCCCGTATTTGTAATTCGGACAGAGATGGAAACATTTTTTCCTTTCGTAATGTTCGCTGGCATTTTTAACTGATCGTATTTGAAAGAAGTATAACTCAAACCATATCCAAAACCATACTGCGGCGTTCCTTTAAAATAACGGTACGTTCTGTTGTCCATTTTATAATTAACAAATTCCGGTAAATCTGAATCGCCTTTGTAAAAAGTAATCGGCAATCTTCCCCCCGGATTATAATCTCCAAAAAGAATATCCGCCACAGCAGTTCCCGCTGCTTGTCCGCCATACCATGCATTTACGATAGCCGGAACATTTTCAGCTTCCCACGGAATCGCAATTGCACTTCCGGTCATCATTACAAAAACAACTGGTTTTCCACTCGTTTTAAGTGCTTTCATCAAATCAGTCTGAATAGTCGGTAATAAAATAGAAGTACGATCTCCGCCTTTAAAACCCGGAAAATTAACCTTCATTTCTTCACCTTCCAATTGTGGAGAAATTCCACCCACAAAAACAAACGCATCAGCATCTTTTAAACGATTCACAAGCGCATTAAAATCAGTTCTTTTATAATTTCCGGTATTTAAGGCAACATTTCCTTTTCCTTCTCCCTGCCAATATTCAACAACCAGATTATAATCCGTATTTTTTGTGGTTTTTAATTGAAAAGTTTGTCCGCCCCAACGATTTTTCGTCCAGGCATTTAAAACTTCTTTTCCGTTTACAATGAAGCGATATCCATCATCAGCCGTAAGTTCAAAAGTCATCGTTCCATCTTCAGTAGCTGTAAAATTCGTGGTATATCGCGCAGAAAAATTATTGCCTTTGATGTTTTTAACCACCGCTTCGCCTTCCTGCCAAAAATGATTTAAATCTGTTTCGGTTTGAATGGCTTCCGGTGTCCCCGAAAGATTTTTGTTGTTATAATACTCCGCTTTGAAACCTTGTTTTCCGTCAAAATTATATTGTTTTTTGACATCAGAATAAACTAATAAAGTATCATTTGTAAAGTTGATGGCTTTCTCATAAACAACTTCGGTATTTGAACCTAATTTGTCTTTAATACCTTGAAGAACAGTTGTTAATTTGGATGGAGTTCCGTTGTAATTCCCTAAAATGGAAATCGAATTATCCGCGTTCGGACCCAAAACCGCTATCTTTTTAATTTTTTTGTTCAGAGGTAAAGTATTGTTTTGATTTTTAAGCAAAACGATAGATTGTCTTGCCATTTTCAAAGCATGTTCCTGATGCTCCGGACTTTCTAAAACAGAAGCCGGAGTTTGCGCATATTTTACCATTTCGACAGGATCAAACATTCCCAATCTAAAACGGATCATATAAAGACGTTTTACAGAAATATCAATTTGCTTTTCGGTGATTTTCCCATCTTTAACTGCTTGAACCAAAGCTTTGTAAGCGTCAGTGCCACAGTCAATATCTGTTCCGTGAAATACCGCATCCGCGGAAGCAGATTCAGCGTCCGGATGTGTTTTATGATTTTTGAAGAAATCGTCAATCGCCCAGCAATCTGAAGTTACATAACCCTCAAATTTCCATTGATTGCGCAAAATATCAGTCATTAAAAGATCGCTGGCACAACAAGGCTGCGTTCTAAAAGCATTGTACGCACACATTACGCCCGCAACTTTAGACTCGGTAACTAATTTTCTAAAAGCAGGTAAATACGTATCCCAAAGTTCATAAGGGGTTACATCAACATCAAAAGTGTGTCGCAAAGGTTCAGGACCGCTGTGAACCGCATAATGTTTTGCACAGGCCGCCGCTTTTAGATATTTTGGATCATCGCCCTGAAGTCCTTTAACAAAAAAATCTCCTAAAGTGGCAGTCAAAAATGGGTCTTCACCGTAGGTTTCCTGTCCGCGTCCCCAACGTGGATCTCGAAAAATATTGATGTTGGGTGTCCAGTATGTCAGACCAAGATAACGTTCGTTAGTTCGACCTGATTCCACCGCTTTATTGTAAATCGCCCGACCTTCCAAAGCCGAATAATCAGCCATTTTATAAAGGGAATTTTTATCGAAAGTGGCCGCCATTGCTATCGCCTGCGGATAAACAGTTGTTTTAAAAGGAGTTCTGGCAACGCCATGTAAAGTTTCATTCCACCAATCGTAAGCAGGAATTCCTAATCTCGGAATGGCGGGGGAAGAATTCAGCATCTGCGAAACTTTTTCTTCCAAAGTCAAATGACTTACCAAATCATTAACTCTTTCTTCAAAACTTAAATTAGAATTCTGAAAAACATATTTTTCTTTCGTCTGTGCGTTGCAATGAATCGAAAGAAATGAAATTATAATAGTTAGGGAAACAGTTATTTTTTTCATGAGATATGTTTTAAAAGATTAATACTATTTATTGCTAATTCAATTGATTGAAAAAATAATCGAAATTTATTTTGCAACCGATTGTGTAAAGAAAGAAAAATAATTTAATTTTATCGCAAAATTAGTGCATAAATTTACGGGGAAATTTTTGAAATAAAACCGTTAGAAAAACTTAAGTTCTAAATTTAAAATCATTTTTATGACTTCTGACAAAGTACGAAAAGATGTATTTACCAATTATCTAGTTTAAAATTTTTATGGAAGAGAGTAGAGACGTTACCATTTATGATATTGCAAAGCAAATGAATCTTGCGACGTCAACGATTTCCAGGGCTTTGAAAGATCATCCTACCATAAGCGATAAAACCATAAAAAAAGTAAAAAAAGTAGCAGAAGAAATGGGCTTTCGTCCTAATATTTTAGCTGCTGGCTTACGCGGAAATTCAACCAAAATTATCGGCGTCTTAGTTTCCCGAATAAACAGACCTTTCATTTCATCACTAATTAGCGGAATTGAAGAAGTGGCTCAAAAAGCAGGTTACAGCGTTATGATTACCCAAAGCCATGATTCTTATGAAGATGAGGTTGATTTATCAAAAGCACTTTATGATAGCCGTGTTTGTGGAATCATCTGTTCACTGGCGATGGATACACGTGATACATCTCATTTTCAGAAATTTATCGATAAAAATATCCCTTTGGTTTTTGTAGACAGGGTTCCGAAAGATTTTAACACTTATCGTGTGATGATCGATAATTATTCTGCTGGTTATAAAGCTACTAAACATTTAATTGAACAAGGTTGTACCCGAATTGCACATATTACAGGTTCGCAATACAGAAATACCTACAGCGAACGAAAAAGAGGTTATGTTGATGCTTTGTTAGAAGCGAATCTAACTGTTGATGAGCAGCTTATCGTCGAAACCTCTTTAAGTTATGAAGATGGCGAAGCAGCCAGCACAACCTTATTTGATTTGCCAAATCCGCCAGATGGAATTTTTGTTGTGAATGATACGGCTGCTGTTGGCGCTATTCAGGTAGCAAAAAAACGAGGATTGAAAATCCCTGAAGATGTTGCTATTATTGGCTTTAATGACGATCCAATTGCTTCTATTATTGATCCGGGATTAACTACTATTTCGCATCCGGCGGTGAAGATGGGGCAGACTTCTGCAAAGAAAATATTGAACCATTTAAAGTCTGTTAAAAAGAGTCCGGACAATCCAAAAAAAGACAATATCACGGAGGTTACTTTCTTAAATACAGAAGTTTTAGTTCGTGCATCTTCCAATAGAATTAAGTGATTCTACCGCTACTTTATTTTATTTCGCTTTAGCTTCTGAGAGAATATTAACCACAAATTACACAAATTTTAACAAATTAGAGGAGAGTGATTTACTGCGTCAACTCTCTATCGCTCGTTGGTAATTTTTGTGCAAATTTGTGCAATTTGTGGTTAATTAATACTATAGACTAAAAGTCCCTTGCTGTTATTTTTAACAAAACAATTTGTGTAGTGTGAAAAATTTTGCAGTAAAATTTTTTTCTTAAAACACAATACTATATTTTTACACAACCGATTGCAATTTTTAATCTAAACTTAAATAAAAAGCCTGATGCATTATCAAAAGAAACATTTATTTATAATTTCAATTATGCTGTTTTTGTTTTCATTTAAAACGATGGCGCAAAAAGATTATAAATTATGGCTTCAATACGATAAGAAAACAAATGCTGAATTGGTTTCAAAATACTTTAAGGATGTTCAGGGAATTGTTTCTTTAGGGAATACAGAAACTTCAAAAATTGCTTCAAATGAATTGCAGCTTGGATTGCAAAACATGTTAGGAAAGGATATTCAGGTTAATTCAAAAATTGAAGGAGATAAAAATATCATCATTGGTTCTAAAGCATTCTTAAGCCTAGAAATTCAAAAGGAAATTGGGAATTTTGAGGTAATAAATGACGAAGGTTTTATCATCAAATCGATTTCAATTAAAAATAAAAATTACATCGTCATTACAGCAAAAAAAGATGTCGGCGTTTTATACGGCGTTTATAATTTTCTGAGATTGATTCAAACTGACAAATCCATCAAAAACTTAAATATTGCTGATGCTCCAAAAACGAATATCAGAATATTAAATCACTGGGATAATTTAGACAGAACTGTCGAACGTGGTTACGCTGGTTTTTCGTTGTGGAACTGGCAAAAACTGCCTGGCTTTATCGATCAGCGCTATATCGATTATGCAAGAGCAAATGCTTCTGTCGGAATCAACGGAACGGTTTTGACGAATGTAAACGCAAATGCTTTAATCTTAACGCCACAATATTTAGAGAAAGTTGAAGCTCTGGCAAATGTATTTCGACCGTACGGAATCAAAGTGTATTTAACCGCAAGATTTTCGGCACCAATCGAAATTGGAGGTTTAAAAACTGCCGATCCAAAAGATGCTGACGTAGCCAATTGGTGGAAAAATAAAGCCGCAGAAATTTATAAAAGAATCCCGGATTTTGGTGGATTTTTAGTGAAAGCAAATTCAGAAGGACAACCTGGCCCTCAAAATTATGGACGAGATCACGTTGACGGAGCGAATATGCTTGCCGATGCCGTTGCGCCTTTTGGAGGTGTCATTATGTGGCGTGCTTTCGTGTATTCAGAACATGATGCCAACGATCGTGCGAAACAGGCTTACGCCGAATTTGTTCCGTATGACGGAAAATTTAAAGATAATGTAATCGTTCAGGTAAAAAATGGAGCGATCGATTTTCAGCCGCGTGAACCTTTTCATCCAATGTTCGGGGCGATGCCAAAAACACCTTTGATGATGGAGTTTCAAATTACTCAGGAATATTTAGGTTTTAGTACGCATTTGGTTTTTCTGCCGAAATTATTTCAGGAAGTTTTAGCATCAGATACTTATCAAAAAGGAAAAGGTACAACGGTTGCTAAAGTGATTGATGGTTCATTAACAAAAACAAAACTGACCGGAATTGCTGGGGTTTCAAACATCGGGAACGACTTAAACTGGACGGGTCATCCTTTTGCGCAGGCGAATTGGTACGGCTTTGGAAGACTGGCATGGAACCCCGAATTAGATTCGGAAGTCATTGCTGATGAATGGTTGAGATGTACTTTTTCAAACGAGGAAAATTTCATTAAACCAGTTAAAGACATGATGATTGAATCGCGTGAAGCCGTTGTAAATTATATGACACCGCTTGGTTTGCATCATATTATGGACACAGGACATCACTACGGTCCGGGTCCGTGGGTTTCAAACTTATCACGCCCGGAATGGAATCCTACCTATTATCATAAAGCAGATAAAAACGGAATCGGTTTCGACCGTTCTAAAACCGGAACAAACGCGACAAGTCAATATGCGCCGGAAGTCGAAAAGATTTTTGACAATTTAGAAACCTGTCCAGAGCAGGATTTATTGTGGTTTCATCATGTTTCCTGGGATTATAAATTAAAAAACGGACAAACACTTTGGAATGGCCTTGCGCTGAAATATCAGGAAGGTGTAAATCAGGTAAAAGACATGCAAAACACTTGGAATAAAACGGAAAAATATGTTGATGCTGACCGTTTTAAAGAAGTACAAATGTTATTAGAAATTCAGTATAAAGAAGCGAAATGGTGGCGGGATGCGTGTTTGTTATATTTTCAGCAATACTCAGGTAAAGATTTGCCGGCAGGCGTTGAAAAACCAACACAATCTCTGGAGTATTTTAAGTCATTGAAATTTCCTTTCGCACCAGGTAATTAATATTCAAATTAAAAAGAAATGAGCACTAAAACGGCAATTGTGACCGGAGGAAATTCTGGTTTGGGTTTTGCAACAGCAAAGAAATTATGTGATAACGGAATCAAAACCTATATAATTGGAAGAACAAAAGACAAAACGGAGGATGCCTGCAAGGAAATTGGTCCAAATGCAATTCCGGTTTTATATGATTTAAATGATGTGGACGGAATTTCGGCAATGATCGAAAATCTGACCAAAGAAAATCCGATTGACATTTTGGTAAACAACGCCGGAATCAATCTGAAAAAAGAGTTTTTAGACGTAACCAATGAAGATTTTTTATCGATCATTCATACCAATCTTTTAAGTGTTTTCGCAATAAGCAAAGCCGTTGTAAAAAACATGAAAGAGAATAATGGCGGAAGTATTATCAATATTAGTTCGATGGCGTCGCAATATGGTATTCCGAAAGTGATTGCTTATTCAGCCAGTAAAGGCGCGATTGAATCGATGACGAGAGCAATGGCGGTAGAATTGGCGCCGTTTGGAGTTCGTGTGAATTGCGTCGCTCCGGGATTTATCAAAACTAAAATGTCGGCGAAAGCTTTAGACAGTGACCCGGAAAGAAAAAATAAAGTATTGGGCAGAACGCCAATGGGAATTTTAGGAGAACCATCGGACATTGCTGATGCGGTATATTATTTTGCAACCAGCGAATCGAAATTTACAACCGGAACTATTTTGCCTGTTGATGGCGGGAATAGTATTGGTTTTTAAAAATATATTTAACACATAGAAACATAGATATTGTAAGCTTAAAAAAGGCGTTTCACTTGTTTAAAAAAACATAGCTATGTGTGAAAATCTAGATTTTTTAAAAATATCTTTTCTGAAAATTTAAAACCTATGTTTCTATGTGTTAAAAAAAATTATCGTCAAAGAAAATTAAACACATAGAAACATAGATATTTTAAGCGTAAAAAGGCGTTTCACTTATTTGAAAAAAACATAGGCTATGTGTAAAACTAGTCCGGCAAAGAAGTAACATATAGATTTATTTCATGATAGCTGGCTATGAGTTTTTTATTAAAATGAAATGCCTTTTTTCAACATACAGTTAAGCTATGTCTCTATGTGTTTAAAAATTAAATGTGCTTATAAATAAGTTATTATTATGATAAAAATGCAGCAAACCATGCGTTGGTTTGGCCCTCAGGATAACGTTACTTTAAGAGATATAAAACAAGCTGGAGCAACCGGAATTGTTACTGCTTTGCACCAAATTCCGGTTGGCGAAATCTGGACTGTCGAAGACATAAAAGAAAGACAGCAAATTATTGCAGAAGCTGGCTTAGAATGGTCAGTGGTAGAAAGTTTACCGGTTCACGAAGAAATAAAACGTGCGACCGGAAATTATTTGCAATACATTGAAAATTACAAAATCAGCTTAAAAAATTTGGCGGAATGTGGGATAAAAATCATCACGTATAATTTCATGCCGATTCTGGATTGGGTTCGTACAAATCATAATTTTATCAATGAAGATGGAAGTAAAGCGTTGCTATACAATCAACTGGCATTTACATATTTTGATGTGTTTTTATTGAAAAGGCCCAATTCTGAAAACGATTATTCGGAAGAAGAAAAAGCAAATGCATTGGAATTCGGAAACAAACTTTCGGAAGATGAGAAAGCACTGCTTTTTAAAAATGTATTGTTAGGATTGCCCGGAAGTAAAATCAATTTTACGGCAGAACAAATTCTGTCACTTTTAGATAATTACGCCGATATTGATAATAATAAACTAAGAGAAAACCTGATTTTCTTTTTGTCAGAAGTGGCTCCGGTTGCGGAAGAATTAGGTTCGAAATTGGCTATTCATCCAGATGATCCGCCGTTTTCGGTTATGGGTTTACCCCGAATTGTTTCGACCGAAAAAGATATCAAAGCGATTTTTGAAGCAGTTCCTTTAAATGCAAACGGACTTTGTTATTGCACGGGTTCGCTGGGAGCTGATCCCAAAAATAATCTGGCGAAAATCATTGACGATTACGGAGACAGAATTCACTTTTTACACCTGAGAAATACTTTCCGCGAAAGCGAAAACATTTTTAGGGAATCGGCGCATTTAGAAGGAGATACTAAAATGGAAGTTATTGTAGAAAAAATTCTTTTGTTGATGAATAAAAGAAAAGTGAGTTTGCCAATGCGTCCGGATCATGGTTTTTTACACGATGTTGATGAAAATACAGAAACCTATCCGGGTTATTCTTTAGTGGGAAGATTGAAAGGTCTTGCCGAATTAAGAGGTTTGGAAATTGGAATTGCTTATAAATTGAATTTGTAATCTAAGTATCCTAACAGGTTTCCAAAACCTGTTAGGTATTCTAAGTCTTTGTTGAGATGAAGAAAGCGTGCTAATCAAACCTAACAGGTTTTGGAAACCTGTTAGGATGCCAAAAGTTATTAAACAAGAGAAACGCATTATGAAATAATAAACCGCTATGAATCTGTATATTAAGTTTAAAACAGCATGTGTAATTGTATTCTTTTTTCTTTCCGGAATAAGCACAAAATCATTTGCAATAAATGGAGAGAAATATGTAGTTAATAAAGCTTCTGCTGAAAATTTCCCATTATCATCAAAGGGAAAAACAGCTTCAATTTTAGTCGATGCAACTGATTTTTCAGGAGTTTTGCGTGTTGCAGGACATTTAGAAAATGATCTTTTTAAAGTAACGAATGTTCATCCAAAACAAATTAAAACCATTTCTGAAGCGACTGATTATGTTGTGATTATTGGAACAATCGGAAAAAGCAAAATCATTGATAAATTAGTTCAGGAAGGAAAAATTGATACCAAAGAACTGCGGGGGAAATGGGAGAAATTCACTACTCAAATTGTTGATAATCCATCAAAAGGAATCAAAAAAGCGTTGGTCATTGCGGGTTCAGATAAAAGAGGAACGATTTACGGAATGTACGATTTGTCGAACCAAATTGGCGTTTCTCCGTGGTATTTTTGGGCAGATGTTCCGGTGAAAAAACAATCGGAATTACATGTTTTGTCCGGAATTCATTCGAATGGCGAACCAAAAGTAAAATACCGCGGAATTTTTATTAACGATGAAGCTCCGGCATTATCCGGCTGGGCATTTGATAATTATGGCGGATTTAATGCTAAATTCTATGACAAGGTTTTTGAATTGATTCTAAGAATGAAAGGCAATTATTTGTGGCCTTCGATGTGGGGAAGAATGTTTTATGTGGATGATCCTCAAAACGCTGTTTTAGCCGATGAATACGGAATTGTAATGGGAACTTCGCATCACGAACCGCTAACAAGAGCGCATGCTGAATGGGCTAAATTCGGAAAAGGAAAATGGGATTTCAGCACGAATTCGGAGAATCTGATTTCGTTTTGGAAAGAAGGAATGAAAAGAATGGGCAATACAGAAACCATTGTAACGGTTGGAATGCGTGGCGATGGTGACGAACCTATGACGCAGGGAACTGCAATTGATCTTCTGGAAAACATCGTAAAAACACAGAGAGAAATTATTAAAGAAGCCACTAAAAAGCCCATTGAAGAAACGCCTCAAATGTGGGCACTTTACAAAGAAGTTCAGGATTATTACGACAAAGGAATGCGTGTTCCCGACGATATTACGCTTTTATTGTGCGATGATAATTGGGGAAATATCAGGAAATTACCGGAGTTAAATGCAAAACCAAGAAAAGGCGGTTACGGGATTTATTATCATTTTGATTACGTGGGCGGACCCCGAAATTACAAATGGATTAATACCAACCAAATCGAACGAACCTGGGAACAAATGGATTTAGCATACCAGCATGGAGTCGATAAAATTTGGATTGTTAACGTGGGCGATATCAAACCAATGGAATTTCCAACGGAGTTTTTTCTGGACTTGGCATGGAATCCTGAGAAATGGAACGCCGGAAATTTAAATGGATATTATGTGCAATGGGCAAAGGAGAATTTTGGAGAACAAAATACCGAAGAGATTGCGCAAATCATAAAATTATACACCAAATATAATTCGAGACGAAAACCGGAATTGCTAAATGAAAAAACATATAGCATTACGAATTATGACGATGCTGAAAGTGTTATTTCGGATTATAAAAAACTGGTCGAAAAAGCGAATTCGATTAATGAAAAACTAAAACCGGAATACAAAGATGCTTTTTATCAGTTGGTTTTATTTCCGGTTTTGGCAAGTGCCAATTTGAATGAATTGTATGTTGCAACGGCTAAAAATCAGTTGTACGCAAGTCAGGGAAGAGCGTCTGCAAATAGGTACGCTGATGAGGTAAAAAAGTTATTTGAGAAAGATAGTTTACTGACGAATTATTATCATACCAAAATGGCAAATGGTAAGTGGAATCACATGATGTCGCAAACACATATTGGTTATAAATCGTGGCAGGAGCCGAAAAACAATATAATTCCGCAGACAAAAAAAATTGTAGTGCCAAATCAATCGGAAGCTGGAATTGCAATTGAAGGTTCAGAAAATTGGTGGCCAAATAGTAAAACAGAAATCGTTTTGCCGACTTTTATTTCCACTGAAAATAAGTCCTATTTTGTAGATATTTTCAACAGGGGAAATCTGCCTTTTGATTTCAAAATAACTTCTAAAGAAAATTGGATTACCTTTTCAAAATCAAAAGGAAAAATCAATCCCGAAGAAAGGATTTTAGTCAATATTGATTGGAAAAAAGCGCCGAAAGGTGATGCAAAAGGACAATTTACAATTACAGCAAATAATCAAAATTTTAATGTAATTGTAAATACTAAAAGCATTGATTTAAGCAACGTAAAAGGTTTTGTAGAGCACAATGGTTTTGTGTCAATTGAAGCTCAAAATTATTCCAGAACAATTAATTCAGATGTTAAATGGACAACGATTCCGAATATAGGTAAAACAGAATCTGGAGTCACTTTAAAACCCTCGAATATTCAGCCAATTACAATTTCTGAGAAATCACCAAGATTGGAATATGACGTTCATTTCTTCAGCAAAGGCAATGTAAAAGTCCGTGCTTATTTTTCACCAACAATCAATTTTAAAATGGGCGATGGATTACAATATGGAATTGCTTTTGACAATGAAAAACCTCAAATCATCAATTTTAATGGAAATGATTCGGACAAAACATGGAATAAGGCTGTGGCCGATAATATTAAAATAATAACCTCTTCGCATACTATTGAAAAAGCGGGGAATCATACTTTAAAGTTTTACGGAATTGATCCTGCATTAGTGCTTCAAAAAATTGTGATAGAAACGGAGTCAGGAAAAATTTTGGAGTCTTATTTAGGACCGCCGGAAAGTTTTAAAAAGAAGTAATTACAGAAGAAACCTAACAGGTTTTTAAAACCTGTTAGGTTTTCAATATGTTCAAAATAAACTATCAACCAAAAAAGCAATAAAAATGAAATTAATTAAACCCTGTTTACTCGCAATAACCACATTGCTGTTTGTAAATTGTACGGCACAAAAAAAAGAGAGTTCCTTGAAGGACGCTTTTAAGAAAGATTTTTTAATCGGGACAGCTTTAAGTGCGAATCAAATTGAAGTGAAAGATGCAAAAGAAGATGCGCTGATTCGCAAGGAATTCAATGCCATTACCGCAGAGAATATTATGAAATCGATGTTTATCCATCCGCAAAAAGACAAATATGATTTTACAATGTCTGATAAATTTGTAGCATACGGAGAGAACAATAAAATGTTCGTTCACGGTCATACTTTAATCTGGCACAGCCAATTAGCTCCCTGGATGTCTGAAATCAAGGACAGCACGGAAATGAAAGCTTTTATGAAAGATCATATCACGACGATTGTTTCAAAATACAAGGGAAGAATTGGTTCATGGGATGTTGTAAATGAAGCTTTAAACGAAGACGGAACGTTGAGAAAGTCGGTTTTTTTGAATACGCTTGGCGCGCAATACCTTACCGATGCTTTCAAATTAGCGGCAGCTGCAGATCCAAAAGTTGATTTATATTACAACGATTATAACAATGAAGAACCTGCGAAAAGGCAGGGAACAATCAACTTGATCAAAAATGTGAGAGCAGGAGGAGGAAAGGTTGACGGTGTTGGTATTCAGGCACATTGGCGATTGGAAAGTCCGTCGATTAAAGAAATTGAAGAAAGTATTTTGGCGTATTCGGCTTTAGGTTTGAAAGTCGCATTTACAGAATTGGACATCACAGTTTTGCCAAATCCGTGGGATTTAAAAGGGGCAGATGTCAATCAGAATTTTGAAGGAAGTGCCAAAATGAATCCATATCCGGAAAAACTTCCAGACGCTATCCAGGCTAAATTAGCACAGCGTTATGCCGATATTTTTGCGTTATTTTTGAAACACAAAGATAAAATCAGTCGCGTGACTTTCTGGGGTGTTCATGACGGGCAATCGTGGTTAAATGACTGGCCGATAAAAGGGCGTACCAATTATCCGTTATTATTTGATAAGGAACTTCAGCCTAAAGAAGCTTTCGAAAGTGTGATGCAATTAAAAAATCCAAAGAAATAAAAGCCTTCAAAAAATAATTTTAAGGATTAGTGCAACAGGTTGTTTGTGAAAAAATACTGTAATTAAGTAAAGTAAATTTGCATGGTATGTTTTTTTTGCTAATTTTACACAACCGATTGCTTAAGTAAAAGCCTTTTGAAAACGGTACACGAGCTAACTAAATAATCAAATTTAAATCAACTTTGATTATAAAATTAACCAAAATAACCACAAACAAATAATGAATTTTAATTCTCAAAAACTATCCATAAAAGAAAAAATTGGATACAGCTTAGGCGACCTGGCGGCAAATTTGGTCTTTCAGACACTGATTACGTACCTCGCTTATTTCTATACAGATATTTACGGATTATCGCCTCAGGATTCTTCAATAATTATGTTGGTTGTTGGTTTGATTGCAGCTTTTGTTTTTAATCCGATCATTGGCGTTTTGGCAGACAGGACAAGTACCAAATGGGGAAAATTCAGACCTTGGATTTTATGGACAGCAGTACCATTGGGCGTTATTGCTTTGTTAGCTTTTACAACACCTAATTTCTCCTACCACGGAAAAGTCATCTACGCAGTCGTAACCTATACTTTTTTGCTATTGTTTTATGCGAGTAATAATTTGCCGTATTCTGCTTTAAGCGGCGTAATTACGGGTGATATGGGCGAACGCAACAGTTTGTCATCGTACCGGTTTGTTGCCGTAATGTTTGCACAGTTTTTTGTTCAGGTTTTTATGCTTGGTATCATCAAAAGTGCCGGAAATGGCGATAAAGCAATTGGTATTGAAAAAGTAATGACAGCTTTGGCCATCTTCGGAACCATTATGTTGTTGATTACATTTTTTACAACCAAAGAACGTATTGTTCCAAAACCGGAGCAAAAATCGAGTGTTAAGGAAGATTTAACCGATTTGTTTAAAAACAAACCGTGGTTAATCATGCTAACATTGACAACTTTAGTATTTGTTACTTTGGCAATGAAAGGAAGCGCTTATGTGTATTATTTTGAAAATTATGTAGACAAGCAGCAACTGGCAATTTTTATTCAGCCAATATTAGACGGTTTAGCGAGTATCGGACTGAATCAGTTTGGAGATGATCCTATTGCGGCCGGATTTGGTTTGTTTAATGCTGGCGGCATTATTTTCATGATTGTTGGGATCACTTTATCAAAAAGATTGGCAGATAAATATGGAAAAAGAAATGTTTTTGGATTCTTTTTGTTTCTGTCAACATTATTCATTTTGGCCTTTTATCTGTTTCCTGCCAAATCAATTAACCTGATTTTTTTCTCCCAAATTTTACATGGATTTTTCTACGGAATTACCATTCCAATCCTTTGGGCGATGATTGCCGATGTGGCTGATTATTCAGAATGGCTGAATAACCGTCGTGCGACTGCGATTATATTTTCGGCTATGATGGTTGGTTTAAAAGCAGGTTTGAGTATTGGTGGAGCTTTAACAACTTCATTATTAGGGCACTTTGATTACGTTGCCAATTCACCTGTACAATCGGATGTCGCGATTAACGGAATCAAATTATTGGTGAGCATTTTTCCTGCGATACCTTTTCTTCTCGGTGTTGGATTACTGTTTTTCTATAAAATCAATAAGAAAATGGAAGTTCAGATTGAAGCCGATTTGAAAGAAAGAAGAGTTTAATTATTTTAAAAAAATAAAAAATAGAGAGCAATATGCCTGAAGATAGTATTGAAAATATCGACTTTGTCGAATTAGATAAACGAGCAATATCGAATCCGTTAGTAAATCATATTTATACTGCAGATCCGTCTGCGCACGTTTTTAATGGAAAAATTTATATTTATCCGTCTCACGATATAGATGCCGGAATTCCTTTTAATGACAATGGAGATCATTTTGGTATGGAAGATTATCATGTGATTTCGATGGAAAATGTAAATGCTGATGCTGTAGACAATGGAGTTGCATTACATGTAAATGATGTGCCATGGGCGGAGCGTCAAATGTGGGCACCCGATGCTGCCTGCAAAAACGGAAAGTATTATTTGTATTTCCCCGCCAAACGTGCCAACGGAATTTTCCAGATTGGAGTAGCGATAAGCGATTCTCCTGTCGGACCTTTTACAGCTGAACCAGACGCTATTAAAGGAAGTTACACAATTGATCCGGCAGTTTTTGAAGATAATGACGGAAAATATTATATGTATTTTGGTGGAATTTGGGGTGGTCAGCTTCAAAAATACCGTGATAATAAATATGATGAACAAAACGAAGAACCTTCCTCAAATGAGCCTGCATTAGGTCCAATTGTAGCTTTACTTTCTGACGACATGAAAGAGTTTGCAGAAGAACCAAAGGAAATCAAAATTCTGGATGAAAATGGAGCTGTTTTATTAGCAGGTGACAATGATCGTCGTTTTTTCGAAGCTTCATGGGTGCACAAATACAATGGGAAATATTATTTCTCTTATTCAACTGGTGATACCCATTTTATATGTTATGCGATTGGAGATAATCCATACGGACCTTTTACTTATAAAGGAAGAATTTTAAATCCGGTAATTGGATGGACTTCACACCATTCTATTTGTGAGATTGAAAACGAATGGTATTTGTTTTACCATGATTCAAGTTTGTCAAAAGGAGTAACACATTTAAGATCCATAAAAGTTACTAAAATCGATTATAACGAAGACGGTTCGATTGCGACTATTGACCCTTATCATAAAAGATCGAAATAAACATTAAAAAAATTTCAAGAAAACCACAACCGGTTGTTCATTCTCATGCGAGTTAAAATAGGAAGTAACAATTTTGAAAGTGATTCTCTCAAAGTGTAATCGTTTAATGAATAAAGTCCCATCGGGACGTTATATTTATAGAATTCATGTGAGCCCCATCGGGGTGAAATCGTAGAAAATAATATCGCTCCGCTGGAGCTTTTTGAACTACGTATTATTTTTTTTGCTATAAATATTGCGCTCCGCTGGAGCTTTTGAATTTCTTATTATTTTTTGTTATAAATATTTAGCTTCGCTGGAGCTTTTGAACTACGGATTATTTTTGCTATAAATATTGCGCTTCATTGGAGCTTTTAAAAATTAGTGTTCTCTCTCATCTTTTGTAACGATTTGCGTGAGGGATAGCAGTGGAAAGCCCGCAGCCTGACGGAGCAAGTGCGAGGACTTGAAACGAATAGCCCGACCCGGAGGGTCACGCCCCAATTATTTTAAAACGTAACATTTTTTATGTAAAAAGTATTTTTTTATAAAATAGAATTACCTACTTTAGCATACCAGAACAGAACGGAACAGTATGCTAAACATTGAACAGGAAAAATTTGTATTTGTAATCAATCACGACAGTGATATCCCGAAATACCAGCAGTTGGTGAACGGGATAAATAATGCGATTGCAGAGAATATTTTGCAAAAAGGAGATTTGCTTCCGTCGGTAAATGCAATCTGTAAAGAAAATCAGTTGTCTAGAGATACGGTTTTTAAAGCGTACACGATTTTGAAAGACCAGAATGTAATTGATTCTGTTCCGAATAAAGGATATTATGTATCAGGTGAAACACGAAAAGTGCTTTTGGTTTTGGATACTTTCAAGGCATACAAAGAGGTTTTGTATCACTCGTTTGTGAATAATTTGCCGGACAATGTAATTACAGATGTGCAATTTCATCATTATAATATTGATGTTTTTAAAACAATCATTAATAATAGCGTCGGGAAGTATTATAAATATGTAGTGATGAATTTTGATCACAAAGAAGTGGCACCAACCTTATCGGCAATTTCGAATGACAAATTGCTTTTGATTGACTGGAATATCCATTCGAAAAAGGAAAATAATTATGTTTTTCAGGATTTTGGGAAAGCATTTTATAATTCGTTGAAAGAGGCTTCGGAATTGTTTAAAAAGTATAAAAACATACAATTTATTTATCCGGATTATACGAACCATCCGAAGGAAACTTTAGAGTCGTTTAAGAAGTTTTGTGCCGATTTTCATTTTAAATATGACATTATCACAGATGCAAAAAAGTTCAATATCGAAAAAGGAATTGCCTATATAAGTGTAAGTGACAGGATTTTAGGACACTTTTTGGAACAGTGCAAGGAGCAAAATTTAGAACCTGGAAAAGATGTTGGTTTTTTGTCTTACAATGAAACGCCAATGAAAAAATTTATTTACAAAGGAATTTCGGTTATATCGACTGATTTTAAGGAAATAGGAACAAAAGCCGCAGCGTTTATTACGACAGACGAATCGGTTCAGAAATATGTGTCAACAAGTTTAATCGTTAGAGAATCATTATAAGTTATGTATTATATAGGATATGATATTGGAAGTTCTTCGGTCAAGGTTGCCTTGGTAGAAGCAGCTACAGGAAAAAAAATTATCGTTTTGCATGAACCGCAAAACGAAATGGAAATCGTTTCACTCCACGCCGATTGGGCGGAGCAGAATCCGGAAATGTGGTGGGAGCATATTTGCACAGCGACGAAAAGAGCGATTCGTGAAGCAAATATTGAAGCGTCTAAAATTCAGGGTGTTGGAATATCGTATCAAATGCACGGATTGGTTATTGTGGATAATGAAAACAACCCATTGCGTAATGCGATAATTTGGTGCGACAGTAGAGCTGTTGCCATTGGTGACAAAGCTTTTGAAGAAATTGGAGCAGAAAAATGCTTCAGTCATTTATTGAATTCTCCCGGGAATTTCACTGCTTCAAAACTAAAATGGGTGAAAGAAAACGAACCTGAAATATATAATAAGGTTTACAAATATATGTTGCCGGGAGATTATATCGCCTACAAACTTACAGGCGATGTTACGACGACTAAAAACGGCCTTTCAGAAGGAATGCTTTGGGATTACAAAGAAAACAAAGTAGCAAATTGGCTGTTGGATTACTACGGAATCGACCAATCTTTAACGCCAACAATTGTGGAGAATTTCACAAATCAAGGGGTTTTGAATGAAAAAGGAGCAAAAGAATCGGGACTTCCTGCTGGAATTCCAGTGGTTTACAGAGCCGGAGATCAGCCAAATAATGCGTTGGCTTTAAATGTGTTAAATCCGGGTGAAGTGGCTGCAACAGGTGGTACTTCGGGAGTTTTTTATGCCGTTAGCGAAATGTCTGCCGGAAACAAAAGTACAAGAGTGAACAACTTCGTTCATGTTAATTATGAAGTTGAGAAACCAAGAATCGGGAAATTACTGAATATTAACGGAGCCGGAATTCAGTACCGATGGCTGCGCAATAATATGGGTGATGAAACCTATGAATCGATGAACCGAAAAGCATCAAAAATTGATATTGGGTCTGATGGTGTTGTGGTCATTCCGTTTGGAAATGGCGCAGAACGTATGTTCAACAATAAAAACATCGGAACACACTTTTTCAATCTTAATTTGAATATTCACAGCAGTTCGCATTTGTTCCGAGCTTCTCTGGAAGGAATTGCTTTTTCGTTTGTGTACGGAATGGAATGTTTAAAAGATGACAATGCAACAATTGGCGTGATCAGAGCTGGAAATGATAATTTATTCCGTTCAGAAATTTTCTCCAATACCGTAGCAACTTTAATTGGGCATGAAATAGAAATTTATAACACAACAGGAGCTGTTGGTGCTGCCAGAGCTGTTGGTTTGATTGACGGCGATTTTGAAAAATTTGGTTCAAGTATTACGACTAACGATCACGTAATGACCTTTTTACCACTTCAAAACAAGGAGCCATATGAAAAGGCTTATCAAAAATGGAAACAAGAATTAGAATTAATATTAACAAATAAATAAAAGAACAAATGATAGTTTTAGGAGATAAAGAATACTACAAAGGTATAGGTCAAATTAAATTCGAAGGAAAGGAATCAGATAATCCTTTGGCATTTAAATATTACAATCCAGAGCAGGTTGTGGCTGGAAAAACAATGCGTGAGCACTTTAAATTTGCTATTGCTTACTGGCATACTTTCTGCGGACAGGGTTCAGATCCATTCGGGCCAGGAACACAGCATTTTCCTTGGGATCAGCCTACAGATGCTATCGCTGCTGCAAAAGAAAAAGCAGATGCAGCATTCGAATTCATTACCAAAATGGGATTTGACTATTACTGTTTTCACGATTATGACTTGGTTAATGAAGGTGCTACTTTCGCGGAATCAGAAAGCAGATTGGCTACTATTACTGAATATTTGAAAGAAAAACAATCGGCTTCCGGAGTGAAATTACTTTGGGGAACTGCAAACTGTTTTTCTAATCCAAGATATATGAACGGTGCGGCTACTAATCCGGATTTTAATGTATTGGCAAGAGCCGGTGGTCAAATAAAATTGGCATTGGATGCTACCATTGCTTTAGGAGGAGAAAACTATGTTTTCTGGGGAGGTCGTGAAGGTTATATGACTTTGCTGAACACAGATATGGGAAGAGAATTGGATCACATGGGACAATTTTTAGCTCAGGCAAGAGATTATGCAAGAGCACAAGGATTTAAAGGAAATTTCTTCATTGAGCCAAAACCGATGGAGCCAATGAAACACCAATATGATTTTGACTCTGCTACAGCTATCGGATTTTTGCATAAATACGGCTTAGAGAAAGATTTCAAGATGAACATCGAGGTGAATCACGCTACATTAGCACAACACACTTTTCAACACGAAATGGAAGTCGCTGCCAAAGCTGGAATGTTAGGAAGTTTAGATGCCAACAGAGGTGATTACCAAAACGGATGGGATACGGATCAATTCCCAAATAACATCCAGGAAGTTACAGAAGCAATGTTAGTTTTCTTAAAAGCAGGCGGATTGCAAGGTGGAGGAGTTAATTTTGATGCTAAAATCAGAAGAAACTCAACTGATATGGAAGATGTTTTCTTAGCGCACATTGGCGGAGCCGATACTTTTGCAAGAGCTTTATTGACAGCTGACAAAATTATTACATCTTCTCCTTACGATAAATTAAGAACACAACGTTACAGTTCTTTCGATTCTGGAAACGGAAAAGCTTTTGAAGAAGGAAAATTAAGTTTGACTGATTTGTATAAAATTGCCCAGGAAAATGGTGAATTGAATTTACAAAGCGGTAAACAGGAATTGTTCGAAAATATCATCAATCAGTACATTTAATTGATTGACGAAAGGAAAATAATTCTCGGTTTCTAAAAATCGGAACCAAAATTGTTTTTTTGAAGTTTATTAGCTCTGGCAAATATTTAGGTTAGTTTTATTTGCCGGAGAAAATTCACTGAATTATTTAATAAATAGGACCGTTGGAAGTTGAAGAGCCAACGGTCTATTATTAATTTCTTCTTCAAAATAAATAGTTTTTCAAACTGTTTTCACGGTGATTTCTTTCGCCATTTTTTTATTTCAAATTTTACATAAAAGCATATTATTTACATCTAATTCATTTGTATTGAATTGGATACAGAACACTATTATTTAATCAAAAAAACCAAAAACCAATGAAATTTTTTATTGACACAGCAAATTTAGAAGATATTAAAGAAGCACAGGCATTAGGTGTTTTAGATGGCGTTACTACAAATCCGTCATTAATGGCCAAAGAAGGCATTACAGGGAAAGACAATATTTTGAAACATTATCTGGCAATCTGCAATATTGTTGACGGCGATGTTTCGGCTGAAGTTATTTCGACAGATTTTGACGGAATGATCAGAGAAGGTGAGGAGCTTGCGGCGTTACACGAGCAAATCGTTGTAAAATTACCTATGATTGCTGACGGAATTAAAGCCTGTAAATATTTTTCGGATAAAGGAATCAGAACCAATGTAACTTTAGTTTTTTCAGCGGGGCAAGCTTTATTGGCTGCAAAAGCCGGCGCAACTTATGTTTCTCCTTTTTTAGGAAGACTGGATGATATCTCCACTGATGGAATGCATTTGATTTCTGAAATCAGAGAGATTTACGATAACTATGCTTTTAATACTCAGATACTTTCGGCTTCAATCAGACATACGATGCATGTTGTAAATTGTGCCAAAGTGGGTTCAGATGTTATGACTGGACCATTGTCATCAATTAAAGGATTGTTGAAACATCCGTTGACTGACATCGGATTGAATCAATTTATTGAAGATGCTAAAAAGATGCAGCTTTAATTTGAAATCTGATAGTCGGACCGCGACCGTATTTCTGAATTTACTTTAGAATAAATTTTCCTTTTATATTTTAAAACTCCTTTACTTTTTAGTAGGAGTTTTTTGTTTTTAAAACAAGCGATTGTTTAAATTAAATTTTTAAAAATTGCGAAGAGATTGCATCGGGATATTTCTTCACTACTCATAGATTTTCAAGTTGTATAATGATGTTTCAGCTGTTGGAAAGTTTTCATTACGGAACTTAAATTTCTTTTTTTTGGACAAAAAGACTTGTAATAATGGTGGTTTATGGTTTTTTGCTTTTTTCTTAAAGTTTTTCTGAAATCATTTAATTTGCTTTAAAATTTAAAATTTCAGGCGATTGGCTATTGTTTTATCTGTAAAGTTTTATCTTTAAAATTATACTTACGATATTTTAATTCCTATTTTTTTTCGATATAGATAAAAAAATATTACGCAACCGATTGTGTGTTTTAGTTTTTTATTTATATTTGTTAAATGAATATTAAAAAAGTACCTCGAACCAACTTAAAAGGAGGTCAGATAAATTCAATATTTATGCTTTAAAAAAAAACTAACTCAACCATTCTATTAATTATCTAAATCAAATTTTTATGACTAACTTTTTTACAATTAAAAGCAAATCAAAGCTCCTAAAGTGCTTGGGGTTTTTATCCCTGATGTTCCTGTTTTCTTTGAGTGCCAGCGCTCAGACTACAGTTACGGGAGTTGTTTCTGATGCTCAGGGTCCGATTCCGGGAGCAAATGTGACTATTAAAGGTACCAAAACCAGTGTTGCTACGGGTTTTGATGGAAATTATACACTACCGAATGTTCCTTCTAATGGAGTTTTGGTATTTAGCTTTCTGGGTTTAACTACAAAAGAAGTACCCGTTGGAGGTAAAAATAAAATCAACGTAATATTAGAGGAAAATTCTAATGCACTGCAGGAAGTTGTCGTTATTGGTTATGGTACACAACGAAAAGAAGCTGTAACGGGTTCTGTGTCTTCAATCAAAGGAGATGTGGTTCGTGAAGTGCCATCGGCTAATATCACACAGGCATTGCAAGGACGTTTAGCAGGTGTGCAACTGACGCAGACATCATCAAAACCAGGTGCTGAAATGCAAATTCGTATTAGAGGTACGCGTTCCTTAACGGCTGATAATAATCCATTGGTTGTATTAGACGGAATTCCGTTTGCAGGATCAATTGGCGATATTAGTCCGGACAATATTAAAAGTATAGACATTTTGAAAGATGCTTCGGCAACTGCCATTTACGGATCTCGTGGTGCGAATGGAGTTATTTTGATCTCAACCAATAAAGGACAAAAAGGTCAAAAAGCTAAATTTACGTACAATACATACAGTGGTTTGAAAAATATTTTCGCCAAATTTCCAATGATGGACGGACCAGAATTTGCGGCTTTGCGTAAAATTGCTACACTGCCGGGAACTACAGCTCCACTTTATAAAAATGGTACAGATGAAGCTGATAATGTAAATACAGATTGGCAGAATTTGATGTTTAGATCTGGAATTGTAACAAATCACGACATTGGGGTAACAAATGGTACTGAAACCGGAAATTATAGTTTCGGTTCTAGTTATTATAAAGAAGAAGCGGTATTGCCTGGACAGGATTATAGCCGTTTAACTTTGAGAGGTGCTGTAGATCAGGCAATAGGAAAATATTTTAAATTTGGTTTTACTACAAATAACAATTATTCTATTTCAAATGGTGGAAATTTAAGCTTGTACAATACTTTAAGTACGACATCTATTTCAAATCCATATAATGCGGATGGTTCGTTGAAAAGAACGGTTAAAATGCCATTAGATGAAAACTGGGTTTATACAAGAGGAACCATTGAAAATTTGGGAGACAAATGGATCGACCAGACAAAAGCATACAGTTCGTATAACACTTTATATGCTGAGTTAAAAATACCTGGAGTAGAAGGTTTAAAATATCACATTGATTTAGGTGGTAATTACCGTTCTACCAGCGGTGGTCAATATACAGGAGAAGGAGTTTTCAGTGTTAACCCAACAACAGTTTCAACTGCGCAAATCGTTAACACACTTAGTACAAACTGGGCAATTCAAAACTTACTTACTTATGATCGCACTTTTGGTAAACATCAGGTGAATGCAGTAGCCATGTTCTCTTCGGAACAAACTACTTACAACAGATCACAGATTAATGCAAAAGATATTCCATCTGATTCCTTTCAATTTTACAACTTAGGAAGAGCGGCAGGAGAAATTTCAATTAACCCTGATAACCAGGATTATTATAAAAGCGGATTAATATCTTACATGGCACGTGCAATGTACTCTTATGACAATCGTTATATGCTTACCGCTACAATTCGTTCTGATGCTTCTTCAAGATTAGCCGAAGGACATAAATGGCATACTTATCCTGCAGTTTCAGCTGGATGGAATGTGAAAAATGAATCTTTTATGCAAAATGTAAGCTGGTTAGATCAATTGAAATTACGTGCGGGTTACGGAGAAACTTCTAATCAAGCGGTTGCCCCTTATTCTACACTTGGACTTTTAGCTTCAAGACCATACAATTTTGGAGATACAAATACAACAGGATATTATGTTTCTAAGTTACCGAATCCTGATTTAGGCTGGGAATATTCTACTACAATGAACTACGGGATAGATTTTGGCTTCTTTAAAAATCGTTTAACGGGTACAGCAGAGTATTATGTTACAGATACAAAAGATATTCTTTTAGATGTAAGCTTACCTCCAACAGCAGGTGTGGGTAGTTACACAGCAAATATCGGACAAACTCAAAATAAAGGTTATGAGTTTACCCTTAATGGTGTCATATTAGACAATGTAAACGGTTGGTCTTGGGATGCAGGTATTAACTACTATTCTAACAAAAATAAACTGGTTGCACTTTCTTCAGGACAACAAAGAGATGAAAATAACTGGTGGTTTGTCGGACACCCAATCGATGTAATCTATGATTATGAGAAAATTGGACTTTGGCAGGAAGGAGATGCAAATCTTACCAAATTTGAGCCGGGAGGAAATGTAGGTATGATTAAAGTAAAATATACCGGAGATTTCAACCCGGATGGTACACCAACAAGACAAATTGGACCTGCTGACAGACAAATAATTGATGTAAATCCTAATTTTCAGGGAGGTTTCAATACTCGCGTAGCATACAAAAATTTAGATCTTAGCGTGGTAGGTGCTTTTCAGGATGGTGGAGTTCTTATCAGTACACTTTACTCTTCATCAGGTTACCTGAATATGCTAAGCGGACGTAGAGGAAACGTAAAAGTGGATTACTGGACACCAGAAAACACAGATGCGAAATATCCAAGACCGGGTGGAGCTACAAGTAATGATAATCCAAAATACGGATCTACTTTAGGGTACTTTGATGCTTCTTATGTTAAAATTCGTACGATTACTCTTGGTTATAATGTTACAGAAAAATTCATTAAAGATTTAGGAGTGGATAGATTTCGTCTTTACTGTACCATACAAAACCCATTCGTAATTTATTCACCATACCACAAAGAAACAGGTATGGATCCTGAAACGAACTCGTATGGTAACGAAAATGCAGCAACAACAGATTTTTATAAAAGACGTTTGCTGACATTAGGAACAAACACACCTTCAACACGTACTGTCTTGCTTGGCCTTAATTTAACATTTTAAAAAAAGATAACGATGAAACCTATACAAATAAAAACTTTTATGGTAACAGCAATAATAACGCTGTTCCTGGGAGCATGTTCTAATGTTTTAGAAGAAGAGCCTCGCAGTATTTTCACTCCCGAATATTTTAAAACCGAAAAAGGGGTTGTGGGAGGACTAACGTCTATGTATGCTCACTTGCGCTATATTTACGGACAAGGTTATTACTACAATACGACAGAAACCGGAACTGATGAAGCAACTTATGCACAAAGTGCAGATGCCAACTTCAAGGATATGGATCTTTCAGGAGTAGGATCGATTACACCTTCTTCAAGCCGTAGTGATGCTATTTGGCAACCAGCTTTCTTTAATATCAATACTGCCAACGGTATTATTGAAAATGCTGCCGCGATTGGAACTATTTCGCCTGCGATGATTGCCGAAGCCAAATTCTTTCGTGCATTTGATTATTTCTTACTGGTTCAGACTTTCGGTGGAGTTCCGTTGGATTTAGGTGCAGGAGAATTGAAATTTAACACAAGCCCGGTAAGGTTTTCTGTTAGAAATAATGTGCCGCAAGTTTATACAAAAGCGATATTCCCTGACTTGTTAACAGCTGTAAATGACTTGCCGGATACAGGAAGGGTAAAAGGCGGAGTTACAAAAACAGCTGCCAGACTTTATTTGTCAAAAGCTTATTTAACGTATGCATGGTGGTTAAAAAATCCGAACAACATTCCAACTTTTCCAGAAACTCCGCGTGTTGACCCTGACGGACATGATGCTGCCTGGTATTTTCAAAAAGCCTATGATGTAGCGGCAACTGCAATTGATTCTCACGGTTCATTTGCATTGCAACCAACTTATTATGATGTAAACTTAGGAAGTAATGACCGCAACAGCGAAATCCTATTGTATGCTGACCACACTGAAAAAAGTGAATTTTATAATGCCAGCAGTTTAACATTTGCGAATGGTGGTGCACCAGATAATTTTGCTGTCTGGATGATGACTCCAAACTATACTGTAATCAGAAGTTCAGGAGTAAGTTCAGTACAACGTGAAGCAGAACAACATTTAGGACGTCCTTTCGTTCGTATGTGCCCTACTATTGGCGCAATCACCAATACATTTACAGACAAAACAAATGATTCTCGTTACGATGGTACTTTCACATCAGTATATCGTGGTAACTGGGACAAAGCAGGTATCACAACACCAACTTTAAACAATGCAAATGGATTACCAGTTGCTCCAAGAGGCGCAATACTTTCATTTTTGAATGATGATAATCCAGCAGTTGCTTACGCTGCAGCCAATGGAAGTGTTGGTGCAGGAGTATTGCCGGGAAGATCAGATTTTGTTATTAATCCAAGTGGTATAAGCCGAATTTTATTTCCTGGATTATGGAAACTTGGAGTTTACCGTACTGATGGTGGTACAGGATTAGGCCAGCCTAACGGTGGAAGTACCCGTCCTTATAATATTGCCAAATTATCAGAATTATATTTAATTGCTGCCGAAGCAGCCGTAATGGGGGCAACACCTCAAGGTGGAAAAAGCGCAAGAGAATTAGTAAATGTTTTGCGTGCTCGTGCCGGGAAATGGAGATTTGATAATAACGGAAATGTACCAAAAACAGCTGACAATAGTGCTGCATTGACTGCGGCTACACCAGCAACAATCGACATCAATTATATTCTGGCAGAACGCTCACGTGAATATTTTGGTGAAGGTTACCGTTGGTACGATTTGATTCGTACACAAAAATGGACAGAACTTTCAAGTTCATACAAAATTTGTGGTCCTACGTACGGAGATCACACAGCAGTGACCGTAAACAGAGATATTAAAGCATATCATTATTTACGCCCACTTCCTCAACAGCAGTTTGATGCAATGATCATGACTCCTGAAGAAAAAGCAGCATATCAGAATCCGGGTTATTAATATTTAATTGAAAGATTGAAACAACTTTTACTGGACTTTAAAATTTGGTTAGTTAATAGTTGCCTTAAAGTCGAAAGTCAAATGTCATAAAGTTTTTAAAGTCCTTAATGACTAACGCTCATTTTTATTTTCACCCGTAAGGTGTACTCAAAAAGTGTTCAAAGTCAATATGGACAACGTCTTTTTGACTTTTAAACTTTGGACTTGCGACTATTGGGAGTTATAAGTGTTATTTTTACAGAATTAGTTTATAACTTAGTATCAGTTTGTTTCCATATAAAAGCCGAGAGTTTTTCTTTCGGCTTTTTGTTGTAAAATTTAGAATTGCTTCATTACAAGTATTTCAGATTAAAATCAAAAGAAAAAAATAAATTTTAAAAATGAAAAGAATACTAATCGTTATCACATTGTTTATTTGCAGCGGTATTTTTGCTCAGATAAAATTGCCGAGATTAATTAGTGATGGAATGGTTTTGCAACGGGATATTCCGCTGAAAATTTGGGGTTGGGCAGCACCCGATGAAAAAATCGAAATTATTTTCAACCAAAAAAAATACAAAACCACCACTTCAAAAGATGGAAATTGGATTGTTATTCTCCCGTCTCAAAAAGCAGGAGGCCCATACGAAATGACTTTGTCTGCCAGTAATACGATTGTCCTGAAAAATATTCTGATAGGAGATGTCTGGCTGTGTTCCGGACAATCGAATATGGAACTTCCGATGGAGCGTGTTAAAGACAAATACAAAGACGTAATTGCTAAGATTAACAACACCAATATCAGGCAATTTCAAGTGCCTGATCAATATGAGTTTGCAAAAGAAAACGGAGACTTTTCGTCAGGCGAATGGCTTTCGGCAACTCCGGAAAATATTTTAAAATTCTCCGCTGTAGCCTATTTTTTTGCTTCCGAAATAAATGAAAAATATCAAATTCCGATAGGCTTAATTAATAGTGCGTTAGGAGGTTCTCCAGCCGAATCATGGTTGAGTGCCGAAGCAGTCAAAAAGTTTCCGGAATATGATGCAGAATATCAGAAATTTAAAGATGGAACTTTAGGCGCTCAAATTGAAGAAAGTGATAAAAAAATCAATTCAGATTGGTACTCAACGATCAATAGTCAGGATGAAGGTTTGAAAAATAAATGGTCAAATCCAGAGCTGGAAGATTCTGACTGGAAGACCATGAATATTCCTGGATATTGGGCCAATAATGAATTAGGAAATGTAAATGGAGTAGTTTGGTTCCGAAAAGAATTTACCGTTTCAAATTTAAAAGAAACCAATGCAAAGCTTCTTTTAGGAAGAATTGTCGATGCTGATTCAGTTTATGTAAACGGACATTTTGTGGGAACAACATCCTATATGTATCCGCCAAGAATTTATCCTTTTGATGCCAAGTTTTTAAAAGAAGGAAAAAATGAAATTGCGATTCGTGTAATTAATAACTCGGGAAGAGGCGGATTTGTTGAAGATAAACCATACGAATTAATTCTGGGCAATGAAGTTATTGATTTGAAAGGTTCGTGGAAATATAAATTGGGCGTAAAAATGCTCCCATTACCAGCGCCGACTTTTATAAGATGGAAACCCGTCGGATTGTACAATGCGATGATTGCTCCCCTGAAAAATTACGGAATAAAAGGCGTGCTTTGGTATCAGGGCGAATCAAGTACCAAAAAACCGGAAGAATATTCGGATCTAATGGAAACTTTAATTACGAGTTGGAGAACAGAATGGAAGCAAGGTGCTTTTCCGTTTTTATATGTACAGCTGACCAATTTTATGTCTCCTAAAACTGAACCGGCAGAGAGCAATTGGGCGGCATTAAGGCAACAGCAAAAAAATACATTGGCAGTCCCAAATACCGGAATGGCAGTAACAATCGATATTGGCGAATGGAATGATATTCACCCATTGAATAAATATGATGTCGGTAAACGACTTTCTTTATTAGCCAGAAAAATGGTTTACGGCGAGAAAACTCTTGTTGCTTCAGGACCGCTTTTTAAATCAATGGAACAAAAAGGAAATCAGCTTATACTAAGTTTTACAGATGTTGGAACTGGTTTTACATCAAAAGATAACAAACCGTTAAAAGCATTTGAAATAGCGGGTCAAGACGGCAAATTCGTTTGGGCCGATGCCGTTATTCAAGGCGATAAAATTATTGTGTCTAATAGTTCAATTTTAAACCCAACCAGAGTTCGTTACGCCTGGGCAGATAATCCAGATCAGGCAAATTTATACAATAAAGAAAACTTACCGGCTTCTCCTTTTGAGGGGAGTTTTGAGGGGAAATAAGAAGTAAGAAGTAATTAACGTAGCCCGACAGGTTTTTAAAACCTGTCGGGTTTATTTTTAAGTTAATTTACTCCAATAATCTTAAAATCTTTCAGTCTAAAAAAACTACCTCGCCGGTATATAAATATCAAAAGTAGCACCCTTGTTTTTTTCTCCGGTGGCAGTTATAAAACCGTTGTGGTTTTCGACGATTTTCTTTACGATTGCAAGACCAATTCCAGTTCCGTTGTATTCAATTTTGCCATGCAAGCGTTGAAAAACTTCAAAGATTTTAGCACTATATTGCTGCTCAAAACCAATTCCGTTATCTGAGATGGTGATGTGGCAATAATTAATATCTTTTTTAAGTTTGTCATTGTCTAAATCTTCTCCTTTTAAAATATCACTTTTGATTTCTATTCTTGGAGGAATATCAGGATATGAAAATTTAAGAGAATTACTAATCAGATTGTACAAAAGCTGTCTAAACTGAAACGGAATAATATTGACCTCACAGCTTTCAAGATTCACAACTGTGGCATGTTTTTGTTCCAGCTCTTCTTTTAAATCATCTTTTACTTCGTCGATAATTTTAGAAAGATCTGTTTTTTCGAATATGCGTTCCTGAACATTCGTTCTGGAATAAGAGAGCAAATCATTAATAAGTGTCTGCATTCGCTGCGCAGCATTTTGCATACGCTGAAATTTATCTTTCCCGCTATCTGATAAATTTTCAAATTCTTTGTCCATAATCAGCGAGGCAAACGTCTGAATTTTTCTAAGCGGTTCCTGTAAATCATGACTTGAAATATAGGCAAAAGACTGTAGCTCCTGATTCATTTTCTGCAGCTCCGTATTTTTTTGTTCCAGCTCTAATGCATTCAGTTTTAGCTTGTCATCGGCTTTCTTTTTTTCTGTCAGGTCATGCGTTACTTTTGAAAACCCTATAATTTGATTTTTCTTATTGTGAACCGCTGTAATAACCACACTTGCCCAAAATAGAGTTCCGTCTTTGCGGACACGCCACCCTTCTTGTGTTGCTTTTCCGGTATCGATGGCAAGGTTTAATAGTTTTTTTGGGAGACCACTTTTTTTGTCTTCTTCTGTATAAAAGGTAGAGAAATCTTTTCCGATAATCTCCTCTGCCTTATAGCCTTTTATCTTTTCTGCACCGAGATTCCAATTTTCAACAATGCCTCGGTGGTCCAGATATAAAATAGCATAATCCTGAACTTCTTCTACCATTAAATGATAACGTTCTTCACTTTTTTGAAGTGATTCGTTCATTAAGCTCAATTCTTTGGTTCTTGCACGTACTTGCTGTTCCAGTTCTTGGGTAAACGCTTTTTCAGTATGAATATCAGTAAATGCGCCAACCCATTTTAAGATTTTATGATCTTTATCAAAAACAGGTTCGCCAATTACGGCATGCCATCTGTAATTTCCGTCTTTCCTTCTCAAACGAACATCGCATCGGTATGCTTCTCCAGTGGTTAAGCTATGGCGCAATATCCTTGCATTTTCCTCAAAATCTTCAGGATGTATCATTGCTCTCCATTCAGCTTCGCCGTCGGGATGAATTCCGGTATATTCTAGCCATTTTCCTGAGGCAAATAATGCATTTCCTTTTTCATCAGTTTCCCAAATTAATTGCGGGATACTTTCGGTTAATGAACGAAATCTTTTTTCACTTTCTTCTAATTCCTGCTGATGGCTTCTCTCGTCTGTAATATCTCTTATAGTACCAATTAACTTTTCGGGATTATTATCTTTATCATAGAACAGTGTACCTTTTCCTTGTACCCAATGGATCGAACCATCAATCCAAATTGTTCTGGCTTCATAATTTAAATATCCTGAAATAAGCGCTTCTTTAAAGGCTTTATTTCGAATGCCCATATCATCGGGATGGAGATGTTTCAGTAGTTGATCATGAGTTAGTTGAAGCTCTTCCTGATAACCGCCAACAATTTCAAGATAGCGTTGAGAATAAATAGGCTCCATGGTTTTGATATTCAATTCCCAAGTACCTAATTCACTGGCTTCAACGATAATTTTCAGCCTTTCTTCGTTTTGTTCTATCTTTTTTCGAACTTCCACTTTTTCGCTAACTTCCGTAACGGTTACAAGAATGCCCGAAATGGTTCCGTCTTCTTCTTTTAAGGGATAATAAAGAAAATCAAAATAAGAAACTTCTAATTTTCCAAAACGGTTTAACGGAATCGGAACTTCATATCCATGAAAAGGAATTCCGGTTGTTAAAACATCATGTAAAAGCGAACTTACACTTTCTTCAACTTCGGGTAAAGATTCAAATAAAGGTTTGTCAATAAAAGTATTTTCTTCTCTGTCGACCAATTTCAAATAGGCTTCATTGGCCATTTCGACCATATAATTGGAACCTCGGAGAATTGTAATTCCAACAGGAGCCTGTTTAACGGTGTTACGAAAACGTTTATCGCTTTCTTCTATTTTTTTCTTGGCAACATTCAAATCAGTCAGGTCGACTCCGGTATTCATCACGCCATATATAGCACCATTTACATCATATAAAGGTGTCAGACTGTAGTTGAAATAATAAGTATGGAGTTTTCCGTCGACGGTTAAATCGAGAGGAGTGTTTTTTGTGTGGAAGGACTGACCAGTTTCCAAAACAGTATTTATTTGTTCAAATACCAATTGATTATCGAGTTCCGGAAGCACATCTTTAAATGATTTTCCGATGACATCATTCCCTTTTCCCCAAATGGCTATAATGGAATCATTTGCCAATTCAACAATCATTTCTTTTCCAACATAAACTGCAATCGGGAACGGAGCATTTTCTACCAGCTGTCTTACTTTTTGTTCGCTTTCGTGAATTCTTTTTCTGGATAAAACTTGCGTTGTTACATCAATAGCAATTGCTACAACACCAGAGATAGTTCCGTCGCTTTCTTTAAGGGCATCGTAAACAAAATTCAAATAAAGAGTTTTAATTTTTCCGTTACGGGGCAATTGAACCGGGTGTTCATTTGCAATAAATTTTTCACCCGTGCTATAAACAGAATTGATTAAATTTTCTAAACCCTGATCTTTTGCTTCTGGTAAGCCTTCAAAAATAGGTTTATTCAATATTTTTTCTGCAGTTGTTCCCAACAATTGAATCATTTGCTCATTTGCAATTTCTACAATATGCTCTTTTCCTCTAAAAACACACATTGCTACAGGGGCCTGCATAATATTGTTTAAAAAACGGGAATTGCTTTCTTTTAAGGCGTCTGTGGTCCGTTTTTTTTGTGTAGTTTCAATAACAGTAACAAGAACACCACCAACAGTACCATCTTCTTTTCTAATGGGACTGTATGAAAAATCAAAGTAACATTCTTCAACAAATCCATTTCTGTTTAAAGGCAGCATAAAGTTTGGAAAACCAATAGGATTTCCTTCCATAACTCCAGCAAACATAGGGCCTATGATGTCCCAGATTTCAGAAAATGTTTGTCTTGTACTAATGCCTAGAGCAGCAGGATGTTTGGTAGAACCTAATATAGGACGATAACCATCGTTATACAATTGCGTATAATCGTCACCCCAGGCAATATACATTCCGAAAGGGTTTTCCAGCATAACGGCCACCATAGTACAAAGACTTTGTGGCCAGGTTGAAGGATCTCCTAATGATGTTTTGCTCCAATCTTTTGCGCGAATGAGTTCGCCCATTTCTCCACCATTTTCCAGAAAATAATGTTGCTTATTTGTGAGGCTCATTCCAATCAATATTTAGGGTTGAAGAATAAATTTCTCTCTGATTGGCTGTTTAAAATTATTTTCAGATGAAATACTCAGTGCATTTCCAATTACTTTTTTCAATTTAGAAAAATCACCGGGTTTACGAATATAGTAGGTAGCACCTTTATCGTATAATGTATCAATAAGACTATTATCTAGCGAGGTAGAAAAAATGATTATCGGAAGGTCCTTTAATTCATTACTTTCTTTTATTTCGGTCAGGCATTCATACCCATTTTTTCTGGGCATATTAAGATCGAGAAAAAGAATGTCCGGCAGATTTTCAGATAAATTTTCTGCCAACAAATCCATTAGTTCTACACCATCATTAACAGTGACAAGTTCTGTAGGAAGCAACAGTTCATCTAGTGCTTCTTTAAAAAAAGCACAATCATCTTCATCATCATCTGCCAGTAAAAGACTGTATTTCTGCTTATTCATTATGAAATCTAATTATATAAAAAACAATTTTAAGAGAATAAATATCCCGTTATTTTCTGCTAAGATAAAATTTATTTTCTTAAAGATACGCACCAATTTTTCATTTAGGTGTAATGTTTCGCATAAAAACTCATAAAAAAATCAATTTAAATAAAAACACAACCACTCTTTTTGAATGAAATCCGAATCTATTCTCAATTATTTATTTTCTCCTGCTTTGGTTTTTCGTTTCCGACATTAGAAACAAGATTTCCGATAAGAATTACCGGATACAAAATGCCTACCAATGTTTCCATTTGCACTAAAGAACGTGCAACAGGATGTAGTGGAAGAATTTCTCCATAACCTGTTGTGGTAAGTGTTATATAGCTAAAATATAAAAAATTAGCTGAAGTACTGTTGCAGTCAAATTGAGGAAGAGCCATCTGAAAAGCACCTTCAATCTTATCGTAGATAAATAAATATAAAATACACCATAAGTTGGCCACAAGCATATAAACCACAATGGAGCCTATAATACGATGCCCATTTATAGGTCCCGATTCGAAAACTCTTCGTAATATTAACGTAATCACCATTAAGAAAGTAGCAATTGTAAGTACAAAATCAATACAGGAAATAACTGGTCCGGGGACTAAAAAATTAATCCATTCAAAAATGATAAACAGCACAGGAAGAATTGTAATTAGTGCAATTTTTTTGGTATCTGTTTTTAAGGAGAAAACACCTGCGAGAAGAAATAACATCCAAAAAATATTCAGAACCACCATAAAAAATGAATAACTGCCAAGGAGCGGAACAAGAATAAAATGCATGATACAAAGTAATATTAGCATACCGCTAAGTCCGCTTTCTTTCATCCAGAATTGGAACATAAAACGATCTTTTATTGATGTCATTTTTTTTGCATTTTTTTAGATTTAAAAACTTAATGGAAATTCTCATAAACAACCAGACAAACGGAAAAAAAGAAACCAAATACTGTAAATACGCCAGCTAGTTTTCCACCGTGTTCGTAAGCTTCCGGAATCATGGAGTTGGCTAACATCATTAAAATTGCGCCACCGGCAAAAGCCTGAATAAACGAAAGCCACTCTTGCGAAGCACCGCTAAAAACTGAAAAACCAGCTAAAGTTGCCAATGCACAAAGCAACGCAATGCCAGTCCAGAGTGTTATTATTTTTCTGGAACTCCAGCCTCCCGATTTCATTCCTGAAGATCCTGCAATTGCTTCAGGTAAATTTGAAATAAAAACTGCTACCAACATGGTAAGATTACCCGAAGTTCCCTCGAAAATACCTAGCCCGATAATAATCGATTCAGGTACACCATCTAGTATAATAGCGAGTACCATTGGAATGATAAGACTGGAACTCTTAGTCTGTCCTAATTTAAGACGATTTTTTGCCCCGAAATTTGAAATCAGTTTATCTGAAAAATAGAAAAGTGAAGCTCCGGCGAAAAAACCAAAAGCCGGATACATTGTACCCCGACCCAGTTTTACGGCTTCGAAAATTAATTCATAAGAGATGGCAGAAATTAAGGTTCCGGCGCCAAATCCCATAATAACACCAATGGCACGATTGCTTAAGGAATATCGAATTGCCAATATCCCTCCAATAATGAGTGATGAGGTTGCTAGTAATCCTGTAAGAAACGCTTGCAGCATGGTGATGATTTTAAGATTTGTTACTATTTTTTTCGAATGAATCGTAAAAAAAACTTTTGTTGATCCGGGACGTGTGACCTTTTAACACATAGAAAAATAGGTTTTATGTTTTAAAAAAAAAGCTAAATAAGAAATACATTTCTTTCACATAGTCCAAATCCCGAAACTTCGGGACGAGATGTTTTATAATAAGTGAAATGTCTTTTTTACTTTACAAAATCTATGTTTCTATGTGTTAAAGAATTTTTTGTTTTTTAATTTTAAAAATATCCAATAACGCGCATCCATAACCCACCAATAACCATATAGATTAATAGCATGACAAGTCCGGTTATAAGGCCTTTTACCCACCAGCTTTTTAAATCGACATAACCGCTACCAAAGAAAACCGGTGCAGGTCCGTGGCCGTAATGTGTTAGGGTTCCGTATAATGAGCCTACAAACCCAAGCATAAAAGCTAATAATAAACCCGGAATTCCCAAAGAGATCCCAACGCCTAATAAAGCCGCATACATGGCTGCCACGTGCGCAGTTGCACTTGCAAAAAGGTAATGACTAAAAAAGTAGACCAAAATGATAATCGGGAAAGCCATTTGCCAGCTTAAGCCGCCAATTTGAGCTCGAACCTGATCACTAAACCAGCCAATAAAGCCTAATTCATTGAGTGAACTCGCCATCATTACTAAAACAGAAAACCATACGATAGTGTCCCAGGCTCCTGTTTCGCCTTTAACATCTTCCCATGTTAAAACTGATGTCAGCAGTAATATTACCAAACCAATAAAGGCTGTTGTTGTAGCATCAATAGAGAATAAATCGCCCGTCATCCAAAGAAATAATAAGATGAAGAAAGTCATTAGCATTAGCCATTCATTTCTTGAAATTGGTCCCATTTCTTTTAGTTTCTGACTTGCAATTTGTGGAGCATCTCCGGTTTTTTTGAGTTCAGGCGGATAGATTTTGTACAATACAAAAGGAATTACAAAAAAGGCAACCAAACCGGGAACTATTGCTGCCGTTGCCCACGAAATCCATGAAATTTTGATGCCCAGATTAAGAGCGAATTTTTGGCACATTGGGTTACTTGCTGTTCCTGTCAAAAACATTGAAGAAGCGATCAGGTTCATATTATAACAGTTCAACGTTAAATATGCCCCTAATTTTCGATGGGTTTCCGGCTGATCCGGCATGGACCCAAAACTCATAGACATTGATTTCATAATCGGATAAATAATTCCGCCGCCTCGGGCTGTATTACTTGGTACAGCCGGAGCCAAAACTAAATCGGCCAGACCTAAACCGTAGGCTAATCCGAGGGAACTTTTCCCGAATACCCTGATGAATAGAAAAGCAATTCTGTTTCCTAGACCTGTTTTAATAAAACCTCTTGCAATAAAAAACGAAATTCCGATCAGCCAAATTACCTTATCTCCAAAACCTTTCAGTGCTAAAGTGATTGATTTTCCCGGATCTCCGGGCGCCAGAACTTGCGTAAATGCTGTTACTGCAATGGCGATCATACACATGGTGCCCATTGGTGCCGCTTTCAGAATGATTCCGAGAATGGTCGCCACAAAAATGGCAAATAAATGCCAGGCTTCAACTTTTACACCTTCGGGAGCGGGAATAAACCAAAGAACAATTCCAACGGCTAATGTAATCAGGGTTTGGGTAATTTTTACTTCTTTCATAAAAACAGGAATTAAGTTAAACTAAAGTCGGCATTGAAGCTGAATTAAAAATAAATTACTACTATACGTCGACGTGTCAGGAATATTTTTTTCATAATTGTCAAGCGTAAATCCTAATTCGATTCGGCCTGTGTAGGCTTTACCAAATTCCAGACTTATCATTGGTGTATAAGTTCGCCTTACGTTTGAATCGATTTTGTAATTTGAATCGAGAGTTTCGTAACGGCAGGATAATTCTATGGAGGACAATCTTTTGTACGTCACGGCGTATCTCAAATTTGGTAAAAAATAAAGACCACGCATTTGATAATCGGCTACACTTACGGCTCTGCTATCAACGGGTAACGAAAAATATAAATTATGATTTGTTCCCTGCTTGTATTCCATTTGCATATCTAAACTAAGATTATCGCTAAGTTTAAAATTGCTGGTGATATCTGCGCCAACTGCAAAAACATCCTGCGTCGCAACTGTACCGAATCCGCCGTTTAAACCCAGATTTATTTTATGCTCTTTTGATAATCCGAAAACCCATCTTGCCGAATATTGTTTTCCGTTATCCTTGTCTTTTTCCTGATTTTTTCCGTTACCATTGATAATCGTGAAGGCATACATTACCGGAACTTTTCCAATATCAACTCCGCCAATAATTCCGGCTCCTATTTGAAAACTCGTCCAACCATTTTTCCCGAATTCATAATATTGATTTGAGAAATCAAATGATTTGATGATGTCTGCCGGAACCTGATCTTCGATACCAAACGGCGCTCTGAACTGACCACCAACTAAAGCTATATATTTACTAAACGTATATTTTGCGTAAGCATTCTCAAGCACTTTTCCTTTTGTATCCGACTTAAAATCGGCTAAATTGACCAAAATTACAACTTCGGTAGCGTCACTTACTTTAGTGGTTAAACCAACACGCATTCTTTTAATATCAAATGAAGTCTGTGTAACTTCTCCAGTCGTATGATGAACACCAAGCACATCAACATCATCTGTCATGGCAGCTAGAAACCTTCCCTGAAAAAGTCCTCTAAATTGAAATTGAGGATATTTTACCACACTTTCTGATGTAGTATTTTCGGTAGTTTGGGCGTTTACAATAAGAGGAAATAATAAAAAAATAAAAGCTGCATTTAATATTAAAATTATACGGATACATTCCATAAATAAAAAAATTTGTTTTTTATTATTGATCTTAAATTCGGAGTATAAAATAATAATGGTAACTATCTGCTTATCAGCATTTGAAAGCTATACTAAAGTAATAAAAAAAGTAATGCCTTGTAAAAAAAATAGCATTAAAATAGTGTTAGGATCTTTTTGGGGAATGATAATCTTTTTAGGGCTATCTGTAGAGGAGGTTTTAGTTTAAAATCGGAAAAACTTTGACTAATGTTATTCAAGTTTATCTTCAGGATGTGGGAATCTTGTATAGATTTTTTGTTCCATTTGATTTAGAAAAACAGGATATGTTTTGGTTATCCAATGTTTTAGTTGTTCAATATTTTGAATTATTTGTTTGGCTTTATTTCACTTTTTAAAATCAAATATATCTAAAATATTCGTTGGATTGCTCTTTCAAAAAGAAAGTTCTTTGATCAGGTTTTACTTCTTCTTCAATTTCAATTTAAAAAAATCAATTGTTCTTGTCCACGATAAAGTTGCAGCGGCTTCGTCGTATCTTGGTGTAGTATTATTATGAAAACCGTGGTTGACGTTTGGATAAAAATAAGCTGTATTTTCCACTTTGTCTTTTTTAAGGACTTCTTCAAAAGCTGGCCAGCCTTCATTAACGCGCGTATCCAAACCTGCGTAATGCAAGAGTAGCGGAGTGGTAATTTTTTCGGCTTCTTCTTTCGTTGGCTGTCCACCGTAATAAGGAACTGCCGCTGATAAAGTCGGAATTTTTACCGCCATCATATTTGCAATCCATCCTCCAAAACAAAACCCGACAACACCTACGTAACCATTACAATCTTTGTGTCCTTTTAAGTATTCGTATGCGGCAATAAAATCTTCGAGCATTTCTTCGCGCGTACGTTTTTTTTGAAGTTCTCGTCCCGCATCGTCATTTCCCGGATAACCTCCTAGAGGCGATAAAGCGTCGGGAGCGAGGGTAATAAAACCTTCAAGGGCAGCTCTTCGTCCAACATCTTCAATATATGGATTGAGGCCACGATTTTCGTGTACAACGATAATTCCGGGTAATTTCTTTTTGGTTTCTTCAGGCTGAGATAACAGTCCTTTAATTATTCCGCCGCCTTTTGGAGATTCGTAATTAATATATCCTGATTTGAGTCTTGGATCTGTTGGATTAATTAAAATGCTGTCCACGTAATTGGGAGTCATAAAACTCAAAAGCGAGGGAAGGGTTAAAGTTCCGACTGCGAAGATGGATAGTTTCTCAATAAATTGTCTTCTATCGATTTTATTGTGAGCATAATCATCGTATAAATCAAATACTTCCTGCGAAATATCTTCTTTGGTTATTTTTTGCATGGTTTTTAATTTTGACAACTAATTTTGAGAATAGAATTTAACGGTAAACTCGCAAAACAATCAGGCAGTTCGAATGGATCCGGTTTTCTCTAATTCGCCAATTATTTTTGTAATTATTTTTTCGGAGAGCACACAGCTTGAAAGCATATTTTTTATCTTTTTTGGTGCCTGAGGTTCTAAATTCAAAAGCTTATCTAAATATTTTTTGGCTTTATTATCTTCTTTTAGAAAGGAAAGCGAAACACATTTGAGTAGCGGAGCCCAAAAAGTTTCTTCTGAATCCATTTTTTCAGCCCAATGAAATGCATTGGCATAATCTTTTTTCTCAATATAATACAGGCAAAAACCAATATTAACCCAACACGGATAATAGGGATTTTTTTCGATTGCATTTTTCATGATACTATAGCCTTTATCAAAATATCCGGCAAAAATCAACATGCATCCAACTCCGGACACTCTGCCTGAAGCATTTGGATTTATTTTAATGCATTGTTCTGCAGAATAAAGACTGGCTTCCGGAGCTTTTTTTAACAAATTAAACCAGGTTAGCGTATGCCAGGCATGTTGACAATACGGGTTTATTTTAAGCGCTTTCATTACACACTGATGTCCCAGTTCAATATTATCTTCGTCGCTGTCTATTGCGAAAAATATTCCATCAAAATAAAATTCACCTAACATTGCCCAGGTAACGGCGTGATTGGGATGAATTTTAGTAGCTTCATCAAGACTTTTAATCGCTGTCCAGTAATTTTCCAAAGAACATTCACACTGAAATTTATAATAACTGTAAACGCCTTTCCAGATGCTTAATTTGTTTGATATTCTGTCTGGGGATATTTTAATGATTTCTTTAAAAATAATGCCATAATAGCCGCCAACTTCGCTTACGATATTCTGTACAATTTCATTCTGTATTTTTGCAATATCTTTTATATCCAGGTGATCGAATGATTTTGTCATCACGAATTCACCAGTTAACGAGTTTAAAAGATTAATCCTTATATGTAATTTTTTGTCATTGTACTGAAGACTTCCGGTAATGATAAAATCGGCATTGATTGATTTCGCTGCTTCAAGAATATTTTGATTGATTTTTGAAACCATCTCAGTTGAAAAGTAGCCTATAACCGCTACATCTTCAAAAAGAGAAAGTTCGGCACTAATTTCTTCACAAAGCATGACTGAAAAAACATCTAAATTTTGTTTAGAAGTAACGGATTTAAAAGGAAATATGGCAATAACAGGATTTGTATTCTCTGCGGGAGGAGCAGTCGGTTTTATCGCTTTTTGTGAGATAAACTGGGGTACATAACTGCCTTTGGGAATATCGATCATTAAAGAATTATTCTGACCCTGAGTCAAATAATATTCGTTTAAAATTCTTCGCAACCTTCCAGCGTGAATCCGCACGACAGCATCATCATTTGAATTAAAATCAGATGATCTGTTCAGCACATTTACAGCTATGGAATATTCCTTAATAATATGCTGGTTTTCATTAAGAGTTTCCTCGACCACATACCTTAAAAATTTGCTTAAGATGGGAGAGTTTTTTAATGAATTATATTTTAAAACAGTTTCTAGTTCGGTAAAAATTTCTTCATGAGTAATCTTTTTCAGAGCCTCCATATAAGTTGCATTAGATGAGAACAATAAGGCGGAATTTCAATCACTATAAAGTTAAAAAAAAAATAATACTTTATGATAAAATTTAGTTTTTTGTAAGAAAAAAGTATGTAAAATAAGGTTTTTCTTGCATTTAACGGTTAAATTTAACGGTTTTTAACTCTTTTTTGATAAAATGACTGTTTACATTTGATTGATTATCAGTAATTAATGAAGGGTAATATGTCGATTCCAGAGAAATTATATAGTGAAAAGCTCTCCAGTTACCAAGAATCAATCAAAGTTTTGTACTTGATTGATGATGATTTCAAATCTATGTGTGACGATTATTGCTGCAGCAAATTGAATATTGAAAAATACAAACAAAAGATGCAGCAGGATTTTCATATGAAGGTAGAGTACGAAAATCTAACAAAGGAATTAGAAGAAGATATAGTGCTTTATATTTTGAAAAACATGGAATAAGATCGTAAAACTAAACAGAATTCCCTCACAATTAAGTGATACGTATAAGTTAGAATCAGCAATTTTAAACTATAATCATTATGAAAAAAACGTTTTTAAGAGTGGCAAAGATTAGGCATCTGGCCATGGTAATTTTTCTTCTTGCAGCAAACCTGATACATGCTCAGGATAGCGATGCAAAAAAAAGTATGGAGATTTACGGATTTATAATGACCGATATTGGTTATAATTTTAATCAGATTCAGCCAGATTGGTACGATGTTGTACGACCTACAAAATTACCAGCTTATAAAGATCAATATGGAACTGACGGAAGTTATTATGCTTCAGTACGCCAGACAAGATTTGGTATTAAAAATTATTTTGATACAGGAATCGGAGAATTAAAAACGACATTCGAATTTGAATTATATGGTACTGGTGTAGATGCTGGTCAGACTACTTTTCGTTTGAGACATGCTTATGCCGAATTAGGCAAGTTTGGAGCCGGTCAGACCTGGAGCCCTTTCATGGATATCGATGTATTCCCGAATACATTAGAATATTGGGGACCAACCGGGATGGTGTTTTTCCGTAACATCCAAATTCGATATATGCCAATTCAGGGCGATACCCGTTTAACAATTGCGTTAGAAAGACCGGGAGCAAGTGCCGATCAGGGCGTTTACGCAAATCGTATCGAACTTCAGGGCGTAAACGGCAGATTTCCATTGCCGGATCTTTCAGCAGAATATCACCATGGTTTTAACTGGGGTTATCTTGAGTTAGCCGGTATTGTGAGAAAAATTGAATGGAAAGACCAAAATAACGATCAATTTGATTTATCAGGAGATGCTGTTGGCTGGGGTCTGAATTTGAGTACCAATGTAAAACTTGGAAAAAGTACTGTTTTTAAAGGACAAGTTGTTTACGGTGAAGGAATTCAGAACTACATGAATGATGCGCCAGTTGATATCGGTATCGAAAATAATCCGGGAAATGCACTAAAGCCGGTGAAAGGTGTTGCACTTCCTTTACTTGGTGTTGTAGCTTTTCTTGATCATACCTGGAGCGAGAAATTTACAAGCTCAATTGGTTATTCAATGATTGACATTGACAACACAGACGGACAAGCGAATGATGCCTTTCAAAAAGGACAATACGTTGTAGGAAATGTGCTTTATTCTCCAGCAAAAAATTGCTTGGTTGGAGCTGAATTTCAATGGGGAGACCGTGATAATTTCAACGATGGTTGGAGTACTTCTATAACAAAAGTACAGTTCTCATTTAAATACAACTTCTCTCAAATATTTTATCAAAAAAATTAATTAGAAATGCCCAAAGCGTTTCCTGAAATAAGCTACCAAGAACCTTAAAAATAGAAAACATGTGTAAAACAATTCAATATGTAATCCTGATGGGATTATACGTTGGCTCCCTAAACGCTCAAACCCGAACTGAAAAAGATCTTTTGGGTGAAAAGCAGATTCCGAACAATGCTTACTACGGAGTCCAGACAGCCCGCGCCCTCGAAAATTTTCAGATAAGCGGAATGACAACGCAGTTTTATCCTGATTATGTAAAAGCTTTCGCAATGGTAAAATTGGCTGCTGCCCGTGCTAATGCCGCTGATGGCCGACTTAAAAAAGAAAGGCTGGCAGCCATAGAAAAAGCTTGTCAGGCAGTTATAGACGGGAAATACCATGATCAGTTTCTGGTTGATTTATATCAGGGTGGTGCAGGTACTTCTGCGAATATGAATGTTAATGAAGTTCTCGCAAACATAGCGCTGGAAATGAGCGGTCATAAAAAAGGGGAGTATCAATATATTGAACCTCACGATGATCTTAATATGGGGCAATCTACAAACGATGTTTACCCAACAGCGATAAAAGTTGCTTTATTACTTCACAACGATAAATTGATAAAAGAAGCTGATTTGCTTGCTAAAGCTTTTCATAAAAAAGGAGATGAGTTTAAAGATGTCTTAAAAATGGGGCGTACTGAGGGGCAGGATGCTGTACCAATGACGTTAGGACAGGAATTTCATGCTTTTGGAAATCAGCTTGACGCTGAAATTGCAGTCTTACGTAAAACAGAAGTGTTTTTATGTGAACAAAACATGGGAGCAACAGCGATTGGAACAGGAATTACAGCTTCGCCGGGTTATGCTGAAAAAGTAGCAACTGAACTGGCAAAAATTACCGGTAAACCAATTGTGAAGAGTAAAGATCTTATTGCTGCAACGTCAAGCCAACAAGGATTTGTAATCTATTCTTCGGCACTAAAAAGTATGGCAATTGCAATGTCAAAAATAAGCAGTGACCTTATTTTCCTTGCTTCAGGACCGCGTGCAGGTATTTTCGAAATCAATTTACCGGCACTTCAACCAGGTTCTTCAATTATGCCAGGTAAAGTAAATCCAGTAATGCCAGAGTTAATGAATGAAGTATGTTTCAAAGTAATTGGTAATGACGTAACGGTAACGCTTGCAGCACATGCTGGTTTATTGCAATTAAATGCTTTCGAACCAGTTGAGGCTATCGCCATGATGGAATCGCAAGGATTATTCTTTAAAACATTTCCACTATTCAGAAAAAATTGTATCGAAGGCATTACTGCAAATAAATCAGTGTTAGATCATTACATGGAAAGAAGTGTAGGTATTGTTACTGCTCTTAATCCTGTACTTGGTTATGAAAAAACTACGGAGCTGGCTAAAGAAGCTCTTGAAACCAATAAAGGAATCTTAGAACTTATACGTGAAAAGAAATTGCTTACAGAGGATCAAATTAAAAAACTGCTTGATCCTGCCAGTTTAACCGGACAAAAATAAACATCAACTAAACATCTAATATTATGAAAATAAATATAATCTTTTGTAAAAAACTACTTGTAATAGTAGTCTTGCTGATTAGCAGCAGCGTAATCGGGCAAGCAAAACCTAAAGTATTAATATTGGCAACCGGTGGTACGATTGCAGGATCAGCGGCAAGTGGTGTACAATCTGGTTATACTTCAGGACAGGTGACTATTGATGCAATGGTGAATGCAGTTCCCGATGCCTTGAAACTTGCTGAAATTAAAGGAGAACAAATTGCAAATGTAGGCTCTCAGGATATGTCATTTGATATCATGATGAAAGTTGCAAACAGAATCAATGAATTGGCCAACAGCAAAGATGTAGACGGTTTTGTAATTACACACGGAACGGATACCATGGAAGAAACAGGCTACTTTTTGAATCTGGTTGTAAAAACAGACAAGCCTGTGGTTCTTGTAGGATCAATGCGTCCTTCGACTGCGATAAGTGCTGACGGTCCTTTAAATCTTTATAATGCTATTGCTGTCGCTGCAGATCCGAAAGCAAAAGGTCATGGAGTACTTTTAGTAATGAATGACTGGATTCACTCGGCACAATCATTAACAAAAGTGAGTACCACCGCAGTTCAGACTTTCATGTCGCCAATACGCGGACTTATAGGAACGACTTCTTACGGAGTTAATGATTTTTACCATTATCCTGATCAAAAATTTGGAAAAAATTCTGAATTCGATGTGAAAGGTGTGACAGCATTTCCTCGTGTTGACATTATTTATGCCGATGCAGATATGAAACCGGATTTAATTGACGCTTCTATCGAAAAAGGAGCGAAGGGAATTGTAATTGCAGGTGTTGGAAACGGAAATATGAACAAGGCTTCTCTGGACGCATGTGCAAGGGCAAGTAAAAAAGGAATTATCGTGGTACGAAGCACGCGCGTTGCCACTGGTTTGGTAGGGCGTAATGTAGAGTGTAATGATGATGAATTAGGACTTATTGCTTCGTATAATCTGAATCCGCAAAAATCCAGAATTCTGTTAACGGTGGCATTGCTTAAACCAAGAAAACTGGATGAACTTCAAAAGATATTTTTGGAATATTAATGCTTAAATAAAAATGCTATTTTGAAATCAAATCGATTGATAGTAAAATTTATAAACCCGCAATATCTGCGGGTTTGTTTGCTTGTTGTATTGGTGATTTTACCTTTTCATTCTTTTTGTCAGGAAACAGAAAAAAAAACAGTACCTGATGGAACTGAAGGCGATGTGCTGCAAGCTTCGGAAACAACTAAAGCTGAAAAATTGCCTTGGAACATGTTTGATACAAGTTTTACAACAATCAAATTAGGGGCTGGTTTTTTATATGAATATGCAGGATACGTGGCGGATGCAACTACTAAAAGACAAATGGACTCCATTGGCAGCGAACTTAAATATGATTTTGACGTTCGTGATTTCAGGATTTTAATTGGGGGCCAGCTTAAAACAAAAAGAACCATAACCTGGAAAGCGGGCTTTATGTACGATGGAGATGCGAAATCATGGTACGTACGTGAATCGGGGGTAATGATTGCTACTCCGGAAATATGGGGAAGTATTTTTATTGGCCGTACGAAAGAAGGTTTTTCGCTTAGCAAAGTAATGAATGGTTACTCGGGAGAATCTTTAGAGCGGCATATGGCAATTGATGCGATACCAATTCTGGGAGATGGTATAAAATGGCTCGGTTATCTTCCAAAACAGAAAATCGTCTGGAATATGGGGATTTTTGCCGACTGGCTTTCAAAAGATCAGGGATTCAGCACTTATAGCTGGCAATTTATAACACGTGCTGCCTGGCTGCCAATACATTCCGAAGAAAAACAAACAACATTACATATCGGAGGTAACTTTAGAATAGGTCAGCCCGAAGACAATAAAATCCGCCTTAAATCGAAACCGGAATCGAATACAGCACCTATTTTTATAGATACAGGTACTTTTTCGGCAAATCAGGGAACTTTTGTTGGCTGGGAGATTTATTATAGCAAAGGCCCAATGTTATTTGGAACAGAATATAGTTGGCAAATGTTTAATTCGAGCGAAAAAAATGATCCGGTTTTTCATGGTGGTGAAGTGATGGCGAGTTACATTTTTACAGGAGCAAGCAGACCTTATACTACAACAAGTGGTATTTATACTTTCATTCCGGTAGAGAAATCTGTTTTCCACGGAGGTTTAGGAGAAATCGAGGCGGTCTTACGATATTCTACTAATGAACTAAATGGCGGAACTATTCAGGGCGGACGTTTCTGGAGAATTACACCAACAGTGAACTGGTACCTTTCTAAAAACTTCAGGTTTGAGTTTGCCTATGGTTACGGAATTTTAGACCGATTTAGTTTAAAAGGTGCCACGCAGTTCTTTCAATCACGCATTCAGATTTTATTATAATAAATGTCAAACAATCAAGTAATAACAATTTTATAAAACTACAAAAATGAAAGCAAATCTACGATTAGGTATAGTACTGACAGCTTTAGCAGTATTAACTCCGTTATTTCAGGTACACGCACAAAAAGAACCTGCTTATCAGGCAGCAATTGATCATGCTTATGATAAATTTAAAGATGTTAAAGAAGGTAAAAATGCGGATTATATAAAAGAATTAGCCAATGTAGATCCGAATATTTTTGGAATTGCAATTGTGACAGCTGATGGAAAAATTTACAGCAAAGGAGATCTGGGGCAGCGCGTATCAATTCAGTCAATTTCGAAAGTATTTACGCTGGCCCGTGTTATAGAAGAGCAAGGACCAAAAGCTTTGGCAGACAAAATTGGTGTAGATGCAACCGGACTTAGATTTAATTCTATCGTAGCGATTGAGCTTCAAAAAGGAAAAGAAATCAATCCATTGGTAAACCCGGGAGCGATTGCTGCTGTGAGTTTGGTAAAAGGAAATGACTCTGTTGCAAAATGGAAAAATATTCTGGACACCCATAATGCTTTTGCAGGAACAAAATTAAAATTAAACATGCCGGTTTATATCAGCGAGGCTGGAGATAATTTACGTAATCAGGCAATTGCACATTTATTATTGGCTTATGGACGTTTGTATTTCGATCCTGTTCAGTCTACAGATGTGTACACAAAACAATGCGCCATCAACGTAAATGCAAAAGATCTGGCTGTTATGGCAGCAACTTTGGCAAATGGAGGTGTAAATCCGGTTACGAAAGAAAAAGTCGTTTCTCCAAGTACTTGTGCTTTTACAATGGGAATCATGTCAACTGCCGGATTGTATGACGATTCAGGACAATGGTTGTACGCAGTTGGTTTACCAGGAAAAAGTGGTGTAGGTGGCGGAATTATTGCGGTATGTCCGGGAAAATTCGGGATAGCTGTTATTTCTCCTCCGTTAAACGAAGTTGGAAATAGCGTTAAAGCACAAAGAGCCATTTTTGAAATCGTTAAAGAGCTAGGTGTAAACCCATTTATTGTCGAGCCTAAAAAATAATTATAGCTGATAAGGATAACCCCAGAACAAATGAATAAAATGCTAAAAAAATCGAAACTGCTTTTGGTAGCTTTTGCGTTCTGTATGCAAACGGCTTTTGTATTAGGGCAAAATGAAAAATCAAAAAATAATTATTTATTTAATGACAGCCATTTTCATTTAACAAATTATATTCAGGAAGGGATTACTGCCGCTAAATTTTTGGAAATAATGGGAAACAAGGTGGGGCGTTCAACCTTATTTGGAATTCCGTTACAACAGCAATGGTCGCACCAAAATTCGGGAGATTACAGTCCAACCTATTACTTGCAAACAGATGCTCCTTTATACTATTACTCTTTTACAGATGCTTTTATTGCTATGCAATACAAGTCTTTGACCAAAGAACAGCAGGCACGTTTTGATCCTATGATTACCGGATTTAATCCTGCAGATATGTACGCTTACAAACATATCGAGCGCGTGCTGCGAACTTTTCCGGGAGTTTTCACAGGAATAGGTGAATTTTCTATTCATAAAGAATTCGTCTCTGCAAAAGTAGCTGGAGAAGTAGCAAGTTTGACCAATCCTGCATTAGACAGTATTCTGGATTTTGCCGGAAAAGTGGGCTTGGTTGTAATACTTCATAATGATATGGATATGCCAATGGCGAAGCAAAAATCAAATCCGGTTTATCTTAATGAGATGAGAGATTTGCTCAAACGCCATCCGAAAACTACTATCATTTGGGCACACATTGGCTTAGGCCGAATTGTACATCCGGTTGGTTATGGCTCAGAATCCTCCAATGAAAGATCACCAAAACATATTGATATTGTAAAAGATATCCTTGATGATCCGGCTTTCGCCAATGTCTATTTTGATATTTCATGGGATGAGGTTGCGAAATATATTATTTCATCGCCCGAAGTCATTGAGAGATGCGCGGCCTTAATGGATAAATATCCTGACAGATTTCTTTTTGGTACTGATGTAGTTTCACCACCGGATCAAAAATTCTATATGGCTGTTTACGAAATGTACCAGCCATTATGGAAGGCCTTAAAACCTGAAACTAGTGAAAAAATTAGAAACCAAAATTATCTCAAACTTTTTGATGGTGCCCGTAGCAAAGTACGAGCATGGGAGAAGGCGAACATTAAACAATAAATTTTTTATAAGCTGATTTTGTAAATCTATTAACATTAAAACTTTTTATATGCGAGTAAAATATCTCTTAGTATTATTTTTTATATGCACTTTCTCTTCTTGGGCCCAAATCAGCAATACACCTACTGACAGTACCGAAACCAAATTACCTGAAGAAGGACATCGTGGTGGCAGTGGCTTTAAATTGGTTGATGGCAAATATGGTTCAATGACCCTTTCATTTTATGTATTGGCCCGTTATTTAAATCAAATGGGAATTGATGATAGCTACACCAATCACAACGGCGAAACAATCGCAATTGACAGACGACAAGATATTCAGTTTCAAAAATCAAACCTTTATTTTAGAGGTTGGGTTGGAGATCCAAAAATTCGATATACCGTTTTCGTCTGGACTTCCAATGCAACATTAGGACAAGGCGCACAGGTTGTTGTTGCCGGAAACTTACAATATAAATTCAATAAACATTTTGAGTTAGGAATTGGTATTAACGGACTTCCTTCTGTGCGTTCTATTTTAGGACAATGGCCAGAATGGCTGAGAAGTGATGCCAGACCAATTGCTGAAGAATATTTCAGGGGATCTTTCACCACTGGTATTTATGCCCAAGGTGAAATTACTGATAATTTATACTATAAAACAATGTTGGGTAACAACCTTAGTCAGTTAGGGGTTGATGCCGGACAATTGGACAATAAAATGGATACCTGGAGTGGGGCAATTTGGTGGACGACGGGTAATTTTGGACGAATCCCAACCTATGGCGATTACGAAAAACATCCTAAAGTGGCGACACTTCTTGGTGGTGCTTTTACCAGAAGTACGGAAAATCGCCAGTCTCAGCCAGACAATAATGCACCCGAAAACTCGCAAATCAGACTTTCTGATGGTACCGGTATTTTTGCTTTGAATGCATTTGCACCGGGAACTCAGGTAATTAATGCAAAATATCAAATGTCATCTTTTAACGGAGGTGTTAAGTATAATGGTTTTTCTTTAGATGCAGAGTTTTACATCCGTTGGTTATCAGACTTTGAATCGACAGGTCCAATTCCTGTAGAAAATCTTACTGACACTGGTTTTTCTCTTCAGGGATCGGCCATGTTGAAAGACAAAACTTTACAGGCTTATACCACATATTCCTATATAAATGGTGATTACGGAAAACCTTCGGAGGTAACTGTTGGGTTGAACTGGTTTCCGTTTAAAACCAAATTCTTCCGTATAAACCCTGAAGTAATGTTTGAAAATCATGCACCGGTTGGATATTTAAGTTATCCAACGCAAGTGGGTTCAAATGGTGTTATCGGAATGGTTAATATAGAATTGAACTATTAAGAATTAAAATCCTACTGATGTTAAAATATCTATCCTGTGTGTTTTTAGGGTTGATTTTTAGTCAGCTTGGTAATGCGAATAAACCCGGAAGTTTTGTATGTCGAAAATTCTCCTGTTGGATATTTAAGTTATCCAACGGCAGTAGGAGCAAAAGGAATTTTACGATTGTTAAATCTGGAATTGTTTTTTTAAATGATTAGTTTCTATTGAGATTCATTTTCTTTTAATTTAAAAAATAAAAAAAAGCCTGTAAAATATATATTTTACAGGCTTTTTTATGACTTATCCAGATTATAATTTCGACCATGAATTCTCATCGTAATTATTTAAGTAATTCGGAACAAAGAAATTCTGAAAAGGATGTCATAACAGAAATATTAATTTTTTTTAATTACTTTAGTTCAAAATATAAATGCATTATAAAAAAATTTGCCCTTTTTTATAAGTGTTGTTTTTACAATTATATCATCAAAAATTGATATATCCTTTACTCTAACATCTAAACCAAAGTGATCTTATGCATAAATTATTAAAATGTTGCCTGGCAGCTTTGTTCTTCCAATGTTGTATAACTTCGACCTACGCTCAAAATCCGGAAATCAAGGTAGATCTTCAAAAGGAAATTGCTCCAATGACACCCGTCTGGTCATGGTTTGGGTATGATGAACCTAATTATACTTACATGAAAGATGGCAAAAAACTTCTCAGCGAAATAGCAGCTTTGAGTCCAGTTCCTGTCTATGTGCGTACACACAGTCTGCTTGTAACAGGCGATGGTGTTGCTGCGCTAAAATGGGGTTCTACAAATGCTTATACAGAAGACAGTAATGGAAATCCGATATATAACTGGAAGATTATTGATAGCATTTTTGATACCTATGTTTCACGTGGTATGAAACCATTGGCACAAATAGGTTTTATGCCCGAAGCTTTGTCAACGCATCCTGTTCCGTACAGACATTATTGGAAACCTGGGGATCCTTATACAGATATTATTACGGGATGGGCTTATCCGCCAAAAGATTATGACAAATGGAGAAATCTTGTTTATGAATGGGTCAAACATTCGGTTGATCGTTATGGGCAAAAAGAAGTGGAAAGCTGGTATTGGGAAGTTTGGAATGAACCAAATGGTCATTACTGGAAAGGCACGCGTGAAGACTTTTTTAAGATGTATGATTACGCGGCAGATGGACTTAAGCGTGCGCTGCCTACTGCAAAAATAGGAGGGATAAATATTGCTGGTACAAGAGGAAAAGGAGCACAGGAGTGGACGAATGATTTCATAAAACATTGTATCAGTGGTATCAACTATGCGACAGGAAAAATAGGTTCACCTATGGATGCGATACTTTTTCATGCCAAAGGATCTCCTAAGCTTGTAGAGGGATCAGTTCGTATGGATATGGCACCACAATTAAATGACATTGAGACTGGTTTTAAACTCACGATGTCATATCCGGAAACAAAAGATTTGCCTATTATTATTGGAGAGTCTGACCCTGAAGGCTGTGCTGCCTGTGGTATGGCTACTAATCCAGAAAATGCTTATCGTAATGGTACGATGTATTCGAGTTATACAGCAGCATCTTTTGCAAGAAAATATATCTTGGCAGATCAGTCAAAGGCCAATTTTCTGGGTGCAGTTTCCTGGTCTTTTGAATTTGAAAATCAGCCTTGGTTTTATGGCTTTCGTGATCTTGCAACAAATGGCGTGGATAAACCAGTTTTGAATGTCTTTAGAATGTTTGGAATGATGTCAGGAATGCGTTTAAACGTTGTAAGCAATCGTATGTATCCAATTGAGGAAGTTCTTAAATCAAGTGTTCGTGGTGCTCAGTCTGATATTGGTGCTTTGGCGAGCAAGGATTTAAAATCTGCAGCAGTAATGGTATGGAATTATCATGATGTTGACAAACCAGGTCCGTCAGAAATTGTCAATGTTTCCATTGAAAATATTCCGGTGAAGAAGGCGACTTTAAGTATTTATCTGATTGACCAGGAAAACAGTAATTCCTATGAGGTTTGGAAAAAGATGGGGTCACCGCAAAATCCTACTCAGGAACAGATTGATGTTCTCGAAAAGTCGGATAAATTAAATCGTATTTCTATAAAAAAAATAAAAATATCTGATGCCAAAACTATAATACCACTAAAAATGGAGCGTCAGGCGGTTGCTTTAATAAAGCTGGACTGGTAATTACAATAATAGGAAATATTTAAAAAGAAATTTTATAAAAAAATGAATATCACTTTAAGAAGTCAATCATATAAAAAGCTAGTTGTTGCAAGTTTATTTTTAATCACAACTTTTTTTTCGTTTAGTATTAATGCTCAAATAGCTGAAAGTGAAATCGGTTTGGGCTGGAGTAATAATTCGGTTAATACTGTTATTTTTAGAAATAGTGCGCTGACTTCTTTTAAAGGAAATCAATACACAGCTTACTATGATCCTGAAGGTAAAATGGTTTTAGCTAAGCGCAAATTGAATTCAAATAAATGGGAAAAGGTAATTACTTCCTACAGCGGTAATGTAAAGGATGCCCACAACGATATTAGTATTGCAATAGATTCTGACGGTTATCTTCATGTAAGTTGGGATCATCATGATACCCATTTGCGATATGCGAGAAGTAAAAAGCCTTTTAGTCTGGAATTAGGAGAAGAAAAAGCAATGACTGGTGAAGATGAGGCTAAAGTAACGTATCCTGAGTTTCATAATTTGCCAGATGGAAAATTGTTATTCTGTTACCGCTCTGGTGCTTCCGGAAGAGGGAATATGATTCTTAAATCCTATGATGTCAAAACACAGCAATGGACTTCACTGCAAAATAATTTGATTGATGGCGAAAATCAGCGTAGTGCGTATTGGCAAATGTGCGTAGGCGAAAAAGGAATTTATATTTCGTGGGTTTGGAGAGAAAGCTGGGACGTTTCTACGAATCACGATATTTGTTATGCTTTTTCATCTGATGGAGGGGTGACATGGGAAAAATCTACAGGTGAGAAATATACTTTGCCAATTACAAAAGCAACAGCAGAACACGCGTGGGAAGTACCACAAAACAGCAGTTTAATCAATCAAACTGCGATGACGGTCGATGAGAATGGAAATCCATATATTACAACTTATTGGGATAATAACGGAGTACCACAATATAAAGTTGTCTATTTATCAAAAGGAAAATGGAATTTAATTAATACCAATTTTCATGTCAAACCCTTTACTTTAGGTGGTGGTGGAACCAAAAGAATTCCGATTTCGCGCCCTGAAATTTTAGTGAATAAATCGATGTTGTATTTGCTTTTCAGAGACGAAGAAAGAGATAATAAAATTACTCTGGCTTACACAAATTTAGAAAATAAAAAATGGGAAATACAAGATTTGAGCCGTTTTACGGTAGGACAGTGGGAACCTAATTTGGATAAAGAACTTTGGGCAGCAAAAAAACAATTACACATTTTTTCTCAAAATGTAAGTCAGGCAGATGGCGAAGGTTTGACAAAAACAGCTCCGCAGCCTGTGCAGGTTTTAGAATTAAAAAAGTTGCCTGAACTTAAAAATAAATAATCTGTTTTTTCATTTTTAAATTTAATTCTATTAAAAAAATATGGAATACTCTTTTATTTAGAGTGTTTTTGCGGTTTGTATCAAAATACCCCTTCTATTATATTGTATTGCCCCTCTTGTCTTTTTTGGCGTTATATACATTTGTAATCTACTTTTTTATTTTTCAATTCGCTGTTTTTGCATATAAGATTGATTTAAAATAAAAGGCAGGAATATTAAATTTTAAAACCGATTTTGTAAAAAGTATTAAATGAAAAAAATTGTATTAGCACTTGCTTTGTTTTTGAGTATGCAAAATAATTTTGCCCAGAGTAATGAATGGGAAAATCCTCAAATAGTAGATCGAGGAAAAGAAGCGGGCAGAAGCTCCTTTCTTTTATTCAGTAATGAGGCGGAGCTGAAAAGTAATAATCCAGAGAAATCAGAATTATACCAGACTCTGAATGGAAACTGGAAATTTAATATTGTTAAAAATCCATCGCAAAGACCTTTGGATTTTTATACAACTGAATTGGATGATTCGAACTGGAAAAATATTAAAGTACCTTCAAATTGGGAAATCCAAGGTTATGACATTCCTATATATACCAATATTACATATCCTTTTCCTAAGAATCCGCCTTTTATAGGAGGAGATTATAATCCTGTTGGAAGTTATAGACGCACTTTTACAGTTGCTGATTCATGGAATGACAAAGAAGTTATACTTCATTTTGGCTCGATTACAGGCTATGCGCGCGTATTTTTAAACGGAAAAGAAGTTGGAATGACGAAGGCTTCAAAAACTGCTGCCGAATTTAATATTACTTCTTTTTTAAAGAAAGGCGATAATTTAATTGCTGTCCAGGTATTTCGCTGGCATGATGGAAGTTATTTAGAAGATCAGGATTTTTGGAGATTAAGCGGTATTGAACGTGATGTTTATTTACAGGCAATGCCTAAAACTACCGTTTGGGATTATTTTGTAAAAAGCGACTTGGACAACCAATATAAAAACGGAATTTTTAATCTTGATGTTACTCTAAAATCTTTTGAAAATACCAAAGTAAGCAATCCAACTCTTAAAGTTGAATTGTTTGATAATCAAGAGAATGTTGTTTTTTCTGAAAGCAAAAAAGTAAATGTTAAAGAACAGAAAATCAGCTTTGAAAAAACAATTGGAAATGTAAAACAATGGAATGCTGAAACACCAAATTTATACAGATATACCATTACATTACTTGATAATAAAGGAAAAACACTAGAAATAATTTCTAAAAAAACAGGTTTTAGAAAAGTTGAAATCAAAGATGCAAGGTTGTTAGTGAATGGCAAGGTGATTATGGTCAAAGGAGTTAATATTCACGAACATGATGACGAAAATGGGCACGTTCCAAATAAGGAATTAATGGTTAAAGACCTTCAATTAATGAAGGAACACAATCTTAATGCAATCAGAATGTGTCATTATCCCCATGACAGTTATTTTTATGAATTATGTGATCAATACGGTTTTTATGTAGTCGACGAAGCAAATATTGAGACACACGGAATGGGAGCTGAATGGCAAAACTGGTTTGATAAAGCAAAACATCCGGCTTATTTGCCAGAATGGGCGCCGGCACATCTTGATCGTATCAAAAGAATGTTTGCAATCGATAAAAATCATCCTTCAATTATTATTTGGTCTTTGGGGAATGAATGCGGAAATGGTCCTGTTTTTTACGATGCTTATGATTGGTTAAAACAAGTAGACTCAACTCGTCCGGTTCAATTTGAGCAAGCGGGAGAAAATAGAAATACTGATATCGTAGCGCCAATGTATCCGGGTATTAAGAGCATGAAAGAATATGCAAATTCTGACAAAACCCGTCCTTATATTATGTGTGAATACTCGCATGCAATGGGAAATAGTAATGGGAATTTTCAGGAATATTGGGACATTATTAATAACAGTAAACGCATGCAAGGCGGATTTATTTGGGATTGGGTAGATCAGGGTATAAAGACTAAAAATGACAAAGGAGTTACATTTTGGGCGTACGGAGGAGATTTAGGCGGAGAAAAATTACATAACGATGAAAACTTCTGTTCTAACGGTTTGATTAGCGCCAATAGAATTCCGCATCCGGGGTTAAATGAAGTAAAAAAAGTATATCAAAACATTCAATTCCAACTGAATAATGATACAGATTTAGTAGTAACAAATCATTATAATTTCACCAATCTGTCAGATTATATCTTTAAATGGGAGTTAATCAAAAACGGAGTAAAAGTGAAATCCGGAGAATTTAATGTAGAAGCATTTCCAGAAGAAAGTAAAAAGATAGCTTTAGATTTAGGTGCTTTTGATGAGAATTCAGAATATTTTTTAAACGTTTATGCGTTTTCAAAAAATGATGCGCCTTTGGTTGCTAAAGGACATGAATTTGCCAGAGAACAATTTACGATTAGAAAAGGAAATTACTTCAAGAATAATACTTTGGCAAAAAGTACCGACAAATTAAAATATTCAGTAAAAAATAATGTTCTTTCGTTTGAAACTTCAACTATTGCCGGTGAATTTGATATGAAAAAAGGAGAAATTCTGAAATACGAATTAAAAAACGAAAGCAATTCGCTTATTACCAATTTCCCGACACCGTATTTCTGGCGTGCTCCAACAGATAATGATTTTGGAAACGGAATGCCAAATAAATTAGTAATCTGGAAAGAAGCATCACAAAATCCAACAGTTGTTAGTGTGAATTTGGATAAAAATACGGCGGAAGGTGTACTTGTAAAAGTAGCGTACCGATTAGCTTCGGTTGACGTACCCTATACCGTAGATTATCTGATTCAAAATAATGGTTCGATAAAAGTTACCGCATCTATCGATTTGGGTGAAAAAAAATTGCCTGAAATGCCTCGCTTTGGAATGCGTTTAAAACTAAATGGTGCTTTTGATAATTTAAGTTATTATGGAAGAGGACCTTGGGAAAATTACGAAGACAGAAATTCGGCTTCCTTCATGGGAGAATATTCAGATAAGGTCATAAATCAGTTTACGAGAACATATATTCGTCCACAGGAATCTGGTTATAAAACAGATGTTCGTTGGTTAACCTTAAAAGATGACAAAGGCCAGGGTTTAAGAATCGATGGAAATCAGCCACTTGGTTTTAGTGCATTAAATGTTTCGACAGATGCCGTCGATCCGGGGAAAAAGAAATCGCAGCGCCATCCTTCTGATTTGGATTTGGAATCTAAAGAAGCAGTTTACCTGCATTTAGATTACAGGCAAAGGGGTGTGGGCGGTGATGATAGCTGGGGTAGGTTACCACATGATCCTTATCTTTTGCTAGATAAAAAATATACTTATTCCTATGTAATTTCATTGCTTAATTTGTAGGGATTGTATGTGTTTTTGGAACTTGAAAAGACCTATGAATTATTTCATGGGTTTTTTTATTTTAAAGATTAATTTAATAATTGTATTTTTCACACGAATAATTTGTAATCCTGATTTTTTTAAGAACTAAAATATTAGATTCGGAAAAAATCATGCATAACCTAAAACTGTAAATTTTGAGCGCTAGAATTCTGTTTTTTTTACTAATTGTAATTTGCTGCGTGGCAAGACCTCAGTCTGTTGCTGAATTACCACTTCGCAATAATAGTAAAGAAAAATATAAAATAAGTTATTTAGGCATTGAAAAAGGACTGGCAAATAATGCCGTTACCTCAGTCTATAAAGATAAAAGAGGTTTGATGTGGTTTGGTACTTATGACGGAATCAGCAGATATGACGGTTATGATTTTTTGAGTTTCAGAAATGAGCCTAACGACGTAAAATCGCTTGTTAATAATAGAATTGTAGGCATATGCGGGACTCAAAACGAAATTTGGATCGGAACTAAACACGGAATTAATGTTTATAGCTACCTAACGAATCATTTTAGCACACGAAATTTTGTAGATGCAAAGACTTCAAAAAAAATGATAATTGATTATGTTATAAATGATCTTGTTGAATATAAATCAAAAATATACATAGCCACTGCAGGTAAAGGTTTGCTTTCCTGTTCTGAATCGGAGAGTGAATGCACTCAGATTCCGCTTAATGTCAAAGGAAGATTACAATGGGATTATCGCCCCGAAGGTATTGATTTTGATAAGTCAGGTACAATGTGGTGTTTTGTTCAGGGTGCGGGACTTGTGTCGATGCCAAAAGGAGCAAAACAATTGTCGGTTGTTTATCCAGATATTTTGAACGGTGGCTGTCTTTTTATTGATGGATTTTCAAATGTTTGGGTGGCCGTTGACGGTGGCTTGCTGAAATATAACATAAAAGATAAATCGCATCGTGTTTATCAAAATCAGCAAATTCAGTACCCTATTTCGGATCTGATGTTTAAACCCGATACAAAGGAACTTTGGATTGCTACAAATGGTAACGGAGTTATAAAATACAATTTTGCTTCAGATACATTTTCTCCATTAAGCACAAGTTTGGACGAGGAAAAGTTGAATAGTAACGCTATTACATCCTTATACTTAGATGGCAACAGGGTTTGGATCGGGACTTTAAGAGGAGGTGTTAACCGAATCGAAAGTAGAAAAAGCCCTTTTATAACCATTTCTAAAAATGAAAAATTAAAAAATACACTTCCGAGTGATTTTATACTTTCGCTTTGTGAACAGGATAGTGATCATCTTTGGATAGGAACAGATGGGGGCGGAGCAAGTTTATGGGATAAAAAACGAAATTTATTTATCAATTATTCTTTTGACTCAAACAATCCAAATTCATTATCTAATGATTTTGTAACGGCAATTGTAAAAGATAATAAGGGAACTTGGTTTGGAACTTACGGAGGCGGAGTTTCTCGCTTTAATGCTCAAAGTCAAAGTTTTAAAAGGTATCAGCTTTTTAATCCAAAATATAAAAATACACAGAAGAATGTTTGGGTACTATTTCGTACCAAAGAAGATGTTTTATGGGCAGCTTCACCGGATGAAGAAGGTTTGTATCGCTATAATCCATCACTAGATCAATTTGAATTCGTAGATGCTAAAATCAGGGGTATTATTTCGATGAGTGAGGATTTGAGCGGAAATCTATGGGTTGGAAATTTTACCAGCCTGATAAAACTCAACCTTAAAACAATGAAGCATCAGGAGTTTATTGTTAATTATCCTGTAAGATCTATTGTTGCGCACTCCACAAATAAATTGCTCGTGGGTACAGAAGGACGAGGTTTGTTAGTGCTGGATCCACAGACTTCAAAGAAAAGATACCTGACGCAAACCAGCGGAATTCCTAATAATTCGGTTTTAAATATCGTCAGAGATAATCAGGGTATTTATTGGTGCAGTACTTACAATGGTATTTTTGAATACAATGTAGATAAAGAAAAGATCAAGAGTTACTACGATGCTGACGGACTTCAGAGCAATCAGTTTAATTATAATGCCTCCCTTAAACTGTCAACCGGAGAAATTGTTTTTGGCGGAATCAAGGGTTTTAATATCATCAATACAAAAGTAAATAGCCAAATTCATGCTTTTCCAAAGTTGGTAATTACTTCAATAAAGGTGAATAATAAGGTTTACGATCAGTCTGGTTTTACCAGTTTTGGTATTGATCAACTAGAATTGCCTTATGACGAATCTATGTTGAATATAGAATTTGCTGCTCTGGAATATAGCGTGCCCGAAAAAATCTCATACGCCTATTTTCTCGAGGGATGGGATTCGCAATGGCATTATGTTGACAATATCAGGACTGCAAATTATTCCAGAATAACAGAAGGAGATTATGTACTGAAAATTAAATCGACAAATGCAGAAGGAGTTTGGAACTCAAAAGCAATTTCGTTGCCGATCACTATTTTGCCTCCTTGGTATAGAAGTTTATTTGCTTATTTCATATACGTTTTAGGATTTGGATTGGTAATTTATATCGTTGATAAAACGCAAAGAAAACAAGCTCAGCTTAAATATGAAGTTCAGCTTTCTCAAAATTTAGCCAAACAAGAGAAGGAATTAAACGAAAAGAAATTAACGTTTTTTACCAATATATCTCACGAATTCAGATCTCCGCTAACGATGATTATCAATCCGTTAAAAGATATAATTTATGGCCATCAGCAGCAAATTGATCCAGGCGCTTTAGAAATGGTTTTTAGTAATTCCAGAAGATTATTGAGTTTAGTCGATCAGTTGCTTCTTTTTAGAAAAACAGAAACAGAAACGGGCAAACTAAAAATTGCACATATTGATATTGTAGAATTGGCGAAAGAAGTTTTCAGCTGCTTTATACATCATGCAAAAACAAAAAATATCGATTATAGTTTTACGATTTCGGAAGAGCATATTTATGTTTATGCCGATCGTGAGAAAATAGAAATGGCATTATTTAATTTGATTTCGAATGCTTTAAAATTTACGGAAAAAGCGGATGGAGCCGTTGCTGTCAATTTGCGATGTGTTGGAAACGAGCTTATTATTAAGGTGATTGATAACGGAGAAGGAGTTTCTGACGCAGATAAAGAAAAGATATTTAATTTGTTTTATCAATCGAATCAAAATATTAAAAATAACCGCAAAGGATTTGGTATTGGTCTTTATTTGGTGAAACAGTTCGTAAACCAGCATCATGGACAGGTAAATTGTTATGACAATGAAAAAGAAGGTGCCACTTTTGAGATTAAATTACCCTTGGGAAAAGAACATTTTGGAGATGTTGAAATCAGGGAAGATTTAAGTGACAGAACCTTGTTTTTAGAGGAGGCTTTTGTTGATAAAGTGATACAGGAAGAAGTTGTTGAATCAATTGAAGAGTCTGAAATTGATGGTGATTTGGTGAAAGATGTAAAGCGAATTTTAATCGTAGATGATAACGTGCAAATAAGGAATTATTTGAAACGTATATTGAATCCAAAATATCTTGTTACCGCCGCCGAAAGTGCTGAAAATGCTTTGGAAATAATTAGAAAAGTACAGCCGGATTTAATTATTTCTGATGTCGTAATGGGAGAAATGAACGGAATCGCCTTTTGTAATTATATAAAAACTGACAAGGAATTAATGCATATTCCGGTCATTTTGCTAACCGGAGGAACATCAGAAGAAGTAAAATTTAAAGGCGCTGAGGTTGGTGCTGATGATTATATCACCAAACCATTTGATAATGATTATTTGCTGGCGCGTATTAATGGAATTCTGACACGACGCGATAATGAGCAGAATTATTTACTTAATACTGTTACTAAAAATGTTGCCAGTTCAAAATTATCTGATGAAGATAAAAAACTCATTGACAGAATTGTTGAGATTATTGATGCCAACTTAGATGTCGATAATTTTAATGTGGCAGAATTGGCAGTTGAACTGGGAATGAGCCATTCTTTGGTGTATAAAAAAATAAAGAAAATTACAGGTAAATCGGCTTTAGAATTTACGAGAAACGTTCGTTTACGAAAAGTAGCGACATTATTAATCACAACCGATTTACAAATTAGTCAGGCAGCTTCATTAGCGGGTTTTGGAGATATTAAATACTTCAGAAAGCAGTTTCAGCAATTCTACGACATGAATCCGTCAGAATTCAAAAAGAAGTATCAAAATGTAAAAGACAATAAATATATTTTGAACGAAAGCTTTTGGAAATCGACCTGATTTCATCTTAAAATAAAAAAAAAATCAAATATCTAACTTACCTAACCATGAATTTTAAAACCTCATTATTTATCCCAATAGCTTCACTTTCCTTGCTGCTTGGGAGTTGTAAAAGCACTTCGGTACGACCTGAAACTGCAATAAAAGAATCAAAAAAAGAAGTTGTCGCTCTTATCGATAGAGTAAATAGTCACTGGCAAGATACACATCCTGAATTTGGAAATGCTTTTTGGAATGTTGCCGCGTACCACACCGGAAATATGGAAGCGTACAAAGTAACTCAAAATAAAAAATATCTGGATTATTCCTTGGCTTGGGCCGAGAAAAACCAATGGATGGGTGCTAAATCTAATGATAAATCAGAATGGAAATACAATTACGGAGAAAACGATAAGCATGTTTTATTTGGAGACTGGCAGATTTGTTTTCAAACTTATATTGATTTATACAATTTTACAGGAAAAAATGATCCTCAAAAAATAGCACGCACCCGTGAAGTAATGGAGTATGAAATGAGTACTCAAGCTAATGATTATTGGTGGTGGGTTGATGGTTTGTATATGGTAATGCCTGTAATGACTAAACTTTACAAGATTACCGGAAATGAACTGTATTTAGAAAAATTACATTCTTATTTGACTTATGCCGATAGTATAATGTATGATGAAGAGGCAAAATTATATTTCCGTGATGCAAAATATATTTATCCAAAACACAAAAGTGCGAATGGAAAAAAAGACTTTTGGGCGAGAGGCGACGGTTGGATTTTTGCCGGATATGCTAAAATTATTCAGGATTTGCCAAAATCGGCCAAGCATAGAAACGAATATATTGCCCGTTTTAAAGATATGGCCAAAGCCTTAGCAGCTGCTCAACAAAAAGAAGGCTATTGGACAAGAAGTATTCTGGATCCTGAACATGCTCCGGGACCAGAAACCAGCGGGACGGCCTTTTTTACTTATGGGTATCTGTGGGGAATCAACAATGGAATTTTAGATAAAAAAACCTATTTGCCAGTAGTTGAAAAATCATGGAATTATTTAACTCAATTTGCACTTCAGGAAAATGGCGCAGTAGGATATGTACAGCCAATTGGCGAAAAAGCAATTCCGGGACAGGTAGTCGATAAAAATTCTACATCAGATTTTGGAGTAGGCGCTTTTTTATTAGCTGCATCAGAAATGTCTCGCTTTGTAAAATAATGAGAATAGTTTAAAAAATAAAAAAAGAGTTTGCGTTTACAATGATAAAATGCAGACTCTTTTTTTAACTCTTCATTAAGATAAATGGCATTGAATTACTTTAATATACTTCATCGTTAAGTGTTTTTAAAATTGTACAATGCATAATTTTAAACCTGTTTTTTTATGGGTGACATAAAAAATACCGTGTTTTTATGGGTTAATACCAGTTTGCCCCTTTTTTAATATCAAAATTACCCCCTCTAACAATTGAGTGTTACTCTATTTTTGTGATCTAAATTATATGTTAATATTTAGAAGTATGAGATCACGGTGAATTAAAAAATCCTAAGATGATTTTTAAATAGAGAACAATTATAATTTATAAACTAACCTTATTAATTAACCAAATTACAACCAAAGCATGACAAATTTTATTAAGATGAGGAAAACTCCTGATCGTGCATTCGGATTTGATTTTAAAAAGAAACTTACAATTTTTTGTGCCTTAGTTTCTTTGTCTCAAGTACAAGCGCACACTACTAATTTCAGTAGTACAACAGGGCTTGAAAATGTACAGCAGCAAAACAGTATAAGCGGACAAGTTAATGACCAAAACGGTGTTCCGTTACCGGGAGCTTCAGTTTCGATAAAAGGAACAAAGAAAGCAACCATCACAGATTTTGATGGAAAATTTACACTGGAAGGAGATGACAATTCAGTATTAGTAATATCATTTGTAGGTTATAAGACCAAAGAAATTACTGTAAACGGTAAGTCTAATATTATTATAAAATTAGAAGAAAACGCTGCTAATTTAGATGAAGTAGTGGTAGTAGGATATGGTAAAATGAAGAAAAAGGATTTAACTGGAGCAATTGTTCAGGTTAAACCGGACGCTTTGGCAAACCAAAATCCGCAAACCGTTCAGGATTTATTAAGAGGAGTTCCTGGTTTAAAAGTGGGCTATTCAGCCGATGCAAAAGGAGGAGGGTCTTTGCAGATTCGTGGTCAGACTTCTGTCTATAATCCTGATGGTGCCAACCATAATTCACCGCTTATTATTTTAGACGGAATGCAATTCTACGGTGAACTTTCAGAAATCAATCCTGATGATGTTGGTCAGATCGATATCTTAAAAGATGCATCAGCAACAGCTGTATACGGGTCTAAAGCAGCAGCAGGGGTTATTGTTATTTCTACGAAAAGAGGAAAAACGGGTAAGCCGATTATTAATGTTACTACAAACACAACGATTGTCAACGAAAGCGCCTATCGCGATGTGTATTCTGCAGATGGATATGTAAAATATCGTGAAGATTGGGAGACTGCAAAATCGTATGGTTCAAATACTGCAACAGGAAATTATGAAGCATGGGTTACAGGAACAGCAGCTGGTAAACCAGGCTATTATACAAGTCCTAACCAATTGTCTCAGTATGGAATTTCTCAGGCACAATGGTTAGCCTATCAGCCAGCTGCGCAAATTCAGGGAAAAAGCATAAATGAAGTATGGGGACTACGTTTGGGTATTACTGATGCTACACTTTTGAAGAATTTCACAGACGGAAAAACACACGACTGGTATAACAGTACTTTTAGAACAGGAATCAATCATGACAATAATTTAAGTGTTTCGGGAGCAAGTGATAAAGTAAATTACTATATGTCTTTGGGGTATTTAACTTCAGAAGGAGCAATTCAGGGTAATGATTATTCTGCAGCTCGTGCAAATATGAAAGTGGATGCTAAAATTACAGATTGGCTTGAGTTTGGAGCAAACGTTAATTTTCAGGATCGTTCTGATGGAGATATCTCTGTTGGTACCGGCACAAATTATTGGGATGCCAATATGTTAAGAAACAGCCCGTTTTCTAATTTTACAGAAGCAAACGGCGATTATGCAAGACAACCAATGGGACCAACTATCGGAGGGTATAATTATTACTATGACCGCCAATATATGGATCTTGAGAGAGGGTATACAGTGTTGAATACCATTTTCAATACTAAAGTAACTTTGCCTTTGGGAATTACATATTCATTTAATGCTGCACCACGATATGAATTCTTTTACAACCGTTATTTTCAGTCATCAGGTCATAAAGGCTGGAACCCTGCTACTATTGGGGTGGATAGAGAAAACGGTAAAAAATTCACATGGAATTTAAATAATACAATAGCATGGGATCATACATTTGCCGGGAAACATCATATTATAGCGACTTTTGTTCAGGAAGCGGAAGATCTTAAAACTTGGTCAGATCGTGTTGATGCAAATAATATTCAACCTTCAGATGCTTTAGGATTTCATAATATTGCTAATGCAACACTTGCAAACAGTACGTTTACATCAAACGACACGCATCAGACAGCCGATGCGTTAATGGGAAGACTTTTTTATTCGTATGATGATCGTTATATGATAACAGGAACGGTACGTCGCGATGGATATTCGGCATTTGGAGCTACATATCCCTATGCAACTTTCCCTTCTGTAGCATTAGGATGGAACTTTAATAAAGAAAGCTGGTTCAATTGGGATACTATGAGTACAGGAAAATTACGTTTGTCATGGGGTAAAAACGGGAATAGATCGCTTGCTGATCCATACTTGGCTTTGGCAAATTTAGGTTCAGGTACAGGAGCAACAATGGGATATATCGATGCTTCTGGAAACATTGTTGACGTGAAATATTTAGGAATTGATCGTATGGCAAATCCAAATTTGCAATGGGAAAAAACAACGGCAACAAATATTGGTCTTGATCTTGGATTCTTAAATGACAGAATTACAAGTACAATTGATGTTTACAGAATGGTTACTAATGATATGATTATGAGTCAGCGTTTGCCTGAGTTTACCGGATTTTCATCAATTGCAACCAATCTTGGAGAAGTGGAAAATAAAGGTATTGAGATAAGCCTTAACACTATCAATATGAAAAAACCAAATTTTGAGTGGACTACAATGGTTGCTTTTTCATACAACAAAAATACAATTAAGGCATTATATGGTAACATGGAAGATGTTAAGGATGCCAGTGGTAATGTTGTTGGAACAAAAGAGGCAGATGATAAAACAAATGGATGGTTTATTGGTAAACCTATTTCTCAAATCTGGGATTATAAAGTAATCGGAATTTGGCAAAAAAGCGAAGCTACAGAAGCTGCAAAATACGGTCAGCGTCCTGGTGATCCAAAAGTTGAAAACAGCTACACCGCTGACGATGTGAATGGAAAACCAACTTATAACGAGAAAGATAAACAATTTTTAGGCCAGACAGCACCTCCAATCAACTGGTCGCTTCGTAATGAATTTAAATTTTACAAGAATTGGAATTTGGCAATTAATATCTATTCGTACATGGGGCACAAATCGCTTGACGGACGTTATATGAATACTTATAACGATGGTAGTTTATATACAAATAACTACAATCCATTTGTAAATCCATATTGGACACTTGATAATCCAACGAATGATTGGGCGCGTCTTGATGCAAGAGGACCTGCAGGAGCTGGAACAGCAAAATTATACGATCGCAGTTTTATTCGTTTAGACAATATTTCGTTAGCCTATTCGCTTCCTAAAGATCTTATTGATCGCCTGCATGTTAGAAATTTCAAAATCTATGCTTCGGTTCAGAACGTTGCAACATGGGCTGCTTCTGATGAATGGAAATATTACGGAGACCCGGAAACGGGTGGACTGGCTACACGAATGTTTAATTTAGGATTTAACGTTTCACTTTAATAATTACAACAATGAAAAAATATATAAAAAATAAAATCTCAACACTTGTACCTTTAGTAGTAATAGCTGCTCTTTTGGTTTCTTGTTCAGAGGATTTTCTGGAGCCGGATCCGCTTTCGTTTTACGAACCAGAAACTACATTTACAACTGAATCTGGGTTACAGGCAGTTTTAGCAACTGCGGATAAAGGGCTTCGTAATAATTACATTCATTTTAATGCCGCTTCTAATAGTGTGCCTATCGGTACGGAATATGTTTTCTCTGATATGGCTAAATATGGAAAAACGGATAATAGCAGTACTATTTCTGATTTCGCCAATACGATTGTACCTACCGGAAGTTTTAAGAGAGATACAAATGATGATTTTTACCTTGGATTTTACTGGGTTGAAGGTTACACTGGTATCAAACATGCCAATACCGTATTGACATACATTGATAATGTGACAAGTTTAACTGAAGAGGTGAAACGTAAATATATCGGTCAGGCTTATTTTCATAGAGCATACCGTTACCTTAATTTAGTTTATCAATTTGGAGATATTCCTTTAATTACTAAAATTTTGGAAGTTCCAAAACAAAGTTATTATTCTACTAAGAAAGAAGCGATCATTGAAATGATTACAGCTGATATGGAAAAAGCTGTAGAATGGGTTCCGGAACAATCAAAATTACCTTATGTAGGTGTGGTGAACAAAGGAGCTTGTCGTCAGTTATTGATTAAGTGTTATTTAGCTTCAGGAAGATTTAAAGATGCAGAAACACAAGCAGATTTATTGATTAATCAATCTGGTTATTCTTTGATGCAAGGGGCTTTTGGAACTTTTGATCCGGGAGGAAATCCAACAACATGGACTATTAACAGAAATGTAATTTGGGATTTACACAGACCTGAAAATAAAGTTATTGCTGGAAACAGAGAAGCGATATTAGTTATGCCGAACAGTGGAGTACAGTCTTTTTTACCGTTTGCCTCGATGAGAATCTTTGGTCCAAACTGGAATTCTGCTACGGTTACTACTCCTGATGGTAAACAAGCAGCAAATCGTTTTGCCTCAAACAATGCTAATTACCAGGCTAAATATGATTATGCAAGAGCACTAGGACGTGGAATTGCTACAATTAGTGCTTCTTATTATTCACAACATCCTATGTGGGTTGTAAACGGTATCGAGGATAAGCAAGATCTTAGACATAATAGTACTGTTGGTAACTGGGTGAATATGGAAGATCTTAAATACAGTGATAAGAGTTCTACATTCTATCAGCAAAATTTCAGATTGAAAAATGGCAACACAATATTGTCAAAAGATACGCTTCGTGAGTGGTTTGATTTCCCGTTGTATAAAATTTATCTGCATGATGTTGTAAATGAAACTAATCCAAATGCAAATGATTTTCAGGGAGCGAGTACAGGAAGTAAAGCACACTGGTACTTATATCGTTTAGCTGAAACGTATTTATTACGAGCTGAAGCACGTTTTTACCAAGGAAATGTTGGTGGAGCAACTCAGGATGTAAATACCATCAGAGCCAGAGCAGGTGCATCACAAATGTACGGTCAGGTAACTATTGGAGATATTTGTGCAGAAAGAGGTAGAGAACTTTATCTGGAGGAATGGAGAAATGTCGAGTTAAAACGTATATCACATTGTCTTGCCCTCAGCGGAAAACCAGATGAATGGGGTCAAACTTACAATAAAGCCAATTGGGATAAACAATCAGGAACTGATGCTGCCGGTGGTAGTTATTGGTACCAACGTATCTCACATTACACGCTGTACAACAAATATCCTGGCGGAATTGTAGTTCCAAATGGTACGAAGTTTTATACCATGGACAAACGTAATAACTACTGGCCAATTCCAAGCAGTGCCATAACAGCTAATATCAAAGGAAAATTAAGTCAGAACTTCGGTTATGATGGTTATGATCCTAACGTTAAGGTCTGGGATAAATGGCAGGATGCCGTCGCAGATGAAAGCCAACTTTAATCATCTGTTTCATTAAAAAAAAAGTATCTGAACTGCAGTAATTTGAACTGTTTTCTTTTTACTGCAGAAGATACATTCTTTAAAGTTCTTAAACTTTAAATCTCTTATTAGTAATTTCTATAAGTGTTGACTGCTAGAGTATTATCCCTAATATGGTTATTGGGGATAATGCTGGTAGTTATTATTGCCGTAAATACTGCAATAATTAAAAATCAGCCTCCCGGAATTTATTTGCTGAAGATTCAGTCACATCTGAATCTTACAGTCCGAATTATTAAAAAATAAAGAATTGCAGACAAAAGAGAGAATTATTGGTTTGTTACTTTAGTGATGGTGAGGGATCTTTCGGGATCCCTTATTATGATTCTGAAGTCGTATCTCGTAATTAATTTTCATTTAAAAAATATATTTAAAATGAGATTTATTGGTAAGTTTTTAGCGTTGGGAACTGTCCTGACGCTAATTTTTAGTTTTGTCAATCAGAAGCAGAAATCTTCAGAAAATGAAGATTATAAATTGGTCTGGGCAGACGAATTTAATACAAATGGTCCTCCCGACGAAAAGAATTGGAATTACGAAACTGGTTTTGTAAGAAATCAGGAAAATCAATGGTATCAAAAAGAAAATGCTGTTTGTAAAGATGGTTTTTTAATTATAGAAGCCAGAAACGAAAAAAAAGCCAATCCAAATTTTGTCTCTAAAACCGATAGAGATTTTGCTAAAAACAGAGATTCCATAAAAGTTACATCATCGTGTTTAATTACCCGTGGAAAGCATTTCTGGCAATACGGACGCTTTGAAATGCGCGCTAAAATTCCGGTGGGAAACGGAATGTGGCCGGCATTTTGGAGTTTGGGTATTAAAGGAAATTGGCCTGCAAATGGTGAAATTGATATCATGGAATATTATAAAGGAAAACTATTGGCGAACGCTGCATGGAAATCAAACGAACCCAATACAGCATGGGACAGTTCAGCATTTAAGCTGATTGATTTTAAAGATAAGGAATGGGCAGCTAAATTTCATATCTGGAAAATGGATTGGGATGCGCACTCCATTAAATTATATGTTGACGATCGCTTACTAAACGAAATTAATGTTGATAAAACAACATACTCGCCAGATCAAAGTATAATTCCGTTTCAGCAGCCTCATTATTTATTAGTGAATCTGGCTGTCGGAGGAATGAATGGCGGAGAATTCACTACAACCGATCTTCCAGCAAAATACATTATAGATTATATCAGGGTTTATCAAAAAAAGTAGGTAAAATGAAATTAAAATTTTCGATAATTATAAGTTTTGTATGCTCTTTTGTTTTCTCGCAAAACAATTCTTTTGTTCCGGGAAAACAATGGAAAGATACAAACGGTATGCATATTAATGCCCACGGCGGTGGAATTGTTTTTGTTGATGGAACTTATTTTTGGTATGGAGAATTTAAAACTTCGGGTCGTTCCGGAAATACATCTTTGGAAGGAATCAGTTGTTATTCCTCAAAAGATTTATATAACTGGAAAAACGAGGGAATTGTTCTGAAAGTGGATCAGGACCCTAATTCTGAGATTACAAAAGGATGTGTTATAGAGCGTCCTAAAGTGATCTTTAATAAAAAAACAGGTAAATACGTAATGTGGTTTCATTTAGAGCTGAAAGGGCAGGGGTATAATGCCGCTAAAGCCGCAGTTGCGATAAGTGATTCTCCAAAAGGACCTTTTATATTTAAAAAATCATACCGCCCAAATAAAGGAGTTTGGCCAATTGATTTTAAGGAAGAAAATAAAACCGGTTCCGCTAATGAAGATGCTTTAAAATCATGGAGTCCGGAATGGCTGACTGCAATCAAAAACGGAATGCTCGTTCGTAAGGATTTTGAAAAAGGACAAATGGCCAGAGATATGACCGTTTATGTTGATGATAATGGCAAGGCGTATTTAATTAGTTCTTCGGAGGAAAATTTGACGCTTCATATTTCGGAACTGACAGATGATTATTTAGATTTTACCGGAAAATGGACAAGAGTTGCGCCCGCAGGTCATAACGAAGCACCGGCTATTTTTAAAAAAGACGGAGTTTATTATATGATTACTTCCGGTTGTACGGGTTGGGACCCGAATGCAGCAAGATCTTTTAAATCGAAATCGATTTGGGGGCCTTGGGAATCTTTAGGAAATCCTTGTATTGGTCCAGATGCAGAGCTGACATTTCATTCGCAGAGCACTTATATTGTTCCTGTTCAGGGAAAAAAAGACCAATTTATTTTTATGGCGGATCGATGGAATCCGAAAAATCCAATTGATGGTACTTATATTTGGCTTCCGATAAAGTTGGAGAAAGGAAAACCAGTCTTGAAATGGCTGGATCAGTGGAATTTATCTACTTTTTCGGAAAATCAATAAAAATAAAGAGTTTGAAGCATCAGTTGGTTATAATGCATAAAAATTACTTAAACATATAGAAACATAGGTTTTATGATTTTGAAACAAAGTAAATCAAAAAGAAACACGTTTCTCACACATAGTCCCGAAGCTTCGGGATGCTTTGATGAAAGTAAAACGCCTTTTTTAAGTTCAATAATTCTATGTTTCTATGTGTTAAAAATAATTAGACGCAACGGGTTATAAGTATTTCTAAAGTAATAAATTAGGACTTGTAAACAGACACAATATTTTAAAAGTTATGAAAATGAAAACACAGCAAAATTATTTTAAACAGAAATCACTTCTTGTTATTTCTCTGTGTATCTGTTTTTTATATTTTGCAGCAGCGCATGCTCAGAAAAAAAGACTAATAAGAGAAAATGTTCCTTTAGATTCCATCAGGTTAAGCGATCCGGCTATTTTAGCAGATAAGAAAACCAATATGTATTATATGACCGGTACAGGTGGTTTACTGTGGAAAAGCAAAGATTTAAAATCATGGAGCGGTCCGTATGAAGTCGCTAAAACAGATCCAAATTCATGGATGGGACCAAACCCTATGATATGGGCGGCAGAATTTCATCAGTATAAAAATAAATATTACTACTTTGCCACTTTTACAAATAGAGACAAAATAATAGATACCGTTGCCGGAAATAATATTGAGCGTCGCGCAAGTCATATTTTGGTGAGCGATAATGCTCAGGGACCGTACGTGCCCATGAAAGATGAGATTTATTTACCAGCTAATAAACCAACATTAGATGGCACTTTCTGGATCGATAAAGATGGAAAACCTTATATGATCTATTGTTATGAATGGCTGCAAAATGGTAATGGAACCATGGAAAAAATAGAACTTAAACCAGATTTAAGCGGCTCGATTGGAGAAGGAAAATTACTTTTTAAAGCAAGCGATTCCCCGTGGAGCAGAGAAAAAGATGCTAATGGCAAAGACAAAACCAATAAAGTAACCGATGGCCCTTACTTGTTTAAAACGGGCTCTGGACGTTTAGGAATGATTTGGACGAGTTGGATTTATGATGTTTATACACAGGGAGTTGCTTATTCTAAAAGTGGTACTTTAGATGGACCGTGGATTCAGGAAAAAGATCCTATTACACCGCCCAATTTTGGTCACGGAATGTTGTTTCAAACCTTTGAAGGTAAATGGTTAATGTCTGTTCACAGTCATAGAAAAGTTGGTGACAAAACAGTTAGAATTCCGAAATTATTTGAGGTTGATTTGTCCGGAGATAAATTAGTGGTAGGAAAACCTTATTTGCCGTAGGATAATTTTTTTTATTTGATAGTTAGAATTAGAAAAAAAATATAAAAATGAATAATTTGAAAATGTGGTTCTTAACCACAATGTTTAGCTTGTCTTTATTTTCGCAACAAAAACAAAATACCAATACTGTTTTCAAAATTGCCAATCCGGATTATAAATTGAGTCCGTATACCGGAATGACAAAACAGCATTGGAGAGACGCCGGACTTTATTTATTGCAAGGCGCTTTTAGTTATATTCATACTTTGGATGATCCGATGAAGTTTCCAAAACAACCCGGAAAAAGTTATCCGCAGGATGAAAGCAGAGTACCAACGGAGAAATTGGAAGGTTTGAGTAGAACGTTATTTATCGCTTCTCCGCTGCTGAAAGAAAACCCAAATCTGGTAATTAATAACATCAAAGTTGCAGATTATTATAGATATCAATTCAGCAAATTAATCGACCCAAATAGTTCTTCTTATATTACGCCAAGAGCCAAAAATGGAGGACCAAGCCAAAATTTGGTAGAATATGGAGCGATCGCCATGTCGCTGCTAACCAATCCTGAAGTGCTTTGGAAACCATTGCCACAAGAGCAAAAAAATGCCTTGGCAAAATCAATGTTGAGTTATGGCGATGGCCCTACAATCTCTTCGAACTGGAAGTTTTTCAACATTTTTGTATTAAGTTTTTTCAAAGAACAAGGATATGCGGTTAATGAGAAATTACTTGAAGAATATCTGCAAAAATGCTTAAACGACTACAGAGGTGATGGATGGTATAACGACAGTCCGGCATATGATTATTACAGTATGTGGGGTTTTCAACTTTACGGAGCACTTTGGGCTGAATACTTTGGAAACAAATATTACCCTGAATATGCTGCAAAATTTAAAAGCAATTTTAGAGATCTTAATTCGAATTATCCTTTAATGTTCAGCCGAAATGGAGAAATGATAATGTTTGGAAGAAGCATTAGTTACCGAATTGCCACGATCGCCGCCCTTCCTTTTATGGGATTAGAAAATGATCCGAAAATTAATAATGGATGGTTACGCAGAATTTCATCTGGAGTTTTAAAACAGTTTTTGGAGAATCCGGAATTTCTAAAAGACAATGTTCCGACACTTGGTTTTTACGGTCCATACGAACCTGCCGTGCAAGTGTATAGCTGTAGAGGAAGTGTGTATTGGATGGGAAAAGCCTTTATGGGACTTTTATTGCCAGATGATAATCCGTTTTGGACCGCAAAAGAAAATGAAGGCGATTGGGAAACCAAATTCAAAAAGGATGAGGTTTACAATGATTTCCAAAATGGTCCAAAGATTTTAATTACAGATTATCCGGCAATTGGAGCATCAGAAATAAGAGCCTGGTGTCATGAAAAAAAGAAAGATGACTGGCAAGGATTCAGATCAACAGAAAACTACAATCGATTAGCGTACAACAGTGCTTTTCTTTGGCAGGCAGATGGTGTCAATGGAGAAGTGGCGATGAATTACGTTTTTAAAAATGCAAAACAAGAATGGGAACCACTTCGATTATTTACTTTCAAAAGATTTGAAGACGGTGTTTATTACCGCGATGCCGTTTTGGAAACCAATGAAAATATTAAAATGAATTTGGCCGATATTCCATTAACAAACGGAATTTTAAGAATTGATAAAAACACTAGTTCGGATGCTGTTGCTATGCGATTAGGACATTATGCTTTGCCACAATTAGACAAAGAAATTACAACGACAACTAAAAAAGTTGGCGGAAAAGAAGTAACTATAATTGATAACGGAAAATACCAATTGGCTATGATTCCGCTTTTAGGTTGGGATAAAGCTGAGGTTGTAACTACTAAAGGTTTGCATCCTGAAAGTGAAACCAGTAAAGTGATTGATGTTGCAGCTAATTATAATCCGAATGAAAAGAAGTCTAATGTTTATGCGACTTTAATGTTATGGAAAAAGTCAGGAGAGAAATGGAATAAAGAGGAGTTGGTTCCTGTAAATAGTCTTGAGCAGACAAACGATACTATTTTAGTTCAGTTTAATAATGGAACCAAAAAAGTAGTGGATTTTAATAATAAATAGTCATTTTAGACCAGACAGGTATTATCCCGTCCCGAAGCTTCGGAATCGGGACTGTCGGGTCTTCTTCATAAAATTTCCCCTGAAAAATAAAGCCATTAAAATTAATCGATAATATGAAACAGCTATTAAAAAAACACCTTTCAAAAATAATATTTGTTGCATTTGGAATACTGCTCAGTATGAATGCGAGTGCTCAAAAATTCGATAAATATTTTCCCAAAAAAGACCTTACGACAGTGGGAGTTTATTACTATCCTGAACATTGGGATCCGAACCAATGGGATCGCGACTTAAAAAATATAGCCGAAATGGGTTTTGAATATACCCATTTTGCGGAATTCGCTTGGGCACAGTTGGAGCCACAGGAAGGCGTTTACGATTTTAAATGGCTTGATAAAGCATTGGCAATTGCTGCAAAATATAATTTGAAAGTGATTATGTGTACTTCAACGGCAACGCCTCCGGTATGGTTGGTTCGCAAGCATCCGGATGTGCTTGTGACGTATGAAGATGGCACAAAATCAGATCACGGTTCAAGACAACACGCATCGTTTTCAAGTAATTACTATCGTGCATATTCAATGAAAATGGTTGAACAATTAGCAAAAAGATATGGAAATGATAAACGCATAATGGGTTGGCAAGTAGATAATGAACCATCCCGTTTTTTGGATTATGGTACAGATGCCCAACAACGTTATCGTAATTGGTTAAAAGATAAATATAAAACTATTGAAACCTTAAACGAAGCCTGGGGAAACAGTTTCTGGAGTGGTATCTATAATAATTTTGAGCAGATTAATATTCCGCTTCATAAAGAATGGGGAATGAATTTACATTCACAATTAGATCATTTGCGATTTGCCGATCAGGAAACGGCAACCTTTCTTGATGAACAGGCTGTTGTAATACGCAAATATGCCACTAAAGAGCAATGGATAACTTCTAATTACAGAGCCGCTTATAGTGAAAGTTACGTTGGAATGAGCAAAGAATTTAATTTCGATTGCTATACACGTTATATGGTTTACGGAGGAAGTTTAGGCATTGGCCCGAACGGGTATCGTGTAGGTGATTATACCAGTATTGGGATGGCTAATGATTTTTTCCGTCCGCTAAAAGGGATGTATGGCTGTATGGAATTGCAGCCAGGACAAGTAAATTGGGGAAGTATTAATCCACAGCCATTACCCGGAAGTATACGCATGTGGTTATGGCATGTTTTTGCTGGGGGCAGTAAATTTACCTGTACATATCGCTATCGTGCCCCTTTATATGGTTATGAGCAATTTCATTACGGAATCGTAGGTACAGACGGTGTGACACCAACTCCGGGGGGTAAAGAATTTAGTCAGTTCATTAAAGAAATTGACACTTTACGTAAAAAATATGATGCAAAGGCAACATTACCGGATTCTTATTTAAAACGTAAAACCGGAATTCTGTTTAATGGCGATAATGTTATGGGGATTGACCTAAACAAGCAGACAAAAGAATGGAATACCATCGGGCATTTCTTAAAATATTATAAAGCCGCAAAATCTTTTGGCGCTCCTGTTGATTTCGTCAGAGACACTACTAATTTCGCAAACTATCCAGTTTTAATTGTGCCTGCCTATCAGATGATTGACCAGAAAATGATTGATAAACTAACTTTGTATGCAAAAAACGGAGGACATTTAGTAATGAGTTGCAGAACTGGAATTCAAAATAGTAAAGGTCATCTTTGGGAAGCGAAATTTTATGAACCAATGTGGAATTTAATTGGTTCTCAAATAGATTCTTATGATTTGCTAATGCCACATTCTCCCGGTACAATAAAATTTAATAATCAAAAATATGAGTGGGTTAGTTGGGGAGATTTGCTAAAACCAAATAAAGAAACAGAAACTTGGGCAACCTATGAAGGTGATTTTTACGCAGGAACTCCTGCAATTATTTTACATAAATTAGGTAAAGGTACCGTGACCTATATTGGTTTAGATTCGAAAAATGGTGAACTGGAAAAACAAGTATTAAGAAAATTATACCAACAGCAAAACATCGCCATAGAAGATTATCCGGAAGGCGTTATGGTAGATTATCGTGACGGATTTGGTATAGCGGTCAATTATTCGGATAAAATCTACAATATCAATTTACCAAATAATGTAAAAGTTATTATTGGATCAAAGGCAATAAAAACTGCTGAGGTACTTGTTTGGAAATATTAATAAGAGAAAATAATAGAATACTATAATAGAAAAGGAAGAATTTCTTATTAAACTAAATTATAAGTTTCTAAGTAATAAGTTTTGCAATATAAGCACATCGATGGCGCCTAAAACAGCACCTTAAAATAAAAAGCCTTGTAGTCAAGAGATTACAAGGCTTTTTGTGGAGTCGCCGGGAATCGAACCCGGGTCCAAACAAGCAACTAAAGAGCTTTCTACACGTTTATTTCCTGATTGGATTTTCGTTGTTAAGCTAGGTCAGGAACAACCACTCAACACTTATCTTCTTAATTTCGAAATCCACCCGAAGCTCATGGAAATCTAGGTCTATTTTTACGGTTCCCCTGTACTGACCGCCACAAACCAAGGCTTTCAAGGAGAATCCAGCTTCCCTATCTGATAGGGACGTGGCTAATCTTACTATAATTCAGATTATGCAGCTAAAGCGTAGTTATTTTCGCCGTGTAAAATTGTAAGATCTTATATTTACGAGCAAGGTCTCAATGCTCGACGTGCTTACTTTCCAATTCGACTTGCTGTCAAAACCAGTCGACCCCAAAAATGAGTTTGCAAATTTATACTATTTGAAGTTAGTTTGGTAATAAAATTTTCAGAAAAATAACATTATTCTTCGTCTTTGAAATTAAAAGGATAATCGCCAAAAATAGGGGCCAGTTTACGAACGGCGTAAGTGTTTCTGGTCATTTTATTTGATAGCGCAATAATTGTAACATGCTCTTTCATAAGCGGAATATATGATGAGGTATTTCCATGCCACCATCCATTATGAAAATAAAAATTTTGACCGGTTTCCCAATTGATCATTCTGATTCCTAAACCATAATTTTTTGTTCCTTTTCGTTCGTTGCTTTGACCTGTGTATACTTCTTTTAACAAAGCAGGTTTTAAGAAACCGGGAGCATTTCTTGCTCGGTCAAATTTTAAAAGATCTCGTACAGTTGAAAAAACATTTTTGTCACCGTAAACATTATCTAAATAATCAAAACCAATTTCAGCACCATTACCTTTATATGAAGGAACAATTGTTTTACGATCCTTGTCATCATCAAAAATATAAGTATGCGTCATTCCCAGTGGTTTGAAAATCATTTCAGACATCGCTTGCTTATATTTTAAACCTGTAATTTTTTCTATGATAAGGGCAAGCATCGCATAATTGGTGTTGCAATAACCAAAACGAGTTCCCGTTCTTGATTCTAATCCAACATTTTTTGTTGCCAAAATATTTAAGATATCCTGATTTGTAAGCTGATTATGTCTGTCCCAAACTGATTTATCGTGGTCAGTAAAATAGGCATAATTACGCATACCACTACGGTGACTTAACAGCATTCGAACCGTACAATCTTCATACGGAAAAGTTTTTAAGATTGTATTTACTTTTTGATCCAGATCAAGTTTACCTGCATTGACAAGTTTTAAAACTGCAGTTGCCGTCAGAACTTTGCTTACAGATGCAATTTGAACGGGAGTTTCTGCTGTTATTTTGGTGCCTTCATTTTTATTGGCGTATCCATTATATCTTTCAAAAATAATCTGACCGTTTCTGGCAACCAGAAAACTTCCGTTCATACTATTGTTAGGCCAGTTTTTATTGTAAAAATGACTTATTCTTCCCTGAAGTGAATTAATATAATTTACCGAAAGCCTTTTTTCAGGACCTGCGGGTTTCATTTTCGGTAAAGTATCTTCTACTGCAACGGCGGTATTTTCAGTAGATTTTATTTCTTTTCCGCAAGAGCCTAAAACTAAAATTAGGAAAAGTATTTGTGGTATATTTGTTTTTTTAAGGAGACTCATTTTCATCGTTCTTTAAAAACAAATATATAGAATTCAATATTTATGTTTTGGGTTTTTGATGTTTTCAAAAAACTCGCTTTAACATAATTTTAACTTCTTTTTTCGTTAGTCGATTGTACATCAGCTTTTAACGTTATAAAAATGTTTGAAATGAGAAAATAGCAACAAAATTTTAACTAATTTTGTTATATTTGAAACAAATTGAATTCAAAAAGTTATATTAATACCTATCCTAATCTGAGATAAATGAAATTTGGAATTATAAAAGAAAGAAAAAACCCACCTGACAGGCGTGTTGTGTTTGCACCGAATGAACTTGCAAAACTTAAACAGCAATATCATGAAGCAATAGTTGAAGTAGAAAGTTCAGATATCCGAATTTTTTCAGATGTACAATACAAAAGTATGGGCATTACCGTTACTGATGATGTGTCAGATTGTGATGTTTTATTTGGCGTAAAAGAAGTTCCGGTCGAAAATTTAATTCCAAACAAAGCTTATTTCTTTTTTTCGCATACGATCAAAAAACAACCTTATAATAGAAAATTGTTAAAAGCAATTTTAGAAAAGAATATTGAGTTGTACGATCACGAAACTATCGTTGATACTGAAAATCGTCGTTTGATTGGCTTCGGAAAATATGCCGGGATGGTTGGCGTATACAACGGAATTCGTGCTTTCGGAATAAAATTCGAATTGTTTAAATTGCCAAAAGCAGAAACGCTGGCTGGAAAAGAAGCTTTAATTACACAGCTTAAACGTATTACATTACCACCTTTAAAATTTGTTGTAACAGGAACCGGAAAAGTAGGTAGCGGTGTCAAAGAAATTTTGGATGCCATTAAAGTTAAAGAAGTTACTGTCGAGAATTATTTGACTAAAAATTACACACAGTCTGTTTATGTACAGTTAGATGTTTTAGAATATAACAAACGAATTGACGGACAGTTTTTAGACTTTAATGATTTTACTGCACATCCGGAATCTTATGTTTCGGATTTTGAAAAATTTACGAAAGTTTCAGATATTTATTATGCAGGTCACTTTTATGATAGCGCAGCACCAGTGATTTTGACGCAGGAAATGCTGAACGCCAGCGATTGTAAATTGAGAGTTGTTGCTGATATTTCGTGCGATGTAAATGGTCCTATTGCCTGCACATTACGTTCTTCGACAATTGAGGAGCCAATTTATGGCTATTTTCCACTAGAAAATAAGGAAGTTGATGTTTTTCATCCAGCTGCGATTGTCGTGATGGCGGTTGATAATTTACCTTGCGAAATGCCAAAAGATGCCAGCGAAGGTTTTGGCGAGCAATTTATGGAACATGTAATTCCGGCATTTTTTAACGGAGACAAAGATGGAATTCTGCAAAGAGCTAAAATAACTGAAAACGGAAAACTGACTCCGAGATTTAGTTATTTGCAAGATTATGTAGATGGAAAATAATTATTAATTGTAAATGGTGAATTGTTAATTAATAATTGACCTAAGAAAAAAGGGTTTTATAAAAGTTTAAACTTTTATAAAACCCTTTTTTACTATTTAAAAATAGTTAGTGGCCTAAAGATGTCATTTTCCTTAGTTCAAATGACGCAAACTAAATCAATTAATAATTCACCATTAAAAATTAACAATTAAATCAAACCATCTCCTCCGGTTTTACCCATGCATCAAAATCTTCTGGGGTTACATATCCTAAACGAACGGCTTCATCTTTTAAGGTTGTTCCGTTTTTGTGGGCGGTTTGAGCGATTTCGGCTGCTTTGTAGTATCCTATTTTAGTGTTTAAAGCGGTTACCAACATTAGTGAATTATTTACTAATTCTTTGATTCTTTTATAATTAGGCTCGATTCCTTGCGCGCAATGTTCGTCGAATGAAATACAAGCGTCACCCAATAATCTTGCTGATTGCAGAAAGTTTGCCGCCATAACGGGTTTGAAAACATTTAATTCGTATTGTCCCTGCATACCGCCAACGGTGATTGCCATATCATTTCCAATTACTTGCGCACATACCATTGTCAAGGCTTCGCATTGCGTTGGATTTACTTTTCCCGGCATTATTGATGAACCTGGTTCATTTTCGGGAATATGAATCTCTCCAATTCCAGATCTTGGCCCGGAAGCCAGCATTCTAATATCATTAGCGATTTTATTTAATGAGACAGCCAATTGTTTCAGAGCCCCATGCGTTTCTACAATGGCGTCATGCGCTGCCAAAGCCTCAAATTTGTTTTCGGCGGTTATAAAAGGGTGATTGGTGAATTGAGCAATATATTCAGCAACTTTTACATCATATCCATTTGGTGTGTTAAGTCCGGTGCCGACAGCAGTTCCACCCAAAGCGATTTCTGATAAATGTGCCAAAGTATTTTTAAGTGCTTTTAATCCGAAAGATAGTTGAGCTGCATAACCTGAAATTTCCTGACCTAAGGTTAGGGGAGTGGCATCCATAAGGTGTGTACGTCCAATTTTTACGACATCTTTGAATTCGGCTGCTTTTGCAGATAGGGTTGCGTGTAATTTCTCAACTCCCGGGATAGTGGTTTCCAGTACTATTTTATATGCTGCGATGTGCATTGCAGTTGGGAAAGTATCGTTTGACGATTGCGATTTGTTAACATCATCATTGGCTTTAATTATGGGTTCACCTTCGCCAATTGCAAAACCTTTTAGTACTTGCGCGCGATTCGCAATGACTTCATTGACATTCATATTGCTTTGTGTTCCGGAGCCTGTTTGCCAAATTACTAATGGAAATTGGTCGGCCAATTGTCCGCCAAGAATTTCGTCGCAAACGGCTGCAATTGCATCACGTTTTTCTATAGATAAAACGCCTAAGTCATGATTAGCGTAAGCGGCTGCTTTTTTAAGATAGGCAAAACCTTCAATGATTTCCGGAGGCATAGATCCTGATGGACCAATTTTGAAATTATTTCGGGAACGTTCTGTTTGTGCGCCCCAATATTTATCTGCTGGGACTTGTACTTCACCCATGGTATCTTTTTCTATTCTGTATTTCATATTGTTGTGTGTAAAATGTTTTATTAAATGTAATTTGTAATTTGTAATTTGTGAAATGTGAAATGTGAAATGTTTTGTTAACTGAAATTTATTATGAAAACGTGATTCCTAGCCCCGATAGGAGTGAAAATCCTTTTGCTTTTTTTCTTTAAAAAAGCAAAAGATTGTAACGGATAGCGGGAAATAGCTCCTGAAAAAACGCATTCACTTGTTTTTGAGATGTTTCAATAAAAATGGGAGGATTCTAGGTAAATTCTCTTATTTAAAATGAGTTTAAATATACGTATAATTGTGATTTTATAAAAATTGATTTGGTTTTTATTGCTAACGAAAAATATAAAACTTACATTTGTCCTTACATTCAAAAATTCCGGAAAACATGTTTGAATTTTCACAGTACTTAGGCTTTTTACTTTTCTTGACCATACTAACTATAGGGTTTTGGTTGATGTTTTTCTTAGTTGGTTTCGTATCTTATTGGGTTACGGGTGCAAGCTGGGAAATGTTCAAAGAGAAAAGAGCAAAAAGAAGACAAGAAGAGCAATCAATTTAATTTTAAATTGACTTCATAAAGAAAGGACCCGTTTTTACGAGTCCTTTTTTTTATGCCAAAAAAATCCAAATTCCAATAAAAAAATTCCAAATTCCAATTTAGACTTAATAATTAAGTTTTGTAAAATTGGAATTTGGAATTTTCAATATTGTAATTTAACTGATATTATCCAGGGAATTCTCCACCGCCATCACCTTCATTTCTTGGTGCTGCATTCTTTTCTCTTTCGTTTTTCGCTTTGTTGAAACGATAAGTAAACGATAAATTGAATTGACGTTTACGGAATTGCATTTCACCATAAGATGTTTGACTCTCAAGTGTTGTGTCATTTTGAAGGTAAGTGTACGATCTCATGATTCTTGAGTTGAAAATGTCGCTGATATTGAAAGCAATTGTTCCTTTGTCTTTCAGTACATCTTTGCTTAAAGCAGTGTTCATACCAAACTGACCTAAGTTTTTACCTTGAGCAGTTTTTTGCTCACCGTTATACATCGCAGTTAATTGCCAGTCGATTTTGTATGGCAAAGTAACTTTTGAACTGATTCTCGCAAACCATGAATTGGCTTGGTTATCAAGATTCTGAACTACATCATTACCATAAATATCGGTGTATGTATTTTCTCCAGTTGTTTTTACGTTGTAAAGGTTGAAGTTACTATTAAGTCTCCACCATTTGAATGGCGTGTAATTCAATGTAAATTCGAAACCAAATTTTTGTTCTTTTCCTAAGTTGATAGGTCTGCTTAAAATTACAGGAATACCATTTACTACTTCGCCATTTGGGGTTCTGACAAAGCTGAAAACATCTTTTGTATCTTCAAAGTAAGCCGAAGTATTAAAAGTTACTTTTTCCCAACGCTTTATGTATCCAATATCATATTTGTCTGTTAAGGCAGGGTCTAAATCAGGATTTCCCTGAAAGATATTAACATTACTTGAATAGTTAACCGCCGGATTCATAAAACGACCTCTTGGTCTGGTTAAACGTTTGCTATAACTGGCTGTGAAGTTACTTTGATCTGAAATTTCATAACTTGCAAAAGCACTTGGAAATAAGTTATTGTATTTTTTTGTATTGAAATCATTTGTTTCCAATAAGTTAACCTGAATGTTGGTGTCTTCCCAACGTAAACCAAATAAATAAGAGAATTTATTTACTTTAAATCCGTAAGAAGTATAAAGGGCGTTGATGTTTTCTTTGTACTCTAAAGTGTTTGACAAGTTTGAAATTGGATCACCATTGCCATCCTTAACAAAATATTCATTGTTTAGGTCGCCAAAACTTCCTTTATATCCTGCTTCAAATTGACTTCCTTTTCCTAATGGCAAAACATAATCAGCCTGAATTTGAACTTGTTTCTGAACCTGATTATTTAAGGTAGTATTGAAATTTGGCGAAGCCGTAATTTTACTGTCACTATCATCTGTATTTCTTGAAATCGATAAATCGGCAGTCAGTTTATGTCCTTTGTCGTTGAAGTTTTTAATTAAATTCGAAGTATATTCAATATTTTCGCTTCCCGTATCACCATTATTCAAACGATATGAAGATCCCGTAAAAGCATGGGCAGCATCATAATTATTATAATTAATTAAGTCTGTCGTTGTTCCTGAATTTTTTTGGTAATTGATAGCGTTTGTCCAGTACGTATTTTTCGCTACTGTCCATTCCATACCAGCTCTTCCATTAAATCCGTCAGAAGTTCTTTCTGTATCACGATCTTCATCTAAAAAGCCTTTTGGTGTACCATCGGCATTATAATAAGATGTATTTGTTAAACCCCCACCTTCGTTAGTTCTGTAGTTATAACCTGCAGTAGTAAAATAGTTTAATTTTTCTGTTTTATAATTCAAATTAGCACTTAAACCATACGTTTCAGGAAGTCCTGTTGAAGCAATAAAAGTTCCGTTAAAGCCTTGATTTTTTCCTTTTTTCAGAATGATGTTGATTAGTCCCGAACCCCCTTCAGCATCATAACGTGCAGATGGGTTGGTGATAACTTCAACTTTGTCAATTGCATCTGCCGGAAGCTGACGTAATGCTTCGGCAACATTTATGGCATTTGAAGGTCTTCCGTCGATTAAAATTCTGACATTATCACTTCCTCTTAAACTTACATTTCCTTCCGTATCAACAGAAACAGATGGAACATTGTCTAAAACGTCGCTTACAGTTCCGCCTTTTACAATCATATCCTGACCAACATTGTATACTTTTTTGTCCAGTTTTATTTCAACTGTCGATTTTTCGGCACGAACAACAACTTCATTCAATTGTGCTGCATCTTCAGATAAATTTACAACTCCTAAATTAGTGTCTCCTGAAATATTTCTTCCTTTAATTTCAGTTGCTTTAAACGAAATAAATTCAACTTTAATATCGTAAGTTCCCGGAGCAACAGCCACTTCAAATTCTCCTTTTGGATTGGTTATTCCGCCCGCAATTACTTTTGTATCATTTGGGGACATTATCGAAATAGTAGCATATTCAAGAGGTTGTTTGCTAACTTTTTCAAAAACTTTTCCAGTAACTTTTACCTTATTTTTTCCAGGAGGTGCTTGTTGTGCATAGTTGTAAAAACTCGTTAATAGAAGAACAAGTAATACAGCAAAATTGATTTTTTTCATTGTTATAAGTTTCATTTACTCTTAGACGGCAAATGTAGGTCTTGGTTTAATGAATAGAATCATAAAAAAATGTTAATTTGGTATTTTGTAATCAATCTAAAAAGGAAGCAACAAGGTCCAAATCCCTTCCAATTATAGCTTTTCCGTCTTTTATTACAATAGGACGTTCTATTAAAATCGGATTATCAGCCATCGCCTGAATGATTTCATCGTGAGTTAGTGTTTTTCCTTTGTAATTTTCAATCCATATTTTTTCTTTAACTCTTACAAGTTGAAGAGGCTGAAGGTTTAATTTGTCAAGTAATTTTTTTAAGTCTTCAAATGTTGGAACATCTGTTAAATAAGGAATAATTTCGAATTCGTGATTTGCTTGTTCCACAAAAGCAACGCAAGTTCTTGATTTTCCGCAACGAGGATTATGGTAAATTTGTATCATTTTGTTATATTTAATGAATTGTAAGATAGTTAATGCAGAAATAGGTATTTTAGCAACACCAAAAGTAAGATTTACTTATTAAAATCGAATTCTCATTTTTAAATATTTAAGTTATGTTTTTAGAACAAGGAATTAAACCTCAGAATAAATTTTGGCTATATCTTGTCGGGTCTGTTTTAATCATTATTGCATCGTTTATTGGGCAAATTCCTTTTTCTGTAGCCGTTTTATATTCTACTTTTAAAAGTAAAAAAGCTTTTCCGACGGATAATGCGGAGGTTATGAAAATTTTTGATCCAAATCTTACGCTTTTTTTGGTAATGATTTCTTTTGCTTTTGCTTTTATGGGGGTTTATTTTGTTGTGAAATATTTGCATAATCAAACACTTTTATCAGTTACAACATCCAGAAAAAAAGTAGATTGGAACCGTATTTTATTTTCTTTTTCCTTGTGGTCCTTCTTTTCTGTAATTAGTTTTTGGCTGGTTTATTTGAAGGCTCCTGAAAATTTTGTCTGGAATTTTAAATTAGTTCCTTTTTTAATTTTATTCTTGATAGGTGCTATATTGATACCAATACAAACCAGTACCGAAGAATATGTTTTTAGAGGATATTTAATGCAGGGATTTGCCAATTTAGCTCAAAACAAATGGTTTCCGCTGATAATGACCTCTCTAATATTTGGGTCAATGCACGTATTTAATCCCGAAGTAGCAAAAATGGGTTATATTATTATGATTTATTATATAGGAACCGGTCTGTTTTTAGGGATAATTACTCTTATGGACGAAGGTATTGAATTGGCAATAGGATTTCATGCCGCTAATAATTTAGTTGGTGCCTTATTAGTTACTTCAGATTGGACTGTCTTTCAGACTTATTCAATTTTTAGAGATATCTCTGAGCCATCAGCTGGGCTGGATGTTATTCTGCCTATTGTTGTGGTGTACCCCACTTTGCTTTTTATTTTTAGTAAAAAATACAATTGGAGTAATTGGAAGGAAAAATTAACAGGGAAAATTAATGTTTTAGAATCATCAAATTAAATTATTATGCTAGAGTTAACACATAAAAATGTTCACAACCACTTTAAGATAAATGGCTATCATTTAAGCGCTGCGGATTTGTGTCGTGTTGCGTATGATTATATAAAAGAAGGAGATGCAAATGAACAGGCGATAGGTGAATTTTTGTTGGATTGGTTTGATCATAAAGATTATATCGAAATGAAGACTTCAGGAACAACAGGGCTTCCTAAAGTAGTTAAATTAGAAAAACAGGCCATGATTCAATCGGCTTTGGCAACAGGAGATTTCTTTGGTTTGGAGCCGCGTGATAAAGCTTTGCTTTGTTTGCCTGTAAAATTTGTAGCCGGTAAAATGATGTTGGTAAGAAGCATAATTTTAGGTTTGGACTTAGATGTGGTGACACCAAGTACTGAGCCTCTGGCGTTAAATGAGACAAAATATGATTTTGTTGCCATGGTACCTTTACAGGTTCAGAATTCTATCGAAGCTTTAAAAAATGTAAAGAAACTCATAATTGGCGGTGCTAAAATGGATACCACGCTAGAAGCGAAACTGTTACCGTTACGTACTGAAATTTACGAAACTTATGGTATGACCGAAACTATTACTCATATTGCTGCGAAGAAATTGGGTGAAAAAGTTTTTACCGTTTTGCCAAATGTGAAAATTGCGACAGACGATCGCGGTTGTTTGGTTATTACCGTTCCTGCAATTTCGGAGGAGCCTATCGTAACAAATGATTTAGTTGAAATAATCAGAGAAAATCAGTTTATTTTTTTAGGACGAATTGATAATGTGATAAATAGTGGAGGCGTAAAACTCATTCCTGAGCAAATAGAAGCAAAGCTGATTGAGAAAATTAATTCGAGATTTTTTGTAACCGGAATTCCGGATGCTGTTTTAGGTGAGAAATTGATTTTAGTAATTGAAGGGGATAAGCAAGATTTTGAAGCAGGTTTTTTTGATGTTTTGGATAAATTCGAAAGGCCAAAAGAAATCGTTTTTGTTCCGAAGTTTAAAGAAAATGAAAACGGAAAGTTATTGCGTAAACCGAGTTTGCTTTAATACACCACAAATTACAAAAATAAAAAATTCCAAATCCCAATTTTAAAGTTGGAATTTGGAATTTTTTTATTGGAATTTAATTTTAATTTGGAATTTAAATTTAAGCTTTACGTTCTAATAATGCCATATAAAATCCATCGAAACCAGATTCTGAAGCCAGAATTTTACGGTCTTTTATAAATGTAAATTGCTTTCCGATTTCAGTTTTTAAGAATTTCTCTACTTGCTCCTGATTTTCTGATGGCAATACCGAACAAGTTGCGTAAACTAATTTTCCGCCAGGTTTTACAATTTTAGAATAGCTTTCTAAAACTTCACTCTGAACTTTACGGATATTGTCAATAAACTCAGGTTGTAATTTCCATTTCGCATCAGGATTTCTTTTTAAAACTCCTAAACCGCTACATGGTGCATCAATTAAAACACGGTCTGCTTTTTCGTGTAATTTTTTGATCACTTTTGTAGTGTCAATAATACGATATTCAATATTAAAAGCGCCATTTCTTTTGGCTCTTAATTTCAATTGTTTCAATTTGCTTTCATACAAATCCATTGCGATTAATTGTCCTTTGTTTTCCATCAAAGAAGCAATATGCAATGTTTTTCCTCCAGCTCCGGCGCAAGTATCCACAACGCGCATTCCTGGTTTTACATCAAGAAAACCTGCAACTAGTTGTGAGTTAGCATCCTGAACCTCAAAAAGTCCTTGTTTAAAAGCATCTGTTAAAAATACGTTTGCTCTTTCTTTCAAAACTAAAGCCTCAGGCTGATCTTTTAAATATTCTGTTTCAATATTTAAATCCATCAACGTATTTCTCAAGTTTTCCTTAGTTCCTTTAAGTGTATTAGTTCTTAAAATAACTTTTGCCGGCTGGTTTTGAGCTGTAATTTCTTTAGACCAAACTGCTTCGCCTAATTCTTTTACTCCTAATTCATCCATCCAATCCGGAATAGATTCTTTTAATGCTCTAACTTTTGAAAGTTCGTCAAAACGACCTTTTATTTTTCTCTCAGGAGTTCCTTCCAATTGTCTCCAATCCGGAATAGGATATCCTCTTAAAACTGCCCAAACTGCAAACATTCTCCATAAATTGTCTCTGTCAAAAGGTTCTTTAACTTCGGCAATTTCAGCGTATAATCTTTTCCAACGAACAATTTCGTATATCGTTTCAGCAACAAACTTCCTGTCAGAACTTCCCCAACGTTTGTCTTTTTTTAAGGCTCTTGCTACCACTTTGTCTGCATATTCTCCTTCATTGAAGATAGCATTCAAAGAATCGATGGTAGTATAAACTAAATTTCTGTGTAATCTCATTTTAATTATTTGAGTTGCAAAGGTACTATTAAATGATTGAAAGTTAAATTTTTAATTTTAATTGTTATTTTGACTTTCATTTAAAAAGAAAAAAAACACTCTGATAAAGTTTAAAAGAGTGTTTTTTGAATATGTTTTGGTAACAGTTTATTTTATAATTCGGGTTAATCCGATGTTTTCCGGAGCGTGAAGCACCATTGGGAATTTCTCTATTTTTACCGAACTACTATCTAAACCAAAAGCTCTTTCTTCAGATAAACTTAGTTTTTTAATGAAGAAATAAGAGTTCATAATGATATTTTCGTGCCATCTTAAATCGTTGTCATTTGATAAAAACTTCTCAGACAATACAAATTTGAAGTCACCAATAATATTGTTTTTGTTTAATGATTCGTAACGGCTGGTAATATCTACTTCGCCACGTTTTACCATATCGCGAATTACTTCTCTAAACATTAAATTGATTTTGGTAGGTTCTCTAAAGCCTAAATTAAAATCGATTCTGTAGATATCGTCCTTTGCGATTTCGGTAACTTTATATTGTGTTTTATAAGGCTCAGTAAGAATATTTACGTGTACAAACCAGTAAATGTCAGCTCTTTTAGGACGCTTTTGAAGAATCGAGTAAATCACTTTTTCCTCTAATTCGTCAACACGATTCGCATTTGTCATATAAACTAAATGCGTTGCGTATTTAGGAATAGATAAGTCTTCGCTCAACTCCATCAATACCTTCTTATAATCGTCAATCTTGATGATTTTAGTATAGCTTTTGTTGATTTTCTTAGCCAAATACCAAATTGTCATAATCGAAATAAGCATTATCGCGATGATTAAAGTAACGTAACCACCCTCGGCAAATTTTGTGATATTGGCAAAAAGGAAACTGAATTCTATTATCAAGTAAATCGTGATTAACGGAACCATGAAGTATAGTTTTACACGCTTCATGATTAAGTAATAGTTAAGCAAAATCGTTGTCATGATCATACACAAAATAATGGCAAGACCATAAGCATGCTCCATATTTCCTGATTTCTGAAAGTGCAAAACGATTCCAACACAACCAAAAAACAATAACCAGTTAATTGACGGAATATATAATTGACCTTTAACTTCAGTAGGATATTTGATTTTTACTTTAGGCCAGAAATTCAAACGCATAGCTTCATTTATCAATGTAAATGAACCACTAATAAGTGCCTGAGAAGCAATTACAGCTGCTAAAGTCGCTACTACAATTCCGAATGGTAAAAACCAGTGCGGCATGATAAGATAAAACGGATTTCCATTTTCACCTCCTAATTGTTGTAATGTATTTCCTTCGTGGTGAATTAAGTAAGCAGCCTGTCCAAAATAATTTAGGACCAAAGTCGTTTTTACAAAAATCCAGCTAATTCTGATGTTTTTTCGTCCGCAGTGTCCCATGTCTGAGTATAATGCTTCTGCTCCGGTAGTACATAAAAATACAAAACCTAAAACGAAGAAACCATCAGGGTGTATCGATAACAAATGATAAGCATAGTAAGGGTTAACGGCTTTGATAACCTCAGGATGATTCAATACTTGAATTGCTCCCAAACTTCCTAACATAGCAAACCAAATTAACATCATTGGCGCGAAAAATTTCCCAACTAGCTTAGTTCCAAATTGTTGTATGGTAAATAGTATGAATAAAATTCCGATTACGATATAAACAATGGTAGAAGTTTCCATTGTAGGATAGAATGCCCTGATTCCTTCTACTGCCGAAGAAATAGAAATAGGCGGGGTAATAATTCCGTCAGCAAGCAATGCACTACCTCCAATAATGGCGGGTACAATGAGCCACTGAATTTTGGTTTTTTTTACTAAAGCATATAAAGCAAAAATACCACCTTCGCCATGATTGTCAGCACTTAAGGTAATAAGAACGTATTTTATGGTAGTTTGTAATGTTAATGTCCAAAACACACATGAAATACCTCCTAAAACAATATCTGCATTAATAATGTGTTCACCAAGTATGGCTTTCATTACATACAACGGAGAGGTACCAATATCTCCATAAATAATTCCTAATGTGATTAATAAACCCCCAATAGACAACTTACTGTGTAAGTTTTTATGCGCTGCGCTCATGTATATTTTTATAAAAGACGGTTGCAAATTTACTGTTTTAAAACAAATTAGCGTCAATTAATAGTAAAAAGATAAAAAAAAGCACAATCGTTAAATTGTGCTTTTGCTTTTTATTGAAATCGGACGTCCTGAATTAAATTCTTCTATTCGCTCCACGAGATCCTGAATTACCTTCTCTTTGCGGTTGAGACCCTCTTGATTCTTGGCTAACTCTTGGTGTCTCAGATCTTTGTGCAGTTTGTGGTCTTGCCTCACTTGCTCTGTTTTCAGAATAGTTTCTAGGAGTTTCTTGTCTTGGAGTAGATGCTGTTCTGTTTGTATTCATTCTATTGCCTGAATTTTCTCTTGAGTTATTCATGTTGTTGTCAGAATAATTTCTTGGAGTATCAGTTCTTTGAGCAGGAGCAGTTCTGTTTGATCCCATTCTGTTGTCTGAATTCCCTCTTGAAGTATTCGTATTGTTTTCAGAATAATTTCTTGGAGTTTCAGTTCTTTGAACAGGTGCACTTCTGTTTTCGCTTATTCTGTTATCTGAATTTCCTCTTGAATTATTCATGTTGTTGTTGGAGTAATCACGTGTCGATTCTACTGTTCTTTGCGTGTTTTCAACTCTTGACGGCGTGTTTACTCTGGTTTGATTATCTTTTGATGAAACACGATTTGTATTATAATTGTTGTCAGAATTTGTTCTGTTTTCAGTATAATTTCTGTTAGTGTTTCTGTTTTCATTTCCAGATGGTCTTTCAGTATTAGATCTGTTGCTGTTGTAAACATTAGAGTTTCTGCTTGTTTCTCTGCTTGCAACACGTCTTTGATCAAGTTCGTATCTGTTATTTATATTGGCATGTCTTTGTGAAAAACCATAATTCGGATGCGCTTTTTCGTATCCATAAGTACGTCTTGATTCATATAAAACTGGAGCTCTGTAACTTCTTCTATAATTTACATAGTTGTAATGATTGTTTACATTTATACATACATTTATATTACTTCTGTATCTGTAAATTGGGTAAGGGCTCCATGCATAATAGTATGTTGGATAGTAATTCCAAGTCCAGGCAGAATAGTATGGTCTGTAATTTGTTACCCAAAATGAAGTATAAATTACCGGAGCTACACTGTAAACAGGTTCGTAAATGTAGTTGGCGCCGTATAAATAACTGTTACCAACGACCTGAACGCTTACTTTATTGTAATTATCACGTTCTACATCAATTGTAGCAATGTCCTGATAAACATCGCGATCAAGAACTGCCTGAATAATGACTACGTGTGTTCTGGATTCTACTGATTCGATTACACGAAGATAATCTACTTGATTATCACCATTTAAATCAAGATTTGATATTTGATATTTTGGATCATTTAAACGTCTTTCGAAATCCTGAAGATTCGCTGATTCTCCAAAAATAGAAGCAACGGCTCTCAAGTCTAAATTATCACTGATATCTGAATTTTTGGCGTAAACAGTAGTCTGGCTTTGTACGCCACAAGAACTTAAACCTATAGTTATTAGCGTGAAAAGAAGTAGTTTGGCTTTCATGGCAAAATGATATTAAGATTAATATTCTGAGATATCCAATTACTGTGCCAGAAAAAAGAACAAAAGCTATTTTATATGTTATAAATAATTGTATTTTAGCAACAACTAAATCTTAACCTATATGAAAAAAATACTATTGTTTTGTTGCGCATTTATTTTATTTATGTCTTTTAAAACATTGGGTGATAGTGATAAAATGGCGTTTTATGGTGGTTTTACTTCAATGCAGGTAGATACATTATTTCAGGATAAAATTAGCATTAGAGCTCTTTGTATCGATAAAAATAAGGTTTGGTATGGAGCAGATAATTCTCGCTTTGGATATTTAGATTTAGAAAAAAAGGAAAAATTTGAAGATCATATTTACCGTGATACCTTAAAATTAGAGTTCAGAAGTATCGCTCAAACTTCAGATAATGTTTTCTTATTAAGCGTGGGTAATCCGGCATTACTTTATTCTGTTTCTAAAAAGACAAATAAAGTAAAATTAGTTTATAAGGAAGTCAACCCAAAAGTTTTCTACGATAGTATGCAATTTTGGAATGATAAGGAAGGAATCGCTATTGGTGATCCTACGGAAGATACTTTTTCGATTATTATTACCCGTGATGGAGGAGAAAACTGGACAAAAGTATTGTCCGATAAATTACCTACCAATGCCCAGGGTGAAGCGGCTTTTGCAGCAAGTAATACAAATATTGTTATAAATGGTGATGATACCTGGTTGGTTTCAGGAGGAAAAAAATCACGTGTTTTTTATTCTCCGGACAAAGGAAAAACATGGAAAGTTATTGAAACTCCGATTGTTCAGGGAAAAGCAATGACTGGTATTTTTACAGCTGATTTTTATGATTCTAAGCATGGATTTATTGCAGGAGGTGATTACGATCAGCCAGGCAGAAAAAGAGATAATAAAGCTTTTACGTCAGATGGTGGAAAAACATGGCAATTAATAGGTCAGGATATGGGCTTTGGGTATGCTTCATGCGTACAATATGTACCGGGAGGAAACGGTAAAGAAATTGTGTGTGTTGGGTCTGAAGGAATTCAATACTCTCAAAACGGCGGTGAAAACTGGACGCAATTATCTACTGATACAAAACTTTTTACACTTCGTTTTGTAAATAGAAATACTGCAATTGCTGCAGGCCACAATAAAGTGGTGAGACTTCGCTTTAAGTAATCCAGTAAGATTTAAAATAATAAGCCCCCTAAATAATAAAGTAAGAATTATTATATAGGGGGCTTATCGCTGTTGTACCTTTATTATTTACCGGCTTTATCTCGATATTGTTTTAACAGTTTTCGGTTAAAATCATCCTCAGATTTTTTAAGTTTTAATATTTTCTTTGCAGAAAGTATCTTCTTAAGATTCGACATGTATTTCTCACGTAAAAGGTAAAGCTCTTTGTCTGTGCTTTCAATTTGAGCTAAAAGTGTTGCAGCTTCTTTTTCTGAAATTGAGTTGATATTGTCATCATTTAATCTACTCATATAAGCTTTCATTTTCTCATGACGCAATTCAAATTGCTTGTCATCAAAAGCATTGTAGATTGGCCAGAATTTCTCTGCTTCTGTCGAGGTCAGTTCAAGTTCTGTTGTTAAAAAAGAAACTTTGTATGCTTTAACTTTATCACGTTTTTCATCAAGATTTTTATCATTTTGGGCATAAAATGAAAAAGTGATTAAGAACATAAATAGCGGTAGTATTTTTTTGATTTTCATCTTTTTATGTTTTTGTTTTTATTCTGAAATTAAATTCTCAATATTAGGGTTTGAAGATAAAACATCTTCGAGTGTTTCTTGTTCAAGCGCAACGTTCTTGCCTAGTTTTTCAATGTCTTTAGTATCAAGTTCTTTTACCAGATCATATTGATTCAAATTCGACTGATAGGTTAAATAGGTTTCTAAAGTAGCCTCATCAAGTTCATTTGATGTTGCTTTGTAATTATTAACGACAGGAATCATTAAAGCAATTACAATTGCAGCAGCAGCTACAAGCGAAAGTACTTTTTTACGTCTGTAAATCGGAATTACTTTTACTTCTCTCTCGTTTATTTGTTGTAAAACTTTTGCCGATAAATCATCAAAATAATAATCCGGAGTTTTAAATCCAGTTTTTATTTTCGGCTCGTTTTCTAATTTAAATGCTTTCATAATGTCTATAAGATAGGTTTAGTTACAAAAGGTTTAATTTGACGTAACATATAATTCAATTTTTTTTACCGCATGATGATAAGAAGCTTTCAATGCACCGACTGAGGTTCCTAAAATTTCTGCAATTTCTTCGTATTTTAATTCTTCAAAATATTTCATTTTAAAGACTAGTTGTTGCTTTTCTGGCAATGTAATAATCGCTTTTTGAAGTTTAATCTGAATTTCATCTCCATCAAAATAAACATCTGCCTTCAAATTGTCGATGGTTTTATTTTGTAAATCTTCAGATGTGATTCCGTTTAATTTCGCTTTTTGGTTGAGGAAAGTCAGTGCTTCATTGGTAGCAATTCGGTACATCCAGGAAAAAAGTTTACTTTCTCCCTTGAAATTTTTTAAATACTGAAAAACTTTTACAAATGTATTTTGCAAAACATCGTCTGCATCATCATGATTCAAAACAATATTTCTAATGTGATTATACAAAGGTTTCTGATAATCGGACAAGAGTTTTTGAAACGCAGTATTTTGCGTTTTAGGATTTAATAACTGTTCTATAAATTCCTTCTCGTTTGTCAAGCTTTATCATTTATCTTGTTCCCTTTCAAAGTTAACAATTATAACTTTAAACTTATTAGATTGAATTTTAAAGCAAAGGTTTAACGAACCTTTATTTTTTTTAGAATTCCGACTGTTCTTCTTCAGTTGGTTTTGGATCTGGAGCCGGAACAGCAGGTTTTGCAGGATGTGTTGGTGTCTGTGTTGTTGGTGTTTCCGTCTCTGTTTGAGGTTGATAAACAGGAACTTTTGCAACCGGTATTACTTTAGGTTTAGTCGGGAAATAAATTTCCGTCATCAATTTCGATGGGCTTTTTGTATCTAATTTACTAATCGTAAGTATTTCAAGGTGCGACCAGCTTAAATCCGGAACGATTTTTTCATTATTGATATACGCAGTTGTTTTTGCAATTGCTTCGCTTGTATGTGTGTAATCTCCTTTAAGAGTTGTTTTTACGGCTTCGAAACCATTTAGTTTTCCTGCTGTAATATCACTTCCGGCACTTGTTGTAATTTCTTTATTTATAGGCAAGCAGATTGAAATTTTTGCCAATCCGTTAACTACATCGTAAGTATGATAAATAATAAAAGGTTTTCCGTTTGTGGATAAACCATTAGTTTCACTAAACTGAATAAGTTTCGGAATTACAATTCGGGCATTTTTATTTATCTTTTGAATTTCGCTTGTAAATGTTTGTTTAATATATGGTGTTTCAATTTTTTTAACCACGCCATTTACCTTGATAGCATAAGTTTTGGTCTCGTAATCAAGATTTTTGTCAATGTTGGCAAGACTTTTTTCGTAAATAGTTCCAATGATATTATCAGAGCCTCCATTTAAAGCGGTATAAATTTTAAACAAAAAGCTCATCGTTCCTTTAGCTTTCCAGGTCACTTTTGTTTTACCGGCCAAAGTATCTTTGAATGTCCAGTTGACATCAGCTTCAGTTCCGTCAAAATTCATTTTTTGCAGAATGCTTTCTCCTTCTTTTGTTTTGAGTGTTATTGCATTTCCTTTTCCATCAACACCTTCCCAATAAAATGATGCACCATTACCTGAAGTTTTGTTAGGGAAAGTCATTCTCATCGTAGGATCTTCAACGGACCAGGATTCAAAATCTTCATAATTTCTAAAATCATTAACGTAGTTGTAAACAGTCGTTCGGGATGAGTTGATAACTTTGCTTCTTTCTACAGAAAAAATCCCTTTTTGTGTAGCAACAAAAACGGTTAGCGCAACTAAGCTTAATAATAATAAAAGAAATAAATATTTTAAAATCTTCATTTGGTGTAGGTTGTTTGGTGTCGTAAAGTTATAAATTTTATTACTTGTCGCACGAATTGCAGAAAAAAATAAAACTATACTTTTAAATTGGTTTACAAGTTAAAAACAAGTTCAAACAGAACGATTGTGTTGAAGTTTAATTGTTAATCTTCAACATATATTTTATTTTAAATATAGAAAATAATTCTGGAATTACCTTTTAAAAAAGAATTTGATAACAAATAAGATGGCAATAAACAATAGAAAAACGATCAGGACTTTGTAATTTCCTTTGTAGAAAATTTTGTGTAATGCAAGATCTTTTCGATAAGCAAATATCATAACGATTACAAAGGCGATGAAAAAACAGACTGCGAATATTAATTGTCCCTGACTAAACATAGTTTAAAATTATTTTTGACAAATTTAGAGAATTGTATATGAATAGTTGCTAATTTGGTATTTCATTTCATTAAATATAAAAAACAAATAGTATCATAATATGAAAAAACAACTGGATGCAGTTAAAGAATTTCACACTGCTTTTAAAATAGGACATAGCGAAACGCCAATTGCCGATGTAGGCGAAACGAAAAAGTATCTTCGTTATAATTTAATGAAAGAAGAAAATGAAGAATATCTTGATGCTGTTCAGAATAATGACTTAGTCGAAATTGCAGATGCACTTGGAGATATGATGTATATTTTGTGCGGAACAATCATCGAACATGGTTTGCAGGATAAAATTGAAGCTGTTTTTGATGAAATTCAGCGCAGCAATATGAGTAAATTAGGAGAAGACGGACAACCGATTTATCGTGAAGACGGAAAAGTAATGAAAGGCCCTAATTATTTTAAACCTGATTTTTCTAAGCTTTTATAAAGAAGATTAACCGCAAAGAACGCTAAGTTTTTTTTATTGAGTTCCTGGTAAAAAAACAAAGTTCGCAAAGCTTTGTGTCATTTTTGTCATTTCGACGGAGGAGAAATCCTCGCAAGTAACTCCGTCCCTGAAAGTCGCCAATCTTTGTCGAGCTTCTCACGAGGATTTCTCCTTCGTCGAAATGACAAGATTGTGAAAAAATAAAACCCGACAGCTTTTAAGCTGTCGGGTTTTTGTATTTAATATCCTTTTTTGACTATTGAACTTTAACCGTCCATCCAAAAGTATCTTCAGAAAGTTTATTTTGAAGACTTGTAAGCTTTTCTTTTAAAAGAGAGGCATATGAATTTTCAATCGGAGTCATTTCATAATAAACATCCTGATAAGAGAATCCTTTGATTACGCTGATAACCGCAGCAGTTCCAGCTCCAAAAATTTCTTTTAATGATCCGTTTTTAGCCGCTTCAACTAATTCTGATACAAGAACAGGACGAACTTCTACATTCAATCCTTCCTTTTCAGCCATAGCAATTAAACTTTTTCTGGTAATACCGTCTAAAATTCTTTCGCTTGTTGGTGCAGTCATTAAAGTATCGTTAATTCTGAAGAAAACATTCATTGTTCCTGCTTCCTCCAGTTTTGTATGTGTTGCATCATCTGTCCAGATTACTTGTTGAAAGCCATCTTTATTTGCAAGGTTTGTTGGATAAAACTGTGCAGCATAATTTCCTGCAGCTTTTGCGGCTCCAATTCCACCATTTGCAGCTCTACTATAGTGTTCAGCAATAATTACTTTTACTTCGCCTCCATAATATGATTTTGCAGGAGAAAGTAAAATCATGAATTTATATTCGTCAGATGGATTTGCAATAACACCAGGTCCTGTTGCAATCATAAAAGGACGAATGTACATGCTGCTTCCGTTTCCTCTCTGGATCCATTCCTGATCGATTTTTAATAATTCATTTAAACCATCCATAAAAATAGCTTCCGGAACTTCTGGCATTGCCATACGTACAGCTGAATTATTAAAACGCTTGTAGTTTTCATCAGGTCTAAACAACCAAACATCATTATTTTCATCTTTATAAGCTTTCATTCCTTCAAAAATTGCCTGACCATAATGAAAGACTTTTGAAGAAGGATCCATTAAAATAGGAGCATACGGCTTAATGACAGGAGCTTGCCATTCCCCATTTTTAAAATCACATTCGAATAAATGGTCTGTAAAAACAGCACCGAAGCTTAAGTTTTCAAAGTCTACTGCGCTTATTTTTGACGAAGTAGCTTTTCTGATTTCAATTTTGCTTGTTTGAGTTGTACTCATAATTATGTAAGTTTTATGTAATTTTCATCGCAAGAAAAAAAAACTAAAGCGATGATTTGGTGTAAAATAGATTTTATTAAATGCAAAATTAAGTAAAAATATATAATTTCCTTACTAAAACTGCATTAATTACCGTGTTTAACTGAGATTTATTTATCTTATAATAAACCTAAAAAATTAACTGACTTTTATAAAGAATTTATGAAAAAAGTGGCGTTTTTTAAGGCTTTACGCATTTGTTTTGACTAAATTTGGCTTGCAAAATAGTCTGGAAATCAGTAAATCCAGATTGTAAATATCGAAAAAGTGAAAAGGGAAATAATTAAAACGCTAGATGGTTCAACGACAATTCGTTTGGAAGAATGGGATGAATGTTATCATTCTAAACACGGTGCAATTCAGGAGGCAAAACATGTTTTTATAAAAAACGGACTTTCATTGTTTGAAAATAATCCTGTTAGTATTCTAGAAATTGGTTTTGGTACTGGTTTAAATGCTTTCATTACTTTTTTAGAAGCAACTCAAAAACAACAAAAAATTGATTACGTTGGAGTAGAAGCATATCCGGTTGAGGCTGATGAAGTGCTGGCAATGAATTATGTCAAGGAACTTGATGCATTGGAATTTGAAAATATTTTCGAAAAAATGCATAAATGTGAATGGAATAGTAAAACCGAAATTAGCAATGAATTTTTATTAACTAAAAGAAAACAATTTTTTGACGAAATAGACGATTTTGAAACTTTTGATTTGATTTACTTTGATGCTTTCGGATACCGTGTGCAACCGGAGCTATGGAGTACGGAAATTTTTCAGAAAATGTATAATAGTTTAAAACCAAATGGCATTTTGGTAACATATGCTGCCCGGGGCGTTGTGAAAAGAAGTATGATTTCTGTAGGATTTACCGTTGAAAAATTAGCAGGCCCTCCAGGAAAACGTGAGATGTTTAGAGCGTTTAAAAAGCTATAAATCGCCTATTTATAATAGTTCCACATTGATTTATGTGTATTAAGAAAACGGTTTCGTTATTAAAATTTTGAAAAAAATAAGTTAAAAATACTCGTTATGTGTCATATTTGTTTAAATTTGGTGCGAGTTTAAAAATAAAGATAAACCCCCATAATCTTATTTTATTATGTCAAAAATGATGTTTGATTACACGAAATCAATACTTGAGAGAGTTAGTTTCGATCCGATACTTTTCTGCAAAGAGGTAGAAAAAGCTATCAAAACACTGTTACCGTATGAAATGGAGCAATTGAAAGAATGGTTATTAAATTTCATTATTGAAAAACCAGAATTAAAAGAAAGTTTACTGCTAATTAAAGTATAAAAAAAGGAGCCAAATTGGCTCCTTTTTTATTGCTATTTCTTTTGCAGCGGACTAATGATTTGAACATTCTGAAAAACGATTGCTCCTTTTACAACTCCGGCAATTGTGGATCGAAGCGCGTCAATGATTTGCATTTTTAATTCGCTCTTTGGGTAAATTAAACTAACCTCACGGGCAGGTTTTGGTTCCTTAAAATTACGTAGTTTCAGTTTATCGGAATCTTTTAAATCCATGGTGTGCAGGTACGGTAGTAACGTAGTGCCCAAGCCTTCGTCGGCCAATTTTATCAGCGTTTCAAAACTTCCGCTTTGAATCTGAAAATTGTTTTGTTCGACATCAGTTCCGTTTTTGCATAAATTCAAGATACCATCTCTAAAGCAATGCCCGTCTTGCAAAAGCAAAATCTCGTTGATATTTAAATCGGCTACCTCAATTTCTTCTTTCTGAAAATTGGCATGATGCTCCGGTATATAAGCAACAAATGGTTCAAAATACAAAACAATCTCTTTTATCTTTTCGTCTTCAAGCGGTGTTGCGGCAATTGCTGCATCAAGATGACCATTTTTAAGTTTAACGATTATTTCGTCAGTATTTAATTCCTCGATTAACAGTTTTACTTTTGGGTATTTTTTGATGAAATTGCTTAAGAACATTGGTAAAAGTGTTGGCATAATCGTCGGAATAATTCCTAAACGAAATTCGCCGCCAATAAAACCTTTTTGTTGTTCCACAATATCCTTAATTCTATCGGCTTCGTTTACAATGTTTTTTGCCTGATTGACAATTTTTTGACCGATGTCCGTAAGTTGAATAGGTTTTTTGCTTCTGTCAAAAATTAGAATATTAAGTTCTTCTTCAATTTTCTGAATCTGCATGCTTAAAGTAGGTTGCGTCACAAAACATTTTTCGGCAGCAAGTGTAAAGTTTTTGTGTTCTGCAACTGCTAACACATATTGTAATTGAGTTATAGTCATTTTGATAGTAAATTTTGATACAAAAATAAGAAAATATAATTTTTTTTTATAACTTTTTTAGAGAACTTCCTTTAAATTTGTAGTAACTTACTGTAAAAATAATAATAACATGAAAACGAATATTTTAGGATTACCTGTAAAAGAGTCAGAATTATTAGTAAAAGAGTTAAATGTCTTATTGTCTAATTTTCAGGTTTATTATCAAAACTTAAGAGGGATACATTGGAATATTAGAGGAAAACGTTTCTTTGATTTGCATGTAAAATTTGAAGAATTATATACCGATGCTCAATTGAAAATCGATATGATAGCCGAAAGAGTTTTAACTATTGGAGGAACGCCATTGCATACTTTTGAGGATTACATTAAAAACAACAAATTAACTGTTGGGAAAAATATCTCAAATGATGAAAAAGCAGTTCATTTGATTGTTAATTCTTTGTCGGATTTGCTTAAAATCGAAAGAGAAATTTTGAATAAGTCTGCTGAAATCAATGATGAAGGAACAAATTCTATGATGAGCGACTTCATCGCGGAGCAGGAAAAAACTATCTGGATGATGAATGCATGGCTTGAAGAAGAGCTGTAACGTGTTGTTTATAAATAATTTAAAAGCAGAATATTTTCGTTGAAATATTCTGCTTTTTTTGTGAATGTTAAATTTCTATAAAAATTTTTGCTTCGCGCTTTGATTTTGTTTGTTTAACGCTATTTTTGCCACAATGAAATTAGTCGCTCGCATATTATTATTCATATTTATTGCTTTCTTAGCAACGCCAACAGTTGTGACGTTGATGAAGAAAAGTAATGATACGTCTATGTTCTTCAGTTTTTCTGAAGAGGAGCATTCACACAAAGAACTTAAGGCTGCTGTTTATCCAGCAATACTTCAACATGAAGTTATAATGCCAGTTTATATTGAAAAAAAGACAATAGTGTCTGAAAATATTGTAAAACTAGACAATATTTCTCCAAGCATATTTGCACCACCTCCTAACTTGGCATAATACTTCCGATTATTTTGAACTGAACTGCGCTTGAATTAAGTGTGGTTAATCTTTAATGAATAATTTTTTTAGTATTGTATTATGACAAAAAAAATCAATCTTTTTGCCAACCTTAAGTCTGATTTTGCTTCAGGTTTAGTGGTTTTCTTGGTGGCTCTCCCATTGTGTTTAGGTATTGCAATGGCTTCAGGAGCACCTTTATTTTCTGGAATTATCGCAGGTGTTATAGGTGGTATTGTGGTGGGGTATTTAAGCCAGTCACATATTAGTGTATCTGGTCCTGCGGCTGGTTTGACAGCTATTATTTTGACCGCCATAACTGATTTTGGTGCCTTCGATGTGTTTTTAATGTCTGTTTTTATTGCTGGATTAATTCAATTAGCATTAGGATTTTTAAAAGCAGGAAGTATTTCAAATTATTTTCCAACCAATGTAATCGAAGGGATGCTGGCGGGTATCGGGATAATTATCATCTTAAAACAATTGCCACACGCGTTTGGTTACGATGCCGATTTTGAAGGAGACCAGGCTTTTATTCAGAATGATGGAAGCAATTCATTTTCATTTTTATTCGATGTAATTAACCATATTCAATTAGGAGCAGTAGTAATTTCGTTAGTTTCGTTAATAATATTAATTTCATGGGATAAAGTTTCTTTTTTAAAGAAATTAAAATTAGTTCCCGGAGCACTTGTTGCTGTTATTGCTGGGATTGTTTTAAATCAAGTTTTTATTTCTACAGGTAGCTCATTGGAAATTGCAAAAGAACATTTGGTTTCTTTGCCAGTTCCAAAATCTTTTGATGAATTTAAATCAATTCTTATCACGCCAAATTTTGCAGCAGTTACAAATCCTCAGGTTTGGGTGGTAGCGATAACAATTGCCATTGTTGCTTCTATTGAGACGTTATTGTGTATAGAGGCTGCAGACAGAATGGATGTTCAGAAGCGTTATACCAATACGAACGTTGAACTAAAAGCTCAGGGAATTGGTAATATTGTAAGTTCTCTTTTAGGTGGTTTACCAATGACATCTGTTGTGGTAAGATCATCTGCAAATAATAATGCAGGAGCAAAATCTAAAATGTCGGCAATAATTCACGGTGTACTTTTATTGGTCAGTGTTTTGAGTATTCCGGCGATATTAAATAAAATTCCGTTAGCTACTTTAGCTACCGTTTTAATCTTAGTTGGATATAAATTAGCTAAACCGGCAACATTCTTTCATTTCTGGGAAAAAGGAAAATATCAGTTTGTGCCTTTTATTGCAACTTTAGTGTTTGTAGTAGCTACAGATTTACTTAAAGGAGTAGCTTTAGGAATTATCATCAGTATTATTTTTGTTTTGAGAGGAAACTTAAAGAGGGCTTATATTTTCAAAAAAGAAGAATATGAAGATGGAGATGTTATTCATATTGATCTGGCACAGGAAGTTTCATTTTTGAACAAAGCAGCCATCAAACAAACGTTGAGTGAAATTCCTGAAAATTCAAAAGTGATTATCAATGCACATGATACGGAGTATATTGCGCATGATGTGCTGGATTTAATTCGTGAGTTTAAAGAAACACGTGCCGTTGATCAAAATATCAAAGTGAAACTGAAAGGTTTTAAAAAGGCATACGAGCTGGAAAATACTCCGGAAATCAATAATCACGTTTCTATCGAGCATTATTATGATGTTGCGAAGCGCGTATTGGTGAAAAAAGAAGTTACAAAAGAAGATTTTTAAACAAATTAAATAAATTAAGGTGTTTTTAAAGCGTGTGAAGTATCAAAATTTGGGTAATTTTACATAAGTTCTTATATGATACGTTTAATCACGTAAAAATACTATTCAAAAAAAATATACATAATAATGAAAGATTTTTATAAACAGATATTAGACAATAACAAAGAATGGGTTGAGAAATCATTAGCATTAGACCCAAATTATTTTGCAGATTTAGCTAAAGGTCAAACGCCGCCATTGTTATGGATTGGATGTTCTGACAGTCGTGTTCCTGCAAATGAAATTATTGGTGCAAAACCGGGAGAGGTTTTTGTACACCGTAATATCGCCAACATGGTAATTCACTCAGATATGAATATGCTGAGCGTTTTAGATTATGCTGTAAATGTTCTAAAAGTAAAACACGTTATTGTTTGCGGACATTATGGTTGTGGTGGTGTAAAAGCGGCTATGGGGAATCAGTCTATTGGAATTATTGATAACTGGATTCGTCATATTAAAGATGTTTATCGTCTGCATGATCGCTACTTAGATTCAATTCAGGATGAGACACAGCGTTTTAATACGTTTGTTGAAATCAATGCAAAAGAACAAGTATTTGATTTAGCAAAAACATCCATTGTACAGGGTGCCTGGAAAAATGGTCAGGATTTAACGCTTCACGGTTGGGTTTACGGTTTAAACTCTGGTTTTGTAACCGATCTGAATGTTAATATTAGTTCGAATGATGAACTGGATGAAGTTTATCAATTGAAATTATAACAATAAAAAATCGCCTCAAAAGGGCGATTTTTTTTGGGATAAATTTTTTCTTGACTTCCCAACATCTAATACTAAGGTCTTAGTTTTTTACCACGTTGTTCTGCATAATAATCCAATGCCCTGTAAGAAGCATAAAACTTATAGATGTTACTCACATACTGAACTGTTTCTTGTCCAATCTCTTTGGCTGCGATGAGTTCAACATTATCAAACCACAGATTTGGATTCAATCCTTTAGATTTTGCTATTTCGCGTAATTGTGCTACCCGGGATGGGCCTGCATTATAGGCTGCCAAAGCAAGTAAGTGACGGTTTAATTCATCAATATCAGGATTACTAAAATACCGATCAATTAAAAAGCGCATATATTTGACACCAGCGTGTACATTATTATCTATTTTATTGATATTTCTGATGTAAAATGGTTTACTGGCTGCGGTGGTGGGTAAAACCTGCATAATCCCTACAGCACCCTTATTGCTCACAAGTGCCTGATTCAAACCTGATTCCTGATAACCCTGTGCGATCAAAAGAAGCCAGTCAAGCTGATATCGGTCGGCATATTTCAAGAACGGAGCTTTAAGTACATTCACTTGTGAGAAGGTTTTTGTAGTGTATATTTGAGGTAAAAGATTCGCATTTTTTACATATTTATTGTAAAGCGTATTACCTATCAACGTTCCTTTTGAATTTTTTTCTAAAAACGTATCTACGGCGGCTTTTAATTTTGGTGAGTTTTTTCTAAAAACTATACCGTAGGAAATATTTCGGGCTAGTGGAATTTTATTATACAAGACTAGATTTGGCATTACCTTCGACCATAGTTCGGCAATATCTTCAACCATTGCTGAAAATGGAATAACACCTGAGTGTACCATTTCGAGTACATCTTCTGTTTCTAAATATGGATCCAGGGTTTTAATAATGATCGGCTTCAAGCCTTTATTTTTTAATGAATCATTTAATTTTAAGGCGGCAGATTCATAGCTGCTGCCCTCGCGGAGATAAATTTCCTTGCCAGAAAGATCTGCGAGTGAATTGAGTTTTGGCGATTTCGGGCCACCTACCACAATCTCTTTGAGTCCGGTAATGGATGGAATAGAAAAATCCACCTTTTTTTTTCTTTCCTCTGTAATGGTCATACCAGCGTATGCGAAATCAGCATAACCTTCCTGAAGAAGAGGTATAATCTGACTGCGATTTACGGGGATAAATATTATCCTTACTTGATTAGGCTTTAAGTGTAATTGTTTATTGAGTGAATTTTCAAAAAGAGTTAAAACTTCGAAAGCTACACCACTTCTCTTATTTATATTTATTGCGTAGTAAAAATGGGTATAGGGCACCAAAACGCGTATTCTTCTACGCTGAACCATACTGTCTAGATCACCAAACTGTACTTTTCCTAAGCCTAGAAATTCATTCTCAGAATTAAAATTATACCAGGTCGTATCCACCTTAGTGACTATGCTTGTAGAATCTGAAGCACCGTCTGTTTTTTCTTTTTCATTTCTACAGGATGCGCAACTCAAGGAGATAATCAAAAAGCTCAATATTACTCTTATTTTATGCATCTTTTTTGTGTTTAATATAAATTAAAGTTACGTAAAATAATCTGATTGTCAGTGATTTGATAAAATGTTTAAATAATGTATTTCAGTTTTTAGTAAAAAGCGTATGTATTTCATAGTGTAAAAAAAAAGGAGCTTCAAGTTCTATTGAAGCTCCTTTTTTACTAATGAGGGTAATTTTTTTTATTCGTTTTCGTCTAGATTTTCATTAAATGCAGATGGTAACATTGTTGGAATAAACTTTATTAAAATCGGTAATAATAAGCTTCCGCCAGGCAGTAAAAAAATTGTTAAAGACGGAATCGTTTTACAGATATCCAAAAGTTGTTTTTTTACTTTTTTCTTTTCCTTGGCATCTAAATCTCTTGTTGTAGAATAAGCCAGTAAAAGCATTAATTCTTTACTCTGGACAATTTCCTTAACCAGTCTGTTTTTGTTTCTTATAATCAGTTTTACGACCGTGTGCGTCATTTGATCATAGAAATGTTTTACCGGATTTGAATAATTAAAATACGGAATTTTCTTTTTATGTGTCGTTATAAAGGCGTTTGTAGTCTCAATACTATGAGTAACAAAATCGTCTGGAACCTGCATCATTGAGCCTAACGAATATAAAAAATATGCTTCTTCATTTTCGACAACTCCATCGCTCCATAAAGCCATTCCCGCCATATCGATCAGGTAATAGTGCTCAAGGTTATTATTGAAATAATCGAGGTGCAAAGTTTCCAGAGTGTCAACTGTTACTTTTGAAAATTTTGAATATCGGATTGAGGCTTCAAAAAGCTTTATCAGTAAGTCGTCGTGCTGCGATTTTACGGTTTTGGTTTTTAGTGCCAATCCCACAATACCAAGAACGGTTTCTTCAATTCGCTTAAGATATTTCTCCGGAATTGCACCATGAACCAAATATTGCCTGAAAGCAAGAACATCAATAAACAATAATGCGTTCGTTACAAGATGTGAAAAGTTTTTGCTAATGATACTGTCATTAGTCTGAACTCTCTGGTCTATTATATTTTCTAAAGAAAGGGAAGGCGTGTCTTTTGGAAGTAAAATTTTAAATAAATTAAACCCTTCCGGATTCATTTCTTTATAAAATTTTAAAACTTCTGACGTAAAATTATTGGGCTCAGAATTTCTTTTTTCTAAACAAAACACTCCATATAACGTGTTTAATAGCGCAATTTTAGAAATCTCGGTTTTAAACCAGCCTTTTATCGGAATTGGAATTTGAGAATCAATTGAAATGATATGTCCATAAATGAACCCGGTCGCTCTGACTTTATCGTAAAACGATTCATCAGTTTCAAAAGGAATAGCTTCTGAAAACTTTTGTTCGCTAAAAAACTTATCTATCCAACCTGGTGCTGATGGGTTAATCATTAACTTTTGTTTGAAGCTGCAAAGCTATATCTTTTTCTTGTTTTTAGGTTTAATTTTAAATGAAATAACCACTAAATTTTGTGAAAAATAGTGGTTATTATATTCTTATTTAATGATTCCTGCACAAGCAACTCGGCCACCCGCATTTCCTGTAGGCTGTGTCGTGAAGTCATCTGTTCCCTGATGTACGATCAGACCTTTTCCTAAAACATCTTTGGTTGCATCTCCACAGCCAATACACCATTCGTCAGTGGTTAATGTAATAGTTCCGTTGCCTTTTGCATCAGCGGTAAAATTCCCAATATCACCTTTATGATATTCTGCAGAACCCCATTTCCCGTGCTTTTTAAAAGTAGGATTCCAGTGTCCGCCTGCAGAACTACCATCAGCAGCTGTACAATCTGATTTCTCATGAATATGTATGGCATGAACTCCTGGTTGTAATCCTGCGACTTTTGCAACAAATGTTACCTTACCGTTTTTCTCTGTGAAAGTAGCAGTTCCGCTTACGGTACTGTTGCTTTTTGGCTCTAAATTTACGGTCAGGGTTTTAGCATCACTGGATTTCGTACTAGTCTTGCAACCAATAATTAAGGCAGTGATTATAGCGATAGAAACAATTATTTTTTTCATATGTAATGCTTTTAAATTAAAGATTAAGTAAATTTAACATAAAAAATAGGATATAAGTTACAGTTTTAAGTTAAAAAAATCTAAAACTATTCATTGTAATTTAATGGGACATTAAGTGAAGAACACAAAAATATTGCTTAAATTCGTAAAGGTCTTTAGTGAAAAAAAACGCAATACAGATTTCTAATTCATTAATATTTAATACTTAACATTATGATGAAGAATATTTTTATCCTTGTTTTTCTAAGTTCAGTAATACTTTCCTGTAAATGTAAAAAAGTAGACACCGCTACTAAACTTGAAGGAAATTGGGAACTTAATTACATTTCAGGCCCAAAAATAGCTTTTGATGGATTGTATCCGGATAAAAAACCAACTATAAATTTTGATCTCAAAGAAAATCATATTTCCGGAAATAGCAGTTGCAATTCATTTAACGGGGAGCTTGCTCTCGATGGCAATAAAATTGATTTCACGCAGCCCATGGCTATGACCAGAATGATGTGTGCAGATGGCGAGGGTGAACAGGTTTTTATGAGCACTTTGCAAAAAATCACATCGTACGACGTAACAGATGACGGTAAAACCCTAAATCTTATTTCTGGGGATATCGCCATGATGCGATTGACCAAAAAGTAAAATCTTTTATTTTTTAACTCTATTAAATGGTTGTTTTATGAAAAGTAAATTGTTTATTTTATTAGTGTTATTGGGTTTTTTAAGCTTTCCGGTTTTGTCTCAGGAAAAAACAAAGAAAGAATTAAAAGCAGAAAAAGAATTGAAAAAGCAAAAAGAAATTGAAACGCTTGTTAACGCTAAAAATTTTGTTTTTGAAGCGCAAAAAGCCAATCCGCAAGGAGGCCGGCTTTTGAATTTAGATTACAACACTTATTTTTTGAAGTTTAACGAAGAAAAAACTACTTGTGATCTTCCTTTCTTTGGTCGAGCATACAATGTACCGTACGGGGGAGGAGACGGAGGTATCAAATTCGAAGGTGTTCCTGAAAATATTAAAATTGAAAAAAAGAAAAAATCCTATCTTATAAAAACTACTATAAAAGGTAAAGATGATGCGTATAATCTTTTGTTTACTATTTTCTTTGACGGAAGCGCTTCACTTTCTGTCAACAGCAATAACAGAGGATCAATTTCCTATGACGGACTAATCGAAGCTCCAAAAACGGAAGAAGGCAAAAAGTAGGGAAAGAGCGTTAGTTTTAATAATTATACCCCAGATTTTTCAATTTATGCTAAAAAATATTTTTTATGTTTTAATTCAAAAGTGTCATTTTGTGATACTGTTTTTTATAGGAATAATTACAGCTTCCGGACAGGATTTAGAACCGAGAGTTTATGCTAACGTACCTGTAAAATTAAATGTGGCCGCGATTGGCTATGCTTTTATGGACGGAAATGTATTGACAGATCCGGCGTTGCCTATTTCTGACTTTACATTACAAAGTCACAATATCGCTGCAACTTATGTGAGAACGTTTGGTTTGGCAAAAAAGTTAGCTCGTGTTCAGATTGCCTTACCTTATACTTTTATGGATGGATCAGTAAATGTAAATGGCCAAAACATCACAGGTTCCAGAACTGGTTTTGCTGATATGAAAGTGCGATTTGGAATTAATTTACTAGGCTCTCCAGCTCTGGATAAGCTTGAATTTAGAAGTTTTCAGCAAAAGACAATTTTAGGGGTAAGTTTAGTAACGTCAATTCCAACTGGAAAATATTATGCTGATAAACAAGTTAATATTGGAACAAATCGCTGGGGATTTAAGCCTGAAATTGGTATTTCGAAACGATTTTCTCATTTCTATGCGGAAGTTTATACCGGAGTTTGGTTTTATACTGATAATAACGATTATCTAGGAAAAAAAATGGAGCAGAAGCCCACTGGCAGTTTACAGGCACACGCCAGTTACTATTTTAAAAACGGGATGTGGCTAGGGGTCAATACCAACTGGTTTTTTGGTGGACAAACAATAATAGATGATGTTGCGCAGGCGAGTGAGATTGATAATTGGCGGGTTGGCGGCACTTTTTCTACACCAATTGCAAAAGGGCAATCGATTAGATTTCAATATCATGTAGGAGCATATACGAATAATGGTTTAAATTATTACGCTTTAACGGCAGCTTATCAATATTCTTTCTTTTAAAGAAATTAAAAATTCAGTTAATGTGTTTAAAATCAGTATATTTGATAGTGCATGAAATTTTTAAAACCCATTTAAAATTAAAACTATGAAAAAATTAAGTATTATTCTCGTTATGGCAATTGCCTCCTTTTCATCTTATGCTCAATCTTCATACAAGGAAGATGTTGATTTAGTGCAAAGTATTTACGGAAAATCTAAAAGTGACCTGGTAAGACAATATATGAATTTATCTGATACTCAGGCGGCTGCTTTTACAAAAGTGTATGACAAATATGAAGCAGAGCGTAAGGCTCTTGGACAAACAAAGTTACGGCTAATTAATTATTATGCAGAAAGTTATGATACTCTTACCGATGAAAAAGCAGATGAATTAGCAAAAGGGACTTTGAAAAATAATCAGGATTATGAAAAATTATACAGCAAGACTTATGGCCAGATGAAAAAAGAACTCGGAGCTATAAATGCCGCAAAATTTATTCAATTAGAAGTTTATTTGCAAACTGTAATACGTAACGAAATTCAGGATGCAATTCCGTTTATTGGTGAATTGGATAAAACAAAAGTTCAGGTGAATTAAGTTTTAATTTGAGATAACAAAAAACGGCAACTAATCTTAGTTGCCGTTTTTTGTTATTTGAAACGATTTTATTTCATTGTTTTTATTTTGTAAATTTCATTTACCATTCCGTCTTTTGGACTATCTAAAACGAGTTCCCAAAACATGATTCCCCCTAATTTTTTAGATTTTACATATTCTGTCTTTTCTTTGATAGAAGCTAGATCATCTGCAGTTGCAAATGTTTTTTCTTTTTCATTGTACCAATAAGGAGCTTTCGCTTTTTTATCCCAAAAATATTTCCAGCCGTTTGCTTCGGTTAAAACCGTTGAAAAGTTTTTAAATGGAGTCCCTTCAATATGTTCTCCGGCTTGATATAATCCGTTATTTATATTCGCAACATTTTTCCATGTTCTGGTGTAAAATGCTGCTCCAATAACTAATTTTTCAGCAGGAATTCCAAGTTTTAAGAAATAAGTAACTGCTTTATCTACAGATTCTTCCTCTTTATTTGTGCTGTACAATGGCGTATGATGTCCTGTAACTTTAGAATATCCGTTAACCAAATCATAACTCATAATATTTACACGATTAACTAAAGGCATCACCGCTTTCCAGTCTACAGATTGGTCCAGATATTTTTGAAAACCTCCAGCTGCAAAACTCAGCTCGTAATTTTTTCCTAAAGTTGAACGTAGTATTTTGATTAATTCTGTGAAATGTGGTTTGTCCGAAGGTTGGAATAAATGTCCTGGAAGTCCTTCAATTGCAGGATATTCCCAATCTAAATCTAAACCATCAACTTTGAAATAATCACTAACTTCCTTTACTGATTTTGCAAAAGCCAGTCTTCCTTCGGCAGTTGAAAATGCAGCAGAACAAGGTTCGCAGCCGCCCCAGCCACCCAAAGATAAAATTATTTTAAGCTGTGGATTTGAAGCTTTCAAAGAAACTAAATGTTTGATTGTAGTAGAATCTTTTGGAGAATCTACGCTAAGTTTTCCATCTTTCAAATGGCAAAAACTAAAAATAATCTGATTTAGTTTATTGACTTCGTATTCGTTGATTAGCTTATCATCGCCAGTATAATAAGCAATGATGTCCAGTTTTTTATTTTTTTGCGCAAAGATATTTGTAGTAAAACTGCACAATAATAAAAGGACAATCAGGTTAAGTTGTTTCATTTTTTTGTTTTTTGAGTTTTAGAATGATAAATATAAAACATTAGAATCGAAAAATTGAGTGAACATTTTTGGGCATAAAAACAATTTTGATAAAGATTGTGAAATGCGATATTCTATTCGTGTTGATATTGAAGGAATAAAAAAATGCCACAGATTGAAAGATTAAATGATTAAAATAATCTGTGCAAAAAATATTTTATATGAACTGCTGTTTAGACGCACTGCTGTGCGCCTCTGCTTTTAAATGATCTTACATCACTTATATGGTGGAAAAAAAACGGTGGAAAACAAAAAAATAAACCCGCACAGTTTCGGACTTGTGCGGGTTTAAACAAATTAAAAGCTAAAAACTATTTTTGTATTAGAAGCAGTATTCGTTTTCTGCAACTAACTTAGAAGTAATCGTTTCTCTTAATGCTACAACATTTGGATTGTTTGTATATTTTGTGAAACGTTTTAATCCCATTAACATCATACGTTGTTCGTCACCTTCTGCAAAAGAAATAATTCCTTCTTTTCCTCTAGAGTTCACGATATCTACTGCTTTGTATAAGTATAATTTTGCCATAGCAATTTGCTCTTGTACTTTAGCTTCACCTTGATTTTTGGCTAATTTTTCAGTTCTTAAAATAGTACTTTCAGCCATGTAAACCTCGATTAAGATATCAGAAGCAGCCATTAATAACTGTTGGTGAGAATCTAAATCGGGACCATATTTTTGAACAGCGCTACCAGCAACCATTAAGAATACTTTTTTCAGGTTAGCGATAATTCCTTTTTCTTCAGCAAATAATTCAGAGAAATCAGGAGTATCAAAAGATGGAATTCCCATTAATTCTTCCTGAACTTTCATTGCAGGTCCTAATAAATCAACGTGTCCTTTCATTGCTTTTTTGATCAACATACCTACAGAAAGCATTCTGTTGATTTCGTTTGTTCCTTCGTAGATTCTGGCGATACGAGCATCTCTCCAGGCACTTTCCATTGGAGTGTCTTCTGAGAATCCCATTCCACCAAAAATCTGAATTCCTTCATCAGCACAAGATTGCACATCTTCAGAAACTGCTACTTTTAAGATAGAACATTCGATAGCATATTCTTCAACACCTTTCAATTCCGCTTCCTGGTGAGAAGTTCCTTCTGCTTCACGAGCAGCGATTCTATCTTCGATATCTTTTGCAGCGCGGTAAGAAGCACTTTCTCCTGCATAAGCATTAGTTGCCATTTCAGCTAATTTAGAACGGATAGCTCCAAAAGATGAAATTGCAGTGTTAAACTGAATTCTTTCGTTAGCATATTTTACTGCATTTGAAGTAACTCTACGTTGTGCATCTAAACAAGCCGCAGCCAATTTAATACGTCCAACGTTCAAAGCATTCATTGCAATTTTGAAACCGTTTCCTCTTTCAGACAACATGTTTTCAACAGGAACTTTCGTATCGTTGAAGAAAACCTGACGAGTAGAAGAAGCACGGATTCCTAATTTATGCTCTTCTTCATTCATAGAAATTCCGTTTGACGGATCATTTTCTACGATGAAACCTGTAATATTTTTATCATCTCCAATACGGGCAAAAACGATGAAAACGCTGCAGAAACCTGCATTCGAAATCCACATTTTTTGTCCTGTAATTTTATAATGAGTTCCATCTTCAGATAAAACAGCTTTTGTTTTTCCTGAGTTTGCATCAGATCCTGCGCCTGGTTCCGTTAAGCAATAAGCTCCAAACCATTCTCCAGAAGCCAATTTAGGAACGTATTTTTTCTTTTGTTCTTCTGATCCATAAAGTGTAATTGGCATAGTTCCAATTCCTGTATGCGCACCAAAAGCAGTTGAGAAAGATCCTGTAGCACCAGAAATGTAATCGCAAACTAACATTGTAGAAACGAATCCCATTCCTAATCCACCGTATTCTTCAGGAACCGCAACTCCAAGAAGTCCCAATTCTCCAGCTTTACGCATAGAAGCTTCTGTATAAGCGTAATCTTTTTTCTCAAAACGATCTTTATGCGCCCATAATTCTTTGTCAACAAACTCTTTTACAGAGTCACGCATCATTAACTGCTCTTCTGAGAAATCTTCTGGTGTAAAGACATCTTCGCACTTTGTTTCTTTAACTAAAAACTGACCACCACGGGTTACGTTTTTTTCGATTGTATCTGCCATTTTTTATTCTTTTTAGAGAAAAGAAAATAGAATATAGAGAATAGACTTCATGCTGAACTTATTTTAGTCCGTTTTGGAAACCCATTGTCATTCTTTGAAATTCTTCTATTTTAATTTCTAATTGGTTAAATTGTTTTTCGTTTATGTATTTTCTATGTGTAGCAATTAATAATTGTGTAATGAGTTCAAATGAAGAACCTAGAGAAATGTCTAAAAAATGACTGAAAGATTTATCTGTTCTGGATGAACCTTCAGCTATGTTACTAGGCATAGAAACAGAACATCTGCTTATTTGAGAACTTAGATCATACCTTTCATGTTTCGGAAAGTCTATTAGTAAATCTGAAATATCATTCGCGATTAGAATTCCAAGTTGCCAAATCTTTAAGTTCTTATAATTATGTCTCATGTTTTTTGAGCCAAGTTAAAGAATTAAAATAAAAATGTAAGATTAGTACTATTTTATTTTGCTTTTAAAACATTTTGTCATTCCAAAAAGTCTTATCTCTATCTCTTCTCAAAAAAAAAATCTATCCTCTATATTCTATGTTCTATATTCTATTTTCCTCTCTTTACAATACCTCGTAAATCCCAGCACTTCCTTGCCCAGTCCCCACACACATACTCACAATTCCGTATTTACTACCTCTGCGTTTCATCTCATCGAATAACTGAACAGAAAGCTTAGCACCTGTACATCCCAGAGGGTGACCTAAAGCGATTGCTCCACCGTTTACGTTTACGATATCAGGATTTAAACCTAGCTCGCGAATTACAGCCAAAGACTGAGAAGCGAATGCCTCGTTTAATTCAACCAAGTCAATATCTTTCAATTCTAAACCAGCTTGTTTCAACGCTTTCGGAATAGCTTTTACAGGACCGATACCCATAATTCTTGGCTCAACGCCAGATGAAGCAAAATTTACTAATCTGGCAATTGGCTCAAGATTCAATTCTTTAACCATGTCCTCACTCATGATTAAAACAAAAGCAGCACCATCACTCATTTGTGATGAGTTACCTGCTGTAACGCTTCCGTCGGCAGCAAAAACAGGTCTCAATCCAGCTAAAGCAGCAACTGATGTTCCGGCTCTTGGACCTTCGTCTTGTTTTACAACGTATGATTTAGTTTCTTTTTTTCCATTTTCATTGATGAAAGTCTGCTCAACAGTAATCGGAACGATTTGTTTGTCGAATTTCCCTTCAGCCTGCGCTTTTAACGCTTTCATATGAGAGTTGTAAGCAAACTCATCCTGATCTTCTCTTGAGATTTTGTATTGGTTCGCAACCGCTTCAGCAGTTAAACCCATTCCCCAGTAATAATCTTCGTGACCTGCAGCGGCAACTTTATAATCTGGAGTTGGTTTGTAACCTCCCATGGGAATAAAACTCATACTTTCAGCTCCACCGGCGATAATACAATCTGCCATTCCTGATTGGATTTTAGCAGTTGCCATTCCGATAGTTTCTAGCCCAGAAGCGCAATAACGGTTTACAGTAACTCCGGGAACATCTTCAACTTTTAATCCCATTAAAGAGATCAAGCGCCCAACGTTAAGTCCTTGTTCTGCCTCCGGCATGGCATTTCCTACCATAACGTCATCAATACGTTTTTTGTCAAAATCAGGCAGTTCATCCATCATAAACTGAATAGTTTCTGCTGCTAATTCGTCAGGTCTTTTAAATCTAAAAACCCCTTTTGGTGCTTTTCCTACCGCAGTACGGTAAGCTTTTACGATATATGCTGTTTTCATGTTTTTTTCTTGTTTAGATGAAAGAAGAAAGAGTCAAGAGAAAAGACTTTATCTTGCTTCTTGTTTCTTGTCTCTAGTTTCTTAATGGTTTTCCTTTAGTTAACATATACTGAATTCTCTCTAAAGTCTTACGCTCAGTACAAAGAGATAGGAAAGCTTCACGTTCGATATCTAATAAATATTGTTCAGATACTAAAGTCGCTTCAGATAAATCACCACCAGCCATTACGTAAGCCAGTTTGTTAGCGATTTTCTTATCGTGCTCAGAAATGTATTTTCCAGCTTCCATTTGATCCGTTCCAACTAAGAACATTCCAAGTGCCTGTTTTCCTAATACTTTCACGTCAGTTCTTCTGATAGGTTGTGTATAACCAGCTTCAGCCATTAATAAAGCATGTTTCTTAGCCTCAGCAATCTGACGATCTTTGTTTACTACGATAACATCTTTTCCATGTTGAAGAAGTCCAGTGTCGAAAGCTTCGTAACCAGAAGTTGATACTTTTGCCATAGCGATTGTTAAGAAATACTCCTGAAGAACGTTCAATTCCACATCATTTTTGCGGAATAAATCAGACGCTCTTAAAGCCATTTCTTTAGATCCACCACCACCAGGAAGTACACCAACACCAAATTCAACTAATCCCATGTACGTTTCGGCAGCAGCAACCACTTTATCAGCATGTAAGCTCATTTCGCATCCACCACCAAAAGTCATTCCGTGAGGCGCAACTACAACTGGAATAGAAGAATAACGAACGCGCATCATCGTGTCCTGGAACATTTTGATCGCCATATTTAATTCATCATATTCCTGCTCAACTGCCATCATGAAAATCATTCCGATATTAGCTCCAACAGAGAAATTCGCTGCCTGGTTACCAATAACTAAACCTTGATATTCTTTTTCAGATAAGTCGATTGCTTTATTGATAGCCTGAAGTACATCGCCACCAATAGTATTCATTTTAGATTGGAATTCTAAGTTCAAGATTCCATCTCCTAAATCCTGAATGATTGCGCCACTATTGCTCCAAACTTTTTTGCTTTCGCGAATGTTGTTCAGAATAATAAATGAATCTTGTCCAGGAACTTTAACTTGTGATTTTGTTGGAATGTTATAGAAATAAGTTGCTCCTTCTTTTACAGAATAGAAACTTTCGCTTCCGGAAGCCAACATTTCAGTAACCCATGCAGCAGGCTCTAAACCTTCTGCTTTCATGATTTCGATTCCGTTGGCAACACCAATAGCATCCCAAATTTCGAATGGACCATTTTCCCATCCAAAACCAGCTTTCATCGCATCATCAATTTTGTATAATTCGTCTGAGATTTCAGGAATTCTGTTTGACACATAAGCAAACATTCCAGCGAAACTCTTACGGTAGAATTCACCCGCTTTATCTTTTCCTTTTACTAAAACTTTAAAACGATTGATTGGTTTATCGATAGTTTTTGTTAGTTCAAGCGTAGCAAAATTTGCTTTTTTAGCAGCACGGTATTCTAATGTATCTAAGTCTAAAGAAAGAATATCTTTATCTACTTTTTTATAAAAACCTTGACCAGTTTTGCTTCCTAACCAATTGTTTTCCATCATTTTTGTTACAAATTCCGGAAGTTTAAACAATTCGTGTTGTTCGTCAGTTGGGCAGTTTTCGTAGATACCGTTGGCAACGTGTACCAAAGTATCCAAACCAACAACGTCAACGGTACGGAAAGTAGCCGATTTTGGGCGACCAATTACCGGACCAGTCAATTTATCCACTTCTTCAATTGTTAATCCCATTTCTTTAACCAAGTGGAATAAACTTTGAATCCCGTAAATACCAATTCTGTTTCCAATAAACGCCGGAGTATCTTTAGCAACAACCGAAGTTTTTCCTAAGAATTTAGAACCGTATTCGTTTAAGAAATCCAATACTTCAGTTGAAGTTTTTGGACCAGGAATAATTTCAAATAATTTTAAGTAACGCGCAGGGTTAAAAAAGTGAGTTCCGCAGAAGTGTTGTTGAAAATCTTCGCTTCTTCCTTCACTCATAAAATGAATTGGAATACCGGAAGTGTTTGATGTAACCAAAGTTCCCGGAGTACGGAATTTCTCGATTTGTTCAAAAACCAGTTTTTTGATATCCAAACGCTCTACAACAACTTCAATAATCCAGTCAACATTGGCAATTTTTGCCATATCATCAGTTGTATTTCCAGTTGTAATTCGGCTAGCGAATTTTTGACTGTAAATAGGAGACGGTTTCGATTTTAATGAATTCGCTAAGTGCTCATTTACTACTCGATTGCGAACAGCCTTACTTTCAAGTGTTAATCCTTTTTTAGCTTCAGCTTCTGTCAGTTCGCGTGGTACGATGTCAAGCAATAAAACTTCAACACCAATATTGGCAAAATGACAAGCTATTCCTGAACCCATAATTCCGGATCCAATTACAGCAACTTTTTTAATTGTGCGTTTCATAATAAGTCGTTAATATTTATTTGTTTTTTGAATTAGAACAAACCGTCTCCACAACTGTGAATTTTGTTTATTCGTTTTCTGTTTTTTCCGTTTGATTAAATATGTTTTTATCGTGAATCAGTTCGTTTATGATTTCCGAAACTTCGATAAAATGTTTTAGTTTTTCGTCTGAAACATGTTTTCTAACAGTTTCATTAAATTTCAAAACTGTATTTTTAGATAACTCTCTTTTTTCTCTTCCAAAGTCGGTCAGGTAGATCAAAACACCGCGTCCGTCAGATGGGTTTTTTTTACGAACAATTAAACCTTTGTCTTCCATCGATTTTAATGTTCTGGTCAGGCTTGTAGCTTCCATTCCCATTCTTGGGCCTAAAGCTGTCGAAGGCGTTCCTTCTTCTTTGTCCATACTCAAAAGCGCAAATCCTGTTGCCATCGTAGCATCATACTTTGCTGCTTCCTCATTGTACATTCTTGAAACAGCCTGCCATGTCGCTCTCAAGATATAATCTATTGTTTTGTCTTTCATAGTTAACTATATCGATTTCAAATATAATCAAAAAATACTATGCGTGCATATGATTTTTGAATAAATTTTTGGTTAATAATTATTTGGTTCTGGTTTTCAGTGTTTTATGGTTGTTTTTTAATTGAAATATACTATTCTTTTTTATAAATTTAACAATTTAAGTGCATTAAAAAGTATAAATTGATTCGAAATTGTGGTTTTAATTACTCTTTAAGTAAAAAAATAACATAAAGAATGCGAATAAGTTTTTTATTTAAGGCATGGATCTCTCGCATAAAATAAAAAAGGCTGTCTAAATTTTAGACAGCCTTTTCGTTGGTTATATTATTTTGGAATGTTATTCGTGACCATAGATTTTTGCGTAAAGATCTTTGTAGATTTCTTTAATGATTTTACGTTTTAATTTTAGGGTAGGAGTAAGCTGTCCGCCATCGATAGACCAAACATCCGGAGTTAACTCAAAACGTTTCACTTTTTCCCAGTTTCCAAATTTCTCGTTAATCGTTTCAACTTCTTCGTCAATACGTTTAATTACTTCTGGATTTTCACTGATTTCCTTATCTGTTTTTCCTAAAGTTACTTTATGCAGTTTTGCCCATTCTTTTACAAATTCAAAGTTAGGCTGAATAAAAGCACCCGGCATTTTTTCTCCATCTCCAATAACCATAATCTGCTCGATAAAACGAGATTGTTTCATGGCATTTTCGATCAATTGAGGAGCAATATATTTTCCGCCAGAAGTCTTGAACATTTCTTTCTTACGATCTGTAATTTTCAAGAAACCTTCGCTGTCGATTTCTCCAATGTCTCCCGTATGGAAATAACCGTCTTGCAATGCTTCGGCTGTTTTTTCAGGATCTTTAAAGTAACCTAACATTACGTTTGGTCCTTTGCAAAGAATTTCTCCGTCTGCAGCAATTTTAACTTCTACGTTACGAATTACTTTCCCGACAGTTCCAATCTTAAATCCTTTGTTTCTTTGATCGTTCACCGCAATTACCGGCGATGTTTCAGATAAACCGTAACCTTCCATTACCGGAATTTCTGCAGCAGCAAAAACTCTCGTTAAGCGTGGCTGTAAAGCAGCACTTCCGGAAACCATTAAATCTAAATTCCCTCCCAAACCTTCTTTCCATTTGCTGAAAATAAGTTTGCGGGCAATTTTTAACTGAAATTCATACCAGAAACCATTGGCTCCGTATGGCTCATATTTTAAACCTAAATCAATAGCCCAGAAAAACAGCTTTTTCTTAACGCCTGTTAATTCGGTTCCTTTTGCATAAATTTTATCGTAAACTTTTTCTAAAAGTCTTGGTACAGCCGTAATTACTGTTGGTCGAACTTCTTTTAAGTTATCACTGATTTTATCAATTGATTCTCCAAAATAAACCGAAACTCCATAATATTGATAGATGTATAAAATCATTCTTTCAAAAATATGGCAAATAGGCAAGAAGCTCAATGCAGTGCTTTTTCCCGGATCAAATGGAATTCTTGGCGCGCTGTCTAAAACATTCGAAACAATGTTTTTGTGCGAAAGCATAACACCTTTAGGTCTTCCAGTTGTTCCTGAAGTATAAATAATCGTTGCCAAATCATCAGTTTGAATACTGTCTTTTCTGGCTTCAACTTCATTTTGATTGCTATTATCTTCACCAAGTGCCAATAAATCGGTCCAATGTTTACAGCCTTCAATTTCATTAAAAGAATAAACTTCTTTTAAAGTTGGCACATTAGCCTGAATTAGACGTACTTTTTGAAGCACTTCATCATCAGAGACAAAACAGTAAATACTGCCACTGTGATTCAATATATATTCGTAATCTTCTTCAGATATAGTTGGGTAAATTGGAACATTCTGAGCACCAGTCTGCAAAATACCAATATCCATGATATTCCATTCCGTACGATTATTTGAAGTGATTAAAGCAATTTTATCATCTTTCTGAACGCCCATTCGCAGTAATGCTCGAGAAACAGCATTTGCTTTTGCAATATATTCTTCACTAGATGTTTTTTCCCAGACTCCGTTTTTTTTTGTTGCCAAAGCAACCGGAAGGTTATAAGTTTCTTGTTGATAATAGGGAAAATCAAAAAGGCGTGTGATTGAAATCATTGTATGATATATTGAATTTTATCGCAAATTAAATAAAAATTAGGTACAATTTTTAATTTTACGGAATTTTATGGGAAAATTTATGAGGACTATTGAAAACCAACGAAAACGTTTTCTTTTTTGTAGTAAATTTTGGAAAAAACTAATTATTATTTAATTGAAGCTGATTTTTGGAGGTCATTATAATCTTCATATTCTTTTACTATCTCACCCATAATGAACATTTTTTTCTTTGCAAAGTGAATAGAAAATTGCGTGTAATACCAATCTTCACTGTCATTGGTTCTATACCAAAGTATATATGAAGCACTATTAAATCCTTCCTTAAATTCAGGGATTCCCTCTTCAGTACATTCTATTCCCCAATTAATCTTTTTTTTGCTTAAATCGTCATACTGAAAAACTCCTGTTCCGTCAGGATTCAATAAAATAATTGGTTCTTTTTTCCCTGCAGGCGCATAAGTTCCGGGAACTGGATAACCAATAGTGGTAGTTATAAAATGATCGTGTGCTTTGTAGGTAATTTGATTTACTTCAACTTGTGAGTACGAGTGGGTTGTAACTAAAAATAAGCTGAAAAAAAGTAATTTTAAAGATTTCATTCTATGTGGGTTTAATTGTTTTGGGGGTGAACAAAAAATTCTGTGGCTGGAACTTTTTGGCGAATATAGTTCAAATTTCAATAGAAAAATGAATCCAAAATACAAGAATGAACTTTTTTTATAGGTTTCAGGAATAGTTTATGATTATGAGCTTGAGTACATTTTGGTTTGGTTTGAAAAAATATTTTTAACCACAAATTGCACAAATTACCTCAAATTAGAGAAGATTATTTACTTCCTCAATTGCGCTATCGCTCGTGTGTGTTAATTTGTGCAATTTGCGGTAAATAAAAGTGGTGCAACCGTTGTTTTAAGGAATATTATTCCGTTGAAAACTGATTCTCCAACAGTTTTTCTTTAAAATCAGATTTAAAACTATAAGCAAAAGTTACCATCAAAGCACGCGTGTCTGATTTATTGGTACGATTGGCGCTAAACAATGCCGTATTGTTTTTATAACCGCTCTCAAGAGTGTTGAACATATCGGTAACTACCAATCCTAAGCGTGCATTTCCTTTGCCTAATTTTTGTTGAAATCCCATGTCAACATTGTAAATCGCAATTCTTTTTCCTTGAGGAGTCGCCAATGGTGCGTTATAATTTCCAATTATTTGAAGTTTTCCTCCATTCCAAGGAACAAAATTGTTGATGATTTTTCCGTACCAGCTAAAAGCATTTTTCACGACATCCGCTCCAATATTAGAAGCGTCTATATTTTGCTGAATAGCTGTTAAACTGATGTTTGCATCATAAAAACTGAAAGGTTTGAGACTAAAAATAGTTTCTAATCCGTAAGTAATTGTACTTCCAATATTTTTTGGCATTAATAAAACAGAACCATCATCCTGGAGTTCGCCGTATGGTCTAATTGTATTAGTAGCATTTCGGTAGAAGGCATTTGTTGAGAATGAATAACTGTTCCAATCTTTGTTGTAGCTCATCTCAGCAATATGTATAATTTCTGGTTTCAAATACGGATTTCCACTATGCGGATTCAACACATCTGTAATATCAACAAAGGGATTCAGCTGGTCTAAATCCGGGCGATTGATACGTTTGCTGTAGCCAATCTTCACAAATTCATCAGATGCTAAAATCAATTGCGCTGACGCTGAAGGGAAAAATTTTATATAATCATTAGTAAAGCGATCGCTATTAGTTTGTGTTGCTCCAGTGTTGGAAACATTCTCTGCACGCAATCCTAAATTGTATTTCCATTTCGGATTTTCAGCCGATCCTGAGAAAGAATTCAACATTCCGTAAAAAGCATTTATTTGTTCGTTATAATCAAAAGTATTGCTTGCAATTGGGTCAATTACATAGTCGCCATTGACCATATCCGCAGTTTCAAATTCGGATTTAAAAAATCGGAAAGTCCCTTTATAACCCGTTTCCAGCATTGTTTTTTCCGAAATTGGCAAACCGTAATTTACAATGGCGTTTGAAATATTTTCATGCTCATAATTGTGTGTTCTTTGTAAATAAACATCCCCAATCTGCTGATTATATTGATCGTAGTTATAAGTATCAATATCAGTATTTTCTTTGTCCTTGTTGAAAGAAGACGTAATACTCGCATTCAGGCTCTTTTTTGGATCAGAGAATTTTCGGTCATAATTAAAAGCCAGTTCCGCTACTTTTGAACGTTCTAATTCTAGGGAATGTCTTTTGTTATTAGAGAAAAACTCATCCGTACTCGTATTTACCTGCGTGTATAAAGTTTCGTCATTGTCCTGACTTTCCAAATTTCCAAGCGCCTCAAATGAAAAGGTATTGTTTTCATTTGGAGAAAAATCAATATTGAATTTTAAATTCTGCAGACCTTCCGTACGCTCGTCATTGCGATGCTGTTTAATGTAATGTTCGTCGTCAATAAAAAAGTTAGTGCGATCTGACTTTATTTCTTTGGTTCGGCCAGCAAAACGATTGTCATACCCAATACCAAAATTCCATTTTCCTTCTTTATTATTTAAAAGAACCGAACTGTTGAATCTTCCTTTAGCGCCAAAACCACCTCCCAAAACCGCAGCGCCGTTTATACCGCTTTGGTTGTTTTTTTTGAGTTTGATATTGATAATTCCGCTTTCTGCATTAGCATCGTATTTCGCCGTCGGATTACTGATAACTTCAATGCTCTCAATACTGCTAGCCGCAATCTGATCCATATTGGTAATTGCCGAATTTTTTCCGTTGATTAAAATCATAGGAGATTTTCCTCTCAGAGTAATTCCTCCTTCCGCATCGACTGCAACTGTCGGAATACTTTTAAGCATATCGGTGGCAGTTCCTCCAGATTGTGAAATATTAGAAACAGCATTAAAAATAAAACCTTCGTCCGTTTTCTGAATTTGTTTTTTCTTTGAATTGACCACAACATCATGCAGTAAATTGGTGTCGCTCTGCAAAACAACAGTTCCAATTGAAACCGGAGCGTCCACAATTTTTATCTTTTGAGTTATCGTTTTAAATCCGATTAATTTGAATTGTAATTGATACTCACCTAAAATCACATTGTCTAAAGCGAAATTTCCCGAAACATCAGTTACGGCAAAACTTGCCACTTTTGTAGTGTCATTTGCCTTTTTTAATATTACATCAACAAATTCGATCGGAAGTTTTCCATCAGAAATAGTTCCTTTTACAGAAGAAGTTTTTTGTCCAAAAGTGAATTGGCTTATAGTGAAGAATAATATTAGTAGTGAGAGTTTTTGCATCCAGTTTTTCATGCAACAAAGATATTTATACAAACAAAGGAAGTTTTGAAAACTGCCTTAAGATATTATTAAAGTAGTCTTAGAATTTTTTAAACAAAAAAAGCGTCCGAAATTCGAACGCTTTTAATCAAAAATATATGTTAGTTTTTCTCAATCCATTTTCTTGCGTTAACAAAAGCTTCATGCCAAGGTGAAACTTCATCGTTTCTGTCTTTTGGATAATGTGCCCAGTTCCATTGAAAAGTCGAACGCTCAATATGAGGCATCATCACCAAATGTCTTCCTGTTGTGTCACACATCATTGCCGTGTTGTAATCAGATCCGTTAGGATTTGCAGGATAACCTTCGTAAGCATATTTAGAAACAATGTTGTAATTTTCTTCGGCAAGAGGCAATTTGAATTTTCCTTCTCCGTGAGAAACCCAAACTCCTAAAGTGCTTCCGGCCAAACTAGATAACATAACCGAATTGTTCTCCTGTACTTTTACAGAAGTAAAGATACTTTCGTGTTTGTTACTTTCGTTATGCAGCATTTTTCCGTGAACTTCATGTTCCGGATTAATTACCTCTAATTCCATGAACAATTGACAGCCGTTGCAGATTCCAACAGATAAAGTATCTTTTCTTTTGAAGAAATTATCTAAAGCTGTTTTTGCTTTTTCGTTGTATAAGAAAGCTCCGGCCCAGCCTTTAGCAGAACCTAAAACATCTGAATTAGAGAATCCTCCAACAGCTCCAATAAGCTGAATGTCTTCCAAAGTTTCACGACCAGAAATTAAATCCGTCATGTGAACGTCTTTTACATCAAAACCGGCTAAGTACATAGCATTTGCCATTTCGCGCTCAGAATTACTTCCTTTCTCACGAATAATAGCCGCTTTTGGTCTTGGTTTAGAGTTGTCGATTTCTGGTTTTTTACCAGTAAAATGCGCTGGGAAAGTATAATTTAAAACCTGATTTTTATAGTTTTCGAAACGTGCCTGAGCTCTTCCGTTTTTAGATTGTTTTTGATCTAATAAATAAGATGTTTCGAACCAGATATCTCTGTACTTCGCAATGTCCAAATTATAAATTCCAAATTCCAAACTTGGTGTGTTTTGAACTGAACCAATTTTGAAGAATTCGATATTGCTTGATTTCAATTTAGCTTCAACAGCTGCATCTTCTTTTGCCTGGAAAACAATTCCGATGTTTTCTGCGAAAAGGATTTTCAATAAGTCTTTTTCTGCGAAAGCGCTAAAATCAATTTTAGCTCCCAAGTTTACATCTGCAAAACACAATTCTAATAAAGTAGTAATCAATCCACCACTTCCGATATCGTGACCTGCTAAAATTTGGCTTTCGCCGATTAATTCCTGAATCGTGTTAAAAGCATTTTTGAAGAAAGAAGCATCTTTAATTGTAGACGTTTCGTTTCCGATGGTGTTTCTGATTTGTGCAAAAGAAGAACCTCCTAATTTGAAATCATCCTGAGACAAATTGATATAATAAATGGAATCTCCGTCTTTTTGTAAAACAGGTTCAACTACTTTTCTAATATCAGTACAGTTTCCTCCGGCAGAAATAATTACCGTTCCCGGTGCAATTACTTCGTCATTTGGATATTTTTGTTTCATTGAAAGTGAATCTTTTCCTGTCGGAATATTGATTCCCAATTCAATTGCAAATTCTGAACAACCTTCAACGGCAGCGTACAAACGAGCGTCTTCACCTTCGTTTTTACAAGCCCACATCCAGTTGGCAGATAATGAAATTCCTTTCAATCCGTCTTTAATTGGAGCCCAAACAATGTTTGATAACGATTCTGCAATAGCATTTCTGCTTCCTGCAACCGGATCAATCAAAGCCGCGATAGGAGCGTGGCCAATTGAAGTTGCGATTCCTTCTTTTCCTAAATAATCCAGAGCCATAACTCCAACATTATTCAAGGGCAATTGCAAAGGTCCTGCACATTGTTGCTTGGCTACTTTTCCACCCACACAACGGTCCACTTTATTAGTTAACCAGTCTTTTGAAGCAACAGCTTCTAAACGTAAAACGTCTTGTAAATAACTTTCGAAGTCATTTGCCGAATAAGAAACAGCAGCATATTTTCTGTCGATAGTTTTATCTGTCATCACCGTTTTTGGAGAACTTCCGAAGAAATCTTCCAAAGCATAATCCATCGGTTTTGAACCATTTGATTTTGATTCGAATGTAAAACGGTGATCTCCCGTTACATCTCCAACCTGATACATTGGCGAACGCTCTCTGTCAGCAATTCTTTGCAAAATATCAATATCTTTTTGACCAATAACCAATCCCATTCTTTCCTGAGACTCGTTACCAATAATTTCTTTTGCAGAAAGTGTTGGATCTCCAACCGGTAATTTATCCAAATCGATTAAACCTCCTGTTTCTTCAACCAATTCCGAAAGACAGTTTAAGTGCCCTCCAGCTCCGTGATCGTGAATAGAAACAATTGGATTATTGTCGCTTTCTACCAAACCACGAATGGCGTTGGCAGCACGTTTTTGCATTTCAGGGTTTGAACGCTGAATGGCATTTAACTCGATTCCTGAACCGAAAGCTCCGGTATCTGCAGAAGAAACCGCAGCACCACCCATTCCGATTCTATAATTTTCTCCACCAAGAATTACGATTTTATCGCCTTCTTGTGGTTTCTTTTTGATTGCCTGATCTAATTTTCCGTAACCAATTCCTCCCGCCTGCATGATTACTTTGTCATAACCAATTTTACGGTCATTTTCTGAATGTTCGAAAGTTAAAACGGAACCTGTAATAAGCGGTTGGCCAAATTTATTTCCGAAATCAGAAGCTCCATTTGAAGCTTTGATCAAAATATCCATTGGAGTCTGGTACAACCATTTTCTTTCTTCCATTGCGTTTTCCCAAGTCCTGTCATCCTGAGCGGAGTCGAAGGATTTCAAACGAGAATATGAAGTCATGTAAACTGCAGTTCCTGCTAATGGCAATGAACCTTGTCCACCTGCTAAACGGTCACGAATTTCTCCTCCTGAACCTGTTGCAGCTCCGTTGAAAGGCTCAACTGTTGTTGGGAAATTGTGTGTTTCTGCTTTTAAAGATAAAACCGAATCAAATTCTTTTATCTCGTAATAATCTGGTTTGTCAGCTGTTTTTGGTGCAAACTGCTGCACTTTTGGTCCTTTTACAAAAGCTACGTTGTCTTTGTAAGCAGATACGATATCGTTAGGATTTTCCTGTGATGTTTTTTTGATTAATTTGAAAAGAGAAGTTTCTTTTTCTTCACCGTCAATAACAAAAGTTCCGTTGAAAATTTTGTGACGACAGTGCTCTGAATTTGCTTGTGAGAAGGCAAAAATCTCAGAATCCGTTAGTTTTCTTCCTAATTTTACAGCAAGATTATCTAAGTAATCAACTTCTTCCTGGCTTAAAGCCAAACCTTCTACTTTATTGTAAGTTGCAATATCATCGATTTCCAGAATTGGTTCCGGCTGTATGTTGATAGTGAAAATTTCCTGATCTAATTGATTGAATTTTTGAAAAAGCATCGGATCAAAATCAGTAAAGTCAGCCGTTGCAGGATGAAATTCTTCAATTCTGATGATGCCCGGAATACCCATATTCTGAGTAATTTCTACAGCATTTGTACTCCAAGGTGTGATCATAGTGGCACGAGGACCAACAAAAAAATCCGTCAAGGCGGATTTTTCGATCTTATTAGAGTTGGCAAAAAGCCAGTTTAATTTTGAAATGTCTTGAGCCGAAATTTCGTTTTGCGTTTGTACGGCAAAAACAGTTTTGCTTTGGTTTTCAAAGAAATGGATCATTGTGATGTGTAGTTTGTTGTATTGAGGTGCAAATTTAGTGTAAATAAATAGTAAGCGCAAATTTGAAAAGAAACTCTTTTGAAACTTTTTGCCACTTTTTGCCACGAAGGCACTAAGACACAAAGTTTTTTTGTTTCACGCAGATTTTGCAGATTTATGCAGATTTGAATTGATTTTAATTTTATTTAAATCTGCGTTAATCTTTATTCAGTTTTTTGTATCTGCTTTATCTGCAAAATCTGCGTGAAAAGAATTTTTTTGCCTTCGTGGTAAGTTCTTATTACTTAGGAAAAATAGCACTCTGATAAGCACCCAAATCTGGTGGAGAAGTTCTTGTAGCTCCAATAATATCTAACGGAATTATATAAGCCTGATTTCCTTTCGCGTAAGCGGGCGACGTATTATCGATGTTGAATTTATTCTGTGCAACATTAAAAAACTTCGGATTTTCATTCAGGATAATCTGATTGTAATGAGCGGGATCAGTTTTAAACTGATAATCCGGATTTGTGGTCGAACTGTTAAATTTTAAAAGACAATTATTCAATTGCCAGACAAATGCGGCATTTGCATTTTTATCCAAATTGAATTCATTGGTATTCGATCCGTAAATAATGCAATTGTTGAAAGTTGCCTGCGTCAACGGGTTTGTTTCAGGAGTTGCACCGGCTAAACTATTACTCAAATTGACTGCAAAATGCGAATTATTTTGCCAATTGTTATTGAAAGTGCAATGGGTAAAGCTGTAATTTCCGCCGTATACACACGATAAACTCGCTAAACCAGCGTAATTAATAACAATATTTTCTCCTGTGATATGAGCATTTTGAGCCGATATTCCGTACTCAACACAATTATAAATCTGAGTGTTTTTTATGGAAACAGTTGTTGCGTCCTGATTTTTAATATCCAAGCCGATAACTGCATTTTTAAGCGTTAAATGATTGATGGTGTGATTTGTACTTCCGTCGGCTAAAATAACCGAATTCCATTGTCCGGGAATATTATCGTAAAGGGATTCTAATCGGTCGCCTTCAAAAATAACTTCGTTTTCAAGTTTTTCAGTGGTCGATGTAGTTCCGTTTATTTTTAGAGAAGCTTTTTTATCTACAAAAAGTCCTGAATTAGCATGAAAATGAACTCTGGCTCCGGCATCAAAAGTTACGGTTTTATTTTCGGGAACTCCTGCGTAACCGTATATAACGTAAGGTTTTTTATTGCTGAAAACTAATTCGTTTCCGTTTACTGCATCATTTTCATCCAAATAAAAACCATCAACAGTTTTGCCGTCAATCTGAATTTTTTCTTTCGATCCGTCTGCATTTTGCTTCGGATATAAAAAGATGGCATCCTGAATTAAAGTTACTAAAGCCACTTGTTGCAGATTTTCACCGCTGTCAAACTGAATTTCATCAGTATATAAAAAATCGGCTGGGTCGGCATCTGTAATATCTGCGGTGGTTTCGACAAAAATGTATAGACTGTCTTTGGCGAGAAGCGTTACATTATTAAAGATTTTTCCGTTGTTGCCGGTCATTCCGTCAACGGTCATTCGGTATTTTGAGTTTAATCCTTTTTTGAGTTGAATAATCGGAATCGAAATGTCATTTTTACTTCTGTTATACACTTTAAGCTGATACGTACTCGAACCAATATTTTTAAAAACAGTATCCAAATAAACCGTATCTTTTGAAAACTTTAAGTCTCCTGAACTCGCAACAGTATCAAAATCAGTTCGGCATGAACTGAAAATGAGAATTAAACCGAGGATGAAGAGTGCAAAATAATGACGCATTTTTATAAGTTTATTTTTTTTGCCACTGATTAAAGGATTTAAATTTTTTTTTATTTCAACCCTAATTGACTGTATTTTTAATCTGTGAGAATCTGTGAAATCTGTGGCATAAATAAAAAATATTTCGCAGCAGATAAATAGTAATGTTTTGTAAAAATAGCAAAAAAGGGTCAGGTTCATAAATGATTTTTGATATTAGAATTGGATTTTCTGATTTGTATCTCATCTTTTATTTAATTTTACGATTTTAAAGCCCATTCTAAATGAATTATACCAAAGAACAAATTTTAGAGCGTTGCAATCAATTTTCTAAAAACACTTTGATGGAAACGCTAAAAATTGAATATATCGATGCTGGCGCTGACTTCTTAACTGCTAAAATGCCCGTAAATCCAAGCGTTCATCAGCCAATGGGATTGTTGCACGGAGGGGCTTCGGTAGCTTTGGCTGAAAGCGTAGGAAGTGCTGCATCCTTCTTTTTTATCGACGCAAAAGAGCAGGAAGTAAGAGGAATCGAAATTTCTGCAAATCACCTAAAAAGTATTCGTGAAGGCTGGGTTTTTGGAACGGCACGTATCATTCATAAAGGGAGAAGTATTCATCTTTGGGAAATTAAAATTACTGATGAAGCCGGAAACCTGATTTCGCTTTGTAAACTGACCAATATGGTTTTAGAAAAAAAGAAAACCGAATAAATTATGAACGACTTTTTTTCTACAATTAGAAAACACCAAGAGCAAAACTTACCTTTTGTAATCTATTCTAAACCTAACTCGTCTGGTATTTTTGCTATTTTACAGCAAGATGATACTTTGTATAAAGTCTCTGATTACAGCGAAAAAGGATTTATTTTTGCTTCTTTCGATGAAAAACAACTGATCTTAATTCCGGAGAAACAATCAAAAATTATAAGTGCTGAACAGACGGCAGTTCATTTTGATTTCAATGAAATTGATGATGTAAATTTTGATCCCACAGCTAAAGCACAATATGAAGCTTTAGTAGAAAAAGGAATTCAGGCGATTAATAATGAAGAATTTAAAAAAGTAGTTTTATCAAGAAGTGAAACTGTTGATTTGACTGATTTTGATTTTATCATTACTTTTAAACGTTTGATTCATTTATATCCATCCACCTTTACGTATTGTTTTTCGCATCCTGAAATTGGATTCTGGATGGGAGCAACTCCGGAACAATTATTAAAAGCAAGCGAAAATGTTTTTGAAACAACAGCATTAGCCGGAACTCAAAAAGCAAATTCTGAAGCGGAAATATCCTGGCAGCAAAAAGAGAAAGACGAACAGCAATATGTAACCGATTTTATTATAAAAAGATTGCGGGAAGTGGCTTCATCTGTAAATGTTACCAAACCTTACAGTATAAAAGCGGGATCAATCTGGCATATTAAAACAGATATTTCCGGAGTTTTAAATGATAATTCAACGTTGGAGGAAGTTATAGAAACTCTACATCCGACACCGGCAGTTTGTGGTTTGCCAAAGAAAAAAGCAAAAGCATTTATCATAGAAAATGAAAATTACGATAGGACTTTTTACACTGGGTTTCTTGGGGAACTAAACAGCAGTTTTGCCCATAAAGCAGTAAGTTCTGATTTATTTGTAAATTTACGAAGCATGCAAATCAAGGACAATAAAGCAATTTTGTACATGGGATGCGGTATTACCAAAGAAAGTATTCCGGAAAAAGAATGGGAGGAAAGCGTCAATAAATCGATGACGATGAAACGAGTTTTGAATGTAAAAAAGAATAGTAATTGTTAAAAATAGTTTCAAGTTTCAGGTTTCACGTTTCAAGTTATTGGAGCGTTAAACCTGAAACTTGAAACCTGAAACTTGAAACAAAAAACAAATGAAATTAGATATATTAGCCTTTGGTGCACATCCTGACGATGTAGAATTAGGTTGTGCGGGAACTATTTTAAAAGAAGTGTCTTTAGGGAAGAAAGTTGGAATCGTAGATTTAACCCGAGGCGAATTAGGTACTCGTGGTACAGCGGAAACCAGAGATGAAGAAGCAAAAGCAGCTGCAAAAATATTAGGCGTTTCAGTTCGTGAAAATTTAGAAATGCGCGACGGATTTTTTACCAATGATGAAAAACATCAGTTGGAGATTATTAAGATGATCCGAAAATACAGACCTGAAATTGTATTGTGCAATGCAGTTGATGATCGCCATATCGATCACGGAAAAGGAAGTAAATTAGTATCAGACGCCTGTTTTTTATCCGGATTGATGAAAATTGAAACTTCTATTGATGGTGAAAAACAAGAGGCCTGGAGACCGAAAATAGTATATCATTATATTCAGTGGAAAAACCTGACTCCGGACTTTGTTGTTGATATTACTGGATTTGAACAGAAAAAAGTTGAAGCGATTTCGGCATACAAAACACAGTTTTATGATCCGAATTCTAAAGAACCTGCAACTCCTATTACCAGTAAAAACTTCTTTGAAAGCTTAAATTACCGTGCGCAGGACTTAGGAAGGCTTGTTGGGAAAGATTTTGCTGAAGGTTTTACTGTCGAAAGATGTTTGGCAGTCAATAGCTTAGAAGATTTGATTTAAAAAGTTCAATATTTTTTTAATTTTTTCTTTGTAGAAGTAAACCTTTGTTATATATTTGCAACCGCTAAGCAAAATGGTGGTTGTAGCTCAGCTGGTTAGAGTAGCGGTTTGTGGTGCCGCGGGTCGCCGGTTCGAACCCGGTCAGCCACCCAGAAATTTAAAGCCTTGAAGAAATTCAAGGCTTTTTTTGTGGAATAAATTTAAACTCCACTTTATCACAATCTTGTCATTTCTGAAATGAACAAAAAAAGGATCATGCACAAAAGTTGGGGATTAGGCAAAAAGATTCGATAATCTAAATAAGAAGAAGTCTATGTTTCTCACTCCTCTAAATTGGCTTCTAAATGCTTTTATTTTTGCATTAAAGGATTCTGCCGAAGCATTTGTACTTCTGTTATCAAAATAGTTTAGGATTGA
>NZ_JAVDXR010000006.1:0-318328 GCF_031458035.1 Flavobacterium aquidurense
AGAGTAAAGAGTAAAGAGTAAAGAGTAAAGAGTAAAGAGTAAAGAGTAAAGAGTAAAGAGTAAAGAGTAAAGAGTAAAGAGTAAAGAGTAAAGAGCTGAGATAAACATCGCATTTCACATTTTACAACTCACATTTCACAATTAATAATTAATAATTCACAATTAAAAGTCATGGAAACAAAAATCTTATACACAGGAAAAACACACACTACAGGTGGCCGCGAAGGAGCGTCTCAAAGTTCAGATAATCAATTGAATATTAAATTGAGTTCTCCGGGATCTTCACGTCCGGGTACAAATCCGGAACAGCTTTTTGCAGCAGGATGGTCGGCTTGTTTTATTGGCGCAATGGGAATTGCCGCTTCAAAACTAAATATTAAGCTTCCAACTGATACTGCTGTAGACGCAGAAGTTGATTTAGCTGTAACAGATGGAGCTTATTCTTTGCAGGCAAGATTGAATATAAATCTTCCAGGCATAGATCCTGAAACAGCAAGAAAACTTGCCGATGAAGCGCATCAGACTTGTCCTTATTCTAAAGCAACAAGAGGAAATATTAATGTTGAAATTAATATTCTTTAAGTAGATATCGATGTTAAATGTTAGCAGTGATTGAACTTCTAACATTTAACATTTAACTTCTAGCCTAATAAAAAATGAAAAAGATAAAAGTAATACACGTTTTTTTTGTGGGATTAATGCTGATGACAATGACTTCGTTCAGTCAGACTAATTCAAATACTAATACGCACAAAGGTTTTGCTCTTTTAGAATTGTACACTTCTGAAGGCTGCTCAAGCTGTCCGCCGGCTGACGAATTAATGGGAAAAATTCAAAACGAATATAAAGATCGCGAGCTGTACGTCTTGTCATATCATGTTGATTATTGGGATAAGCAAGGCTGGAAAGATATTTTTAGCAAAGCAGATTACACCAAACGACAATATGATTATGCTAAATTTATGGAGAAAGATCCCATCTATACGCCACAACTAATTATCAATGGAAAAATTGATTATATTGGATCTGAGGAAACTGCTGTTCGAAACGGAATCAAATCAGCACTTTCAAAAACTGCTGTAACCGAATTATCTTTAGAGGCCACTCAACAAAATACTAAGTTGAATTTGAATTATAACGTCAGCAAAGCGACACAAAATAATCGCCTGCTTATAGCTGTGGTTCAAAAGTCGGCTAAAAGCAATGTGAAAAGGGGAGAGAATGCACATCGCATTTTATCACATTATCAAATTGTACGCAGTTTGTCAAATTTTGCTTTAAGTGGAAATTTAAAAGGAACGGCTTCAGTAGCTCTTCCAAAAGATTTTAATTCGAAAGATTATGAAATAATCGGATTTGTTCAAGACAAAAACAACGGAAGTATTTTGGCTGTAACAAAAGCTGTTTTACAACAATCTCCTGTTTTATGAAAATGCTTTTCCTAAGCTTAAATTGTTGTACAAAAACGGCAAAAGCAAAACGTATCAATAGCATCAAGCGTAATGAAAACGATCTTACTATAAAAGAAAATATAATGCAGTTAATGCAGGATAACAAGGCACTTTGGCTTTAAATTTAATTTCGGAAGTTTACCAAATCGGGATAAAAATATTTTGTTCCGATTTTTTTCCATCAATAAAAAATGCTTTCAAAATATCCTATCTTTGACAAAGCGAGATCTAAAAACACCTAAAAAAATTATGGAAAAAGTAAAAAGCTTTCACGTTTCCCGAAAGGTGATTTGGGGAAGTTCTATAGCATTGGCGATTCTTGCTTCGATACCAAAATTATTTGATGCCGCTTCGACTCCCGGAGATATTGTCATCAATTCTTCGATCACTTTGATGTTCTCTGTTTTTATTTGGTATTACAATATTTACAGCCTGCCTAAATTTTCATCCCAACGCACTAATAAAAGCTTATTCAACTGGAAACTTTTACTGAGTGTTGTACTCGGAATTCTAATTATGGTAATCCTGGTAATTGGGCATCAGGAACTTTTTCAGATCTCTAAAATGGATGCGCCGATCATGTTTGAATTGCGTGGTGTCTTAATCAATTTGATCGTGTATATGTTTCTACATTTGCTTTTTCAAAATTATCAGACACAGCAAATGGGAGTGGAATTAGAGCGTACACACGCCATAAACCTGGGCGCACAATATGAACTATTGAAACAACAGGTCAATCCGCATTTTTTGTTTAACAGTCTGAATACATTGAAATCAATGGTAGAAATTCAGGATCCTCATAGTGCCGATTTTATTCTGAAATTATCTGATTTTTATCGTTTTACCTTAGAAAGCAGAAAAATGGATTTGATACCGTTAAGTGAAGAACTTCAGATTTTGGATTCGTATGTTTATCTGCTCAAAGCCCGTTTTGAAGAAGGATTTGTTTTGATAAATGAAGTTGATAAAAAACAATACGATTCGGCCATTCCGCCATTTACTTTGCAATTATTAATAGAAAACTGCATTAAGCACAATGTGGTTTCTTTAGATAAACCGTTACAGATTAAATTATATTCTGAAAATGATTTTTTAGTTATTGAAAATCCAATACAGTTAAAAAGAGGCGTATTGTCAACTGGAGTTGGTTTGGATAATATCAATCAGCGTTTTATGCATTTGATTCATAAAGAAATTGAAATTGACAAAACGGAAAATACTTTTAAAGTAAAAATACCACTGATTTATGACTATAATAGTAATTGAAGATGAAATAAAAACGGCCAAAGCACTTGGCCAGCTAATTTTGAGTATCAGACCTGATACTCAAATTTTGTCGTATATACAAAGCATAGACGGAGCGGTTAGTTATCTGTTAGAAAATGATCAGCCCGATCTAATTTTTATGGATATTCAACTCGCAGATGGTTTGTGTTTTGAGATTTTTAAAAATGTAGAAGTTGTATCGCCTGTAATATTTTGTACCGCTTTTGATGATTATGCAATTGAAGCATTTAAATCAAACGGAATCGATTATGTATTAAAACCGTTCTCAAGAGAAAGTATTGCTCAGGCTATTAAAAAAGCAGCCGAACTCAAGAATTTCTTTCAAAGAAATAAAAAAATGATGCCAGATTTTGATTATTTATTGACAAGAACTGGTGAAAATAAAGGAAAGAGCAGTTTTTTGGTTTTTAAAAATAACAAGTACCAAACGGTTTTAACCGAGAACATAGCATTATTTTGCATTAAAAATGAAACCCCGACAATTATTACTTTTGATAAGGCCGAATATCAAATTACACAATCTTTGGATGAGGTTCATAAGCTTTTATCACCAACACAATTCTTTAGAATCAACAGGCAATATTTAATTAATTTCTCTGCAATAAGAGAAGCTGAACATTATTTCTCCCGTAAATTGATATTGAAATTAACCATTCCAACAGAAGAAAAATTATTAGTTGGAAAAGAAAAAGCTACAGCGTTTTTGAGCTGGTTGGAAAATAGGTAAGGTTTTAGTTTTTTTTTGTTTCAGGTTTCAAGTTTCAGGTTTCTGAGTTGGACAGCTGAGTGACCACACAGAAATAAGCGCAATATTGTCATCCTGAGGAATGAAGGATCACACAAGAAGCTCGACATGGATTGGTAACTTGAAACCTGAAACAAAGAAAACCTGAAACAAAACTAAAGAATTTTTGAAGGCGATAATCCGTATTGTTTCTTAAAGGCAAATGAAAAATGCGAGAGATCTTCAAAACCCACTTCAAGGTAAACTTCAGAGGGTGTTTTTCCTTTTTCTTTTATAAGATAATAAGCTTGTTGTAATCTTTTTTGAAGCAGCCATCGGCTTGGCGAAAGTTTAAAAATACGTTGAAAATCACGTTTAAAAGTGGCTAAACTGCGACCAGTGAGATATGCAAAACGTTCTAATTGCACATTAAAATGAAAATTCTTTTTCATAAAAGCTTCCAGATCAATTTTTCCGGGTTCAGTAAAATCAAATAAAATGTCTTTGAGTTCCGGTTTGCATTGCAATAAAATATTGATGGCTTCATGTACTTTTAAAACCTGAAGTTCCTCTGTAATTAATTGATCTTCGTTGATATAAGGAATCAATGAATCCATTAAACTTTTAAGTAACGGACCTTCTTTTAACTGAAAAATAGTTTCCGTTTCCGGGCTTTTAATTAAACTGATTTTCTGATTGTGTTTTATCGAGAAATCACGCAGCGTTTCCTGATTCAGGTAAATTGAAATGGACTGAAAAGCGGTATTAGGATCGGGGTGTTTATTGAATTTTATAAGCTGATTTCTTTTGATAAATCGAAAATCTCCAGGCTTGAAAACATATTCACGATTACCATTGTTTAAAGTAAGTACTCCCGAAATCTGAAAACTTAAAACATGTTCTGCAGCAAATTGCTCGCCTTCCCGATTCTGGCTGTAGTAGCAGGAATAAGCAATTGGTGATGTCTTTTGATTTATTTTGGAATCGTTCATATCACAAATTTATAAAAAAATGGACAGTAAAACGGATTACTGCCCACTATAAGATACCTTTAAATTATTGTTTTTTAGCATTATTGGTATACCATTTTCCTTGTGCTGTATCAAAAAAACTTCCAGCATCATCATGGTCTGTTGATATACTAACATCGATCCATTTTTCCATTTCTTCTGTTCGGCTTTGATCAGCATTTTTTAAGATACCAATTGCTTCACTTCCTAAAACCAAGTGTACGGGCGGGTTGGGGTGAGAAGCTAAATCTACCATCACTTTGGCTGCTTTTTCAGGATCTCCAACTGCAACGAATTTTCCTCCCTTGAAAAAATCAGTACGTTGTTTTACCATTTCGTAGCCTTCTATTTCAGCAGCATACGACATAGAAGCTCCGGCCCAATCCGTACGGAAACCGCCTGGTTCAACACTGGTTACAAATATTCCCAATGGAGCAACCTCTTTAGCCAAAGCTTCAGTAAATCCGCTTAAACCAAATTTTGCCGCCTGATACATTGTTAGACCTGGATTACCAACACGTCCGCCGATAGAACTGATTTGTAAAATCCTTCCTGAACCTTGTTTGCGCATATAAGGCAATACGGCACGGGTAATTTCGATTGGGGCATATAAATTAGTTTCTAACTGGCTGCGTACTTGTTCATTTGTATAAGCCTCTGCAGCACCAATAATCCCGAATCCGGCATTGTTTACCAGCACGTCAATTCTTCCAAAATGTTCCGTTGCCGTTTTAACCGCGGTATACACTTGTTCGTAGTTGTTTACATCTAATGCTAACGGAAAAATTTGATCTTTAAAACGGTCTTTCAAATCATTTAACTGATTGATATCGCGAGCTGTTGCTACAACTTTATCACCACTTTCTAAAACTGCTTCTGTAAGATTACGTCCTAATCCTCTTGAGCTTCCTGTAATAAACCATATTTTGTTCATTGTAATTGTATTTAATTGTTCAATACAAAATTACATCAGAAGCAATGCTTGTTACTTTGCTGAAAAGCTCAAATTTATTTGTCAAAAAGCTCAAAAAAAATACGTTACGGAAAATTAATGGCAATACATGACCACACGAGAATGTCGGTTCGGACTTTTAATCAAATCAAATCAAATCAAATCAAATCAAATGATTTAACTTAAACTAATTGTACTATTTATATTAATTTGTTTTAAGAAAAATTCGTCGTGAGAAATTACAATTAAAGTTCCCTGATATTCGTTAACGGCAGCTGTTAATATCTCGATATTCTGAATATCAAGATTGTTGGTTGGCTCGTCTAAAATAATAAAATCGGGTGCTTCATTGGCTATTGTTAAACCGCAAAGCATTAGCCGCATTCTTTCGCCACCGCTTAAATATTGACAGGGTTTGTCCCAATCTGATTTTGTAAAAAGAAATCGGTTTAGCCTCATCTTAATATCATGTTCTTCTAAACCTGCACTATTGTTTCGCTGTGCCTGTTCATAAACAGTCAGGTTATTATTGATTAAGGAATAATCCTGATCAATGTAAACGCTATTACAGTCTGTAATTTTTAAAGTACCTGATTCTGGTTTTATCTCTTTTAATATAAGTTTTATCAGAGTTGTTTTTCCGGAACCGTTATTTCCTTTTACGGCAATTCTCTGGCCGCTTAAAATCTGAAAGTTTAGATTATTCTTCCAAATTGACTCTTCATTATAACTGTAATTAAGAGATTCGGCGGTTACAATAATTTTGCCTTTATGCAATGTCGAATGATCTAGCCCAAATTTCATCTTGTCAACACTTGGAATTCCGTCACGCAATTCCCGTAATTCCTGCGAGATTCCGCCAGTTTTTTCAGCATGAGCACTTTTGGCTTTTGAAGTGCTGTTTTCAGCATTGTTGCGCAAAGTATTCATCATAATTCTGGCAACACCCGCTTTTTCTTGTTTCTTTTTACCTTTTGCATCAGATTTTTGTTGTCTTTCTAAAGTTTCCCGCTGCTTTTCTTTGGCTTTCTGAAGTGCCTTTTCTTTGGAACGAATATCTTGTACGAGCGCATTTTTTTCTATAGTCTTTTGCTCGACATAAAAATCATAATTACCACCGTAAGATTTAATTCCGTTTGACTTTAATTCGCAGGTCGCATCAAGTAAATTGAGTAATGCCCTGTCGTGGCTAACGATTAACATTGTATTTGCTGTCGTTTTTATAAATTGATATAATAACTCGCGACCCTGAATGTCCAAATGATTACTCGGTTCATCAAGCAAAATAAGTTTTGGCTGATGAATCATAATTCCAGCAAGGAATACTTTTGTTTTTTCACCTCCGCTTAAGGATTCTAATTTTTGATTGAGTTCAAATTTGTTTAATTGCCAGTATTTTAAAGCTTCGGCACAGCGTTCTTCAAGGGTCCAGTCGTCATTAAGCAGGTTCAGGTTTTTTTCCGTTACATTGCCTTCAAGAATTTCCTGTAAGGCATTGATTTTTTGATCAATCTGCAAAGCTTCTGCAATCGTTAAATGATTGTATTGCCCAAAAATCTGGGGAATATAATACGGCTCAGCGTCTGTTTCTACTATTCCGCCTGACGGAAATAATTTTTTTGCTATAATTTTTAATAAGGTCGATTTTCCAGAACCATTATTGCCCACTAAAGCGATTTTAGTGTTATTGTTTACCGTCAGACTAATGTTGCTGAACAGCAATTCTCTATTCGAATGTGTGTATGAAATGTTTTTTAGAATAAGCATAATCTCTTTCTTAAGCATTAATAAATCAGCAAACCGTTGAGCGGTTTACTATCTCTATATCTGAAAGAAATTATTTATTCACATTTGTGGAGGTCTTTATTTTGAAAGTGCAAATATAAGAATGTTTTCAATAGCATCAAAAATGCCTAAGAAATGATCTTAGGCATTTTACAACTTTATATGAATTAATAAAAAATTAGTAAACTGCTATATTTTGAGTATAACTGGCTAAATATAATTTACGAAACATGAAATAAGTTACACTCACCATTATAAAAGCAATAATGGCATCAGTTGTTGCAGAAAAGCCTATGACCGCTAATTTTGAAAAGAAAGCGAAAGTGATGTCGAAGAAAACACCCGCAAATACCCATTCTTTCAATCGTAATAATTTATTCGGAATTAATAAGGTAATTACACCGCCCACTTTAAATACGCCCAATAAATAAATGAAATGTTCGGGATAACCAAGTTGTTGTGTAATCGTCCAAACAATTGGATTTGTTGTAAGTTCGAAAAAGCCACTAGCTCCAAACCATAATGAAGTTAAAATAATACCTGTCCAATAAATAATTTTTGTTGTTTTTGCATTCATGATTTTAAATTTTTAAGTTGTTAAACAGGACAAATTTCTAACAGAACCATCTAATAAATTAATACATTTTTGTCGAAACGGACAATTTTAGCTTTCAAATAGACAAACAATAAGTTCAACAGATTTTATAACTTTGCAAAAAAGATTTATTCAGATTTTATAATGGAAGCCAAAGAACTATTACAACAACATATTGCGAAAATTGCTTCTATAAAAGAAGAAGATTTTGATTATGTATTTTCTCATTTTAAACCGATGTCTTTTAAAAAAGGGCAAGCCATTCTTAGTGAAGGGGATAAAGTAGATTGTGAGTACTTTGTAATTTCAGGCTGTTTGAAAGCTTTTTTTATTAATGATGAAATAAAAATGTACATATTACAGTTTGCCATGCCAACCTGGTGGACGTCGGATTATGCCGCTTTATACAATCAGACGCCTGCAACAATAAGTGTTGATTGTATTACAGATGCAGAAGTGCTTTGCCTTTCTAGTGAAGACCGCGAAAAACTTTGTAGTGAATTCCATCAGTTAGAACACTTTTTCCGTTGGAGAACGAATAGAGGTTACATAGCTTCTCAAAAAAGACTTTTATCCTTTATGAATAACAATGTCAAAAAAAGGTATGAGGAACTATTGGCATTGTATCCTCAATTATACAATCTTGTCCCAAAACATTTAATTGCCGCTTATTTAGGTGTTTCAAGAGAAACTCTAAGCCGATTGCATAGCTCGTAAAAGAAATTGTGATTTTATGTAGATAAAAATTTCACGCAGATTTTGCAGATTTAAGCAGATTTAAAAAGATTTTTTTTAAACATTAGCACATTAATAATCTGCGCTAATCTGCCTAAATCTTTTTAAATCTGCGTGAAATAAAAAGACAACGTATATAAAAACTTAAATCTGCGTGAAAAAATAATTATAATTCCCTGATTTAACCCCAAAATCAGAATGTGATCTACATCACGTAACCAATTTTCATAACCGCCGTTCCTTTGTATTGTACTTTTAAATACAATAAAAATGGAAACAACAAATTTTAAAATCGTAAGCTCAAACAGCAACGTAGAATGGACTGGTAGAAAAGTTACCGGTGCTCATAGTGGTACAATTGGTATCAAAGAAGGTAATTTCATCTTAAATGATGGAAAAATACAACAAGGCAATGTTATCATCAACACAGCTTCAATTAAAATTCTCGATGTAACAGATCCGGCAACAAATGCGCAATTCGCAGGTCATCTTGCCTCTGATGATTTCTTCTCAATCGAAAAATTTCCTACTGCCTCTTTTGATATTCTTACTGCGAGAGAGGTATCAGACAGCACTTATTATCTTGAAGGTAATCTTACCATAAAAGATATTACTCACGTTGTTGGTTTTGAAGCAACGGTTAAAAACAATAGAAATAACATTTCCCTTTCAGGTAAATTGTTAGTTGATCGTACTAAATATGACATCAAATTCCGTTCAGGTAATTTCTTCAAAGATTTAGGAGACACTTTAATCTACAATGACTTTGAACTTGATTTTAATATCACAGCCGAAGCCATATTTTCAGAACAATCTCAAAACTAAAGCCATGCCTTACGTAAAAATCGAATTGACCCGCGAAGGAGTAACCCGCGAGCAAAAACAGGAATTAATCAGTGGTATAACTAATTTGATTACAGAAGTATTAAACAAAGATCCGCACTTAACTCATATTGTGATTCAGGAAATAGATTTAGACGATTGGGGTTATGCAGGAGAACAAGTATCAGTATTAAGAGAAAAAGGCATAACTGCCGATAGAAAATAAAAAATCATGAAAAAACAAACAATAATCGTAACAGGTGCAGCATCTGGTATCGGAAAAGGAATCGCTAAATATTTTTTAGACAGAGGCGATAATGTAGTAATCAATTCAGTAACTCCGGCTTCATTAGAAAGCGCTTACAACGAATTTGGCGCAGGAGATAATCTGGCAATGTACGCCGGAGATATCAGCGATAAAAATACTGGTGAACAATTAGTGAAAATCGCAATCGAAAAATTTGGTTCTGTTGATGTATTGGTAAACAACGCCGGAATCTTTGACAGTAAACCATTTTTGGAAGTGGATGAATCTTATCTGGATAAATTTTTGACAACAAACTTTAAAGGAACATATTTTACTACTCAGGCAGCTGTTTCTCAAATGTTGAAACAAAAAGATGGTGTCGTAATTAATATCGGAACACCATTGGTAAATCATGGATTAGGCGGATGGCCAGCTTCTGCACCGGTTGCAAGCAAAGGTGCAATTCATGCCTTGACAGTTCAGTTAGCAGCTGAATTTGGAAAACGTAACATTCGTTTTAATACGGTTGCGCCAGGAGTTATCAGAACGCCGATGCATGGCGATAAAGCAGATCAGAGTGCGGGTCTTCATTTATTGAACAGAGTAGGAGAAATTGAAGACGTTGCTGAAATGGTATACGTTGTTGCAAAAAGCACTTTCATTACCGGATCAATTATCAATGTTGATGGTGGTAAAGCTGCAGGTCATAATTTAAATTAATTAAAAAAATAATAACTGCTTCAATGCTTTGTAGCGATATAAAGTGTTGAAGCATAAATAATAAGAAAAATGAAAAATAGTATTAAATCAGTATTTATTGCTCTTTTTGCAATAAGTAGTCTTGCGGTTACTGCGCAGGAAAACAAAAAAACAAAAGTATTGTTTGTTTTGACTTCTCACAATAAATTAGGAGACACCGGAGAATTAACCGGTTCGTGGATTGAAGAATTTGCAACGCCTTATTTTTATTTTTTAGATAAAGGAATTGAAGTAGTAATTGCTACTCCAAATGGCGGACAGGCTCCAATTGATCCAAAAAGTAATGATCCGTCATTTCAAACTCCGGCAACTAAACGTTTTTATGCAGATAAAAATGCACAAAATGCATTGGCAAGTACAGTAAAAATTACTAGTGTTAAACAAAAGGATTTTAAAGCAGTTTTCTATCCTGGAGGTCACGGTCCAATGTGGGATTTGGCTACTGATAAAAATTCGATTCAACTTATTCAGGATTTTTACAATAATAGCAAACCAATCGCTTTTGTATGTCACGCACCAGCGGCTTTGGTAAATGTTAAAGACAAAAGCGGAAAATATCTGATTGCCGGAAAAAAAGTAACGGGTTTTACTAACACTGAAGAAGCAGCTGTAGGATTAACCAAAGTGGTTCCGTTTTTATTAGAAGATAAATTAAAAGAAAGAGGAGGTAAATATTCTCAGGGTTCTGATTGGGGTTCTTATGTAGTAGAAGATGGCTTATTATTGACAGGTCAAAATCCGCAATCTTCTGAAGAAGTAGCAACTAAATTATTGTCAAAAATAAAATAAGTAATGATTTGGTATGGTTTGAAAAACAGCTGTACCAAATCTTTTTTATCGTTTAAATAGTTTTATTATGAGATTGAATAGTGATGTAGATCACGTAGTCTTCTCGTGTTTCCTTTTGAAATTTGTAGTGTAATTATAAACTTTAAAATCATGGAATTACAAAAATCAAAATTGACAGTATCAAAAGTAATTTTATTAATCGCTTTTATATTCCTTAATGTACAGGGAATGAAAGCACAAAATAATAACACAATGGAAAATCATAATTTAGACACAGCAGCTATTACAGATGCAATAGAAAATTATTATTTTAAAGGCATTTATGAAGGAGATGTAATGTTATTAGGAAGCATTTTTTATCCCGGAACACTAGTTTATGGAGATGTAAACGGACAGCCGTATTTTAAAACAGCAGAGCTTTATTTAGATGGGGTAAAGAACAGACAAAGTCCGAAAGATGCAGGCAAACCTTTTAAGGGTGAAATCCTGAATATAAAAGTGGTAAACTCGATTGCGATGGCAGAGATTAATGTAAAAATGTACGAGTTTAATTATCGGGATTTTTTATCTTTCCATAAGATTAATGGCAAATGGTATATTGTCAATAAAATGCTGACTAATATAAGTGAATAACTTTAAAAAAGTAAAGTCATGTGGTACAATACAAAAGCAACAGAATTACTTGGAATTCAATATCCAATATTACAAGGACCGTTTGGAGGTAACTTATCCTCCGTAGCCTTGACTGCAGCGGTTTCAAACGCAGGCGGACTTGGCGGCTACGGTGCCTATACAATGACGCCTCAGGAAATTTTTGAGGTTGACAAACAAATAAAAGCAGCAACTGACAAACCCTATAATCTTAATCTTTGGGTTTCTGATCATGATATTACTGATAATGGCTTAACAGATGAGCAGTTTAATAAAGCTAAAGCCTTGTTTAAACCTTATTTTGATGAAGTCGGAATTCCATTACCGGAGAAACCAGCATCTTTTCAATCCAGGTTTGAAAATCAACTGGATGTGATTTTAGATGTTCGTCCAAAAGTATTTAGTTTTATGTTTGGTGCATTACCGACTGATGTTTTAGAACAAACCCGAAAATTAGGAATTGTAACAGTAGGGGCTGCAACAACATTAGACGAAGCTATTTTTTTGGAAAATTCAGGTGTTGATATGATTATTGCTTCAGGTTTTGAGGCTGGCGGACATCGGCCTTCTTTTTTAGCATCGGCAGAATCGTCGGTTACAGGAACTTTTGTTTTATTACAATTGATCAGGGAAAAAGTAAAAATTCCGGTTATTGCAGCCGGCGGAATTGCTAACGGCAAAGGTGTTGCAGCGGCATTAGCTCTAGGGGCAAGTGCAGCCCAAATAGGAACTGCTTTTTTAGCTGTCGATGAATCGAATGCATTACCAATTCATAAACAAATGTTGTTTTCTGATGCAGCAAAATATTCTACTTTGTCGCGCGCCTATACAGGAAGATTGGGTCGTGGAATAACCAGTAGAATTGCAAAGGAAATTATTGGGGAAGAAGCGAGTATTTTGCCATTCCCATTGCAAACAACTTTTATGTCACCCTTGCGTAAAGCAGCTCTTGATCAGGAAAAGTGGGATATGATTTTATTTTGGGGAGGACAAATTGCACCCATTTTAAAACACACTAAAGCAGACATATTAATGCATTCTTTAATAGAAGAAACATCAGCATATTTTGATGGTTTAAAGGTCTGATAATTAGTTCTTTTTAAATTATAGTTAAAAACATTTTGAAATAAAGACCGTTCGGTCTATATTTGTAGCGTAGCATTTGGAAATTATGAGTAAAGCAGAACGAACCAGGCAATTTATAATTGAAGCGTCGGCACCACTTATTAATAAGAAAGGTATGGCGGGTACTTCATTAAGTGATATTATGGAGGCTACAAAGTTGGCTAAAGGTGGGATCTACGGTAATTTTGAGAATAAAGAGGAAATATGTATAGAATCTTTTTTATATCTGAGAGCACAATTAGCCTCAAAATTAGATTTAGCAGTTTCTAAAGGTAAATCTGCCAGGGAAAAACTCTTTAATTTGTTGGATGTTTATGGCAATGGCAATGCTATGATAGAAGGCTGTCCGATTTTGAATTTCGGGACAGAGGCGGACGACACAAATCCGTTCATGAGAGAACAGGTAAAAAAAGCAATTCTTTCTTCTCAGAGAAGACTTTCAAACATAATTGAAGATGGCATTCAGAATAAGGAATTGTCACAAGAGATAAATTCGGAACATTTTAGTATCAACACTTTTGCAATTATTGAAGGTGGTATTTTGTGCCGAAAAGTTTTAGGGAATGATGACCAAATGAATATTATTCTAAACAGTATCAAAAATGATTTTGAAAGATATGTATTATAACATATTTTTTTTAAATAATTTAAGACCGATTGGTCTTTTTTAATAATAATAAATTTTACAAAATGAGAAATTTACAAGAAAACCATAAAGGTTTCAGCACTCTGTTAGCTCTGGCACTTATACCGTTATCCGGATTTGCAACAGATATTTATTTGCCATCACTTCCTGCCATGGCAAAAGATTTAAATGTTTCGGCGGGGGCAATTCAGCTTTCGTTAGTCTTTTTTATGTTTAGTTTGGGTGTAAGTCAGATTTTTATAGGCAGTATTTTGGATAGTTTCGGACGTTTTAAAATCAGTATTGCCTCATTGGCTGTCTTTTCAGTAACGAGTTTCATTATTGCTTTGGTACCCAATATTTATGTTATCTATGCGATGCGTATCATTCAGGGAATTGCAATTGCCTTTATTGTAGTTTCAAAACGTGCTTACTTTGTCGATCTGTATTCGGGTGATAAATTAAAAAGTTATATCAGTTTATTTTCTATCATATGGGCCTGCGCACCTATTATGGCGCCGTTTTTAGGAGGCTATCTGCAAAGTTTGTTTGGCTGGAGATCTAATTTTTATTTCCTTGGCGGATTATCATTACTTTTTTTGGTCTTGGAACTTTTATACAGTGGCGAATCGTTAAAGCATTTTCATCCCTTTAAATTAAAATCTATTGCAGAAACTTACTCAGGTATGCTAAAAACGGCTGATTTTACATTAGGAATCATAATTTTAGGTATTTGTTTTGGGTTGGTAGTAATTTATAATCTGGTTAGCCCTTTTATTATAGAACGTTTATTTGGGTATTCAGCTGTTACAACTGGTTACAGTTCTTTGCTATCCGGCCTATCTGTTATGACGGGTGGTATTATTGCCAAATCGCTTATTCACAAACCATTGGCAAAGAAAGTGTCAATTGCAGTTTCAGCACAACTTGCGTTAGTATTACTAATGATTTTTACAGCGCAATTTGAAAGTAATATTTATACTGTAATTGGTTTTACAATGGGACTTAATGTCTGTGGAGGCTTTATATTTAATATTATTTATGGCTATTGCCTGAGCCGTTTTTCAAAAAATGCCGGTATTGCAAGCGGACTTACCGGAGGTGCTACTTATATGGTAAGCTCTGTATTTAGCTATGGGTTTGTTAACTTATATGCTGTTAAAAGTCAATTATTGCTTGGAGCAGCAAACCTGTCTTTGATTTTAATTATTGGTTTGATTTTTATTCTTTTTAATAAATACAGATTACGTCATGTATTTTCGTATTCAGCGGTATGACGACTTCCAATGCAGCTTGCAAAACATATTAAAAGACCTTATTCATTATAAAATAAAAACCTCCAAAGTCATTTGATCTTGGAGGTTTCCTAATTTTTTAATATTGAATTTTATCAGTATTTAATGTTAATACTAATAATATCTGAAGTCATATTAGTTGTACTTGTGTAATGACCGTAACGCAGTTCAAATGTATTCCAGTGTTTAAGCCCAAACACTCCATTAAGAGGGGTGAATTTCATACCATTATGTGCTTTTAAGCTGGGAATTGTATAACATTCTGCTGAAATTAAATACTTCTTAGCATATCCTCATTTGTATCTTTAGTACTATTTTAAAACTATTTTATAATCAAAAAAAATAATAAGTTATGGCAGAAATTAAAATCGAGAAAAAGAAGCCTATATGGCCGTGGATTGCGGCAGTGCTGATAATCGGAGCAATTATATACTACATCTTTGCAATGGATCATGAAGTTCAAAATGATAGCAGCACAGAAATAGAAAACAGTACGAGTGCACAATAGGACACCGTTTCCAGCACTTATTTGCGGAAGAATAAACAGTATATAATATTATTTATAAAAAAAAATTATGGAAAATAAAAACAAAAACTTATACAGACTTGACGAACTATCTAATTATAAAATTGCTTCAAATTATTCTGATGTAAGAGGATGGAAGATCGTAGACGCTGATAACCATACAATAGGTAAAATTGATAATTTGTGGGTTAATAAAGATATGCAGCGCGTGGTCTATCTGGATGTGAAATTAGATAAAGGATTATTAGAGGATAGCCATAATGAAGTTCGTGACGTCATTGCTAACGACAGTGGAAAAGAGTTTATTTATAAAGAAGGGGACAGTCACATTATAATCCCAATTGGATCTGTCAATATTAACAAAGACACAAAAATTGTTATGGCTAACAGTATAGGATATGATACTTTTAGAAACACAAGCAGATATAACAGGCAAAATGATTTTGACAGAAATTATGAAAGAAGGGTAATGAATTCCTATTATCCTGAAAATGGACCTGGCTCTGGCTATGATAGTGATGATGACGCTTTTTACAACCGCAGGGAATTTGACAACCACTAATCTATATTTTATAAAAAAAGGTTAAAGATCAAACGTTTAATATGTTTGGTCTTTTTTTTTGCTTTAAGATTAGCAGAAATTGAGCTTTTTTTGAGCTAATCTTTTGTACTAAAAAAAAATAAAAAATATTCAAAAAAGAGTAAGTGTTTTATAATATAAATTTCTGTTTTAGCTTATTAATTTGGGAAAATTCCTATTTAAGGTAAAAAAAGGCATTTTTATTAATCCTCTTGTTTTTAGAGGATTAAATTTTCCGCTTAATTTATTTAACAATTTTTTTTCAAAAAAAATTATTAAAATTTTTGATTTAATATTTTTAACATACCTTTGTTCTATCGGATAGGTAGAGTTTAAAGAATTATCTTCGATTCGAACGATTTCAAATTTTCGGGTTGGATTTTGCCCGAACCAATTCAAATAATAGTAATCCCAAATAAAAGAGAAAATGAAAAAACGAATGTGTTGCAGATAAAAAAAAAACCATTTCTGTTCCAGCAGAAATGGTGAAGCTTAAAGAAATTGTACATCTCTATAAGGAAAGCGAGAGGGGAGTAATCCGTTCTTGGCTTGCCTTATTTATTAAACCAAAACAAAGTAATGAAAAAAAAATTAAATAGATATGCATGGATATGCATTTTGTTGATTTCCATAGGGATAAAAGCTCAAGAAACAAAACCGCTGATTCAGTCCAGACTTGACGGAACAGTAGTGGATGCTATTACAAAACAACCGATTATTGGTGCATCAATAAATATCAAAGGTACTACGCACGGGGTTGTAACTGATTTCGACGGGAAATTTTATTTTCAGACAGGGCAAAAGCTTCCTTATACTCTAATCGTAAGTTATTTGGGATATAAGAAAACGGAAATTGTAGCTACTGAAAATTCAATTGTAATTAATCTTACTGAAGAACAGAATGTGTTGTCAGAAGTTGTTGTTACCGCATTAGGAATTTCAAAAGAAAAGAAATCGTTAGGGTATACTACCCAGTCCGTTAAAGGCAAGGATTTAGAGAATACGAAAGAAACGAATTTTTTAAATAGCCTTACCGGTAAATTGGCAGGGGTGCGTATCACCAATTCGCAGGGGGATATGGGATCTTCGCGTATTGTTATTCGTGGGGAAACATCTATTGCAGGAAATAACCAGCCATTATTTGTGGTAGACGGAGTTCCGGTAGATAACTCACAGTTAAACTACGGTGGAGCTACTCGCGATTTCAAAAATGCGATTGCCGATTTGAATCCGCATGATATTGAAACTATAACTGTCCTGAAAGGCCCTAACGCGGCTGCACTTTACGGATCGCGTGCTGCGCATGGTGTTGTTCTTATCACTACAAAATCAGGAAAAGGTCAGCAGGGATTAGGTATAAGCGTTAACTCAGGTATAACGATCTCGAAAGTTACTACATTACCTGATTTTCAAAATTCATTTGGACAAGGATCAAACGGAAAGTTTAGCTATGTAGATGGTAAAGGAGGCGGAATTAATGATGGTGTTGATGAGAGCTGGGGACCAAAATTAGACGGTCGTCTTATTCCGCAATTTTATTCAAATGGTGTGGCAGTACCTTTTGTGGCACATCCTGATAATGTGAAGGATTTCTTCAACACCGGTCTTACTTTTGACAATAGTATTTCGGTGGCCAAATCCGATGATAAATCAGATTTTCGCGTAGGCGCAAATAATCAAAAGCAATTAGGAACTGTACCTAATAGTGAAGTAAATAAATCAAACTTTACTATTAGTACTAATTACCAAATATCTAAAAATATAAAAATAGGTGTAAACGCCAACTATATTGTTACAAATGCTCCGGCACTTCCGGGTGGCCCAGGAGGTAACCGTGCTGCCGGCGTAATGCTTCAGTTTCTTTGGTTCGGACGTCAGGTAGATATCAATCAGCTTGATAATGATTGGAATACAAACTGGAATAACAGCTATTACAGCAATCCGTATTGGAATGCTTATTATAATACGACCAGCCAACAGCGTAACCGTTTAATTGGAGATATTCATTTGGATGCAAAGATTATCGACGGACTTAATTTTAGATTCCGCACTGGCGTCGACTACTATAATGACCGAAGAAAATATACAATTAAGTATGGTACAAACGGAACTCCTTACGGATCGTATGCTGAAGATGCTTATACTGTAGACGAAAGAAACACTGAGGGTATTTTTCAATATACCAAAAAACTGAACGATGATTTTAGTCTGGATGCTCTTGCCGGTTTCAACGTGCGTAACCACAGTGATGCAAACAATTATCAAAAAGCACCACGTTTGGCTGTGCCTGATCTATATACATTGACAAATTCAAGAGACCCGTTAACTTCATCCAATTCATTCTCAAAATTGAGAGTATATAGTGCATATGCTTCGGCACAGTTAGGGTATAAAAATTATGCATTTTTAAATGTAACTGCCCGTAATGACTGGTCATCGACATTGCCAAGCAGTAACCGCTCTTATTTCTATCCTTCTGTTAGTGGTAGTTTGGTATTATCTGATGCCTTAAAACTAAAAAGCAATACGTTAGACTTTTTAAAGCTGCGTGGAGGTTGGTCAGAAGTAGGAAATGATGCAGATCCGTATCAATTGTCTACGGTTTATAACTTCCAGACTGCATTTGACGGAAATCCGATTCAAACCTCTTCGCAGAAGAAACTGAACGAGAACCTGAAACCTGAAACTACCCGTTCGACCGAACTTGGTTTAGAATCTTCTTTCTGGAAAAACAGACTTCATTTTGATCTTGCTTATTATAATACCAATAGTTTTGACCAGATCCTGGAGATAAAAACTACTGCTTCGAGTGGTTATAATTCACAATTAATCAATGCGGGTAAAATAAACAACCATGGTATTGAAATTCAATTGGATGGAACCCCTATCCAAAATCAAAACTTCAAATGGAATGTGGGTGTAAACTACGCAAAGAATATCAGCAAAGTAGAGGTTTTAGATTATGAGGGACTGATTAAAAACTACACAATTGGTTCTTCGGGAGGTGTTGATGTATTGGCATCAGTAGGACAAGCTTATGGCGCACTTTATGGTACAGCTTATCAGCGTGACGCAAGTGGAAATATAGTGGTAGGTGCAAACGGATTGCCGAAAGCGGATCCGGAAAAGAAAGTATTAGGACATTATACCCCAGATTATTTAGCGGGTCTTACAAACACATTGACTTATAAAAATCTTGAGCTTTCATTTCTTATTGATGCTAGTGTAGGTGGGCAACTTTTTTCAGGAACAAACAGAACGGGTAATTATACAGGTGTATTAGAGCAGACTCTTCCAGGTCGTGACGCTGCCAACGGCGGACTAAGTTATTACTATCCTGGGAACAATACTGCCAATACAAAAACACTTGTAACAGGTGGAACCCCTCCAAATGGAGTTGCAGTATATGATGATGGAGTTATTTTTGATGGAGTATATGCTGACGGAACTCCTAATACTCAGGTATTGAGTGCACAGGAATATTACAAAGCGTCTTACAATATTAGCGAAGCTTATATTTACAGCTCAACTTTTGTAAAACTAAGAGAGGTAAAACTAACTTACAATTTCAATAAAAAACTAATCAAAAAGCTTGGATTGGATGGAGCAAGTGTAACTGCGGCAAGTCGTAACTTGTTATTTATTTACAAAGACGTCCCAAATATCGATCCTGAATCAGCTTTCAATACCGGAAATGCACAAGGGTTGGAGAGTTTAGCCTTGCCAACTACCAGAAATTTCACCCTTAATGTTAACCTAAAATTTTAAAAACACGGAATCATGCTGAAAAAACTATCATACATAATTCTATTTGCAGTGGCACTGACCTCATGCAATGACACTCTGGATGAAATTAACAAAAATCCAAATGCAACTGAAACCCCATTGGCACCCTACCTTTTAACAGGAACATTAAAGCAGGGAGCTGACTTATATTGGGGTGCTGATAATAATTTTAACTCGTCATTGTTGTTTGTGCAGCATTGGGCTAAAATTCAATATACTGAACCGGACAGATACGATGTCTCTAACACTTCTTTCACTTCTTTGTGGAATACAGGCTATGCAACGCTGATTACGGATTTGAACACGATTCTGAATTTCCCGGATTCACAGGCAAATTCAAATTATAAAGGTATTGCATTGACCTTGCGTTCATGGACATTTTTATTGTTGACAGACGCTTACGGAAATATTCCATATAAAGAAGCAGGTTTAAAAGTTACGCCAGCCTATAATACGCAAAAGGAAGTATACACAGGATTGCTTGAAGATTTAAAACAAGCTCAGTCATTGTTAAGTCCGGCAAATGGCGCTGTAACTGGTGATTTGGCATATAAGGGCGATATTGTGAAATGGAAAAAACTGGTAAATTCGCTTCGTTTGCGTATCGCATTGAGAATTTCAGCGAAAGAACCTGCTTTAGCGAAGCAGGCAGCTATTGATGCAACAACAGATCCTGCAGGAGTGATTAGCAACAATAGTGAAATTTTTAAGTTTGTGTACACCACTTCACCTCAGCAAAATCCCGCATCAGCCTGGTTCGAAACCCGTGATGATTTCCGTATTTCGAAGACGATGGTAGATAAATTATACGAGTTTTCAGATCCACGTTTACCAATTTATGCTCAGCTGCCATCAGATGCAAGCGTAGGTAAATACGTTGGAGGTGCGAATGGATTATCAAATAGTGATGCTAATAGTCAGGGTTTTGCCAAGACATCAAAACCGGGTACTTATTTCCTGACCTCAGCATCGCCAGCTGTAATTGTTTCTTATTCTGAGGTGCTTTTCAATCTTTCAGAAGCGGTTGCCCGCGGTTATATTCCCGGAGATGCTGAACAACTGTATAAAAGTGCAATTACGGCTTCGTTCAATCAATTTGGTATTACCGATGCTGCCGTTATTTCTAATTATCTTAATCAGGCAACTGTGAAGTATGATGCAGCGAATTATGCCAAATCGATAGGTACGCAAAAATGGATTGCATTCTACGGACAAGGTCTTGATGCTTTTGTGGAATGGAGAAGACTTGACTATCCCGTATTGAAGGCTGGTCCTGCAACTGTTTTGGACGGACAAATTCCTTCGCGTTTCTTCTATCCAGGTACAGAGCAGTCGTTGAATGGGGCAAGTTATCAAGCCGCAATAACCGCTCAGGGAAAAGACTTGCTTACTACAAAACTATGGTTTGATGCCAATTAAACCGAATTCCGAATTAAAAAGAAACAAAAAAGCTAAATCGAAAGATTTAGCTTTTTTATGTCGTTAATTACCACAACAGTAAATATAAAATTAAGGCGCCGAGCGTAAAAACATTATGTGTTCTCCTTAGCGTTTATTCATTAGTAATATCCATTTCAATTTGATTTTTCAATCGATTTGATACTATCGATGACGTTTACGTTTTGTAAGAGACAGGTTGAATCACCAAAAGTTTTGATAATTGCTTTTACCCTGGGTTTGCTCATTAATCTTTATATTTGATTATTAAATTACTAAAATGAGCGAAAAAACTAAACCGTATGCCTTAATAACTGGCGCCAGCAAAGGCATAGGAAAATCTATTGCTTATGAATTGGCCAAACAAGGTTATCCACTATTGCTTGTTGCAAGAAGTGAAGCCGAATTAAAAGTACTAGCTGATGATCTTAAAGTTAAATACGGCATCAATGTTGCTTTTTTATCGATTGATCTTTCGATAAATGGTGCATCATTAAAAGTAACCGATTGGATAAAAACGAATAACTATCCAGTTGGCTTTTTAGTTAACAATGCGGGTTATGGTGTGTGGGGCGATTTTAGTCAGTCTTCTTTAGCCGATCAGCTTGGCATGATGCAACTTAACATGAATGTAGTGGTAGAACTTTCACATTTATTAGTGCCTGTACTTTCACAAGAAAAACAAGCCTACATTTTAAATATATCGAGTACTGCTGCCTATCAGGCTGTACCTACGCTGGCTGTTTATTCAGCTACAAAGGCTTTTGTTTTATCGTTTACCCGTGCGTTGCGTTTCGAACTTGCTGAAACTTCAATTGCAGTAACCTGTTTTAGTCCTGGTCCGGTAGATACTGGTTTTGCTGCAAGAGCAGGTGTAAACCCTTTAAACAAAATGGCTGAAAAGTTTAATATGCAACCTGATGAAGTGGCAAAAATCGCAGTAAAAGCGATGTTTAACAAAAAATCAGAAGTTATTCCGGGTTTTACAAATATCATTTCAGTCTATGCCAACCGTATACTGCCAAAGGCATTTATAGAAAAAACTGCAGCGGGGATTTATAAAATTTAATTTTTTCAAAAAAAATAAAAAAAAATTCTTTGTAAATGAGAAAATATATTATATTTGTGTAAATGTCTACTAATTCTATAGAGTATGTCTAATAACAAAAAAAATAAGTTTAAATTTTCTAAAGATCGAATGTACAACAATATGCGAATGTGTTGCTGTTGTTGTTGCTGTTGCTAACTTTTAGATAAAATTACAAACCCTATTTTTTTCAATTTATTAAATATATTTATTATGGTATCTACTTATAAAACTTTTACACTTACGGAGCAATTAACTAATGAGCAAATTGACTTTTTCAACGAATATGGTTTCATTCATTTCAAAAAATTTATAAATCCGGAAACTGTTACATCAATTATTGATGCCTCAAAACAAGTGCAGCAAAAATGGATTGACAACGACCTACAAAAAGTAAATGGTGTTCCGATTAAATATGGAAAAGATCTGGATGGATCTCCTATTGTACAGCGTTTTGCTTTCATCAATCAACATCATCAAACCTTAAGTGGTCTTCTGCTTGATCCAAGATTTAATGGTTTGTTGCCATTGGCAGGCGAGGGTGCAAGATTAGGTACCGAAGAAAAAGACGGAATGGTTTTCAATCATTATATCAATGGGCCAGAAAGTAAGTTCACTAAAATGGGCTGGCATACAGATGGTTTGAGAGATATTTTTTATGGTGGAAAATTAAACCCGATGCTCAATGTTGGTATTCACTTAAGCACTTTAAAACCTGAAAACGGCGGTCTTAAAATCATTCCGGGTACGCACAGGCAAAGTATTTATCAAATGCTTTTCCGCAAAAAATACTTTTTAGATAATAAGCCTGATCCACAGGAGGTTTCCATCATTCCGGAAGCTGGAGATTTAACCATTCACGATGGCCGTTTGTGGCACAGAGTGGCAGAATCATCTATCCGTGGAGAAGACAGTAGAAGGAGAGTTATTTATATTCCAATTATAGCAGGAAAATATGCTCCTAAAAATGAGAACAGTCCAACGGTTTTCTATCAACGTTTTGCAGGTATTGTTAAATAATAGTAGTATGCTTATTGTCCTTGCATTTAGTTATCTGGTTAGATCAGGTAAGCTAAAAAGTACCACCGATTTTTTTAAAAATACACAAAGAAAAATAAAATTAAAAATTGTAAAACTAGAATTGGCTATAAATCAGGCTTATTAATGGGGCTATTAATGGGAAAAGAAACACAGGTTGAGGATTATAATGAAATTGCAGAAAGAACATTTTCAGACCGTAAGCGAACTAATATTTTAAAAAGTTTAGAACAGTCAACGATTGTATTTTTACTTCCAAAGGTTCCTAAATTCATTTCGCCAAACGTACTCACCTTAACTGGTACACTGGGTTCAGGACTCGTTTTTTTAGCTTTTGTTTTAGGTGCTTATGTGGCAAATTGGTATTTGCTTTTGGGTATTATCGGATTGGCTATAAATTGGTTAGGCGATTCTTTAGATGGAAGACTGGCTTATTATAGAAATATTCCACGCCGTTGGTATGGTTTTGCACTCGATATTATTGCCGATTGGATTGGTATTGTACTTATAGGCTTTGGCTACTACATTTATGCTGAAAATGGCACACAAATAGTAGCCTTTGCTTTTGTCGCCTTGTATGGCTGGTCTATCATCATCAGTCAGTTACGCTATAAAATTACAAATGAATACAGTATAGATTCTGGATTTGTTGGTCCAACAGAACTTCGATTTATTATTGCTTTAATTTTAATTACAGAAGTTTTATTTCATGGATCAATTACTTATTTGGCTGGTTTAATCACTATTATATTGCTCATAATTAATACTGTAGATAGCTTAAAACTTTTAAAGTTGGGCGATTTAAAAGATAAAAACCAAGGCTGATATGTTCCAGAAAAAATCCATTTTTACTTTTCTGCAAGCGCAAGTTGCGGCATTTTTAGGAGGCATTACTGATTATGGTTTGATGATTTTACTAACAGAAGTATTTAAACTGCATTTTACCATTTCTATTCTAATCTCCGGAACAGTTGGTGCCATTATCAATTTCAGCATCAATAGATTTTGGGTATTTAAAAACCAATCCGGTTATAGCAGCCACCTCAATAACCAGCTTTTTAAATTTGCGTTGGTGGTTTTGGGAAGCATTTCCTTAAAATCATTTGGCACGCTTATTTTGCAAAAATCTTTTCAAATCGATTATAGAATCGGAAGATTAATCATCGACAGTTTTGTTTCTTATGGTTTTAATTATCCACTGATTAAAAATTGGGTTTTTAGGGTAAATGAAAAACAGAATGCAATTGAATCAAATTAATTCGTGTAGTTTAAAAAAAGGATTTTAAATACATAGAAACATAGGTTGAAGATTCGTAAAAAGAATATAAAAAAGAAACTAGTTTCTTTACACATAGTCCCGAAGCTTCGGGATTTCTTTAAACAAGTGAAACGCCTTTTTTAAGCGTTCTAAATCTATGTTTCTATGTGTTTAAAATAATTGCAACCAACAGCTTAATAATTCGTTTATGAATATGTAAAGAACCATTTGCATATAATCCGTATTTTATCTATTCAACACATAGAAACATAGATTTTAATATGTAAAAGAAGTAAACAAAAATAAACTAGTTTCTTTACACATAGCCAACTATGTTTTTTGTAAACAAGTGAAACGCCTTTTTTTAAGCGCCCCAATTCTATGTTTCTATGTGTTTAAATAATTACACCCAATGTTATATAAAAAAATCTTTATGAATAAATTACCATTTAAATATTTTAAAAAATCACTACTCGTTATAACGATTTTAGTCAATATAATTTCCGGAGATCTATTGGCACAATCCAAAAACCCGTCACCATTACATTTTCCAACGCCTAAAAACATCGATAATATGCTGTTTTACATTCAGCGTGACCCTAATATAAACACTGCTATTTATGCCATAAACTATCAGGAAAATGGAAAAATAGACAAAAGCAATCCTATAAAAGCATATTGGATTCGGTATGCTGAGAAAGGAGAAAAAAAAGATCTTAATTATTTACAACGCAAATTTGCCTACGGAATAGAAACTAAAACGGTAAACAATGAGGAGTTTGAGTTTCAATTTGTATCGTATAAAAAGTTAGCCTTAACCTTGAAAAAGCTAGATTCAGATCAAAAATATCATGTTTTTGTAAATGTAAATCAGAAAAAAATACAGGTAGAAAAAATATTTGTGCGCATTGAAGGAGGTTCGTTTTGGGTGCCCAATGTAAAGTATGCTGAAGTTAGTGGGATTGATGTTTCTTCGAATAAAATGATTACTGAGAGAATGTTGTTAAAGTAAAATGGCTATGCGAAACGATAGCGCCGAAATTCTTTGCGTGCCAGTTCCTTTATTAATAAAACTGGATTTTCTTTTTTTATAGATGGGAATAATATGGAAAACCTTAAGCAAGCGTATTAAAAAAAGTTTAGCTTTGATATGGTAATTTTAAAGAATAAAAAATGAAAAAATTATTACTATTTAGTTTTCTGATGCTTTGCTTCAATTTAAATGCTCAAATAATAAGAAGTGAAGAAACTGTAAAGCCTGATAAAGAAATATGTATAGGAGTGGGGAATTACTGTTCAACTTGGTTTAAAGATCTCGTTTACTTTACGTTTCCTGATAATTCATTTACAGAAATTAAAGTACAATGGTATTATACTTTGCAGAAAAATGAATTAGATGAAATTTATAATGAAATAGATCGAGTCTTTGCTCTTTCACAATTTCCCAAAGGTACAAGTTTTGAGTTTACTAATTTTGAAGGAAAAAAAATAACAGTAATGTTTCATAAATCTGGATATAAAGGAGTTAGTTTCGTTAATTATGTTAATGTTACTCCTACAATCGGAAATCCAAAGGGGATAGTAACGCAATTAACTGACAAATTAAACAAAAGGCAAGTAGATAAATTGTTTGGAAGGGAAAAATAAATAAAAGCCGTTCAAAAATGAATGGTTTTTTTATGATTATTCTAAGCCCAGTACCTATTATTATTATTATTATTAAAAACTGGACTTTCTTTTTTCTGTTAAGATATACTTTGCGGGCACGGATTACAAATCCGCGCGATCGGGGTTGAAAAAATATTTGTACGCATTGAAGGAGGTTCCTTTTGGTTCCCAAATGTAAAGTATGCTGAAGTTAGTGGGATTGATGTTTCTTCTAATAAAATAATTACTGAGAGAATGTTGTTGAAATGAGATACCTAAATGTCTACTAGGATGTAGCAAAGTTTATACATGCAGATGTAGAACCCTATTAATTTAGGGGTTGGACATGTTTGGCATCTGTACGTAGATCATCCAAAACAACAAGTGGTTTTTGTATTCATAGAGCATCAATAGAAAATGAAGGATAATCATTTTAAGTGTTTTCATCATCTTGACTAATAATTAATTCATAAACAGCTTCACCAAGATCAGTGACAAAGTAAGACCCTGTTCCGTTTACTTTTATAAGGTCTTCGGACAAGTATTTAGTTAATGCTGAATTAGGCAATTTTGTAATGCCTACTTTATCTCCATTTCTCACAACTTTAAATCCTTCCTTTTCGATATAGGTTAAATTATTAAAAGCAAAAAATGCATTAAATTGAAATGTACTATCCACTTTTTTTCCAATTCCTTTACCTTTTATCTTATTTTCATCCTGTCCAACAAAACCTACTAGAGAGTCATTTGCTTTCTTTAATGCTATATTTAATTGGTCGATTGTATTTTGATTAGCTATAGTTATTTGGGAATTGGTTTCTTTTAAGGATTCTATTTGGCTTAGCAAGTCGTCTATTTCTTTACTTCCAGATTGCACATTTTTTAATAAAAAATCTTGACGAGCTAGATCAATTTTACGGGTCATCTCATGTTCTTTTGCATTGTAATTATTATCCACTCTTTCTTGTTTCGTCTCTACAAGTGCTTTGTCAATATTCAACATTAATTTTGGAACTAATAATGAGTAAAATAAGGCAATAAAAAACGGAAAAAATAGTGCCCAAAAATTGCAGTACTCGTAATTTATAACTGTAATTTTATCTTCAATTGGTGCATCAGAAAATAGCATTAAAAATATAGGTCTCCAATTATAAACGATGAAAGACCATAAAAATGCGCCACTTATTGGAGTTTTAAGTCTTTCTTTACTAGTATCTATAAAATCTTTAATTAAATCTGCTATTGTCATAGGTTTGGTTTAGATCAAACAAACATAGTAAAAATAAATAATCCCAAAACGCATAAAAGATTTTAAAAAAAATTACGATAAATATGTTTGTTAAAAGAATGTAAGAAGGTAGAATTTATAAAGGGAAATTAAATTTTCTATTATTTCTGTTTAGCGAAGAGTTCTTTTGGAAAGCTGTCGGAATGTCTCCCTGACTTCGAACTCATAATTTTTATCAGATAAACAAAAAAAAATCTGACTTTACGGAAAACCGTAATTCCTGTCTGTTTTTTGTGTGTAGTATTGTTAAATATTATACGGCATTATGTAGCGTATATCCTCTAAAAAAAAATACTTATGAAGAAATCAATAATACTATTTTATCTTATCATTTCGGTTTTTATATCTTGTGGAAAAGGAAATCAAAATATCAAAACTATTGAAGAAGAAAATCAAAACATAAAAAATGTTAATGAAGAAAAAGTAATAGATTTTTACAATTTCAAGCATTATCTTGAAGAAAGTGATTATTCTTATGAAATTAAAATAACAAATGTCATTTTAGAAAAACATAAAAATGAATTTGAAGTTGAAAAAGAAAAGTATGCAGTTCCAGAGAAGATTGACGGATTATCAATAACAATCGAATTTGATATAAAAAATCCATATTCAAAAACAATGAGAATTCCATTTCCTGAATATTATGAAATTGGCTCGGAAGAATTTGAAGGTTTGGACGGATATATTTATAGTAGAAATGCTAAAATACATATTAGTAACTCAACTACCATTACTAATAGTAAAGGAAATCCACTAAGTACATTTTCAAAATATAATGATGATCCCATCTCAAGAAAGTTAATTGTAGAATTCAAACCAAATGAAACAAAGAAAATTGTTGTGAAATTTGACAACACATTTCCAGCAACTATAAATAAATTAACTTTTATAGGTTTCAACAAGCATCTACAAAAAAAAGTCCAAAACTATTATAGTCTAAGCAAAGAAGAACAAGAAGAATATTTAGCAGACAAATCAACAGAATATGGATTAGTAATAGATTTAAAAACTAAAGAAATTATAGATTTAATTACTCTTAATAAATAATGGTAACCACTGATATTAATAGTAACTACAAAGAATTCAGTCGATTAGATTAATTGAGTGTTGGTTTCTTATTTGTAGATATTAGCTTATATTCATACATTTAGCAAACCGTTTCCTAAATTCCGTAAAGGCATTTGACATTCGTAGCAATTCTTAAAGGATTTATAGACATGAAGACATTTTATGCTGATGACACATACTGCAAATCGGACAAATCCGATAAAACGAATCGAATTCATCTTTTCGGTGGTATTCTAATTAGCAAAATTGACGAAACAAGACTGCTTGAAATCATAAGCAATGCTAAATCAAAATATACACATCCAAATTTACCGATGAAATGGAATTTTAAGGACACGGTAATAAAAGATAAGTTTATGGAATTCAAAAGACTAGATGAATATAAAGCTATGCTTGCGGAATCAAATTGTTGGCGTAAAGAAATAATTAAAAATTCTCTCGAGTTAGATTATACAATAGTTTGTGGAATAATTGAAAGTTTTTCAGATGATATGAAATTGGCAAAAAAATCCAAACCAGAATTTCTGAAATATTCTTTTGAAAATCTTTTGATGCGTATTGGAATTGATGCTATGAACAAAGATTACGAAACTTATGTTATTTTAGATTGGCCGCCAGACGGCAATCCTCAACCTTTAGTCCAAGCATATTATCGATTATTTCATCAAGGAAAATCTTCTGCTGGAACTACAATAAAATGTGGAAAATTATCAGATTGTAATTTCTTTCATTCACTTCTGTTTGCAAAATGTAACCACAGTCCACTTTTACAATTCAGTGACTTAATAATTGGTTCGATAAAAGATTATTTAGATGCGAAACTTTCAAAACGTCAAAATTTATTTGCCACAGAAATTTTTGAACTTTACAAATGCAAAATTAGATACGGGAATGGAACTATGCTAGGTTACGGAATTATTCCTCCTAGTGGTAACCCATCTTTTAGAGGGAAAATTAAAAAAATTCTAGAAGAGTAAGAAATGCTCTTAACAACACAATGCCTCCTCCCCGAAGGCTTCATTCCGAAGCGCTACGAAAATGTCTCTGACTTTGCTTTTTTTGCTTCTTAGAAATTCTACACCTGATAAAAGTCTCCCGACTTTTTATTGTTAGTTATTATTTTCCTTGATTATTTTAATTAACGTACTTTTGGTTTAACCAAAATATTATATAAAAGTAAAATATGAAAAAAATTATTGTTAGTATGTTTGTTCTAAGTCAATGTTATACTGTACAGGGACAATCGATTGATAAAATTATTACGAACAAGGAAGTAAGTCGTATAGAGAAAATACTTTCGGCTGATGATATGCAGGGCAGGAGAACTTTTACTCCCGGTATTGACAAAGCATCCGCCTTTATAGAATCAGAGTTTAAAAAAATTGGTTTGCAAACTTTCAATGTAGCAACGAATTATAAACAAGAATTTTCGTTGACTGCCTCTAAACCCCTTTCTTCAAAAATTACTATTGATGGCAAAGAAATAAATAACAATCAAGTAGTAACATTCTCCTACCTTCCTCAGGTTTCTTTAACTGAAAAAAGCGATATTTCTATTGTAAAAATCAATAAAGGAGATAACATTGGCCAGAAATTTAATGAATATTATAAAAGTCCAAAAAATCTTTTGGTACTCGTTGACCCTTCATTTGATAAAGTTTTACCTAATATTCAACATATTGACCGAATAAATGCTAACCCAGGAAACAATACGATCTTGTTTGTTTTTGGTACCACAGAAGCGACTACTTTTTCTGTTGAATTAACGAATACAATCACCAAAAAAACATTGAATAATGTTGTTGGAGTATTACCCGGAAAAACGAAACCAAATGAGTATGTAATTTTTTCAGGTCATTATGATCATTTAGGAGTAGGTTCTCCCGAAGAAGGCGTTCCGCATCCTGCAACAGATTCAATTTATAATGGTGCTAATGATGATGCCGCCGGAACAACAGCAGTAATTTTGCTGGCGAAATACTTTAAAAAACAAAATAACAACGAGCGTACTATTATTTTTACCACGTTTGTAGCTGAAGAAATAGGAGGTTATGGAGCCAAATATTTTTCTAAACAGCTTGCGCCAGAAAAAGTGATTGCGATGTTTAATATTGAAATGATAGGAACAGAATCTAAATGGGGTAAAAACTCTGCTTATATTACAGGATTCGAAAAGTCGAATATGGGGCAGATTTTACAAACGAATCTAACAGGAACAAGTTTTAAATTTTATGCGGATCCTTATCCGGACCAACAATTATTTTACCGCTCAGACAACGCTACATTAGCCAGGCTTGGAGTTCCTGCTCATACCATTTCGACTTCAAAAATGGATAATGAGCTAACGTATCACACAGCCGATGATGAATTTGAAACGTTAGACATTGATAACATGACCCAAATAATAAAATCAATTGCATTAAGTTCTTCTTCGATTATTAGTGGAAAAGACACGCCAACAAGAGTAGATAGTACTCAATTGAAATAATATAAGTACATTATAAAGAATCGAAAAAGCACTGAAAATGATTGGTTTTCAGTGCTTTTTTGTTATTTTGTGGTGTTGATATAGGTGGGTGAGTCTAGTATCAGCTAAAAATTCTGGAAAAATTACTGGAATAATGTACCCGGCCTTTTGAGCTGTTTGTGAAATTAAATCTTAAGAATGCTCTTTTTTATATTGCATAGGAGATATACCAATTTGCTTTTTAAACATTCTTGAAAAATAATACGGATCATCAAAACCAACTTCTTTACTTATTTCTTTAATGTTTTGACTCGTAAAATAGAGGTATTCACAAGACTTCTGTATTTTCAATCTTATGAAAAACTGTATGGGGGCATAGCCTGTTTTCTTCCTGAACAGTTCTGAATACCGGGAAACGGAGTACTTTGCCTGCGATGCCAGCTGATCAATGCTGAAAATGTTATGTATGTTATCTTTCATAAAAAGTATAGAATGATCTATTCTGTCTTCTGTTATATTCTGATCTGATGTGTTTGAATAACACAAAGAACTCAGGAGTGTTATGAGCTTAAAATGTGCGAGTTCTAATTTTTCATCAGTCAAATCACTATCAAGCAGTTGTATTAATTCGGTCAATAGTATGATTCGCTGTTCATCGTAAGCAATTTTTACGGCATTATTTCCCGGGGATGAAAACCTATTGTAAAATGTAGTTGCATATTCGCCTGCAAAATGTACCCAGTAGATACTCCATGCATCTTTTACTGCACTTCCGTATTTATGAGGTGTATTATTAGGGATAATAAATGCAGTGTTGGGCGTAAGAGTAACAGTAGTGCCGTTTATTTTTATCCATCCTTCACCTTCAATACAGTATAGCAGAATATATTCATTAATACCATTTTTACGTGATCGGTTGTGGTGTTTTGCATTAGGAAAATACCCGGCTGCATCAGGAAACAGGTTGTGCAAAAAGGCATGCTCAGCAATTTCTCTTTTTTTTTCAGGCGATAACACGGTCATAGTCTGTCCTAAAAAGCCATCTTTAATTTTAGGTTTCGTTATATTATTCATTGATAAATTACTATTACGATATAATGCCTAATAAGCTCGTAAGATAATCCATTTTTTTCAATATATAATCCATTTATTAATTGATTGGTAAACGTATTTTTGCTTTCACTATCTAACCAAACCAAATTCATTTAAGATGTCTGACCAAAACAAAGAATTTAATAATTTTTATTTATTTTCAATTTCTATGGTTTCAGCCCTCGGCGGGCTTCTTTTTGGATATGATTGGGTAGTTATAGGAGGTGCAAAGCCTTTTTATGAGCGCTTTTTTGCCATTACTGCAGATGCCAATCTTCAGGCGTGGGCGATGAGCTCTGCATTAGTTGGATGTATTGCCGGTGCAGTTATTTCCGGTATGATCAGTGATAAATTTGGCCGAAAACGACCTTTGCTGCTGTCAGCTATATTATTTACTGCAGCTTCGCTCGGTACAGGCCTTGCTTCAAACTATGAAATATTTGTAGTTTTTAGAATAATTGGAGGTTTAGGAATCGGACTGGCATCAGCTTTATCCCCTATGTATATTGCAGAAGTCTCTCCATCGAAATTTAGAGGAAGACTGGTTTCACTAAATCAGATGACGCTTGTTATAGGGATTCTTGCTGCCCAGGTAATTAATCTTATGATTGCAGATAAAGTTCCTGTAGGAGCTTCAGATGAATTTATACGCGCTTCATGGAACGGGCAGTCGGGATGGAGATGGATGTTTTTTGCCTGTGCCGTTCCATCGGTAATCTTTTTTTTACTGGCACTCGCACTTCCTGAAAGTCCGCGCTGGCTGATGAAAGCAAATAAGGAAGAAAAAGCATTTCCTACCTTAAACAAAATTGGGGGCAAAGAATACGCCCGAAGAGAAATCGCGGCTATAAAATTAACTTTAAATGATACATCGGAAAAAATCGATTTCAGAGAGTTGATTAACCCTAAATATAGAAAGGTGTTATTTTTAGGTATTGCGATAGCGGTTTTTCAGCAGTGGTGCGGAATCAATACTGTATTTAATTATGCTGAAGAAATCTTTACAGCTGCCGGTTATGGAGTAAGTGATACCTTATTTAACATCGTAATTACAGGAACAGTAAACCTCATCTTTACACTTGCCGCTATTTTTTCGGTAGACCGTTGGGGCCGAAAAAAACTAATGATTTTTGGAGCAGCAGGATTGGCTATAACGTATCTTCTTTTGGGAAGTGCCTTCTATTTTGAACTCAAAGGCGTTGCGGTACTTATGCTGGTTGTTGTAGCGATTGCTATTTACGCCATGTCTTTAGCCCCAATAACATGGGTAATTCTCTCAGAAATATTTCCTAACCGTATTCGTGGAGCGGCGATGGCGTTGGCTACTTTTATGCTTTGGATTGCTTGTTTTATACTTACTTACACATTTCCGCTTCTGAATAAATTTTTTGGTGCCGCCGGGACATTTTGGATTTATTCAATCATTTGTATAATTGGGTTTATCTACCTTTTGAAAAACCTGACAGAAACAAAAGGAAAAACATTGGAAGAAATTGAAAATGAACTTGTAAGGCAGGATTTAAAAAAATAAAATATAAAGAAATCATAATAATATTTATCGCTTTTAATTCAAACTTACGAATTAAGAATCGTAGTACTGCAGAAATTGCCGGACTATGGAACAGTTTAATACATACTCCATTTTAGTGTTTCAAAATATATCATTTTTGAGTAAAAAGTAAAAAATAAAAAATGCTTAATGTACAACAGTAAAAAAGTAGGCACAAAAGAACTGATTTAGTAATTATATAATAAAGAGTATGAGTGTAAAAGCCTGGCAGGAGGATGTGATCATTCCAACCTATGAGATCGGAAAAGCTGAAAAAAATCCAATATTTCTTGAAAAAAGAGTATATCAGGGAAGCAGTGGTGCGGTTTATCCTTATCCTGTAGTTGAAAAAATAGAGGATACAAAAACGGATAAAATCTATAAAGCAGTTTATATAGAAAACGAATATATAAAAATAATGATTCTGCCTGAATTAGGAGGCAGAGTCCAAATGGCTTATGACAAAATCAAACAGCGCCATTTTATTTATTATAATCAGGTTATAAAGCCTGCATTAGTAGGACTTACCGGTCCGTGGATTTCAGGCGGAATAGAATTCAACTGGCCACAACACCATCGCCCAAGCACCTTTCTGCCCGTAGATCACACTATCGAAAACAATGCAGATGGCAGTATAACGGTTTGGGTAAGTGAGAATGAGAAAATGTTCCATCAAAAAGGTATGGCAGGATTTACACTGCATCCCGGAAAAGCTTATCTGGAAATTAAAGGAAAGCTGTACAATCCAACCCCGGTGCCGCAGACTTTTCTTTGGTGGGCTAATCCGGCTGTAGCCGTTAATGAACACTATCAATCGGTCTTCCCACCGGATGTGCATGCTGTTTTTGACCATGGTAAACGTGATGTATCTACTTTTCCAATTGCAACAGGAACCTATTATAAAATTGATTATTCGGCTGGAGTTGATATTTCAAACTATAAAAATATCCCGGTACCCACTTCTTATATGGCAATCAATTCAGACTTTAATTTTGTTGGTGGTTATGAGAATGATACCAAAGCCGGCGTACTTCATGTATCCAATCATCATATTTCACCAGGGAAAAAACAATGGACTTGGGGAAATGGCGATTTCGGAAAAGCATGGGATCGAAATCTTACCGATGAAGACGGGCCTTACATTGAATTAATGGCAGGGGTTTATACCGACAATCAACCTGATTTTAGCTGGATGCAGCCATATGAAGAAAAAACATTCACTCAATATTTTCTTCCTTATCGTGAACTTGGTGTCGTAAAAAATGCTTCGCAGGAATTATTGTTAAATATGGATAAAGAAGGTGATAGGGCTATTGTAAAGATTTTTGTTACCTCATTACAGAAAAAAGCAAGAATCGTGCTGGAAGGTTTTTTTGAAATCATAACAGATTTAAGTCCCGAGCAGGTGTTAGAACACGAGGTTTTTATTGGCGATGTCGCTCTAACAGATTTAAAATTAGTAGTTTATTCTGAAAACGGAAGAGAGCTTTTAAGTATTAAATCAGAAAAACAAGAAATAAAACCAACTCCGGAAGCTGCAAAGCCTGCTTTTTCACCAGAAGAAACTTCGACTTGTGAGCAATTGTATCTCACTGGTCTGCATTTAGAACAATACCGACATGCTACTTATGTTGCTACTGATTATTACAAGGAAGCCCTGAAAAGAGATCCTTCAGACGTTCGAAATAATAACGCGATGGGACTTTGGCTGCTGAGGTGTGGAAAATTTGCTGAATCAGAAAAATATTTTCAAACGGCTATTGACACCCAATTGCAGCGTAATCCTAATCCGTATGACGGCGAGCCAAGATATAATCTGGGACTTGCACTTCAGTATCAGGGGAAAAACAAGGAAGCTTATACTGCGTTTTACAAATCGTGCTGGAATGCTGCCATGCAGGGTTCAGGATATTTTGGATGTGCCCGGATTTCATGTGTCAATAACAATCTTACCGAGGCATTATATGAAATTGATAAATCCTTACTCAGCGGATGGCACAATCATAAAGCTCGTGCACTGAAAACGGCTATACTTCGAAAACTCGGAAATGAACAAGAAGCTATTGCCTTAATTGAAGATTCACTAAAAATCGACTTATTTAATTTTGGATGTCGTTTCGAACAGTATCTCATTTTAAATTCCCCCGTAGTTTTAGAAGAAATGAAGACGCTAATGCGTGGTGAAATCCATAATTACGAGGTTGTGGCATTAGATTATATAGCTGCTGGTATGTATGATGAGGCAGTTCAGTTGCTTGAAATTGGTGCTGAAGTATGTCCAACAACACCAATGAGTTATTATTATATGGGCTGGGCATTACAGCTAGCAAATAAAGATGCCAAGAAAGTATTTGAAACCGCAGCGAATCATGCTCCTGAGTATTGTTTTCCAAATCGTTTAGAAGCTATATCGGCATTGGAAGCAGCGCAAAAAGCAAATCCAAGCGATTCGAAGGCCCCTTATTATTTAGGAAATTTATGGTATGACAAACGACAGTATGCTGATGCTATTGCAAATTGGGAAAAGTCGGTAGAAATCGACAATACATTCCCTACCGTTTTAAGAAATCTTTCTTTGGCTTATTTTAATAAATTACAACAAGAAGAAAAAGCGCTTCAATATCTCGAAAAAGCCTTTTCTTTGGATAACAGTGATTCCCGTATTCTCATGGAATTGGATCAGCTATACAAACGCTTTTGCGAACCACATGCACCACGTTTGGTTTTTTTAGAAAAACAGTTGAATCTGGTAGAACAGCGTGATGATGTTTATCTGGAATATGCTACTTTATGCAATCAGCTGGGCGATCATAAAAAAGCAATTTCATTACTTGATAATCGTATTTTTCATCCCTGGGAAGGCGGCGAGGGAAAAGTTCCGGCACAGTATCAATTGGCGCGAGTGGAATTGGCAAAACAGTATTTTGTTAAAAAAGAATACCAAAATGCTATTGAATTATTGAATGAATGTCTGGAATATCCGCATAATCTGGGAGAAGGAAAATTGCACGGTGCCCAGGAAAATGATTTCCATTATTGGTTGGGCTGTGCTTATGAAGGTTTGAACCAAATAGATGAAGCTCACAAATATTGGGAATTGGCGAAAGACGGAAATAAAGAACCTACTGCAGCCATTTTCTATAATGATCAAAAACCAGATAAGATATTTTATCAGGGGTTGGCTTTATTAAAATTAAACAGGGAAGAGGAAGCCCGGCAGCGTTTTAAGGCTTTGATTTCTTTTGGAGAAAAACATTTGAACGAGGTAATAAAATTAGATTATTTTGCTGTTTCACTCCCTGATTTATTAATTTGGGAGGACGATTTGACTTTCCGAAATAAAATTCATTGTCATTATATGCTTGGACTGGGGCACTATGGCTTAGGCAATATTGCGAAAGCAAAACAACATCTTGAAGAAGCTTCAAAAATGGACGTTAACCATCAGGGAGTTCAGGTACATTTGATAATGATAAATGAAAGTATAATAAATACAGTTGAAATTTCTTAGATAATATTCATGAAAAAAAATAAATTCATTACCGTAGTATCACTAATATTATTTTTGTTTTGTGCTGTTTCAATGAATGTAACGGCTCAAAACAAGTATACAATTGATATTACAGGCTCCAAATATGAGGTGAAACGCGGTCATCTTGATTTGGGTGGAAGTAATGCCAAAGGGGAAACTATTGAGGTAAACAGCTTTTATCTGGAGCGAAATGGAAAACCCTTTATTCCGGTTATTGGAGAGTTTCATTTTAGCCGTTATCCACACCAATACTGGGACGAACAGCTTAAAAAAATGAAAGCAGGAGGGATTACTGTGGTAGCAACTTATGTATTTTGGAATATGCACGAATTCAAAGAAGGAACTTTTAACTGGAGCGGAGATCTTGATGTGCGTCTCTTTACGGAATTGTGCGCCAAAAATGGTTTAGAAGTGCTAATACGTGTTGGTCCCTTTGCTCATGGTGAAATCCGAAACGGCGGTTTACCAGATTGGCTTTACGGGCGTCCTATTGATGTTCGCAGCAACGATCAGGTTTATTTATACTATGTCAATCGATTGTATCAGGAGATTGGCAAGCAGCTGAAAGGGCTTATGTTTAAAGATAACGGTCCCATTATAGGCGTACAATTAGAAAATGAATATCAGCATTCAACTGCACCCTGGGGATTTACCTATCAGGATGCGCCGAAAGAACGAACTGTTGCAGGGCGTGATCGCAAAATTATTCAGGATGGTGTTGGCATCAACAATTTAGGAAATGAATTTTCCGATTTGGGACATGACCATATGAAGACCCTTAAAAAACTGGCTATTGATGCGGGTTTAACAACACCAATTTACACCGCTACGGGTTGGGGATATGCAACGATTGTAGAAAAAGGTTCAATTCCGGTAATGGCAGGATATGCCTATCCGTTTTGGACAGCAGGAAACAGTCCGTCAGCATTTTATTTGTTTAAAAACATCCATCAAAAACCAGATTATTCTCCGGTAAGTTATGATGTAAATTTATATCCTTCGCTGGCAGCCGAATTAGGAACCGGTATGGCTGTTACCTATTCAAGACGTCCGCGTGTACTGGGCGAAAGTTTTCTTCCTATGATGGTTCGAACAGTGGGAAGTGGTACTAACGGACTTGGATTCTATATGTATCATGGCGGCACTACACCTTCGATTGGTAATTATTTTTTTACAGAAGGTGCGGGGCTTCACAATAAATCATACGATTATCAGGCGCCTATTGGGGAGTTTGGAAATGTAAGCAGTGGTTATTATTCCTTAAAGCTGATGAATTACTTTTTGAAAAGTTATGGTGGGGATTTAGCGCCTCTTTATCCGACATTACCTTCCACTAATGACAGTATCAAACCTACTGATACCAGTACTTTACGTTATGCGGTAAGGGGAGATGGCGACAAAGGTTATTTATTCATGCATAATTTCCAGGACCATTTAGAGATGAAAGATTTAGTAGGTTTGAAAATTAATGTGGCTACTAAATCGGGAATGATTACATTTCCAGAAACAGGAACTTTTACATTGAAGGCGGGCAGCTCTGCGATTTTTCCTTTTAATGTCAATTATGATGGAGTAGCAATTCGCATGGCTACGGTACAGCCTCTTTGCAGGTTTACCAATAAAAATAAAAATTATAATGTTATGGTTTCCGTTGACGGTATTGCTCCTGAAATTGTGCTTAAAGGCCAGCAGAAAGTGAATGGAGTAAAAACCGTGATTAGAAATGGTAATACTGTTGTAATTTGTTCTGCCGGAAAAATCAATGATTTTGAAATTAATGGTGTTTTCTTTTTAGTTTTACCAAAAAGTGAAGCTGAAAAGGCTTATTTGGTTAGCGAAGCTGGCAATCAAAAAATGGTTGTGAGTAATGCATTGGTATTGGATAATGACGGGAAAATTTTGATGGTGAGTAATAACAATGAAATTATTGATTTTTCAGCATATCCGACTGTTGGCAAGGTAACCTCAGTTGATGGCAAGGTTATAAAAGGCAAATCAGCTTTTAAAAATATAAATAACTGGCAAATTAATGTTTCGAAAGTAGAAACAGGTATTAAGCTAATACAAGCAGATAACAGTCATTTTGTACTTAAGGCAGGCAGTTTGGATTTATCAAAAGTTAATGATGTTTTTATCACCTTTGATTATCGTGGCGATCGCGGTATTTGTATGATGAACGGCGAGTTACAAACTGACGATCTTTATACCAGTAAACCATGGACAATAGGACTGAAAAGATATCAGGAAGCGCTGAAAACAAATGATATGTATTTCTATTTTGTCCCGATGCAAAAAGAAGCTCCTTATTTAAGCTATTTAGATAAAAAGGTGTTGCCTGATTTTAGTGATAAAAAAAGTTTTCTGGAGGTTCAACAGCCTAAAATTTCGGTTGAATACAAGGTTAATATCGAGTTGAAATAGTTCGATTTAAAAATAGTAAGCATTCGTATTTTAAATGATTTAATGCATTTTTGAGTACCATAAAAAAAATATAACATGTTAAAAAAGAGTATTTATTTTTGTCTTCTTTGTGTCACTTTCTTCACTTTAAGCAGTTTTAAGGACGATGAGATTAACCTTGCCGGAACCTGGCATTTTGAAATTGACAGGAACGATAAAGGTGTTACTGATAAATGGTACTCCAGAAACCTTTCTGATGTTATTAAACTGCCTGGTTCTATGGCAGAATTTTTAAAAGGCGATGAAATCACTTTAAAAACAAAATGGACAGGATCTATTTATGATAGTTCTTTCTATTTTATTCCCCGATTAGAGAAATACCGTCAGCCCGGAAATATTCATATTCCGTTTTGGCTGACACCGGCAAAACATTATGTTGGGGCAGCATGGTATCAGAAGGAAGTAAACATTCCGAAAAACTGGAAAGGCAAACATATCCTTCTTCATTTAGAAAGGACGCATATCGAAACCAGAGTTTGGGTAAATGATAAAGAAATAGGATTACAAAATTCGCTGGTAGCGCCACATATCTATGATTTGAGTCCATATCTTACTACGGGAAAGCAGCGTATTTCTATTCGGATAGACAACAGGATAAAAGAAATAAATGTAGGCCCCGATTCGCATAGTATTACGGATCATACGCAAGGTAACTGGAACGGAATTATAGGTAAAATTGCATTGGAAGCCAGTTCTCCCGTTTACATAGAGGATGTTCAGGTGTATCCTGATATTAAAAACCGAAAAGCCCACGTAAAAATTACGGTGAATAACAGCACTTCAACTGATTTTAGCGGAAGCATCACAATATCGGCTAAGAGTTTTAATGTTGACGCATCAGATAAAACTCAGGAGATAGTCAGCAAAATAGGTGTATCTAAATCAGATAGTAAAATAATTGAACTCGATTTGCCTTTTGGAAAAGGAATGCTGACCTGGGACGAATTTGATCCGGTTTTGTATCATCTTGATGTGCAGTTGTCTTCTAAAGAAATAACTGCCAGTAAACAAGTTCAGTTTGGAATGCGTGAATTTAAAATTAATGGCAATCAATTTTTGATCAATGGTGTTCCGGTTTTTCTTAGAGGAACAGTTCACAATTGCGAATTTCCGTTAACGGGTTATCCTGCAACCACAGTTGAAGCCTGGGAAAAAATTTTCCAAAAAATAAAATCGTATGGACTGAATCACGTTCGTTTTCATTCGTGGTGTCCTCCGGAAGCTGCTTTTATTGCTGCTGATAAAGTGGGACTTTATTTACAGCCTGAAGGACCAAGCTGGCCAAATCACGGTCCTAAAATAGGTTTGGGTCAGCCAGTAGATCAATTTTTATACGATGAAACACTTAGAATGGCGAAGCAATACGGAAATTATGCTTCTTTTACAATGTTGTCAGCCGGAAATGAGCCTGCAGGAAAACAGGTTGAATATCTGAATGCGTTTATTGATTTTTGGAAAGCAAAAGACAGCCGAAGAGTGTATACCGGAATGTCAGTAGGGGGAAGCTGGCCGGTCGTTCCAAATGCCGAATATCAGTCACGCGGTGGTGTAAGGGGATTGAAGTGGGATAAAATGCCTGAAACAGAATCGGATTTTAGTGCTGGAATTACGCCATTTAAAGTTCCTTTTGTTGCGCATGAAATTGGTCAGTATTGCGTGTTTCCAAATTTTGAGGAAATTCCAAAATACAAAGGCGTTTACAGAGCGAAAAACTTTGAGATGTTTCAACAGGATCTGGAAGATCATCATATGGGAAATCAATCCAAAGATTTTTTGAATGCTTCAGGAAAATTACAGGTTTTATGCTATAAGAATGAAATAGAAAAAATGTTGAGAACACCTGGTTATGCAGGATTTCAGGCCTTGGGACTACAGGATTTCCCAGGTCAGGGCACTGCTTTGGTTGGCGTTCTGGATGCTTTTTTTCAGGAGAAAGGGTATGTCACCGCCAATGAATATTCAAGATTCTGTAATACAACAGTTCCCTTAGCAAAGATTTCAAAATTTGTTTACAGCAATACAGAAACCTTCAAAGCCGAAATAGCGCTTTTTCACTCTGGTAAAACTTCATTAAAAGACGCGATAATCAGTTGGACCATTAAAGAACAAAACGGAAATATCCTTTCTTCGGGAAGTTATAATCCTAAAACGTATGAAAACGGAAACGGATTATTTGTTGGAAATCTAACTTTTGCCTTGAACGGAATTAAGGCTGCCTCAAAACTAAATCTTGAAGTAAAAGTAAATGGAACTGTATTTGCAAATGACTGGAATTTCTGGGTATATCCAGAGAAAAAATCAGTCAGCACATCGACTGTTTATTATACCACAGTGCTGGATGATAAAGCGAAAGAAGTACTTAGTAAAGGCGGTAAAGTTTTCCTGAACGCATCAGGAAAAGTGGTAAAAGGAAAAGAGGTAGCGATGCATTTTCTTCCTGTTTTCTGGAATACTTCCTGGTTTAAAATGAAGCCTCCGCACGTTACAGGAATGCTGATCCAGAATGCAAGTCCTGCTTTTAAAGATTTTCCAACCAGTTTTTACAGTGACCTGCAGTGGTGGGATATTCAAAACCGCGCACAGGTAATGAATCTGGAAGATTTCCCGGCTGATTTCCGTCCACTTATCCAGCCAATTGATACCTGGTTTATGAACAGAAGACTGGCTTTGGTTTATGAAGCCAAGGTTGGTAACGGAAAAATTGTAGTCAGCAGTGCTGATCTTAGTGATTCAGTTGCTGATAAACCTGCATCGAGGGCTTTGTATTATTCGTTGGAAAAATACATGAATTCAGACCAATTTAATCCGAAAAATACTTTGAGTTTTGAATTGATAGAGGATGTATTTGCAACCCCATCAAAAGAGACATTCAATACATATACCAAAGACAGTCCGGACGAACTTAAGCCAAATTCAAATCAAAATAAAGTAAAATAGATTTATGATTTAAATAAAAATGTTCCTTAATTATTATTTAATTTTAAAAACAATCCTTAAATAAATAAGAATTTTATCAGGATTGTACAGGATGGGGACAAGTTTTGATGTTAGTATTTTTGATGCTATCGGGTTTTAAAAATGCCTAATTTAATTAGCATACCAAAAAATATAAATCAAATAAAAATTAAATAATGAATGTCAAAGGTTTTTTATACGTACTAATTATAACTTTTTTTTATAATAATGGATTATTTGCCCAAGAGAACAAAGATAATTCCAGATATAATTTTAATTATGGCTGGAAATTAAATGTTGGAGAAAATGAAGATGCTAAAACTGCTGCTTATAATGATAGTAAATGGAAGAATATAAACCTTCCGTATGCATGGAATGAGGATGAGGCTTTTAAATTAGTAATCACAGATCTTAGTACAAATATTGCCTGGTATAGAAAGACATTCAAATTGCCTGCTGATGCCAGCGATAAAAAAGTTTTCATTGAATTTGAAGGCGTGCGCCAAATGGGGGAAGTTTATATCAATGGACAATTTATCGGAAGACATGAGAATGGAGTAATGGCATTTGGTTTTGATCTCACTCCTTTTATAAAACCCTATCCTCAGGAAAATGTAATTGCGGTGAAAACAAATAATGACTGGAAGTATGCGGAAAAACTTAGCGGCACTCAATTTCAGTGGAACAATAATAATTTTAATGCTAATTATGGGGGAATTCCTAAAAACGTATTTCTTCATATAAAATCAAAGGTATATCAGACACTTCCTTTGTATTCAACTTTAGGAACTACGGGAACGTATGTTTATGCCACAGATATTGATGTTACAGGTAAAAAAGCAGTTATAAATGTTGCATCACAGGTTAAGAATGAACTTTCAACGCCAGTCGATGCGCAATTAAGAATAACTGTTGAAGATATGGCGGGAAAAACAATCGCTACTTTTTCAGGTGATGCCTGTACGCTTGCTCCTAACGGAATGAGAGATTTAAAAGCATTCAAAAGTTTGGAAAACCTTAATTTTTGGAGCTGGGGCTATGGTTATTTGTACAACGTATATTCAGAAGTTTTGATTGACAATAAGCCTGTTGACAAAGTTCTGGTTCGCACCGGATTTCGAAAAACCAAATTTTCAAATGGAATGGTTTATTTAAATGACCGTGTTATAATGATGAAAGGTTATGCGCAAAGAACCAGCAACGAATGGCCTTCAGTAGGAATGTCAGTTCCTGCCTGGATGAGTGATTACAGCAACAGCCTTATGGTTAAAAGTAATGGAAATCTGGTGAGGTGGATGCACGTTACACCCTGGAAACAGGATGTAGAATCTTGCGATAGAGTTGGTTTGATTCAGGCGATGCCGGCCGGAGACTCTGAATCAGATGTTCAGGGACGCAGATGGGAGCAGCGTCAGGAATTAATGCGTGATGCGATTATCTACAACCGTAACAATCCAAGTATTTTGTTTTATGAGTCAGGTAATGAAAATATTTCTGAAGCTCATATGAAAGACATGCTCATTATACGAAATATGTATGATCCTTATGGCGGGCGCGCTATTGGAAGCCGTGAAATGCTTGACAGTAAAGTAGCCGAGTACGGAGGTGAAATGCTTTATATCAATAAGAGTGCAAAGCATCCTTTTTGGGCAACTGAATACAGCAGAGATGAAGGACTGCGAAAATATTGGGATGAATTTACACCGCCTTATCATAAAGAAGGAACTGGAGGAACTACCCATACAAATGTAAACGGAAATAAAGTAGCTGATGCAAGCGCTTACAACCACAATCAGGACAAACATGCAATTGAAAATGCGGTTCGCTGGTACGACTACTGGGAAATGAGACCAGGTACAGGAGACCGAGTAAGTTCAGGAGGTGTTAATATTATCTTCAGTGATTCAAACACTCATTTTAGAGGTCAGGAAAATTATAGAAGAAGTGGAGAAGTAGATGCAATGCGCATTACCAAGGATAATTATTTTGTTCATCAGGTTATTTGGAACGGTTGGGTCGATACAGATACTCCTGCTGCTTATATTTTAGGGCATTGGAATTATGAGGCTGGTGTTAAAAAAGACATTACGGTAATTTCAACAGCTGATCAGGTGGAACTTTTTGTAAATAATGTAAGTCTGGGTAAAGGAACCAGAGATAAGGAATTTTTGTTCACATTTAAGAATGTTCAGTTTAAACCAGGAACAATCAAAGCCGTTGGTTATGATAATAAAGGAAAAGAAATTTGTACGTATTCCATACAAACTGCCGGAAAACCTGCTGCCATTAAATTAAGTAAAATTGAAAGGCCAGGGGGAATGAAAGCTGATGGCAGCGACTTGGCTATAATTCAGTTTGAAGTTGTTGATAGTAAAGGAAACCGTTGTCCAACAGCCTTGAATATGGTCGATTTTCAAGTTGAAGGTCAGGGCATTTTTATCGGAGGCATAGCTCAGGGACCTGATAATTATATTGGATCTACATCGATTCCTGTGGAGTGCGGGGTTAATCGAATATTGGTTAAATCTAAAGAAGTAGCCGGTCAGATAAAAATAAAAGCCACTTCTAAAGCGCTTAAAGGCGATATTTTAACCATCAATTCAGTCAAATCTGATATTGACGTACTGTCAGTTCAGATGCCGGACGCTAATCTGCCATCTTTTATGGAGAAAGGACCAACACCTGCAACTCCTTCTTTTACGAGAATCCGTGCTGCCATACCAGTGATTAATGTTGTGGCAAATTCTAATCAGGAGGATGCAAAAAACAGTTACGATGATAATGAACTTACACAATGGTCGAGCAAAAATGAAAATGCAAGCATTGAATATGAGCTTGTGCGTTCTGCCAATATTAATCAGGTCGTACTTAAACTTGCCGGATGGAAGAGCAAGAAATATCCACTCAGAATTTCAGTTGATGGCAAAAAGGTATTTGAAGGCTTGACTTCTCTTAGTCTCGGATATACTACTGTTAGTTTTCCGGCCTCTCAGGGGAAAAAGGTAAAACTGGAGCTTATGGGGAACTCACAGGATAATGAGGCTATTAATTTGGTTGAAATTACAGGGAAAGTTGATAAAGCAGGCCTGAATGAAGGAAACGATACTTCAAACCGACTACCGATAATTGAAGTTGAATTTTACGAATCGCTAATCAAAAATTAAAAAGAAAACTTACTAACTAACCAATAACCAAAATCAATTTTATAACACAATCGATGATTAAATATCTCGTATTGTTTTTAATATGAAATAACGGTACCAATCATATCAACTAAATTCAATTTGAAATAAGCGAAATAGGAAAGCTTATGGATTACGTTAAAATGCAAACCTCTTTTGAGTTTTTTTAGATTTCTATAGTACTCGTTATTTAGAGTTACTGGAATAAATATGGACTAATAATAAAAATAAAAAATCTCTAAAAATTGAATATTAATTCTTTAGGGATTTTTTAGTGACCTCGACTGTAAAAGTTTCTATAAATTTTATGGAGGATTTGAAGAGATTGGCTATCTATATTGGGGCTGTCCTTGTATGGTATTAAAATTAAGTACGTTTAATTTATATCTCGGCAATAAGTGCTATTAAAATGTTTTAAAGTAACAGATAGTAAATTGCCTGCCGTTATAGGAGGGCATTATATAGGATGTGGATTTTATTTCTTTGCTGCCAAATAATTTTCTTGTTATGTAGGGATTCATCCAGTAAGCAATTTTTGTGCTTAATATTCCAATCCCGGCACCAGCAGCTACATCAGTAAGCCAGTGCCTATTGTTATAGAGTCTGAATAATCCAGTTCCAACGGCAACTGTATATCCCGCAATTCCATACCAGATCGATACGTCTTTATATTCCTGATAAAGAAATTCCGCCCCTGCAAATGCTACGGCGGTATGTCCTGAAGGGAAGGAATCATTTGATGTTCCGTCAGGTCTTTCTATATTTGTTACATTTTTCAGTGTAAAAACTGTGGTTGTCATTATGATTAAGGAAGTTCCAAGAATTACCGATCGGTCTCTCATATTATTCTTTCCTTTTACTCCAAACGCATTTAATGCATAAACTGAAACTGCTGGCACATATCTTGAGAAATCGTCGATTGAGACTTTCTGGTCTATATTATCCGTTATTTTATTTCTAATTTGAAAATTGAAACTTTTGATTTGACCGCTTTCGATGCCCCAAACTCCATATCCTATAAGTACTCCAGGAATAATCAGCTGTTTGTAGCTGAACGTAATATTTTTAACTGTATCAATTGCAATGCTGTCTTTCTCTATACTGTTTTGAGCATAAGAAAAAAATCCTGTAATATAAAAGACCGCTAAAAGTGCAGTTGTTCTCATTTTGAAAATATTAATTATAGCGTTATGCTTGTTAAATCACTTATCACTTCTATTTCTTAGATTACAATAAAGATACAAACTTTATCAGGTTATAATTAATTGGTAATCTATCTGAATTTGAACTAAATAAAAATCATCCAGTTCTTCTTAGAAATATCACTCATCTTCAACTACATTACTTAGTGATGATTTGCATATGGTTTGTAAGTTAATCGATTCCCTAAAAATTTAAAGTCGCAAGTATAAAAGTAAGTGTGTGCGAATAATTTAGCTGGAAGCACATTAATTTAACACAAAGATAAATTAGCTTTTTAGGTATTTTTTGTGTGTTGGTTTTCATTTGTTGTTTTAAAGCTATTATGAAAAACTACCTTTTGCAAATGTCTGATGAGGAGCTTCAGAAATTGATTTTTCAGGAGAACCACGACGCGTTTGCAATTATCTTTGACAGGTACTGGAAGAAATTGTATACCTATGCTTTTAAGATTTATAAAGAAGAAGAAATCTGTGAGGATATCGTTCAGGAAATCTTTATAAGCCTTTGGAAAAATTCAGCAAATACAGTCATTCTCAATCTTGAAGCGTATCTTTTCAGGGCTGTCAAATATAAAATTGCCAATCATTTAAGAAGCTTAAAATTTGACAGAGAACATATTGAAGTTCTGGATACTATTGCGGAACCCAACAATAACGTTGATAATATCGAATATATTGAATTTGAAAAAGGGATTATGAACCAGATCAGTCAATTAACTCCCAAGTGCCGTGAGGTTTTTTTATTAAGCCGTATAGATCAGTTTACTAATGCTGAGATTGCAGAAAAACTAAGTCTTTCCATTCATACTGTTGAAAAGCATATCAGCAATGCTTTAAAACAGTTGCGTCTTAATGGACATCATTACAATTCTCTACTTTTTTACTGGGCAGCCTTTCTTTATGTTAATTAAAAAAGCGCAGTTTTAAGAAAACGTTAAGACTACTTTTTCGACTACTTATATTAATCAAAATTGGTGACTTATCTATAAAAGCACTCATTTTGAAAAAAGAAACACTCTTGCTACTGGCAAAAAAATACACAGAAGGTAACTGCACAACCGAAGAGAAAATGGCAGTTGAAGCCTTTTTCGACAAAATGCAGGATGGTTCAGTAATTGGTCTGCATCAATTTCCTGATACAAAACGCGATGTTATCCTTGGAGAAATATTTCAGGAATTACAAATCAAAAAACAATTAGGAAATTTCAGATTTAAAAAAGCCCTAAAAATTGCTGCGATCTTAATTGCTGCAATTGGGATTTCTTTTTCAGTTGTAAAATTTGCACTGGCACCAAAAGAAATAATTCAGATTGCTCTTAAAGGAGAGAAAAAAGAAGTCTTGTTGGAAGATGGAAGTGTGGTTGTACTAAATTCTAACAGTAGTATTTCTTATCCGGAAAAATTTGGTCAAATCCGAAACATTAAGCTTCATGGAGAAGCTTATTTTAAAGTCTTCCGCGATACAAAAAGACCTTTTATTGTACAAACCCATGATGTAAAAGTTAGAGTACTTGGCACCTCATTTGATGTTAATTCATATAAGCATAGAGCTACTAAAGTAAGTGTTCTCACGGGAAGAGTTGAAGTCAGCTCTGCATTGGGAAAGAAAGTAGTTATTGTCAAAAACCAACAAGCTGATCTGAAAAACAATTCTGATTTTCAGATTTCAAAAGACGATAGCACCGAAGGAATTGCCTGGACCAGCAACACTATAGTGCTTAAAAACACATCGCTATCTGAAACCGCAAAAATTATTGAAAACTGGTATAATGTAGAAATTTCATTTGAAGATCAGGAAATCAAAAAACTCACTATTTCAGGAAAATTTAAAGACGAAAAATTAGAGAATGTACTCGAAAGTATTGCCTTTTTGAAACAATTAAAAATAATTTACCTAACCCAAAACCATATCCTTATAAGAAAAAAGACGCCTTAAGATTAAGAATAAAAACCCGCTTCCGGTGCAACGGAAACGGGCATTAAAAAAGACTACAAATAAAATTTATAGCCCAATAGTAATGAATACGAAACTACAATTTTTTTTCAATAAGTATATTAAGATGAAAAATCTTTATGTACTGATAACATTCTTTTTGACTCTTCAGGGATTTGCCATGAGAAACCCGATAAAAGAAAATCAAATTAGTGTAAACCTGAAGGACGCAACAATTACAGAATTTTTTAAAGTGATTGAACAAAAGACCGCATTCACTTTTGTTTTTGATGAAAAAATATCGGGAACTTCTCAACGTATCAGCATTTATGCGGAAAAAGAAAGCCTTGATGTAATTCTTTTTAAAATCTCGGAGAAAACCGGACTCTCTTTTAAAAAAATTAATAATACTATTATAGTAACTAAAAACGGGCGCGCTCAAATGACTGTACGCGGGAAAGTACTTGATGAAAGCGGTTTTCCAATGCCGGGTGTTACAGTCCTTGAAAAAGGAACCCAAACCAGTACACTGACCGATATGGAAGGGAATTTCAGTTTTGCAGTTTCAAGCTCCTCAGCGGTACTTACGGTTTCTTATTTAGGTTATCTTTCACAAGATGTTGAAGCAAGTAATTCGCCTTTGACGATTACCATGAAGATAAGTACAAGTGAGTTAGATGAAGTTGTAGTAACTGCTTTGGGGATCAAAAGGGAAGAAAAGCGTCTTGGTTTTTCGCAGCAGACCCTAAAGTCAGAAACCTTATCTCAGGCCAGATCCAATAACTGGTCGTCGGCCTTAAAGGGAAAAGTTTCAGGTCTTAGTATTACCTCAACAGGGTCAGGACCTATAAATTCGCAGCAGATTACCCTAAGGGGAAACAGGTCACTAAGCCCTAAAGGAAATTATGCGCTTATTGTGGTGGATGGAGTACCTGTGAATGCAGAGATGACAACCTCCGGTTCATCAAGCGCCTATATGGGAGAAGATTCTCCAATTGATTACGGTAACGGAATTTCTGATCTTAATTTGGATGATATAGAAAGTGTTACTGTTCTAAAAGGAGCCGGTGCAACAGCACTTTATGGAAGCCGCGCAGCAAACGGCGCACTGATTCTGACTACTAAATCAGGCAAAAAAAACAAAGGTCTGGGGATTTCTTTTAGCAGTGGTGCTGCTTTTGATAAAATACAGAGATGGCCGGACTATCAGTATACTTACGGACAGGGAACCGGTAATTCACCAGATGCGCAGGGCAATCAATATTATTCTTATGGTAATTCTGCTGACGGAACAAGTACAAGTGGGACCAGCAGTGCCTGGGGGCCAGCCTTTACCGGACAGAATTTCTATCAATATGATCCGACAGTTGAGGGGCAGTCAGCAAACAGGGTTCCGTGGATTTCATACAAGGACAACCGTAAAGATTTTTGGAACACCGGGATAACCTTAAATAATAATATTTCCATTCAGGGAGGTGACGATAAAGGATCTATGCGTCTTTCACTAGGTCACCAGAAAAACGAATGGATTATGCCTAACACTGGTTTTAACAGGGTAACTGCAGCAATTAATGCCAATTATCAGGTATCGGATAAAATTAAATTAGGAACTACTGTGAACTACAATACCCGAAACAGCGATAATCTTCCTTCAACAGGTTACAATAACGGTTCTATTGCTTATTTCATGATTTTCCAACAGCCAAATATCGACCTTGATTGGTATCGTCCTATTTGGGAGAAAGGAAAAGAACAAATTCAGCAATTGCATCCTTTCAGCTCTTTTATTGATAATCCGTATCTAATTGCGTATGAGGCGACCAATACGCTAAACAGTGATCAGATTGTTGGAAATATTTTTGCCAATATTAAATTGTCCTCAAATCTGGATTTAATGGTTCGTTCGGCTCTTAATACTTATAATCAAACCAGAGAACAAAAAAGACCTTACAGTATCAACAGATATGCGAAAGGCTTCTATGAAAGACAGGATGTATACAAACAAGAAATCAATTCTGATTTTTTACTTTCATATAAAAAGAATTTCGGAAGCAAATTCGCTTTAGCGGCTTCAGCCGGAGGAAATGCGATGAGCTACAAATACAGAAGGACAGAAGCCGAAGTAACTGGTTTGGTAGTTCCTGGAGTTTACAAGCTTTCAAACGGGTCAAGCGCTCCGATTTTAACTCTGGGAGATGCCTATAAAAAGATGAACAGCCTTTATGGATTGGTTTCCATGTCTTATGGCGAAATGCTTTTTGTAGATGTAACGGGGAGAAATGACTGGACCAGTACATTACCGGTAAAAAACAATTCTTTCTTTTATCCGTCTGTAAATACAAGTTTAATCATTTCAGAGATGGCTGCTTTACCCAAAGCCATTGATTATTTAAAATACAGATTCTCATATGCCCAGGTTGGTAATGATACAGAACCTTATAAAACGCAAAAATATTATGGACAAAGCGCCTTTCCGAGCTCAGCTCAGACGTTGACGGTGTTGTACAATGATCATTTTAAACCTGAGATTACCACCAGTTTTGAGACTGGTTTTGAAATCAGAATGCTTCAAAATCGCCTTACTGCAGACGCAACTGTTTATGAAAGTAGTACAAAAAATCAGATCATTGATATTCCGATGGATTTTTCAACAGGTTACAGTGGAGCTGTATTAAACGGTGGTGAAGTAAGAAACAGAGGTATTGAACTTACTCTTGGTGGAAAATTCATAGATAATAAAAATTTCAAATGGAACGGAACCCTTAACTGGTCACGCAATTGGAATAAAGTAATGGAGCTTGCTGAAGGAATCGATGGACAACAGATTATTGGTACAGGAGGAACAGCTTCTATTATTGCAAAAGTAGGAGGTACAACCAGTGCTATTTATGGTTTTGGCTTTGTGAGATCCCCTGAAGGACAGATTGTGTACGACAATGCTGGTCTTCCTGCATATCCTGAAGAAATTCAATACATAGGTGATGCGAGTCCGGATTGGAAAGCGGGTTTGACAAATACTTTTACTGTCGGTAATTTCACCATGAATGTAACAATTGACGGACAATACGGCGGTGTTCTTTATTCGATGACACACCACAAACTTGCTGAGCAGGGTAAATTGAATTCTAATAATATGGGTAGAGCAGATGGTTATATCATTGGAGATGGAGTGATCCAGAATGCTGATGGTACCTATTCTCCAAACACAAAAAAAGTAGCAACGGCAGATTGGTATGTTCGTTATTACAGAAGAGCCAATATTGAATCTAATTCTTTTGATGCCTCTTATGCGAAACTACGTGAAATAAGCCTGCAGTATGCAATGCCAAAAAGATGGCTTAAAGATACGGGATTACAGTCAGTTCAGTTTTCAGTTTTTGCAAGAGATTTAGCTGTTATTTCAGATTTCCCAATCTATGATCCTGAGACTGCAGTATTAAATGGTGATACTATTCTTCCAGGCGTAGAGACTGGACAAATGCCTTCACCAACGACTTATGGTTTTAATTTAAGTTTGACTTTATAATAAGACAATGAAAAAAATAAAAATAGCTGCAATGTTAGTATTGCTTACCGGAATGAGTATTTCCTGTACACAAGGTTTTGAAGAGCTTAATGAAAATCCTAATCTTATAACAGAGGTAAGTCCGGGTACATTGTTAAACCCTATAATTTATGGGATTGCTTCTCAGAATGCGCTGCAAAGTGTTGATGTAACCTTCAACCTGATGCAGGTATCACTACCTTTTCCAAGTATAACCGGGGGACTTCATCGCTATGATGTTAGTAATAATATTGGGAATTCAGCATGGAACAATTATTACAAATGGCTCAATAATATTCGCGAGATGCGTATGGCTTCTGCGAAGGTCAAAGACGGTAATTATGAAGCGATTGCCCTTACACTTAATGCTTTAGTTTACGCCAATTTAACAGATCTTTTCGGGCCAGTTCCAATGACTGAAGCGGCGCGTGGAGAAGATGGTATCCTATATCCGAGATATGACAAACAGGAATTTATTTATGAAACATTGCTCGCAGATTTGGAGAGAGCCAATACGCTATACGATACCAGCAAACCTATGATTTACGCAGAGGATATTTTGTTTCAGAACAAAGTGGCCAGCTGGAAAAAGTTTACCAATTCTCTAAAAATGAGATTATTATTAAGGATTTCAAATCGTAGTGAAACTAAGGCTTTTGAAAAGTTGACTTATATGATTGAGCATCCCGAAATTTATCCTGTTTTTAGTACTACAGCAGAGGGAGCAATTTTAAAAGTTACAGGTATTTCTCCTAATATGTCTCCATGGGGAAGACCTCAGGATTTTAACTTAAATATAAAAATGGCTTCCTTTTTTATTGATAATTTAAATACAATGGAAGATCCAAGAAGAGCCATAATTGCAACAGGCGCTACAGCACTTGTGACCAATGCGCCTCTTGGCTATAAAGGAATTACAAGTGCCTATGCAGGTTCTGATTCGCAGTTTAAATACAATGCTTCAACACTCTTAAATACACAGGCTACAAACCCAATGCAGATATTTATTATGACTTATGCTGAGGTTGAGTTTATCAAAGCAGAAATGGCGCAGCGAGGTTATGTTGCTGACGCTGCCGGACATTATGTGAAAGGCGTTAAGTCGGCAATGGAGCAGGTGAAAGCTGTCGCTCCTGCCAATTATTTTGATAATGCCCTGGCGCAATACAACGGTACATTGGAGAGAATCATGCTTCAAAAATATTATGCGTTGTATTTTACCGACTATCAACAATGGTTTGAATATCGCAGAACAGGATTTCCGATTTTGCCAAAAACGACTGCTATGCTTAATGGAGGAATTATGCCTTCGAGATTCACTTATCCGGACAATCAGCAGATTAAAAATTACGAAAACTACATGGAAGCCATTCAGATGATTGAAGGTGATAATATCAATTCTAAAGTTTGGTGGGACAAATAAAAAAGACAGCAATGAAAAAGACAATTATAGTAAGCGCATTATTGTTTTGTGGTGTTTTAACCGCACAGACAACCGTTAAAGGAAACGTTTTTGAAGATTTGAATCAAAACGGAAAAAAAGACAAAAAGGAAAAAGGTATTTTGGGCGTTGCCGTAACTAATGGCCGTGAAGTGGTAATTAGCGATAAAAAGGGGGACTATGAACTTCCCCTGAAAAGTGATGCTATTATTGCTGTTATCAAACCTTCGGGATACAAGATACAATCCAATAGTGACAATATTCCTCAGTTTTTCTATAATTATAAACCTGAAGGTTCACCTAAGTCAAAATTTTCCGGTGTAGCTGCGACAGGAAAACTGCCGGAATCAGTTGATTTTGGATTAATTCCGCAGAAAGAAACAGATGATTTTACAGCACTTGTTTTTGGAGATCCACAGCCTTATAATCTTCAGGAGGTTGATTTCTTTACCAGAGGAATCGTCTCTGAAGTTGAAGGTGTCAAAAATATTCCTTTTGGACTTAGTATGGGGGATTTGGTTGGAAACGATCTAAGTTTATTTAATCCTTATATCCAGGCGGTAAAAAAAGTCGGGATTCCATGGTATAATCTTTTAGGGAACCATGACCTGAATTTTGATGCCAAGGTGGATAATCAGTCAGATGAAACCTACGAAGCTCATTTTGGCCCAGCCAATTATGCCTTTAACTATGGTAAAGTTCACTTTATAATTCTTGATGATATTTTATATCCGGATCCAAGAGATAACGAAGGCTATTGGGGAGGGTTTACAGAGGAACAAATGCAATTTATCGAAAATGATTTGAAGGTAGTACCTAAGGACAATTTAATTGTGATGGCTTTTCATATTCCAATTAGTGAACCAGATCCCAAAGATGATTCTTTCAGGGACAGTGACCGTCAAAAGTTATTTGAATTGTTGAAGGATTTCCCAAATACCTTGTCACTTTCAGCGCATACCCACATGCAGCGTCAGGATTTCTTTGAAAAGAAAGACGGCTGGTTACAGGAAAAACCACATCATCATTATAATATAGGAACTACTTCAGGAGACTGGTATTCGGGAAAATTGGACGAGAAGGGAATTCCTATTTCCGTTATGAGAGACGGAACGCCGAAAGGGTACGCTTTTTTTCATTTTAAAGGAAACCAATATACTGTAGATTATAAAACTGCGGGCAAGCCACAGGAATATCAGATGAAGGTTTTTAGTCCAAAGGTGGTTGCAAAAGGCAAGCGCACCAAATCGGGTGTCTTTGTAAATTTTTTCATGGGAAGCAAAAAAGATAAAGTAACCTATCGTATCGATCAGGGAGAATGGAAAGAGATGGATTATATGCAGGTTGAGGATCCTTCTTATGTGGAACTGGTTTACGAGTGGGAACTCTCAGAGGTTCTTATGCCGGGCAAGAGATCTTCTGATCCTGAAAAAAGCACCCATGTATGGAGGGGAGATATCGCCTCAGATCTTGCCATTGGTACTCATACTATTCAAATTAAAGCAACAGATATGTTTGGCAAAACCCATACAGCGACCAGCAGTTACAGAATAGATAAGGTTAAATAATTGAAGACAAAAATGATCAGAGAAATAAAATTTATAATTATTGCAGTAGTACTCTTAGGGGTATATAGCTGTGGAAGTACACCAAAAACGGTACAGGCTTACGCTGTTGAAGTTCAGGGGCACAGGGGTGATAGAGGAAATTTTCCTGAGAATACTGTTCCGGCATTTTTGAGTGCTGTAAAAAAGGGTGCCGTAGTTATAGAAATGGATGTGGTGATTTCAAAAGATCAAAAAGTAGTGGTTTCGCACGAGAATTTTATGTCTTCTCAATATATGAGTGATAGTGAAGGACATGCTATTCGAAAAGATAAAGAAAAAAGTTATAATCTTTACGAAATGACCTACGACAGTATTAAAAGATTTGACAGTGGTTCAAGAGGCAATGCAGCTTTTCCAACCCAACAAAAGATTAAGACTTACAAACCCCTTTTATCTGAAGTAATAAAGAGTGTGGAGGAATATATTGCTGCAAATAAGCTTGAGCCAGTTAGATATAATATTGAGATCAAATCTGAAAAAGCGGATTACGGTGTGAGACAGCCTCAGCCTGCAGTATTTTGTGCAATGGTCATGAAGGTGATTAAAGACAAAGGCGTTGAAGATAAAATTAATATCCAGTCTTTTGATCCTGAGGTTTTAAATGTATTGCATAAGATGTATCCCAAAACAAAGATTGCTTTTCTTGTTGGGGAAGGTACTATGATTAAAAATTTGTCACTGCTTGATTTCACCCCGGAAATCTATAGTCCAAGTTATAAGTTGCTTAACGAAGCCGAAGTAGATTCTCTGCGATCTTTAAAAATAAGGATTATACCATGGACAGTTAATGAGGATGCCGCTATAGATCATATGCTGCATCTGAAAGTTGATGGAATTATTACCGACTATCCTGAAAAGGTATTGTTGAAATTATAATAATTTAGTTTAGTTTATTTTTTTTTGTGAATGGGCCTTCAAGCAATTGAGGGCCTTTTTGTTTTTAAATACCTTCCAATTTGTAGCAAGCAGAAAAACCTACCAAAAATATGGCATTTTTGTCCATGGACTTTGTAGATTTATTTTGTATTTCACCTTCTTATATGCTATAGGTTATTGTTGTGTCACCCTGTCCCATTATAACCCTTTGTGCAAGTTTAATAAATAAACCATGGCCTACAACACCATCAATTTTACTTAGTTTATTAGCAAGTAAAACAGGATTATATATCAGTCCAAAATCAGCATCAACAATGTAATTTCCCTGGTCGGTAATAAAAGGTTTGTCGGCAGCTAATCTAATTTTTCCTGATCCGTTTATTGACCTAATTTGACTTAAAACCGAATCTAATGCAATAGGATCAACTGCAATTGGAAGGTTAAATTTTCCAAGTAACTCTACCTTTTTAGATGAATCTGCGATAATTATTAAGTCTTTGGTTAGGGATGCAACTATTTTTTCCTGAATTAAAGCGCCACCACCACCTTTAATTAAAGTCAAATCTTCTGTGAATTCGTCTGCACCGTCGATTGTTATATCAATTGAATTGACTGTGTTTATATCGATCAGAGGAATATTTAAAGATTGAGCAAGCGACCTGGTTTTCTCCGATGTTGGCACAGCCTTAATTTTTAAACCATTACTTACCAGTTCGCCAATTTCAATTATAGCATAATAAGCTGTGGAGCCCGTGCCTAAGCCGACAATTTGATTGTTTTCAATAAATTTCACAGCTTGTTTTGCAGCAAGTTGTTTTTCTTTTTCTAAATCTTTTGTCATCCTATATTTTTTAGGCTATAAGAACGGTTTTTTAGTTTGTGACTGCAGCATTTTTATCTACAAGAAATAATAATTCTCCAGTAATGGGTTTAATCAACTGCATAGGGTAAGTTACCGGATTGTATTCGCCTGTTGTTACTTCTTTTAAAGCATGCGCCTTTTTCTCTCCAAAAGCCACTACGATGATTTTTTCAGCTTGGTTTATCAGTGGCGCAGTAAGTGTGATACGGTACATTTTTTGAGGTTCCAGATAATAGGCTGAAACCCATTTATTTTGTTCTTCCAAAACTGCCTGACCAGGGAAAAGGGAAGCGGTGTGTCCGTCATCTCCCATACCTAGCAAGATAAGATCAAATTTTCCTTCGCCACCTAAAACAGATCTAATAGACTGTTCGTACGTAACTGCAAAATCTTCGGGTGTAACACCGTCTTTGTACATCTCAAAAATATTTTCTGACGGAATAGGAACGTGGCCTAATAAAGTAGCATAAGACATTTTTGCATTGCTAAGGTCATCATTAAGAGGTACCCAGCGCTCGTCGCCCCAGAAAATAAAAACTTTACTCCAGTCAATTTTAGTTTTGTAAGCGTCCGAAGCTAATAACTTGTAAATTCCGGCAGGAGAGGAACCTCCTGTAAGTACGGCTGTAAATTTGCCTTTTTCAGCAATTGCTTTTTGTGCTGATGCTATAAAAAGGTCTGCTGCTGTTATATTAATTTCTTCTGTTGTATTATATATCTGTATCATCTAAAAGTTCTTCTTTTTTTGTGTGTTTGGAATCCATTTGTGTCCCTGACGCGCCAACAGTTCGTCTGCTTCTTCAGGTCCCCAGCTTCCTGCTTTATAATTTGGGAAATTTACCGGCACCGTATTTTTCCATACCTGTTGAATCGTGTCAATAGCATCCCAGGCTTGTTCTACCTGATCCCAACGCATGAATAGCGTAGGATCACCCGCTAATGCATCAGCAATCAATGTTTCATAGGCTTCTGGTGACATTGTCGAGCAGGCGAAATAATCGAATATCATTTCTGCTGGTCTCAATGAAAGTGAAAGTCCTGGCTTTTTGGTCATAAATTGCAGCTTGATATCCATTGCAGGCTGAATATTGATAATAAGCCTGTTTGGTGTCATGCCCTCTTTTCCGTACGAAAATGAGGAATGTGGAACTGGTTTAAACTGTATAATAATCGAAGATTGTTTTTCTTCCATTCTTTTTCCGGTACGCAGATAAAACGGAATTCCTTGCCATCTCCAGTTATCCAGATAAATTTTCATAGCCACGTAAGTTTCTGTAATAGAATCCGGAGCAATTCCTTTATCCTGACGGTATCCGGCAACAGGATTTCCTTTTATAGCACCTGCATCATATTGTCCTCTGACAACGTAATGATCAACTTCTTCGGGTTTGATGCGGCGAATAGATTTCAATACATCTGCTTTACGATTTCGTATGTCATCTGCAGCTAATGAAGCCGGGGCCTCCATAGCGGTCATGCATAGAATTTGTAGCAGATGGTTCTGAATCATATCTTTTAAGGCACCGACTCCTTCATAAAAACCACCGCGTTCTTCAACTCCAACTTCTTCTGCTACGGTAATTTGAACAAAATCAATGAAATTTCGACTCCATAAAGGTTCAAACATCGAATTTCCAAAACGAAAAGCCAGAATGTTCTGAACGGTTTCTTTCCCTAAATAATGATCAATTCTGTAAATCTGTTCCTCTTTGAAAGTCTTCGAGAGCATTTCATTAAGTGCAATGGCAGAAGTTTTATCGTAACCAAAAGGTTTTTCAATTATAATACGATCCTGTTTTATATTAGATGCAAGACCAATTCTCTTAATATTACCAGAAATGGTACTTATGAAAGAAGGCGTGATGGAAAGATAGAAAAGGCGATTGGCACGTTCTCCAAATGCCTCATCAATGCTGTTAATCTTTTCATTTAATCTTTGATAAGATTCCTCTTTGTCAATATCAAGACTTTGATAGTCTATATGAGAAAGAAATTTATGAGTTTCTGAATTAGAACTACCTTTTTTTCTTGAAAAAGTTTCCAGATTTTCTAAAACATAGCTTCGGAATTCTTCATTGCTTTTTTCAGCTCTTCCTAATGCGATAATCTGAAATTTTTCAGACATACGGCCGTCAAGGTACAGATTTTGAAATGCGGGAAATAATTTTCTTTTTGCCAGATCTCCGGTTCCTCCAAAAATGACAATAATTGTTGGATTTATATTTTTGAACTTACTCATTTGTGTGTTGTGTTGCTAAAAGTTCCTTATTCAGACCATTGTGTGTGGAAAACACCAGTTGTATCAATGCGTTCGTAGGTATGAGCGCCAAAATAATCTCGTTGCGCCTGAATTAGATTTGTTGGGAGATTTTCAGATCTGTAGGCATCAAAATAAGCCAGTGAATTCATCAGTCCCGCTACAGGTAATCCTTTTTGAACAGCAAATTGAATAACGGTTCTCATTCCTGCTTGGTTCTCTGTTAATTTTGAAGCGATTCCAGCATCTAGAAGTAAGTTAGGTAAATCTGTTTCTGTAACATATGCTTTTCTGAAATCTTCTAAAATGTTGGCACGAATAATACAGCCGCCACGCCATATTTTAGCAACAGTTTCTAAGTTTAATCCGTAGTTATATTCTTTGGATGCAGTATGTAACTGTGCTAATCCTTGTGCGTAAGTCACTACAATAGCTAAGTATAAAGCTGATTTTAATGCCTCAATTGCCTCGTTTGTATTAACCTCAGTTGCAGGAGTGTTCCAAACAAGTTTTTTGGCAGCTTCAATTCTTTCCGGTTTCGTTTTAGACATATCGCGCATAAAAACGGCCGCATCTATAGTTGGGATTGGCACTTGCAAATCCATTGCGTTTTGTGAAGTCCATTTTCCAGTTCCTTTAGATTTTGCCCAATCCGAAATTTTATTGATCAGTCTGCTTCCGTCTTCGTCTTTTTGTTTCAGGATGTTTCCGGTAATTTCGATCAAATACGATTTAAGATCGTGGGTTTGGTTCCATTCCTCAAAAGTTTTTTGAATAGTATCTTCATCCAGATTATAACCTCTTTTCATAAGGTCATAAATTTCAGAAATAAGCTGCATGATTCCGTATTCGATTCCGTTATGAACCATTTTTACATAGTTGCCGGCAGATCCGTTTCCTAAATATTCAACACAAGGTTCCCCATCCACTTTTGCTGCAATGGCTTCAAAAATAGGACGAAGTCTTTCGTATGCTTTCTGATCGCCGCCTGGCATCATTGCAGGACCAAATCTGGCTCCTTTTTCACCACCTGAAATTCCCATTCCAAAGAAATGAATTCCCTTTTCGGATAATTCTAAAAATCTTCTGTCTGTATCTGTGAAATAAGTATTCCCACCATCAATTATAATGTCACCTTTATCTAAATGAGGAAGTAAACTTGCTATTGCGCTGTCAACAGGTTTTCCTGCAGGAACGAGCAGCATAATAGCCCTTGGTTGTTGTATAAGCTCGACGAAATGTTTAACATCTGTTGTCGCTTCAATAGTATGATCAGGATCGGCTTCCCGCTGAAGAGAGTTAACCTTTTCGGTATCTAAATCTAAACCTGCTGCCGCAAAATTATGGCTGGCAATATTCAAAAGTAAATTACGCCCCATTACCCCCAATCCTACAATTCCAAAGTCAAATTTGTTCATAGTTTTCAATTAACTAATTATTATAAAATGTAATTTCCAAAAAAAGGAATTGAAGATGCTGTACAGCTTGTTCTTTAATTTTTTAAGGAAAAGAAAGTTTGTTTATTTATCTTAAAATAAGAATTACTGTGTAAAGTTAAAGAAAAAGGGTGAAACATCAGATCGTTTTGGAGTTACTTTAAGGCTTTATTATGATAGTTTTTTAGTATCTAATAAACCAAGATACTTATGCAAAACCAATTTAAATTTCAATATGTCGCTCCAAAAAAAGAATAGCATCGATCCACTTCAGAATTTTTAAATGAGAAGGATTGATGCATTTTTGAGGAGGCATTAGAGGGTCATTATCCAAAAAAATGAACCATAAAAGATTAGGCTGTAAAGGCTTGAAAAATCTATATGTTTGGGTATAATAAAAGAGACAACTACTATTTAGTTGTCTCCTTAAGTGACTCTACGGCACAATTTCAAAATCATTTTATGCAAGATTTAAAGAAATTGGCTTATTTTCAACCTATTTTATAAGTTAATTATTTAAGGTTTTTATTTAAAGGAGGTTTGTATGTATCGTAGGGGTTGGTGACTGAAGCAGACCAAGAACCAAGTTGTCACACCCGAAAAAAGAAAAGGCGGTGTAAATAATAAAAAAAAAACTCTAAATTGTTGATTTAGAGTTTTTTAATAGGTTTGAAAGATGCAGGTTTAGCCTTGTTATGAAAAGTATATGTTTATTATTTATTTAACTGGAATAATATCAATTATAACCGTACGGTTGTAAAAACGTTCTTCAGGAAGTTTATTTTCAAAAGCAGACATACTTTCGTCTTCTCCAAAACCATGTACTTCGAATTTTACATCTTTTCTGCCAGAATCTGACAATGCATTCTCTATAATACTTTTCACTTCATTGGCTCTGTCTAAAGATAAATTCAAATTATAAGATTCTTCACCAATGATATCGGTGTGGCCATGAATGATAACAACAGCGTTTTGAGGTATTTTAGGTGTAACAACTTCTGTTAAATATTTCTTATACATCGCAATTGTCTTTGATTTATTAAATTCAAAAAGAATGCTGAATCTAAGACCTTCGTCTGTTTTAGATGGTGTCCACAACACCATGTGAGTAGTAGTAACTTTTTCTTCAATAGTGCTGCCACTTTTGGTTTTTCCAATCATTTTTACTTTATAATCACCCTCAGAACGGGTTCCCATAATGCTTTTACCCGGAATACTTACTTTTTCCTGAGTATAAGGTCCAAAAGTTTTTATTTTCCCGTCTGGATCTGTAGTTTCTAAAGACCATGACGAATACGCTTTTCCAGCACCTGTAGCATCAATAGTAATATAACTGTCAATCGGCGCTTCCTGAACAGTAATAAGCTCTAACGGTTTTAGCGGAGCATCTGGACCAGCTTGAAATTCCATCAATAAATCAGGAGAATTACTTTCGATAGAAACCCTGCGGTCTCCTTCGCGAAGCAGTACCAATTCTTTTGTTGCCCCAGGCTGTTCAGATGGAATTGAAGGTTTTAATTGTCCTTTGGTCGTTATTCTTGATGCATTTATTCCAAACACAGAAACTAAATACGTTTTGATAGATTCTGCCATCGCAGTACCATCTTCGTTTCCTTTTTCTGAAGAACCAACTAGCGTAACATTTGACGCAGGATTTTTTAGCATTCGACTTCCAAGAATATTAATAACGTTGTAATAAACCGCCATTTGTCGTGCAGAACGACCAGCTGGATTTACGCTTGCCGTAATTCCAATCTGATCTTCATTGAAATCTTTTACATCTTCTTTATTCAATAATTTGTAACGGCTTGGTATTTTATTGGACTCAAGGTCATAAAAAACATAATTGCGTAAAGGAAATACCTCACGTACGTTACGTTCACCTGGAATATTTTTAGGTGCATTTACAGAAAACTGCACTTTTGACTCTGCGGCCGTAGGAGTATTCATTGCACTTCCTTGCCCAAACTTAAGCGCCATACCTACTCTAAGAAGAGTGTTGTTCCAGGTTTCGGTTGTGCGGGGATGTTGTCCAAAATAAGGTTGAAAATTCACAAAAGGAGACAAAATAAATTGTGTTTTATGATTCTGTGAAGATAACGGAATATCGTAACCTGCTCCAATCTGCATTGAAATAAGCGTTTCTTTCATCGCATCAAAATCACCTCTTACAGCAGGTGAAGCTTCTTGTTCGGGATAAGCAGGGTTAGTTCCCAGTGTATATTTAAATGATTTGTCTAAATTGAAAGCCAAACGAGGTCCTCCATACAAATAAAAATTAGATTTAAAAGGTGCAAAACGAATGCTTGGTTCTACAGTAATATAACTTAAATCTGTAGATAAATCAGCAGGGCAGTTACAAGGAGTAACTTTCTGATCGAAAGAACCTTTTCTGCTGTCATAACCTGCCTGAAACAGGAACCCCAATCTTGTATCGGGTTTATGAAATTCTACAAGTGGTGCCAGATAAAGTCCTGCACCTTCGCCATTATGAAAAGTAACCGGAGGAGTCAAACCTGAATTAAGCTGGCGTGTTGAACCACGGTAAAAATTATAATTGGTGGCACCCGCAACACCAAAGAACCAGGAAGGTTTTGTATAATAAATTTCTTGTGCCTGAAGCGTTGTCTGAGCACTTAAGCATAATAAAGTAAAAAGTAAAAATCTATTGAATAGCGTTTTATCTGAAAATTGCTTTATGTATCTATTTGTTTTAAAACTAATGTTAGTTTTCATTTACGTTTATTTAATTATTGTTTTTATAGAGAAAAAAAACCCGTCTTAGGACGGGATTTTACTGTTGATTTTTTTTTATTTATGGAACATTAATAGTTGTATTTACCATGGTGACAGATGCTACTAAAGAGATAGCCCTTCCGTTAAGCACTGTTTGATTGGCATTTCCTGCAGTAGAAAAAGTAACACCAGAATTAGCAATAATAGTTCCAACCATTGTTCCGCCGCCGGCACTGTTGATCGTTGCAGCACTACCTACATACCAAAAAACGTTTTTAGGTAATCCACCGTTGATCATAATTACACTTTTGGCACCTGTAGGTCCTGCAATTCCAACTGTAAGTCCTGAAGCAGTTTGAAAAATCCAGGTAGCATTTGGGTCACCTTGTGCATCAAGCGTCAGGTTGCCATTGCTGATTTTGAAAGTACCACTCGCTGACTTATAAACGCCTGGAGCTAATGTCAATCCACCTAATTCTCCAGCATTTGGATCTGAACCACCCGGTTTTGCAGCTGGCGAAATACTTAAATAGGCCGCATTTGCATCCAGTAATCCTTTTTGCGCAACTGCTAACGATGTAGCTGTTCCGGGAACTGGAGGTGCGGTAAATATATCACCGGTAACATTTCCAACATTTAAAGGAGTTTCAGTATAAATGACAAGACCATCATGAAATCCTGTAATAAGGGTTGAGGCAGCGGTTGTACCTAGACTTCCGTTGTTTATTACGGTATTTAATCCCTGATTTGTAATTCCGGCGTTACCACCAAAAGCTCCAAACATAGCTGCAGTACCAAGATCTATGACTAAAGGTGCAGGGGGTAAGAGTGTAGTTGTAAAGTTCCAAATATAATCAGCAGCCAATGAAGTTCCGGCCGCACTTTTTGCCCCATTTGTAATTGTGGCTGTATAAATTTTTCCTACTACAAGTGAATTTGTCGGTTTGAACGAAGCAGTAGTGCCAGAGTAAGAAACCGTACCTGGAATTACTGTCGCACCCTGCTTAAGAGTAAATGTCGCCGCATTGATTGAAGCAATATCCATGATAGTACTAAAATCGGCAGTTACAGTTTGATTTAAAGCAACATTCACAGCATTATTCATTGGGTCTGTTGCAGTTACTACAGGTATCATATCTGTTGTAAAATTCCAGGTATAATCTGCTGTCATTGGGGTATCCAATGTGTTTTTTGCACCAGTAGTTATAGTAACAGTATAGATTTTATTTGTTAATAAAGGAGTTGCAGGTATAAAAGACACCGTTGATCCTGTATAAGAAATTGATCCTGCTACCGCATTAACCCCTTGATTTACTTTAAAAGTGGTGTTGTTTAATGTGGCTGGATTCATAGCCATATTGAATGTTGCAGAAATTGTTTTATTTAACGGAACTGCAATGGCATTGTTAATAGGATCTGCAGCAATAACTACAGGTCTTAAAAGCGTACCTGTCGAAAATACCCATACATATTCAAGCTGTAAAAAATTACCCATTACGTCTTTGACTTTTGTTGTAATTTTCGCTGTGTATGTTGTATTCTCTAAAAGTAAAGATTGTGGCTTGAATGATGCTGTTTTGCCAGAATAGCTTACTGTTCCTGTAATAGGGGTCGCTCCTGCGACAGTAAACGAAGTTGAAGTAATTGAACCTGGATCCATTTCTTCGTTAAATGTTGCAGTAATAACCTGTCCCAAAGGAACATTTAAGGCATTGCTTAAAGGAGTTGTTGATTCGACTATTGGACATACTCCAATAACTTCTACAAAATCATCATTTTCGCATCCTGTAATCAGGGCAGCACATAAAATAATAAAGGTTAATAGTAAAGTTTTAATTTTCATTTGATTTTTTTGAATTAGGATTATTTGATTCGGTAAAGGTGATGCCGAATGCTATTTAAACATTATACAACTCTTAGTAATAGTTGTATGATTAACACTATTGTATCCTAATAACTATAACCAAAATTTAAAGCTCCAAAACAGAAAATTTGTAGGATAATTTTATCTATAGTTATAAGGTAACTAACTAATTGCTAAATTTATAGAGAAAATAATTTGCTAATAAAAAGCTATAGTATGCTTACAACAGTATGTATGAATACAAAAAAATACCTTTTCTTTAGATTGACCCATATATTTCTGCTGTTATGGCTATTATCCGATTTTTGCGTGTATTCGCAAAACGGTAATACAGTTCCCCAGAGCGCGGCAGTTTCAGACGCATTAGCCGAACAATTACATAGTTTGTCCAAAGACAATGCTTCCGATTTGGTGTACCTGCAAACCAGCAAAACCATTTATGAAACTGAGGAAGACGTATGGTTTAAAGGTTATGTCCTGGATGCGCAATTTTTTTTGCCATCGGGACGCAGCAAAATATTGTTCGTGCAATTGATAGAAGACAAAACAGATCAAGTGGTCTGGGAAAAGAAATATGAAATAGAAAATGGTTTTGTCAACGGGCATCTCTTTTTAGATAGTTCATTACCGGAGGGAACCTATACCATGGCAGCTTACAGTTCTTTTTCCTATACTAAAAACACCAGAGAATTTTATGCCATAAAGAAATTAGAGATTCTAAAAACAATTAACCGTAAAGCCATTATTAATTCGGTTCAAAAAGACAGCATCTTACAATTTGCCACTTTTGCGGAAGGAGGAAACCTAGTTTCGGGAATTCCGAGCACCATGGCATTTAAGGCTGTAAATTCAAATGGTTTGCCCGTGAATGTTTCGGGCACTTTGTATGAAAACGATAGACCTTTAGTTGCTTTTAAAAGTACACATGCAGGAATGGGCAGTTTTGTATTTACGCCCGACGCAAACAAAAAATATCATATTCAACTCACAACACCAGCATCTGAGGAAAATTTTTCTTTAGCAAAAATATCTCAAAACGGAAAAATATTGCAATTAGTAAACAATACGAAAGAAGCATTGACTTTTAAAATTACCCAAAGTTCTGCCCTGCAAGCGGAACGTGTTTATCTGAGATTACAGGTAAGGGGAATAGTTTACAGTATTGCAAGTGGTTTATTAAAAAATGAATTATCGGTCAGGATTCCATTGAAAGATGTCCCGCAAGGGATTGCTGAAGTTACCCTTTTTAATGGAAATACAGTGCCTCTGGCAGAACGATTGGTGTATGTAAAACAAGATCAAAAATTATACATCAAGACGGAACTTAATAAAAAAGATTATGGTACGCGAGAGAAGGTAAATCTAAAAATAAAAGTGTCAGACGAAAAAGGTCAGCCTCTAGTGGCACATTTGGGATTGAGTGTGTATGATAGGCTGTATCAAAACAAACAGGATTCAAAAAACATACTCACCCATTATTTTCTTTCTACCCAGTTAAAAGGAAATATTTACAATCCGGATTATTATTTTGACGAGAAAAACAAAGACCGTATAGCAGCATTAGATTTATTGTTACTCACACAAGGATGGAGAAGTTATGTTTGGGAAGAAACCAATTTAAAAGAGTTCGGTACTACCTTAAAACCAATAGTTTTTGATGAACTGAAAGGCAAAGTCATTATAAAAAAAGCAGATTCGAAAGTAAACGAACCACTACCACAAGTGATAACGATATTTGCAGCCGATGGGCAGAAAGAAACCGGCCTTTTGATGATCGATGATAGGGCAACTTTTATTGTTACCCCTGATGATTCAAAAAAAGGAAAGGGCGAGTATGCCTATCTCAAACTGATAGCTCCTCCTCAATCCAAATATCGTATGCATATTAAGGATTTTTCATTTGAAGAAATCAATAAAGAGCGTAAAATCAAAACAGCGCTTTATCCAATACCAACCATATCGGAAACAAAAACAGAAGTTGTATCAAATTTTGCTGAGCGTCCCGAAGTAAATAAATTAAAAGAAGTTTTAATAACCTCAAAAAAGAATAAGATGTTTCGGGATAAGTATATTGGGAAGCTTGATAGTTTAGCTAAATTAAACGCAGACTATGTATGTAGTTATAATATCTTAAATTGTCCTAACCATTGGGGAGAAATTAATAATAGGAAACCTATAGAAGGTGAAATTTATGGTATGCCTAATGGAATAAAAACAGGTCCGTATCACTATCCCAACTATACAGAAGTGGAGCTTTTAGACCTATTTAACATTGTGAAGATTAAGGGGTTTTATGGCAAGAAAGTGTTTTATGAACCCTTTTATGATGCCATTACCATAAATGACCCACTTCCTGATTATCGCAATACATTATTCTGGAAACCCGATATGGTTACTAATGAACAGGGAGAGGCTGACTTATCATTTTTCTGCTCCGATATAAACACTATTTTTTCAGGAAATATTGAAGGGGTGGGTGGAGATGGTTTACTTGGTGCTGGAAATTTTGAAATTTCGGTTAAAAAAAATAAAATATAAAATTTGTAGCGTATTTTTTTACGCTGTTTGGAATAAAACTACTTTCACTAACTCTTCTACAATGAATGTGGGTATTTGGACTAGTGGGTAATTGATTTTCTATTTGACATGATATTTTTAAAGCTTTCCTGTGTAATCTTCATTGATGAGTTTTTAGATAACCCGCTAAGCTAAATCCTCTTAAAAAGATCGCTTTAGTGTGAACTTATTTTGGCATGGAACATAGACAAAAAAGCCTCCTAAATGCAGTCATTTCAGAGGCTTTTCTATTTCGTAATCTGCGGTAAGGGAGGTGCTTTAATCCTCGTCATCTTCATCGGCTTCAGACTCGTCTAAAGTCCTTCTGTCTGCATCGTCATGATCCAGTTCGGTGGGCTGGTGGTCGGCTGACCTCTCATCGTTATAATGCTGGTTGACACCCGGATCGGTGTGCTCCATGGTTTCAGACCCGATGGATTCTTCCCCCATGTGATACGTACTATTGTCCTGATAGTACGTATGTTTTTTTTGTGGTATCATAATGTTTTATTTAATAGTTAATAATTGCTGTTCTAGCAGCAGATAATCAATCTCTTAAGGAGAGAAAGAGCAGTAAAGTTAAAAAAAGCAGCGGTGGATAAATTATAGCCTTCTGCTGTTTAATTATATTATTTTCAGATGGCTAAGATTCCCTACTATCGGCGATTACCTGCGGCGCATTGCTATGGAAAGTGTTGATGCGCTATTAGATATACTCCGGATAGAATTTGAGTATTTAAGATCGTCTACGTAATCCAATAAAGAAACGTTGTCTTCAACGGTTTTTTTTATTGGATTCAATCCGGGTACATTAAAATTTTCGCCCAGAAGGCTTAGTATTGCCGGGTGCACCATGACGCGATTCATCCCTTGTGAGTTCATCTTCTTTAAGCTCCTGATTGCCCAATTCCCCAATTTCGAATTCCCTGTTCACGGGATTATCCTGATCGGGCTCTATGGTTTCAAAGGGTTCACGTTCAGCCTCATTGCTCTGTAGTGTATCAATATCAGTTTCAAACCCTTCAGAGGGATCATTTTCTATAAGGTCCTTTTCAATGTCCTTCTCGGTTATATCTTTAGAGCCGCTGCCTGATTCATGGTCAAGATTCTCTGAATCATAAGGATTGCTGTTGGGATCGCTGCTTTGTGAGCCTGTGTTTGCGTTTTGAAAATTACGGTCATCCTGAGGGTCATTTTCCGGTGTATCTGAATTTTTCATTTTATTTTTTTAATTAGATTATTACTGTAGTTTTTTTTAAGGAAGGGTCCTGAGCAGGTTTGCAGGTATTGCTGTGCTTGTCCGGGTTTGTCCTTTATCCTTTATCGTTCTTCTTTTATCAAATGTAAAGAGGATAGCACCACTTTTTTTTACAGAATAATGATTTGCATTTATAAAATAGCTATCAAGTAATGAGGCAGGTAGGTGCGACATTGTATACAATAGAGACGATGCTGATCTATTCCACCGACCAATATTAATTTAAAAACAGGAGATCTATCTTAAGGTTTAAATCAAGCATTTTTAAAAATATTATCAAAAAAAAGAAACCGAAAAACTAATAGATAAAATGAATTTCATTTAGAAGAATGTTTCAGTTTAAAAAGCCATTATTTTAGGTCGTCAAGGCTTGAAAAACCTACATATTTGTGTATAAAAAAAGAGACAACTATTAAATAGTTGTCTCTTTAAGTGACCTCGACGGGACAAATTTCAACATTTTTTTTAAATGATTTGAAGAAATTGGCTTTCTATATGTAGTGTCTGTCTTTCATTGGCTATGTAAATTTGGTTTAGATGTCCTGTTGGGGATTAGTGCAAAAAAATATAAAAACTGAATTGGTTTATAGCATTATGATAATATAAATTTATACAATTTTTATGGAGGATTTGAAATGATTGTTATGCTTAAGACAGAAATGTCTTTATTTGGCTCTATGAATTTCTATTTGGAGTTTATCTACTGACGAAAAATTAAGATTAAAGTTAATAATGCATTTTTGCACCCTTTTTTACATCTCATATTTAAAGTGAATAGAAATTATTAAAATTTGCCCTAACTTTTGATGCAAAAAAGTATTAAGTCCACTATTGTAAAAGTGTTGAAAGTTGCTCAACATAGGTGGAATCATTGTTTTCTATTTTTTCGGATTGACTGTTTTTTACCCATATGAAAAAATCATTTGTGGGAGTAAGGTTTAGTCTTTTAAGCTCATCTTCTACGAATCCTATTGTATCAGCAGTTAACTTTTCAAACCATGCTTTTTCGATCGCGTTTTCCAGATTTATTTTTGCTTTATACTTAGAAAACTCCCACAATTTGTTGATAATCTCTGCCTTTACTGCTATTTCGATATTAAGTGAGGCAGTATTTAAAGCTTCTATCTCCGGTAGGATATCTTTAATGTTATCGGCAGGAACTATAGGCAGTGGCAGATAATTATCGAGTTCTTCCATTTCTGATCCATTATAACCATCCCTAATAATCTCGAAAAATCTTTTTGAAAAGCGAAGACCGCCAATAGCCTTTTTACCTTGCACATTTAAAAGCGTAAAAAATGCCGACGGAAAATCAGCCAGAGGATATAGCGCTCTGCATATAAGCTCCATAGCATCCATTCTTTTAAAGTCAAAGTTGACTATTGCTAAAGTTGTGTGTACATGGTATTCGGTTTCTTCAAGTCGTTGAGGAGGTAATATTTGATGGCCAAGAATAAATTGGCCGGCAAGGAGAATATTTTCCAATGTCTTTAATTTAGACTTCTGCTCCTGGCAATACCATTGGTCAACACAATCTTTTCCTTTTTTATGAAACCTATTAATAGGATCATGTGAGTAAAAGTAATTTACGGTTTTAAGTAAGTGGGTATATACTTTATCCTCATTGGCAATTAAGCTGGTTGTATTGAAGTATGCAACAGATAAAGCTTCAATTTTTGCATATGCCCGCTGCATTTCCTGCAGCTTGTAAATTATGGACTTAAGCTGGATGAATGCTAAATTGCGAGCAGCCGGTTCTTTGGGAATAAAGAAGCTCATTAATTGATTGTTTGCATTATTAAGTGATGTGATCCAATCATTCACTGCTTTTTCATCAATAGGCTTATTTTCTCTTCGCAACATATTTCTGCCGAATTTTGGGTAGGACTTCTTGAAATGAATCCGTTCGGAAACATTCTCGCTTATTATCTGGAGAGCTCCAGGTATCACCTGCTGTTGAATAAGATCGCCTTCAATTAGAGCTTCGATGTAACTGTTTATTTTTCGAGCCCATTCAAGGGCAAGACTGCGCAAAGCGAATATTTGGTCCTGCCACTCGTATGCGGAAGTTGAATGGTAATTGGCAATTATTGTTTGTGACCAGATTTGATTATAGCGCACCGCTTCCTGATCGATTAGGACTTTTGGTTTTAGACGCTTGGAAGCATCAGTTTGCACCACCATCACAGCTTGCTGAGATGGGAATGGAAGAATGAGGCCGTCGGTATCATATCTACTGTAATAGGGTAGTAATGAATAGGCTGATTCTATTCTGGTAACGCTCTGCTGGTGTGGTTTAAGTGTATTTTCAGGTTTTACTATAAAGCTTATTATAAGGTTGTCTTCATCTCCCTCTTCGACAGAAACGGAGCCCGTTTTTACTTTAATATAACTGAGAATATTTTCTCTATTTTTTTCTATGTAATTCTTAAACTCAACTGGATTAGTCATTTGAAAATATTGATAGATTTCGAGCACATCGCTAAAGGCTGTGTTATCATTCAATCTTAAGAGTTCCTCGTCGAAGGTGAAAAGGAAGTCCAGTTTGAATCCCAAACGATTATACCATTTTGTAAGACTGGAGAGCCCATCGAAGGACGTTATTTTTTTTCTCGAATCCTTCATTCCATTGAAAAGTTCAAGCGCAAAAAAACTTATATCGCTCTCCTTTAGGGAATATCGCGGCAAGTCTTGCAATTTTTCCAAAAGAAAATCAATTTTTGAAGACTGCACACCCAATATTACTTTTAACTCCTGTAATGTAGTTAAATTAATCTTAGGAATAGTTTGCATAACAAAAAGGTCCAACCCGCCATTTTTAAAAACCTGATCAAATATGTCACGATTATCAAACCAGTACCTTAAGGGCTCAGCATGTGATATCCCGTCTAAGGCCTGGACCATTTCAATTGCTGTGCTGTTTTTTAATTCACCAGCGATACATTTATAAAAATCGTATTTTTCTTCCAGTTTTATAATAAGTACTGCATTTGCAAAAAAATCAGGTTTTTGATCAGGTTGTAAAATTTTATATAAATTCAGCAGTGTTTCGCTTTCTGGTATAGTTCGGTGGAGTAGTTCGGTAAGATGGGAGGATCTAACTGGATGAAGTCCTTCAATATAGGTTCTGTTGAAACTTAGGAAATATTCATTTTCTAATTCAGCAAGTGTTTCTCCGCGATCAGAGCTAAAACCTACAGTATCGGCAATGTGCTTAAGAAGTGCCTTGCTGGACACCTGAAGATTGATGCAGTTTGCCATTGAAACAAGCCTTAGAATTTCAAATTTTGAAATGCCTGAAGCGGTCTGATTGATTGTTTTGAGCTGGTTTTCCAATCTCTCTCTAATCATTTCGCCTCTTGTAAGCAGAAAGGTGTATTCTATGAGTAATCCATTTTCACGAACCAGTTCGTAGGCAGGCTGCCAGGCAGTGATATCCTGATGAAGCTTCTTTGTTTTTTCAAACTGCTCAAAAATGCTTTTGGCTTCGTCCAATGATAAACTAATATCTACAAGGTTTACTTTAATTCTTGATATATCGCCTCCGTAACGGAACCAGTCCTCCTGTCTGGCAGTGACAAGAAATTTTATTCCCTTTTGGCCCACTTTTTCAACTACCAAGCCCCATTTTTCTGTTGTTGAATTCAGACCATCAATAATAACAATTGGATCCTGTCCTATATAAAGTCGAGTCTCTAAAAAATCTGCTATTGCATTTGCTTCCTCCCAATTTCGACAGACGTTTACCTGATAGATTGCATTGTTCTTAGATAGTTCCAGCCCAATCTGCCAAGCCAATGTTGATTTGCCCTGTCCGCTGGAAGAACGGATAATGGTTACATTAGAATTTGACATAGATTCAGAGATGGTTTCTTCCCATTTTTTGCGTCTGGCGGGAAGACAGGCTGCAACATGATATGGCTGCGCGGCTTTACCTTCGAAATAGTCAAAAGTGTTTTCTGCTGTGCTGTAAAAATCTACTTCATGGATGTAATTGTTTGCAACTGCAGGATTAACTGCTGCCTTGGAATGCTGGTCTTTGATTTCTGCAAACAGTTTAATTACGTCTATATGAGTAATGGTGTTTCTGTTTTTGGACCAATCAAGAACATGATAGAATAAGCTTTTAAAATACTGCATTTCTGTTCCCTTTGTAATATCCCATTTTTCAAAAAGGAGTTTTGTGCATAAAATGGATAGTTCTTGCTCGCTTTGATGCTCATAAGAAATACTGTTAAAAAAAGAAAGTATATCAAACTCGGAGCTGGTATGTCTGGATAATTTCTGTTTCCAAAAATATAGATTCCTATTATCAAGGTTATGCTGTATTAGATTTTTTAGCTGCCCGTCAGAAATTTTCATATTGTAGACCAGTCTGAATTTGCTTGAAGGATCAAGAAGATATACATTTAAAAAATTCTGCAGGATTCCTAAATTCCAGAAATTACCAGCATCCATTTTATTTACTGATGTTTTTAATTGTATGTATAAGTTGTCGGAACAGACAATTTTATTGGAGATTAGATCTAGGTCTTCAATGCCTTCCAGTCTAACATGGTTACTGCTTTCTCCGGATGACAGTTTATCAAGAATGACAGAACATGCATACAAAGTTTGATACTGTATTCCCCTAATGTTAATTGCTCCGCCATTTCTTCTTTTTAGAAGATCATTTAAAAGTTCAGGAATTTCTTTGGTTACTGACATATTGAATTTAAAAATGTTATACTTTGGTTACTAATATAGATAGAAAATTTCATTCAATAGTGCACAAGGCGATCTAGTTGTGTAAGCTGACGCAGAAGGAGAAAGAGAGGTACGTTTTTAATTGTATGAAGTGCTGCTGAGTTTGTATAAGTATTTCAGTTGCCATTTTGTCCATTTCGAAATTGAATGTTATTATTCCAATCAATTTATAAATATGATAGATTGGAATGTTTATGTATCTGGGCGTAATTTTCGACAGTTATTTTGCTGCTTCACTTTAAACCTTAAAAAAGCGGTAAAAAGGAATAAGAAGGTACCGGTTTTTAGACAATGTCTAGAAATAAAAGGATAGAAAAAAGTACTATTTAGATTTTAAATTTAAATAATCTACACGTTATATCATGATAATTGACATTGTGGCGTATATTTTTATGGAAATCCGTAAAATTAATGACATTATGTCATGGTTTTTGTAAAATGTGTGTCATGGATATTTAGAAATAATTTATACATTTCATCGATAAAGATTAGCACTTTGTCGAATTCTGTTGTTAAAAACGATAAATATTAAGACAATTTAACAGATATTAACGAATCTGGCACCCTTTTGGAGTAAGTGAAAGAGTCCTGTGAACGCCAATCCTAAGGACTCTTATTCTTGCTAAAGTAATTCTTGTAGAAGTAAAGCTTTACTTTTAATTTAAAGGTGCAAAACTATTTTATTTTTTTTCTCCTGCAAATTTTTTTTATGTACTTCTCGGTCTAAATCCCAATACCGACTAATAAACTTGGGCAATTTCTAAAAAAAAAGTATATGACGAAGAAGAAAAATGTTGTTTTACCGAACTTAACCTATTTAAAATTACTAAGATTAACTGAAAATCCTATTTTTCAGATTGTTTTAATCATGAAAGGAGGATTACAATATGAGTAGTGCTCTTAAAAATTCAATTACATATTTTCCTGTTTGCAATGGAGACCAGTCCCTTATTACGCTGGAAGATGGAACAAGAATACTTATCGACTGTAATATTAGAGAGTCCGCAAAGGAAGATGATCAATTATGTGATGTTCATACGGAACTATTGGAATCTATAAAGAAAGATTCTGATGGCATTCCGTATTTGGACGTTTTTATTCTTACCCATGGCGATCATGACCATTGCCGTGGATTTAAAAAGAATTTCTACACGGGAGCTCCGGGAGATTATTCGAAGGCAGATAAAGACAAAAATCTTATCAGAGTTGATGCTATGTGGTTCTCGCCAATGATTGCTGAGCAGTACAGTAATGAGGATGAAGATGCTTACCAGCAAGAGGCGGAACGGAGATTAGAACTGCATAGAAAAGGAGATCTAAAAAAGGACCTTCCTGGAAACAGGATTCGAATAATCGGTTATGACGGAAGTAAAAAATATGATGATTTGGATGATCTGCGTTCAAAACCTGGTGAGGTAGTCGTTAGCTTTAATGACAAGGTGCAGGATAAGTTTTCAATTTTTATTCATGCTCCATTCAAAATTCATTTAGATTCTCCTGAAAAAGATAAAAATTCGGCAAGTATTGTTTTTCAGGCAAGATTCAAAGAAAATTCTTGGGATACGGAATTTTCGTGTCAGGCCATTTTTGGAGGTGATTCCGATCATAGTACCTGGAAACAGATAATTGATAGAACCACTAGATATGGAAATGATAAAACGGAAAAAGCATTGGATTGGGATTTGTTTATGGCTCCTCATCACTGCTCTTGGACATTTTTCAATGATACTGACAAAGACGAGGTAATTGAGACCTCTCTGGAGGCACTTGATTATGCAAAACCAGGAGCGTTTGTTATTGCTTCCAGTAAAAAAATCGTAAACAATGATGATAATCCGCCGTATTATGATGCAAAGGTTGAGTATATTAAAAAAATTGAATCAAAGGAAAAATTTCTAAATACGGCTGTTGAGCCTAAAGAATCAAAACCGGAACCAATTGTTTTCGAAATCACTAAAAATGGTCCTGCAAGGGCTTTTAAGCAAAAAATTTCTGGAGCAGCTACTTCTGCCGGAGGAAGCGGTGCCGCGTCATCGATAATTTCTCAGGGCTGATGCAGTATAGTATCCATTTAGAAGCATACAGCGGGCAGCTGAGTGCTAAAACTGCTGAAGCAGTAGAACAGGTCAAAGCGTATTTTAACGATCCCTCTCTACAGGTATTTGTCTGGGATGAGCATCACATAGTAATTGCGGCAAGTTATAATGTTTCCCTTCCTGCACGCGGTTCTATAGATAATAATATATTAGCTGTCGAACCAATACTGGTAAAGATAGCTTTGCATAGATATCCAGAGGCTGCACCGTTGATTATGTCTGACAGAAAGACATTTCCTAAAAGCAGGCTGCCTCATCTGTATTATTCAGATGAAGGGAAACCGGCTGTATTGTGTTTGGTTCGCGGAAGTTTGAACGAGTGGTTTGCAACTAAGACCATTGGAGATTTGCTAATAATTGCGGCTCAATGGTTTTTCAAGGCAGCGACTGGAACCCTTGTAACAGACAATAACGAGTTTGATCCCGTTCGTCTGAATACATCACTGGGAAAACATGTTTTCAAATATGAGACTTTCAGAGATATCGTGAGTGAGAATCGAAGATTTGTAGACAGTTACCCACTGGCGCTTATTTTAAGTTCCGCTTATACTGGAGAAGCAGAAAATGAGAGGGCTTTCAAATCAATTTCGGACATCCCCTTTATCAGTCTTGACAAATTTAGGGAGGCAATATCAAAAGTCGAGAATAAAAGCAGGGATCATAACAGTAAAGTACTTCCATTTTATTCTCTTTTGATATGGGATCCTGATCAGAATGAAGAACCGGCATATTTTACAAATCTGCCGGCTAATTATGGGGAACTGAAAGGGTTTTTAAAGATTAGAGGAATTGATATTGCTGAAATGTTATCAGCTTTAAAAGCGGGTAATGTGCCTTTGAGATCACTTCTAGTGATGACTCATGCAATTAAGAGACCTTATAAAGTGATTGGGTATGAGGGAATTTATGAATTCTTTACCTACACTCTCATCTTAAACGATGATTTTAGCGGATTGGTTAATGATGAGGAAGAGGTTTGTATTTCCTCCCATTCCCAGCCTTTTACGGCAGAGCTGGCATCATCATTAAGTAATGAAACAAGATTGGCAGAAACTTTATATGTTGGAGCAGGTTCACTGGGATCGAAAATAATTATGCACGATGCCCGCTCCGGTAAAAATGTACTTGGTGTTGTTGATCATGATAGTTTCCAGCAGCATAATATTGGAAGACATGTCTTATTTTCAAATCATGTGGGCCGAAAAAAATCGCAAGCTGTTGTTGAGGAAATAAAAGCATTTTATGAACTTGATGCAACAAATAATTTTGTTTTTTTTGATAGGCCGATATCTTTTGTTAAAAACGAAGAGGTTGCAAAGTATAAACTGATAGTAGATTCAACGGCCAGCCCTGGTGTGATGCATAATCTCATTGAGAGGCAGGATGTAATAAATGCTCGTTACGCTAAATGTGAAATTGTTGATGGCGGTGAGATTGGATTATTATACTTACAAGGTTCAGCCAATAACCCGAGAATGGATGATCTTATCTATTTGGCCTGTTATTTAGCAGTTGAGAATTCAGAGTTGGCAAATTGGCGGATAGGAGATGCAGATAGAGAGCAGGATGTTTTAGATATCGGGCTGGGATGCAGTTCGGTTACCAATGTAATGGCTGATGATTTAATAAGCTTCCATGGCGCGGCATTCTCGCAAGTTCTTGCAGCTTACCCTTTTGAGGATTTTTTGAAAAGTGGATTTATTTATCTAAATGTTTTCAGGAAATCTGCGGATAATTTTCCAAAGATTTCGAATAAGAGGTATTGTGTGGAACCGTTTGAAGTTTACGAAAGTAAAAATGATAGCTTTTGGACGTTAAGATTTTTGTCGGGTCTCAGCAGGAAACTGCTGGATCTCTGCAATTCACATGTGCCCAATGAAACTGGCGGCATACTGATTGGTATTGCGAGTTACAAAACAAAAACGCTGCATATCTATGATGTAATTGAGCAGCCGGCTGACAGCACGAGTTCTCCTGTGGCTTTTAACCGCGGTATTGAAGGTCTTGCAAATCTGGTTGATGATATAAAGTACCAGACAGGGCAGGTTATCGGCTACGTAGGGGAGTGGCATACACATCCAATGAATTTGGAAACATTAAGCGGTCAGGATATGGTTTCCATTGAGAAACTGCAGGCGATAAACAAGCAGATTCCAATTCCTACCTGTGCTGTAATTGTAACAAAAAATAAAATAATACCTTTTGTATATGATTAAAATAAAAGATAGAAAATTTAAGATTGGATTATCATTGTCGGGAGGCGGATACAGGGCTGCTATTTATCATCTTGGAACATTACGAAAGTTACGTGAAATGGGAATTCTTGAAAAAGTGGATGTAATTTCTACTATTTCTGGGGGATCAATTACTGGGGCCTGTTACGGATTGAAAGGTGAAAATTTTGAAGATTTTGAAAAGTGTTTAAAAGCCATCGTACAAAAAAGCATAATTAAAGGAATCTTGCTTTCCTTTAGGTTTATCTGCATAGCTTTCTTTTTGATTTCCATAGTTTTGTTATCGCTATATTTATTATTTACACGTTTCGCGTGGGTGTCGACTCTTCTTCTGATTGCTATGATATGCTGCGTGCTTATTTTTCAGTTTAAAATATTTCCGGTCAGTACTATTATTAACAGACTTTATTCTAAATGGTTTTTTGAAGGAAAGGCTTTGAAAGATTTTAATCCAACGCCGCTAATAGCGATAAATGCAACCAATCTTGAAACAGGGAGACCCTTTACTTTTTCTAAAAACAAAATGAGTGATTCATTGTATGAGCATCCGGGAAAAGGGCATAAATCGATAAAATTTAAACCTGAACAATTTCCCATTTCTCTTGCAGTGGCTGCTTCTACCTGTGTTCCGTTTGCATTTACACCGATATTTATTGATAAAAAATATTTTCAAGATGAAAGTGATTTTGAAAGCATTAGACCCTGTTTAGTAGATGGAGGAGTCTATGATAATCAGGGTGTGCATAAGCTGACACAAAAAAATAGTTCATATGAATGTGATGTAATAATTGTTAGTGATGCCGGAAACATGATGCCAAAGATAAGTTCCTTCAATAATGTGCTGCAGCTTCTTATGAGAACCAGTGAAATTTTCATGAACAGAATAAAAAACTATCAGATGATCCAGCATGTATACGACAATTATAGATTTAATCAAAAGTCAATAGCTTATCAGTCCCTTGGATGGGACTTAGAAAGCTGCCTTGATGGATTTATGGATAATTTAAAAAAGGGAGCAGTTTTAAAGGAAGTCGCAGAACTGCATGGGATATCCCAGGTTGAAATTGACAGTGAGAAATGGGATGTAATCCAGGAACGTTTGATGCGTAGCATCAAATATGCTGAAATTATTGCACAAAAACCCACGGATGCTGAATTGACAACCGCACGAGGTGTAAAGACAAACCTGACAAAGCTTGAGATCAAGCAGATAGACGCTTTGGTTAAACATGCCGAATGTATTACTGAGCTTCAGGTAAAATTGTATGCCCCAATTTTAATAGCTTCAGAATAAAAAACAAGTAATCGGTTCAGTATTTTCAATGAATTTGCATATGTAATGTTCAATAAAGTAAGAGGGTATTGTTTTTTACAGATATAAATTGATGGTATGGATTTGAAAACAAATGAAACAGCGATGTGTAAACCCGTATAGCAAAGGGAAATTCAACAGGTTTATACAATAGCAAAACGTAAACTTAATATTAATCTTTTACTTTTTAAATCTTAAAGATATGGGAAACTTAAAAGTACGTGTATGGGACGTGAAGCATGGAAATGCAATTTTTGTAAGAACACCAAATAATAAAAATCTGGTTTATGATCTGGGTAGAGGAGATTACTCTGAGAACAGTGAGGACCGCAGTCCATTAGAAACCTTGTATGACCATTACAAAATTAGAGATATTCATTATCTAGTTATTACCCATCCGCATCGTGATCATATTGATGACATTCTCAACTTAGATAAATTTAACCTTGTCTCTCTGCACAGGCCGGTTTCCTTAGATAAGAAAGCGATATTGCAGGGCATTAGCGAAAGAGATAGACCAAAATTCAACAAGTTTTTTGAGCTTGATGAATCTTTTACGGAGGATGCAACCGATTCAACAACGATTTCGAATCCGGATAATTACGGCGGGGTTAAAATAAATGTTTTTCAGACCGAGGAGCTGAATGATAACCTTAATAATATAAGTATATTTTCAGTGCTTCAATATGAGGGACTGAAAATTATTATTCCGGGGGATAACGAGTATGAGTCTTTAGAACTTCTGATGGAGCGAAGTGATTTTAGGGATGCTGTTAAAAATGCGGATATATTGATAGCGCCTCATCATGGAAGAGAATCTGCATACCATACTGAATTTTTAAAGCTTGTAAATCCTCGTGTTACCATAATTTCAGACGGTTCTTTGTGTGACACGAGTGCTAATGTCAAATATTCCTCAATGTCAAGAGGGTGGAGGGTGCATCAAAAGGGACAGAAGGTTAAAAGAAATTTATTGACAACTAATTCCGATGGTGAAATCTATATTGATTTTGGCAGGAATCAAGAAGGAAAATATTTGCAGATTGAAATAAAATAATATTGTTTCTAAAATTCGATAAAATCTAATCTAACTTTATTTATCACAATAAAAATTGAAGATGGTTGTATATAATTAAAAAGAAGGCTAAAAGCCTTCTTTTTAATTATATACCAGATTAAGAAATACTTATTGATTTAAAATATAGCAATCAAGTGCTTGTGATGAGACATCTAGTTTTTTTTAGTCGTTTTGTTCTTCTCGATAAATTTTACAATATGAATATTTGCTATCAGTCGGAGAAAGTATAATATTTCTTCTGCCTGCTCAACTGTTACATTCATTCCTTCCTTTTTAAGCATTTTCTGTGCCTTTTCTGGAGATATTTTTCCCTTGTTTTGCTCATCTCTATAATTCATAATTTAGTTTTTCAGTGTTAAATTATTCTTAATATAAAGATAAGTTAAATGTTTTTATGCTGTAAATCAGTATGTTAAGTTTGGTTTAAATCCTGACTAGTCACCTCAACAGGATGTCTAAACCGTGTGTTTAAGTAGGATAAAGTGTATAAAAACTACATGAAAAGGATAAAAAAAAACGCTAAAACCTAAGTTTTAACGTTTTTTTAAGAGTGACCTCGACTGGATTCAAACCAGTAACCTTCTGAGCCGTAATCAGATGCGCTATTCAGTTGCGCCACGAGGCCTTTTTGTTATCAATTGGCTAATTTTTCGTAGCTTTGTTGATTGCTTATTGCGGGTGCAAAGATAGGTATAAATGCGAGATATGCAAGCATAAAATAACATAAAAGTAAAAAAAAATGAAGATTGAAAATTATATACGTGATATTCAGGACTTTCCTAAAAAAGGAATTTTGTTTAAAGATATTACGCCACTGCTAAATGACCCTGTTGCGAGAAAAGAATGCCTGTCAATTTTGACTGATTCATTAAAAGGGCAAAGAATCGACAAGGTAGTAGGAGCAGAAAGTCGTGGATTTTTCTTCGGGATGCTGTTGGCGCAAGAATTGGATGCGGGTTTTATTCCAGTGAGAAAACCGAAGAAATTACCTTTTCAGACGATTTCAGCTTCGTATGAGCTTGAATATGGTTTTGATAGCCTTGAGATGCATACTGACGCAATTAAGCACGGAGATCGCGTTTTAATCCATGATGATGTTTTGGCAACTGGCGGAACTGCAAAAGCGGTTTGCGAATTAGTTGAGAAATTAGGAGGCGAAATTATACAGTGCAACTTTTTAATGGAATTGTCTTTCCTGAATGGCAGAGAAAAAATTAAGGATTATCCTGTTTTTGCTGCTATTACGTATTAAATTTGAAGTGTATATTTTCGATATTAAGTTTTATAATCGTAGAAACTGATTTTATACAAATAAAAAAACCGACTTAAATAAGGTCGGTTTTTTTTAGGAATTAAAATATTTTTATCTCAAACTTGCTCCAAGTTCAGTTTCAAAAGTCTGTTGTAATTTCGACATGATTTTATCAATCTGACTATCTGTAAGCGTTTTTGTATTGTCCTGAATGGTAAAACTCAATGCATACGATTTTTTACCTTCCGGAAGATTCTTTCCTTCATATACGTCAAATAAATTAACGTCTTTTAAAAGTGCTTTTTCTGTTTGTTTCGCAAGATTAAAAATACTTTCATATGTTGTATTTTGATCAATTAAAAGCGCTAAATCTCTTCGAACTTCTGGATATTTAGGTATTTCTGTATATTTAATTTTTCCTGTTATTATTTTTAAAACCAAATCCCAGTTAAAATCAGCAAAATAAACATCTTGTTTTATTCCGAAGTTTTTCAGGATTGATTTTTTAACAACACCCATTTCAACTAAAACATCATTGTTATAAGTAATCGCCGTTCCTTCTGAAAAAATATCAGATTGAACAGGGGCATTCAAAATTTTATCAATTCCTAAACGTGCTAAAATTCCCTTTACATACCCTTTCAACAAAAAGAAATCGGTTGTTTTTTGAGGATTTGTCCAGCTTTCTTTATTTCTGTTTCCTGAAACTAATAAAGACAAATGTTTGTGCTCTTCATATCCGTTAAGATATTTGTGATATGTTTTTCCAAATTCAAATAATTTCAAATCTGAATTTTTTCTGTTAATGTTATACGAAATAGCTTCTAAACCAGAAAACAATAATGATTGACGCATTGCAGCCAAATCACTACTCAACGGATTTAGCATCATGACATTATGTTCTTCTTTTAAAACAGTAGATAACTTTGTGTAACTCGCTGTTGTTAATGAATTAGCCATCATTTCATGAAATCCCTGAGAATTCAATTGTGTAGCAATTACATTTTGAACTTTATAATCTTCAGTTCTAGGCGAATTGGCAACGGTTGCGTTAAATTTTTTAGAGAAATTAATATTGTTGTAACCATAAACTCGTAAGATTTCTTCTATTACGTCAATTTCACGCTGAACATCTACACGATAAGCTGGAATCGTTAGACCTAAACCAGAATCAGAAACGCTATTTACTTTAATATCTAAAGAAACTAATATTTTCTTGATAGTGTCTTTTGGAATTTCCTGACCAATAATTTTAGAAACATGGCTAAAATTCAATAAAACTGGAAAATCTTCTACTTTTTTAGGATAAACTTCCACAACATCAGAAGTTAATTTTCCGCCGGCAACTTCCAAAATTAAAATCGCTGCACGTTTTAAAGCATATTCGGTAATGGTTGGGTCAATACCTCTTTCAAATCTAAAAGAAGCATCAGTGTTTAGTCCGTGCCTTTTTGCTGTTTTACGAATACTTACCGCATCAAAATAAGCACTTTCTAGGAATATAGAAGTAGTCCCGTCAGTAACACCTGATTTTTTTCCACCGAAAACACCCGCAATACATAACGGTCCTTTTTCGTCACAAATCATTAAATCTTCTTTGTGCAATGTTCTTTCAACATCATCCAAAGTAATGAATTTTGTACCTTCAGGAAGTGTTTTTACAATCACTTTTCCGTTAATCTTTGTCGCATCAAAAGCGTGCAAAGGCTGACCTAATTCATGCAACACATAATTGGTAACATCTACAATATTATTTTTAGGAGTTAATCCAATAGCTTTTAAACGATCCTGCAACCAGGCTGGAGATTCTTTAACAGTAATTCCCGAAATGGTAACGCCACAATATCTTGGTGCCAAAAGAGGTTCTTCTACATTAACATCAATCTTCAAAGTACGCATATCCACTCTGAAATTGCTAACCGATGGCGTAATCAATTCTACGTTAACACCACGTTGCAGCATTCCGGCTCTTAAGTCACGTGCAGTCCCGAAATGACTCATGGCATCAGCACGGTTAGGAGTTAAACCAATTTCGAAAACTTCATCGTTTGTAATTTTAAATACTACAGATGCCGGAGTTCCAGGCTCTAAGGCATCGTCAAGAACCATAATTCCGTCGTGACCTGTACCTAAACCTAATTCATCTTCGGCACAAATCATTCCGTGACTTTCCTGTCCGCGAATTTTTCCTTTTTTAATTGTAAACTCAACACCATCCTTATCATATAAAATAGTTCCGATAGTGGCTACAGGTACTTTTTGTCCTGCAGCAACATTTGAAGCACCACAAACTATTTGCACTGGAGCCTCTAAACCAATATTTACGGTTGTAACTTTTAATCTGTCAGCGTCAGGGTGTTTTTCGCAAGTAAGTACGTGTCCTACAACAACTCCTTCTAAACCGCCTTTTATAGACTGGTATTTTTCTACAACTTCAACCTCAAGACCTAGATCTGTCAGTAATTCTGAAGTTTGTTCAGATGTCCAATCTGTTTTAATAAATTGTTTTAACCAGTTGTAAGATATTTTCATGTTAACTATTTTGTTCTTGTATAAGGATACAAATATAAGGATTGCACGTTGGAGTAAGAAACAATTTATTTGGTTTTTTTGAAGGGTTTTTAATTTACTGCAAAACAGTACGTGCTGAGTATTGTTCTTTTAGGATTGAATGTTTTTTTTAACAATCAAAAAAACAGTTGCAAAAGTAAATTTACTTTTTTTACGCTTTTAAAGACTTAAAAGTAATATCTGAAAATTTTAAGGATAAAAACGTTTTACGAAACTTATCCGAAGAAATTAATAAATTTTACAACTACATTTTTCACTATTTTCATTTAATAGCGTATAGGTTAGCAAAAAGGTATGTGTGCCATTATTATAACGGCTGAATTTGGTTATAGATTGATCATAAGAATACCCAACCTTGAAATTATCAAATACACGAACGCCAAAAAGAAGCCCAACACTAGAATTATAGTCAAAATTTAAACTGGCTATATATTTTTCATACCAATTTAAGTTTAAAGAGGTAAGAACACTTATGGGAGCACCTTCTGTAACTCTGATTAAAGCCGCTGGTGTCAGGCTAACATCACGTCGCAGTTCAAATTTATAGCCAGTGTTTAAATAATAATTATTTTTTCTTTTTGACAGAACAGTTGAATAATTTGAATTGTAATACTTAGAAGCTAATACATTTGGAGTTGAAATACCAATGAAGAATTTATCAGAATATAAGTTTATTCCCAATCCCATTATTAATGATAAATGATTTTCAAAGCCTGAATTAAAGACATCTTCACCAGGTTGATATACATCTAGTTGATTGAGGTCGACTTTGTAAGAGTTCAATCCTGATTTTAACCCTAAAGCTAATTTGTATTTGTAGTTTAAATCGATATAATAGGCAAAATTCCCTTCAATATTATATTCTCTTGCCGGACCAATAACATCATGATATAGACTTAATCCAAGTCCTATTTTTTTATAAGGCAATTTGGTGTCAGCGGATAAAAATAACGTTTTTGGTGCTCCATCAAAACCATACCACTGACTGGAATAAATTCCGGCTATATTAAGTCCGTCAGCTGCGCCTGCAAAAGCCGGATTATAAATCAAAGGATTATAATTGAATATCGATAATTTAGCATCGTTTTGTGCCCTAACCATATAAGTTAGAAATAGGGCTGCAACAAAAATTAGTATTTTTTTTGGATTGCTATTCATTGTTGCTGATATAAAGAAAACCTTTTTGTAAATTATTTTCAGATGAAACAGTTTTCTTAAAATTTATGATATAAAAATAAGAACCAGTTGGAAGTTTTTTACTCTTTTGAAACACTTCTCCGGCATTTGCTTCACCATAGAAATAATTTTCATTTATGCCATACTTAGCAGTTTTATACACTAATTGGCCAAAACGATTATAAATTTCAACAGTATTTTCCGGGAAGAATTCAATGTTTTTTATAACGAAATGATCATTCAAATCATTTCCATCAATTGTAATAGAATTGTAAACTACCAATTCACATGGAATTACCGAAGCTAAAATGGCAGATCTTTTTATGCTTTCACAATTGGTTTCAGGATCAATTATGGAAGCATAGTACGTTGTGCCGCTGCTAACAGGCGAATTATCTGAAAGAGGATTAATAGCGTTTTCTGACTCGTAAATAACCATTTCTGTCTTTTCATCCTTTAAGGCACGAATGACTAATTCGTCATTTAAACATAGTTCTTTCTTAAAACTGACAGGCAAAGTATTTGGAGGGTCTTGCAAAATAACATTAACTTTCAGACGATCTTTACTCTCGCATCCTGATTGCAAATCAGTTTGTGCTCCATAATACAGGCCATTGGTTAGTACTGTTGCAGTACTTAATACATTTACGTCATTTATGGTTTTGTACCATTTTATTCCAGTGCCTTTTGCATCAATGTCCGCAATTGTTGGTTTGTCAATTGTACAGAAATATTGAGTTGCACTGCCCGTTGGAGTAGGGATATTTGTAATTGAAGCAACAAAAGCAAGTCGTTTTCCTAAGCAGCCATTTTCACTTAAAGAGGCGTAATAGGTAGTTTTGTCAACCAAAGTTGTTGTAATTGGTAATTCTACAGTTGATGTTAACGAACTGAACCATTTCAGATTTTGATTGCCAACATTGATAGCAGCAATAGTTGAATTTTGACTGCAAAATTTTTGATTTTGAAGTAAGACAGGTTCTGCAAGCGGGTTATTATTGATTGATATGGGTGTAATTAAATTAAAAGTACAGCCATTTTCTGTTGTAGCTGTTAGTTTTACATTATAATTGCCTGAATTTACAAAGATATGTGTTGGGTCCTTGTCAATTGAAGTTGTTCCATCTCCAAAATCCCAATTCCATTTTACATTAGGTTCAGTAGTACTCGTCAGGTTCTCAAAAATTACAGGATTGAATGAAGCCTGACTCGAATTGCAAGAAGTTTTTGCATTAAATACAGGAGTGACTTTCGTAGGTTTAGTTAAAGCAATTTGTATTTTCGATTCACAGAGATTAGTATTGCTAAAAGCGGTCATTGTACATTCAAAAATAGCACCTTCAGGATAATCTGCCAAAGGTAAAGATATTGTTTGTTCACCTAAGCCAACAGGCTGTCCTTCGTAAGTCCAAAGATATTTATTGAATCCATACGGAGCCGTTAAATTAAAAGCAGCTTCACTTGCACATACTTTTAAATCTGCCTTTAATTTAGCGCATTTTGCAGAAATATAAGCATATCCAAAGTGTTCCCCGGGAAGACAATCTTTTGTTGTGAACTCAATTTTTATAATTTTTCCTATGTAGGGAGATAAATTTACACCAACTGTTTTCCAGGGAGTCCAGTTTACGTTTTGTCTGGCGCCAGTCTCTGGGTCAATGTAAGTACAAAATGAAAAATTCTGATCTCGTTGACCTGCATAAACTTGATAATCACCACATAAAGGATCAATTGTTACTCCATTAATATCAGTAATTCGCACACTAAATCCCGGTTGATCACTCGGTTTATGACCCGGATCCTGGACGATGATAGCATATTTATACAAAAATATACTATTTTCTGGTGTAACATTCATCGAGTAAACCAGTGTTTCTCCTTCAGAACCATTAATTTCATTTCCTAATTTTACTGAAAAACTTTCACCTGGCGGAATAGTTGGTACCTGAAAACAGGTTCGTGGTTCTAAGGTTGATGTAGTGATGATTTTATGTTGATTATCCTTAAATTCTTTGATGGCATTAGGGTTATCAGCCGTTCCATGATAGCCTTCCCATCCAGAAAATGTTCCGGTTGAGAAATCAGAATTATAGCATTCAGATTGACTGAATCCTAAATTAAACGACAGAATTAATACTATTAGGAAGAGTTTGTTTAACATATATTTTACGAATATATTAAAAATATAAGAAAATATGTTAGAACAATAATGATTAATTAAATAAATGAAGAACTGCTAAATAAGCTCTTCAATATGTTTTTTAATGTTTTCAGAGATTTTTTTGATCGGTAAGTCATTTTCGTCATCGCCAAAAGGATCTTCAATTTCTTCAGCAATTAACTCAAGACTCGCTAATACATAAAAGATGAAAACGACAACGGGGACAACATAATAACCTAAACTTAATGAATAGCCAAAAGGCAGAGTCATCGTGTAGAAAAAAATGAATTTCTTGATAAATGCGCTGTAAGAGTAGGGAATAGGCGTGTTTTTAATACGTTCGCACGCTCCACAAATATCAGTAAAGGCAACCAGTTCATCGTTGAGAATGATAAGCTGGTCACCTGTTATTTTTTTAGATTCGTATAAGTCATTGATTTTGTGATACATCATTTGTTTTACCTGATTAGGTTTGTGTTTATGATGATCAAGCTCTAAATCGACATCTTCGAAAAGCTGTTTTGCCGTTTCAGAATTGTTTAAATGTTTGTATAAAATAGAGGCGTAACTCGGTATAAATTTTCTAAAGAATTTACGATCGTTTTCATCTTTTAAGATGGCAGAAAGTTTTATAGCAAAATTTCGGCTGTTGTTTACTAATGCGCCCCATAATTTACGTGCTTCCCACCAACGATCATAGGCGGTATTAGTTCTGAATACTAATAAAAGTGAAATTACAAAACCTAATATTCCATGCATCAAAGGAATATTTTTGATGTAATGATTTGGATCAATACCTAAATAAACGACTTCGAAATACCCTACAATTGCTGAATAGATTCCTATGATAATCATTACAGGAAATAGTTGTCGAACGGTATCCGATTTATGAAAATGAAAGATGAAAGTTACCCAATCTTTTGTATTGTACGAAATCATTTGTTATTTTTTGAAACAAATTTAATTAAAAATTCATATTACCCGCCAATTCTTTCAATGCAATTTCAGATAATTTTGCTTCATATTGCGCATTGCTGTAACGTACTTTTGCATTCACATAATTAAGTTGTGCAGCTCTGAAATCTATTGTAGTAATAGTTCCTATCTTAAACTTATCTAATGTGATTTGCAAATTTTGCCTCGCAATGGCTTCATTATCTTCTTCAAGATCAATTAATTCTAAGTTTGTTAAATAGGTTTGAAATGCCGTACTTAATTGTGTGTTCAGAATCATATTTTGCTGCTCGATTGCAATTTGAGAATTTTCAATTTCAAGTTTGGCTACTTTTTCATTTCGATGCTGATTAAAACCATCGAATACATTAAGCGTTGCATTGAATCCGTAATTTAAGCCATGTGATGAAGCCTGACTTGTAAATCCTAAACTCGACTGGCTATCAGCAAAATTGTATCCGGATGTTAAATTCACAACCGGATATCGATCTGCTTTCACCTGTTTAAGCTGTAATTCGGCTATTCGTTTATTGATTATCTGAGTTTCTAAACCAGGATTTTGTTTCTGTGCCAATTCCATTAAATCGGCTAATACCAATGTGTTATCTACTGTAACCAAATCAGTGACTTTGAAATCAGTTTTAGGATCACGTGCTAAATACTGATTTAGTAATATTTTACCGTTTGCATACGATTCTTTTTGTCTCAATAATGCAACCTGATCTGTATTTAAATCTACCTGTGCATTTAAAACTTCCAATTTTGAAGCTTTTCCAATAGTAAAACGGTTTTGTGCTAATTTCAAACGTTGTTGCGAAATAACTATTGTTGTGTCTAATGCAGATAATTGCTGTTGTTGCAGAACCAGATCATAATAAGCAGAATTTACCTGAGCAATCTTGATTAAAATAGTTTGTTTTAACTGAGCATCGCCCAATCTTTGAAGTTCTTTTAACTGATCAAGTCTCGCGAACATTTTCATTCCGTCAAAAACGGTCCAGCCTAAACTTACACCGTAATTCAAACTGTTGTTTTTGGCGTTGTCTAATGATGTTGATGTACCGTCCTGACGTGTTTGTGATGAATTTGTAATACTATTATTATCTGTTATTGAAGCTGTTGCAACAGGCAGCATTCCGGCGTTCCCAATAGTTACATTGGTCTCGCTAATTTTAGTATTATTTTTAGCAATTTTAATTTCAAAATTATTTTCTAAAGCTATTTTCATAGCATCTCCAATAGTCAGGACTTCCTGCGCATTCATAGCTGTAATGCAAAAGAAGAATATTAAACTGCGGAACAAAATTTTAGTATTCATATTTGTTTTCTTTTGCCACGAATTTAATCTAACTCAAATTCGAGGCTAATAAATTATTTACTTTCTTTTTCGTATTCGTCAATATGATCAAACTCAGGATAATGTTTTCTGGCTTTCGACCACATTAAATAAATAGCCGGAATTACAAAAAGTGTCAGTGCTAAAGAGAAAATGGTTCCTCCCACAATTACAACTCCCATCCCGATTCTACTTGTAGATGCTGCTCCAAGTGACATCGCAATTGGTAATGCTCCCAAAGCGATCGCTAAACTTGTCATTAAAATTGGACGTAAACGTGCCTCTGAAGCTTCTAAAATTGCCTCTAGTTTTGGTTTGCCCTGTTCTCTAAGCTGGTTCGCAAACTCTACAATCAAAATACCATTTTTAGTTACGAGTCCGATAAGCATTACGGTACCAATCTGGCTAAAGATATTCCAAGTTTGGTTGAATAACCATAAAGAGAATAATGCCCCGGCAACTGCCATTGGAACAGTTAAAATGATAATAAACGGATCAATAAAACTTTCAAATTGTGCGGCAAGAATCAAAAAGATTAGTAATAGCGCCAATCCGAAAGCGAAAGAAGTATTTGAGCTACTTTCAACGAAATCTCTCGATTCTCCACTTAAATCTGTGGTAAAACTTTCATCCAGGACTTTAGCTTTAATTCTGTCCATTTCCTGAATACCATCGCTGATACTTTTACCCGGCGCTAAACCTGCAGAAACGGTAGCCGACATATATCGGTTATTGTGGTACAATTGTGGAGGATTACTTTGTTCTTCAATCTTCACAACGTTATCCATCTGAATTAATTCGCCATCTTTATTTTTGACAAACATCGAGGTTAAGTCCAAAGGTTTCGAACGGTCTTTTTGATCAAATTGACCGATAACCTGATATTGTTTTCCGTTTTTAATGAAATATCCAAAACGCTGTCCGCTTAAAGAAAGTTGCAATGTTTGGGCGATATCAATAATCGAAATTCCCAGACTTTCTGCTTTTTCACGATCTATACTAACATTGATTTCAGGCTTGTTAAATTTCAGGTTAACATCTGAAATAGAGAAAACGTCGCTTTTACCCACTTCATCCATGAAAACAGGAATTTTAGCTCTTAATTTTTCAAAATTGGGAGCCTGAATAATATATTGAATTGGCAAGCCACCACGTCTGTTAACAGCAATAGTAGGTTGTTGGATGACTGATGTTTTCGCATCCGGATATTGTTTTGTCCATTTTGTTAATTGGTCAGCAATGTCTTTTTGAGATTTTTTTCTTTCATCTGGTTCTTTAAGAGAAAGTCTGATAAAACCAGTATTGGTTGCTGAGGCTCCAAAGCCTGGAGCTGTAATCACTAAACTTACTACTTTCTCAGGAATGGAATCATCTACAAGTCTTGAAATTTCCTGCATAAAGCGATCTGTATATTCATAAGTTGAACCTTCGGGAGTAGACATACGCATGGTTACAGAACTGCGATCGTCATACGGAGCAGTTTCTTTTGGAAGAATAGTAAAGAACAAATAAATCAATCCAAAGCACGCAATTAAAATTGGAAAACTAATCCATTTTTTAGCCATGAATTTTTCTAAAGCTTCAGCATAACCACTGTTTAGTTTTTCAAAAAACGGTTCTGTTTTTACATAGAATTTAGATTTTTTCTGTTCTCCGCCTTTCATCAAATAGGCATTCAACATTGGTGTTAATGTCAACGATACAAAGGCAGAAATCAATACCGCTGCACCTATGACGACACCAAACTCCCTAAAGAGTCGGCCAACAAATCCTTCTAAGAAAATTACAGGTAAAAATACAGCTGCCAACGTTACTGAAATCGAAATTACAGCATAGAAAATCTCGTTAGAACCTTTGATTGCAGCTTCAATGGGAGACATACCTTCTTCAACTTTCTTGAAGATATTTTCTGTTACCACAATTCCGTCATCTACCACAAGACCAGTTGCTAAAACGATTGCCAATAAAGTTAACACGTTGATCGAGAATCCGAATAGCCACATAATAAAGAAGGTAGCAATCAATGAAACCGGAATGTCAATTAAAGGTCGGAACGCAATTGCCCAGTCTCTAAAGAATAAATAAATAATAATAATAACAAGTATTATAGAAATTCCAAGTGTTTCTGCAACTTCTAGTACCGATTTTTTTACGAAAATAGTATTGTCAAGGGCAATGTTTAATTTGATATCCTTTGGGAGATCTTTCTTTAAAGCTTCGTATTTCTTATAAAATTCAGCTGAAATATCTAAATAATTTGCACCAGGCATCGGTACAATTGCCAAACCAATCATTGGAAGTCCGGATTGGCTCAATTTTGTTTCGATATTTTCGGGACCTAATTCGGCTCCGCCAATATCACTTAGACGAACAATTTTATCACCATCTGTACGAATAATAATATTGTTGAATTCTTCAGGTTTTGATAGATTTCCAACTGTTTTAACTGTTAATTCAGTATTATTTCCAGTTAGTTTTCCAGATGGTAATTCGACATTTTGTGCATTTAATGCGTTACGAACATCCGCAACGGTACATTTATAGGCAGTTAGTTTCACAGGGTCAATCCATAAACGCATCGCGTAACGTTTTTGTCCCCAAATCTGAACACCGCTTACTCCCGGAATCGTTTCTAAACGTTGCGAAATTACATTCTCGGCATAGTCGCTTAATTCTAAAGAATTTCTGGAATCACTCTGAACAGTCATCGAAATGATAGCATCACTATCAGCATCGGCTTTTGATACAACAGGTGGTGCATCAATATCTTGTGGTAAACTTCTAATCGCTTGCGAAACTTTATCACGGACATCATTTGCAGCTTCTTCCAGATTTTTGTCTAAATTAAACTCGATTGTAATATTACTGCTTCCCTGATTACTAGACGAAGTGATATTTCGGATTCCGTCAATCGCATTTACAGCTTTTTCCAGAGGCTCAGTGATTTGTGATTCGATAATATCCGAATTGGCTCCGGTGTAATTTGTTCTGATGGAAACCTGTGCGGGATCAATCGATGGAAATTCGCGAACACCCAAAAACGTATAACCAATGAAACCGAATAAAATAATCAAAAGATTCAGTACAATGGTTAAAACAGGTCTTCTTATACTTGTAGTTGATAAACTCATTATGATATGGGATTTAAGAATAAAGAAAATAGAATAAAGAGAATAGACTTAAGTTCGAAAACTTATAACCTACTAACTTATAACTAAAAACCTTATTTTTATTTTTTTACATTAACCTTTATAGGTGCTTCATTTTTTAATGACATTACACCACTTGTAATCAGTGTATCACCAGCTTTTAATCCAGAAAGAATCAAGATTGAAGCATCTGTTCTTGTTGTAGCGTCAACCATTACTTCTTTGGCTTTGCCCATATTGGCGATATACACTTTTTTACCGTCCTGAACAGGAACAATCGCTTCTGAAGGCACTACGATGGCATCCTTAATAATGTTTAGGGGCAATTTTACATCGGCAAAAGTTCCCGGAAAAAGTTTTCCATCTACATTATCAGCAATGGCACGAATTTTTAAAGTACGGGTTGCAACCTCTATTTCTGGCTCAATAGCATAAATTTTTGCAGTGTAAATTTTATCTGATCCTGAAACTGAAAAATCAATATTTGCGTGTGAATTTACCTGAGAAGCATATTTTTCAGGAATCGAAAATGTAATTTTTAGTTTTCCGGTGTTTACCAATTTTGCCACTAACACGGTTGGCGTAATATAAGTTCCTGGTGAAATAGAGCGTAAACCAATTTTTCCTGAAAAAGGTGCTTTTACAGAAGTTTTGGCAATTTGAGCTTTTATTAATTGTGTTTGAGCTTTCATAGAAGCATAATCAGCATTTGCAACATCAAATTCTTCCTGACTAATCGCTTCTTTCTGAAGTAATAGCTTTGCTCTTCTTTCGTTTTCTGCCGCCAGACCTTCTTTAGTCTGGGCTTGTCTTAGTTGTGCTCGTAATTCAATATCATTTACCTTAAAAAGAACCTGACCTTTATTTACGTAAGTACCTTCACTAAAATAAATTCCTTCTACAATTCCTGAAACTTCACTATGAATTTCGATTTGCTCATTGGCTTCGATAGAACCTGAAAGTGACAAGTCATTATCAAAAGTAGAAGTTTTAACAACTATTCCGGTTACGGTTGTTGGGCGGTCTTTATCGCCAAACTTTTTGGATTCGTCGTTTTTACTTTTGTTTGATACAACTCTATAGGCTATGAACCCCCCGAGTCCTATAATTAGTAGGGCATAAATTAGATTTTTTCCTTTCATAAAATTGAGGTAAAGGTTTTTTAGGGATATGTTTTTTTAGTGACTTACAAATTTAACTTTTTGAACTTAAATCGAAAGACGTTGGCTTTTATTTAACATTTGTATGTACAAGTTTTAAAATTAAATTAGGAGTTAGACTCAATTAATTTACGATGGTTTAATATAGAGGATAAAAAAATATACTTTTTTGTTTTATCATGTAACGAAGTTTTTAAATGTTGTAAGTTATAACTTGTATAAAAGGTAAAAATACGGTGTTTTAATTTCAGAATAAACTTACAATATTTTTTTTTAATGCATTTTGCCTGAATTGTTTTGCAGTTTATCGATTAAATTTGTAACATTGAATAGTTGAACAAAATCGCGATTCTTTTGTGAGAAAAGTAATGTGTTAGTGATTGAAGTATCGATATATGTAGGGTTTTATTTGTTTTAAGTTAATTTTTTCACTTTACGAAAATCACTTAATTAACAATTGTTTATTCGTTAAAATTAAAATCCAATTATTTATGATAAAAAAAGTACTCCTTAGTTTGTGGTTCGTCTTATTGCTTACTGCAATTTCTTTTTTGTTTTGGAAGAATGAATACAAATACAGTTTGCCGACACCGATTCCTAAAGATTATCATGAGATAGCCATGGGAAGTAAAATCGATTTAAAATGCTGTGTGACTGATCAGCGACCGGTTTTTATTCATTTTTTTAATCCGGAATGTCCTTGCTCACGCTTTAATATACCTCATGTAAGTAATCTTATCAAAAAATATGGTGATCGGATTAATTTTAAAATTGTGGTTCTGAATGAAGAGAAGAATTATACAATAGAAGAAATTCAGAAAAAATTCAACGCCAAAATTCCGGTTTATTTTGATGAAGAAATTGCAAAGAACTGCGGTGTTTACTCAACACCTCAAGCTGTGCTTCTTGATACATCTCAAAATTTATATTATCGGGGAAACTATAATAAAACAAGATATTGTACCGATGCGAAGAGTAATTATGCGCAGCAGGCAATTGATTCTTTATTAAGTCAAACTAAGACTCCTTCGTTTGATGCATTAGCTCTGAGGGCTTATGGATGTACGCTGCCAAAATGCACTAAGTAAATCTAACCTAAACACTACTGAAACTATGAAAAAGAAAGCTAGTTTGAATGAGCAGTACTACCTGTACAATTTTATGTCTACAATGACAGAAAAATCAGATTCGATTATTAATTATGTTCTTGCTGTTTATTTTCTTCTCGGAATTGCTTTGGCGTTTAAATATGATACCTGGGAAATTGGAGCAGGAGTGGGAACTCTGAATTTATTAGCCTATTATTCAGCAAAAATTTTTATAAAAAACTCTAGATTTTATCAATATGTACTGTCTGTTGTGCTTGCAATTTTTATGGCACAATATATTTATCAGATGCATGGTTTATTCGAAATGCATTTTACGGTTTTTATCGCAAGTACAATCCTGATTATCTATCAAAACTGGAAATTGCAAATTCCGCTTACGCTTTTGGTTATAGGGCACCATGTTGTTTTGGCTTATATGCAAAACTTCATTTTTAATGATCCAAAAGGAATACAATTGTACTTTTCGCAAGTAAATTTTGACTTTGAAACTTTAATTATTCACATTGTATTAGCTGTAGTCGTTTTTCTTTTAAATGGTTATTGGGCATATTATTTTAAGGAGCACAGCCAGAATCATATTTCTAAAATATCAGATGAATATGAGTTGGAAAACATGAAATTGGCATCGGCAAAATACAGCTCATTATCGGCTACTAAAGAATATAATGATTTTATACACAGAACTACACTGGATTTAAAATTGCCACTAAGCTCGGTATTAAAGCTTATAGATGTTTCAAAAGGGCATACTGATAATGATAAGCTTTTGAATTACCTGGATATGATGCGCGACAGTGCAAAAAAAATAGATGATTTGGTAAATGATATTCATGTTAAGTCAATCAATAGCAGAACCTCAAAATAGAGGTTTTAAAACTTATTTATAACCAATGATTGAATTTATTTTTATTTTATGTTCAGGGGTAAGATCTGCAATAAAATTAAGATGATATTTAGTGGTCTTTTTGAAAGGAAGGAAATAGTTAAGGAAAAATAGGTACTGAGGTTCTGAGGTACTAAGACTTAGAAAAGCTTAGAGCTTTCGTGCGTCAGCGCATCAGTATCTCAGCACCTTAATACCTCATTATCTCATTATCTTAGAACCTTAGTACCTCAGAACCTTAGCACCTCAGAACCTCAGAACCTCAGCACCTCTAACTAATATAATTCCAAATATTTTTCTTTTTCGTCAACTCAATAAAAACAGCTTTCAAAACAGCATGTTCCGGTTTTTGCAGAGGGCCATCTTCTTTTAAAATTTTCATAGCATAGTTTCTGGCCAAACCTAAAATATCACGATCCCGAACAATATCAGCAATTTGAAGGTTTAAAACACCGCTTTGTTGTGTTCCCATTAAATCTCCGGGACCGCGAAGTTTGAGATCGACTTCGGCAATTTCAAAACCATCATTCGTCGATACCATAGTTTCCATTCGGGTTTTACTATCAGCACTTAATTTGTGGCTGGTCATTAAAATGCAATAACTTTGTTCGGCTCCACGACCAACGCGTCCGCGCAACTGATGCAATTGCGATAATCCGAAACGCTCAGCACTTTCGATAATCATAACACTGGCATTCGGAACATTTACACCAACTTCAATCACGGTTGTAGCCACCATAATATTGGTCTTTCCTTCGGAAAACCGTTTCATTTCGGCATCTTTATCGGCCGGTTTCATTTTTCCGTGCAAAATCGAAATTGAATATTGAGGTAATGGAAAATCTCTGGAAATACTTTCGTAACCGTCCATTAAATCTTTGTAATCCATTTTTTCAGATTCCTGGATCAGCGGATAAACAATATAAATTTGTCTTCCTAGAGCAATTTCATCACGAAGGAATTTCCAGACTTTCAATCTGTTAGTATCATAACGATGTACGGTCTGAATGGGTTTTCTTCCAGGAGGCAATTCATCAATTACAGAAATATCCAAATCGCCATATAAACTCATGGCGAGAGTTCTCGGAATAGGAGTAGCGGTCATCACTAAAACGTGTGGCGGAATTGCATTTTTCTTCCACAATTTAGAGCGTTGTTCTACGCCAAAACGATGCTGTTCATCAATTACGGCCAATCCTAAATTCTGAAACTGAACTTTGTCTTCCAATAAAGCATGAGTTCCAATTAAAATATGAAGACTTCCGTTTTCAAGTTCTTCGTGAATGATTTTTCGGGCTGCAGTTTTAGTTGAACCTGTCAGTATTTTTATATTGAGGTTTAGGGTTTTAGCCAATTCTGACAAACCAATAAAATGCTGATTCGCGAGAATTTCTGTCGGAGCCATCAAACAAGCCTGAAAACCATTGTCAATAGCCAAAAGCATGCTCATAAAAGCAACAATGGTTTTTCCAGAACCCACGTCTCCCTGTAATAATCGGTTCATTTGGGCATTGCTTCCCATGTCTGAACGAATTTCTTTGATTACTCTTTTTTGTGCATTCGTCAGTTCAAAAGGCAGATGATTTTGATAAAATTCATTGAAAAGTTCGCCCACTTTTGTAAACGGATGTCCTTTAATTTTATGTTTTCGAATCAGGTTTTTGGTGATTAATTGCAGCTGAATAAAAAACAATTCCTCAAATTTTAATCGGAATTGGGCTTTCGCCAAAGCATCAGTGCTTTTAGGGAAATGGATGTTGAATAAAGCTGCTCTTTTCGGAATCAACTTTAATTCTTCTATTAAATAAGGGGGAAAAGTTTCGGTAAACAAAGCTCCCGTTTCGATAAAAAGCTGTTCCATCAGTTTATTGATGATTCGATTTGAAATTCCGCGATTGGCAAGCGTTTCAGTTGATGGATAAACCGGCTGCATGGCAGAGCGAAGACTTTTTTCGTGCTCATTCCACAACTCAATTTCAGGATGCGCCATACTAAACTGACTTCCGTATAAAGAGCATTTTCCAAAAATCACACAAACTTCATTGAGTTTTAAACTTTCGCGAATCCATTTGTGTCCCTGAAACCAATTCAGGTCAATTTGCCCTGTATCATCCACGAAAGTGGCGACCAAACGCTTTTTATTCTTAGCAAATTCAACCGTTTTTATGTTGATGATTTTGCCAATAATCTGAACTTCGGCTCCTGTATTTTGGAGTTCGTTTATCTTGTAATAGCGAGTTCTGTCGATATATCTGTTCGGAAAAAAATTAACCAAGTCTCCGTATTTATGAATGCCCAATTCCTTACGAAGCAACTGGCCACGACTCGGACCAACGCCTTTTAAGTATTCGATTGGGGTTTCAAGGAGATTGTTAGACATTCTTTTTTTGACTTCTTAGATGGTTAGATTTTTAGACTGGCTTAGATTCTTAGATTTGAGAAAATAGAGTAAAGAGTAAAGAACAAAGACCAAAATCTATTTTCTTTATTCTAGTTTCTATTCTCTTTTTAGAAAAGCGAAGATAGATTTTAATTGGGAAATTTGAAAATGAGAAGATTTAAAGTAGAGAAAATAATATCTTTGAGGAATAAAATCATTTGAAATGACAACACATTTAGCACTATTACGCGGCATCAACGTTTCTGGTCATAATATGATGAAAATGGAAGCTTTGAAAGCTATGCTGGAGAATATTGGCTTCACAAATGTGCGAACATATCTACAATCCGGAAATGTTTTTGTTGATACTGAAGAAGAAAGTGCTTCGAAAGTAGGTTTTATAATCAAACAGGAAATATTCAAGGTTTTCGGGCATGAAGTTCCAACGGTTGTGATTACAAAAGAAGATTTGGAATTGTGTTTTAAAAACAGTCCATATCTAAAAGAAAAAGATATTGATACGAAAAAATTATATGTTGCTTTTGTTTCAATTGCACTAAAAAGCGAAAATATAAATGATTTGAAAATCAGTCAATTTAAACCCGACGAAGCCAGTATTGACGGAAACAGGGTTTTTATAAAATATGCTGTCGGTGCAGGAAAAACAAGGTTTGATCAAAAATATATTGAGAAAAAATTAAATGTAGTAGCGACAATTCGAAACTGGAATACGGTTACGAATTTGCTTAAAATGTATGATGAAAATTAGAGAATGTGTCAATTAGAAAATGTGATAATTATAGAGATTCTTAAATTATCAAATTGACACATTTTCTAATTGTCTAATTTAGATTTTAGGAATCAAATCGCAATACCAAAATCCAAAATCAAAAGCATCGCTGGCACTTGTATCGCAGGCCGTATCTGAGGAATCTTCAGTTTTTGGTTTTTCATATTTTCTATACACTATTTCTCCAATTTCAAAATCGATTGGCTGTGAGAAAATCGGTCCGTCAAAAGCAAAAGTGTGAAATTCTCCGTTTTCACCACAGACATCAACATTTTCAGGTAAATCATTGATGAAATCACGATCTATAATTCGGCCCACAAAACTTTTGTCCAAATATCTTTCGTTTACACAAACTACAATGGTTTTAAATCCAAGGGAAATAAATTCCTGAATCAAATCTTTGGTTGGAGTTTTCCAAATTGGAAACACGCCTTCAAAACCAATTTTTGCCAATTGATCTTCGCGGTATTTTCGTAAATCTTCTAAAAATATATCTCCAAAAACAGAATATGAGATGCCTTGGTTTTTTAATTCGGTCAGGGCTTTCGTCATTACATTTTCGTAAACTTCCATAGTTGGCATTTCGGGAACTTGCAGAATTTTCAGCGGAATGCCGATGCTTTTTGCCTGCGCTTCGAGTAATTCAACACGAACGCCGTGCATGGAAATACGCTGAAATTGCTGATTGACACTTGTCAATAAACATTCAATTTTATAATCAGGATTTTGAAGGATTTTATATAAAGTAAGCGCAGAATCTTTTCCGCTGCTCCAGTTAAATAAGGCTTTTTTAGGTGCTGACACGATGTTGTAATTTTCTGTTGTAAACATACAAATTTCATTCGATTTGTTGGTGAAACCTTTGTAACTTTGGGATTCTTACACGCCAAAAAATGACATTATTTAAAGAAAAGTATAAAATTGATTCCAAAAGATTAAAGGATTGGGATTATTCGAGTGAAGCAGTTTATTTTATTACAATGGTTACTGTAAATAGAGAATGCATCTTCGGATCGATTGTAGATGAGAAAATGATTTTAAATGAGAATGGTCAAATTGTAGAAAATGAGATCTTAAAATCTATTAAAATTCGTAAAAATTGGTTTTTTTCATAATTGGATTGTTATGCCAAATCATGTTCATCTGTTGATTGAAATTCAAAATAATGACATAGAATTACCACAACCGCAGATCGTGAGGCGCACAGCAGTGCGTCTCCGTCCAGAATATCGACAATCGAAATCGAGAGACAAAATAATAACACAGAAATATCACAACAGTGTATCGTAGAGGCGCACAGCAGTGCGTCTCCGCACAGCATATCGACAAACGAAATCGAGGCACGAAATAATGACACAGAAATTCTACGAACGCATATCGTAGAGGCGCACAGCAGTGCGTCTCCGCCCAGAATGTCGGCAAACATTGAGACAAACATTGGCGAGACGCACTGCTGTGCGCCTCTACGTGAAAACCGAGAAGGAAACCGAGACGGAAACCGAGACGAAAACCGAGACGAAAACCGAGACGAAAACCGAGACGAAAATCAGGGAGGAAATAAAAATGCCAATAAAACCGAAACAAATTTATCGCGAAAAACAAATTCAATTTCATCATTTGTTGCTATTTTTAAATCGAAAACAACTAAACAAATTAATGGAGTCGAATCAATTTGGCAAACTAATTATCACGATCATATTGTCCGTAATTACAAAAGATTTGAGATAATTAATAATTATATAAAAAGCAATCCACAATCTTGGGAAACGGATTCAATAAATTCTAATTTTCAATGAAATACATCTTTCTATTATTTACCACATTTCTTTTTGCACAGCAAACTCAATTTGTCGATTTTAAAACCGTTTCGGGGCAATTGTCTTTAAATGCAAAAGAAAAATCGGTTTCCGGTTTGGTTGACTATCAATTTGAGGTTTTAAAACCAATTGATACTATTAAAATCGATGCAAAAAACATGGATTTTTCTAAAGTCAGAATAAATGATAAAGAAATTGTTTTTGTAAATACGGGTAAACAATTGCAAATCATTTCTAATTTTCAAAAAGGGAAAAATCATTTGACTTTTGAGTATTCGGTTAAACCGAAACAAGCTTTGTATTTTGTTGATATAGAGAATTCTGAAGTACAAATTTGGACCCAGGGACAGGGAAAATATACAAGTAATTGGTTTCCGAGTTTTGATGATGTGAACGAAAAAGTAATTTTCAATTTAGGAATAACATTCGACGCTGCTTATCAGGTGGTTTCAAATGGAATTTTAAAAGAGAAAAATACAACAGGAAGTTTCATTCATTGGCAATATGAAATGGAAAATCCCATGAGCTCTTATTTATTAATGCTCGCAATTGGAAAATACGATAAAAAAGAACTTCAAGCAACCTCTAAAATTCCTTTGGAATATTATTTAGAACATAAAGATGCAAATCGTTTTGAACCAACATATCGTTATTCAAAACGCATATTTGATTTTCTGGAGAAGGAAATCGGCGTGAAATATCCCTGGGAAATTTACAGACAAATTCCGGTTCGCGATTTTCTGTATGCCGGAATGGAGAACACAACTTCGACGCTTTTTGCGACACGATATGTGGTCGATTCTATTGGTTTTGAAGATCGAAACTATACAAATGTCGACGCACATGAACTGGCACATCATTGGTTTGGCGACTTGATTACGGCTGAAAGCAGTAAGCATCATTGGCTCCAGGAAGGTTTCGCTACTTATTATGCGGCTCTTGCCGAAAGAGATATTTACGGCGACGATTATTTTTATTCGAAATTGTACAACACGGCACAGCAGATAAAATTTGCGTCAAGAACTGATACGATTCCAGTTTTAAATCCGAAGGCGAGTTCGCTTACTTTTTATGAAAAAGGTGCCTGGGCGTTGTTTGTTTTACATGAGTCAATTGGTGATAAAGCATTCAAAAAAGCAATAAAAAGTTATCTGAAAAAATATGCTTATCAAACGGTAAACACACAGAATTTCTTTGACGAAATAAAAAAAGTATCCAATTTTGATTTGGATAAATTCCAAAAAACTTGGTTAGAATCGACTGTTTTTGATACGCAAGCTGCGAATGCATTATTGAGTAAAAACAAAGCAATTCAGGTTCGGTTAGAAGTTGATAAATTAAAGAAAACGCCTTTGTCAGAGAAGAAAGAGTTTTTAATGAAGACTTTAAATTCAGATGTGTATTATTTGGTTAAAGAAGCAATTATTGATCAAATAGAAAATGAAAAATACGAGGCGAAAAAGGAATTATTGCAAACGGCATTAAAAAGTAATAATTGGCAGGTGCGTCAGGCAGTTGCTGGAAATCTGAATCAGATTCCAGAAGATTTCAGATTGGAATATGAAACTTTATTAAAGGACAAATCATACCAAACGCAGGAAATAGCGCTGTTTTATTTGTGGAAAAATTTCCCAAATCACCGTGTAGAATATTTGGATAAATCTAAAGATTGGATTGGTTTTAACGATTATAATCTTCGAACTCTATGGCTTTCATTGGCTTTATCAACACCAAATTATGCGACTGATCCAGAAGCTTTGGTTTCAGAATTGATTGCTTTTTCTTCGACAAAATATGAGGCCACAACTAGGCAAAATGCACTGGAAAAATTGATTGGTTTTAAAATAATAAACGATCAGGTTTTGACGAATTTGGTAGATGCGACCACCCATCATATGTGGCAATTTTCAAAGTTTGGAAGAGATACCATCCGAATGTTATTAAAAAATCCGGAAATGCGTGTGTCGTTTGAAAGAATTTTGCCTAATTTGACCCCCGATAAACAGTTTCAATTGAATCGTTTGTTGATAGAGAAGTAGAAGCAAGAAGCAAGAGGAAAGATTAGGGCGAATAGAAGATAGAGAATAGAATATAGAATATAGAATATAGAATATAGAATATAGAGAATAGAAGTAAGAGGCAAGAGTAAAGAGTAAAGATTTAATACAGATAAGAAAGTCTTTGCTCTTTATTCTTTTTTCTATTTTCTAGAAAACAAAACCTACAATTATTTTATGAAAGCATTGGTTATTTCAGGTGGTGGCAGTAAAGGTGCATTTGCAGGTGGTGTGGCACAATATTTAATAGAAGAAAAAAATAATGAATACGATTTGTTTTTAGGTACATCTACGGGAAGTTTGCTGATTCCGCATTTGGCTTTGGGACATATCAAAAAAATACATTCTGTTTATACTAATGTAACGATGGCAAGTATTTTTAATATTTGTCCGTTTGTGGTTAAAAATAAAGATGGAGTTGATATTGTAACCATTAATCACTTCAATGTTTTACGTCAGTTTTTTAAAGGAAAAAGAACTTTTGGCGAAAGCAAAGGCCTGAAGAAATATATCAAAAATAATTTTTCACTTTCAGATTTCAATAAACTTAAAAAATTGAATAATGACGTCGTTATTACGGTAACCAATTTTACTAAAAATGAATCTGAGTATAAATCTGTAAAAGATTGTACGTACGAAGAATTCTGCGATTGGTCGTGGATTTCAAGTAACTACGTTCCGTTTATGAGTTTGGTGGAGAAAAATAATTGCGAATATGGCGATGGCGGATTTTCAAGTTTGGTTCCAATCCGTGAAGCAATTAATCGCGGCGCTACGGAAATTGATGTTATTGTTTTGGAAACCGAAGTAAACATGGATAAAACGGTTATTGGTAAAAACCCTTTTTCACTGATGATTGATTTGTTCCGAATTGCCCTAGATCAGGTTGAAAAACATGACATTGCTATAGGAAAACTGATGGCAAACAATAAGAATGTGAAGCTTAACTTATATTACACGCCTATCAGATTAACGGATAATGCTCTTATTTTTAATAAAGAAGTAATGAAAGAATGGTGGCAGCAAGGTTTTGAATATGCTCAGAATAAATCTGAGGTGATGAGTGACAATAGATAATTTTAGATTGTTGATTTTAGATTGTTGATTTTAGATTTTAGATTGTTTGGAGGAATCTAAAATCTAAAATCTGAATTCTAATATAATTTTCTACCACAATTCTGAAACCTCATTTTTAATATACGCTAAAGCAGCATTACTTGGAGATTGTTTCTCTAATAAATCATTTAAAATAACTTCACGTAATTTATCGGCATTGTCAACGCGGTCGCTCATAGCAGTTTTACGAATGATTTGTATCGTTGAATTTTTAGCAGTTGTAATGATTGTCCAACATTCGTCAGACATATAAATTTGCTGAGTTAAATTGTGTTCGAATTCCTGTTCGATTTGGTCGATTAGAAAGTTTTCGTAATCATGTTTTTCGTTAGAAATTGGCGAAATTCTAATCAATAATTTAGTCAGGTTGATGCGCTCTAAATATAACGTCATACGCTCGTAAGCCTGTAAACGTATTGGTAATGATTGCTTTTGATATTCTCTGTTCAATAAAAAAGTACGTTTTTTATCGTTGTTTTTAATATGCAGTTCAAAAAAACTGTAAGCTACAAATCCGGTCACAATGGCTGGTAAAGTATAACTGGCTAATTCTATAATTCTTGTAAAATCCATTTGGTTCAATTTTTCAACAAAAATATACTTTTTGGGGAGAAATCAACATTAATTTTTATTGTAATAAATAAAATGGAAAACTACATTTGTTGGCAATTCTCAAAACCACCTGAACCACAATATTAATGGAAACATATATCATAATTTTACTTTGTTTGGCGGCTTTTGCTGCAGGATTTATTGATGCAATTGTTGGTGGCGGCGGATTGATTCAGACGCCAATGGGTTTGATTTTATTACCGAATTTACCTGTTTCTACGGTTATTGGAACTTTAAAACTACCGGCCTTTAGCGGAACGTCTTTTGCAGCGTTTCAATATTTGAAAAAAGTGGTAATTCAGTGGAGATTGCTTTTGATAATGATGTGTTTGGCGGTTCCATCGGCATTTTTAGGGTCGACTTTATTGACTTATGTGAGTAACGATTTCATGAAACCACTTTTGCTTGTAGTGTTGTCGCTGTTGCTGATTTATACGTATGCAAAGAAAAATTTTGGACAGCATGAGGCCAAAGAACATTCGGTTAAAATTCAAATTTTCTATGCAGTTGTAATAAGTACAATTGTCGGTTTTTATGACGGATTTATAGGTCCTGGAACCGGAAGTTTTTTAGTTGTTGCTTTTATTGCTTTAATGGGATTTGATTTTTTACACGCTTCTGCGAATGCTAAAATGGTGAATTTGGCAACCAATTTTGGTTCGATTTGTTTGTTTATGATTAAAGGAAAAATCATTTGGGCAATTGCTTTGCCAATGGCGGCAAGTAACGCTTTCGGAGGCTGGCTTGGCGCTAAACTAGCTATACATAAAGGAAATGGTTTTATTCGGATTTTCTTTTTGATTGTGGTGATTGGAACTTTGATTCGATTTGCTTACGATGTGTTTTATAAATAATATGCTAAGGTACTGAGGTACTGAGGTACTGAGGGGCTAAGTTTTTTAATGCTTATATTGTAAGAAATTTTAACTATTTTTACTTAGAATTAGCAATGAAAATTATAATAAAAATGACCGAAATAGTTGAGAGTGATAAGGTAGATACGAAACATTTAGAAATACTTGCGAAGGAATTTGAGAAAAGTGAAGAAGAAATAGAAGCTGGTAGAATTATTGATTATTCGGATTTTAAGGAAAAGCTTCGAGTTAAGTATAATTTTTAAAAGTTTCAGACTTTCTAAATTACTAAGTTTTTTTTCTCAGAGCCTTAGCACCTCAGAACCTTAGTACCTTTAATAAGAAACCAATTGTTTATTTCTAGCCCCGATAGAGGCGGTATCCTTTGAGAGGGACGAACAAAGATATAGCCGAAAGCGGGAACAATGCTTCATAAAATGCCCAATTTTTCTGATTTAAAAAACCTTAGATCCTTAGAATCTTAGTACCTCAGAACCTTTCATTTGCATCTTAGGAACTTTCTTTTTTAATTCTTATTTTTGCATAAAAGGAGAACAATTTCATGCAAAAATATATTGACCAGCTCAACGAAGCACAACGAGAACCCGTTTTAAAGAAAGACGGGCCAATGATTATTATTGCTGGTGCAGGATCTGGAAAAACCCGTGTTTTAACAATTAGAATTGCTTATTTGATGGCTCAGGGTGTTGATGCGTTCAACATTTTGTCGCTTACTTTTACGAATAAAGCAGCCCGTGAAATGAAACACAGGATTTCGGATATTGTGGGAGCAACGGAGGCTAAGAATCTGTGGATGGGAACTTTTCACTCGATTTTTGCCCGTATACTTCGTTCGGAATCCGATCATTTAGGGTATCCTTCTAATTTTACAATTTACGATTCGCAGGATTCGGCACGACTGATTTCTTCAATCATAAAGGAGATGCAGCTGGATCGTGATATCTATAAGCCAAAACAGATTTTAGGCCGAATTTCAAGTTATAAAAATAGTCTGATTACGGTAAAAGCCTACTTTAATAATCCAGAATTGGTAGAAGCTGATGCAATGGCAAAAAGGCCACGATTGGGAGAAATTTATCAGCAATATGTAGAACGGTGTTTTAAGGCGGGAGCGATGGATTTTGATGACTTATTGTTAAAAACCAATGAGCTACTGACTCGTTTTCCGGAAGTATTAGCAAAATATCAGAACAGGTTTCGTTATATTTTGGTTGATGAGTACCAGGATACAAATCACTCTCAGTATTTGATTGTTAGGGCTTTATCTGATAAATTTCAGAATATTTGTGTGGTTGGAGATGATGCACAGAGTATTTATGCTTTTCGTGGAGCGAATATTAATAACATCCTGAATTTTCAAAAAGATTATGAAGGTGTTGTAATGTTTCGCTTGGAGCAAAATTACCGTTCGACCCGAAATATTGTTGAAGCGGCTAACACTGTAATGGAGCATAATAAAACCAAATTGGACAAGGTTGTTTGGACGGCGAATGATTTTGGAGCAAAAATTAAAGTTCATCGCAGTTTGACCGATGCAGAGGAAGGTCGTTTTGTGGCGAGTACTATTTTTGAACAGAAAATGCAAAATCAGCTTCCAAATGGAGCTTTTGCAATTTTGTATCGTACTAATGCACAATCGCGTGCGATGGAGGATGCGTTGAGAAAGCGTGATATTCCGTATCGAATTTATGGTGGATTATCTTTCTATCAACGAAAAGAAATCAAGGATGTTTTGTGTTATTTGCGTTTGGTAATTAATCCGAAAGATGAAGAGGCTTTAATTCGAGTAATTAATTATCCGGCACGTGGAATTGGAGATACGACGGTTGAAAAATTAACTATTGCGGCCAATCATTACAAGCGTTCGATTTGGGAAGTAATGGTAAATATTGATAAAATCGATTTGAAACTGAATACTGGAACAAAGAATAAACTGAATGATTTTGTAACCATGATTCAGAGTTTTCAGGTAATCAATGAAAATCAGGATGCATTTTATATTACTGATTATGTGGCCAAAAAAACCGGTTTGGTTCAGGAATTAAAGAAAGATGCTACGCCGGAAGGAATGGCTAAAATTCAGAATATCGAAGAGCTTTTAAACGGTATAAAAGATTTTACGGAAGGACAAAGAGAAATTGACGGGGCAAGAGGTGCATTATCTGAGTTTATGGAAGATGTGGCACTTGCAACTGATTTAGATAAAGATACATCTGATGAAGATCGTGTGGCGTTGATGACGATTCACTTGGCGAAAGGACTTGAATTTCCGCATGTTTTTGTGGTAGGTATGGAGGAAGATTTGTTTCCGAGTGCCATGAGTATGAGTACCAGAAGTGAATTGGAAGAAGAACGTCGTTTGTTTTACGTAGCTTTAACTCGTGCAGAACATCAAGCCTATTTAACCTACGCACAATCGCGTTATCGATGGGGAAAACTCACAGACAGTGAGCCATCGCGTTTTATTGAAGAAATTGACGGACAATATCTCGAATATTTAACACCTGCGGAAAGCAATTACCGTTATAAACCAATGATTGACGGTGATATTTTTGGAGATGTTGATAAATCAAAACTAAGATTGGCAAAACCGGTAGGAGGAACGCCGCCAAAATATATTACGGATAACGAGCTAAAACCGGATTTAAATATCAGAAAATTAAAACCTGTTGCAGGAAATAATCCTAATTCAGCAGCGCCAAATTTATTTGATAGCAAATTAACTGTTGGGAATATTGTAATGCACGAACGTTTTGGAAAAGGAGAAGTCGTTAATTTGGAAGGTTTCGGAGCAGATAAAAAAGCCGAAATTAAATTTGAAGTTGGCGGAATTAAAAAATTATTACTAAGATTTGCTAAGCTTGATATAATAGGGTGAAAAAGAAGTTTCAAGTTTCAGGTTTAAGGTCCCTGCTTTGAACATAATTTTACCGCAAAGCACGCAAAGTATTTTTTCTGGTGTGTTTCTAATTGCCTTTATTAAATTCGCAAAGCTTTTGTGGCGAACTTTGCGTAAACCCCCTTGCGAACCTTGCGGTTAAGAAAGATTGCACTAAATTTATACTTGTTACGTGAACAAATTAAACTTTAAACAAAAAAATAAATGGCCGAATTTATAAAAATATACCCTGATAAACCAAGTGAAGCTGCTATTGCAAAAGTGGTAAAGGTTTTGCAAAATGGGGGTTTAGTAATTTACCCAACTGATACTGTTTATGGTTTGGGTTGTGATATTACCAATTCACGTGCTTTAGAAAAAATTGCTAAGATTAAGGAAGTAAAATTAGAGAAAGCAAATTTTTCGTTTATTTGCCACGACCTAAGTAATTTATCAGATTATGTCAGACAAATTGATACGGCAACTTTTAAAATTTTAAAAAGAGCTTTGCCTGGGCCTTACACATTTATTTTACCGGGAAATAATAATTTGCCAAAAGAATTCAAAAAGAAAACAACGGTAGGTATTCGTGTTCCTGATAATAATATTGTTCTTGAAATCGTTCGTCAGTTAGGAAATCCGATAGTTTCAACTTCTATTCGTGATGAAGATGACGTAATTGAATATACTACAGACCCAGAATTAATTTTTGAAAAATGGCAGAATCTTGTCGATATGGTTATTGATGGTGGTTATGGGGATAATGTAGGGTCTACAATTATAGATTTATCAGAACATGAACCTATAATTGTTAGGGAAGGTAAGGGAGATATTGGAATTTTGTAAATAAATACTGAAATTGTATAATAATTCAAAATAATTTAGCTAATTTTAATATAGTTAAAATTTAGTTAGTTAATTTACGATAATGCTATTCTTGATTTATATTTAATTGGTTATTAAAAAAATTAAGGATACATAAAAGCAGGTCAATTGACCTGCTTTTTCTGTATAATAAAGTATGTGACTTTAAATTATTTTGCTTGTTTTTTCATTTCCTTTTCAATCATATCATAGAATTGATCGATTTTAGGCATAACCACAATACGAGTTCTTCTGTTACGAGCTTTGTTCTCTGCCGAATCATTAGCAACTAATGGTACATATGAACTTCTACCAGCAGCAATTAGTTTTGCAGGATTTACACCAAGGTCATTTGTTAACACACGAACAATTGAAGTAGAGCGTTTAACACTCAAATCCCAGTTGTCTAAGATAACTCCGTTGCTTTTGTAAGGAACGTCATCAGTGTGACCTTCAACCATACATTCAAAATCTGGTTTGTCGTTAACTACTTTTGCAACTTTTGCTAAAACAGATTTTGCTTTATCGCTTACTTCATAGCTACCGCTTTTGAATAATAATTTATCAGCAATAGAGATAAATACAACTCCTTTTTCAACATTGATTTCGATATCCGGATCGTTGATTCCAACTGCACCTTTTAAGCTTGTAACTAATGCTAATGTTACACTGTCTTTTTTAGTTAAGGCATCTTGAAGTCTGGAGATTTTTAAATCTTTCTCTTTAAGGCTTTCTAAAGATTTTTCAAGATTTTCAGCTCCTTTAGTAGTTAATACAGTTAAGTCTTTAGAGCTATTAATTAAGTCTTGATTATGTTGTTTATAGCTTTCAGCTGTTGCAGCTAAGCCTGCTTTTTCTTCTAAGCAAGAATTTAATTTAACTGTGCAAGAGTTTAATAAATCTTGGGTCTCTTTGTTCTTAGCTTCTAATGCTGCGTATTGTTTTTTTGATACACACGAAGTTAAGGCCATTAATACTGATAGTGCAATTACTATTTTTCTCATAGGTATTATATTTAATTAAACGTTGATTACAAATTTAGTTTTTAATATTTTGATAACTGTTAAAGATTTCTTTAAATACAGTCACTTTCTTTATATAATATAGGAAAACGATACTTTTGACGGTATAGTATTGTTGTATTTGAAAATCTTTTCTTTCTCGCAGATACTTTAAAGATATGCAATAAAATGAAAAGTGTGCTTTTAAAATTGCATAAGTGTGTTTGAATTTTCCCTGGGTCAAAAAACGAATACCAGCGATCCCATCCAAAATCATTCTAAAGAAAATTCTAAAAAACAATCCTTTTTTAGGCAGGTTTTTTACAAGCATCAACAATGAATTTCTGAAATTCAAATATGTTTTTTTTGGATTACCCTGTTGCAGGGTTGCGCCTCCTACATGGTAAACCTTTGAACCTGAATTGTATTTTATGATGTGTCCTTCGTTTGCAGCACGCCAGCATAAATCGATTTCTTCCTGATGAGCAAAAAAAGATTCATCAAAACCTCCTAATTCATGATAAACTTCTTTTCGTATAAAAAAACAAGCACCGGAAGCCCAAAATAATTCGATATTGTCATCATATTGTCCGTTGTCTTTTTCGATAGTATCAAAAATGCGTCCTCGACAATACGGAAAGCCATATTTATCTATAAATCCACCAGCAGCACCGGCATATTCAAAATATTCCTTGTTTTTAAAATCAAGAATTTTAGGCTGAATAATAGCAGTTTGCTTTTCATTATCAAAAGTTTCAATTATTGGTTTAAGCCAATTTTCCGTCACTTCAATATCAGAATTAACTAAAGCGTATATTTCAGCGTTTACTTCTTTTAATGCATCGTTATAGCCCTTGGCAAAACCATGATTGCCATTGTTTTGAATGATTTTTATTGAAGGAAAATTCTGTTTTACAAAATGAACAGAATCGTCTGTAGAAGCATTATCAGCTACATAAATTGCAGCTTCTTCTGAAAATTGAATTACTGATGGCAAAAATTGTTCTAATAATTTTTTTCCATTCCAATTTAAAATAACAACTGCAATTTTATCCAAAAGTAAATTTTTTTATAATTTAATAAATTTCTTTATATTCAGGTAAGCCTTGTAAAAACTCGTATTTTTCGTTTTCAAAGTCCATCTGACAGTAATAATGATTCAGGCCGTTTGTGACATTCAAAAACCGTGCCTGCATTGTCATATTATAACGAGCAATTTGATCAAAAGTTGTCTGCGATATTTTGACTTCTGGGGCTTTGCATTCTACTAATATATGTATAGAGCCATCAGAATTAAATACTACAACATCATATCTTTTTCGTAATCCGTTCACTGTTAAAACTTTCTCTACGTTTATGAGTGATTTAGGGTATTTTTTTTCATTCATTAAATAGTGAATAACATGTTGGCGAACCCATTCTTCTGGGGTAAGAATGATAAATTTTTTTCTGATTTCATCAAAAATAGACACTTTATTTTCGCTATTTTTGAATCGAAAAGTATAGGAAGGAAAATTTAGCTTTAACATAAAGCAAAAGTATAAAATAGTTTCAGGTTTCAAGTTTAAAGTTTTAAGTTATTGAATCCAGAACCTGAAACTTGAAACCTGAAACAAAGAATTTGAATGGACGAAGTTGTAAAAATTGTTAATGATATCAAAGCCGGAAATATAAAGCCGATTTACTTTTTGATGGGCGAAGAGCCTTATTACATTGATAAACTATCGGAGTATATTGAGCAGAATGTGCTTTCTGAAGAAGAGAAAGGATTCAATCAGACGGTTTTATATGGAAGAGATGTTTCTATTGAAGATATTGTTTCAACGGCCAAGCGCTATCCTATGATGGCTGATCGTCAGGTTGTTATTGTGAAAGAGGCGCAGGATTTATCCAGAACCATCGATAAAATCGAATCCTATGTAAATAATCCGATGGAAAGTACCGTCTTGGTTTTTTGTTACAAATACAAAACACTTGACAAACGTAAAAAAGTGACCAAATTATTGGCACAAAACGGAATCGTTTACGAGAGTAAAAAATTATACGAAAATCAGGTAGGCGACTGGATAAAAAGAATTCTTGCCGGAAAAAAATATACAATTGACCCTAAAGCCAATGCCATGTTGGTGGAGTTTTTAGGGACAGATTTGAGTAAAATTAATAACGAATTAGAAAAACTACAGATTATTTTACCTCAGGGAACCATGATTACGCCACAACATATTGAGGAAAATATTGGTTTCAGTAAAGATTATAATGTGTTTGAACTTCGAAAAGCAATTGGAGAGCGCAATCAGTTGAAGGCGTATAAAATAGCAGAAAATTTTGCGCATAATCCTAAAGAATATCCATTGGTTATGACAACCGGATTGATATTTGGCTTTTTTGTTCAGCTCTTAAAATATCATGGGCTGAAAGATAAAAATCCTAAAAATGTGGCTGCAGCGATTGGTGTAAATCCATATTTTTTAAAAGAATATGATTTAGCTATCAAAAATTACCCAATGCGAAAAGTCAGTCAGATTGTTGGGGCTTTGCGTGATGTCGATGTGAAAAGTAAAGGTGTCGGCGCAAATGCTTTACCACAATCAGATTTGCTAAAAGAAATGCTGTATAAAATATTTAATTAAGCCGTGAAAATTCACGATATTTGCACTTCTGAAAATAAATCACATTAAAAAATAATTATTTCAACTATGGGAATGAATAAAAATACCGTTTTAGGATGGGCAACTTTTATAATGATACTTATGGGATTGTTACTTATAGGTCTTGGCGCTTTTAGATACAGTGAAGTATCAGGCTGGGGATTTGTAGCTGTTGGTGTTGGTTTTTTTGCTAATGCCTGGGTTTTTAATGCATTGAAAGGAAGAGTTTAGCAAAATTCAATTGCAATAACAATATCAAAATTCAATAGAAAATAATTAATTAAAATAAAAAATATAAAAAATGTCAGACGATAAGAAAGTAATTTTCTCAATGCAGAAATTGAGCAAAACCTATCAGGGAGCAGACAAACCAGTACTTAAAAATATTTATTTGAGTTTCTTTTACGGAGCTAAAATTGGTATTTTAGGACTTAACGGTTCTGGAAAATCTTCTCTTTTAAAAATTATTGCGGGAGTAGATAAAAATTATCAGGGTGATGTGGTTTTTCAACCAGGTTACACCGTTGGTTATTTAGAGCAAGAGCCAATTCTTGATGATTCTAAAACTGTTATCGAAATTGTTCGTGAAGGAGCTGCAGAAACAATGGCAGTTTTAGAAGAATACAATCAGATTAATGATTTATTCGGTCTTGAAGAAAACTATTCTGATCCAGATAAAATGGACAAGTTAATGGATCGTCAGGCAGCATTACAGGACAAAATCGATGCTCTTGGTGCTTGGGAAATCGACACAAAACTTGAAATAGCAATGGATGCTTTGCGTACGCCAGAAGGAGATACGCCAATTAAAAACCTTTCAGGAGGTGAACGTCGCCGTGTAGCTTTATGTCGTTTGTTGTTACAACAGCCTGATGTATTGTTACTTGATGAACCAACCAACCATTTAGATGCTGAATCTGTACTTTGGTTAGAGCAACACTTAGCACAATACGCCGGAACTGTAATTGCGGTAACGCACGATAGATATTTTCTAGATAATGTCGCAGGTTGGATTTTAGAGTTAGATAGAGGAGAAGGTATTCCGTGGAAAGGAAATTATTCTTCCTGGTTAGATCAAAAATCTAGTCGTATGGCACAAGAAGAAAAAGTAGCGTCTAAACGTAGAAAAACCTTAGAACGTGAGTTGGACTGGGTTCGTCAGGGAGCAAAAGGTCGTCAGACGAAACAAAAAGCGCGTTTACAGAACTACGATAAATTGTTAAACGAAGATCAAAAACAACTGGATGAAAATCTGGAAATCTATATCCCGAACGGTCCGCGTTTAGGAACCAATGTTATTGAAGCTAAAAATGTTGCCAAAGCTTTTGGAGATAAATTATTGTATGATAATTTAAACTTCACCTTGCCGCAAGCCGGGATTGTTGGAATTATTGGACCAAACGGTGCTGGTAAATCGACAATTTTCAAAATGATTATGGGTGAACAAGCTACAGATAGCGGAGAATTTTCAGTTGGAGAAACAGTAAAAATCGCTTACGTAGATCAGTCACATTCTAATATTGATCCAAATAAATCAATCTGGGAAAACTTTGCTGACGGTCAGGAATTAATTATGATGGGAGGAAAGCAAGTAAACTCAAGAGCTTATTTGTCTCGTTTTAACTTTGGTGGCGGCGAGCAAAACAAGAAAGTTTCAATGCTTTCTGGTGGAGAACGTAACCGTTTGCACTTAGCAATGACTTTGAAAGAAGAAGGAAACGTACTTTTATTAGATGAGCCTACGAATGATTTAGATGTAAATACGCTTCGCGCACTTGAAGAAGGTTTGGAGAATTTCGCAGGTTGTGCCGTAATTATTTCGCACGACAGATGGTTCTTGGATAGAATTTGTACACACATTCTAGCTTTCGAAGGAGATTCTGAAGTTTACTATTTTGAAGGAGGTTTCTCTGAATATGAAGAAAACAAAAAGAAACGTTTAGGTGGTGATTTAACTCCAAAACGTCTGAAATACAGAAAGTTAATTAGATAATAAATCTAGTGAATTTCAAATTTTAAAATCCCAAATCCCAACTTAAAAACTGGAGTTTGGGATTTTTTTTGTAGTAGTTTTGATATTTCGAGGAACGAGAAATCCTCGTTAGAAGCTCTATAAAGATTGGATTCTCGTTGCGGAGCTACTTGCGAGGATTTCTCCTTCGTCGAAATGACAATATTGAGATAATTAGAATTTGGAATTTATAAATTGGAGTTTTTTAAATAAACTTAGCCTTTAATTCCGGAGTAGGAATCATACAACTCTCTTTTTTACCATACCATTTGTAACGATTCCTGGCAATATAATCGTAAAAATAATTTAGAAGTTTTTCAGGAAATATTTTTAAAATTGAAATCAAACTATAAATCCCTCCCAGTTCTTCTGCAATTTCTGTAGCTGCCGAAGATTTATAATAATAGGCGACGCCCGGATGATATAAAATAATACTATCAATTCTAGTTTGATCCACACCAATGTACTGGCAAATTTCTTTTCCCAATTCTGATTGCAAAGCCACAAAACGAAAAATATCTTTTGTATCATTTTTGATGATAAATTGAACTGCGCCGTTGCATAAATTGCAAACACCGTCGAAGAGGATAATTTTTTTGTTTTTTGGAATGTTTACGAGAAACGACGCAATTTCGGTTTGTGTCTTCATATACTATAATTGCTTATTTTAGTGAGATTGCTTCGTTCGTCGCAATGACAAAACTATAAATAAAATATAAATTGTAGGATTTTTATTACTATAAATTTTAGTTATTAAAAATTGTACTTGAATAAATTTATCAAATTAAAATTCACTCGCATAAATTTATTTTAAAAGCTTTTTAGAAATTCAAGATCTTCACTCTCGTATTTTTTATAATCGTATCTTAAATCGCCTTATTTTAATTTCGATGATTTTTCGTCATAATTTTAAACTGAAAACTGTGACCGAAAACTGAAAACTATTTTTTTGCAGCCTCAACCAATTCCAATTCATCTAAACTTACTTTCGAAGTAAAAATTCCGTAATTTACAGTTGCTTTATTTTTTTCTATTGAATCGATACTTCCAACAGATCTTCCATCTAACATTCTTACACGGTCACCAACTTTTAAAATTGGTTTTGGTTTTTCTATAACAGGTTTGAGTTTCTTTTCTTTTTTCTCTTTTCGAATTTCTTCAACCTGAACTGAAACTTCGGCAATAACTTCTTTTTTCTTTTCGATTATAGCTTTGGCTTCTTTTGGAGTTGCTTTTTTACGTTTTGAATTTTCAATTTCTATGATTTTCAAAAACTCACCAATAAGTTCCTTCTTATTTTTATTGTTGAAATATTTTTCAGAGATATCTTCAATTTTTTGACCAATGTAAATTGTCTTTTGGTTGCTGTCGTATAATTCCTGATAGCTTTCCAATTTTTGTTTAATTTTTACATTGATGTTTTCCATCTTTTTGCTTTCTTCACGAGCTCGGGTTTCTTCTTCTTTAAGATTTATAGAAGTTTTTTCAAGCTTCGATCTTTCCTTTTGAAGAGTAGCAATAGTTTTGTCAAAACGAACTTTTCCAACTTCAATTTTCTTTTTCGCGCGGTTGATCAGTCCAAACGGAATACCATTTTTCAAGGCAACTTCAAAGGTAAACGAACTTCCGGCCTGACCTAAAGCCAGTTTATACATTGGTTCTAATGATTTCTCATCAAACATCATATTTGCATTTGTAGCAAAAGGCAATTCGTTTGCGAGAATTTTCAAATTGGAATAATGCGTGGTAATAATTCCGAAAGCTTCACGATGGTAAAATTCTTCTAAGAAAATTTCTGCCAAAGCACCTCCCAATTCAGGATCAGAACCTGTACCAAATTCATCAATCAAAAACATTGTTTTCTTGTTACATTTCTTCAAGAAATAATTCATATTTTTTAATCGATAGCTATATGTACTAAGATGATTTTCAATAGATTGATTATCTCCAATGTCAGTCAGGATTCTATCAAATAGGAAAGTTTCACTACGTTCGTGAACTGGAATCAGCATCCCTGATTGTAACATCAATTGTAATAAACCAACCGTTTTAAGCGAAATTGTTTTTCCGCCTGCATTTGGCCCTGAAATTACAATGATTCGGTTATCTTGCTTTAATTCAATTGTTTGTGGATGGGTAACTTCGTTTTTTTGTTTGTTATTCAAATACAAAATAGGATGATACGCTTCTCTAAAGTATAATCTTCTTTCTTCAGTAATTGTTGGTAAAATTCCGTTGATTCTGTTGGCGTATTTTGCTTTTCCTGCTACGACGTCAATATCACTTAAAAACTCCTGATATTCAACTAACAAGGACAAATAAGGACGAATCTGATTCGATAATTGTTTTAGAATTCTGGTAATTTCTTCTTTCTCTTCATATTCAAGATTGGCTAATTCTCTTGAATATTTCAACGTAGCTTCTGGTTCAATATATGCGATGCTTCCGGTTTTGGAACTTCCTAAAATAGAACCTTTTACTTTACGGCGATACATGGCTAAAACCGCCAAAACCCTGCGATTCTGTACAAAACTTTCTTTGATATCATCTAAATATCCAAGTCCGTTGTATTGTGTTAAAGCTACTCCAAAACTCTGATTTACTTTACCGCGTACCAGGTTCATATTCTGGCGAATACTCAACAAAGCCGGTGAAGCATTGTCTTTTATTTCGCCATATTTATCAACGATAGCGTCAATGGTTGTAACAATATCTTTAGTATATTCAACCCTTGATGCTCTTGCATTTAGATTCGGATAATAATCATCAAACTTTTTAAGGAAATTCAGTAAGAAATTGGATGTAGATGAAAGTGTTGCAATTTTTCTAAAACTTCCTACTTCAAGGAAACTGTCTTCAATTGCTAAGAATTTGATTTCGTGTGTTATGGCGTCAAATCCATGATTCGGAATGGCGTTGTTATTTTGAAAAGACGAAACATATTCTGATGTTTGCATTAAAGCCTGCATCAAAGTTTCTTTATCTCTAAATGGTGTTATTTGTAAAGCTTTTTCTTTTCCAATATCAGTGTTACAGCCTGCTGAAATAGTTTCTAGCACTGTTGGAAATTGTAAATCTTGTAATGTTTTTTCGGTAATGGAAATCATTATATATCGTAAGTTGTAAAGGTTCAAAGTTACAAAGTTTTAAAACGAAATAGTACTATTAATTAGTAGTTTGAAAAAAACTTTGCGAAATTTGTAATAAAATTAATCAAAATGAAAATTAATCTTTCTCAGGAATGGCAAGATGTTTTGGCAGATGAAATTGCGAAGCCCTATTTTAAAGAATTGCTTTTGTCTTTAGAAGAAGATTGTAAACATCATATTTGCTATCCGCCTTTGGATTTGATTTTCGCTGCTTTTAATCATTGTTCTTTCAAAGATGTGAAAGTGGTTATTATTGGCCAGGATCCTTATCACGGGGCAGGAGAAGCTAATGGGTTAAGCTTTTCAGTAAATGATAATGTAAAAATCCCACCTTCTTTGCGTAATATTTTCAGGGAAATAAATTCAGACTTGGATTCCGTTTTTATGCCAACTTCCGGTAATTTAGAAAAATGGGCAGATCAGGGTGTTTTGCTTTTAAACGCTTCATTGACAGTTCGAAAAGATAGCCCAAACAGTCATAAACACTTAAAATGGAATCTTTTTACTGATGCTGTTATTCAGGCAATTTCTGATAAAAAAGAAAATGTTGTTTTCTTATTATGGGGAAGTTTTGCCCAGAAAAAAGGACTGAAAATTGATCGTTCCAAACATTTTGTTTTAGAATCAGGACATCCTTCGCCAATGAGTGCCAATCAGGGAAAATGGTTCGGAAACAAACATTTTAGTAAAACAAATGAGTTTTTAAAATCAAAAGGAATTAAAGAAATTGAGTGGTAGCACTTATTTCTCGAAATGAAAAAATGAAGATTATTTTTCAGCAGGTTTCTTAGTAATTTCTTCTAAAACAGCTTTGTTCTCATAGTTTGTTATTTTTAGAATAATCTCTTGATTTTTAACTGTTTTTCCTTCGATGATATAAAGTTTTCCTTTGTTGAATGGAACATTGCTTTGATCAAAATCAACATCACCAAATTGTAATGTATTTTTAATATCAGCAGTATCAACCCATTTTTCGTTCAAAGTCTGAATTGCTTTTTCAGAATACTGAAAAGGTTTTGTGCGCAAATTATTTAAAACTCTGGCGTTTGGAAAGTAGTTGCAACGGGTGTCTTTTCCGCTAAAAACAAGGGCTACAAAAAAGCATCCCATAATCAAACCAATCAAATAATAAGCAAAACGATGTACGAACTTCATGAATTAATTTTTTTTGCAAAGGTACACTAAAGTTCTTTTAAAATACAAGTAAATTAATATCGTTGTCTGGCAAATCAAACCATTCGCCAATTGCTTTATTAGTTAGGATTCCATGATATAAATAAATTCCGTTTTTTAAGCCTTTATTACATCTGATAGAACTTTCTAAACCACCATCTTCAGCTATCTGCAGTAAGTACGGAGTAAGGATATTGCTTATTGATAGTGAGGCAGTTTTAGAATATCTCGATGGAATATTTGGCACACAATAGTGTAAAACATTACTTTTAATAAAAGTCGGTTTTTCATGAGTAGTAACTTCAGAGGTTTCAAAGCAACCACCGGTATCAATACTTACATCAACAATTACAGCCCCTTTTTTCATGTGTTCCACCATGGTTTCGGTAACCACAATCGGGCAGCGCTCTTTGCCTCGCATTGCGCCAATCGCTACATCACAACGTCTTAAAGCTTTAAGTAAGGCTTTTTGTTGTACTGTAGAAGTAAAAATTCTCTGATTCAGATTGTTTTGTAAACGACGCAATTTTGTGATAGAATTATCAAAAACTTTTACGTTTGCACCAAGTCCAATTGCGGTTTTGGCAGCAAATTCGCCTACAGTTCCGGCACCTAAAATTACTACTTCAGTAGGAGGAACGCCTGTAATATTTCCGAATAAAAGCCCTTTTCCGAATTCATCCGTGATCATTAACTCTGCTGCGATTAGTATTGAAGCAGTTCCGGCAATTTCACTTAAAGATTTAACAGCCGGATAAGATCCATCTTCATCTTTAATATATTCGAATGCTAGTGCAGTTATCTTTTTTTGCGCTAAAGCTTCAAAATATTCTTTCTTCTTGGTTTTTAGCTGAATAGCCGAAATGATAATCGTTTCAGGATTTATCATTTTGATTTCGGCCAACGTTGGAGGCTCCACCTTTAATAACATCGGACAACCGAAAACTTTTTTAGTGTCTTTCGTTACTTCAGCACCCGCATCAGCATATTCTTTGTCAGAATAGCTGGAGCTTTCTCCTGCTCCGGACTCAATCATAACACGGTGCCCTTCATAAGTGAGGGAATTCACAGCGTCTGGAGTCAGGCAAATACGACGTTCCTGATAACTTGTTTCTTTAGGTATTCCTATGAAAAGCTCTCTTTTGAATCGGCCAATTTCAAGTTTTTCTTCTTGTGGCAACAATTGCTGTTTCGTAAATGGAGTTAAGGTGATTGACATGGGTTGTGCAAATATTAAGAGTACAAATTACGTAAAAAGTTTTAAAATCAATGTAAAAATTGTGCTAATACTGCTTTAAGAATTAACGTATTATTTTTTCCATTTTAATGTCGGCTCTTTCGTAACTGACATCACCTAAAGACACTTCGGTAAAACCAAATTTTTCATATAAATGAAGCGCCGGAAGCAAAATTCTGTTTGAATACAGTATTAACTTTTTGATGTTATTTTTTTCGGCAACAGCCACACAGTGCGATAATAGTTTATTTCCAATTCCAAGGCCTTGTGCTCGGTCTGAAACAGCCATTTTACTCAGTTCGAATGTAGTATCATCAACTTTTATCAAAGAAACAGTTCCGATAATTTCGTTATTATATTTGGCGTAGAAAATCAATCCGCCATTATCAATTATTTCTTCCTGCGGATTTGACAGCACCAATTCATCTTTATCTTCAACCCTAAAATACCTTTGAAGCCATTCTATGTTTAAGGTTTTGATGTGTTCTTTTAAATCTTGAGTAAACGGGATTATTTCTACTGTATTTTGGGTATTCATTTTATATATTTTTGTTTCACAGAGATTCACAAAGTTTTCGCGGAGCAGCACAAAAAAATAAAAAAAATCTCTGTGGATCTTTGTGAAAACTTCGTGAATCTCTGTGGAATTTTAAATCAATTCCAATTTTCTTTTTCCATCCGCCATTAACTCAATTGTAACGGTAGAATGTTCTTCAGGAAGTAAACTTGCAATTTTTTCTGACCATTCAATAAAACACCAATTACCTGAATACAAATAATCATCAACACCCATATCAAGTGCTTCGGTTTCTTTGTTTAATCTGTAAAAATCAAAGTGGTAAACTGTTTGATTGTTAGAAGTATAGTATTCGTTAACTAAAGAAAAGGTTGGACTGCTTGTGGCGTCCTGAACTCCCAAACTTTTGCATAATTGTTTTATTAAAGTAGTTTTTCCAACGCCCATTTCTCCGTTAAAAAGAATGATTTTTTTAGGGTTTGAAGCTATAATTTGCTCTGCTACTTCCTGAATTTGATCTAATGAAAAAACGATATTCATTGTTATTTTATTTTAGTGCGATTGTTTTTCGCGAAAGCGAAAAGTTTTTTAGCCACAGATTAAAATATTTCATTGATTTTTTAATCTGTGAAAATCTGTGAAATCTGTGGCATTTATTTTAATTTTTATTTCGGGTTAAAAACCAAAAACGGTATAATCATTTCTTCCAATGAAATTCCGCCATGCTGGTAAGTATTTCGGTAATAACTCACATAATGATTGTAGTTGTTTACATAAGCTAAAAAATAATCATTTTTGGCAAAAATAAAAGAACTACTCATGTTTATTGCTGGTAAACCAATGTCCTTTGGCTCCTTTACAACGTACACATCCTTTTGTTCATACGTTAAACTACGACCGGTTTTATAACGCAAATTTAAGCTTGTATTTTTATCCCCAACAACTTTCGAAGGATTTTTTACATTAATTGTCCCGTGATCCGTGGTCAGAATTAATTTGAAACCTAGTAACTGTGCTTGCTGAATGATTTCTAAAAGAGGTGAATTTTTAAACCAGCTTAAAGTTAGGGAACGGTACGCTTTATCATCAGAGGCAAGTTCTTTAACCACTTCCATTTCGGTTTTAGCGTGAGACAGCATGTCTACAAAATTGTAAACTACAGTTACCAAATCATTTCCTTTTAGGGCTTTAAAGTTTTCCGCTAATTTTTTTCCCCCTGCATAATTGGTGATTTTAAAATAATCTTCTTTAATATTTAATCCCAAACGTTTTAATTGCGCAGAAAGAAATTCGGCTTCGTAAAGGTTTTTCCCACCATCTTCCACATCGTTTTTCCAATATTGCGGAAATTGTTTTTCCATTTCTATTGGCAATAATCCAGAGAAAATAGCATTTCTGGCATATTGCGTAGCAGTTGGAAGAATAGAGAAATAAGGAACTTCTTTTTCTAATTTATAATAGTTAGAAACCACGGTTTCAAAGGATTTCCATTGATCGTAACGTAAGTTATCAATAACTACAAATAAAATAGGCTTGTCTTTCTTTTTAAGTTCAGGAACAACTAATTCTTTAAATAAATTGTGAGATTGAATTGGTTTATCTGCTTTTGGTGCAAACCAGTCTTCGTAATTTCTTTCAATATATTTTCCGAATTGCGAATTGGCTTCAACCTTTTGAGATTCAAGTATTTCAATCATACCCTGGTCGTTGATATTCTCTAATTCTAATTCCCAAAAAATCAGTTTTTTATACAATTCAACCCAATCTTCAAAAGAATTAACCATTGCTAGCTCCATGGAGATTTTGCGAAATTCCTTCTGATAATCTAAAGTCGTTTTCTCAGAAATTAATCTTGAATGATCCAGATTTTTCTTCAAGCTCAATAAAATCTGATTTGGATTCACCGGTTTAATCAAATAATCAGCGATTTTAGAACCAATGGCTTCTTCCATAATATATTCTTCCTCACTTTTGGTAATCATAATCATCGGGATGGCCGATTTTTTTTCTTTCATTTCCGAAAGAGTTTCCAAACCGCTCATTCCAGGCATATTTTCATCCAAAAAAACAATGTCAAAATTGTCTTCTTCAAACAAAGTAATGGCGTCTAAACCATTGTTACAAGTGGTTACAGCGTAGTTTTTTTTCTCCAGAAATAATATATGTGGCTTTAAAAGATCAATTTCATCATCAACCCAAAGTATTTTTATCTTATCCATAAACAGTTTTATTTTAATGCAATTTAAAAGTTAAGAACTTAAAAAGTATTAAAAATAGTATAAAATTAAGAATAACAAATTGAGTTTTCTTTATAAGTAAAACTCGGAAGAATGATTGTTAAAAAAATAAAGCTCTTGAGTGTCATTTTTTTAAGTTAAAAACCCAAAGCACTTTATAGTTATTTACTTATATTTGTTCACCTAAAAAAATAACCAAATAGTGACTCAAATTAACAAGTTAAAAATATTTAATGATCCCATTTATGGCTTCATATCTATCCCGAATGAGCTTATTTACGACTTAATTCAGCATCCGTATTTTCAGCGTTTGCGCCGTATTTCTCAAATGGGATTATCCTATTTGGTATACCCTGGAGCGAATCATACCCGTTTTCATCATGCTTTAGGCTGTATGCATTTGATGCAGAAAGCAATCGAAACATTACGTTTTAAAGGAGTTGCGATTTCATCAGAAGAAGAAAATGCTTTATATATCGCTATTTTACTGCATGATATTGGTCACGGTCCATTTTCGCATGCTATGGAAAAGAGTATTGTTGAAGATGTGAATCATGAAGCGATTTCCTTATTATTCATGAATCAGTTAAATGAGGAATTTGACGGTAGATTAAGTTTGGCAATTCAGGTTTTTAAAGGAGATTATCACAGAAAATTCATGTTGCAATTGATTTCAAGTCAGTTGGATATGGATCGAATGGATTACCTAAAACGCGATAGTTTTTACACCGGTGTTGCAGAAGGAAATGTAAATTCGGAACGATTGATCCAGATGATGAATGTAGTTGATGGTGTTTTGGTGATTGAAGAAAAAGGTATTTATTCTGTAGAAAAATTCCTGCTTTCCAGAAGATTGATGTACTGGCAGGCTTATTTACACAAGACAAGTTTGGTGGCCGAATTAATCTTGATGAAAGTTTTAAAAAGAGCCAAAGAATTAACCTTAAAAGGAGTAAATCTGCCTTGTAGTGAACCGCTTTTATTTTTTATGCAAAATAAAGTTGATTTGAATGGTTTCGATGCTGAAAAATTGGATTTATTTTCTCAATTAGATGATTTTGATATTATAAGCGCTTTGAAAGCGTGGCAAAAACAAGATGATTTTATACTTTCTACATTGAGTAAAATGATTATTAACAGAGACTTATTGAAAATCAAGTTAAGTGCAGAAAAAATTCCGATAGAAGAATCACAATCGATGAAAGAAGAGTTTGCTGAAGAACATCATATTTCGCTTTTAGAAGCCGGATATTTTATTTTCAGGGGAAAAATTAAAAATCAGGCTTATAGTAAAGAGGCAGAACCAATACGAATTTTGAAAAAAGATAAAACAATTGAAGATGTTGTTGAGGCTTCTGATCAGCTGAATTTGAAATCATTATCTAAATTGGTGACAAAATATTATATCTGTTTCCCAAAACAACTTATATAAAATTAACATTTAAAATCTATTTTTTATATTTTTGTCGCAATGAAATTTACAGCAGAACAAATAGCAGGAATTTTAGAAGGAGAAGTTGTTGGGAATCCCAATGTGGAAGTTTCTCGCTTATCTAAAATCGAAGAAGGCGAAGAAGGATCGCTGACCTTTTTGGCTAATCCCAAATATATCAACTACATATATACTACAAAAGCTTCAGTGACAATTGTTAATGATACTTTTGAGCCTGAATCAGAAATTACTACAACTTTAATAAAAGTAGAAGATGCTTATGCGTCTTTTTCTAAACTTTTACAGTTTTACAATCAGGTAAAATTAAATAAAAACGGAATAGAAGCACAATCTTTTATGTCAGAAGGAACTAAATATGGCGAAAATCTATATTTAGGAAGCTTTAGCTATATAGGTCAAAACGTTATTTTAGGTGATAATGTTAAGATATATCCAAACAGTTTTATCGGAGACAATGTTACTATTGGTGATAATGTATATATTTTTGCCGGTGCCAAAATATATTCTGAAACCATTATTGGAAATTTTTGTACCATACATTCCGGGACTATTATTGGTGCAGATGGATTTGGTTTTGTACCAAATGAAGATGGAGAATATAACAAAGTACCACAAATTGGTAATGTAATTATAGAAGATAATGTAGATATTGGAGCCAATACTACAATTGACAGAGCAACTCTTGGTTCTACAATTATTAGAAAAGGAGTTAAATTAGACAATCAAATTCAGATTGCCCATAATGTAGAAGTAGGTAAAAATACCGTAATTGCAGCACAAACTGGAGTTGCAGGTTCTACAAAAATTGGCGAAAACTGTATGATTGGCGGGCAAGTTGGTATCGCAGGCCACTTAACTATAGGAAATAATGTAAGGGTTCAGGCACAGTCAGGAATTGGAAGAAACATCAAAGATGACGAAATTTTGCAGGGAAGCCCGACTTTTACCTATAGTGATTTTAGTAAGTCATATGTTCATTTTAAAAACTTACCAAAAATTGTAGCCGAACTGGAAGAATTAAAAAAACAAATAATAAACCCAAAAAATGGAAATAATGGTTAAACAGAAGACCATCAAAAATGAAATTTCACTAACAGGAGTTGGATTACATACTGGAAAAGAAGTTACAATGACTTTCAAACCAGCTCCAATTAATAATGGTTTCACTTTTGTAAGAGTAGATTTGCAAGGCCAGCCGGTCATTGAAGCTGATGCTAATTATGTTGTAAATACACAAAGAGGTACAAATTTAGAAAAATTAGGTGTAAAAATTCAAACTCCAGAGCACGTACTGGCTGCATTAGTTGGTTGTGATTTGGATAATATTATCATAGAATTAAATGCTTCAGAGCTTCCCATAATGGATGGTTCTTCAAAATATTTTGTTGAAGCAATTGAAAAAGCAGGTGTTGAAGAGCAAGAAGCTAAGCGTAACGTTTATGTTGTAAAAGAAGTTATTTCGTTTACTGATGAAGCTACAGGAAGTGAAATTCTGGTAATGCCAAGTGATGACTATCAGGTTACTGCAATGGTTGATTTTGGTACCAAAGTTTTAGGTACACAAAATGCTACTATGAAAAGTATAGCTGATTTTAAAGAAGAAATAGCTAATTCAAGAACTTTTAGTTTTTTACATGAATTAGAGTCTTTATTGGAAAACGGCTTAATTAAAGGTGGAGATTTAAATAATGCTATTGTTTATGTAGATAAAGAAATTTCTGACTCTACAATGGAAAATTTAAAGAAAGCCTTTGGTAAAGAAAAAATATCAGTAAAACCAAATGGTGTTTTAGATAATCTTACTTTGCATTATCCAAACGAAGCTGCGCGTCATAAATTATTAGATGTTGTGGGAGATTTAGCTTTGATTGGAGTTAGAATTCAAGGTAAAATCATTGCCAACAAACCTGGGCATTATGTAAATACTCAATTTGCCAAAAAAATGGCGAAAATTATCAAAATTGAGCAAAGAAATCACGTGCCTGTTTATGATTTGAATCAGGAACCTTTGATGGATATTCATAAAATCATGGCTGTTTTGCCGCACAGACCACCATTTTTATTGATTGACAGAATTATTGAAATGTCTGAAAGTCATGTTGTTGGAATGAAAAATGTAACGATGAATGAAAATTTCTTCGTAGGTCATTTTCCTGAAGCACCAGTTATGCCAGGCGTTTTAATTGTTGAAGCAATGGCGCAAACAGGTGGTATTTTAGTTTTAAGCACAGTCCCGGATCCTGAAAATTATTTAACATATTTTATGAAAATAGACAATGTTAAATTCAAGCATAAAGTATTACCTGGTGATACGTTAATTTTTAAATGCGAATTGATTTCTCCTATAAGAAGAGGGATTTGCCATATGCAGGCAAATGCATACGCAAACGGAAAATTAGTGACTGAGGCAGAATTAATGGCTCAAATTGCAAGGAAACAATAATAATTAATCAATTTTATTGTTTACGTTTGTTGCCCCCGAATTAGACTATTTTAATTTAAAATATAAAAAATACAGATGAATCAACCATTAGCATATGTTCATCCTGGCGCTAAAATCGCTAAAAATGTTGTAATTGAGCCTTTTACAACAATTCACAATAATGTTATTATTGGTGATGGTACTTGGATTGGTTCAAATGTGACCATTATGGAAGGTGCGCGAATTGGAAAAAATTGTAATATTTTTCCCGGAGCCGTAATTTCTGCAGTGCCACAAGATTTAAAATTTGGAGGAGAAGATTCTCTTGCTATTATAGGTGATAATTGTACTATTAGAGAATGTGTGACAATCAATAGAGGTACAGTCGCATCCGGACAAACTATTTTAGGAAACAATTGTCTGGTTATGGCGTATGCTCACATTGCACACGATTGCGAAATTGGAAACAATGCTATTATCGTAAACGGAGTTGCTTTGGCAGGTCATGTTGTTGTCGGAAACCATGCTGTAATTGGCGGTTTAGCAGCTATTCATCAGTTTATTCATATTGGAGATCATGCTATGATTTCTGGCGGTTCTTTGGTAAGAAAAGATGTTCCGCCATATACAAAGGCTGCAAAAGAGCCATTATCATACGTTGGAATTAATTCAGTAGGTTTAAGAAGAAGAGGTTTTAGTACAGAAAAAATCAGAGAAATTCAGGAAATTTACAGAATTTTGTATCAAAAGAATTATAATACAACTCAGGCTTTAAGTATTATTGAAGCGGAGATGGAAGCAACTCCTGAGAGAGATGAGATTTTAGATTTTATCAGAAATTCATCACGAGGAATTATGAAAGGTTATTCAGGAAACTATTAATTTTAGAGTTTAGATTTCTGATTTTAGATTTCTGAACTTGATAAAATAATTACGCATATAATATTAAAACAATTAATGTAGATTTCTGTTTTTTAATCTAAAATCAGAAATCTAAAATCTAAAATTCAAAAAAATGGCATCTACATCAGATATTAGAAACGGATTGTGTATTAAATTCAATCACGATATTTATAAAATCGTTGAATTTCTTCACGTAAAACCTGGAAAAGGTCCTGCTTTCGTAAGAACAAAATTAAGAAGTTTAACAACTGGAAGAGTATTGGATAATACGTTTTCTGCAGGTCATAAAATAGATGATGTGCGTGTAGAGACACATAATTACCAGTTTTTATATGCTGAAGGAGATGAGTTTCATTTTATGAATACAGAATCTTTCGAGCAAATTTCATTAAATAAAAACATTTTGGATGCTCCGGGATTATTGAAAGAAGGAACAAGCGTAATGGTTCAGGTTAATACTGAAACTGATTTGCCTTTATCTGTAGATATGCCGTCTTCTGTAATTCTGGAAGTTACTTATGCTGAGCCGGGAGTTAAAGGAAATACAGCTACAAATGCTACTAAATCTGCTACGGTAGAAACTGGTGCAACTGTAAACGTTCCTTTATTCATCAACGAAGGTGATAAAATTAAAATTGATACGGCTTCAGGTTCTTACATGGAGCGTGTAAAAGAGTAATTTTTAATTAGATAATTTGTCAATGAGTCAATTAGAAAATTGATGCTTTAGCAGAAATTGAATAATTTTTATTTTCTAATTGACCCATTTTCTAATTGACACATTCTCTAATTGACAAATTTTCTAATTATAAAATATGAAATTTCCAAAGATTCATTCTTTACAAGAAATTGCAAATTTGCTTAATTGCGAATTTATTGGTGACCAGAACTTCCCAGTTTTAGGCATGAACGAGATTCATGTCGTTGAACCAGGAGATATTGTTTTTGTTGACCATCCTAAATATTATGATAAAGCTTTACAATCGGCAGCAACTATTGTTTTAATCAATAAAAAAGTTGATTGCCCAGAAGGAAAAGCACTTTTAATTTCTGATGATCCTTTCAGAGATTTTAATACCCTAACCAAACATTTCAGACCTTTCCAGGCAACAAGTGTTTCTATTGCACTTTCTGCAACTATTGGTGAAGGAACAGTAATTCAGCCTAATTGCTTTGTTGGAAACAACGTTACAATTGGTAAAAATTGTTTAATACATCCTAATGTTACGATTTACGACCACACTGTAATTGGAGATAATGTGATTATTCATGCGGGTACCATTTTAGGGGCTGATGCTTTCTACTATAAAAAACGCCCTGATGGTTTTGATCAATTGCTTTCGGGTGGAAGGGTAGTTATTGAAAATAATGTTGGAATTGGCGCTCTTTGTACTATTGACAAAGGAGTTACGGGAGATACTACAATTAAAGAAGGAACCAAAATCGATAATCAGGTGCATGTTGGACATGATACTGTTATTGGTAAAAAATGTTTAATTGCTTCGCAAACTGGTATTGCTGGTTGTGTTATTATTGAAGACGAAGTAACTATTTGGGGTCAGGTAGGAACAACAAGTGGTATTACGATAGGAGCGAAGGCTGTTATCATGGGACAAACTGGTGTTACGAAATCTGTTGAAGGAGGAAAATCGTATTTTGGTACTCCAATAGAAGAATCACGGGAAAAGTTAAAACAATTAGCCAATATCAAAAAGATTCCTGAAATTTTAAATAAATTGAAGTAATATGTCTATAAAAGAATTTGTTCAAAAATTTTATAAGTCGGATGCCTTAATTGATAGCGAAATCATGAAAACGTACTTGCATCCGGATGTTATAGTCGAATGGAATAGCAGTAAAGGTTTAATTCAGATGAATTACGACTATATGGTTGCAATGGCAAATGAGCTTAGTCGTGCTTATGTGCGATCTAAGGTTAGAATTAGCCATATTATTGCTGAAGATGATTTGGTTTCAATTCGCTATTCTCATTTTGTAAAAACGATTGAAAACCCAAGAGAAGAGATGTTACTAGCTCATTTTTCGACTATTTGGCAAATAAAAGATGATAAACTTTATAGAGGTTATCAAATGAGTCAATTTTCTTAATTTTTTTTGAGAATAAAAAGGTTAAAATACGTTACAAAACCTTACTTTTGCATCACAATTTTAAAAACTACATAAAATATATATCATGAGTGTTTTAGTTAATAAAGATTCCAAAATAATTGTTCAAGGATTTACAGGAAGCGAAGGAACTTTCCACGCTTCTCAAATGATTGAGTACGGTACTAATGTTGTTGGTGGTGTTACTCCGGGAAAAGGAGGAACTAGCCATTTAGATCGTCCGGTTTTTAATACAGTAAAAGATGCTGTTGATCAAGCTGGAGCTGATACATCTATTATTTTTGTACCGCCAGCTTTTGCTGCTGATGCAATTATGGAAGCTGCTGACGCTGGAATTAAAGTAATTATTGCTATTACAGAAGGAATTCCTGTAGCAGACATGATTAAAGCAAATAACTATGTTAAAGAAAGAAATTCTAGATTAATCGGACCAAACTGTCCAGGGGTTATTACTCCGGGAGAAGCTAAAGTTGGTATCATGCCAGGTTTCGTTTTCAAAAAAGGAACTGTTGGTATTGTTTCTAAATCTGGAACTTTAACTTACGAAGCTGCTGATCAGGTTGTAAAACAAGGTTTAGGAATTACTACAGCTATCGGAATTGGTGGAGATCCAATTATTGGAACTACAACTAAAGAAGCTGTCGAATTATTAATGAACGATCCAGAAACTGAAATTATCATCATGATTGGTGAAATTGGAGGTCAATTAGAAGCTGATGCTGCTAAATGGGTTAGAGCTGATGGTAACCGTAAACCAGTTATTGGTTTTATCGCTGGAGAAACTGCTCCTGCTGGTAGAACAATGGGTCACGCAGGTGCTATTGTTGGTGGTTCTGATGATACAGCTGCTGCTAAAAAACAAATTATGAGAGACAACGGAATTCACGTTGTTGATTCACCAGCTGAAATTGGTAAAAAAGTTAAAGAAGTACTTGGGTAATCTCCAATTTTCAAAATAAAAAATTCCAAAAAAAAGTCTCAATATTGTGTTGAGACTTTTTTACATTTTTAAAATGTTTGGAATGTAATTTAAAAACGTAGCGACTTAGATTATTAGTCCCGAGGTTTCGGGATAGTAGCTTAAAAATTAAAAATATGAGTAAAGAATTAAAAAAGTTTAAAGTAAGCAACAGTTTTACTTTTACAATCGAAGATAGTTTAGAACAAGTTTGCAATGCTCCGGAAGGTGGTGCTGGAATTTTTGTTGTTTATGCTGTTGAAGGTGATGCAAAAGAATTAATAATGGTGGCTTCTACAGGAACTGTTCAGAATGACGGAACTTTAAAAAGTAAAAATGGCGGTTTATATGATAAAATCGTAAACGGTCATCAATTTGCTAAAACAGGAAGAAAATATTCCTGGCCAGCGCAAATGAAATTAGAAAGTATTGACGCTTTAGAGGTTGTTTGGTACGTGACTTTTAATGCAGATGTAAAAGCAATTCCAACTGCTGTGGAAGGGCAAGTTTTGCAAAATTTCTTAGATGAAAATGCAAAATTACCAAGATGGAATGTTGCTTTCTAAAAGCGTTTTCAAATAAAAATCATCAAAAGCCTTGCTATTTATTTAGTAAGGTTTTTTTGTTTTTGTAAGTTTTTAATTATTGGTTTATATATTTAGGTCACCAAAAAAAAGACAAAAGTATTATTAAGAACTACTTACTGTGATTGGCTTTGTGCTTTTTCTCCTGTTAACGCCCAACTTATTTCTATACCAGATTTTAATTTTTAAGGCAAAGCTGCTTGAAGCAAATGAAACAAATATTATAGTCCACTACTTAGATGTAAGCCCTGAAAAAATAGATACAAATCGAAATAGAGAAATTGAGATTGCCGAAGCTTTAAAAATTGCAGCATTATTTCTTGATAATTGTAATATGTATCATTTGTTATCCATCCAAATCTGGTGAAGAATGTTTTAATATTGCTGAAAAAAGTGATATTGAAATAAAATCTATATCTGTTTGTGATGTTTTTAGGTTAATTGGTTATAGCTGTTTCTAATGCTCAAAAGGTTTTGAGTATTGATGTCTCTAAACTTCCAATAGGAAACTATATATTGAAGTAAGACTGATAAAGAATTATTTAATGAAAAATTTATAAAAAGATAGAATTACATCTATTAAGTATAAGTCTTACAAAAATTGGCAAATGTTAACAAAATATAATTTTATATTTAGTTTGAGTCCTTGCTAAATCAACGAAGAGACAGTTTTCAATTTTAGGAAACTGTTTTTTTTATGTAAAAAAATTGGGTTTTAAATATTAGCTTTTATATATTTATCGAACAAAACGTAAGGATAATGTTAAAATAATATATTCCTAACATTATGTGAAAATTATTATCCAAAATGCCACCCCAATTATACCATGAAAACGACAACCTTACCCTTCAGCACTTTTGATGATGTTACACTTTGGAATAATTTAAGAGAAGGTGATGAAAAGTCATTTTCAGTATTATTTGAAAGGTACTATGCGGATTTATTACGCTATGGAAACTCACTTTCTCCATATGAAGAAAAGGTACAGGATTGTGTTCAGGATGTCTTTACAGATATTTGGGTTTACCGAAACACATTACAAAGTTGTGTTGTTGTAAAAGCTTATTTGTTATCTAGTGTCCGTAAGCGAATTGCCCGTCTTTTTGAGCGCGATCATATTTTTCGCAAAACTACCACTACAGATTCGATAGCATTTCTTTTAGAGTTTTCAGTTGAACATGAACTCATAGATGATGATTATGCGACCAAGGAAAAAGTTGTTCATTTGAATAAATTACTGAACGATTTACCTGACCGCCAAAAAGAGGCTTTATACCTTCGCTATCATCAGGGTCTCAGTGTTGAACAAATTGCAGAAATGCTGGACGTTAATTATCAATCGGCGAGCAATTTGTTATACCGTGGTTTATTAAGCCTTCGCAAGGAATGGAAGGGTGCTTTTTCCTTATTTCTTCTACTATCCTCAAGTACTTTTTAATTTTATTTCAAAAAAATTAAAAAAAATCACAATTTGGTGAGTATATAATAAGAGTTCTGTCCTCTATGTTTTTGTAACCTTATTTTTAGATGCAAAAACGTAATACATATACAGAAATTGAAGACTTTTTGTCCGACGAATCATTCCAGTCATGGATTTTATTAAAAATCGATGAAAATGGTTGGGAAGAATGGACTTTAGAAAATCGTCAGCGTGCTAAGTTAGTAGAAGACGCTAGACATTTGCTGTTGGCAATGAAAGTTCCTGAATCTGACTTGTCTCTTTCAGATATTCATAGAGCGTTGCAAAAGACCTGGCTAAAAATCGAAGAAAAAGAAAACCACATCAATTTTATAGAAAACTCACGAGCTCTTTTTGTGAGAAAATATTTTTACAGCGGAATTGCCGCCAGCTTGTTTTTGTGTTTGCTGTCAGTTTGGTTTTATAAATCCAGTGTTAAAGCTGATAATGTAGTTACTTACAAAGAATTAATTGATGAAAATAGTGAAGGATTAGTGGAGCAAACTAATAATTCAAATAAACCGCAAATTATCACCTTATCTGACGGCAGTTCGGTTTTATTACAACCCAATAGTAAATTGAGTTACCCTAAAATCTTTACCGGAAACGAAAGAAAGGTTTATTTATCCGGCGAAGGTTTCTTTGAAATTAGTAAAAATCCCAAAAAGCCTTTTTATGTTTATGCAAATGAGATTGTTACAAAGGTAGTGGGAACTAGTTTTCGGGTGAAAGCTTATTCTGATCAACCTGATGTTGAAGTTCTTGTTCGCACCGGTAAAGTTAAGGTAAGGTCAAATGATCTGGTGGCTAAATCAGACCAGCAGGAAGTAATTTTACTTCCAAATCAGGCGCTTCGTTTCTTAAGAAGTGATTTGAAATTCAAGAAAATAACAAATATTACCCAAGATGAAGATTTGGTAAACAGTATAGGTAATATTGAACAATTGAGTTTTGAATTTACTGATATTCCTGTTTCTCAAATCTTCGAAACGATCGAACAGGCCTATTTGGTAGATATTGATTATCCAAAAGATAAATTAAAAGATTGCCATCTTACCACTTCGCTTAGTGATCAGCCTTTAACAGAAAAATTAAAAATTGTTTGTAAAAGTATTGGAACTAATACGAATTTTGAAATGAATGGAAATCAGGTTATTATAACATCTTCAGGTTGTAATTAGAATTGTCTTTATAACTGTAATTATAGAGATTTATAACTTTTAGATCTACAATAAAAACCACAATAAAAACCAAATAAGAACCAAAATTAACAAAACTAAAACCAGATTTAATGCCTATGTAAAACCAAATACATAAAAAAAGTGCCGAAATGCTGTAACATTTTCGACACTTCATAAAATCGAATTTCTCTCTGTAAAGAGCAATTCAGTACGTTTCTTAGAATACATGCGAATAGTATTAATCAAAACAAACCAAAATTATGAAAAAACCAGTTGTTAAACAACGATTACTCCATCGAATCATGAAAATAACGCTATTTCAGTTTGTCCTGGCACTTGTGTTTTCAAGTGTTACAATGGCGAACAGTGTGAATGGGCAAAGAAAACTAGATACAAAAGTCACTATTACGGTTGCAAATTTAACTTTAGATAACGCGTTATCTAAATTAGAGAAATCTGCACAGGTAAAATTTTCGTATAATTCAAGATTGCCTCAATTAAATCAAAAAGTTACTATTGAAGCAAATGAGGAGGTTTTATCCAGTGTGCTTAATAGAATTTTAAAACCATTTAATATTACTTTTTCAGAAGTAAGCAATCAAATAATTCTCCAGAAAAATACCGCAATGGAGCCGTTTTCAAATTTAGAAAATAACAATTCTATATTTGACGTATTAATGGCTGGGCCAATTATTAAAGGTAAAGTAACTGATCCGAGTGGTATTCCGTTACCGGGCGCAACTGTTTTGGCTAAAGGTACAAAAATAGCTGTGCTAACTGATTTTGACGGGAATTTCTCTATAGAAATGCCTGCAAACAGTACTGCATTAGTTATTTCTTATGTTGGTATGGAAACTAAAGAAATTGGAATTGAAAATACAAGTCCAACAATTGTTTTAAATGAACTGGGACAAAATTTAAAAGAAGTGGTGGTAACTACTGGTTATGAAAAAACTTCTAAAAGAACATTTACAGGAGCTATCAGTAAAATTTCGGGAGCGGAATTAAAAGTTGATGGAGTAGTCGATGTGAGTAGAATGATCGAAGGAAAAGCAGCAGGTGTTACGGTACAAAATGTTACAGGTACTTTTGGTACAGCTCCTAAAATTACAGTTCGTGGATCATCTTCTATTTTTGGAGATACCAAACCATTATGGGTAATTGATGGTGTTGTTCAGGAAGATATCATTAATATTTCTTTTGCAGATTTAGCTTCAGGTAACTCAGAAACTTTATTGAGTTCATCAGTTGCGGGTTTAAATGCTAACGATATTCAGAGTATTGAAATTCTTAAAGATGCTTCGGCAACTTCTATATATGGTTCAAGATCTTTAAATGGAGTTGTGGTTGTAACTACTAAACAAGGACGTAGAGATTCTCCATTAAAAGTAACTTATACGGGTGAAAATACGGTGAGAACTGTTCCAAGCTATACACAATATGATATTTTAAATTCTCAGGAATCAATGAGTATTTTAAAAGAAATGGAACAAAAAGGATTTCTTGACGTACCATCTACTCTTCAGGGGCGTTACGGCGGTGTTTATAACATCATGAGTAAAGCAATTAATACTTATGTACCTGAAACAAACAGTTATTTGGTCAACAATGATCCTGTAAGCAGAAATAATTTTTTAAAGAAATATGAATTAGCAAATACAGATTGGTTTAGTGTTTTGTTTAGACCATCAATTACACAAAACCACTCGTTGAGCTTTTCTGGTGGAGGTAAAAACAATACTTTTTACGCTTCGCTGGGCTATTATACTGATCCGGGATGGACAATTGCAGATAATGTAAAACAATTATCATCAAATATTAAAGGAACTTTTTATATAAACGACAGATTAAATGTTACGTTATCCACATTGGCATCTGTGCGTGATCAGGAAGCTCCGGGAACTTACGAAAGTCAACAAGATGTTGTATTTGGAAATGTAACCAGAGATTTTGATATTAATCCGTTTAACTATGTTTTAAGCACAAGCAGAACATTGAGACCTTATGATGATGCTCATAATTTGGAATATTACAGAAACAACTGGGCTCCAATGAACATTATAAACGAATTGGAAAATAACGTTTTAGAAATTAAAGTAAAAGACATTCGTTTTCAATTGGATTTAGATTATAAAATCAACAAAAACTTAACTTACAATCTTACAGGTTCTGCGAGATATGCAAATACTTCAAGAGAACACAAAATTTATGAAGATTCTAATGTTGTAGGAGCTTACAGAGCAGGAACAGAATATGGTGCAGATGGTGTAAATACAACCGTTCGAAATGCAAATATCTTTTTGTACAAAGATCCGGATGATCTGACAGCGCCTCCAATTTCAGTATTGCCAAATGGTGGTTTTTTAAGAAAATTTACAAATGATTTGACTTCTTATAACATCAGAAACAGTGTTACGTATAGAAATATTCTTAATGAGGTACATGAATTAGAAGGTTTCTTTGGTACTGAACTTAGATCTTTAGACAGAAACAGTGACAATTTTACTGCTGCCGGACTTCAATATGATAGAGGGCTTACTGCTTTTACTGATCCAAGAATTATTGAAAAAATCATCAATGAAGGGAATTCTTATTATGGTTTTGCAGCTGAAAGAGAAAGAACCGTTGGTTTCTTCGGAAAAGTAGGATACACTTACGATCGTCGTTATACAGGATCGATCACGGGTCGTTATGATGGATCAAATAGACAAGGAAACAGCGGATCTTCAAGATGGCTGCCTACTTATACTTTTAGTGGTAAATGGAATGTTACTGAAGAAGATTTCATGAAAAAATCGGGATCTATCAACAATTTAGCACTAAGAGCTTCTTACGGACTTACCGCTACTGCTGGTCCTGCAACAAATTCATTGGCTATTTATAAAAGTTACATAACAGATCGTTTAGGAATTTCTGACAGAGAAACCGGAATTGAAATTGATCAATTGCAAAATTCTGATTTGACTTGGGAGAAACAATTTGAAACCAATATTGGGGTAGATTTAGGAATGTTTAACAACAGAATCCAGTTTACAACAGATATCTACAGTCGTAAAGCATTTGATTTAGTTGATTATGTCGTGACATCAGGAATTGGCGGGCAAAAAATCAAGCAGGGAAATAATGCCAACATGGAAACAAAAGGTCTTGAGGTTGGTTTTACAACTCAAAACATTATAACAAACAGTTTTAAATGGTCTACAACCCTTAATTTATCTGTTTTCAATCAGGAAATTACAAGACTTGAAAATCAGCCTTCTGCATTTGATTTAGTTGACGGGAATGGAGGAAATGCTATCGGTCATCCTAGAAATTCAATTTATTCATATCAGTTTACAGGTTTGAACAATCAAGGTTTACCTACTTTTATTATGCAGGATGGTGAAGAAGATAATATTACCGGAGCTAATTTTCAGGATACAGAAAATGTTACGGATTATTTAAAATATGAAGGGTCTATTGAGCCAAACAAATCAATTGGTTTAGCCAATACTTTTACTTATAAAAGCTGGTCATTATACGTATTTATTGTAGGCTCAGGTGGAAATAAAGTACGTTTAAATCCTGCTTTTAGCAGTCAGTATGATGATTTGACAGTGTTTACAAAGGATTTTACGAATCGTTGGATCAACCCTGGTGATGAAGCATTTACTGATGTTCCTGTAATTGCTGACAAACGATTAATAACAAATTATGATGGTGTTAATACATTAGGACGTGCCTATAATACTTACAATTATTCTGATGTGAGAATTGCAGATGGAGATTTTGTGAGATTGAAAAACGTATCGCTAAGCTGGGAATTCCCAAATGATTTCAAGAAAAAATTAGGAGTAAGTACTTTCACATTAAAAGGTTCTTCAGTTAATCCTTGGTTGATTTATTCTGATAAGAGGTTAAACGGACAGGATCCTGAATTTCGTAATACTGGAGGTGTTGCTTTTCCAATCACAACTCAGTACAGTTTTTCTATAAACCTTTCATTCTAATATAATTGATTATGAAAAATATAAAATATATAAAAATTACTACAGCTTTTTTACTACTTATAAGTATCAGTAGCTGTGATGACTTCCTTTCGGAAATACCTGATAACAGAACGCAAATCGACACACCTGAAAAAATTTCAGAATTACTGGTTTATGCTTATCCTTTGGCTTCGTATATGGATTTAGCCGAAACAATGTCAGATAATGTAGATGATGGTGAATTAGGTTCAGTATCAATAAAAAATGAACAAAGTTATAATTGGGAAATGCACGATGAAACCAATATCGACAGTGAAGCTTATTATTGGGATGCTTGTTACAGAGCAATTGCACACGCCAATCAGGCACTGGCATCGATTAACGAATTGGGTAATCCGGCATCATTAAATCCGCAAAAAGGTGAGGCATTAATGGCAAGAGCTTATTCTCATTTTATGTTGGTTTCTTTTTGGTCTAACCGTTATAATCCGGCGACGGCTCAAACTGACTTAGGAATTCCGTATGTTACAGAACCGGAAACCCAATTGTTGAAAAAATACACCAGAAATAGTGTAAAAGAAGTTTTTGATTTTATTCAGAAAGATATAGAAGAAGGTTTAAAATATGTGACCAATAACTATAAAGAACCGAAATTCCATTTCAATAAAGATGCTGCTAAAGCTTTTGCAAGCCGTTTTTATTTGGTAAAAGGAGATTGGGACAAAGTACTTGAAGTTTCTGAAAGTATAGGATCTAAGCCTGTTGGAAAATTAAAAGACTATGCAACTTTATCAAGTCTGGCACCGGATATTCAATTTATTGAGTACGGAAAATCATCATATGCTGCAAATTTATTAATAGGTTCTCCAAACAGTTTGCTTGGCAGATCAGCTAGTTCTAATAATTTTTATTTATCAGATGATAAGCAGACTGAACTTTTTAGAACGCTGACAAATCCGTTTGGTAAGGCCTGGTTGTATGATTTCTATACTTACAACAGCAAAACGCTGTTTACACCAAAATTTGAGGAATATTTTAAATATACAAATCTAACGGCTAATATTGGAGAAGCGTATGTTGGAGTAGTACTTTTATCTTATGATGAGTTTTATTTAAATCGCATTGAGGCACTTGTCATGAAAGGCAGAACCGCAGAAGCCAATACAGAGTTAGAGTACTTTTTAGGGACAAGAACAACTAATTACAACCCTGCAACTGATAAATTGACAGAAGCTAAGATAACAACAATGTACCCTGTTATTGCAGATGAATTTACGCCATATTATACCATGACACCATTACAAACATCGTACGTTAAAGCAATTGCTGAGGCCAGAAGAAGAGATTTTGTTCATGAAGGATTAAGATGGTTGGATGTGAAGCGTTTTAATATCGTGGTTACACACCCAACTTTTGGAAAACCAACAAATATTTTGGTTAAGGACGATAAACGCAGAGCGATGCAGATACCACTTAGTGCATCTAACAACGGCGTAGAAAAAAATCCTAGGTAAATTTTTAATTAAAATTTTAAGAAACTATGAAAATATTAAAACAATATAAAGCAATACTGTTTGTAGCGGGAGTTTTAACTTTTGGTGCCTGCGCGCATGAAGATCAGCCTGGCGAAAGCCAGCTGGATTATTCACAACCTCAAAAAACAGCCCTAGACAATTGGATTTCAACAAATTATTTGATACCATATAATATTAATGCGCAATACAAATGGAATCAGAATACTGTTGATAATAACAGATTCTTATTTCCTCCAATGATTTCGAGTGTACAGCCGGCATTAGATGTTGTGAAACAAATATGGCTCGATAGTTATACTAAAATTGGAGGTGCCGATTTCGTAAAAAAAATTGCACCAAGAGAAATTGTTTTGGTTGGGGGAGTAAATTCTAACACAAACGGAACCAGAACTTTGGGAATAGCAGATTCTGGACAAAGAATTACACTTTTTGAAGTGGATTACTTAGACAAAAAAAGTCGTCCAAATGTAACAGAGTTTATCCATACTATTCAGCATGAATATGTGCATATTCTTAATCAAAACAAACCTTTTGATGAGCAAGCCTGGCAAAAAATTAGTCCGGGAGACTATACAGGAACCTGGCATTTAGAAGTACTTGAAGATTCCCGTAATTTAGGTTTTGTAACCAATTATGCACGAAATAATATTATTGAAGATTTTGCTGAGACAGCTTCTACGATATTGACAAGTACAAAAGCAGAATATGCTGCTATTCTTGCCAGTATTACAGAAGAAAGCGGCAGACAAAAACTGAAGCAAAAAGAAGCACTTGTTGTACAGTATTATAAAGATGCTTTTAATATTGATTTTTATGCTTTAAGAGATCAGGCAGAAAAAAATACAAACAATGTTATCAATAATTAAGCTCGTCAATTATAATTTAAAAGATAAATATTATGAAACCAAAAAATATATTTAAGTACTTGATGGTTGCTTTTTTGGCAATACATTTACTTGGCTCATGTTCAAGTGATACCGAAGCCGAACCAAAATTTGATAAAACTCCGGCAGAACGTTTAAATGGGCAGAAAAGCGAATTAAACACAGCATTGCTATCATCAGAATTTGGATGGAAAGCGGTTTATTTTACAGATGATACACAACTAGGAGGTTATACGCATTTGTTTAAGTTTTCTGCTGATGGAAAAGTGCAAATGGCATCAGATTTTGATGATGATACCAAAACTTATGAAAGTACTTATAACGTAGTTTTAGGAAGTACAGTGAGTTTGTTATTTGATACGTACAATAGAATTCATCTCTTGTCAGATTCGAATAGCTATCCGGCGGGGACTAAATTACAAGGGAAAGGATATCTGGGCGATTTTCAGTTTTTATATTATGGAAGAGACAATGAAGATATTCTATTTAAAAGCAATAGATTGGTTAGAGATATACGTTTCGTTAAAGCAACCGCGCAGGATTGGACGAACTTATCTAAAAATTTAGATACGGAGGCGAAACTGGTTGGTGGAATAGATAGTCCATTGTTTAGATTGTTGGAAATTAATGATGGAACAAGCATTAAAAAATATAATTTCGGTTTTGCAGCAACAACCAGATTTTCAACTTCAAAATCTATTGATACCGGCTCTTCAGAAGTTATTAATATGGGAGTAGGTTATACGCCAACAAGTATTGTAGTTAGTCCTGCAGTAGTAGTTGCAGGACAAAATCTAAAAGAATTTGTTTACAATAGTACAGATGATAGTTTTAAAGCTACAGGTACAGGTGGAGTAACTGCAACGATAAAATACAGCAATGCGCCATTAATTTTGACAAATGACTATAAAGTAACGTTGCCTGCCACTGGCACTCCGTCAACTGCATTTGGTTACATTGCCGCTAATTTAGCGACGGCGCCAACTAATTCACAATTGGCTGTTAAGCTGTTAAATGAAATTAATGCCTCATTACCATCAACTCAAAAAGTAAATCGTGTACAATTTACTTTCTCACCTGGAGGTGTTGCCGATATTATGTACAGCTTTACTGGTGGAAAAGCAGCAATTTATCATAGAGTAACTGTAACGGAAGATGCCGTGAATAAAACGATTATACTTAAAAATCAATTCTGGCATAACGGAACTGCTATAATTACAGCTCCGGCTTTATTAAAAAATATTGATGATAAGCTTTTAGATCCAAAAGGATTGTATGTTACTAAAGAAAGTTTCAGAATTCAGTTTACAAATACAATTTATACTTTTTCCGGGGCTTCAAGTAGTTTTAGAATTACTACTTATGCTTTCCAATAAATATTTTTTAAGTTGATATATTGTATTGATATTCAACTGACAGAATTTAGTTTTGTTTTTAATTTTTGGGGAAGAGCAGCTCCTTGTGAGCTGCTTTTAATGACTATTTTTAAACTTAAATATACCTTATGAAAGAATATACCAGACCAATAAATATCGCTATCTTTTTTTGGGGATTATTACTACTTATTATATCAAATTTCTATCCAGATTATGCAAGATATTATTTGTATCTATCTATAATAGTAATTATTCCGGTTGCGATTTTTAATCTAATAAAGCAGCGAAAGCAAGACAAAATCAATGATACAACAGTATTTCAATCGTCAATTTACAGAATGCTGATTATGGCAGTGTTGCTGGCAGCTTTCTTTTTTTTAACAAAGCAAAATCCTGTTTAAGAATTTAGTTTTAGTTATATTTTGAAGAAAAAGCAGCTCTATTTTGAGTGCTTTTAATTAACCTTTTAACTTTAATTGTTATGATGAAAAAGGAATACATACCTTCAATTATCATTAGTCTATTATGGGTTTTATCTCAAGTTATGGATTATATATATGAAAGAAAATACACCTTATATTTTTTCTGCCTCTTTTTGATTTTGGTAATTCCTGTAATAATTTTTACAATTATAAAACAAAGAAAAGAAGACAAACTTAATAACACAACAGAATTTCAATCTTCAATTTATAGAATATTATTTTTAGTATTTTTAATCGTTATCTTTTTTGTTACAAAGCAGAATTACATTTAAGAATTTAGTTTTAATTTTATTTTGAAGAAAGAGCAGCTCTATTTTGAGTTGCTTTTTTGATTTTAGGAAAGCTTGCCGATTTTTATTTTAATAATATTTAAAATTTATAATTTTTCAGATCCCTTTTTTAAACTTAAAAACGTTGTATCTTAGAACCTTTGTCGCTATGAACCTTTGCAACTTTGAACCTTTTTACAATTGTTATTTTTTTAAAAAGGGAATTATCATATATTTGACAAGTCATTCATAGCAGGAATAGCTATAAATAAATATTAAAATTAATTTTTGAATATGAAATTACTAGAAGGAAAAGTTGCCATTATTACGGGCGCTAGTCGTGGAATTGGGAAAGGAATTGCTGAAGTTTTTGCTAAACACGGTGCAAATGTCGCTTTTACATATAGCTCATCTGCAGCTTCTGCAGAGGCTTTAGAAGCTGAATTGAACGCTTTAGGAGTTAAAGCAAAAGGATACCAATCGAATGCGGCCGATTTTAATGAAGCGCAAACTTTTGTTGATGCTGTTCTGGCTGATTTTGGAACAGTTGACATCCTAATTAACAACGCCGGAATTACAAAAGATAATTTATTAATGCGTATGTCAGAAGCTGATTTTGATCAGGTTATTGATGTAAACTTAAAGTCTGTATTTAATATGACCAAAGCGATTCAAAAAACCTTTTTGAAACAACGCGCTGGTTCTATTATTAATATTAGTTCTGTAGTTGGTGTTTCTGGAAATGCTGGTCAAACGAATTATGCAGCTTCTAAAGCAGGTGCAATTGGTTTTACAAAATCTGTAGCTTTGGAATTAGGTTCTCGTAATATTCGTTGCAATGCAATCGCTCCTGGTTTTATTGAAACAGAGATGACTGCAAAATTACCTGAAGATGTAGTAAAAGGATGGAGAGACGGAATTCCGTTGAAACGTGGAGGAACTACTGAAGATGTTGCAAACGCATGTCTTTTCTTAGCTTCAGACATGAGTGCCTATATTACTGGACAAGTTCTTAATGTTTGTGGAGGAATGCTTACTTAATAAGTTGATTGTTGATGGTTTGTTGTTTATTGTTCTGCAGCCATAAACTATAAACAAAAAAACTAAAAACCATAAACTAAAATATATATGACTTCAAACACGATTTTATTATTATTACTTTCATTAGTAATAGCGGGTGGTTTGTCATATTTTCAATATTTTTTTAAAGCCAAAAACAAATCCAATGTGATTGTGTTTTTGGTTTTTTTACGTTTTCTGGCTATTTTTGGACTGTTGGTTTTATTAATAAATCCGATAGTTTCTAAAAACTCGCTTGAGATCACCAAAACGCCGCTGGCTATTGCAGTTGATAATTCGAGTTCAATCGTAGCTTTAAAATCAGATAAAAAGGTTGCCGAATTATATCAAAAACTGATTTCAAATCCTGCTTTACAGGAAAAATTTGACATTCAGTCTTATCAGTTTGATGCCGATTTTAAACCCTCAGACAAATTTGATTTCAAAGGAAAACAAACCAATCTTGACGAAGTTGCTAAAAATCTAAAAAGCATCAATAAAAACCTGATTTTTCCAACTGTTATAATTACAGACGGAAATCAGACTACAGGAAACGATTATGTATATCGATTTGATCCTGTCAATAAAGTTTATCCTGTGGTTGTGGGAGATACAACCACTTTTTTTGATTTAAAAATCAATCAGCTCAACGTAAACAAGTACGCTTTTCATAAAAATAAATTTCCGGTTGAAGTTTTTCTGCAATATTCAGGCGATAAAACAACAACTGCTGAATTTGCAATTACGCAGGGAAATTCGGTTGTGGCAAAAGAGAAGGTTTCTTTTTCTCCTTCTAAAAAAACAGCTACTTTAAATTTATTATTGCCTGCTGACAAAGTAGGATTGCAGATTTTTAAAGCAGCTATTTCTTCTAATGCAAAAGAGAAAAACAATTATAATAATATCAAAAATTTTGCGGTAGAAGTGATTGATCAAAAGTCGACTATTGCAATTGTTTCGTCTATTAATCATCCGGATATTGCTGCATTAAAACGTTCGATTGAAGTTAATGCGCAACGTAAAGTGATTTTGGTTAAGCCAAATGATGTTAATCAGTTACAAGATATTTCTGTTTTGGTTTTATATCAGCCAACAACTGCTTTTAAAGTTATTTTTGAAAACAATAAATTGGCTGGTACAAATGCTTTTATCATTACCGGAAATAACACCGATTTTAATTTTCTGAACCAACAGCAAAACAATTTGGTTTTTAAAATGAGCGGGCAGAGGGAAGATTATTTATCTGAATTCCAGTCTCAGTTCAATTTGTTTGCCATAGAAGATATTGGTTTTGAAAATTTTCCACCACTCCAAAATTTATTCGGAACGGTTTCAACAAACGGAAATGTATCAGTTTTACTTTCTTCAAAAATCCGAAACGTTGCCACAAATGCTCCTTTGTTGGCTTTCGCCGAAAATCAGGGAAAAAGAACGGCTTTTTTATTAGGAGAAAATAGTTGGAAATGGCGTTTGCAAAATCATATCGACAATCAGTCGTTTGAAAAATATGATGTTTTTATGGATAAGATCATTCAGTATCTGGTTTCTTCAACTTCAAGAAAATCTTTAGTTGTATCGCATGAAAGTTTTTACAATTCGGGAGAAGCGATTGCAATCAATGCGCAGTATTTCAATAAAAACTACGAGTTTGACGAAAAAGCCAGACTTACCATTACATTGACAAACGCTGAAACGAAGCAGGTTAAAAACTATGATTTATTAAAAGGAAATAATTCTTTTTCCGTAAACCTGGATGGATTAACAGCTGGAAAATATAATTTTTCGGTTAAGGAATTAAATTCGAATACAACCTATTCAAGCCATTTTGAGATTTTGGATTTTGATATCGAAAAGCAATTTGTAAACCCGGATGTATTGAAATTGAAACAACTGGCATTGCAGACAAATGGAAAAGCTTTTTTCGAAAATCAGGCAGATGATTTAATTAATACACTTTTAGAAAATAAAGAATACAAATCGATCGAGAAAAATATTTCGACTAAAACACCGTTAATTGATTGGGTTTGGTTGTTGATTTTAATCACTGTTTTATTGACGACTGAGTGGTTTGTGAGAAAGTATAATGGATTGCTTTAAAAGAGGTACAAAGGAGCAAAGGTTCATAGGTACCAAGGTTTGTAGATTGTGTATAACCTGAAACCTGAAACATGACACGAGGCTTTAGCCGAATTGGCGAAGCAAACAAAAAGAACTAACAATATGGATTTCAGGCTAAAAGTATTCTACACTGTTGCACTTCGCTTAAACTTTACTAAAGCGGCAACAGAATTGTATATATCGCAGCCTGCAGTTTCTAAACACATTCAGGAACTCGAAGAAACTTATAAAACCAAACTTTTTGAACGAAATGGCTCTAAAATTGCACTAACGCCTGCTGGGGAAATTCTGTTAAAACACACCAAAAACATCTTAGAAATTTATCGTGAAATTGACTTTGATATGAGTTCTTTTATTAACGAACGCCAGGGTTTATTGCGACTAGGAACAAGTACCACAATTTCGCAATATATTATATCTCCTGTTTTAGCAAAATTTCATCAAAAGCAACAAGATATTAAGGTTAATTTATTGAACGGAAATACGGAGCAGATTGAAAATGCCTTAATCAATAAAGAAATTGAAATTGGAATTGTTGAAGGGCAATCTAAAAATCAGTCGATTAAATATATTCCCTTTTTGAAAGACGAATTAGTTTTGGTATCCCGAACTAAAAACCCTTTAATTAAGGAAAACGAAATAGCTGTAGAAGATTTAAAATCAATGCGTTTTATTACAAGAGAACGTGGTTCAGGAACACTTGAAGTTATAGAATATGCTTTGAAAAAAGTAGGTTTAAAATTAACAGATTTGCAAATCGAAATGCAATTAGGAAGTACAGAAAGTATAAAGTCGTATTTGCTAAATTCCGATTGTTTTGCTTTCATGTCAATACATGCGGTGGGTAAAGAGCTTAATAATAATGAGCTGATAGTTTTAGATGTGAAAAATTTAGCTATTGAAAGATACTTTTATATCATTACTTTACTCGGAAAATCAGATCCTTTATCTGAATTGTTTCTTCAAAATGTATCTTTATATTATAATTTAAAGTTATAGTCGATTGTTTTTTACGATTGGCGTTTTCTAAATATATGGCAGACCTTTGCAGGGTCAATATCAAATACTATATTTTGAAAACAAAACAACATTCAGGAACTCATTTACTAGAAGTTAATCTTTATTTGCAGCAAGCTGTTTTTGTGGTGATAATTGGGTTGTGTTTACTGTCGATTATTTCGCCACCTATTGCCTTATTATTTGGTATTTTGACCGTAAATGTTTTCGGAAACCCATTTATTGCTTTTAACCATAAAGCTATAACTTATTTGCTGCAATTTTCAGTTGTTGGTTTAGGTTTTGGGATGAATGCGACATCAGCAGTCTCTGCTGGTAAAGAAGGTTTTCTATTGACTATAATTTCAATTTTCAGCACTTTGATTTTCGGAACTCTTTTAGGAAAATGGCTTAAAACCGAGAAAAAAACGTCACATTTAATTTCGTGCGGAACTGCGATTTGTGGTGGGAGTGCCATCGCAGCAATCTCTCCAATTATCAAATCAAATGAAAATCAGACTTCTATTGCATTAGGCGTGATTTTTATATTGAATTCAATTGCCTTGTTTGCGTTTCCTATTATTGGGCATCAACTCGATTTATCGCAGAAAGATTTCGGTTTATGGTGCGCCATTGCTATTCATGATACAAGTTCTGTGATTGGTGCAGCAAATAAATATGGTGCTGAAGCTCTTCAGATTGCGACAACAGTAAAATTAGCAAGAGCTTTATGGATTATTCCAATTTCACTTGTAACGGCTGTAATTTTTAATACGAAATCTCGAAGTACAGGAACAAAAATCAAAATCCCTTATTTTATTGGTTTATTTATTTTGGCTATGCTTTTCAATACGTACGTTCCCCAAACTTCCATTATTGCGCCGCATATTGTAGGAATTGCTAAAATTGGTTTAACAATAACGCTATTCTTAATTGGAGCAACTTTGAATATAAATACGTTGAAATCAGTAGGAGTGAAGCCTTTATTGCAGGGAATTTTTCTTTGGGTATTTATTGCTGGTCTAGGTTTGGCTTTCATTTTATATTTCAATTAATCCAGATATCAATTCTGGTAACTGTTAATTAAGCTTGTATCAGTAGTTTTTTAAAATTGAATGAAATTAAATTAACAGAATATTAATTAGTATTCTTTCGAATTATGTTTAAATGAGATAAATTTGCACCTCAAACAAATTTACAAATGAAAAACTTTAAAATGAAGCCAAGACTAATCGCCTTTTTTGCATTAGGAATTGGATTTTTGACCTTGTCATGGGGAATCGTTGGTCACGAACGTATTAATAAAGCCGCAGTAATGGCTTTGCCTCAACCACTACAAATATTCTTCTATAATCATATTGATTTCATTACACAAGAAGCTTCTGTACCAGACATTCGTAAATATGCTTTAAAATACAAAGACGAAAATCCGAGACATTATATGGATTTAGAAAATTTTGCCGGCCCAATCGATAGTTTACCTAAAACTTTAGAAGAAGCAACAAAAAAATATGATGCTAAATTCTTGAATGACAATGGCGTTTTGCCATGGTTTATTGAAGATGTTATGGCAAAATTAACCCAAGCTTTTAAAGATAAAAACAGAGCAGAAATCTTATTTCTTGCTGCAGATTTAGGACATTATGTTGGCGATGCACATATGCCATTGCATACTTCGGCTAATCATGATGGACAATTGAGCGATCAGAAAGGAATTCATTCTCTTTGGGAAAGCAGATTACCTGAATTGTTTGCTAAAAATTACAAATTAAATGTTCCTCAGGCACATTATTATCAAGATGTTCATAAAGCAACCTGGGATATCATTAAGGACACACACAGTTTAGTACAGCCTTTATTAGATGTAGATAAAAAGCTAAGAACTTCAACTCCTGAAAATCAGGTTTTTGTTGTTGATGCAGATGGAAAAGTGGTTAAAACAAAATATAATTCGGCTAAATTTTCAGATGCATATGCTGAAAAATTACACAAAGAATTAAATGGAATGGTGGAAAGTCAAATGAGAAAAGCCATTGAGGCAACTGCTAGTTTTTGGTATACTGCATGGGTAAATGCTGGAAAACCTGATTTGAGTGATTTAGATTCACCAGCAGTTACACAAAGAAATTATCAATTTTTAAAAGATGATTTAAAACTATATCAAAATGGAAACCTTTTTGGAATGAGAAACCAAAATGACTAAAAAAAAGTTTTTTTAGTTTCACGTTTCAAGTTTCATGTTTGAAATGTTAACATAGATTTAGTAAAAAAGCCTCAAATTCAATACGAATTTGAGGCTTTTTTAATTCATTACAGGTAAACTTGAAACTTGAAACTTGAAACAAAATAAACTTGAAATAAAAATAATTCTAATTCTGATATTTCTTTTGTTTCAGCATATCTGATGCTGTTTGATAAAACGAAATCGTTTCATTAACCAGATCAGTTCTTTCTGTTTGCATTGGAATCTCATCGTACTCTATTTGAAATTCTGGGGCAACTCCAGACTTTGGTTTTATTTTCAATTCAAATTGTTTCACTTGTTGCTTTGGAGATAAAATAGTTAAAACATTATCTTTTATCAAACCTAAATCCTGATAAGTTGCAATAAAGGCCCGCGGTTTATAATCTGATTTTAAAACATCCTGCCCAAAAAATTTACTTTGATAATTAAAATGAAGCAATCCAAAAAGAGTAGGCATCAGGTCAATCTGAGACATTAATTTATTGCATTCTGCTGGTTTTTTACCAGGGCTATAAATAAAAGCCGGAATTCTGTATTTATCAAGTGGTAATTGTGTTTTTCCGGCACTTGAAGCGCAATGATCTGCAACAATTACAAAAACAGTATTTTTAAACCATGGTTGTTTGCTTGCCATTTCAAAGAATTTTCTCAAAGCATAATCTGTATATTTCACGCCACCATCACGTGATTTGATGTCACCAGGAATGTCAATTTTATTGTTAGGGTAAGTAAAAGGCCTGTGATTACTTACAGTCATAATATGATTAAAGAAAGGTTTGTTATCTTTTGCTTCCAGATTCATCACCTTTATTGCTTTGTTGTACATATCTTCATCACAAACGCCCCAAACGTTTGAAAATGTTATTTCTTCAGGTGAAAAACTTCCCTTGTCTACAATTTGGTAACCGTTTCCAGAATAGAAATCCTGCATATTGTCGAAGAATGCATCTCCACCATACATAAATTTCACATTGTAGCCTTTTTGTTTGAAAATAGATCCTGTCGAAAATTTATTTTTATTGTCTTCTCTTTTTACTACACTTTCTCCAGCTGTCGGTGGTAAACATAAGGTTACGGCTTCCAATCCACGAACGGTTCTGTTTCCGGCAGCATACAAATTGGTAAACTGCAGACTTTTTTGTGACAAGCTATCTAAGAAAGGAGTAATATTTTGATAGTTTCCATAAGCTTTCATAAAATCAGCACTATAACTTTCGATTGTAATTAAAACTACGTTTTTATGATTTTCAAGAGAATCACCTATTATTGTTCTGGTTGTGTTTTCTCCTGAAATAGTAGGAAATTGTCTTTTTAGAATTGTAAATGCTTTTTCGCCTGGAAGTGTCTTATAAAATTTAAAATAATCAAGTTTGTTATTCTCAAAGGCTAAATAAAACTTGTATAAACCATTTGCCTGCAATTCATTAACGAAAATATTTTTAGAGTTTTCAGTTTTTGCTAATGTTGGGATAGCGATTAATGAAATCAGAAATAAAACAATATATACCCCAGAAAGTTTGATTTTTTCGTTTAGCGTTGGAATTTCTTTGATGAAATTTTTGGAATTTTTCAGAATAAAATAAGTCATTATTCCGGTTACTAAAAATAAAGCAGAAAACAAAGGGATGACAGGGTACGACTGCATGATGTTTCCAATAACTTCATTTGTGTAAATCAGGTAATTAACAGCGATAAAATTATATTTTACACCAAATTCATTCCAAAAGAAATATTCGCTTAGACCATTTTGAAGAATCAACAAAACGTACAAAAAGATCACAAAAGCAAATAACCAAAATCTAATTTTATCTCTCCATTTTGGAAGAAAAAGCAATGCCGCAAATAGAGCCGTTTTAATTCCGATAAAAATTAAAACGATTCTTGGCAGTGCTCCTCCGTATTCATCAAAAATACTTTTTCCGGAAGCTACATATATAAATAAGGCAACAAATCCTCCGAGAATAATAAATCCTGAAGGCTTATTGTATTTAGAGTTTGAAACAAAAATTAGATATAGCCATAAAAAAACACTAGCTATAACAAAGACAAAAAAATCTGAAATTAATCCTAAACTAAAGATTTTCAAACTTTGAAGAATTGTAAAAGAGCTTTGTGTAATTGGATGAAAAAACAGAACAATTCGTAACAGAAAACTTATTGTAAAATAGAATAGTGCAAGATTGTAAAAAGGTGCAAGTTTCTTGTAAAAAGCCATGAAATTATTTTTTTTACAAAATTAATTCCGTTTAATGAATTCAGGATTGAGTTCTGCTTTTACCTTACTTAGTATTAACTTAATGTTTCCTTAAGATGAAATTTTGGTCTTATTCTGATGTTTATAAACCTTGATAAAGACATAAAATATTTATCTTTGAGTGATTGAAAATTAGAATTTAATCTAAATTATAACGGCAAATGCATATTTTAATAGTAGAAGATGAGTTGGGTATTGTTCAGTTTTTGCAACAGGGTTTGCAGGAGGAGGGGTATGAAGTAACTACTGCCAATGATGGTTCAAAGGGATTTGAATTGGTTCAGAATCATCAATTTGATTTAATTTTATTGGATTGGATGCTCCCTAAAATCAATGGTTTAGATTTGTGTAAAGCCATTAGAATTAAAGACCAGAAAACACCAATCATTTTTTTAACTGCAAAAGATACTGTTCAGGAAACTATTGAAGGTCTAAAAGCCGGCGCGAATGACTACATCAAAAAGCCTTTTAGTTTCGAAGAATTGGTAGAGCGTATTAAAGTTCATTTTAGAAATAGAAATGGCACAGAGCAATTGACTCTTGGAACAATAAAAATAGATTTATCGAAACATATTGTATTGAAAAACGATGAAGAAGTTGCCCTGACACAGAGAGAATTTGAATTGTTGACTTATTTGATTCAGAATAAAGGGAAAGTTTGTACCCGAAATCAGATACTAAAAGATGTCTGGGAAATTAATTTTGAATATGATACAGGAGTTATTGATGTTTTTATGAATGCTATTCGAAAAAAACTCAATTTAAAGATTGAAGAAGATTATATAAAAACAATCCGTGGTATAGGTTATATCGCAAACGATTTATAAATGGCACAGCTTTCTTTTAAAAACAGAATCGCATTAAATTATATTATCACTACAGGTTTATTGATCTTAGTGGTTTTTTCAGTAATTTATTCTATTGTAAAACATACTGTTTATAGTCATATCGATGAAAATATAAAAGTTGAAATCCAGAATCATTTAGCAGAAATTAAGGTTGTAGGTGACAAAGTAATCCTTATAGATGAGGAAGAATGGAGTGAACGCGAGCATAATAGTGTTGATGTAAACCCGGTTTTTGTAGAATTTTTAGATTTGAACAAAAAAATTATCGAAAAAGCACCTAATCTAAAAACGGAAACCCTTGAATTTAAAGACTCTGTCGAAGATTATGAGTTGTTTGACACCAAAATGGGAGATCATGCAATTCGTCAAATTCAGGTTCCGCTTCATATTAAAAAGAAACAAATAGGGTATGTCATTGTAGCCATGTCTTTAGTAGATTCTAAAATGATATTAAATAATTTGTTTGATATTATGTGCTTGTCTTTTTTGGCAATTTTATTGTTATTGTTTTTTATTGCGAGATTCTTTGCCGGTCGAAGTATAAAACCAATAAATGCGATTATAAATACGTCTAAGATTATTACGAAGGACAATCTAAAAACGCGAATTCCATTGCCCAAAACCCGGGACGAATTGTATACGCTTTCAAAAACAATCAATAATTTATTAAACCGAATTGAAGACGCAATTGAGCGCGAGAAACAATTTACTTCTGACGCTTCGCATGAATTAAGAACGCCATTAACTGTTATTAAAGGAACTCTTGAGGTTTTGATACGTAAACGTCGTGATAATAAGGAATATGAAGAAAAGATAAATTATTGTATAAATGAAGTTGATCACTTAAATATGTTGGTAGACCAGCTTCTTTTGATGGCACGTTTTGAAAATCAAAAACAAAATATTAAAGCGGAATCTGTTTATTTGAATGCTTTAATATTAGATGTTTTAACATTAAATTCGGAGAAAATAAAGGTTAAAAAAGTCGATGTAAAATTTGATGCTGAACAGGATTACTACATTCAATCAGATAATTTTTTAGTAATTACCATTTTAAGAAATATTATTTCGAATGCAATTAAATACTCCAATCCTAATGGAGAAGTTTCTATTATGCTTTCGAAACAAAATGAAAAAATAGTATGCAAAATCTCAGATAAAGGAATCGGGATTGCTAAAGCGGATTTAGAATCAATATTAAACCCATTCTTTAGATCAAATTCTACCGATCACCCTGAAATTAAAGGAACTGGATTAGGTTTGTCGATAGTAAAAAGAACGACAGAATTACTTGGTATAAAGTTTAAAATTGAGAGTGAAATTGAAGTAGGGACCACGGTAATTTTGAGTTTCAATGAAAATATGAAAACGTTATAGTAAATTGAAAGAATGTAATAAAAAAGACTTCTAAAATATTTTTTAACAATAAACTATCGTTAAGTTAAATTAAAAATTGCTTTTTTATGAAATTAACTAGTATATTTGCAACCGAATCAAAGAATTATAAAATAAACCAAACAATGATTTCAAATCAATTACATCATCATCATTTTCATTATTGCTCTCAGGCGATGTGTTAATGGTATGCATGTAAATCATCATATTTTAAAACCCGTTTGAGTACATCAAGCGGGTTTTTTAATTCCAATTCTTTGTACTCAAACTATTAATCAGCAAATAACTAAAAAATGAGTACGTTAAAAATTGCAATTCAAAAATCAGGTCGTTTAAACGAAGACAGCATTCAAATCCTAAAAGATTGCGGCATTTCGATTAACAACGGAAACGATCAGTTAAAAGCAGAAGCTTCTAATTTTCCTTTAGAAGTTTTATACCTTAGAAATTCGGATATTCCTCAATATTTAATTGATGGAGTAGTAGATTTAGCCATTGTAGGCGATAATTTATTAGTAGAAAAAGGAAAACATATAGAAGTGATTCAAAAGCTTGGGTTTTCAAAATGTAAAGTTTCTGTCGCAGTTCCTAAAACTTTAGAATACAATTCTATCCAGGATTTGGCGGGTTTGCGAATCGCTACTTCTTATCCAAACACGGTTAATGAATATTTCAGTTCTTTCGGATTAACTGTTGATATCCACCAAATTTCAGGTTCTGTAGAAATCGCTCCAAACATTGGGCTTGCCGATGCAATTGTTGATATTGTTTCAAGTGGCAGTACTTTATTCAAAAATAATTTAAAAGAAGTCGAGGTTATCTTAAAAAGTGAGGCTGTATTAGCGGTTTCGCCAAAAGTTTCTCCGGAAATTCAGAAACACATTGATACTTTAAAATTCAGAATTCAGTCGGTTTTGAGAGCTCGTAATTCAAAATACATATTGATGAACGTTCCAAATGACAAAATAGATGCAATCGGAAAAATTTTGCCAGTTTTAAGAAGTTTAACCGTTTTGCCATTGGCGCAGGAAGGTTGGAGCAGCGTTCACTCGGTAATTGATAAAGATACTTTTTGGGATGTAATTGATCAATTGAAAGAGGCTGGAGCCGAAGGAATTTTGGTTTGCCCAATTGAGAAAATGGTTCTTTAAACAGAAATTCCAATTTTTTAAATTCCAAATTCCAATTGAAATGAAATTCTAATATAAAAATTCCAAATTCCAATTTTCGACAACAGCTTTGCGAACTTAGCGTTTTTAAAGGCAAAGAGTAATAAAATCCTTGCGCACTTTGCGGTTAAAATCCACAAGCAATTGGAATTTGGAATTTAAAATTTGGAATTTTTTAATAATAACAATTATGAATAAGATAGATAATCCACAACCAGCGAGCTGGTCAGAAATATTAAAAAGACCAACCAAAACGATCGATGATATTGAAGTTACGGTTAAAGAAATCTTCAAAGAAGTACAAAAGAAAGGTGATGAAGCCGTTGCAAAATACACTTCAATTTTCGACGGAATTGCTTTAGATAATTACGAAGTTACTTCTGAAGAAATTCAGGAAGCAATTAATTCAATTTCAAATGAATTAAAAGAAGCGATTCAATTAGCAAAAGCAAATATTTATAAATTTCACACGGCGCAGAAAACGGATAGAATTTCAGTTGAAACTATTGAAGGCGTGAATTGCTGGCAGGAAAAAAGACCTATTCAAAAAATAGGATTATACATTCCTGGTGGGACGGCGCCTTTGTTTTCGACAGTTTTAATGTTGGCAGTTCCTGCAGAAATTGCGGGCTGTAAAGAAATTGTATTATGTTCACCTCCGGATAAAAGCGGAAAAATAAATCCGGCGATTTTGTATGCTGCCAATTTGTGCGGTGTAACGAAAATATTAAAGGTGGGCGGAATTCAGGCAATTGCCGGAATGACATTTGGTACACAGTCAATCCCGAAAGTATACAAGATTTTTGGACCTGGAAATCAGTTTGTAACGGTGGCAAAACAATTGGCAACACAGTTTGGAGTGGCGATTGATATGCCGGCCGGACCATCAGAATTGTTGATTGTAGCTGATGAAACTGCAGTTCCAGCTTTTGTTGCCTCAGATTTATTGTCTCAGGCAGAACACGGAACGGATAGTCAGGTGATTTTAGTTTCGACTTCACTAAGATTAATTGAAGCTGTTGAAGAAGAGATTCAAACTCAAATTGAAGCACTTCCCAGAAAAGAAATTGCTAAAAAAGCGATTGAAAATTCGAAATTAATTTATATAGAGAACGATCAGACTGCCTTGGATTTAATTAATGAATACGGCCCGGAACACTTTATAATCTGCTCAGAATTTGATGATTTTTACTGCAACGGAATTGTCAATGCGGGTTCGGTTTTTATTGGAAATTATACTCCGGAAAGTGCTGGAGATTATGCTTCAGGAACGAATCATACCTTACCAACAAACGGTTACGCCAAAAATTACAGCGGAGTAAATCTGGATAGTTTTATGAAATCGATGACATTCCAGAAAATATCTAAAACCGGAATTCAAAATATCGGAAGAGCAATCGAAGTTATGGCTGAAGCCGAAGGATTACAGGCGCATAAGAACGCTGTAACGTTGAGATTGAAGAGTTTATAGAGTAAAGAGTTTAGAGTTTAGAGTATAGAATAAAGAGTAAAGAAGCAAGAAGCAAGAATCAAGAAGCAAGATGCAAAAGTTGTAGGATTGATTTGAATCTTTCATCTTGCTTCTTGATTCTTTCCTCTTATTAAAAATAAAAAAAATGAAATTCGATATAAATACAATAACACGTGAAAACGTAAAAATATTAAAACCATATTCGTCGGCGCGAGATGAGTTTGAGGATTTTGATACAGCAGAAATGATTTTTTTGGATGCTAATGAAAACCCTTTTCAGAATGGGGTGAATCGTTATCCGGATCCACAGCAGAATTCGGTTAAGGTGATTTTGGCTAAAAATAACAATATAAAAGCAAGTCAGATTTTATTAGGAAATGGAAGTGACGAAGTTCTGGATTTACTTTTTAGAGCTTTCTGTGAGCCAAAAATTGACAATATTATTTCGCTGCCGCCAACTTATGGAATGTACAGTGTTTTGGCAAATATTAATGCGGTTGAAAATAGAGAAGTTTTGCTTTCAACAGATTTTCAGCCACAAGTGGAGAAAATTTTAGATGCTGTTGATGCCAATACAAAAATCATCTTTTTATGTTCACCAAATAATCCGACCGGGAATTCTTTTTCAGATGAAAGTGTGGTGAAATTGCTTCAGAACTTTAAAGGTCTGGTTGTAATTGATGAAGCATATATTGACTTTTCGGAGAAAGAAAGCTGGTTGACAGAAATCGATGAATACCCAAACTTGATTATTACACAAACACTTTCAAAAGCGTATGGTTTGGCTGGAATTAGATTAGGAATTTGTTATGCATCTGAAGCGGTGATTTCGGTTTTGAATAAAATCAAACCTCCTTACAACGTAAACGAATTGACACAACAAAGAGCAATCGAACGCTTGAAGGATTCTGCTAAAATAAAACAAGAAATAGCTTCTATTATTGAGCAGAGAGAGGAATTACTTAAAGTGTTAAATGAAGTAAGTTTTGTTGAAAAAGTTTATCCGACGGAAGCTAATTTTGTGTTGATAAAAGTAGATGATGCTAATAAAAGATACAACGAATTAATAGCAAAAGGAATTGTAATTAGAAATAGAACGACACAGCCGTTATGTGAAAACTGCCTTCGTTTGACGATTGGAATTCCAGAAGAAAATGCAGTTTTAATTAAGGAATTGAAGTTATTAAAATAGAAGAAAGATTATAGAGCAAAGAAGAAAGAAAAAATTGAAAGAGCTTTTTTGGATAGAATTAAAAGTCTATTTTCTTTACTCTTTTTTCTTTATTCTCAAAAAATAAAATATGAAAAAAGTACTTTTTATCGATCGTGATGGAACGATTGTTTTAGAACCTGAAAATTATCAGTTAGATGCTTTGGAAAAAGTAGAATTTTATCCAAAAGCTTTTCAATATTTGGCTAAAATTGCCAGTGAATTAGATTACGAATTAGCGATGGTTACCAATCAGGATGGCTTGGGAACGGATAGTTTTCCGGAAGATACGTTTTGGCCAACGCAGAATTTTATTTTAAAAGCTTTTGAAAATGAAGGGATTTTGTTTGATGATATTTTTATTGACAGATCATTTCCTGAGGATAATGCACCAACGCGCAAACCGAGAACCGGAATGTTGACGAAATATTTGAATAATCCGGAATATGATTTGGCAAATTCATTTGTGTTAGGAGATCGTTTGACGGATGTTGAATTGGCGAAAAACCTTGGTGCCAAAGCAATTTTTATCAATGATAATGATGGAATTGGAAGCAACGAAATTTCATCAAAACGTGAAGAATTAGACGAAACTATTATTCTTCAAACGATGAGTTGGAAGGAAATTTATGAGTTTTTGAAATTGGAAGCTCGCTCGGCTTCGATTACGCGTAAAACTCATGAAACGGATATTTTTATTAATGTAAATTTAGACGGAACAGGAAAAAGTAAAATCGATACCGGAATTGCGTTTTTCGATCATATGTTAGATCAAATTTCACGTCACGGCCAAATGGACTTAGAAATCCTTGTAAAAGGAGATTTAGAAGTTGATGAACACCACACGATAGAAGATACTGCGATTGCTTTGGGTGAAGTTTTTGCAAAAGCACTTGGGAATAAATTAGGAATTGAGCGTTACGGATTCTGTCTTCCGATGGATGATTGTTTAGCGCAGGTTGCAATTGATTTTGGTGGAAGGAACTGGTTGGTTTGGGAAACGGAATTCAAACGCGAAATGGTTGGAAAAATGCCAACTGAAATGTTTTACCATTTCTTCAAATCGTTCTCTGATGGTGCCAAAGCAAACATCAACATAAAAGCGGAAGGAACAAACGAACACCACAAAATTGAAGCGATTTTTAAAGCTTTCGCGAAAGCAATAAAAGTAGCAGTGAAAAGAGATACAGAGAAAATGATTTTGCCTTCGACGAAAGGAATGTTATAAAAAGTTTCAAGTTTCAGGTTCCAAGTTTCAGGTTGCTCAACAGAACTTGAAACTTGAAACCTGAAACAAAACAAACAAAAGAAATGAAAATAGTAATTATAAATTACGGGGCAGGAAATATTCAGAGCATTATGTTTGCTATTGAAAGGCTTGGTTTTAAAGCTGTTTTGAGTAATAATCCTGAGGAAATTCAGCAGGCGGATAAAGTGATTTTTCCAGGAGTTGGTGAAGCAAGTTCAGCAATGAAAAAACTGAGGGAAAGCGGTTTGGATAGTTTGATTCCGACGTTAAAACAGCCGGTTTTGGGAATTTGTTTGGGAATGCAATTAATGTGTAAATCATCTGAAGAGGGAGATACCAAAGGTTTAGGGATTTTTGACGTTGATGTGATTAAGTTTACGTCAAAAGTAAAAGTGCCACAAATGGGGTGGAATCAGATTTACGATTTGAAATCGGATTTATTCAAAGGAATTTCAGAGAATGAATTTATGTATTTGGTGCACAGTTTTTACGCCCCAAATTGCGCTGAAAGCATTGCTACAACGAATTACGAGTTAGAATATGCATCAGCTTTACAAAAAAACAATTTTTACGGAACACAGTTTCATCCGGAAAAGAGCGGAGCTGTCGGAGAAAAAATATTAGAGAATTTTTTAAAAATATAAAGAGAGATTTAAAGACTTTACGACTTTAGACTTTCAAACTTTAAGACTTAAATAAATGAGAATAATACCAGCCATAGATATCATTGACGGAAAATGTGTTCGTTTGTCAAAGGGCGATTACGATACAAAAATAATTTATAATGAAAATCCGCTTGAAGTAGCGAAATCATTCGAAGCGCATGGAATCGAATATTTACATTTAGTAGATCTTGATGGTGCAAAATCGAGCAAGATTGTCAATTATAAAATATTGGAACAAATTGCAACACAAACGAGTTTACAAATTGATTTTGGAGGTGGTTTGAAATCAGATGAAGACTTGAAAATTGCTTTTGAAAGCGGTGCCAATCAGATTACAGGCGGAAGTATTGCGGTAAAAAACAGAGCAATTTTTGAAAAATGGATTTCAGAATATGGTTCAGAGAAAATCATTTTAGGCGCTGACGCAAAAGACGAAAAAATAGCAGTTTCAGGCTGGTTAGAAGATTCAGATGAAGATTTGATTCCGTTTATTCAGGCTTATCAAACTAAAGGAATTCAGTACGTTATCTGTACTGATATTGCAAAAGACGGAATGCTGGAAGGTCCAAGTTTTGACTTATACGGCAAGATTTTAGCGGAAGCGAAAGGAGTAAAATTAATTGCTTCTGGCGGAATTTCAACTTTTGATGAATTACCAAAATTAGCCGAATTGGGCTGTGAAGGAACGATTATCGGAAAAGCAATTTACGAAGGAAGAATTAGTTTGAAACAACTAGAAAATTATATAATTAGATAATTTTCTCATTTTATGAAGGAAGAATTACCTTGAAACAACTAGAAAATTAGATAATGTGTCAATTAGAAAATTAGATAATTTTTTGCGTGACGTTTAAAATTATCTAATTATCTAATTTTCTCATTAACACATTAAAAATAATAAATTATGATAACTTGTCACTTAAAATACGTTATAGATCCTTATCAATTAGAAGCGTTTGAAGATTACGGCAAAAGATGGATTAAGATAGTAAATCGTTTGGGAGGAAATCATCACGGTTATTTTATGCCCTCAGAAGGAGCAAATAATATTGCCTATGCTTTATTTTCATTTCCCAGTTTTGCGGATTATGAAAATTATCGAAAAGCAATGTTTTCAAAAGAGGACAAAGAATGTGTAGAAGCATTTAAACTTGCAGAAGATACAAGATGTATTATTAGCTATGAAAGGACATTCTTGACTCCGGTATTCGAGTAAAAAAAATAAATAATGAGAAAATTACTCAATTAAATAATTTTATATGCAAAGTGAAAAATTATCTAATTATCAAATTTTCTAATTGACACATTAAAAAAAAATGTTAGCAAAAAGAATCATTCCCTGTTTGGATATAAAAAACGGAAGAACCGTAAAAGGCGTTAATTTTGTGGATTTGCGCGATGCTGGTGATCCGGTAGAATTGGCTGAAATTTATTCGGCTGAAGGTGCTGATGAATTGGTTTTTCTGGATATTTCGGCAACTGAAGAACGTCGAAAAACGTTGGTCAATATGGTGCGAAGTGTAGCGGAGAAAATCAATATTCCATTTACAGTTGGTGGCGGAATTTCGTCTGTTGAAGATGTTGAAATTCTGTTGAATAATGGGGCGGATAAAGTTTCGATTAATTCATCGGCAGTAAAAAATCCACAACTGATTAATGACTTGGCACAGAAATTTGGAAGTCAATGTGTCGTTGTCGCGATAGACGCAAAACAAATTGACGGACAATGGATTGTGCATTTGGTTGGCGGAAAAGTTCCGACCGAATTAAATTTATTCGATTGGGCTGTAGAAGTTGCAGAACGTGGAGCAGGTGAAATATTATTCACTTCAATGGATAATGACGGAACCAAAAATGGTTTTGCAAATGAAGCTTTGGCCAAATTATCAGAATTAATCAATATTCCCATTATTGCTTCAGGCGGGGCAGGAAATATACAGCATTTTGTAGATTCGTTTAAAGTAGGAAAGGCTGATGCGGCTTTGGCGGCAAGTGTTTTTCACTTTAAGGAAATTGAGATAAAAGCTTTGAAAGAGGAATTGAGGGAAAATAATATTGAAGTTAGGCTTTAGGAGAGTCAAGAAGAAAGAAGAAAGAAGAAAGAAATAAAAATATAGAATTCAGTTAATCTAAAATCTGAACTCTAAAATCTAAAATAACATGGAAGTAGACATAAAAAGCGCACATGGATTAATTCCCGCAATTATTCAGGATTCGGAAACAAAAAATGTTTTGATGCTAGGATATATGAATGAAGAATCGCTTCAAAAAACAATCGAAACTCACAAAGTAACTTTTTTCAGCCGTTCAAAACAAAGACTTTGGACAAAAGGTGAGGAGAGCGGTAATTTTCTTGAACTTGTAGATATTAAAAATGACTGTGATGGCGATACACTTTTGATTCAGGCAAAACCTGTTGGACCTACGTGTCACACAGGCGCAGATACTTGCTGGCAGGAACCAAATGCTGCCAATTATGGCTTTATTTCGAATTTGGAAAATACCATTAAAACCAGAAGAGAAAATGCTGATTCTGAGAAAAGTTATGTAGCATCATTATTTGAAAAAGGGATCAATAAAATTGCTCAAAAAGTAGGAGAAGAAGCAGTAGAAGTAGTTATTGAAGCAAAAGACAATAACGACGATTTATTTCTTAGCGAAAGCGCTGATCTGCTTTTTCATTATTTAATTTTATTGCAGGCAAAAGGTTTTCAATTGAATGATGTTGTTAATGTTTTGAAGAAACGCCAGAAGTAAACTTTTGTTTCAGGTTTCAGGTTTCAAGTTATGTGTGAAACCTGAAACCTGAAACAAATAAAATAATTAATTACTCCACAAACTCAAAAACAGCAAATTCCTGTGGTTGATGAAATCCAAATTCCCCACTTTTATAAGGCTGTAAGGCAAGATATTCGGTTGTGTTACCGTAATCAATTCTAAAAGTATTTCCTCTCCATTTTGTTCCGATTTTTGGTTTGCTGAAATTTGCATTTTTAATCTTCGCTAAACTTGAAAATGGAATCTTAATTTCGGTACAAAAACCTCCAGGAGTTATTTTGCTCACAGCTTCTAGTCCTTCAATATCAAAAGTCATTAACGTATTCCAACCTCCACAATCAGGTGAAATACATTTTAGCAACATATCATAATTTGCTGAAAAAGCGTTTACACCAATTTCTACATAATGCTTTCCATCGCCATCAGCATCAATAAAAATTTCCACTAAATCATCCGTTGTAAAAATCTGTGAATCTTTTTTCTGGTTAGAACCGATAATTTTAGAATCTTCAGAACTATAGGCAATATAAAGATTTTCGTCATTCCACGAAAGTGAAACCATTGTATTTTGTCTGGCTTTTTCACCAGAATTATGAATAGTAAACGGTCCCAGAAAAGGTGCTTTCCAGTCGGATAAATCACCGTCAATAGTTAATTTTTCTTTCGTTTTATAAATTGATATATTTTGAGAATAACTTGTAATCGAATACAGCAAAAATATAAAAGAAGCTATTTTAATACATTTCATAAAACGAAGGGATAATTTTAAGTGGCTAAAATAAAGAAGAATAATGAATTTTGGCATTAAATTATTCCGATAGAATTTATAAAATTTTAAAATAATTGACTTGAATGTTTACTTTTGTTAACGATTAATGTCATATAAATCGACTATTATACTACAAATTCTAAGTTATGAAAAATTACTTTGGCGGCATTTTTATCGCCTTTTTAATTGGCTTTTCTGCCAATGCACAAGGGCTTCTTAACAAGTCTGAAACCATTTTCACACATCAGGATACTTTACGCGGAAGCATTACAAAAGAACGATCGTGGTGGGATTTAAAATACTATCATCTTGATGTAAAAATCAATCCAGCTGAAAAAACTATTACAGGATCTAACACCGTGCGTTATACTGTTTTATCAGATTACAACAAAATGCAGATTGATTTGCAGGAACCAATGCAGATCTACAAGGTTACGCAGGATGGAAAAGAATTGAAATTTCAAAGAGACGGAAATGCTTTTTTTATTCAGTTAACAGCAAAACAAAAAGTTGGAGAAACTAAAGAGATTGTAATTTCTTTTGGAGGAAAACCTAAAGAAGCAGTTAGGCCGCCATGGGATGGTGGAATTACCTGGAAAAAAGATAAAAACGGAAAAGATTTTATCGCTTCGTCTTGTCAGGGTTTAGGCGCCAGCGTTTGGTGGCCGAACAAAGATCATATGTATGATGAAGTGGACAATATGTTGATTAGCGTGAATGTTCCGGGAGATTTGACTGATGTTTCTAACGGAAGATTACAAAGCGTTAAAAAAGAAAAAGACGGGACAAAAACATTCAATTGGTATGTTTCGAATCCGATTAATAATTATGGTGTAAACATCAATATTGGTGATTATGTGAATTTTTCTGAGAAATATAAGGGAGAAAAAGGCGATTTAGATTGTAGTTATTATGTTTTAAGAGATAATTTAGCTATTGCAAAAGAGCAGTTTAAAGACGCACCAAGGATGCTGAAAGCGTTTGAGAACTGGTTTGGACCTTATCCTTTTTACGAGGACAGCTATAAATTGGTCGAAGCACCTTATTTAGGTATGGAACACCAAAGTAGTGTTACTTATGGAAATGGGTTTAAAAATGGACACAACGGTAAAGATATTTTTGGAACAGGTTGGGGGTTAAAATTTGATTACATTATTATCCATGAATCTGGACATGAGTGGTTTGCCAATAATATTACCTATAAAGATATTGCTGATATGTGGATTCATGAGAGTTTCACAACGTATTCCGAGGTTCTTTTTGTAGAGTATTACTATGGTAAAGAAGCATCAACTGAATATGTTAGAGGATTTAGGGGCATGATTAAAAATAAAAAACCAATTATCGGTCATTATGATGTAAACAACGAAGGGTCAGGAGACATGTATCCGAAAGGAGCAAATATGCTGCACACGATTCGTCAGGTTATAAATGATGATGCTAAATGGAAATCGATTTTAAGAGGTTTAAATAGTACTTTTTATCATCAAACGGTTACTACCAGACAAATTGAAGATTATATAAATACACAATCAGGAATTGATTTTAGCAATGTATTTAATCAATATTTAAGAACGGCTCAGGTTCCGACTTTTGAATATTTTTTTAAAGACCAAAAACTAGCGTATCATTGGATAAATTGTAATGAAAAATTTGATTTGCCATTGAAAGTAACTTTAAACGGAGCTGAAATTTGGCTAAAACCCACAACAGACTGGAAAGCGGAAGATGCAAAAGCAGACAAGCCGACTTTGGTAGTTGATAAAAACTTTTATATCACTGAATTTAATATTACGAATTAAACTTAGTAAGATATTTGAAACAAACCCAACAGATTTTTATAGTTTGTTGGGCTTGTTTTTTATAGAGAAATCACAAAATTTTAGATAAATTGATTCGAATGTTTACATTTGTTACAGATTAAGTTTACTAGAATACGCTATTTATTACAAATTACTAATTTATGAAAAATTACTTTGGTGGCATAGTACTTGCCTTTTTGGTTGGTTTTAATGTCAATGCACAAGGGCTTTTGAATAAGTCTGAAACGGTTTTTACACACCAGGACACTTTACGCGGAAGCATTACAAAAGAACGATCGTGGTGGGATTTAAAATATTATCATCTTGATGTAAAAGTGAATCCAGCTGAAAAAACTATTACAGGATCTAACACCGTGCGTTATACTGTTTTATCAGATTACAACAAAATGCAGATTGATTTGCAGGAACCAATGCAGATCTACAAGGTTACGCAGGATGGAAAAGAATTGAAATTTCAAAGAGACGGAAATGCTTTTTTTATTCAATTAACTGAAAAACAAAAAGTTGGAGAAACTAAAGAAATCGTAATTTCTTTTGGTGGAAAACCTAAAGAAGCGGTTAGACCACCATGGGATGGTGGAATTACCTGGAAAAAAGATAAAAACGGAAAAGATTTTATCGCTTCATCTTGTCAGGGTTTAGGAGCCAGCGTTTGGTGGCCGAACAAAGATCATATGTATGATGAAGTGGAGAATATGTTGATTAGCGTGAATGTTCCGGGAGATTTGACTGATGTTTCTAACGGAAGATTAAAAAGCGTTAAAAAAGAAAAAGACGGTACAAAAACCTTCAATTGGTATGTTTCGAATCCAATAAATAATTATGGCGTAAATATCAATATAGGCGATTACGTTAATTTTTCTGAAAAATACAAAGGAGAAAAAGGCAATTTAGATTGTAATTACTATGTTTTAAGAGACAATTTAGCTATTGCAAAAGAGCAGTTTAAAGACGCACCAAGAATGCTGAAAGCGTTTGAGAACTGGTTTGGACCATATCCTTTTTACGAGGACAGCTATAAATTGGTTGAAGCACCTTATTTAGGAATGGAACACCAAAGCAGTGTAACTTACGGGAACGCTTATAAAAATGGTTATTTAGGTCGTGACTTAAGCGGAACAGGTTGGGGATTAAAATTCGACTTTATCATTATACACGAATCTGGACACGAATGGTTTGCCAACAATATTACTTATAAAGATATAGCTGATATGTGGATTCACGAGAGTTTCACTAATTATTCTGAAAGCCTATTTGTTGAGTATTATTATGGAAAAGAAGCTGGAGCAGAATATGTAAGAGGATGCAGAAAAAACATTCATAATGACACGCCAATTATCGGTCATTATGATGTAAACAATGAAGGGTCAGGAGACATGTATCCGAAGGGAGCCAATATGCTGCATACAATTCGTCAAATTATAAATGATGATGCAAAATGGAAATCGATTCTGAGAGGTTTAAACAGTACTTTTTATCATAAGACTGTTACATCTAAAGAGATTGAAGATTATATTAATGCACAGGCTGGAATTAATTTCGACAAAGTTTTTGCTCAATATTTGACAACAACTCAAATTCCGGTTTTTGAATATATATTCAAAAACGGGACTTTAGGATATCACTGGACAAACTGCGTTGCTAAATTTGATATGCCGGTAAAAGTGAAAGTAAATGGCGTTGAAACCTGGTTGAAACCAACAACAGAATGGCAATCAATAAAAACGGCCAATGAAAACAGAACTTTAGAAGTGGATAAGGATTTCTATGTTACGAGTTCTAATATTGTGGAATAACACAGCTTAAATTTCAATAAAAAAAATCCCAAATTCCAATTGATGGAGTTTGGGATTTTTTATTGAAATATAGAAGTCTCAAAGTATGTCATTTCGACAAAGGAGAAATGACAAAAAGCCCCGAAAAACAAGTTTTTTGGGACTTTTTTATTGGAATTAGGATTTTTTTTATTGAAATTTAAAATTTATCTGCTATTCAACTTGGCCTTTTCTTTAATTATATCCGCAATTTTTCGGTTTTCGATTTTACTTTCAAGCCATGAAATAATATCTAAATATAGGAAAGCTCTTTTCTCGTAAGTATTTTTTTCCAATTCAATAAATCGCGCATGCATTTTAACGAATTCCTTTTTAATATCAGTGGGATAAAAATTATTAAGGTTTCTTAAAAATTTAATGATTTCCTTTTGAACTTCATGTAAGTCGTTCATTTTCAATAGGAATTTATATGTGCTTTTAAGATGGTTTTCCAAGTAATAATCTTTTCCTAATTCATAATGCGCAATCAATGACAAAATTCTCGCGAAGCACATCAAATCTTCGCGCATGGTTAAGTTCTTGTTGTTGATGATTTTGTCCAAATAAAGAATACATTCATTGTACTTTTCGCTTCCAAAATAAACAGACGCAATCTTGTAATAAAACAACATTTCGTGATGTTCATCCAGATGTTCACTGTGAAGTTTTATTTTTTCTAAAATCTCAGGAATCAAATATTCACCCTCGGCAAAAGTACCTTCCAGAATGTGTAAATTTAACTTATTGTTATAGACATATAAAAATGATAGCGATGCAATGTTATCATTTACCGGAAATTTAGGATCCTGAATCGTTTCTTCTAAAAGTGTCAGATATTTTTTAAAATTCGACTTGTATTTCAACATATATAGCGACTCTAAAAAGTAATGATTTCCTTTTAAGAAAAATACGGGATTCAGGTAAATCATATTCGGGTTATCATAAAACAATGTAACCCATTTATAAGCATATTTATAACTCGCTAAAAAGTCCTGAACTAAGAAACTGCGCCATAAATTTGCATTATAAAACCAATATTTTTCGCGGAAGCCAAATTTGCTTTCGTCTAGTTTGGCAATATGTTTATTGAAGTAATCATCAATATATTTATACTCTTCATCACTTTTTACGTAACCTGTTTTTAACATAATTCCGTACAACTGAAGCGATAAATTCGATAATTTACTGGAAATTGTGTTACGGTAATTCAACTCCTTTGCCTGAATTACGAGTTCATCGGCGCGACCCTGAATACTACGCGTAATATATTGCGATTCGATTAGTTTTTCGAATTCAACAATTTCATACGCCATATATTTTTCATCATTTTCTAAGGCAAGGATTTTAGTTTTATCCAGAATTTTCAAACTCTGTTTGTATAAACCTTTATTATATAGAATAACAGCAAAATCTATTTGTTCGCGCAATTGATAACGAATATTCTGGCTTGGAATATTTAACCGAATACTAACTAAAATTTGTTTGTATAAGTATGATTTTAAGTTAGATAGCTGTACTTTTTTGATGATTCCGCTCTTGAGAATAAGCTTTTCATCGTAGGTTTCAGACTTATCTAAAATATTGAATAATTCAATGAATTTAGTATTCGAACTGGTTTCTAATCGGCTTGCGAAAATTTTAAACTGTCTTTTTTCAGATTTGGAAAGCGATTTTATTAAGACAAATAAGAAATCTTTTTGATGGTTAGCCATTGTAAAATATAATAATATAACTTATTGATTATTAAATAGTTAATCGATATTAAATTGTTTTATAAACAGTATAATTTCATTAAAATGAATTTCATACTGCGTAAGTACAATATATATTTGTTATCAAGATGTGAAATTACATTAAATAAATGAATATGAATAGAGAGAAAGTTCAAATTTTTGACACCACTTTGCGCGATGGTGAACAAGTTCCAGGTTGTAAGTTAGATACTAAACAAAAATTAGTTATCGCAGAACGACTAGACAAAATGGGAGTTGACGTTATCGAAGCAGGTTTTCCTGTGTCAAGTCCGGGCGATTTTTTATCGGTCTCTGAGATTTGTAAAATTGTAGAAAATGCAACCGTCTGCGGATTGACAAGAGCCGTAAAAAACGACATTGATGTTGCTGCAGCTGCCTTAAAGCATGCTAAGAAACCTAGAATCCACACTGGAATCGGAACATCTGAATCTCACATACTCCATAAATTAAATACAACAAGAGAAGATATTATTGCCAGAGCAAAATATGCTGTTTCTCACGCAAAATCTTATGTAGAAGATGTTGAATTTTATGCAGAGGACGCTGGTAGAACTGATAATGCATTCTTAGCACAAGTTTGTGAAGAAGTAATTAAATCTGGTGCTACGGTATTAAATATCCCTGATACAACAGGATATTGCCTACCGGAAGAATACGGAGCAAAAATTAAATATTTAAGAGAAAACGTAAAAGGCATCGAAAATGTGATCCTTTCATGTCACTGTCATAATGATTTAGGAATGGCGACTGCAAATTCTATTGCGGGTGCAATAAATGGAGCAAGACAAATAGAATGTACAATTAATGGTATTGGTGAAAGAGCAGGAAATACAGCACTTGAAGAGGTAGTGATGATTTTCAAACAACACCCTTACTTAAATTTAGATACAAATATCAATACAAGAGAATTGAACGAAATGAGTCGTTTGGTTTCTGAAAGCATGGGAATGATTGTGCAGCCAAATAAAGCAATTGTGGGGGCAAATGCTTTTGCACATAGTTCCGGAATTCATCAGGATGGTGTAATCAAAAACAGAGCAACTTACGAAATTATGGATCCGCTTGATGTTGGTGTTAACGAATCTTCAATTATTCTGACAGCAAGAAGCGGAAGAGCTGCTTTGGCTTATCGTGCTAAAAAAGTAGGTTACGAGCTTACAAAAGTACAGTTGGATATTGTATACATTGAGTTTTTGAAATTCGCTGATATTAAAAAAGAGGTTTTGGATGCTGATATTCATCAGATTATTGAAGCTTCAAAAATCGAAGGTGATTTAATCAGAAGCTAGTTGTACAGAGAATAGAAAATAGAAAATAGAGAATAGAGAATAGAACAAAGAGAAAAAATAAAAGATTTAAATACATAAAGAACGAGGCGTTATGAATTTGAAAATAGCTGTTTTACCAGGAGACGGAATCGGACCGGAAGTAATTTTACAAGCCAAAAAAGCTTTATATGCGATTGGCGAAGTGTACAATCATGAATTTGTTTTTGAAGAAGCACTTATGGGGGCTATCGCCATTGACAAAACTGGAAATCCTTTGCCGGAACAAACGCTGAATCTTTGTCTTAATACTGATGCTGTTTTATTTGGAGCAATCGGAGATCCTAAATATGATAATAATCCAAATGCAAAAGTTCGTCCGGAGCAGGGATTATTGAAATTAAGAAAAGAATTAGGGTTGTTTGCAAACATTCGTCCTATAAAACCTTATAAATCATTGCTTGAATCTTCTCCTTTAAAAAGAGAAATTATAGAAGGTGCTGATTTTACTATTTTCAGAGAATTAACAGGTGGTGCTTATTTTGGAGCTAAAACATTAAATGAAGAAGGAACACATGCTTCGGATTTATGTGAATATTCAGAAGAAGAAATCACAAGAATTGCACATTTAGCTTTTAAATCGGCACAAAACCGACGCAAAAAGTTAACTATGGTAGACAAAGCTAATGTTTTAGAAACCTCAAGATTATGGAGAAAAGTAGTTCAGAAAGTGGGCGAAAGTTATCCAGATGTGGCTTTAGACTTTTTATTTGTGGATAATGCAGCGATGCAAATCATCTTAAATCCAAAACAATTTGATGTGATTTTGACAGAGAATTTATTTGGAGATATTTTATCAGATGAAGCAAGCGTTATTACAGGTTCTATTGGTTTATTGGCTTCGGCATCTTTAGGAGAAAAAAATGCGCTTTTCGAACCAATTCACGGTTCTTATCCTCAGGCAAAAGGAAAAAATATTGCCAACCCAATTGCTTCGATTTTATCAGCAGCAATGTTGTTAGAGCATTTTGGTTTGTTTAAAGAAGCCAAAGTGATTTATCAGGCAATTGAAAAAGCAATTGAATTTAAAGTGGTTACTGTTGATTTAAAGCCAGATTCAAAATTCGGTACAAATGAAGTAGGAGAGTTTGTTTCTAATTTTATTTTTAGCAAAGACGACTTACTATATTTCAATAATGACAATGTTAGTATTGGACAATCGACAATTGTTTAATCTTTTTATTAAAAAATTGAAATAAATAACAAGAAGTGTTTGAAATGTTGAGATTTTATTTTTTTGGTTCTTAAAGTTTTTATACTTTTGTGACACTAAAAAATAACAAGATGCAAATCTCAATTATTATTACTTCTGTCGTTGTTGTCAATGTGATTCACACATCTGCATCGGGAATGGTATAAATATAATTGAAAAACTATATTACAAACCTTCCAAATACTGGAAGGTTTTTTTTTGAATAAAAAATAAAATAAATTAACATATAATGGAATTAAATAAGTACAGCAAAACCATCACTCAAGATCAAACACAACCTGCGGCGCAAGCCATGTTGTACGGTATTGGTTTAACTGAAGAAGATTTGAAAAAAGCACAAGTTGGAATTGTGAGCATGGGTTACGATGGTAACACCTGCAACATGCACTTGAATGATTTAGCAAAAGATGTTAAAAAAGGTGTTTGGGATGCAAATCTGGTCGGACTTATTTTTAATACTATTGGTGTTAGTGATGGAATTTCTAATGGAACCGAAGGAATGCGTTTTTCATTAGTTTCTCGTGATGTAATTGCAGATTCTATTGAAACTGTTGTGGGAGCACAATGGTATGATGGTGTTATTGCCATTCCGGGTTGTGATAAAAATATGCCTGGTGCATTAATCGCAATGGGAAGATTAAACCGTCCGTCAATGATGGTTTACGGTGGATCAATTCACTCAGGAAAATGGAAAGGAGAATCTTTAAATATTGTTTCTGCTTTTGAAGCTTTAGGAAAAAAAGTAAAAAATGAAATTACTCCTGAAGATTTTAAAGGAGTTATTCAAAATGCATGTCCGGGAGCTGGCGCCTGCGGTGGTATGTATACTGCAAATACTATGTCTTCTGCTATCGAAGCATTAGGAATGAGTTTGCCATACAGTTCTTCAAATCCTGCTTTAAGTCAGGAAAAAAGAGACGAATGTTTGGCTGCGGGAGAAGCAATCAAAATATTATTAGAAAAAGATATTAAGCCAAGAGATATTATGACTCGCAAGGCTTTCGAAAATGCGATTACAATAGTAGCTGTTTTAGGAGGTTCTACAAATGCTGTTATGCACTTAATTGCAATGGCTCACGCAGTTGATATCAAAATTACTTTGGATGATTTTCAGGCAATTAATGACAGAACACCAGTTTTGGCTGATATGAAACCAAGTGGAAAATATATGATGGAAGATATTCATGAAGCAGGAGGAATTCCTTCAGTAATGAAATATTTATTGAAAGTAGGATTAATTCATGGAGATTGTTTAACGGTAACAGGAAAAACAGTTGCTGAAAATTTAGCTTCAACGCCTGATTTACAAGACGGACAACAAGTTATTCATGAAATCCAAAAAGCTTTAAAACCAACAGGAAATATTCAGGTTTTATACGGAAATCTTGCTTCTGAAGGGGCTGTAGCAAAAATTAGCGGAAAAGAAGGAGAATATTTTGAAGGTCCAGCTGTTGTATTTGAAGGTGAATTTGAAGTAATTCCAGGTCTTGAAGCCGGAAAAATAAAACCAGGTAATGTAGTCGTCATCAGGTATTGTGGACCAAAAGGTGGTCCGGGGATGCCTGAAATGCTGAAGCCTACCTCTGCTATTATTGGTGCGGGACTAGGAAGCAGTTGCGCTCTTATTACAGACGGAAGGTTCTCTGGAGGTTCACATGGATTTGTCGTAGGACATATTACACCAGAGGCTTATGATGGTGGTGGTATTGCGCTGGTTAAAGATGGTGATTTAATCGCTATCGATGCGGTAAAAAATACGATCGACCTGAAAATTTCCGACGAAGAATTTGCAGCTAGAAAAGCGGCTTGGGTTCAGCCACCGTTAAAAGTTACAAAAGGAGTTTTACTTAAATATGCCAGATCGGTTTCAAGCGCTTCAACAGGATGCGTAACCGATAACTAAATTATTCAATAACAATATCAAAAATCAATTGCAATAACAATATTAAAAATGAAAATATAAACAATCAATTTAAATTAAAAATTTACGAGTAAGTTTTACCATTGAAATTGATTTTTGAAATTGACATTGATATTGAATTTTGACATTGATAAAACAAAATATACTATGAAAATATCAGGGGCAGAAGCCGTTATAAGATGTTTATTAGAAGAAGGAGTAGACTTGGTTTATGGGTATCCGGGAGGAGCAATTATGCCGGTTTATGATGAATTATATAAATTTCAGGATCAATTACACCACGTTTTAGTACGTCACGAACAAGGTGCAACACATGCAGCGCAAGGGTATGCGAGAGCTACAGGAAAAGTAGGAGTGGCGATTGCTACTTCTGGACCGGGAGCAACAAACTTGGTTACAGGAATTGCGGATGCTCAAATTGATTCAACTCCAATGGTTTGTATCACTGGTCAGGTGGGAAGACATTTGTTAGGTTCTGATGCTTTTCAGGAAACTGACATTATCGGAATTTCAACACCGGTAACAAAATGGAATTTTCAGATTACTGAGGCTTCTCAGATTCCTGAAATTATTGCAAAAGCATTCTACATTGCGCGTTCCGGGCGTCCAGGACCTGTATTGATTGATATTACTAAAAACGCTCAGTTTGATGAGTTTGATTTTAGTTATGAAAAATGTACTGGAATTAGAAGTTATGTTCCGGTTCCGAAATTAAAATTAGATAAAGTGGCAGAAGCTGCTGCTATTATCAACAGTGCTAAAAAACCTTTTATTGTTTTTGGTCAAGGGATTATTCTCGGTCAAGCCGAAGAACAACTGAAAGCTTTTATTGAAAAATCCGGAATTCCGGCGGGTTGGACTATTTTAGGACTTTCGGCACTTCCAACAGATCATCCTTTAAATGTTGGGATGTTAGGAATGCATGGGAATTATGGTCCTAATATGTTGACAAACGAATGTGATGTGTTAATCGCATTGGGAATGCGTTTTGATGACCGTGTTACCGGAAAGTTAGCAACTTATGCGAAGCAGGCCAAAGTAATTCACTTTGAAATAGATCCTGCAGAAGTTGATAAAAACGTAAAAACAGAAGTAGCTGTTCTGGGAGATGTAAAAGAAGCTTTGACTGCGTTATTGCCTTTAATAGAGAAAAACTCTCACGAATCATGGCACAATGAATTCAAGGAATTTGCAGCAATTGAATTTGCTTCTGTCATAAAAGAAGAACTAAACCCAACCAATGGTAAAGGTATTTCAATGGGAGAAACCATGGAAATGATCAACAAACATTCAAAAGGAGATGCGATTATCGTTTCTGATGTTGGTCAGCACCAAATGTTTGCGTGTCGTTATGCAAAATTTAATTTAACTAAAAGTAATATTACTTCTGGTGGATTAGGAACAATGGGATTTGCTTTACCAGCTGCTATTGGAGCTAAAATGGGAAGACCAGATCGTGAAGTTGTAGCTATTATTGGTGATGGTGGATTCCAGATGACAATTCAGGAATTAGGAACTATTTTCCAGACACAAGTGCCAGTGAAAATTGTTATTTTGAATAATGAGTTTTTAGGAATGGTGCGTCAATGGCAGGAATTATTCTTTGATAACCGATATGCTTCAACAAAAATGATTAATCCAAATTTTGTTGCAATTGCAGAAGGATATCACATCAAATCTAAAAAAGTAACGCAACGTGAAGATTTAGATGCTGCTGTTGCCGAAATGATGGCTTCAAAAGATTCATATTTCTTAGAGGTTATGGTAGAAAAGGAAAATAATGTTTTCCCAATGATTCCAACAGGAGCTTGTGTTTCAGAAATTAGATTAAGCTAAAGAAAAAAGTTTCAGGTTTCAAGTTTCAGGTTTCACGTTCTCAGCAGAACTTGAAACTTGAAACCTGAAACAAAATAAACTAAAAAAAATGGAAGATAAAACATTTACCATATCGGTATATTCAGAAAATAATGTGGGATTGTTGAATAGGATATCTGGAATATTCTTGAAGCGTCACATTAATATATTAAGTCTAAACGTTTCAGAATCAGAAATAGAGAATGTTTCAAGATTTATTATTGTCGTAAATACAACAGAAAAATGGGTTCAGAATATTGTTGGACAAATTGAAAAACAGATTGAAGTTATAAAAGCATTTTATCATACAGATGAAGAGACCATTTATTTGGAAAATGCACTATTTAAAATTCAGTCAAGTTTATTGTTTGATGAAAAACAAATTCAGAATATTATCAAAGAGAGTCAGTCTACAATTGTGACGGTTTCTCGTGATTTCTTTGTGATTTCAAAATCAGGAAGACGTTCTGAAATTGAGGAATTATATGCAAAATTCAAACCATACGGTATTATGCAATTCGTTCGTTCAGGCAGAATATCAGTTTCTAAAGAAAAAATGGAAATTTCATCATTGTTAGAAACGTTTAACTAGTATCAATTATAAATTACATATCATTAAATATTATTAAAAAAAATGGCAAATTATTTCAACACATTACCACTTAGATTACAATTAGAACAATTAGGAGTTTGCGAATTTATGGAGCAATCTGAATTTGCAGACGGAATTGCAGCATTGGCAGGGAAAAAAGTTGTGATTGTAGGTTGTGGTGCACAAGGATTGAATCAAGGTTTAAACATGAGAGATTCTGGTTTGGACATTTCGTATGCATTACGTGCAGATGCAATCGCTGAAAAAAGAGCTTCTTATAAAAATGCTACTGAAAATGGTTTTACTGTAGGTACATATGAAGAATTAATTCCAACTGCAGACTTAGTTTGTAATTTAACTCCGGATAAGCAACATACTGCTGTAGTTACGGCTATTATGCCATTAATGAAACAAGGATCGACTTTAGCATACTCTCACGGATTTAACATCGTTGAAGAAGGAATGCAGATTCGTAAAGATATTACTGTAATTATGTGTGCTCCTAAATGTCCTGGATCTGAGGTTCGCGAAGAATACAAAAGAGGATTTGGTGTACCAACACTTATTGCAGTTCATCCGGAAAATGACCCGAATGGTGCTGGTTTAGATCAGGCAAAAGCTTACGCTGTAGCAACAGGAGGTCACAAAGCAGGAGTTTTGAAATCATCATTCGTAGCTGAAGTAAAATCAGATTTAATGGGTGAGCAAACCATTCTTTGTGGATTATTGCAAACTGGATCTATTTTATGTTTTGATAAAATGGTTGAAAAAGGAATTGAGCCAGGGTATGCTTCAAAATTAATTCAGTACGGATGGGAAACTATCACTGAAGCTTTGAAACATGGTGGTATCACAAATATGATGGATCGTCTTTCTAATCCGGCAAAAATTGAAGCTTACGAACTTGCAGAAGAATTAAAAGACATCATGCGTCCGTTATTCCAAAAACATCAGGATGACATTATTTCTGGAGAATTTTCACGAACAATGATGATTGATTGGGCAAATGATGATGCAAACTTATTAAAATGGAGAGCTGCAACAGGAGAAACTAACTTCGAAAAAACACCTCCAACAGATGCTCCAATCGCAGAGCAGGAATATTTTGACAATGGAGTTTTAATGATTGCAATGGTAAAAGCTGGTGTTGAATTAGCTTTTGAAACAATGACAGAAGCCGGAATTATCGAAGAATCAGCATACTACGAGTCATTACACGAATTGCCATTGATTGCTAATACAATTGCAAGAAAGAAATTATTTGAAATGAATCGTGTTATTTCGGATACAGCTGAATACGGATGTTATTTATTTGATCACGCTTGTAAGCCGTTATTGACTGAGTTCATGAAAACTGTTGATACTAATATAATAGGAAAACCATTCTCAACTTCAAATGGAGTAGATAATGCTATTTTAATCGCAGTAAATAAAGAAATTCGTCAACATCCTATTGAAGAAGTAGGAGCTTGGTTGAGAGAATCTATGACTGCAATGAAAAAAATTGGATAATAAATTGGGAATTACCACACATTCGACTGTGATGGGATTTGCACTGTATCTCTGTTTTATGTAATATTTTGAATTAGTAAGCACTTATTTAAGAAAAAGGATATAGATGCAATGTTGCATTCACTTAACTTCTGGAAGAAAGTAAGTTGAGTGAGGTAATCCCATATAATGGGGTATGTTTAGTGATAAATATACTTGTAGAGATTTCTATTTTAATTAATAAGGATGCTACTATTTTCAAAATAGTATGGTTGCCGGTAATTCAGAATTACAAAATTAATTGTTATTGAAATTGTTAAATGTAAAAAGGCATGGTATTTATAATATCATGCCTTTTTTGAATGTGTATTTTTGTCATTAAATATAATTTTTTAAATTATATACATTAAAAACTAATATTTTTTTTAATATATGTTTTTATTTGACAAAATTTATGAATTAAATAATTTTAAGAATAGGCTGATATTTAATACATTTATAAAAAAATTCCAAAAACATATGAGTTATTATAAAATTGAAAATTTAGAACAATATTTTAAACATTACAATAAGTCAATAAGAGAACCAAGGAAATTCTGGGGAAAAATAGCTGAGGAAAATTTTACTTGGTACCAACAGTGGGAAAAAGTAGTTGATTTTAATATGGCCGATGCCGAAGTAAAATGGTTTACTGACGCTAAAGTTAATATTACTAAAAACTGTATCGATAGACATTTAAGCAAAAGAGGAGAAAAAACAGCTATAATATTTGAACCGAATGATCCTTCTGAAGAGGCTTTACATATAACATATAACGAACTTTACGAAAGAGTTTCAAGAATGGCCAATGTTTTGCGAGAGCAAGGAATTCGCAAAGGAGACAGAGTTTGTATTTATTTGCCAATGATTCCTGAATTGGCTGTTGCAGTATTGGCTTGTGCCAGAATTGGTGCAATACATTCGGTTATTTTTGCTGGGTTTTCTGCTTCGGCAGTTTCTGCCAGAATTAATGACTGCGAGTGCAAAATGGTAATCACTTCTGATGGTGGTTACAGAGGGAATAAAACAATTGATCTTAAAGGAATTGTTGATGAAGCATTAGAATCTTGCGCAACAGTTTCTAAAGTTTTGGTTGCAAAAAGAACTAAGACAGAAATCAAAATGAAAGAAGGTCGTGACCTTTGGTTACAGCCATTATTAGATGCAGCTCTAGACAATAGCGTTGCTGAAATTATGGATGCTGAAGATCCGTTGTTTATCTTGTATACTTCAGGTTCAACAGGAAAGCCTAAGGGAATGGTTCATACCACGGCAGGTTATATGGTTTATACGGCATATACATTTAAAAATGTTTTTAGTCACGAAGAAAATGATATTTTCTGGTGTACTGCAGATATTGGTTGGATTACCGGTCACTCTTATATTTTATACGGACCGTTATTGAACGGAGGAACAACTGTAATTTTTGAAGGAGTTCCATCTTATCCTGATTTTAGCCGCTTTTGGGATATTATTGAAAAACATAAAATCACACAATTTTATACAGCGCCAACGGCAATTCGCTCGTTAGCAAAAGAAAGCTTAGATTATATTCAAAAATATCCTCTAAAATCACTTAAAGTTATTGGATCTGTTGGAGAACCAATCAATGAAGAAGCTTGGCACTGGTTTAATGACCATGTTGGAGACAAAAGATGTCCGGTGGTTGATACTTGGTGGCAAACAGAAACTGGTGGAATCATGATTTCGCCTATTGCTTTTGTTACACCAACAAAACCAACTTATGCAACTTTACCATTACCTGGAATTCAACCTGTTTTAATGGATGAAAAACGAAATGAGATTGAAGGAAATCAAGTAGTTGGAAGTTTGTGTATTAAATTCCCATGGCCTGGAATTGCCAGAACGATTTGGGGAGATCATGAGCGTTATAAAGAAACTTATTTCTCTGCTTTCCCTGGAAAATATTTTACTGGAGATGGAGCTTTAAGAGATGAAGTAGGGTATTATAGAATTACCGGTAGAGTAGATGATGTTGTAATTGTTTCAGGACATAATTTAGGAACTGCTCCAATTGAAGATGCAATCAACGAGCACCAGGCGGTTGCAGAATCTGCAATTGTTGGTTTCCCTCATGAAATCAAAGGAAATGCATTGTACGGTTATGTAATTCTAAAAGAAACTGGAGAAGTTAGAAACAAAGAAAACCTGACTAAAGAGATTAACCAATATATTTCTGATCATATCGGACCAATTGCAAAACTAGACAAAATTCAGTTTGTTTCTGGTTTGCCAAAAACACGTTCCGGAAAAATCATGCGTAGAATTTTACGTAAAATAGCTGAAGGAGATTTTTCTAATTTTGGAGATACTTCAACATTATTGAATCCTGAAATAGTAGAAGAAATTATGAAGGATAGAATTTCTTAATTCTTAAGTTAATTACAAATAAAAAATGCCTCTTAAATTTTAAGAGGCATTTTTGTTTACTGTTACTGTGTAATTTTTAAATTTAAATCATTTACAAAAACGAGAGGTTCCATATTACTTAAGTTAATAAGTCGCAAAGTGCCATTTTTATTTTCGTTTATTCCATTTATTTTAAAACAAAACTCGTCACCGTCCTTATCCATAAGTGTTACAAATTCAGTAGTATCATCTGAATAGTTCTGACAGCTGTGTGAAATGGTATATTTATACATCACTTTCATCATGTCATTATTGTAATTATAAACTTTTCCATCCTGCGTAAAAAACCATTTGATACTTCGGTTTGTATTAGAATACCAGGTTCCTAAAATACGCCGCGATGAAGGATCTTGATTTTGTGCAAAAATTGCTGAAACAAAAAACAACAATGGTGCTATAAATAATAACTTTTTCATAGACTTTTAATTTTAAACGAGTAGGTGTATTTATGCTATATCTTGTGATATAATTTATCTTTTTCAAAGTTTTAAACTTTGACAATCAGATTGGCAGGATTATTTAATTCCTAATCTCGATTTTAATTTTAAGAATAAAAGTGCAATTCTGTACGCATCTTCAGAAGATGAATTTCTATCGCTTTTAGGAATTTTATAAATTTCACATAGGTCGTCCAAAGAAAATTGTTTGTCATTTACATCCGTTAACTTTCTATACATGACATCTACATCTAAAGCTTCATTTTTTAATCGTCCACAATCAAGACGCTCTAAAGCTGAATTTAGCATTTCAATATCAAAATTAATATGATGCCCCACCAGAATTGAATTTCCAATAAAATTTATAAAAGCTTCCAAAGCATCCGGTTCCGGCATTTTTATCATTTTACTTTCAATGATAAATTCATTTGAAAGTCCATTATCCTGAAGAAATTTGTATTGTAATAAAACCGATTCGAAATTATCTTTAATTACTATACTGTCATCAATAATTGAAAATGCTCCCAAGGATAAAATCACATCTTTATTTGGATTTAATCCTGAGGTTTCAGTAGATAAAACAACAAATCTATTGGGTTTAGTCTCAAATTTTGCTAAATAATTTTTCCAGAAATCCGGATATTCTTTATTGATATTTTTTAACCAGTCTAACATAATTATGAGAATTGGGTAAGTTGAAATTTGCTCTTAATTAATTCCTCAAGATCTTTCATTGGTGTTAAAGCATTTTTCAATTTTTCCTTATCTGTTTTAGACATTTCTTTCAGATTGATGTATTGTCCTGAATCATCATTTTTTAAACCTTCAAGAGTTCTATATTTCGATAATGTTAAAAAAGCTTCAGCACAACTTAAATATATTTCTGCATTTTTAGAATCTGTTATAGCTAATTGTTTGAATCTTAAATAGGTATTTTTAATTCCTTTAATATTTGCATTCAAAATCAATAAACGTGCACTATCAATCAAAGGCATTAAAGCACGGGTTTTAATATCAAATTTTGTTTTATGCGGGCCTTCTTCTTCGATAATAAATTTTTTAAAGAAACTTAAAGGAGAATTTCTCTTTAAAGCGTCGTTTCCTAAAAAATCAAAGAATAAAGTGTTGTTAACGGCATTTTTAAAAATAACATTTTCAATCACTTCTTCAATTTTAGGCTCTCCAAAAACAATTTCGTAATCAAAGAAAATACTACTTAAATCATTACTATTTTCACCTGGAGTATTCATCCAGCTATTGTACTGTTTTGTCCAGTCTGTCAATGATTTACACCATAACATATTGCTTCCCATATGTCCGTTTGGGCAATATTCGTAGCCTACTTTTTCAAGTATGGAGGTAGTTCTTTTTGCTAGTCTTAAAAAGTAATCTTTTGTTTCTCTGTATTTATCGGGCGTAACATCTTCAAAAATCAAAATACTATCCTGATCTGTTAGTAAAAGTTGCTCCTTACGTCCCTGGCTGCCAATACTTAACCATGCAAATCGAGCAGGAGGTGAGCCCAGGTCTAAAATAGATAATTCAACGGCACGCTTAATGATTGCAAGATTAATTTCGCTTGCAATATTACTAATGTGTGAAATCGGTATATTCTTTTGAATTGAATTTTGAATCAAATCAGACAAACGATCACGTATTTGTTTTAAGTCTTTCGGTAGCTGAGAACGTTTGATTTCTTTAATTAAAACGCCAGGATTACTGGCTTGAGCGACAATTAAATCATGTTCTGATATAATTCCTTTCACTGCAGATTTACTTGTACCATCTTTAGTAACACATAAATGTGTTACATTATGTTTTAACATAAGTAATTGTGCTTCAGCCAAAGAAACGTTTTCAATAACTGTCACTACCGGAGATGACATAATTTTGTCAATCGTTTCGGTAATAGGATAGCGCCCTGTTGCAATTTTCGAAGATAAGTCAGCATCAGTAACGATACCAATTGGATGGTTTTTTTCGCAAACAATTATATTATCTACCATAGATTCTGTCATCAAAATTGCAACATCTTTTACAATATGATTTGCCTCCGTTTTTAATGGAGAATTATTGTAGCTAAGGGATTGAATATATTGCATTTCAGATTGCTGATCTACATAGAAAGAAGTATCAGAAATTAATTTCCCTCCAGAATTTACATTATCTTTTGTATTTCTTGAATTAATTGCAAAACTCTCTAATAAAAAATTTAAAACATCAGAATTGTTAGCAACAAAAGGTCTGAAAACAGCGATTGGAATGGCATAAATAATGCTTTCTTCACGTGCTTTCGCAGTCATCATGTAGTTGTTTTTGGCAAAGAAAGGTCTTAAACCAAAAATATCACCTTCATGACATTTATTAATGATGGTTTCTTCAGCATCAGCAATGGTAGTTAAATTTATGACACCAGAAGCCACAACATAAAAACTATCATGAAGTATATCATTGTTTTGAAACAATACAGTATGCTTTTCTAAATTAATAACTCGGATATTTGTTGCAATATCAAATAATTCCTGAAAAGTTAAATTATTAAATGGCGGGTATTCTTTTAAAAAATCTGCAATATGCTCAGCAATTGTATTCATACGTTTGATAATTTTTTTAAAGTATCGAATGTAAAAATAAGAAAATAAAGCCTTACAATGAAAGCATCTTTATCAGATTATAATTATTTTAAATAATTGCTAAAATTTACTGATTTACAGGTTTTTAAATATTTATTTAAGAATTAAACTCTTTATTTTTAAGTGATTGATAGAGTTTCAACTTTATTAAGGTTCCCGTTATAGAAGAGAAGTATTACTAATTTAAAATAATTGAAAATATAACGATGTACGAATATCTTTTTGATGCTAAAGGTTTTAAAAATATTCTATTTTACATAATATAAATTATAGGTCAAAAGGATTATGTCTAATAATCTCGAAAGTAGCGGTTTTTAAACGTTTTATTATTGCTTTTAGAAATTTCTCCTAATTTAGCTTAGTTAGAATTGTTTCTTTCGGAACTAAATCTGCGCCACCTCGTTTATTGAATTGTAACGATTCTGCATTCACAAATAAAACTGCGCTTGCCGAGCCATCTTTTCCTTTAATGTTAATTTGAGCTTTTTCGCCATGTGCAGAAACATGTCCTGACACTTCCATGACACCAGTAACAAATTTCTCGTTATTGCTTGTGATTTCCGCAATCCCAAATATTTTACCGTTTGATTGTGCAATATTCAGTGTCAAAATATATTCTTTGCTGCAAACCTTGCAATTTTCAGTACTCCATGTTCCTGTAAATCTGCTGGTTTGCGCGTAATTTGAAAAAGAAATAAATAACAGGAATAGAATATATTTTTTCATTTTAAGAATAAAATTATTTAGTAAAATAAGAACCAAATATAAAGCAAAAAAGCATACGTTTATGGCGTATGCTTTTGTTTTGAATCTAAATATTTATTTACATCAGTTTTTTCAAATAAACTGATTTTCCATTTAAGGAAACCTCAATTTCATTGGTTTTTTCTGAAAATGTTGTTCTAAGGGCATTTCCTTTGAAAAGTTGGACATCGCCATAAACTTTTCCGGTTTCATCTGAAACGTATTCAAATAATAATTTTTTATTCCCTGGCTCAATTCCCAATTTGTAACTTGAAAATTTTGTTCCTTTTAAATCGAATTGTTGTTGCGAATCGATAATTTTTCCATCTGCATAAAAATTCGTGAGCGTTTTGTTTAACGTAATGTCCGGATAATATTCATTTACTTTTTTTAGAAGTTCGTATTGTTCTACATTTGCATCTTCTTGTTTTGATGTAATGGTTTGAGCAAATGAAATTGTTGTAAAAATAAGCGCTAATAGTAAAGTGAATTTTTTCATAATTTAAATTTTTTAATTAAAGTTTCAGAACATTTCTAAAATCTTACATAATAACCACTTTTAGTATAAAAAGCATTATTATTTCTAACAAGATACTAAATATTAATTGATATTTTAAATTTTAAGCAATTTTTTAACAAAATGACAACGAAAAAATATATTAAACTTATACTGATTTTAGGTTCTTTAACTGCGCTTGGTCCTTTTTCAATCGATATGTATTTGCCTGGTTTTACAAATATAGCGATGGATTTGAATACGTCAGTAGCCAAAGTTTCGATGAGTTTATCGAGTTATTTTATTGGAATTTCAGTGGGACAATTGCTTTACGGACCTTTATTAGACCGTTTTGGACGAAAAAAACCTTTATTTATTGGTTTACTAGTCTATATTTTGGCTTCGTTGGGTTGTATTTACGTTACTAATATTGACACCTTTATCTTTTTACGATTTGTTCAGGCCGTTGGTAGTTGCGCTGCAACGGTTGCTTCTGTAGCAATGGTTCGGGATTTATTTCCTGTAAAAGATATTCCGAAAGTATTTTCATTACTAATGTTGGTTCTTGGGCTTTCGCCGATGTTGGCGCCCACAATTGGTGGTTATGTTACCGAAGATTTTGGCTGGCATATCGTATTCCTAATATTAATGTGCATGGGAATTGCGATTTTAATGGCTTCTCATTTTGGTTTGCCAAACAGCTACAAACCTGATACTTCGATCTCTTTAAAGCCAAAACCAATTATTACCAATTTTCTAACTGTACTTAAAGAACCTCAATTTTATACCTACGCCTTTACAGGTGCAATTGCATTTTCTGGCTTGTTTACGTACGTTGCGGCCTCTCCGATTATTTTTATGGATATTTACCATGTTGATGCGAAATCGTACGGTTTGATTTTTGCGTTTATGTCCGTAAGTTTTATCGGCTCAAGCCAATTAAATTCAGTTTTATTAAAGAAATTTTCGAGTGAGCAAATGATCTTTGCTGCGCTGATTTTACAATCTATAATAAGTATTGTTTTTCTAATACTTTCATGGTATAATTTGCTGACTTTGTATGCAACTATTACAATGTTATTTTTGTTTTTAGGCTGCTTAGGAATTTCAAATCCAAATACTGCAGGCCTTACAATGGCTCCTTTTGCAAAAAATGCAGGAAGCGCGTCGGCACTAATGGGCGCAATTCAATTGGGTTTAGGAGCTTTGGCTTCATTTGCGGTCGGAATTTTTGTTATAGATTCTGTTACACCAATGGTTCTTATAATGACAGCAACCACAATAATCGCTTTTATAGTTTTAAATATTGGGAAACGCTTTATTACGGAAAAAGTCGAATTAACTTCTGACGAAGAAATTATCGTTGGTCATTAATTATATCTCGCTAAAAATCAGAACATAAGGCTTTTGTTGTTCATTATTTCATTAATTTTATAGTACTAAAATTAATTGGAATCCAGACACCATTTTAAAAACGGGGCGAAACCGAAAAGCCACACGAGTAGGACTAAATATTAATTATTATGCCTAAATATGTTATTGAAAGGGAAATCCCAAATGCCGGTAAACTTACAACTGATGAATTAAAAAGTATTTCACAGGCTTCTTGTGGTGTACTAACTCAATTAGGAACTCAAATTCAATGGATAAACAGATATGTTACAAAAGATAAGATCTACTGTATATACATTGCGCCAAACGAAGAAATGGTTTATGAACATGCCAAATTAGGAGGTTTTCCTGCCAATTCAGTAAGTGAGGTTTTTGGTGTAATTGATCCAACAACCGCAGAATAATAAATTTTAAAACTAAAAAAGAGCAGAAAAAATTATTTTTTCTGCTCTTTTTTTATTGGAATTTGGAATTTAAATATTGGAATTTATCTATTCACTTTGTTGTCTTTTATCTGGTCTGATAATCATTCTCAAAGATTGATCTCTTGCAAAATAAGCGACCATCCAGTTCCAAAAAGTGTTCAATCTGTTTCGATATGTTATTAGTGAAATTAAATGGACAAACAACCAGATAAACCAGGCAAAAAAGCCACTAAAATGCCATTTTGGACTTGGTAAATCAACAACAGCTTGATTTTTTCCGATAATTGCCATCGAACCTTTGTCTTTGTATTCGAATGCTTTCAATGGTTTATTCTGAACCATTGCTTTAAAGTTTTTGGCCAAATTTAATCCTTGTTGAATCGCAACCTGTGCCACCTGCGGATGTCCGTCAGGGAAATTTTTATCTCCGGCTAAAATCGCGGTATCACCAATGGCATAAATATTCTGAAGTCCATTTACTTTATTGTATTGATCTGTTGCCATTCTTTTTCCACGACCATAACTTTCTTTCGGAATTCCTTCGAAAATCTTCGCAGAAACTCCTGCCGCCCAAATTAAGTTTTTGGTTTTGATGGTTTCTCCGTTTTCAAAAAACACAGTATCATCAACATAATCAGTCACTCGTGTATGTAATTTGACCACAACACCTAATTTTGTCAAAGCTTGTAAAGTATCTTTTTGAGAAGCTTCGCTCATCGGCGAAAGCAATGCATCCCCTCCATCTACCAAATAAACATTACTTGCAGAGGTTTCTAATTCAGGATATTCTTTTAACAGAATATTTTTACGCATTTCGGCAAACATTCCAGAAACTTCTACTCCTGTTGGTCCTCCTCCGGCAACGACAATCGTTAATAATTTACGACGTTTTCTGATGTCTTTGCAAATCGCTGCTTTTTCAAGGTTTTTAAGCAATGCATTACGCATTTCGATGGCATCATTTAAGGTTTTCATCGGAATGGCGTTTTTCATTACGTTTTCCATACCAAAATAGCTCGTTTCGGCGCCTGTTGCAAAAACCAGATAATCATAATTTAATTCGCCATTGCTGAGAATTATTTTATTTTCGGCAGGAACTACAGAAAGTAATTCGCCTAAACGAAATTGTAGGTTCTTTTTGCCCGCAAAAAATTTCCTAAAAGGATAACTGATGCTTGAAGGTTCTAAAAATGCAGTTGCAACCTGATATATAAGTGGAGGGAAAAAGTTATAATTATTTTTATCTACAAGGGTTACCTGTATTTGAGGATGGTCTACAAGCTCTTTTGCCAGATTGATACCTGCAAAACCACCTCCTATGATGACTATATTCATATATGTTCTTTATTAAGTAAGTGCGATGATTAAACTATTCTGCTAAAATAGCAGTTGCATAAATTTAACACTATAATTCCATATATAAAAACCAAATTGAGATTTAGCTTAAATACTTTTGGAAATCAGTTACTTAATTTTAGTTTCATCATAAGGTCGGTTTGCTCCTCATTGCCGAGTCTGAAAATATGTTTGTCAAATTCAACAAACCCATTTTTTCTATAAAAACCTAATGCTCGATGATTTTCTTCCCAAACACCCAACCAAACATATTCGCTATTTTTTTGTTTGGCGATTTCAATTGCTTTTTCGTAAAGTAATTGTCCGACTTTTTTTCCGTGAAATTCTTTTGAAACATAAATCCTTTCAATTTCCAGCGTTTTATCGTTTTTTAATTCGGTTTGGGATGGCCCGAAATTAATTTTCAAATACCCAATTACTTCATCATTAAGAGTTGCGAAGTAAAATTCAGAGTTTTTATCTGAAAGTTCGGCTGTAAGTTTCTCATTTGAGAATCCTTTTTCCAAATACTCTTTCATGTTTTCTTCAGAATTGGATTCTGAAAATGTTTCATAAAAAGTTTGTTGGCCAATCCTTTTCAGCTGGTCAATTTCGTTAATTGATATCTTTTTTAGTTGGATATTTTCTGCCATTTTCTGTTTGTATTTTTACAATTCAAATTTTCATTTAATCATAAAAATACAACATAAATTGGCAAAATGTATAGTCTCAATTACTACTTTTTGAATTTTTTAACAGGCTTTTCTGTTATTTCAACTTTGTTTTGTAAAACATAATTAGCCATCAATTTTTCAATTAATTCATCTTTGGTAAGATGATGAAAAACTGTTTTTATCTTCGTTTTTAAATCCGCTGAAATATCGTGATTTGGCTTAGTTTTGAAGATTTGTTTCGCCCATAAAAGCGTATTATTTTCTTCTAAACTTATTACTGAAGGCTTTTGGAATTTGGTAAATTTAATTCCTAATTCTTTTTCGAATTCCGGAATTTCAGTTACTTCTTCCTCTTGTAAAACAGTTAAAGAAAGCCCCTTCGCTCCTGCCCTTGCGGTTCTTCCGCTTCGGTGAACGTAGTTTTCATAAGTATCTGGCAAGTGGTAATTTACCACATAAGAAATTTCTTTCACGTCGATTCCTCTTGCTGCCAAATCGGTGGCAACCAAAATATTGATATGCCCTTCGCGAAATTGCTCCATGATTCTGTCACGGATTCCCTGAGATAAACTTCCGTGTAATGCTCCTGAAGAAAAACGATTTATAGCCAGATTTTTAGCTAATTTGTTGACTGCAGCTTTAGTTTTACAGAAAATAATGCCGCGTTCTCCATCTTTTGAATTCAGAAAATGCATTAAAACATCTAATTTCTCAATAGGATCAACTACAATATATTCGTGATCAATACCTTGGTTACCAGAAGTTTCCATATCGGCACTAATCTGAACTACGTTTTTATTTAAGTAATTCTGAATCAATTGTTTAATTGTTCCCGGCAAAGTAGCAGAAAACAATAAAGTGCGGTGTTTTTTAGGAAGTTCAGCAACGATTTCGTCTAAACTTTCTTTTAGGATAGAAACCATTTCATCGGCTTCGTCTAAAACTAAATATTGTGCTTGTTTTAAATCGACTGCTTTACGCTGAATCAAATCGATTAAACGCCCCGGAGTTGCAACTACGATATGAGTTGGTTGTGACAGACGTTCAATTTGTGGTTTTATTGGGATTCCACCACAAGTTGAAGCTATTGAGATATTCGGAATATGTTTTCCAAAATCTTCTAAATTTCTAAATATTTGCTGTCCAAGTTCTCTGGTTGGTACCAAAATTACTGCCTGAACTGTATTTATTTCTGTATTGATTAATTGCAATAAAGGCAATCCAAAAGCGGCTGTTTTTCCCGTTCCCGTTTTAGCTAAACCTACAACATCATGGCTTTCAGATAAAAGCAACGGAATTGTTTTTTGTTGAATTTCTGTTGGTTCAACAATGTTTAATTCGCCTAAAGCTTTTAAAATTGGTGCTGAAACTCCTAATGCTGAGAATTGTTTAGACATGTTTTGATTTTTGTTTATTTTTCGTTTCAAGTTTCAAGTTTCAGGTTTCAAGTTAAATGCAGATTCCAACAAACTTGAAACTTGAAACCTGAAACTTTTTTAACCTTCTTCGGATCAATCCGGTTCGTTCATGATTTTCTCACGGTATTTTTTACCGATTAATAAAACCAGATTCTTTTTATAATCTTCAACCAGCCATTCGCGGTAGTTTTTACTGCATTGGCTCAAACATTTTGCATAACGTTTGATACGGCATTCGATATCGTCATCAAGTTCTTTTCCTAATGATTTTGCTTCCTGCAATGTTTCCGTATTATCAACACACATTGAAGCGTGTTGCTCTAACGACTTGTCTAGTACTACTTTAGAGCGTAAATTTTGTTTGATGATTAACTTGTGTTCTTCATCAACATCAAAAGTAACATCCGCAGTTTTGCTAAATTTAGCTCTTAATTCCGGAGGCATGCTGTATTTGAAATACAATTCGATTTCAGTATCATCACGTAAATTCTCCAAATAAAATTCAGGTGATTTAAAAATGTGCTGCCAGTTTACCGGCTCGCTCCATAAACCAAAACGTGCTGCATTATTACCTAAATCGATTACGGTAAACTCGTCTTTACCAGGTAATTTACGAGATCCACGACCAATCATTTGGTAGTATAAGGTTAACGATTTTGTTGCTCTGTTTAAGATAATTGTCTCAACTGTAGGCTCATCAAAACCGGTTGTCAGGATTCCAACCGAAGTTAAAATCGCATCCGGAGTCTTTTTGAACCACGCCAAAATATCTTTACGTTCTTCAGAACTACTTGTGTTGTCAAGGTGTCTGATGTCGTAACCCGCTTCTCTAAACGTTTCGTACACATATAATGATGTATGAATACCGTTATTGAAAATCAAGGTTTTTTTACCTAAAGAACGCTCCGTGTAAGCGTGCAAAAGTTTTTCCTGCATGATTGTATTGGTATACAAATCGTCAGAAGATTTTACGGTATAATCGCCGTTGATCCCTACTTTTAAAGATGTCAAACCAACATCATAGCTGTAAGTTGTAGCACGTGCAAGGAATCCTTTGTCAATTAATGAGCTAATTGTGTCTCCCACAATAAGTTCATCATAACTCTGGTGCATTGGTAATTTTATATTTGAACTCAATGGTGTAGCTGTTACTCCAAGAATAAAAGCGTTTTTGAATGAGTTTAATAATTTTCTAAATGAATTGTAATGTGCCTCATCAATAATCACCAAACCAATGTTGTCAAGATGTAATTTCTCGTCATTGATACGGTTTTTTAGCGTTTCAACCATTGCCACAAAACAAGAATAATCATTCTGATCCGGCAATTCTTTAACTTTACTATTTATTATTTTATTGGTAACACCAAAACCTTTCAGCATTTTAGAAGTTTGCTTACAAAGTTCGATACGGTGTGTTAAAACCACCACTTTTTTATCATTATGAGATAAATAACGACGAACGATTTCAGAAAAAATCACAGTTTTTCCGCCACCTGTAGGTAATTGATATAATAAATGATGTTGAGCAGGAGCATTATCTAAACGTTCAAAAATGGCATCAATATCGCCTTTTTGGTATGCATAAAGTTCTTTTTTCTCTTCTCTTTCTATTTCTAAAGTGTTTTGAGACATTGTTGATTTTTGGATTTTTGCAAAAATACACCTAAAAAACAGTTATTCATCTTATTTTAACCTAAAATAAATGTTTTTTTTAAATAAGATTTTTTATGGGAAGTATTTCACAAGTCGATTTTCTCCAAAATTGCCTCAAAATCATACTTGTTTTTCCATTTTTGTTGAAGAGTTTGCTGGTGAACTTCTAAAATTCTTGTTTTAAAATCAGCTAAAATTCCATTAGAAATTACAAAATTTACCGCTTGTTCGAAAGAGTTTAATATACTTTTGTAAAATAATTCCTGCTTAATATAGTTTCCTGCAGAAAATGTTTGTGCAACTTCAATGTTAAACAACATGAGATCGGCAATTACAAAAGGATCGACTCCTAACAAAATAAAGTGCTTTATAATTTTCTGCGCAACAGAACGGCGCATTTTTGCTTTTGGTCGCCATTTTGCGTTTGGTTTTTTTACAGGAAAGTATTCGTGAGAAATTTTCGTTTTACTTTCCTGCAGGAGTTTATCTTCTTTTGGATTAAAAACGAAATCATAAAAGGTTTTCACCGGAACAAATTTCTCGTACAATTCGATAATTTGTTCTTCGAGCTGTTCTTTATCTAATTCGGACAAATATTTTTTTAAATCGCGCTTACTCATTATCAAAGTTTAAGATTACAAAAGTAAATTACTTTCCTGATTCATACTGCAAAAACCAACGATAATACTTAATTTTGCTTGTATAAATTTTAAAAAAAAGATACATGCTCAAGATTTTTAAAGTTACCGCAATTTTAGAAGGAATCTCCTATTTAGTTTTATTCGCCAACATGCTTATCATTAAAAACAACAATCCGGAACTTTATCATACTGTTTTACGTCCGTTAGGAATGACGCACGGTGTATTGTTTATTGGTTATATTATTTTGGCATTTCTACTTAGAAAATCTCAAAATTGGGATTTAAAAACTTTCGGAATCATTCTGATTGCTTCCCTTATACCTTTTGGAACTTTCTATATTGAGAAAAAATATTTAGAAAATAATGCTTAAGCCTTTGGACAAAATATTTAATTTTTTATATCCGCTTTTTAGAGATTGGGGAATGAGCCGCAACTTCGCGTCTTACGTCAGCCTTGTCTTTAATATTGCTATTATGGTGGCATTGGCTTATACCATTTATTATGTTGCCAAATTTGTTTTGGTGACGCTAACCGCCATTTTTGCACAAAAAACAAAAACAAAGTTCGACGATTATTTAATTCACAATAAAACCACAAAATATACAGCCTATTTAATTCCGTTTTTCTTTATTTATAAAGCTGTACCAATTATTTTAGATAAATATGATTATTGGGAAACTCTTTTTGGTAAAATAGTTGGTATCTATATCGTTTTGATCAGTTTGTGGATTATCAGAACGATTTTTAATGCTTTACGAGATTATTTAAAACAAAAACCAGAATACAGCGATAAACCTATCGACAGTTTCGTTCAGGTAATTATGATTGTCCTGTGGATTTTTGGGGTTGCGATGATTATTTCAACTTTATTTGGAATCAAAAAAGGGGAATTATTAACCATTTTAGGAACGCTTTCTGCTATTATCATCTTGATTTTCAGGGATACTATTTTAGGATTTGTTTCGAGTGTTCAGGTAGCGATTAATGACATGGTTCGTATTGGTGACTGGATTACAATGGATAAATTTGGTGCCGATGGAGATGTTATCGAAATCAATTTGACAACAGTAAAGGTTCGGAATTTTGATAACACAATTACCACGATTCCAACTTATGCTTTGAGTTCAGATTCATTTCAGAACTGGCGCGGCATGCAGAAATCTGACGGAAGACGTATTAAAAGACATATTCTGATCAAAAGCAGCAGTATTCGTTTTCTGAATAATGAAGATTTGAACCAGATGAAAAAAGTCCAGCTTATTTCATCATATATCGAAAGCAGACAAACTGAAATTGAAAAATACAATGCTGTTCATGGCATCGATAAAACCTTGTCTTTGAATGGAAGAAACATGACCAATTTAGGTTTGTTCCGAAAATATATCATTCAATATTTGATAACACATCCTGGTTTGAATAAAGACATGCATATGATGTGCCGCCAACTGCAATCGACTGCACACGGAGTTCCTTTAGAGATTTATGCTTTTTCAAGTGATAAACGCTGGGCAAATTACGAATATATTATGGCCGATATTTTTGACCATATCATGGCATCTGTAATCTATTTTGATTTGGAAATTTTTGAATTGCCTTCGAAGATTGGGAAATTGGAATAACGTTTATTTTGTTTCAAGCTTCAGGTTTGAGGTTTTAAAAGTAAACCCGACAGTCCCGAAGCCTTGGGATAAAAACCTGAGCCTTGGGATAAAAACCTGTCGGGTTTGTTTTAATTGGATCTGAATACTTGAGACTAAGAAGACCTGAAACCTCAAACAAAAAATCACTTTTCAATCTTTTCAAAAACAAACTCTGAGTTATTATATTCTATGGGAACTTCAGGAATAAAAAGCGGAAGATTAAAATAAGTTCCGATTACGCCCTTTCCTAAAAATAATTTATTCTCTTTTTTTAATAATGCTATCGGAATTCGTTTCCAGCTTCCTCCATTAGAAATAAAATGAAAGTCACCTCGTAATGTGTCGCCTTTTAAATCTCCTCTTACATCGCCGGAATCTTTACCAATTCGATGGTATAATATTTCATAACGGCCATAAAATCGCCTGTCATTTATATTAATGTCCAGAATAGCGGTATCCTTTTTATGCACAGCTCTATAAAAAACATGATTGTACTTTTCTTTATCTTCTTTAGAATTACAGGATATTAATAATAAAGCGGATACGAAAACTATTATAAAAGTTTTAAGCATTTTTGTTTTATAATTATAAGCGATCTTTTACGAATTCGATTTGCGTTTTTCCATGAGCTTTTGGTTTGCCATTTTCATCTAAATTGACCATTGTGGTGTTGTCAATAGTAATGATGATTTCGCGTGTCATCATATTTCTTACGGCACATTTTAAAACCAGTGAAGTATTTCCAAATTTCACAACATCAATTCCAATTTCAACAATATCACCTTGTCGCGCTGAACTTTTAAAATTGATTTCGGACATGTGTTTGGTTACTACTCTTGAGTTTTCTAATTGAACAATAGAGTACAAAGCCAGTTCTTCATCAATCCATGCTAATAATTGACCTCCAAATAGAGTTCCGTTTGGATTTAAATCTTGGGGTTTAACCCATTTTCTGGTATGAAATCGCATATTTTTAATTTATGTGAATAAAATAGATTTTTTTGTATTAGAATTTTTTCTAAATTTAAAGAAAAAACATGGCAGATAGAGACACTTTTTTAAAAGAATTCAGAGGCGAGACTTTAGGAACTGTAAGTGCTCAATCTTCGGCAGATGAGTTGTTTCAAAATCAAACGATTAGGCCTATTTTAAAACTGCAAAATGACTTGTTTATAGCAGTTTTTATCAACTATGTAAATAAAAATAAAGCCGATTTCTATTCTTATACTGTTGAAAAGAAGCTTCAGACTATTGAAAATTCTATTCAGAAAGATATTAAGTTCAGAAACTCCTTAAAAGGAATTGTAATGGCACTTTTTACGATCGAGGAATACAATACATACATTCAAAATTCTTCTAGTTTAAATAAAAGAATGATGAATTTACTTATTGACCGTTTGAAAAGTCAGGTTCAATTATTTGAATTGGAATCTAATTCGAATTAATTTTAATTAGCAATAACAAAAAAGGTTTGATGAGATTATTTATCTTATCAAACCTTTTATTATTTAAATATGTAAGAGAAAAATCTATTCCTTAGAAAGCATCAATTCTTTGATGTATTTTACCGGAGCACTTCCGAAACTTAAGAATTTTTCATGAAACTTTTTCAAGTTAAACTTATCTCCTTCTTGCTTTTTAAGTTCTTCTCTCAAGTTATAAATCTCAGTATATCCAGTAAAATAAGAACATAATTGAACCTGGGATAAAGTAACACGCTTCCATTTCCCTTCTGCCTCAGCTTGTTGTTGAAAAGCTTCTCTTGTTAATAATATCATCGCATCTTCTTTAGACATGTTTTTTGTGTGAACGCTTATATCCAAAATAGTATTGCAAGTCGTTCTTAAATTCCATTTGTAATACATCAACCACATTTCATCAGAGTTTTTATAACCGCTTTCTAACATCATTCTCTCTGCATAAACCGCCCATCCTTCAACCATGGCACCATTTCCTAAAATAGATTTAATAATACTTGGTGACTGATTACTGTAAACTAATTGCGTGTAATGTCCAGGAACCGCTTCGTGAATGTTAAGAATTTGAAGAATGTAATCGTTATATTCACGCAAGTAGCTTTCAGCGTTTTCTGCAGTCCAGCCAGACATACTGCCCACATTATAATAAGTGTTGGCTTTTTTGTCATAAGGTCCGGGAGCCGAGATTGATGCACCCGCAACACCCGCCATATACGCTGGCTCTTTACGGACAACAAGCGGTTTTGATGGATCGATATATAATAAATCTTTAGCTTTTACATAAGCTGTAAGTTCTGGAATCTGTTTTTCGATTTCTGATTGAAATTTTTCAGGAGTTGTATGCTGTAAAGAAATTTTATCAATAACTTGTTTAATTAATTCTAGTTTATCAGCTGGTTTTGGCTCGTTTCCTTTGTATTTAGTCCATAATTTATCAGCTAAGACAAACATTTTTTCATGCAGATCATTTTTGTGATCAACAGCAATTTTATAAATTTCGTCGGCAGAATAACTAGATTGAATATCAAAATTGAATTTTTTAGCATATAAATCAGCTCCAAGTCTAAAAGAACGTGGTGTTTTGTTTGGAAGATTTTTCAACCATTCTGCATAATCCTTAATTGCTTTAACCGAAACTTTTGCTTTGTCCTGAATTTCTTTTTTCTCTTCAGCAGTCAATTTGCTTTTTGCCAGAGCATCATTCAAATCTGCTTCAAAAACAGAAGAACCACCGATGTTTTGTGCAATGGCAAGATCTGTATGTTCAATAGTTGGATTTTTGATACTCTTTTTTGCCGCCTCGTAATAAGCCGGAATGTTGTTCATTTTAGCGTTGAAAGCACGTAAACGAACTTCTAAAGAATCATAATTTCCGTTTAAAATTTCTGCAAATGAACCACAAACATTATATTCTGAAGGATTCCATTCAGATGATTTAAAATCCTTAACATAGAAGATTGTAGCCTCCAGCTGATTTTTAATCATTTGAAAATCAGTCTTGTTTTTATCAGATAGATTTTCGACATCGTATTGTTTTAAGGAATCCAACTGCGCATTGGCAAAGTCAAGCTGGACTTTCATTTCGTTAGCGTTCGGAACAACCAAAACACTATCTAATTTATGATAACCAACAGCAGAAGCCCAACCCGGATTGATTTTCCATAAAGCAGTTACAAAACCATCCTTATATTGATCAAACTTTTGGTCTAAAGCTTTATCTACATTGGCTTTGTTATTTTTATTACAGGAGAAAAGTAATGAAATAACAAAAATTGAAACAAACAGTTTTTTCATAATTAAAGTTTTTATGCTTTGAAGATAGAAAAAAAATGTTCTTTCTTCAAAATATTATGTTTTTTGTAATTAATATTTCAATAAATTTAACAAAACCTCTTCAAAACGATTTTTTGGTAGAAATTGATCTTCCAGTGCTTTTGTAAACGGAATTGGCGAATCTAAACTGGCTACTCTTTTTACAGGAGCATCCAGATATTCAAAACATTCTTCCATGATTAAGGCCGAAATATCGCTGGCAATTCCACCAAACAAAGTATCTTCCTGATAAATAATCACTTTCCCGGTCTTTTTAACGGAAGCAAAAATAGTTTCAGTATCCAAAGGTTGCAGCGTTCTTAAATCAATTAAATCTGCATCGATTTCAGAATTTTGGGCTAATGTATCTAAAGCCCAATGAACTGAAGCTCCAAAGGCAATAATAGTAACTGTATTTCCTTCTTTTAAAACAGCCGCTTTTCCTAACGGAATTGTGTAATAATCTGTTGGGACATCCTGATATACGCTCCTGTATAATTGTTTATGTTCAAAAAACAAAACAGGATTCGGGTCGTTTATCGACGTATTTAATAAACCTTTTGCATCATAAGGAAAAGCAGGGTAAACTACTTTTAAACCTGGAGTTTTCGTAAACCAGGCTTCGTTTGTCTGCGAATGAAAAGGCCCAGCCTGAGTGCCGCCGCCACATGGCATACGAACAACAACATCGGCTTTTTCGCCCCAACGATAATGCGATTTTGCCAATAAATTTACAATCGGATTAAAACCTGTCGAAACAAAATCGGCAAACTGCATTTCTACAATCGCTTTGTATCCATTAATTGACAAACCCATTCCTGTCGAAACCACAGCACTTTCGCAGATTGGTGTATTTCGAACTCTGTCTTTTCCAAAAACATCCACAAAGCCATCCGTTATTTTAAAAGCACCACCATATTCTGCAATATCCTGGCCCATTATAACAAGGTTTTTATGATTTTGCATAGATTGTTCCAGACTATTTCTGATGGCATCAATAAATCTAATATTTTTTACATCTTCTGAATGATTAACTTCTTGAAATTGATAAGGTTTATAAACATCATCTAATTCTCCACTATAAGTTGGTGTAATTTCAGGCTCAGCATTTGCAATCGCTAAATTTTCATCAATTTCCTGTTTGATTTCGCTGTGCAATTGTTCGTCATATTCAGCAGTTAAAACACCAATCCCATTCAAATAATTTCTGTAATTTGTTACCGGATCTTTTGCTGCCCATTCGTCCATTAATTCCTGAGGAACATATTTGGTACCACTAGCCTCTTCATGACCTCGCATTCTGAAGGTTTTGAATTCTAATAAAACAGGATGTGGATTTTGCTGCATTTCTGCTTTCAGCTCAGAAAGCTTATTAAAGACTTCCAAAATATTATTTCCATCAATAATATGACTTTCAATGCCGTAACCAATGCCTTTATCGGCAAGATTTTTGCAAAAGTATTGTTCATTTGTAGGTGTCGAAAGTCCGTAGCCGTTGTTTTCGATAACAAACATAACTGGCAATTTCCAAACTGCGGCGATATTTAGCGCTTCGTGAAAATCTCCTTCACTGGTTGCTCCTTCTCCAGTAAAAACTGCTGTAACTTTTTTATTGTTTTGAAGCTTATCGGCAAGAGCAATTCCGTCAGCAATTCCTAACTGTGGACCCAAATGAGAAATCATGCCGATAATTTTATATTCCTGTGTTCCAAAGTGAAAACTACGATCTCTTCCTTTTGTAAATCCATTAGCTTTTCCTTGCCATTGAGAGAACAAACGATACAATGGAATATTTCTGGTAGTAAAAACGCCTAGATTTCGGTGCATTGGTAACACATATTCTGTTTCATCTAAAACAGCTGTCACTCCTACCGCAATCGCTTCCTGCCCTATTCCGGAAAACCATTTCGATACTTTTCCCTGACGAATCAGGATTAGCATTTTTTCTTCTATTAAACGGGGTTTAAGGATTTTTTTATATAAATCTAATAATTGTGCGTCAGTAAGGTTTTCTCTGTAAAAGATCATTTGGTTTTTTGTTTTTTAGTGTTTCAAATATAAAAAATTATAACAATTTTATTGGTTTTTGTTATATTTATTTATTTTTAATGTAACTTTTAAAATTCAATTCTAAAATATTCTCTACCTTTGTTACTGAAAGGTTTTATGACACCTTTTATCTTAAATAAAAATGTAAAGTATGCAAAACATTCCTAGTGTAGACTTACGTGATTTCCTTTCGGACGACCCGAAACGTAAACAAAAATTTGTAAATGAAATCGGCAGTGCATTTGAAAACATTGGCTTCGTAGCCCTAAAAGGTCATTTTCTTGACGACCAGTTAGTAGACGAGCTTTATAGCGAAATTAGAAAATTTTTCGCTTTGCCAGTAGAAACTAAGCATAATTATGAAATTCCCGGTATTGGCGGACAAAGAGGTTATGTATCTTTTGGAAAAGAGCATGCTAAAGGGCGTAAAGAGGGAGATTTGAAAGAATTTTGGCATTTTGGTCAGTATGTTGACAAAGATTCAAAATACGCATCTGAATATCCTGAAAATGTTGAAGTAAAAGAATTACCACGTTTTAATATTGTTGGTAAAGAAGCGTATCAAATGCTTGAAAAAACAGGCGTTTATGTATTAAGAGCTTTGGCATTGCATTTAGGTTTAGATGAGTTTTATTTTGATCAATATGCGAAAGAAGGAAACTCAATTTTAAGACCAATTCATTATCCACCAATTACCTCTGAGCCAGAAAACGCTATTCGCGCTGCTGCTCATGGTGACATTAACCTGATCACGCTTTTAATGGGTGCGCAGGGAAAAGGACTTCAGGTTCAAAATCATGATGGAGAATGGATTGACGCAATCGCAGCAGATGACGAATTAGTAATTAATGTTGGTGATATGTTGTCAAGACATACCAATAACAAACTAAAATCTACAATTCACCAGGTTGTAAATCCGCCAAGAGAATTATGGGGAACTTCTCGTTTTTCTGTACCGTTTTTCATGCACCCAGTAAGCGATATGCGTTTAGATTGTTTAGAAAACTGTATTGATGCTGAGAATCCTAAGAAATTTGAAGACATCACGGCAGGTGATTATTTATACGAACGTTTAGTAGATTTAGGTTTAATTAAAAAATAAACCAAATCAAATTCCAATATTAAAATTCCAAATTCCAATATCTCATTGGGATTTGGAATTTAATTTTTTACAACCTAAATTTATTGGAATTTATTTTTTAGCATAAAAAATTTATGGACTTACAAGATCAATTGAAAAATTTATTTCCGGATCACGTCGAATCAAATGAGCCAGAAGAAATTCAGGAGCAAGATCATGTGCTTTATATTCAAAAAGAGCCTATGATTTGCAAATTCGAAAAACGTAAAGGAAAAGCAACGACGATAATCGAAGGTTACGAAGGATCTGATGAAGATTTTAAAATCCTTGCCAAAGAAATTAAAACAAAATTAAGTGTTGGCGGGACTTTTAAAGATGCTTCGATCATCATTCAAGGCGATTATCGTGACAAAATAATGACTATTTTAAAAGAAAAAGGCTTTAAAACAAAACGAGTTGGAGGTTAAAAATAAATGTTTCAAGTTTCATGTTTCAAGTTCTTCGAAAACATAAAACTAATAAACCAAAGACGCACTGCTGTGCGCCTCTACAATAAACCTTTGCCCCTTTGCTACTTTGCATCTTTGAACCTTAAAAGAAAAAAAATGATACAATCATCAGAATTAATATTAAACCCAGACGGAAGTGTTTACCACTTAAACCTACGTCCTGAACATATTGCAAACGACATAATTTTTGTTGGAGATCAAAATCGAGTGGAAAAAATCACACAGTTTTTTGATTCAATTGAATTTTCGACTCAAAAAAGAGAGTTTAAAACCCAAACGGGAACTTATAAAGGCAAACGAATTTCAGTAATGTCAACCGGTATTGGGCCAGACAATATTGATATCGTTTTGAACGAATTAGACGCTTTGGTAAACATCAATTTAGAAACGCGTTTGCCAAAAGAAAATCTAACTTCTTTGAATATCATCAGAATTGGAACTTCAGGTTCTTTGCAGGCTGACATTCCGATTGATAGCTTTGTAATGTCTAAATTTGGGCTTGGTTTAGACAACATGCTCCGCTCCTATTTAATTGATGATGTTTCGCAGGATGCATTGGAAGATGCTTTCATTATACACACGAATTGGGACATTCGAAAAGGAAGACCATATGCTATTCCGTGTTCTGAAACTTTAGAAAAAATCATAGAATCAGACAAAATATTTAAAGGAATAACTGCTACTGCAGGAGGTTTTTACGGTCCCCAAGGACGTGTATTACGTTTGAATATTCAGGATGAAGAATTAAACAATAAAATGGATAATTTTAATTTTGATGATAACCGTATCACTAACCTGGAGATGGAAACAGCAGCAATTTACGGATTATCAGCACTTTTAGGACATAATGCATTATCTTTAAATGCAATTATTGCCAATCGTGCATCAGGAACTTTCAGTGAAGATCCTTATAAAGCCGTTGATGAATTGATTGCTTACACGCTGAACAAGCTGGCAGGAAAATAAATTAGATAATTAGTCAATTTGAAATTAGATAATTCATGCAAAATGCTATTCTTAAATTTGAACAATTGCTGGATGAAAATTCAAATTATTTCTCAACAATTGATCCGATTATTTTAGAAGAAAGAAAACCAGGAAAATGGTCTAAAAAAGAAATTTTAGGCCATCTCGTTGATTCTGCAGTTCATAATTTAATTCGTTTTACAGAAATCAATTATCTTGAGAAACCATATCGTCACAGACCGTATAATCAGATTGATTTAGTGAATTTAAATCAATATAAAACAAAGGATATTGTTGAATTGACGGAGTTGTGGCTTTCATTAAACAAACAAATTGTTAGAATTATGAAGGCTGTAGATGATAAAGCTTTAGAATATAAAATTGTTTTAAGTGATGAATCTGTCATTGATTTAAAATTTTCAATGACTGATTATGTAGAACACTTAGAACATCATATTAATCAAATTAGGTCATAGATTATGTTTTTAAGAGTTGCACGACACACGAATGATTTAGAGAGAATTGAAAATTTTTATGTCGATATTCTCGGTTTCGAACGACTGGGAGGTTTCCAAAATCACAACAATTACGATGGCGTCTTTATTGGAAAATCAGGTTTAGACTGGCATTTTGAGTTTACACAATCTCATTCAGAGGCAAAACACACCTTTGATGAAGAAGATGTAATCGTGCTTTATCCGAAAACAATTTCAGATTATAATGAATTGGAAAATAAGTTGATACGTAACAATATCTCAATAATTCCTGCAATTAATCCTTTCTGGAATCAAAACGGAAAAATGATTCAGGACCCGGATGGTTACAGAATTGTTATATCACCTTTAAAAGCTGTAATCAGCGAAATTGAATAGAGAATTAGATAATTAGTCAATTTGAAAATTAGTTAATTTATCCAGAAGCTTTCTAGCTTCATTTGAAAATAATTAAAAAGAATGACAGACAAACATAAAAAGATTTTATTTAAATATTACAGCGATTTTTTAGGAGAAACAGTCTCGGAAACCATGTGGGCGGAAATTATTAATTTGGAAAAAGGATTTTTCAGGTTAGATAATATTCCGTTTTTTGGTGCTTCCATTGCAACAGGAGATCTTTTTTATGCTGAATATGACGAAAATGAAAAGAATTTCGTTTACTTAGAAACTATTGAACATTCAGGAAATTCAATTGTTCAGGTTTTAATTTTAGAAAAGGATTTCGATAAGGAAATAATTAGAGAAAAATTAAATGCAATTAACTGTTTATCAGAAAATTTAAACGATACATTTTTAGCTGTTGAGATAGCTAGAGATATTGATTACGCCATTGTAAAAAGTATTTTAAAAGAATATGAGGCACAAGAAATTATAGAATTTGTAGAGCCTTACATTTCTGAAAAACACAGGGCAGATTTATTAAAAAACTAAAAAAAAACAAACGAGCAAACAAACTTAGAATACGCATACCAAACTTAACTTAAACTTAAACTATAATGAAAACCGTAAAAATTGTAGGTGTTCCCGAACACTTCAATTTGCCATGGCATCTATGCATTGAAAATGGCGAATTTGAAGCAGAAAATATTGATTTGCAATGGAAAAACATTCCTGAAGGTACCGGTAAAATGTGTCAGATGCTTCGTGATGGTGAAGCTGATATAGCGGTTATTCTCACAGAAGGAATTGTTAAAGATATTGTAGCAGGAAATCCAAGTAAAATTGTTCAGATATATGTGCAATCGCCTTTAATTTGGGGAATTCATGTGGCTGCTAAATCAGATTTTAATACCATAAAAGATCTTGAAAATAAAAAAGTAGCCATTTCAAGATTAGGTTCAGGGTCGCAATTAATGGCTTATGTAAACGCGCATGAGCAAGGTTGGGAAACAGATGATTTAGAGTTCGAAATTATAAATACTATCGATGGCGCCGTTGAAGCTTTGACCAACGGAACTGCTGATTATTTTATGTGGGAGCGTTTTATGACGAAACCTCTTGTTGATCAGGGAATCTTTAGACGAATTGGTGACTGCCCCACTCCGTGGCCTTCATTTGTAATTACGGTTCGTGATGAATTTTTGAAAAAGAACCCGAAAACAGTAGAGAAAATCCTGGAAATCATCAATAAAACAACACACGATTTTTCTCAGATTCCAAATATTGATAAAACTTTAGCAGAGCTTTTTAATCAAAAAATTGAGGATATTCAGGAGTGGTTAAAATTGACGCAATGGTCTCAAAAACATTTAAGTGAAAAAGCATTTATTAAAATTCAAAATCAATTATTTGATCTCGGAATTATTGATAAAAAAAGTACTTTTGTTGAAACGGTAAAAGCGCTGTAAAAACTGCTTTTAATTCTTATGATAAAATTCCCTAAAATCGACTTTCCGCAATTAAAATCCAAATTACAGGTGAAATCGCCTTGGGATAGGATTATTATTATGCTGTTGAGTCTTTTGATTACAATTCCGGTTTTTATCATTCTGCATCAAAATCTAGTCGATCTAAAATGGATTTTCAATTTAGATCGTGTTTTTATTTTTTTGTTTGTTTTTGCTGCAATATTTTTTATTTTGATGTTGTTGCGAACCATAATTATAGTTTGCATTGCATTGTATTTGTTAGTTTTATTTTATGGAACAGTCATTGGCAACTATGGCTTCAACGAGATTTCCGAGGATTATAATTCAATGATTTATACCATGTCTGATAATCCTTATCCTCAAGACATTATTGCTGCTAAACTCCTTCCATTTCCAAACAAATCAAAAATTTTAAATGCTATAGAATACCAAAATCCAAAGGTTCGCAATTTTGCAATAATGGCCACAACTAAGCATTTTAAAGGAATAAAAGGCTATTCTGATTATCGTACGACAATTCAGTGTTTTGCCGTGTTTAAAGAAATAAATAGTCGTTGGAACTATGTCAACGATCCGAAAGAAGGTGATTATATTGCCACAGCAAGTGAATCGCTAGCCTATTTTTCCGGAGATTGCGATGATCATTCGATTTTAATGGCTGCTGCAATACGTTCTATTGGCGGAACACCAAGGCTTATTCATACAAAAGGACACATTTATCCTGAGATTCTGATTGGTTCTTTAATTGATTTGGAAAAAGTCAATTACCTTATAAAAAATGTGCTTTTTGTAAAGGAAAGTTACGGTAAAAGAATTCATTATCATATTGATGACCGTGGTCAGGTTTGGATGAATTTGGATTATACAGCGACCTATCCCGGCGGGCCATTTTTATATGATGAGATTTTAGGAGCCCTTACTCTGAATTAATTTTTTTGAAGCGAAAAATAACTAACAAAATATCTTTAGTTGTTAATAAGAGACTAATTATTAGATAATTTCCTAAAAAAAAAACTCATCGGATATATTTTTTTTGTAACTTTTCATGTTTAATTTTTAATCTTTAAATTATGAAAAAATCTAAATTATTTATCTTCGGAGTTGCATTGTTGGCAGTAATAATGATTTCATGTCACAAGGGTCGAAATAAATTAGTTAATGCTTGGAAAGTTACTGAAGTAGAAGCAAACTTGCCTCTTTCAGATTCTGCTAAAAATGTAATTCTTACAAACGGAATGCTGACATTTACAGAAGATGGACATGTAACAGGATATTTTTTAAGACCAATAACTGATGGTACATATGCTTTGACAAAAGGAGGAAAAAGTTTAGTTATTAAAGATGAAACAGGAACCCCTTTTCCTTGTGAAAGTACTATAACAGATGATCAGCTGATACTAGTGGCTAAAGAAGCAAGGCTAGTATTTAAGAGGATTTAAAAAGGAATCCCACACTTTAGCAATTTAAAAAAATATACTTTACAATATTAAAAGCTCCTCGCCAATTGGTTTTTCGGGAGCTTTTTTATTTACAATTAAAAGGCAAAAAAATGCTTCAAATAGTAGAGAAAAATAAAAATCACGCAACTGATTTACAAAGGATTTTTCTGGAAGTCCGCCAAAAAACATTTTACTGGCTGGATACTCAAGATTATAAGCTTACCGATTTTGAGCATGAAACCCAGGGAGAATTTATATTAGTCGCAGTTTTGGACGATAAGGTTGTCGGATTTATTTCGTTGTGGCGGGCTGATAATTTTATTCACCATTTTTATATTGATGAAATGTATCAGCGTCATAAAATCGGAACAAAATTACTTGAAGAAGCTATCCGGATTATGAATAAACCTATCACGCTAAAATGTCTTGAAAAGAATGTTGAAGCTGTTAAATTTTATGAAAAGAACGATTTTATAGCAACTGATAAAGGCATTTCTAATCATGGGAAATATATTCTATTTAAACTTGATCAAAAATAATTAAAACGTATTATAAAGAATATGAAATAAATTAAAAAATCCCACAACAAGTAAAGAAATAGTGTTGTGGGATTTTAAATTTTATAAAACTAATGTCTTATTTTATTTCAGATAAACCTCGGGTTAGCCACCCTCTCTTATTGGCAGTTGCGATGGCGTATGGTGTAATCCAGAACAAACTGAAAGTATAGAAAATACTATACGAATAAGCCCAAAAAGCTTCTTTTAAACTATATCTCTTACCATAAAACAATACTGAAAAACTGGAAACAATTAAAATGCTTAATAATGTTGAACTAAAAAATAATATAGGATGCACGGCAATAAATATCAGCATAAATATTAAAAATGGATAAGCCATAATGATTTTTAGTGATTGATTTACGAATAAAAGTCGGGCACCAAATTTAGATTCATTTCTGAAATCTTTAAAAACATATTGTGCCATCATGATATTTTCACGGACATTGCTTCTGCCCCATCTGATAAACATTTTATACAAACCAGTGTATTCTTCTGGTACATTTGTCAAGACGTAGGCATTTCTTTGAAACAATACATGAAATCCCTGTTTTAGAATCATGTTAGTCATAGCACGATCTTCACCAATATCGGATGGCTGTCCCATAAAAGTTTGATCAATCCATTCCGGAAGACAGGCAAAAACAGCATCACTTCGATAAGCAGCCGCCGCACCTGGTGTACAAAGCACAGATCCCAACATACTTTCAGCAGAACGCATGAATTCGAAGCTCATCACGAAACTCACATTTAACATTTTTGGAAGTAATGCTATTTTGTTATTTAAAACATGAACGTTCCCTGCGACAGCCCCACACTTTTTATCTACAATAAATGGACTTACTAAATTGCGTAAAGTATCTTTTTTTACAATGGAGTCACTATCCACGGTTACGAAAATTTCTCCCGTTCCAAGCTCAAATCCACGATGCAAAGCATGACGTTTTCCTTTATTTTCCGGCTGCTGATAAATAGCAAGACGATCACCTAATTTTAGTTTCGCCTGCTGCATCCAGTACCAGGTATCATCTTTACTTCCATCGTCAATGGCAAGCAATTGTAATTTTTGTTCAGGAAAATCGCTCTCAGCAAGGCTTAACAATGTATCCCAAACTAATTTGCCTTCATTATAAGCTGGTACAATTACAGTGCAAGTTGGCAATAATTCATTAGAAACCGACTCAATAGGCTTGTAACGAAAATATAGGTAGAGATTATATAGAAATGAGCCGGTTTGAAAGAAAAATAGCGCTGCGGCTATAATGAGAAAAGGCAGACCCCAAGCCGAATTGATCCTGTCAATTTGGAACTGATCAAAGTCTGGCTGTAATTTGTAGACTAAATAAGCCCCTGTTAGCAGTAGTACAAAAGTGCTTATAAGCACCATTAAACCTAGAGGGCTTGTCGTTTTTTTAATAACTTTTTTTGAAGATTTATCGTTAACCCGAAAAATGGAATTTTTTAGAGAATTTTCGTTGTTATCGATAGTGTTATTTGTAGAATAAAATTGTTCTGGATTAATTGTTTCACTTTTCATATGGGCAATTGCTGTTATCTTTAATGGCATTTATTTAAATAGGTTTTCCTTTTGATTTATTTATTAATCGTTCAAAAACGATAAAAAATTGTTACAGAAAGAAATTAACCCTATCCCATTTTACAAGCCCCGTGCCAATTGCTTTTAAAATTGACAATGAGTAGATTAACGTTTTTTTGTTGCGGCCACCGTGTATAAAGATTATACACTTGTGAAAAGTTTATACTAAAATTTTAATGGAAATCCTCTAAAATCAGCTGGTTTTAGAGGATTTAAGTTCAAAGAATTAATCATCTTCATTATTTTTATCTTTTAAGATTTTCCCTTCTTTGGTAAATTCCAAATCAATGCTGTTTGTCAAATCAACGTCGAGATCTTTATGCCCGTAATCTATGTGCGTGATTTTTTCGTTTGGATAATTTTTTGCAACATACTCTCTGACTTCTTTCTGAATATATTCTGTTGGAATCGGATTTTTACCACCGTCAACTTCGCGATAAGATCCGTCTTTCCAGAACTCGATTTCAGTTCCGTCCTTAAGTTTTACTTCGTAACCTTTTTCACCATGTTCTGCATCTTTTTTAGCAATATCAACTGGTGAATTCGAAAAATATTTTTGAAGAAATTCCTGAGCTGCTTTCGGTAATTCAGCAGTTTTAATTTTCTTTTGAGCGTTGGCCGTTATTACAAACAATAGTAATAATATGGCTAATGTGATTCTATTTTTCATGATTTTTATCATTTTAAATTATCGTATCTAGCTAATTTACAACAACTAAAAATGTATTCAAACGAATTTAAGAAAGCTTTAGTTTTTAAAGAAGCCGTTTTTTAGCTATTTTTATTCCTTTAATTTTAGCCTTAAATTCAATATGTTTATAGAAAAAGCAATTCCGCAAGACCATCAGGTTTTAACGGAAATCACTAAAAAATCAAAGGCTTTCTGGGGATATTCTGACGAGCAAATTGAAATTTGGGCTGATGCCTTAACGGTTTCAGAAAAATATATTGAAGTAAATTCAGTCTACAAATTAGTTTTTGAAGATAAAATTGCGGGCTATTATTCCTTTTATTTTAAAGATGAAAAAACAGTGAAATTGGATAATTTATTCATTTCACCCGAATATATTGGAAAAGGTTTAGGAAGAATCGCAATGAATCATTTTTTGATGATTGCAAGAAAATTAGGCATCAATACGATAACATTAAACGCTGATCCGAATGCAGAAACGTTTTACACTAAATTTGATTTTGTAAAAGTAGGGCAAATCACAACCAAAATAAAAGATCGCTATTTACCCATAATGGAGTTAAATATAAAGTCAGAAAAAAATTAAAAGAATAATTAAAAGATTTATAAAATGGAAGCAGTAACTTTCCCAACAACGCCCGACAGTGAAATTGTAAGTTCAAGAATTTTAGAATTTTCTCAGGAACTTGTTTTTGCAGCCTGGACAAATCCAGATCATTTAAAAAATTGGTGGGGACCAAAAGGTTTTACGAACACATTTGAAGAATTTGATTTACGACCGGGCGGCAAATGGAAATTTGTAATGCATGCTCCGGACAAGGGAAATTTTCAGAATGAGTGCGAATTTGTAAAAATTGAAAAACCAACTGAAATTGCATGGATTCGTATTTCAAAACCGCTCTTTAACATTGTGGCAACTTTTGATAAAATAGCTGAAAACCAGACAAAACTCATTTTCAGAATGGTTTTTGACTCTCCTGAAGAATGCGCCAAATTGAAACCTTACGTTGTAGATAAAAATGAAGAGAATTTTGACAGACTGGAAAATGAATTAGAAAAGATGAGTTTATAGCTTAAAAACAATTATTTATTTTGAATCATATAAAATCCTCCCTTATAAAAATAATGGAGGATTTTTTGTGATTTTTTGCATCATTTTTTTGCAGTTTAGAATATATTAACCAAGCCTAAATGATTAATATTCAGTAATTTAATTATCAATAATGCGTAAATTAGCATACTAGTACTTATTGAAAATAACTATAAAAAACTCCTTAAGAAATTAAAGATTTTTTTTATGCTCCTTAGTAGACTGTTTGCGAACCATTTTTTACGGGATTGAAGTAGTCACCTTTGGTTTAGATTTATTTTTTAACAGATAGATGTAAATAAAATTAACAAAGTGAATTGTATTATTGCAAATGAAGATACTATTATTATTTTTACATACTAATTCTATAGGATATAAGAAGTATGATAAATAAAATACCCGTAAAAAAAATTCTCTCGTTGTTCTTTTTATTTTTATTTATCATTCAAGTAAGTGCGCAAGAAAGAAAGGGTAAATCTCTGCAGTTTTTAACGAATATAGAATTAAGACCAAGAGCTGAATATACTTCAAATTACATGCTTCCCCCTAACGACTCGATCGATCCTTATTTTTACATTACTCAGAGGAATAGGATTTCTATGCAATATGCAAGAGAAAAATGGCTATTAAAATCTGATTTGCAGGAAATACATCTTTGGGATCAAAATAATGACAATTCTAAAGTGGGGAGCATTAATTTTTATCAGTTATTTTTTGAAACTAAACTGAAGTCAATCAATATTCGGCTGGGAAGACAAAGTGTTTTGTTAGATAATGGCAGATTATTTTCTGATGCCCCTTGGGCTCAGCAAGGAAGAGCCCACGAAGGAATACGAATAATGAAATCTTTTAAACATTCCTCAAATGACTTTTTCTTTTTGTTTACTCGCAAATATGATTCTGAGTTTGAACCGACCTATTCTCCAGTAGCATCCAATAAATACAAATACTTATTGGTAAACTTTTTCAGTTATAATTATAATAAAGAGTTATCTTTTAATTCGATGAATGCCGTGGATTTTTTAGAAAACACAAATTCAGGAGAAATGTATGCCCGTGCGACTTCGGGTGGAAGAATAGAATTTAAAAAGAAACTTTGGTATTATACATTGAATAGTTATTTACAGTTTGGACGTAACTAAAGAGGACAAAAATTGTTTGCCTATTATTTCCAGCCTGAAATTAAATTGTCTCTGGAAAAAATTAACTGGCGTTTGGGCGCTGAAATAATCAGTGGCAGCAGTCCTAAATTGTCTAGTGATAGCTCAGGAGATTTTGACGTTTTATATGGTGTTACGTGGAAGTTTAATGGGAACATGAATGTATTTACTCGTTTTCCAAATGATGTTAATCGAAAAGGTTTAATAGATCCCTATCTTTTTACATCAATCTCTTTAAGTAATAAGCTATCATTGCGTTCCGATTTTCATTTTTTCTATACGCAATATCCTTTGTTAAATAATTTGGGTCAGGAAGCAACAAAATTTCTTGGATTTGAAAATGATCTTTCCTTTAAATATATACCTGTCAAAGAGTTGGAAATAAATTATGCATTTTCTTTTTATCAGTCAACAGATTCGATGAAATATCTTCCAAAGATCCAGGATGAAAATAAACTTACTCTTTGGAGTTATTTAATGATTTCATATTCTTTTAATGCAATAAATTCAAAACATTAAAAGAACTAATTACTCGTTAATTAAATAATGTATAATATTGTACGACCTTACGTTATTCGAACCATTGAATACCTTTAAATAGTAATGGTTGTTGATTTTACCTAATAAATCAATATTTCGAACCAAAAAAAAACCTCCAAAATCAAATGACTTCGAAGGTTTCTAAATTTTTGTGGGCGATGAGGGGTTCGAACCCCCGACCCCCTCGGTGTAAACGAGGTGCTCTGAACCAGCTGAGCTAATCGCCCTATTTTACTAGGTTGCTATTTTGTGATAGCGAGTGCAAATATACAGCTAGAATTCGTATTTGCAAGTGTTTTTAGAAAAAAAATGAAATATTTTTTAACGATTTAATTTACTAAGCTATTTTTCAGCTTCTTAAAAAGAAAATAAAAATTGTTATTTTGTTAGTATTAAGTTAAAAAACGAAATCTGAAAGGGTAATTTACAATATTCTTTTGAAGTCACTCGCTATAATCATACATTTGCATACCTTTAAATTGTATATACAAATGGCAAGATTTCAAGAAAACGATTTACCTAAAGCTAAATTAGACTCTAATTCCCTTCAAAAAGCAATCCGAATTTTTAAATATGGCAAAGGCCACAAATGGAAATTTTTCCTTGGCTTGGTTTTCCTCTTATTAACTAGTGCCACTGCCCTCGCCTTTCCTAAATTAATGGGAATGCTGGTTGATTGTGTTACTAATAAAGATCTGAGCAGGGCAAATGAAATTGCAGTCGGACTTATGGCAATCCTGACGTTACAGGCGATCTTTTCGTTTTTTCGAATTTCATTATTTGTAAATTTCACAGAGAATTCTTTATCAAATATTCGTTTTGCATTATATGAAAACCTGGTAAAACTGCCAATGGGGTTTTATTCTCAAAAACGTGTAGGAGAATTAAATAGCCGAATCAGTGCTGATATTTCACAACTCCAAGACACTTTTACTACTACAATTGCTGAATTCTTACGTCAGTTTATATTAATTATAGGAGGTTTTGTTATCTTAGGTAGTATCAGTCCAAAACTGACTTTAATGATGCTGGCAATTGTGCCGATTGTTGCTGTTGCAGCAGTTATTTTCGGAAGATTTATTCGTAAATACGGAAAAAAAACTCAAGATAAAGTAGCCGAAAGTCAGGTGATTGTTGAGGAAACGCTTCAGGGAATCAGCAATGTTAAAGCTTTTGCTAACGAATGGTACGAAATTCAACGCTATAAAAATAAAATCAAAGAAATTGTAAAAATCGCTATTAAAGGCGGTCAGTATAGAGGTTATTTCGCTTCGTTCATTATTTTATGTCTTTTCGGATGTGTGGTTGCTGTTGTCTGGTATGGAATTACCTTGACGATTAAAGGTGAAGTTGAAGGCATTGGAGATTTAATTTCATTCGTTTTATATACAACCTTTATTGGCGCGTCGTTTGGAGGTATTGCCGAAATGTATGCTCAAATTCAGAAAGCAGTTGGAGCAACAGAACGTGTATTCGAATTATTAGAAGAAACTCCGGAAGCAATCAATGCAAATCCGAAAACATCTTCCTCTATTGAAAAAATCAATGGAAATGTTTCTTTCAGGAATGTTGCCTTTAGTTATCCTTCCCGTAAGGAAGTTGAAGTTCTAAAAGAAGTTAATTTCTCTGCCGAATTTGGTCAAAAAATTGCCATTGTTGGTCCTAGTGGAGCAGGAAAATCTACTATTTCATCTCTTTTATTACGATTTTATGACATTACTTCAGGTGAAATTCTGATTGATGGAAAAAATATCTACGATTATGATTTAGAAAACCTTCGTGGTAATATGAGTATTGTTCCGCAAGATGTAATATTGTTTGGAGGAACAATTAGAGAAAATATTGCATACGGTAAACCAGATGCTTCTGATGAAGAAATTATGTTAGCAGCTAAACAAGCCAATGCATTAAATTTTGTTGAAGGTTTTCCTGAAAAATTCGAAACATTGGTAGGAGAACGCGGAGTTAAATTATCAGGAGGTCAGCGTCAAAGAATTGCGATTGCAAGAGCATTGCTTAAAAACCCGAGTATTTTAATTCTGGATGAAGCAACATCTTCATTAGACAGTGAAAGCGAAAAACTAGTTCAGGAAGCATTAGAAGTTTTAATGGAAGGAAGAACAAGTATTATTATTGCGCATCGTTTGTCAACAATTAGAAATGCAGATAAAATCCTGGTTTTAGATAACGGAAAAATTACAGAAGAAGGTACACATCAGGAACTTATAAATCTTGAAAATGGTATTTACAAAAATTTAAGTAATCTTCAATTTAGTAATTCATAAAATAGAAATTCCAATTTATAAATTCTAAATTCCAAAAAAAAAAACCATTTGCATAGCAAATGGTTTTTTTTCTAAAATCTAAAATCTAAAATCTAAAATCTAAAATCTAAAATCTAAAATCTAAAATCTAAAATCTAAAATCTAAAATCTAAACTATTTCCCTTTTCTTCTCTTACGTTCTGCCTTGATCATAGATAACTCGCGGCTTGTTTGTCCAGCAACAGAAGTATTTTCTTCAGCACGACGAATTAAGTATGGCATAACATCTTTTACAGGCCCAAATGGCAAATATTTAGCAACATTATAACCGTTTTCAGCTAAGTTGTAACTAATATTATCGCTCATTCCGTATAATTGCCCAAACCAGATTCTGTTGTCGTTTTTAGCAATTCCTCTTTCCTGCATCATTTCCATCAATTTATAAGAACTCAATTCGTTATGAGTACCAGCAAAAATTGACATTGTTTCGATATGCTCTAACATATAATGAACTGCGGCATCATAATTTACGTCAGTAGCTTCTTTAGAAACACAAATTGGCGAAACATAGTTTTTCTCTTCGGCTCTTTTGTTTTCTTTTTCCATATAAGCACCGCGAACTAATTTCATTCCAATAAAGAAACCTTCTGCTTTTGCCACTTCATGCAATTTTTTCAAATAGTCTAAACGATCCCAACGGTACATTTGTAAAGTATTAAAAACAATCGCTTTTTCTTTATTGTATTTGCGCATCATATCAGTAACCAAGTCATCAGCAGCATCCTGCATCCAGCTTTCTTCACCATCAATTAATAAAGCAACATCTTTTTTGTGCGCTTCACTGCAAACTTTGTCAAAACGCGCTACCACTCTATCCCACTCCGCTTGTTCTGTTGGATTTAAAGTTTGTTTTTCTCCTAATTTCTCATACAATTCAAAACGACCAAGACCTGTTGGTTTAAAAACTGCAAAAGGAATCGCTAATCTTTCTTTAGCAAATTCTATTGTTTTTAAAGTCATTTCTAAAGCAGCATCAAACTGCTCCTCTTCTTCTTTTCCTTCAACTGAATAATCTAAAACAGATGAAACACCTTTAGTAAACATTTTATCAACTACTGATATACAGTCATTTTCATTTACTCCACCACAAAAATGATCAAATACAGTCGCGCGAATCAATCCTTCAACGGGAAGATGCGCTTTGATTGCAAAATTAGTAACCGCTGTACCAATTCGTACCAAAGGTTCACTGTCAATCATTTTAAAAAGAAAATAAGCCCTGTCAAGTTCGGTATCACTTTTAAGTGAAAATGCAACTTGAGTGTTATCGAATATTTTTTCCATTAAGTTTAATTTTTATGCAAAGATATAGAGTGTTTTGAATATTATTTACTAAATGGCATCATATTTTTTAATATCGTTAATAAGATGCTGTCAAATGTTAAATTATGAAGTAAAAGTTTACTACTTTTTATTGTACAGTTTAAAAGTAAAGAAATTAGAATTCCCAATTAAATCCTTAATTAGAATCATTAATTTTAAAACAAATTAGGGTGAAATTTGGATATTATTTCGTCAAAAATGCCGTATTTTGCGCTTTCAATTAACCAAAACGATATGCAATCTATTCAAGCCAATAATTATCTCGTACATTTCAATCAAAATGCATACGAAGCTTTAAATGCACATTTAAAAGAAAATAAATATTCTAATTTGTTTATTATAGTTGATAATGAAACAAATGAACATTGTTTGCCTACATTTTTGCCTTTACTTGAAACCGATTTAACAATTGAAATAATAGAATTTGAAGCTGGCGAAGCCAATAAAAATATCGAAACCTGCATCCAAATCTGGAATGTTCTCACAGAGCTTGGTGCTGACAGAAAATCGCTGGTAATTAACCTTGGCGGTGGCGTTGTAACTGATTTAGGAGGTTTTGTAGCATCAACTTTTAAAAGAGGTGTAGATTTTATCAATATACCTACTACATTATTATCAATGGTTGATGCTTCTGTTGGAGGAAAAACAGGTGTTGATTTGGGAAATCTTAAAAATCAAATTGGCGTTATCAATGTACCGCAAATGGTTTTAATTGATACACAATATCTTGAAACTTTGCCACAAAGCGAAATGCGCTCTGGCCTGGCAGAAATGCTAAAACATGGACTTATATATGATGCTGCGTATTGGAAACAATTCTTAGACTTGAAATCAATTGATTATGCTGATTTTGATGAATTAATTTATCGTTCAGTCGAAATTAAAAATGATATTGTAATTCAGGATCCAACAGAGAAAAATATCCGTAAAGCATTGAATTTCGGACATACTTTAGGGCATGCTATCGAAAGTTATTTTTTAGAAAGCGAAACTAAAACCACATTATTACACGGGGAAGCGATTGCAATTGGAATGATATTGGAAAGTTATATTTCATTGCATAAAAACTTAATAACTACGAATGAGTATGCTGAAATTAAAACAGCTATTAAAAGCATTTATGATGATGTAGTGATTGAAGAAAACGACCTCGATCCGATCTTAGAATTGCTTATTCATGACAAAAAAAATGAGTACGGTTTAATTCAGTTTGCCCTTATTGAAGGCATCGGAAAAATAAAAATTAATCAATCCGTTGAAAATAAATTGATTCTAGACGCGTTTCAGGATTATAAATCTTAAACTTTTTTTAATCAAAAGCATTGCTTTAGGTATATATTATTTTTTACATTTGCCACGATGAAAACAAACAACAAACAAAGACACTTTAGTTCTTATAGAAACCGTCTCAATAGTTCTTTACTAAGAATGCTGAACCGTTTTTATAATAGTAAGAGTCCGTTTTGTTTTGATGTGTTTTTAGTATCTAAAGCAGAACATGAAAAACTAGAGATAGTATTTGCCAATATTAGGGTTTGAATTTTAGATTTAGCATCATTTACTAAATTTATAATTACTACTTAAAATATTGAAAAATAAATGAATACAAAATATTCCGATCTAATTAATCAAACATATTACTTTCCTCAGGAGGAATTTAAATTAAACAAGGACAACTTACAATTTCACAATATTGATTTGATGAAATTAGTTGAACAATATGGTACCCCATTAAAATTTACTTACTTACCACAGATTTCTGAAAACATTAATAAGGCCAAAGCCTGGTTCAGAAAATCAATGGAAAAAAACAAATACGAAGCAAAGTATTACTATTGTTATTGTACAAAAAGTTCTCATTTTGAATACATTATGAATGAGGCTTTCAAAAATAACATTCACGTTGAAACTTCGTCGGCTTTTGACATTAATATTGTTGAAAATTTGTTGGAAAATGGTAAAATCAATAAGAGTACCTATGTTATTTGTAATGGTTTTAAAAGAGACGAATATATTACCAACATCGCCAGATTAATCAATAACGGACATAAAAATACTATTCCAATTATTGATAATTATGAAGAATTAGATTTGCTTCAAGGTGAAATTAAAGGTAAATTTAAGATAGGAATTCGTATTGCAGCTGAGGAAGAGCCTAAATTTGAGTTTTATACGTCAAGATTAGGTATCGGATATAAAAATATAGTTGCTTTTTACAAGAAACAAATTCAGGAGAATGATAAATTAGAGCTTAAAATGCTTCATTTTTTCATCAATACCGGAATTAATGATACAGCATATTATTGGAATGAGTTGGTAAAATGTATTAAAGTATACATTGCACTTAAAAAGGAATGCCCTACTCTAGATGGCTTGAACATTGGAGGTGGTTTCCCGATTAAAAACTCCCTTGCATTTGAATATGATTATCAATATATGATTGATGAAATTATCAATCAGATTAAAATTGCATGCGATGAAGCCGAAGTTGATGTTCCTAATATTTTTACAGAATTTGGATCATTTACAGTAGGTGAAAGCGGTGGCGCTATCTATCAGATTTTGTATCAAAAACAACAAAATGATAGAGAAAAATGGAATATGATTGATTCGTCATTCATCACCACTTTGCCAGATACTTGGGCTATAAACAAACGTTTTATCATGTTGGCGGTTAACCGCTGGAATGACACGTATGAGCGGGTTTTATTAGGAGGATTGACTTGTGATAGTGACGATTATTACAATTCAGAACAAAATATGAACGCCATTTATTTGCCTAAATATAACAAAGAAAAGCCATTGTATATTGGTTTCTTTAATACGGGAGCGTATCAGGAAACAATTGGAGGTTACGGTGGTTTACACCACTGTTTGATTCCGCAGCCAAAACATATTTTAATAGATCGTGATGAAAACGGAATTCTGGCAACTGAGGTTTTCTCAGAACAGCAGACTTCTGACGATGTTTTGAAGATTTTAGGCTACACAAAAAAAGTATAAAAAAGACTTGCAAATTAAATGTTTGATATCTATAAAATTATTAATTTGCAGTATCATCTAAAAGGTTAAACTTTTAATTCAAAAAAAAACAAAAAAATGAAAGGACCTATCAGTCAGTTTATTGAAAAACATTATTTACACTTTAATTCTGCCGCTTTAGTTGATGCTGCAAAGGCATATGAACAACAATTGGCAAATGGTGCTAAAATGATGGTGAGTATGGCTGGCGCTATGAGTACAGCAGAAATTGGTAAAATTTTTGCCGAAATTATTAGACAAGATAAAGTACAGATTATTTCTTGTACCGGAGCCAATCTAGAAGAAGACATCATGAATTTAGTAGCACACTCTCATTATGAAAGAGTGCCACATTACCGTGATTTAACCCCAGAAGACGAATGGGCTTTACTTGAAAGAGGATTAAACCGTGTTACAGACACTTGTATTCCTGAGCATGAAGCGTTTCGTCGTTTACAAAAACACATTTATAAAATCTGGAAAGATGCTGATGACAAAGGAGAACGTTATTTTCCTCATGAATTCATGTACAAAATGTTGTTGTCTGGTGTCTTAGAAGAATATTATGAGATCGATTTAAAAGATAGCTGGATGTATGCTGCAGCCGAGAAAAATTTACCTATTATCGTTCCGGGATGGGAAGATAGTACAATGGGAAATATTTTTGCTTCATACGTAATCAAAGGTGATTTAAAAGCATCTACCATGAAATCAGGAATTGAATATATGACATTCCTTGCTGACTGGTATCCAAAAAATAGCGCTAACGGAATTGGATTTTTCCAAATTGGTGGTGGTATTGCTGGTGACTTCCCTATTTGTGTAGTGCCAATGTTGTACCAGGATATGGAAATGCATGATATTCCGTTTTGGAGTTATTTCTGCCAAATTTCAGATTCAACAACCAGTTATGGTTCTTATTCCGGAGCAGTTCCAAACGAAAAAATCACCTGGGGTAAATTAGACATTAAAACCCCGAAATTTATTATTGAGTCGGATGCTACAATTGTTGCTCCGTTAATTTTTGCATATTTATTAGATTTATAGATAATTTATGAAAAGAGTTATAGTAGACTACGCAAAACTTACCAACGAAATTTTAAACCTTTTGGTTGAAAAATTTCCTGATGGTTATGATGATTCGGATGTGATCCGTTTTAGAAATGCTAAAAACGAATTAGTTGAAGCTGTTGAAGTTCGTACTGAAGACACTATTTATTTGGTAAAAATTAGTACTAAACTTGCTGACAGAATTGAAAATTACGATGAGGACGATGATATCGACGTTGATGTTGACACAATCGAACCAGTAAAAGGCCTGGATCTTGATGATGATATTGATGATGACGAGGAGGAAGAAAAAGAAGACAAACCTGATGTGGATGGTGGTGACGACGACGATGAAGATAAAGATCCCGATGATATTGCAGACGAAGATGATGAAGACGATGAAGATTAATTTATCTCTTTCAAAATAAATTAAAGGAACTCTATTTGGAGTTCCTTTTTTTTGTTAAACTATAAATGTACTTGACATTTTCTTTAAATAATAAATTTAATATTTTTACAATTTATAAGAAATTTCTTTTAAATTTAATATTTAAAAAATAAAAGCCAAATGAACACAGAACTTTTACACGCCAAATTAAAAGAAAACTTTGGATTTGAAAAATTTCGTCCAAATCAGGAAACTATAATAAATACAATACTTGCTGGTCAGGATACTTTAGCCATTATGCCAACTGGTGGTGGAAAATCAATATGTTTTCAATTGCCAGCTTTGGTTTTGCCCGGAATCACAATTGTTATTTCTCCTTTAATTGCTTTAATGAAAGATCAGGTTGATAGTTTAAAAACAAATGGAATTAATGCCTGTTATATTAATAGCAGCCAATCAAGTGAAGAACAACAATTTTATATTGATAATTTAAAATCCAATAATTTTAAACTCGTTTATATTGCTCCGGAAAGTTTATCTTATCTGGATGTTATTTTTAATGAATTAACAATTAGCTTAATTGCAATTGATGAAGCGCATTGTATTTCATCATGGGGACACGATTTTAGACCAGCCTATACCAATTTAGGGTACTTAAAAAACCGCTTCCCTTCTACTCCAATCCTTGCATTGACCGCTACTGCCGATAAAGCAACGCGAACTGATATTACCAAACAACTAAATTTAAAAAATCCAAAGACTTTTGTTGCTTCATTTGATCGACAAAATTTAAGTTTAGAGGTTCGTCCGGCGTTGGATCGTGTCAAACAAATTATTGATTTCGTAGAAAATAAACCAAACGAATCTGGAATAATCTATTGCTTAAGTAGAAAAACAACAGAAGAATTAGCTCAGAAACTTCAAAAAAGTGGTGTTTCAGCAAAAGCATATCACGCAGGTTTAGATAATAAACTTCGAGCGAAAACACAGGATGAATTTATAAATGACGATTGTCAGGTCGTTTGTGCTACAATTGCTTTCGGAATGGGAATTGACAAATCGAATGTGCGCTGGGTCATTCACTACAATTTACCAAAAAATATTGAAGGTTATTATCAGGAAATTGGCCGCGCTGGCCGCGACGGTTTACCAGCAGAAACTGTTTTATTTGAAAGTTATGCAGATGTGATTCAGCTGCAGAAATTTGCGTCGGAAGGTTTGAATTCTGATGTTCAGCTGGCAAAGTTAGAAAGAATGAAACAATATGCGGATGCCTTAAGCTGTCGTAGAAAAATTCTGCTTTCTTATTTTGGAGAATTAGTTAAAGAGAATTGCGGTAACTGCGATATTTGCAAAAATCCTCCAAAATTTTTCGATGGTACGATTCTCGCGCAAAAAGCATTATCTGCTATTAGTCGCTTGCAGGAATCGGAACCACTAGCTGTAATTGTAGATTTTTTAAGAGGCTCGAGAAACGCGTATATCTACGAAAAAAATTATCAAAGCTTAAAAACGTACGGAATTGGCGCAGACATATCATGGTATGATTGGAATCAGTACTTAATTCAACTAATTAATTTGGGATATTGTGAAATTGCCTTCCACCAACATAATAAAATTTTACTAACTCCTTTTGCAAAGAAAGTTCTGTTTGAAGGCGAAAAGGTAAAATTGACAACCGTTGTTAAAAAAGTAATCGATAAAAATGAAATTAAAGAAACAAAAGTAAAAGCTGCCAAAAACTCGCTTTTTGAAATACTAAGAAAACTACGTTATGAAATTGCTAAAGAAGAAGATGTTCCTGCCTACGTAATTTTTAGCGACGCTGCTTTAAGACAGATGGAAACATTGAGACCAATGAGTGATGAGGAATTCCTTGCTGTTGAGGGAGTTGGTAAAGCTAAACTTGAAAAATATGGTTCAGAATTTATAGATGCAATTACCTATTATGAAAAAGTAAAAAAAGAAAATGCCAAAGTAAAAAAGGAAGGTAATACCTATAAAACGACTTTAGCACTTTTTAACGAAGGTAACAGTATTGAGGAAATTGCAGGAAAACGTAATTTGGGACAAACTACTATTATCTCGCATTTAGCAAAATTATATGTAGATGGTGCAGACATTGATTTAAGTCCGTTTGTTACTGATAATGAAGTCAAACAATTGCATAAAGCACAAGTAGAACTTCAATATCCGACAGCACTAAAACCCTATTACGATTATTTTGAAGAAAAATTATCTTATGATAAAATTAGATTTGGTCTTGCGATTGTTGAGCGAAATAAATAAGATCTTATTATATTTATAAATATTGCATTTTATGCAACTGTGAGTGGAAATTTTAAAAATAAAAAATCCTGTGAAAATATATTCACAGGATTTTTTTATTCTTAATTTTTCAGATTTACAAATACCTTTCCTGAAAAACTTTTTGATGATGTTTTTGATGTCCAACAATCACATATCCCAAAGCCCTAACCGAAAGTTGATGCGTTGAAGCAGTTCCTATTCGTTTAAGTTGCTCTTCAGAAAGACTCTTGTAAAACAATAAAGTTGAGTGTCTGACTGCAGAAAGTTCTGTCAATAAATCCTGAATACTTCTTCCGTTTGCATTTGTATTGTCTACGTAATCATTTTCTTCAAATCCAGGCAAAGCAGTTTTGTCATTTCTTGAGAAACGCAAAGCACGATATGCAAAGACACGTTCACTATCAATTAAATGCTGAATGATATCTTTGATTGTCCATTTTCCCTCGGCATAACGATAATCAAATTTATCTAATGGAATATTTTGAACAAATTTTATAAAATCATGAAGGGAAATTTCTAATTCCTCAATCAAATTAATTTCTCCGGCTTCCTGAATGTAATTTGCAAATGGTCCGGAATATTCAGTTTCAGTTAATTTCATTATATACGATTTTTAGGCAGAGTTTCTACTCGCATTTGTATTTCCGAAAAGAGATCTGGTTACGATTTTTTCATAAACTTTAATCAGCTCTTCGTTACCACTTTTATCATTATTCAATTCGTTAATTCTTAATAAAGCATATTGTTGTATGGTCAACAATGGCAATACTATACGCTCTCTTACTTGAATCGATGCTATACCATCAGGATAATTTTCCATTAAGGTTTTATGACCGGCAATTTTAAGTAAAAGACGTTTTGTTTCTGAAAATTCATCGTAGATAATTTGCCAGAATTCACCAAACTCAGGGTCATTTCGCATATAAGCTGTTAATGGCAAAAATGATTTTGCCAATGACATCATACTGTTTTCCAAAAGCGTTTTGAAGAATAGTGAATTATGATACAAATCACTCACTTTATCCCATTGTCCGCTTTCTTCAAAATATTTTAAAGCAGAACCAACTCCAAAAAATCCTGGTACATTTTGTTTTAACTGACTCCAGGATCCAACAAATGGAATTGCTCTTAAATCGGCAAAATCCAATGATTCTGATTTGCTTCTTTTTGAAGGACGGCTTCCAATATTAGTTTTAGAATAATATTTCAGCGTACTCATCTTCTCTAAATAAGGAATGAATTTTGGATGATTTTTGAAACTTAAATATTTATCGTAACCTAAACCGGCTAATTGAGTCAAAATAGAAGTTTCTTCGGCGCTCAACTCATTATCTTCTTTGCTGAAAACCTGATTAGTAACACCGGCACTTAATAAGTTTTCGATATTATATCGACAAGAATCTAAAGTTCCAAAATTCGAACTGATTGTTTGTCCCTGAACTGTGATTTGAATTTCGTTGTTTTCAATTTTTGGTCCTAATGAAGCATAGAATTTATGTGTTTTTCCACCGCCACGAGCCGGAGGTCCACCACGTCCATCAAAGAAAATAGCTTGAATACCATATTTTCTAGAGATTTCTGTCAATGAAATTTTAGCCTGATAAATACTCCAGTTAGCCATTAAATAACCACCATCTTTAGTACCATCAGAAAAACCAAGCATGATTGTTTGTTTATTTCCTCGCGCCTGCAAATGTTTAGAATACTCAGGATTGGTGTACAATTGCTCCATAATTTGATGCGCATTTTGTAAATCGTCAACCGATTCAAAAAGCGGAATAATATCAACCGTAGGATTTTCCCAATTGTTTAAACGAATCATCGCAAAAGTCTCCATTACATTCAGCGCACTTTCGTTATTGCTGATAATGTAACGGTTTGCTCCAAATTCGCCATTGCGTTCCTGAATGGTTTTGATAGCTTGTACAGATTCTAATGTAGATCTTGTAATTTCATCATTAAAGTCAGCAGGATTTAATTCGCCTTTAACTTTAGATAAAACAACTAATTTTTCATCCTCAGACAATTCAAAATAGTTTTGAGGAAATATGCTCGAACCTGAATTCAAATAATAATTCACAACATCTTTGAAAACAGCATCGTGAATTTTACTATTCTGGCGAATATCCAAAGTAGCGAAATGGAATCCAAATAAGTTGATTTTCACCAAAAACGCTTCCAATTCATCTAAATATAATGACTGGTGTTTTTCAATAATTATAGTTCTGATTTTATTTAATTGCGCCAATAATTCTTCTAAAGTAATGTAAATTTCACCTTTTGAATAAAAAACAGAACGGTAAAGTTTATGTTCAAGTTCAGCTACTAAAGTATCTACTCCTGAGAAAGTTAACTTTCTCTTTAAGTTTCTCATTTCAACATAATAACACTTTAAAATAGAAGTACGCAAACGTTCTGCCACTTTTAAAGTAATTTCCGTTGTAACAAAAGGATTTCCATCACGGTCACCTCCCGGCCAAAAACCAAGTTTAATTAATTGATTTTTGATAGCATTTCCGTGAAGGATATTTTTCTGCAGATAATGAACAATTTCTCCGGCAGTTGCGTAGAATACATTTTCAAGATACCAGATTAAACTTACCGCTTCATCATACGGATTTGGCTTTTCATTCTGGATAAAAGGTGTTTTTCCAAGTTGCGCCAATAATTGTTTGATTTTCAACAAGTCATTCAAACGAATAGCATCAGTTAAATCGTTGATAATTCCTAAAACCGGCCCAGGATAAAATTGTGTTGGGTGCGCCGTTAAAACGGTACGTACATTAAAGTTTTCAATGAATTCGATTAATTCTTCATTTTTCTCTTTAGCATCTGTTTTTTCTTTGATATCACGCAAAGAACCACGGCCTTCCATATTGTTAACTTCTGGAAAAGCAGCATCTTCAATCGCATCAAATAGAACAATTTGACGTTCGATGTATTGAATAAATCGAAACATCAAATCGATTTTTTCTTTTTCAGATGCGTTTGTTAAATATTTATTTGAAAAGAAATCGAAAATTTCTTTTGGTGTTTCTTGTTTTCTAAATCCCGTTTCGCATGTTTCTGTAAATAAAGGCAATAAAACCCCTGTATTATCAATAGAATCAAAAGGCAGTGTTATAAAAACACTATTATAAATGTGGTATTTTGAGAGAACATCTTGATTAAAACGTTCAATTTTGGGTAACGTGTACATAATCGTGTTGTAGTTGTTTGGTTAATTAGTCATAAAAAAACCCCAAGAATAAACTTGAGGTTATATTTTAATATAGCATTCAAGAAAATATTACATATTTTTAAAAATAGTATGCATCAAACGCTTCTTATCGTTTATACTTTCTTCTAATGAAATCATTGTTTCTGTTCTGTAAACACCTTCGATATCATCAATCATGAAAATAACTTCTTTTGCGTGTTTAGTATCTTTTGCTCTGATTTTGCAAAAAATATTGAATTTTCCTGTCGTTACAGAAGCAACTGTTACGAACGGAATTTGATTGATTCGCTCTAATACAAATTTAGTTTGAGACGTATTATTAAGGAATACACCCACATAAGCAATAAATGAATACCCTAATTTATCGTAATCTAAGGCTAATGAAGATCCCATTATTATTCCTGCGTCTTCCATTTTTTTTACTCTAACATGTACTGTTCCAGCAGATATCAATAGTTTTTTTGCAATGTCAGTAAACGGAACTCTCGTATTGTCTATTAACATATCTAAAATCTGGTGATCTACTTCATCTAAACGAAATTTACTCATAATTCTTTAATTAATATTACTAATTGCTATTACAAAGTATAAAAATATGTATAAAAAACAACAAATTCACAAAAAATTTAACTTTTTATCAATCCGTTAACAAATTTAACATTTTTATTTAAATAAAAATCTGCCTTTTGATTCATTTTTGGCAAATTATTGTGATTATCTGAATAAAGAGCTCCTTGAGCGTCATATTCATAATGTCCAAAATAATTTTCTAATTCACCTACTTCAACTATGTAAGCGTTAAAATGAATCTTATTTTCAATCAATTCTTCTTTGTATTGTGCGACAAAATTCGTAATAATTTCGATACCATCATAATTTATTTTGATATTTTTATACATAAAATCATAAAAAACCACTTTATTTTGTGAAATATTCAAATAATCATTAATTCTGTTATCAACTAAATCGTTTTCGCAAAGCAGTTTAAAACTCGAAATTAACGAGAAAAATATGAACTTACGGGTGATTTCTCTTTCGTAATCATTAGGAAAATGACCTGCCTCAAATAAAATTGTAGGTACTCCCAAAAACTGAAAAGTATCTCCTATACAGTTGATATTGAACGAATCATCAAAACGGCCAACCTGTCCTGGAATATATTGCTGCAGTACATCATTTAATCCGGCAATTAAATTAATCGCCTTAAGACGAGTGTCATTTATTTCACGCTCCTCATTATACGATGGTGCTAAAAATGAAACGGTTGCCGGCTTTCCTGTATCACCTGCGCCAAAAATAGTACGCTGATCATGAAGATTAAAGCAGTAATGTGGCTTAATAGTTTCAAAAAACTCCCTGAGTACCTTGCTTTCTGGTTGAGTAAGATTCTGAGAATCCCGGTTCAGATCTATTTTATTAGCATTTTCACGTGTATAAAGTGCTGCACCGTCAGGATTTAAAATAGGGATTGCATAAAATGTAAACGTTTCAAGCATTTTTTGGGCGAAATCTGATCCGCTGTTCAATACATTAATGAAATCGAAAAGCGCTTTAGTTGTTGTACTTTCATTTCCATGCATTTGTGACCAAAGGTAAATGCGTGTTTTTCCTGTGCCAATCTCATAACTATATATGGGTTTATCTAAAACTGATTTCCCAATAATTGTGACTTGGTTATTGTTGTTAAGTTTATCTAATAAAGGCTGAATGTGGTCTAAAGTTAAGTAACGTCCTGCTATAGATTGTTCTTTGTGTAGGTTGAATAATTCTTCTAAATTCATTGTCTTTTGATTAGTTTACAAAAGTAAACATCTTTATTTTTACAATTGTAAACAATTAAAAAAGTCATAAATTTAGAATTGTAAACAGGGTTCTATTGCATAACTGGTCAAATAACAGTTAATAAGTTGACATTTGTTACAAGCATAATTTAAGCAATCTTAAATATTGTATTTCAATAAGTTATACACATCTATTTGAAGTTTTAATTCCTTGTTTTTACTTGAACATATTCGATTTATAACTGTAAAATTGCTTTATTAACTTCTTTTAATTACATTTGTAAACAACGCTTTCTTAAAAGATAATTTACAATGGTAAACATCGATGATTTTGTAAAAAGACTTGAAATTATACTCGATTATTATGGCTTAAATGCATCCGCTTTTGCTGATAAAATCGGGGTACAACGCTCGAGTATGTCTCACCTGCTGTCAGGAAGGAATAAACCAAGTTTAGATTTTGTCATGAAAATTCTTGAAGTTTTTCCAGACGTAGATCTTTATTGGATATTAAATGGTAAAGGAAGTTTTCCTAAAATGGAAGACGCAAGTCTAGATTTAAAATCAGAAACAGTTTCAGAAATTATAAAACCACTCTCTCCTATTTCATCAAATGAAAATTATATAGCTGGGGATTTATTTTCTGAAACAAATTATAAGGAAGAAAAAACAGAACCGAGAAATTCTCTGGAAGTTAAAAACTCAAATTTTTCTTCGGAAGAAGATGAAATTGAGAAAATCGTCTTTTTTTACAAAAACGGAACATTTAAGGTATATGTCCCGTAATTTTAAATTTTCGCGTATTTGAAAATTTTCAAAAATATTTTTCATTTAAGCGATTCTCACGTAAGTGAAAAAATATCGAAAAATTTACAATTGAAATCCGTCCTGATAAATTTTACCGATAACTCCATCGTAATGTTTTTTCAAGACTTGCAAATCGGCTTCATAATTTCCGGTCGGATAAAAAGCCTTTCCTAAATTCACTTCTTTTTTGCCCCAATCAAAAGCAACCGGAATAATAGGCACATTAGCTTTAAGAGCAATATAATAAAATCCGCTTTTAATTTCTGTAACTTTCTTGCGTGTTCCTTCTGGAGCTACAGCTAATCGGAAAACATCTTTACGATCAAAAATTGCTGCAATAGAATCTACTTTGTTCAATCCGCCTGAACGATCTAGTGGCTCACCTCCCACACTTCTGAAATAATATCCGAAAGGAAATTTGAATAATTCTTTCTTACCAACCCAGTTCATTTCTAATCCAGAGATTCCACGGGTAAAAATTCCTAAATAAAAATCATGATTACTTGTATGTGGCATTACCATCAGAACACATTTTTTAACTTCCGCATTTTCAATTCCTACTATTTTCCAGCCCATTAGCTTAAAAAAGATGAACTTGTACAATTGTTTCTTCATTAAAATTTATTATTTCTGCAAAATAAAAGATTTAAAATGGTAATTTTGAGTAAAAGCATTACAAAATGATTCAAAAAATTTTCAGTTATCTGATTCCAATTAAAATTTTTAAGAAAAAATCGGCAAGAAGTAAAACGATCGAAGTTACCTGGACAAATGGCGAATTGGTTTTAGATTCTGAAAATACAAATTATTCGTATGGAAGTTTACAACGTATATTAAGGTACGGTTTACGAAATATTGGCTACAAGACAATTCTTGAAATGGATCATATATTATTGTTGGGAGTTGCCGGCGGAAGTGTCGTAAAAACGCTGGTAGACGAAATTGAATATAAAGGTAAGATTACCGGTGTTGAAATTGATTCAGATATGATTCAGATTGCAAACGAATATTTTAATCTGAATAAAATTAAGCAGTTAGAGATCGTTATTGATGATGCTTTCGAATTTGTTTTAAAAACCAAACATCAATATGACCTTATTATTATTGATATTTTTGAAGATACAAATATGCCCAATTTCTTGTTTGAAAGTTTTTTTAGCAATCGTATATGTGCACTTTTAAAAGATCAGGGTTTTGTACTTTTTAATACAATGATTCTCGATGAAGCACATAATGTCAGAAATCGGAAGTATATTGCAGAGATAAATTCGAAACTATTTTCGTCCAAAATGCTGCCTCGCATCGAAGACCATAATGAATTAATAATAATTGAAAAAGTTGCCTAAATATTACCTTTTATGAAAACCCTTGTTTCTATTTTAAAAGCCTTACCACCTACTAAAGTTATCGATTCGAATATTGATTTCTCAAAATACATTCCTTTAGATTTATCTATAACCAATAAAGAGTTAATGGAAAGCAAACCCGAAAATGCTACTGAATTTGAAAATTTTATTTCTAATTATTTAAAAGACAATAATGCCGAAGTTGCTTTTGGAGGCTATATCGAAGGACGGACTTTATACAAAAGAAGCTCTATTTTTAAAAATGATTCTCTCCCGGAACGTAATATTCATATAGGTCTTGATTTATGGTCAAAAGTTGATACTGCTGTTTTGGCAGCCCTTGACGGAACTGTACATAGTTTTAAAAACAATATTGGCCTTGGCGATTATGGACCAACCATTATTTTGGAGCACGTGGTTGAAAATGAAAAATTTTATACTTTATACGGACATTTATCGTTAGAAAGTATAGACGATTTAAGCGTTGGAAAGCAATTTAAAAAAGGCGAAAAAATTGCAACATTAGGAAATCCAGCTGTTAACGGAGATTATGCGCCACATGTACATTTTCAAATTATAAAAAATATTGAAAATTATTGGGGGGATTATCCTGGAGTTTGTAACACTAATGATTTGAATTTTTACATAGAAAATTGTCCCGACCCTAACTTATTATTAAAAATAACATAAATAGTTATGAAGAAAGCGGTATTGATTATATGTTTGTTGTTGCTAATTGGATGTAAATCTAAAACTGTAACCCGTGACACTGAAGATTTAAAAATCAAACAAGTTCCGGCGGCCGAAGTTAATGCCAACCAGCAAAAAAAAGCATACGATTTAGGCAAGCGTGTTTTAGAAACATGTAATACCTCGAAGTTCAAACCTTTTAATGAAACTGAAGTAACAAAGTCTGTTATGGAAAATACGACCGAGGAACGGTTAACAAAAACCTGTACAAGATTTAGACAATATTATGGAAGTTTTATTGATTTGAAATTAGATGGCGTTTACAAAACCAAACAAGAAGTCATTTACCGTTATCACGCCCTATATACAAAAAAAGTTGCCAATAAAGAATTACGCGTTTTTGTGAATGAGGACAATTTGGTTTCTGCCATAAAATCTATGGATTGGGATGAAAAATTTGATTCTAAAATAACTGACCAATAAACAATAACTATGAATTTTAAATTACCACTATTTTTATTACTGTTAATTGCAACATTTGCCAACGCCCAGGAAACTTTAAGCGTAAAAGGCTCAAAACCTTATCCGGCCACACAAAATTATATTTTCATCTGCGAAAAATATGCTTTCTCCGGCGAGACAAATGTTCAGATTGCTAAAACAGAAAAAGGTGGGATTTTACAATTATCAATTGCTACGGCAAATGACAAAGCCCGAATTTCTGGTGGCGTTTATGTTGATTTGGTCAATGGCGACGTTATTGCCTGCACTGACAAAAACGTAAAAGAAACGGTTGAAGGCAAAACAACATCCTATTATTACTTCACTCCTGCAGAAATGCTTAAACTTAAAAAAGCTGACATACAAGGAATTAGGTTTATTGTAACAGGAAATTCAAACACTTTTGGTAATCAGACCGGTTATTTTACAGCAGTAAATAAAATATCGTATTTTTCTACAGCTTTCGATAAGTCAAAAAAAACATTTGATACAGCTGCGGCAATTAGTGCATTATAAATGAAAAGATTTGTATAAATAATCTTATATTTATATTTTAATCCTATTTTTCATGAACGCCAACGAAAACTTAATTGCAAAATTCTATACTGCTTTTGCAAACGCCGACGCCAAAACAATGTGTGAATGTTATCACCCGAAAATCCATTTTATGGATCCCGCTTTTGGTTTACTAAAAGAAGAGCAGGTCTCTACAATGTGGGAAATGCTGATTTTAAAAAGCAAAGGCAATATCAAAATTGAATTTTCAGATATTAAAGCTGATGAACATACAGGCTCCGCAAAATGGGTCGCAACTTATAATTTCAGTAAAACAAATCGAAAAGTAATTAATAAAATTTTTGCTGAATTTGTATTTCAGGATGGTTTAATTATCAGACATACTGATAATTTTGATGTCTGGAAATGGTCGAAACAAGCTTTCGGAATTACTGGATATGTCCTTGGCTGGACAGGTTTTTTTCAAAACAAAATCAAACAGCAAGCCCTATTGTCACTTAAAAAATTTCAGGATTCAAAATAATTTTCATAAATTGAAGATTCAAAATTTCTGATTAATTAAATATATCCGCCTTTCTATACTATCTGCCTTAGTTAGATTTTATTTTAGTTGCTTTTAATATTGAATTAATCGTTTTAATTTTCAATACTTATGAAAGAAATTCTACATAAAAAATTAAATCAATTACAGGCAACAGCAATTTGCGGAAACGATATTAGTTCTTCATGTTTATATGTTTCGGCTCTTACTATTTTATATGCGGGGCAATACGCCTGGATTTCTTTATTAATTGTGGCTGTCGTTTTATTTTTATTCAGACGAATTTATGGCGAAGTTGTTGGTGCAATTCCTTTAAATGGAGGAGCTTATAATGTTTTGTTAAATACTTCAACCAAACGGCTTGCCTCCATAGCCGCAACATTAACTGTTTTGTCCTATATGGCAACAGCAGTTATTTCGGCTTCTGAAGGCATGCATTATTTACATGGAATTTTTGAAGGATTAAATGTTACCATTGCGACAGTTATCGTTTTAGTTTTATTTACCGGACTTGCAATTTTAGGCATAGGCGAATCAGCATTTGTGGCTGTAATTATTTTTATAACGCATCTTGCAACCCTGAGCTTGCTTGTTTTGGCCTCGCTTTGGTTTATTATGAATCATGGTCTGGAAACTTTCCATCTCAATTGGGAAATGCCCATTGCATATTCAAATATTAAAACAGCACTTTTCCTCGGATTTTCCGCAGCCATGCTCGGAATTTCAGGATTTGAAAGCTCAGCCAATTTTGTTGAAGAACAGAAACAAGGTATTTTTCCAAAAACATTGCGTAACATGTGGGCAATTGTTAGTTTTTTCAATCCTGTAATTGCCATTTTATTAATCAGCGTAATTCCACTTGCCGAGGTTGGAGAAAACAAAGAATCGCTTCTCGCCTATTTAGGTCAGACGACGGGAGGTTCCTGGTTGGCCTGGCTGATTTCTATCGATGCTGTTTTAGTTTTATGCGGAGCGGTATTAACCTCGTTTGTAGGTGTTTCCGGATTGTTAAACCGAATGACTTTAGACCGTATTCTACCAAATTATTTCCTGAAACAAAATAAAAGGGGCTCGCATTATCGCATTGTTATCAGCTTTTTAGTGCTTTGTATATCCGTTTTATTTGTAACCAAAGGGCATCTGGAGTCGCTTGCAGGTGTCTATACATTTTCATTTTTAGCAGTAATGGCGCTATTCGGAATTGGCAATTTATTGCTCAAATACAAACGAAGTAAACTACCAAGACCTGAGCGTGCACATGGCCTTATTGTCGTTATAGCAGTTTCCTTTATTATTGCTGCGTTTTTAGGAAATATGAAATTAAACATTAACTCCTTTTACACTTTCATACAGTACATGATCCCCGCGTTACTCTTTGTCGGAGTTATGCTCAATCGTGTTTTCTTAATTAAAGTTTTAATTGCCGGACTAGAATATTTTTACGAGCCCTTACGTCGTATGGTAATTGTCAGCAATCGATATTTGCAAAATTTAAGCACAAAAATAAATGCTCAGGAATTTGTGTTTTTTACTAAAGGCGATGATATTGCTATTCTAAATAAAGTTTTGCAATATGTTGAAAATAACGAAACTACAAAAAAGCTTAAAATTGTTCACGTCAAAAATGACAGTTTAGATAATGAAGATTTAAAAAGAGATTTAGAAGTTTTGGATCGGGCTTACGATGATATTGATATCGAATTTCTTGAAATCCAAGGTGTTTTCGGACCCGAAATTATCGATGAACTTTCTCAAAAATGGAAGATTCCAAAAAACTTCATGTTTATAGGTTCGCCCGGAAATAAATTCTCCTACAGAGTTTCAGATCTTGGCGGAGTTCGTCTTATTATGTAGCTTTAGATTTTTTAGGAGCAAATCAATCAGGTTTTTCAAAACCATTCCTCCCGCTTTCGCCTATATCTTTGTTCGTTCCTCTCAAAGGATACCGGCTCTATCGGGGCTAAATTAGAAGTTTAGTTTTCAAAAGAAGCAAGAAGCAAGAAACTAGAATTATAAACCCCGATAAGCGTTAAAAACTTATCGGGGTCATATTTTATAAAATCTATTGTTGCAACAGCTTTGTGACCTTTGTGTTTTATATTCATCAGCTATATAAAAAAACCTTAGTGCACTTTGTGGTTAAAAAATCCAACATTAAGATTTAAACCAGCCGGCAACCAATTCATCTTCAAATGAAGTAGCATTCTTATGAACAAATTCATTGGTTTTATTATTATAAGCATAATCTAAAGCCCATTTTTCATGGTTTTTAGCTAAGTCTTTAATACTTTCACAAACAAAAGCAATTTCTTCATCTGTCGTTGTTGGATGAATCGACATTCTAATCCATCCCGGTTTTTTGATCAAATCACCAATTGTAATTTCATTAACCAATTTATTAGAAGTTTCCTGATCAACATGTAATAAAAAGTGCCCGTAAGTTCCGGCACAACTGCATCCTCCACGCGTCTGAATTCCGAATTTGTCATTCAATAATTTCACACCCAAATTAAAATGGAGGTTTTCGATAAAAAATGAAACAACCCCTAAGCGGTTTTTATGTTGTCCTGCTAAAATTTTAATATTTTCAACTGGCTCTAAAGTCTCAAAAACATAATCAACAATTTCATGCTCACGCTGTAAAATGTTTTCAATTCCCATTTCTTCCTTCAGCTCAATTGCCAAAGCAGTTTTAATAACCTGCAGGAAACCTGGAGTTCCGCCATCTTCGCGATCCTCAATATTGTCAATATATTTGTGTTCTCCCCAAGGATTTGTCCAGCTTACAGTTCCGCCGCCAGGACAATCCGGAATCATATTATTGTATAATTTTTTATTAAAAATTAAAACACCAGAAGTTCCAGGCCCACCCAAAAATTTATGTGGTGAAAAGAAAATAGCGTCTAAATAAGCTTCAGGATCAGCAGGATGCATGTCAATTGCAACATAAGGTCCTGAACAGGCAAAATCTACAAAACAAACTCCATTATGCTGGTGCATTAATTTAGCTGCTTCATGAAAAGGAGTTTTTAAACCCGTCACATTCGAACATGAAGTTATCGAAGCAATTTTAATAGTTCTGTCAGCGTATTTTTCTAATAAAACTTCCAAATTATCTAAACTAAAAAGTCCCTTTTCGCAAGATGGAATAATTTCAACATCTGCAATTGTCTCTAACCAAGATGTTTGATTAGAGTGATGCTCCATATGTGAAATAAAAACAACTGGTTTTTTTTCTGCAGGAACTGTTGTAAAGTTTTTCAAATTTTCAGGGATTTTCAAACCTAAAATTCTTTGAAATTTATTGATAACACCTGTCATTCCAGTACCATCTGTAATCAAAACATCGTCCTGATTTGCATTGGCATGACGCTTAATAATATGTCTGGCATGATGATAGGCTTTTGTCATGGCAGTACCTGACACAGTTGTTTCAGTATGTGTATTAGCCACAAAAGGCCCGAATTCATTCAGTAATTTATCTTCTATAGGACGATATAAACGTCCGCTGGCAGTCCAATCTGTATAAATGATTTGTTTTTTGCCATATGGAGAAGTAAATTCCTGATCTACGCCAACAATATTTTTCCTAAAATCCTGAAAATATGTTTCTAAAGTGATGGTACTATTTTTGCTATTCATTAGTGTGCCTGAGTTTGATGCAAATATAAAAGCTTTTTTGTAAAATTGCGAATTTGTCAATTACAAACTTCAAATAATAGAAGACTAATTAGTTTGTTTAACTAAACGGTCATTTTTTTGATAATTTATCATAATATTCTATAGGATTAATAGGCATTAAAACTATAACAATACTATTGTATGGGAAATTTATCAGTAGCCACTTTTGGTGGTGGATGTTTTTGGTGTATTGAAGCTGTAATTCAGCGTTTAAAAGGAGTAGAATCTTTAAAATCAGGCTATTCAGGAGGTTTCATTAAGAATCCGCCGTATCGGGAAGTTTGTACTGGCAGAACCGGTCACGCCGAAGTCATACAAGTCACTTTCAACCCTGACATAATTTCATATCATGATTTAATTTTTATTTTCATGACCAGTCACGATCCCACAACTTTAAATCGTCAGGGAGCAGATGTGGGTACACAATATCGTTCTATTGTTTTATATCACGATGCAGAACAAAAAGCAATAGCGGAACAGGTTTTTGAAGAAGTAAAACCTTTTTATGAAGAACCGATTGTAACAGAATTAACAGCCTTTGAAGTGTTTTACGAAGCCGAAGAAGACCATCAAAACTATTACAACAACAATCAGGATGCCCGTTATTGCCAAATCGTAATCGATCCGAAAGTACAGAAATTGAAAAAAATGTATGCCGATAGATTGGTTGGATAATTAAAAAATTCTGTCACATAGTAAAAGTTCTTATAGATTATAATTTATAAATATTTTCGCCACGAATTCACGAATTTATTGAAAAATTTATACGCAATCATTCGTGCATTCGTGGCTATATTTTAGAATAGCCTATTTTTTTAATCTACTTAAGCAGTAGCAAAAATAAAGTAAATTTCAAATGAAAAATCTCAAAATAAATAATCGATTTACAGCCGAGTTGCCTGCAGATCCCGATCAAACCAATGAAGTTCGTCAGGTTAAAAATGCATTGTTTTCATATGTAAATCCTACAAAACCTTCCAATCCTAAACTAATTCACGCTTCTGCAGAAGTCGCTGAGTTGGTCGGAATTACAGCTGATGAAATTCAGTCGGAATTGTTTTTGAATGCTTTTTCCGGGAAAGAAATTCTTCCCGATACGCGACCTTACGCCATGTGTTATGCAGGACATCAATTCGGAAATTGGGCCGGACAATTAGGTGACGGCCGTGCCATAAACTTAACTGAAGTCGAACATAATAATGACTTTTTTACCTTGCAGTTAAAGGGTGCAGGAAAAACTCCTTATTCGAGAACTGCTGATGGTTTGGCGGTTTTGCGTTCTTCAATTCGAGAATATTTATGTGCTGAAGCCATGCATTATTTAGGCGTTCCTACCACCCGATCGCTTTCTTTAATGTTATCTGGTGACGAAGTTTTACGTGATATTTTATACAATGGAAATCCTGCATACGAAAAGGGCGCTATTGTATGTAGAGTTGCCCCTTCATTCATACGTTTTGGAAGTTTTGAAATGCTTACTGCCAGAAATGAACTTAAAAATTTAAAAGAGTTTGTAGAATATAATATTAAACATTATTTCCCTGAAATTAAAGGCCAACCCAAAGAACAATATTTGCAGTTTTTTAAGACGGTTGCGGATACTACTCGCGAAATGATTTTGCATTGGCAGCGTGTTGGTTTTGTGCATGGTGTTATGAATACCGATAATATGTCAATTCATGGAATCACGATCGATTACGGACCGTATGGTTGGTTGGAAAATTATGATCCGAACTGGACACCAAATACAACAGACAGCCAATATAGACGATACCGTTTTGGAAATCAGCCCCAAATTGCGCAGTGGAATTTGTACCAATTAGCTAATGCGCTTTATCCTTTAATTAATGAAGCAGAACCGTTAGAAAAGATTTTAGAATCCTTTATAAATAATTTTGAATCTGATCATAAAACAATGTTTTTAAGTAAAATAGGGATATTTACTTCAACTGAAACTGACAATAAATTAATAGTTGATTTAGAAGCTGCTTTGCAATTGTCAGAAACAGATATGACAATCTTTTTTAGAAATTTAAGCAAAATTATTAAGAGTGATTCTGCTAAAACGGCTATTGAAAAAATTCAGGATTCCTTCTATTTGCCGGAAGAAATTACCGGTGATATTTTAGATTCCTGGAAGAAATGGTTCGCTTTATATATTCAAAGATTAAATCAGGAAGACCTTTCAGATAAAGATCGTTCTGAAAAAATGAATCAGATTAATCCCAAATATGTGTTGCGAAATTATATGTCACAACTGGCTATTGACGAGGCAGACAAAGGTGATTATTCTCTAATAAATGAGTTATATGTATTACTGCAAAAACCATACGATGAACAACCGGAATCTGAAAAATGGTTTGCAAAACGACCAGAATGGGCACGTTCAAAAGTAGGTTGTTCTATGCTTTCATGTAGTTCTTAATTACTATAAGATGTCACATCGAGCGGAGTCGAGATGCTTATGAGTGTTCTCGACTTCGCTCGAACTGACAACAAAAATTCGTGAAAATTAGTGTAATTAGTGGCAAACTTTTTTACTTCGATGTAATACAATCTACGATCATATTAGCATGAACACGGGAGTTTTCGATGAACCATTTATGCGTTTGCATTCCGCCACAAACCACTCCTGCCAAAAATAATCCTTCAACGTTTGTTTCCATGGTTTCAGGATTGTAAATTGGAATTTTTAATTCATCATTAGAGAGTTCAATACCCATATTTTCAAGAAAACTTAAATCTGGTTTATATCCGGTTAATGCTAAAACGAAATCATTTTCAATTGTTACTTTTCCGTTTGGCGTTTCAATTTCAACTTCATTTTCTCGAATCTCTGTAATATTGGATTCAAAGTATGCTTTAATACTTCCTTCTGCGATTCTGTTTTCAATATCTGGTTTTACCCAATATTTTACACGATTATTGATTTCATTTTTACGAATCACCATTGTAACATTTGCTCCTTTTCGCCAACATTCCAAAGCTGCATCAACGGAGGAATTATTAGCACCAACGACTAAAATATTTCTAAAAGCATATTCGTGTGCTTCTTTATAATAATGGCGTACTTTTGGTAAGTTCTCACCTTTTACATTCATTTCAATTGGAATATCATAGAAACCAGTGGCAATAACCACATTTTTGGATTCGTACCAATTTTTATCGGATGTAATCTTGAAAAGTAAATTTTCTTGTTTTTCAACGCTAATAACTTTTTCAAATAAATGAATTTCAAAATTAAAATAGCGATGAATGTTTCTGTAATATTCTAAAGCTTCCTGACGTCCTGGTTTTGGTGCAAGACAATTAAACGGAATATCTCCAATTTCTAATCTTTCAGCTGTCGAGAAAAAAGTCATGTACAATGGATAATTGAAAATACTATTGACAATTGCACCTTTTTCAATAATTAAATATCTTAAGTTTTTCTTTTGAGCTTCAATTGCGCAAGCTAAACCAATTGGGCCGCCACCAATAATTATCAAATCATATTGTGTCATCTGTTTTTATTTTTCCCAGGTTTTAAAAGGCTTTTTGCTTAAATATGCATTGTAGTATCGTTCATCATTTGTCACTTCTTCTCCCAGCCAATCCGGTTTTTCAAAAGATTCAGATTCCGACTCCAATTCAACTTCAGCCATTACCAAACCTTCATTTTCACCATAAAATTCATCCACTTCAAAAACATGGTTAGCGATTTTTACTTCATAACGTGTTTTCTCAATTTTACCTTTTTCGCACAATTTCAGCAATTCCTGCGCTTCATCAAGCGGGATTTCATTTTCCCATTCAAATCTGGTCATACCACCCTGATGACCAATTCCTTTAATAGTCAGAAAGCCTTTTTTTCCCTTAATTCTAACGCGCACAGTTCGCTCAGGAAGAGAACTTAAGTAACCTTGCGCAATTGGATTTTTGGCAAAAGCCTGTTCTTTAAAATCATTTGATTTTACAAGAAACTTTCTTTCAATTTCTACCATTTTAATGTGAATTAATTTTTATTGCAAGTTACTCAATTTACTTCAGTCCTGAAATCAGGAATACCAAATAGACATTCAGTAAAGCTTATAATAATATTTTAAAACCATTAATATTAACATTTAAATAACTGATTGTCAGTTATTATGTATTTATTTTTTTGTTAAATTTGAGTAGAATCCGGATGTATAACAGAATTTGAATAATTATTTAAAAAATATTGAAGATGGATATATCGTGTTTTATAATACCCGTTGCTGCCGGCTTAATCTTCGGAATTCTAGGTTATTTTCTGGGGAAAAGAAGCTCAGGAAAGGCAGAAGGTTTACTTGTTGCGTCATTACAATCAGATTTAGACGCCTGCAAAACACATACAAAAAGTTTGACGGCCCGCATTTCATCTTTGGAGGCTGATTTAGCATCGAAGAAAACCAAAACAGCAAAAAAGAAAACTTCTCTAACTGCTACAGCTAAATATTTATTTGATGAAAAATTAGCAAAATCAGTACTTGGTAAGAAAATTAAAGATAATGATCTTAAAATTGTAGAAGGAATTGGGCCAAAGATTGAAGCACTGTTCAACGCAGCCGGAATTACAACCTGGTATGATTTATCTGAAGCATCAACTGAAAAATTACAGGCAATTCTGGATGCGGGAGGAGAAAACTATGCAATGCATAATCCGAGTACTTGGGCAAAACAGGCATTATTTGCCTATCAGGGTAAATGGCAGGAACTAAGAGACTGGCAAGCAGGATTACTTGGAGGGAAAGAGTGAGAAAAGAGGTTCAAAGGTTCAAAGTTGCAAAGGGACAGAGGTTTTTTCTCTTATTTCGTAACGATTAACTGGCTTTGATGTTTAGACTTTATCTAAAAATGAAGAATCCCAGTTTTTAGTATTATTGTACCATAATTGTCCTTCTGAAACTTCAAGAGGGGAATCAAAATTATTGGTGTAAAGTGCTCCGGTTCCTAAGCCTTGTGGCATTTTTGAATTTAATAGAAATGTCCATTGTGCAATGGCATTAAGTCCAATGTTGCTTTCTAACGCCGAAGTAATCCACCAGCCGATATTATATTTCTCAGCTAAATCAATCCATTCTTGTGTTCCTCGAAAACCACCAACAAAACTTGGTTTCAGAATAATATATTGTGGTCTGATTTTTTGCAATAATGCTTCTTTTTCTTTCAATGAAAACACACCAATTAATTCTTCATCTAAAGCGATAGGAAAAGGAGTACTTTCACATAAATCTGCCATTGCTTGAGTATTACCTTTTTTAATTGGCTGCTCAATACTATGTAATTGAAATACTTTTAATTGATTCAATTTATCTAAAGCTTCATTTAAAGTAAAAGCTCCATTGGCATCTACTCGGATTTCTATTTGTTCTGCCGAAAAATGACTTCTGATAAATTGCAATAATTCAAGTTCTTTTTGAAAATCAATTGCTCCAATTTTTAGTTTTATGCAATTGAACCCCTGAGCTAATTTTTCTTCAATTTGCTCTTTCATAAATGAGGGTTCGCCCATCCAAACTAAACCATTTATGACGATCGACTCTGTATTATTGGTAAAATCTGAAGGAAACAATAGATATGGATTTTCACTTTTCAGGGATAAAAAAGCCATTTCGATTCCGAATTGAATAGAAGGGAATTCTAGTAAGGCTTCCCAAAGTGCTCTTTCTCCTAAATGAATATTTTGGCACGCCCAGTTTATTTTCTCTTCATAATCATCACGGTCGTCTGCACTTAAACCACGCAGGATTCCACACTCGCCGACTCCCTTTTTACCATTTTCTTCTAGAATGATAAACCAGGTTTCTTTTTCGGTCATAACGCCTCTGGAAGTTCCGGAAGGGCGTTTGAAATCGAGCATGTATTTATGGTAAGTTGCTTTCATTTTATTGTTTTTTCACCATATAAGTGATGTAAGGTAATTTAAGTGTTGTGCTTGATATATAAAAATTACTAAGAAAATATAAGCACGGTATTTTTAACCACAATTTGAAATAGATTTATATTACTTACTAATCCATTTTAAACGCAATAAAATTTAAATGAACTTATATCACTTATATGGTGAAAACCACTTAATTATAAAGATTTAAAACTTTATCGAAGTCTTTAGATGGTAAACCTGCTTTTTTGAAATTCGAGAAATCAAGTTTTGTTTTGTCTGTCCAACTCAGGCTGTCGGTTACGTTTTGAGTTTGATACTTTTTGTAAATTGGTTTTGCTGCGCTGTAATCATCGCTTAACAAATAAACGTGTGCCAGATTTAATTTTATTTGCAATTCTGTATCGTCTAGTTTTTCGCCTTCTTTTAAGAATTTAATGGCTTTTGCGTACTGTTTTGTCAAAATATAACAGTAACCAATTGAACTATAATCAAGTGCGATTGCTTTTCCATCATTAATTATAGTATTCAATTTTGGAATTGCTTCGTTGTATTTTTGAGATTTTATTAATGCTGCAGCTTGTGTTCTTAAATCGTTGTACACGTTTTTTGAAATATCGCTGTCTTTATAACACGCATTTCCGAAATCTTTATAGACTTTGTTTTTTTCAATTGGCAGTAATTTTTGGAATTCGGTGTAACGATATTGTTTAATGATTTTATCTAAAATACAAACGCAAAAATCATCAGAATTGGCCATTTTTTGTGCCATTGTTGATGTTTTGCATAAGCTGATAATTTCGTTTTTATTGTCCTGATTCCAACCACGGTTTAGTTTTGTATCTACCCATGGTACTACTTCTAAGACTATTTTTTGATTTAAAAGCCAGTTTTTACTATGGAAACCGAAATAAATTGTGCTAATATTTTGCGCTAAACAAGATGATTTATCTAATGATAATCTTTTTGCATCTTTACTTATTTCATCTGGCTGAGCATAACATGATTTGTCAGTTTTTCCATCATCGACGTATTTTTTTGCATCTTCGTTTGAAGTAAAAAGAGCGTAAGTACAGGTATCATCACCGGAAATTTTGGACATTAAAAAAACTGCTCCGGCAGATCCCTGACTAATTCCGGTTGGATCTGGAATTGATTTCAGTACTGAAATCAGACTGTTTGTCATTTGCTGATTTTCGTCTAAAAGTGTAATTCGGTAAACGATTTCTGTGGTTCCAACAGGAAGATCTTCTGTTTTAAGAACAATTCTGTCACGAGCTGAAACGATAATTTCTTTAGTGGTGGCACGTTCTTTGTCCCAATATCCATCTTTTTGAGCGAAAGCGTTGTATGAAACTGTGATTAAAAAGAATAGGGCAATTTTTTTGAAATTCATATTTCTTATAATAAGTTTTTAGTTAGGAATTAAACTATTATTCTATAATAAAAATAATTTTTAAACGTCAGATTTGTCATTTCGACGGAGGAGAAATCACATAAAGTTGAGCGCGCATCGCTGCGGAATACTAAATGCAATTTCTCCTCCGTCGAAATGACATAAATTATGCCAAAATAATTTCTTTTGAAACCAAGTCCCCTAGCCCCGATAGCAGCGATATCCTTTTGTGCCGGTGTTCGGCATAAAAGATATAGCGGATAGCGGGATTAGCTCCCGGAAATTATTACAATTCAATTGACTCTCCAATTTCGAGAAGCATTAAATCTTTTCCTTTATCGAAAAATTTACGGATTGATTCTTCGTGATTGATTTCGATGTAACCAAAAGTATCAAAATGATAACCTAAGATTTTATCGCATTCTACAAAATCTGACGCGATAATAGCATCTTCAACGTCCATCGTAAAATTATTTCCGATTGGCAGAATAGCTAAATCTAATTTTGTTCGCATCGGAATGAGTTTCATGTCCATTGTAAGCGCTGTATCGCCAGTAATGTAAATATTTTTATGTTCGCCTTCAATTACAAAACCTCCGGGATTTCCTCCATAACTTCCGTCAGGGAAAGAACTTGAGTGAATTGCGTTTACATATTTTACCTTTCCGAAATCGAATTTCCAGCTACCACCATGATTCATAGGATGCGAATTAAATCCTAATTTAGCGTAATGACTCGCAATTTCTGCGTTAGAAACAATGACTGCATTAGTACGATTTGCAATGGCTTCAACGTCAAGAACGTGGTCGCTGTGCGCATGTGTAAGCAAAATATAGTCAGCTTTCAAAGTGTTGATATCAATTGCCGCAGCTGCTGGATTTCCTGTAATAAAAGGATCAACAATAATATGTTTTCCTCCAACTTCAATACCTAAAGAAGCGTGTCCGTAGAATGTAATTTTCATTTTTATCGAAATTTAAAGTTGAACTTTATTTTATCTTCCCCCTAAGAAAAGATTAACAATGATATCTGAAATCAAGGAAATCATACATACTGTCAATAGTATTGAAAGCAAGAATGTGCTTAGTGCCACTTTTTTTAATTCGGGATCTAAAAGCTTAGGATCTTGGTTTTTATAAACGGTAATTAAATGTTTTGTTAAAGGGATGTAAGCTAATAGAAATAGGTATTGATCGAAATTATAATTGCTCAAAATGGCAAAAACCACCACTAAAATCATTGCTGTAATGATTAATGTGAAGTGATAAATTTTAGCTTTTGCGCCACCAATCTGAACAACAATTGTGTTTTTTCCAGATTTTCTGTCTGATGCTTCGTCACGCATATTGTTCAGGTTTAAGACACCTACGCTCAATAATCCGATCGAAATTGCCGGTAAAATTAAAAGCGGATCAACTTCTTTTGAATATAAAAAGTTAACGCCTAAGGTGCTCACTAATCCGAAGAAAATAAAAACAAAAAGATCTCCAAAACCTCTATATCCGTAAGCTGAATTTCCAACTGTATAACGAATTGCAGAAAAAATTGCTGCGATTCCTAATAATAAAAAGAAGATTGAATATCCAAAATTAGATTCACCAAAAGCAAAATATATCAGGATTATAGCAGATAATAATGTTAATGCCGAAGTTATAATTATCGCCTTCTTCATTGCCTGAGGCGTAATAACACCGCTTTGAATTGCACGTTGTGGACCAACGCGATCTTCATTGTCTGTTCCTTTTACACCGTCTCCATAATCATTTGCAAAATTGGATAAAACCTGCAACCCAAGAGTTGTTAAAAGTGCAAAACCAAAAATTTTCCAGCTAAAAACTTCTGTTGGTGTATTGATGGTTTCAGTTGGGTTTGATAAGGCGTATATACTTCCTACTATAATTCCGGAAACTGATAAAGGCAAGGTGCGCAATCTGGCGGCTTCAATCCAATGTTTCATTCTTTCTATTTTGTTTATTTTGTTTTTTTAGTTTCATGTTTCAAGTTTCAAGTGTTGGATTTCGTAACCTGAAACCTGAAACTTGAAACAATTTTTAACTTTTTATGGCAACCATTTATTTTCTCCGAAATTTGGTTTTCTTTTTTCTAAGAATGCATTTCTTCCTTCTTTCGCTTCTTCGGTCATGTATGCCAAACGAGTTGCTTCACCAGCAAAAACCTGTTGTCCAACCATTCCGTCATCTGTTAGGTTCATGGCGAATTTTAGCATTTTTATAGAAGTTGGTGATTTTTGAAGGATTTCCTGTGCCCATTCATAAGCAGTAGCTTCAAGTTCATCATGCGGAATTACGGCATTTACCATTCCCATGTCCATTGCTTCCTGAGCTGAATAGTTTCTTCCTAGAAAGAAAATTTCACGTGCTTTTTTCTGACCTACCATTTTTGCCAAATAAGCAGAGCCATAACCACCATCAAAACTGGTAACATCCGCATCTGTTTGTTTGAAAATAGCATGTTCTTTACTTGCCAAAGTCATATCGCAAACTACATGCAAACTATGTCCGCCACCAACTGCCCAACCCGGAACAACGGCTATAACTACTTTTGGCATAAAACGAATTAGACGCTGTACTTCAAGAATATTTAAACGATGCTGTCCATCTTCACCTACATACCCCTGATGTCCGCGTGCATTTTGATCGCCACCACTGCAAAAAGAGTAAACACCATCTTTGGTTGACGGTCCTTCTGCAGAAAGCAACACTACTCCTATCGAAGTATCTTCTTGTGCATCGTAAAAAGCCTGGTATAATTCTGAAGTTGTTTTTGGACGGAAAGCGTTTCTCACATTTGGTCTGTTAAACGCTATTCTTGCAACTCCGTTACATTTTTTATAAGTTATATCTTCAAATTCTCTGGCAGTTATCCAATCCATTTCTATTTGTTTAATTTTAATAATTATAGCGTAAAAATAAAGCATTTTTACATTTTTACCTACTCAAATCGGCTTTAGTCTGCGCTAAAATAACTTTCGAATAGCACAATTGATATTTACTCACAAAAAATAACATTATTTAACATTGGTTTTTAAAAATATTTAAGTAATTTTACAGCCTAGAAATCAATGAGATACATTTAATTTCATTGATTTAAGATTGATTTTCTTTCACTGATTTATTAACCTAAAAAATGACTTTTTTTGAGAAAAATTAAAAAATTTGTCGCTCATATTTTTAGGGTTTTAAGTAGTAAACCTATGATTAATGAGCAAATGATTTATGCATTTGTCAAGACTTCTAAAAGGAGATAGTAACACCTAAGGTTAAAGGCTAGAATTGTTTAAGTAACCAGTATAAGAATTGATTACGAAAAAGAAGAAAAATACTGACTAAAACTTTCTATAAGTTATTCTATCAAACCAAATGGATTAGCCGTGAAATTGATTTTTTGATTTTAAGACGAGCGCATCGATTATTTAAAGACATACCAGATAACAGAGTAACTCCTAAAATTCATAAAGTTGTTATTCTATTAATGGATTCGAATAATTTTATTTCTGTTTTTTTTTAATTACAATTTTTTTTAAAACTGAATAAAAAGAGAAAGGCTGCTTGTAATGAGCAGCCTTTCTTGTATAATAAATCCCAATTTTTTAAATCCCAAATTCCAAATTAGAGATTCTCAAGTTGGAATTTGGAATTTTATTTGGAATTTAATTTTCCTTTACCAAATAAATTCCATCATCTTTTATCTCAATAAGTTTGTCTTTATATAAAGCTCCAATTGCTTTTTTAAAGGTCTTTTTACTCATTTTCAACACGGTTTTAATATCCTCGGGATGTGAAGCGTCATTTAATCTTAAAAAACCGCGATTAGCTCTTAATTCATCTAAAATCTTTTCAGAATTTGGTTCAATACTTTGATAACCTTGCACTTGCAAAGCTACATCAATTTTATTATCAGGACGAATATTCTTGATATAGCCAGTCATTCTGTCTCCAGTTCTGATCGCGTCATCATAAACTTCATCTTTATAAAGCAATCCTTTGTGTCTTTCGTTAATAATTACATTGATACCTAACTCGGTAATATGAGAAACTATCAAATCGACTTCTTCTCCTTTTTCAACTGTAAGCTGATCATTTGATAAAAATTGGTTCAATTTACTTGAAGCCACCAAACGATTGGTTTTTTCATCCATATAAAGGTAAACCAAATAACGCTTCCCTTTTTCCATTGGGCGTGCTTGCTCTTTAAACGGAACCAGAATATCTTTTTCCATTCCCCAATCCATAAAAGCTCCCACCTGATTGGTGTAATTAACTCTTAACAGTGAAAATTCATTCAATAAAATATAAGGTTCAAGTGTAGTAGCAACAGGACGTTGCTCGTGGTCTAAATAAACAAAAACGATAAGTTCCTCGCCTATTTCAAATTCGTTTGGAACGTATTTATTTGGTAATAATATATCGTGAATTCCTTCAGGATCTTTTTCAGGATTTCCTAAAAATAATCCAACTTTGGTATCGCGTAATATGGTAAGTGTATTGTATTTTCCTATTTCAATCATATTCTTAAGGTTCTAAGCTGATAAGCAACTAAGTTTCTAAGCTGCAAATGTACGAAGTTTGGAAATGGGAAACCGAAAAATGTTCGGATAAAAAAAGAAACAGTTACCTTATTATCGCTTGTGCTTTTTAATTAAATTTGAGAATGCAAACTAACTCCAAATCAATGAAAAAAACTACTTTCTATTTCGTTTTTGCCTTTCTGATTTTTTCTCAAATAGGTATTTCGCAGGTTGCGGAAGATCCTGAAATTAAGAAAATGATTTCAGAAGTTAAAGCCGAAAACCTCGAAGCAACGGTTCGAAAACTGGTTACGTTTGGTACCAGACATACGCTGAGCGACACTAAAAGCAAAACAAAAGGAATTGGCGCTGCACAACAATGGGTAAAATCTGAATTTGATAAATATGCGTTGGAATCTGGCGGAAGACTGACTTCAACAATTGATTATTTTACGGTTAAAGCCGACGGAAAAAGAATTAAAGTGGATAGTCAGCTTGGAAATGTGATGGCTACTTTAAAAGGAACTGACCCTAACGATAATCGTGTACTTATCATCAGCGGCCATCTGGATTCGCGTGTTTCTGATGTCATGAATGTAAAATCTGATGCTCCGGGAGCCAATGACGATGGTTCTGGTGTTGCGGCCATAATGGAACTTGCAAAAGTCTTGAGTAAAAGATCATTTTCGGCCACCATTATTTTTGTTGCCGTTACCGGAGAAGAACAAGGACTTTACGGCGCAAGACATTTGGCCGAATTTGCAAAAGAAAATAATTGGAATATCCTTGCCATGCTTAATAACGACATGATTGGCAACAGTTTATCCAGCGGAACAAATTTAAGAGACAATACGCAGGTAAGAGTTTTTAGCGAAACTATTCCGTTTTTAGAAACGGAAGATGAAGCCAAAATGCGTAAATCAACCAGTCGTGATAATGACAGCCCTTCAAGATTATTGGCACGTTATATCAAAACCGTAACGGAACAATATGTAGATCAGTTAAGTGTAAAATTAGTGTATCGAAATGATCGTTTTTTACGTGGCGGAGATCATACTCCTTTTAGCCAAAACGGATTTACAGCGGTACGTTTTTGCGAAATGAACGAAAATTTTGATCATCAGCATCAGGATTTAAGAACGGAAAACAATACGAAATTCGGAGATTTACCTGAATTTATGGATTTTGATTATCTGAGAAAAAATACCTGTGCCAATTTAGCCGTTTTGGCAAATTTGGCATGGTCTCCAAAAGCTCCATTGAATGTTGGAATTGAAGTTAAAAACCTTTCGAATTCGTCTACTTTAATTTGGAGTGCTCCGGATGATAAACCTCAATTTGGTTATCAAATTTTGATGAGAGAAACATCATCATCACATTGGGAAAAAACTTTTTTTGTGAAAGATACAAAGATCGAAATCCCATATTCTAAAGACAATTATTTCTTTGCAGTGCAGACAGTAGATGCTTTAGGACATGCAAGTATTCCGGTTTTTCCAAATCCGATTAGATAGAAATCAAAACAATAAAAAAGCGCCTAAATGGCGCTTTTCTTTTAAATTTTATTGGTAAACACTTTCCTTTTTAAAGTGTAAAGTCAACAGATAATAAACTACTGCTCTAAATTTATTTCTGTTAGATTTGCCATATTTTTCTAAAACGGCATCGATTCCTTCGTCTAAAGCGGGACTGTCTGCTAATCCTAATTTCTTGATTAAGAAACTATTTCTAACCGTAAGCAATTCAGATTGTTGAGAACCTGCAACAATAGATGCATCTGCATCATAAATTGAAGGCCCGCAGCCAATTGTAACTTTGGTCAGCAAATCCATATCTGGATTTACACCACATTTCTCTTTTAAATCCTCTGCGTACTTCTTAATTAATTCTTCTCTTGTGCTCATAAGTTTTAAAATTGGTTATAATTATGGTTCCAAAATTAAAATTTAATTCAGCTAATATGTAAATTTTAACAGTATTTAACCTACTTTTATACTAGCTCTTTAAAATATTGCTTTAAAACAACATCATTTTCAGTTGTTGGTGTAAATATTTCAAGAATTGCCGGAGTATCATTTTGGGAATACAATGCTGTAATTCCTTTTTCTAAAGATTCTGTATCAGAAGCTTTCAAATAATTAAACTGATACATCTTTGCCAAATGTTCAGCGGTTAAATGATGAGAGGTTTCAAAATAGGTATTAAAAACAGGTTTTTCCTCATGTCCAGGTAAGATTCTGAAGATTCCTCCTCCTCCATTATTAATCAAAATGATTTTGAAGTTTTTTGGGATGTAGGCATTCCACAAAGCATTACTGTCATATAAAAAACTGATATCACCAGTTACGAAAATATTTTGCTTTTGACTCCCAACAGATGCTCCAATCGCTGTAGATGTGCTTCCGTCAATTCCGCTTGTACCACGATTACAAAAAACTTCAATCGACGGATCGATATGAATTAATTGCGCATATCGAATGGCCGAACTATTGCTGATTTGCAATTGGCTGTTTTTTGGTAATGAATCAATTACTTTTTCAAAAACTTTAAAATCTGAAAAAGGTATTTTTTTCAAATATTCGTTTCTTCTGATTTTTCTGAAATTATAAATTTTGCCAATTTTTTCAGCATATTTACTTTTTGTATGCTCCGTTTTTGACATCAACTCCTTAAAAAAGTTGTTTGGCTGCATTACAAAATGATGTGTCAAAGCATTGAATGTATTGTAAGCTCTTAAAGTGTCAATATGCCAATGTTCTTTTGGTTTGTGTTTGCGCAAAAAAGCTTTGATGCGTTTAGATACAATCATTCCTCCAAAAGTTACTAAAATATCTGGATTAAGTTCTTTAAAATCAGCATCATCAAAAGGCGTAATTAAAGTATCAATACTATTAATAAAATCAGGATGATGTAAGTTTGAAGTCGTTTCCGTCAACACTACAACTGATGGATCTTTTGCCAAATTATCGATAATTTCCTGATCTATTGCGTTGGCATCGTTAACACCAACCATGATTAACTTGCGCTTGGCTGAATTCCAGATTGAAACAAAATCGGCTATATTTTCAATAGTTTTTGTTCCGATAATTTCTTCTGAATGTGTGATTTTTGGCTGTACAGAAAGTTCTGAAACGGTTTCGTATAAGGGTTCTTCAAATGGTGCATTAATATGAACGGGGCCTTTTTGAAGAATTGCCGTTTCGATTGCTTTGTTGATTTTCAAATCATTTTCATCAGAAGCTTCTTCGGTTAAATTGGCATTGAAAACAGAGTGGTTCTGAAAAACATTTTCCTGACGAATAGTTTGTCCATCACCAATGTCTATCTTACTTTGCGGTCGGTCTGCAGAAATCACAATTAATGGAATCTGGCTATAAAATGCTTCGGCTACAGCCGGATAATAATTTAATAAAGCTGAGCCTGACGTACAAACAATTGCTGTTGGATTTTTGGTTTGCTGTGCTATTCCAAGAGCAAAAAAAGCTGCCGATCGTTCATCTGCAATGCTATAACAGGTAAAATTAGGATGCTGTGCAAAACCAATCGTTAAAGGTGCATTTCTAGATCCCGGAGAAATAATAATATTGGTAATTCCTTTTGCTGAACAAATTTCTATAATGCTTTGAGCAAGCGGTATTTTGGGGTAAATCATTCTTATGGCGTATTATTTTTAAAGAAATCTAAACTTGTAAATTTCTTTTGCTATCACAAAGTTACAAACTTCACTTTTGATTTGCTTATAAATTGGCAAGATATTAAGGCTGTTTTTAGAAAAAGGAAATATATTTGTAAAAGTTAATTTTGAATAAAATCTCTTCTTTATGCGTTTTATCTACCTTTTTTTACTTTGCATTTCGATACAAACCGTAAAGTCACAAGGTCAATTTGTTCCTAATGATACTCCCTATAAAAAAGCGCTGGAAATGGCCAAAACTGAAGGGAAACCACTTTTTATAATGCTTTACGCCGATTGGTGTCCGCATTGCAATCTGATGAAGAAAGAAGTTTTCAGCGATCCGAATGTGATGGATTTTTTAAAGGAAAATTATGTATGCATCTGGAAAAATATTGAAAAGGAAGAAGGAATAGCCTTAAAGAATAAATACAATACTAAATCATTGCCTACTTTTTTGTTTTTAGATTCAAACGAAACACTTTTATATGCATTAAAAGGCGAAATGAAAACAGGTGAATTCATGTATGAAGTAAAAAATGCATTGAATTCTAAAATGCAATTGCCTTATTTAGAGAAGGAATTCCTTTCAGACCCAAGTAATTCAACCAAGTTTTTCGCGTACCTGAATACTTTGAAAAAAGGAAAAGACAGAACTGATTTATCTCCTCCAACGCATATATATCTAAACACACAATCTGATGCCCAATTGATTAGCGAAGATAACTGGCGCATTATCGCCAATGGTGTAACAGATATCAATTCACGAGAATTTCAATTTGTTTTAAAACATCAGAAAGAGTTTGTTGCTGTGTCTTCCCAAAATCGTGTCGATCGCAAAATGGAAAGTATTGTAACCGAATTGCTTCGTCCGTTGGTGGATAATTTAGATACTGTAAATTACTATAAACAAAGAGAAGTTGCAAAGTCAATCCGATTACAAAAAACAGATTCTCTGGTGTTTAAATTCGATTTAACTCTCGCCGAAAGAACTGAAAAATGGCAGTTTTATAAAAAAGTAACACTGGCAGATACAGAGAAATTAGTTTGGAACGATGCTAGTTTTCTAAAAGATATCGGACAAACTTATTTAAAACATGTTAAAGATGTTGAAAGCCTAAAAAAATCTATTTACTGGGTAAAACATTCCTTAGAATTAAGTGATTCGTATGATGGAAATTTACTCATCGCAAGGCTTTACAACAAGATTAAAGATAAAAAATTAGCCCTTAAATACGCCAACGATGCCAAAGTTATTTGTACTGAATTGACCTGGAATCCGAAGGAAGTAGATACTTTACTGGCTGAATTAAACACAAAATAATTAAAAAATAGCCACGAATTCACGAATGATTCTCGCACTAGTTAAATATAAATTCGTGAATTCGTGGCGAAAAAAAATATTAAACCATGAGCCTTACTCTTAGACCAGCAACCGTAAACGATTTGCAAAAAATCCTGGACATTGTAAATTATTCGATTATACATACAACCGCAAATTATAACTATGAAATTCAAACTCTTGAAGTCCAGACAAAATGGTTTGAGGATAAAAAAGATAAAAACCTGCCTATTGTTGTTGCCGATTTAGATGGTGCAGTAGTTGGTTTTGGAAGTTACGGGCAATTCCGTGAAAAAATTGGTTATCAATATACGGTCGAGCATTCAGTTTATGTTGTCGATAATGTGATTGGAAAAGGAATCGGATCAAAATTATTGACTGAGTTGATTCGTTTAGCAAAAGAACAAGGTTATCACGTAATGATTGGTGCTATAGACGCTGATAACGCGGGAAGTATTGCGTTTCATGAAAAATTTGGATTTGTAGTTACAGGAACGATTCGTGAAGTTGGATACAAGTTTGATCATTGGCTTGATTTGGTTTTCATGCAATTGATATTGAAATAATTAATATTCAAAATTTTGTCAGACTGAGCGAAGTCGAGGTACGGCAAAGTGATTTAACGGTCCTGACTTCGACTTCGCTCAGTCTGACATGTACACATAAAAAAAAATCCACAAACTTGAATTTCAAATTGTGGATTTTTTGGTTGGGATTGTTTTGAATTAGCTTTTAATCCAATTAATCACGTCTGGTTCTGTTACTAATGTTTTTGGTTTAATGACTTTTACCAATTCGCCTTTTTCGTTGATTAGGTATTTTTGGAAATTCCATTCCACTTCAGAATCCTGTAAACCGTTTTTAGACTTTTCGGTTAAGAATTTGTAAACGTCGCACATATCATCGCCTTTTACAGATACTTTGCTCATCATCGGGAAAGTTACGCCATAATTCAATTGGCAAAAACTTTCGATTTCTTTATTTGTTCCCGGTTCCTGAGAGGCAAAGTTATTTGCCGGAAAACCAACAATTACAAAACCTTTGTCTTTGTACTCTTTATAAACTGCTTCAAGATCTTTATATTGAGGTGTTAGACCACATTTTGAAGCTGTGTTGACAATCATCACTTTTTTTCCTTTTAGTGAGGCAAAATCAAAAGTGTTCCCTGCTAAATCTTCAACCTTAAATTGGTAAATGGTTTCTTTTGCCATGACTTTTTCTGTTTTAGATTTACTACTTGTTTGAGCCTGCATTTGTGAGGCCATTAAAAAGAATGCACTGCAAACTAAAAATGCTATTTTGTTCATTGTTCAATTTTTTTTATAAAATTAGTTAAAATCGGTTTCATAGAAAGTCTTTGCGTGCTTTATTTTTCAAAAACTGATTTAATAAAAAAATGAAGCCTAACGTTAATCACTCGTTAGGCTTCTCCCCATACAAACAAATCAAACCATAATTAATTTATCGGCGTGTAAATAAGAAAAGTACTGCTATACTGAATTTCTTATATTGAAATCTTTTATACCTATTGTGTATTATCTATATTAATTTGAAAAACTGTAATCTGAACCATGACTTTTCCTTTTCTTAAGCTAGCATGATCTACATTGGAAAACAACAGAACAGTTGTTATACCTACAATTAACACTTTGATTTTATTCATATTTTCCATGATATTTTTTTTACGTGGAATTTTACTCAAAAAAAACAACATTAAACAATTGTTAAAATAAACAATCAACATATGCTGGTAAAACCGCTGATAAACAGATAAAAAGCTCGATTTTTTAATATTTTGCTATTTTAAGATACTATCAAATTTTATGTTATAATAGCATGTACGTAACTGGATTCATTTTGGTTTTAAAAATTTTAAAAAAAAATGCATTTTTTTTTAAAAGTCTCATTTTACAAAGTAGTACGCTCTTAATAAATATTTATTTTTCACAAAAAAATAAATTATCTTTATCTCAAGCAATACCATTTTACATATTAAATTTTGTTTACACTTTTAAATCCTTAAATTTATGACTCAAGAAGAATTATTAGTTTTAATCTACAAGAAAGACGAAAGAGCCTTTACACACTTGTACGATATGTATTCCAAAAGTTTATTTTCGGTCATCCACGTTTTGATAAGAAACCGTGAGGAAGCTGAGGATGTTTTACAGGATGTTTTTGTGAAAATCTGGAAAAATATCGATTCTTATAATGAAAGTAAAGGCCGATTTTACACTTGGATACTCAATATTGCCCGCAATACTTCAATAGATAAATTAAGGTCTAAGGATTTTAATAACAGTCAAAAAAACCTTTCATCAGATAATTTCGTAAATCTGTTAGATGACAGTAACAAACTCATCAATAAAATTGATACTATTGGGATTCAGGAATTTGTAAAAAAACTAAAACCTAAATGTATTGAAATTATTGATTTGTTATTTTTCAAAGGATATACCCAACAAGAAGCTTCGGAAGAATTAGCAATGCCATTGGGAACTATCAAAACGCAAAACAGAAACTGTATTAACGATCTACGTAATTATTTAAAAATATAATGGAAGCACAAGAATATATAGAATCAGGAATTCTGGAACTTTACGTTTACGGTTTATTGACCGAAACTGAAAATTTAGAAATAGCAGAAGCCGCTAAAAAAAGCCCGGAAGTTGATCAGGAAATTATCGCTATCGAAAAAGCGATTGTGGCTTTATCGTCCAGCTTCGCCCCTTTTCATTCAGTAGCCAATTTCGAAAAAATAAAAGCGCGTTTAGAACTGAAACATGGCAAAGTGGTCGAAATGAAACCGGCTTCGAAAATGTCACAATATGTGGGCTGGGCCGCTGCAGTTTTATTGCTTTTAGGTTTTGGATACCAAACCTTAGAATTGACAAAAACCAAAACTGCAATCGCAACTGTGGGCAGTGAAAAAACTAAAATTGAAAGAGAGTTTGCTTACTTAGACCAGCAAAATAAAGAAACTGAGAAAAGTTTAACGATCGTTAGAGATATTAAAAATACCGGAGTTACCCTTGGCGGTCAGGCTGTTTCGCCAACATCGTTTGCAAAAGTGTATTGGAATAAAGACACCAAAACAACTTATATTGATGCCGCAGGTTTACCAAAACCCCCAAAAGGAATGGTTTACCAGGTTTGGGCCTTAAAATTAAGTCCGGTGCTTACGCCAACAAGTATAGGTTTACTGAGCGATTTTGAAGGAAATTCAAATAAAATATTTGCTGTAGATCAAACCAATGAAGCGGAAGCTTTTGGAATTACACTGGAACCAGCCGGAGGAAGCTTAACACCTACCATGACTCAATTATACACTTTAGGAAAAGTTTAGAATTGAATCTTTCGTAAAAAATTAAGAACGCATATTAAGTATTTAATGTGCGTTTTTTTTATTATTTTTAATTTAATTAAAACCATAAAACAAGCTATGAACGGAACTTTACTTTTAAGAATAACAGTAGCATTTATTCTTCTCACACATTCCGTTTTTGGGATGTTTAATAACGGAATCAATGACTTCGGTAATTTATTCCTTAATCAGATTGGGTATGCTCCTTTTGGCGTGTTTCTGGCTTGGTCTATTAAATTATCACACGTTATTGCTGCCGTACTTTTGCTTCTCAATAAATATGTGAAGCTTGCCGGATTCGTAACTATTTTTGTCTTAATCATGGGTATTGTTCTGGTACATTTTCAGGAAGGCTGGTTTGTTGTTGGCGGGGGAAGAAATGGTATCGAATATAACTTCTTATTGATTATGGTCCTCTTGGCAATTATGTCACCAAACGGACTTAAAAAGGAAATAAAGGCCTAGAAAATAAAAATCTCTCCAACAAATACCACTTAGAATGGAAATAATCTGTAAAAATTGTCATCAGGTTTTCAAAGGGCATTATTGCAATAACTGCGGACAGACCGCTGAAACACACAAAATAAATGCGCATTTTTTATGGCATGATATTCAGCATGGCCTGTTGCATTTTGACGCAGGAATTCCCTATTCTTTAAAACAATTATTTACAAGACCCGGACATTCAATCAGAGAGTTTATTGAAGGAAAACGTGTAAAACATTTTAAACCACTATCATTAGTTGCCATTCTTGCTGCATTTTATGGTTTTTTGTACCATTATTATCACATCAATTTATTTGAAACATCCAAAAAATCTGATCTTGATTTAACAGATTTTAATGAATGGAATGCCACCCATTTTGCATGGACAACCATAGCAACTATTCCCTTTTATACAATTGGGACTTTTATTGTTTTCAGGAAACAAGGTTATAATTTCTTCGAATTCTTTGTTCTCAATACTTTTAAAGCATCACAAAGACTTTTTGTACAAATTTTGACATTTCCAATATTACTATATTTAAACTCCATCAATCATGCTGAGAAGTTTTCGACGATCACCTATTTAATTGGAATTATACTGACATTTTGGACTAACATTCAATTTTTTAATAAAATTTCAAAAACCAAAGCATTCTTTTTATCGATATTAAGTCACATTATATTTTTAACCTTCTTTTTGATTATTGTAGCAATAGTTCTTGTATTGACGGGAAAAATAGCTGATTAAATACAAATTAGAATTTTAAAAAAGAAAATAATTGGTTATTTTCTTTTTTTTATTAAAATCTATATCGTAATATTGCAATATAAATATAAACCAATGGGAGCAAGTAAATCAGACCACTTTACAGATCATCAAAACGAATTGGCCGTTCTAACGAAAGCATTGGGACATCCTGCGCGAATTGCCATAATTGAATATTTATTAAAAGTAAACACTTGCATTTGTGGTGATATTGTTAATGAACTTCCGCTTTCGCAGCCGACTGTTTCCCAGCATTTAAAAGAACTTAAAAATGCGGGATTAATTAAAGGAAACATCGATGGAAATGCAATTTGTTATTGTATCAACGAAGCTGGTTTCGAAAAAATAAAGGGCTTCTTTGAAATCATCTCTCTTCATATCCAGAAAAGTAAAAAAGAATGTTGTTAATCATTAAATCAAATTATTATGAAACTTTCAGAAATTAAAAAAATACTAAATACTGTTGAAACAGTAAATTTTCAGTTACCAAACGGAAATTTTGTTCCAGAATACTTTCATGTAACAGAAGTTGGCTTAATCACAAAAAACTTTATTGATTGTGGAGGAACTGTCCGCAAGGAAACTGTCGTAAACTTCCAACTATGGGATGCCAATGATTTTGAGCACCGTTTAAAACCACAAAAACTAATTCATATTATCGAACTGTCTGAAAAGGTTTTAGGTATTGAAGATTTTGAAATTGAAGTAGAATATCAGGATAGTACAATTGGCAAATATGACTTAGGTTTTAATGGAAAAGATTTTGAATTACTAAATAAAAAAACTGCTTGTTTAGCGCAGGACCAATGCGGAATTCCAACTGAAAAACCCAAATTAAATCTTACTCAATTAAATACTGATGCGGCCAATTCCTGCACACCTGGTAACGGATGTTGTTAATCAATTAATTTTATAAAAATGTCTAATTCAAATGCTTTATTTCCTAAATTAAATGAAATAGTTTCTTTATTTAATTTTGAAAAAATTACAGCAGAACGTAGAAAAATATTACAGCCCCTAATTGACTTCATTCAACTGAAAGCGAACGATAATCTTGAAATCAGATTAAATTTTATTTGCACGCACAATTCCAGAAGAAGCCATTTATCTCAGGTTTGGGCGCAAACAGCGGCACATTATTTTGATGTAAAAAATGTTTTTTGTTATTCTGGAGGAACGGAAGCCACAGCCTTATTTCCTAAAGTTGCAGAAACACTTAAAAATTCAGGATTTGATATTAAAATGCTTTCTCAGGAAAATAATCCTGTTTATGCTATAAAATTTGCTGCAACAGAATCTCCTGTTATAGGATTTTCAAAAACATATGATGATCTTTTTAATCCGGAAAGTGGTTTTGCAGCTATTATGACCTGTTCGCAGGCTGATGTTGGCTGTCCGTTTATTGCAGGAGCAGAAAAACGAATTCCTGTTACTTTTGAAGACCCGAAAGCCTTTGATAATACTGAAATACAAAACGAAAAATACAAGGAAAGAAGCATACAAATTGCCACTGAAATGTTTTACGTTTTTTCTCAAATAAAAAAATAATATGTCCGTAAATCATTGCGCTCCTGCAACAAAACGTAAAAAACTAAGTTTTCTTGATCGATTTTTGACACTTTGGATTTTCCTGGCGATGGCAATCGGTATTTCTATTGGATATTTTATTCCGTCAAGTGGAAATATTATTAATTCATTCTCTAGCGGAACAACAAATATTCCGCTTACGATCGGGCTCATATTGATGATGTATCCGCCACTGGCAAAAGTAAAGTATGAAAACATGGGAAGTGTTTTCAAAAACACAAAAATATTAGGCGCTTCTCTCTTTTTAAACTGGATTATAGGACCAATTCTAATGTTCATTTTGGCGCTATTATTTTTAAAAGAATATCCCGAATATATGATGGGGTTAATTTTAATTGGATTAGCACGTTGTATCGCAATGGTTGTCGTTTGGAATGATCTAGCTGATGGAAACAGAGAATATGCCGCAGGATTAATTGCTTTGAACAGTGTTTTTCAGGTTTTATTTTACAGTTTTTACGCTTATCTGTTCATCACTATATTACCTCCGTATTTTGGCTACCATTCTTTTGTTATTGATATCAGTATCCTGCAAATTGCAGAAAGTGTTGGTGTTTATTTAGGAATTCCTTTTGCTTTAGGAATCATGAGCCGTTTTGTCTTGATAAAGTTAAAAGGTGACGATTGGTTTCAACAAAAATATTTGCCATTCATCTCTCCTATCACCTTAATTTCCTTACTTTTTACAATTGTTCTAATGTTTAGCCTAAAAGGCAAATTAATTGTACAAATTCCAATGGATGTAATCCGTATTGCAATTCCTCTGGTAATTTATTTTGTTGTGATGTTTCTGATAAGCTTTTTTGTTGGAAAATATTTTGGTGCTGATTATTCCAAAAGTACAGCAATTGCTTTTACGGCTACCGGTAATAATTTTGAACTGGCAATTGCAGTCGCAATTGGTGTCTTTGGTATAAATAGTGGTCAGGCTTTTACAGGCGTAATTGGTCCATTAGTGGAAGTTCCTGCTTTAATTGCTTTAGTAAATGTTGCCTTTTGGCTTAGAAAAAAGTATTTCACTTAAACAAAAAACTTTATTGTATTAATCTCATAAATTCATAAAAAAAAGGGTTCAACGTTATGTTGAACCCTTTTCTTTATGAATTAATAATTACACTTGTTAATTATCTATTTTTACTTTTTTACTTTTTTATTTTTATAATATTTACTGTACTTTGGATAAGTAACAATTCCTATTAAAGTTATCGTTCCTAACGAATACCAAATCCAGCTTAATGAATGCGCTTCTCCACTTGCGTAAGAATGTAATCCAACTAAGTGGAAGTTTACTCCATAATAGGTAAACAAGATTGAAACAAAAGCATACATACTCATTAAGTTAAAGAACCATTTACTTCTTAAAGATGGAACAAAACGAGCGTGAATCACAAAGGCATAAACCATAATCGAAATTAAAGCCCAGGTTTCTTTTGGATCCCATCCCCAATAACGTCCCCAGCTTTCGTTAGCCCATTGTCCTCCCAGAAAGTTACCAATAGTTAGCATAATCAAACCAATAGTAAGTGACATTTCATTGATATAAGTCATCTCTTTAATATTGAGTTCCATTTTGGCTTTGTTTTTCTCATTGGTAAAGAAAATCAATATCAGGGATACAAAACCTAAAATCATTGAAAGTGCGGTAGGTCCATAACTTGCCACAATTACTGCAACGTGAATCATTAACCAATACGAATTTAAAACTGGTTGTAAATTAGCAATTTCGGGATCAATCCAATTGGCGTTTGCTGCCATGAAAATCATCGAAGTAACAAATGCCGCAGATGCAACAGTCAGTTTTGATTTTCTGTCAAAAGCTAATCCAAAGAACATTGTTGACCAGGCTACGTAAACAATTGCTTCATAAGCATTACTCCATGGTGCATGCCCTGAAATATACCAGCGCGCAATTAATGCTACGGTATGAAGTGCGAAAATCAACCCAATCAAAATGTGGAAACCATTTACAGTAATGCGTAAAAACTTTTTATCAAAGAAGATACTAAACAAAGTAAAAATTAACATTAAGATTCCGGAAAGCGAATACCAATAAAACATTTTTGGCAAAATATTGTATTTATTATAGGCAATTTCAAGATCGATTTTATTTTCACTTGGTCGAACTTTACTCCCGAATTTCTTTTGAAAACCATCTATACTTTCTACTAATTGATCGGCAGTTTTAAAATCTTTTGAAATCGATCCATTATTAAGGGCACTGAAATACAAAGGTAAAATCTGCTTCACATAAGTAGCATCCATTCCTTTTAAACCCGCATGCTCAATTTCTAAATAAGAAATCCATTTGTTGTTTGGATCATTTGGAATAGGAAAAATCCTCAAAATGCTTCCACTTAAAGCTGATTCCATTAAGTTTACTTTTTTATCTGTTTCGATAAAATCCTTCTCAAAACTATTTGGATTTGCAGCTTTGTACGCTGCATCTAAATAAGGAGAAAGTTTGTAATTTCCGTTTTCATCAAAAAACTTTACGAAAGGAGCTAATTTTGCTTTTCGGTCAATACCAATAATTTTACGGATACTATCATCTTTTGTATTAAGATAAATAATTGGAACCTGGATCCAAACCTGAGCGTATTGTGTCATAGACAAAAACACCTGATCAGAATTCATTCCGTTATACGTATCGCTTTGACTTACCTTTCTCAATAATTCAGATGAAAAAGTATTTATCGGTTTCATTCTACCACCCGCATCTTGGATAATCAAACGTCCAAATTTGGCTGCATGCGCTTCCGGAGCTTTGTAGATGGACAATAATGAATCTAATTGTTTTTGGCTTGGTGCCGCTGTAATGTGATTTGCATGATCATTTGGATCTGCTGTATGATTGTGATCATGACCAGGTGTATGAACATGCGGTGCCTGTGCAAAACCGTTCAAACCGATCATTAAAACCAATATGGTAATTAGTTTTCCTTTTTTCTCTTTTACTTTTTCCAATTTTCGTTTTAAGTCTGTAAAACGAGAGCCTTTAGTAAACATGATTGCCATTAAACCAAAGTATAACATGAAATACCCTAAATAGGTAATTGAGGTTCCCCAGAAATCATGGTTTACAGACAATACCGTTCCTTTTTCGTCCGGATCAAATGAAGATTGGAAAAAACGATATCCTTTATGATCTAAAACGTGGTTCATATAAATTCTGGCATCAAAAGTTTCAGCCGAATCCTGAACAGTCACTTTACTCTCAAAAGCAGAATAACTTTTCTCCGTTCCAGGATATTTAGTAGCTATAAAATCGTTTAGTTTTATTTTAAAAGGCAGAATATAAGCTTTACTTCCGTAGAATAAAGAATATTCTATATTTCCAATTTTAACTGTTTTTGCTTCTCCGACACTTCCTTTAGAACCTAACAGCGTAACTTCTTTTTCCTGGCCTTCCGCTTTTATTTTTACAACCAAAGCATCACGATGTGATTTTGCTTTAAAATCATTATTTGATTCATAAGCAATCGATCCTTTCATCGCAGGATCTGGAAATACAATACGGATATCTCCAATACTATATAAAGAACGCATCATTAAAGGCTGTACGTTATCTTTGGTAACATCACCTTGTAATTTGTCCGCCATTCTCATAAACTTCCCTTCAAAGGGGGTCTGAATTGTATATTTTTCGCCTGTTGTGTTAATATTGATGGCGCCGTCAGTTTGTTTATTCAAAGCAAATAAAACATTATGAATGTTCTGAACTTCACCTTCTTTCAGGAAATGTTCTTCACGTCCGCCTGCTCCTGCTTCAACTAATTTAAGGTATAAAGTTCCTTTAGCATCAGGTTTTACAACTTCTTTAGCACCCATGATGTAGTTTTCATATGTAACCTCAAAAGGTGTTTCATCAAATTTTCCTGAAACAGAAAAATTATTATTGGTAACTGGTGACAATAGAAGATTTTTTTCAAAAACTCTTCTTCTCGGCTCTCCTTTATATTCACCATCTGCAAAAATGGTTAAAAAAGTTTTATCAGAGTAAATTTGGTTTTCTGCTGCTCCTTCGCGAATTGGCATCATTCCTTCGTAACTGATATAACGTGTGATAAAAGCTCCTAAAATGATAAAAACAAAAGCAATGTGCAGTAAGAAAGTGGCCCATTTTTCTTTTTTAAGCAATTGATAACGCTTAATATTTCCAAAGAAATTCAGCATAAAAACAGCCATTATAGCTTCAAACCACCAAGTATTGTAAATTAAAATTCGGGCTGTATCGGTATTGTATTTACTTTCGATAAAAGTTCCAACACCCATTGCGATTGCGAATGTTAAAAAAAGAACGGCCATTAATCGTGTAGAAAACAAAAAAGAGAATATTTTTTTATCCATTTCTGAGGAATTACATTGTATAAAAGTGCCACAAAAGTACTTAAAAATGTTGAGTTCCAATATTTGTGATTTGTTAATAAAAACCAAAAAAGAACCGTTCTGGTTTTGAATTTCATTAACAATCAGAAACTAAATACAGTTGAATAATTTCTTTGATACTAAATATTTTTTATTAGATTTGTGTAATCGATTACATTTAGAATTTGTTTTTTAGAAAGCTGATTTTTTCAGCAATCAACAAAAAAAGGCTATGTTATAAAATAATCAGCATTTAATTTTTACCATATAAGTCATAGAAGCTTTTTAACATTTTAATGAATTAATTAATAAAAAAGATCATATAAGTTAAAAAGAAAACTAAAAACTCATATATATGAAAGTTAATCCAAATAAGTTCGTTTAAAATTTCGCTTGACTTTTCTTATATTTTAACTTAATACTTGAAAATATCCAGCTTATAATCTCTAAAATGAACTTATATGGTAATAATTTATTTGATAAAATGCTGTTATTTAGATTTTAGCACAAAAAACAATTGATTTATAAGAATTGTATCTACTATCAACCAACTTTATATAATTAAATCTCATGAAAACCAAAACAATGAACCTGTTCGGTATTGCCTTGACAGTTTTACTGACAAACTTATCGCAAAATACGTTTGCCCAAAATTCAAAGACTTATGATTCTTATGAAAATATTGAATTTAAAATGGCAAAAGTTCAGGAACCAAAAATACCTAACAATACAGTAAACATAAAAGATTTCGGTGCTGTAAATGGTGGTTACGTTTTAAATACAAAGGCTTTCGCCGATGCCATACAGGCCGTATCAAAAAAAGGCGGTGGAAAAGTAATTATCCCTCCGGGAATCTGGCTTACAGGTCCAATTATTTTAAAAAGTAATTTGGAATTACATGCTGAAAACGGCGCATTAATCAAATTTTCTACAGATAAAAGTTTGTATCCACTAATTCAAACCAGTTTCGAAGGATTGAATACCTGGCGTTGCATCTCTCCTATTTATGGAAAGAATCTGGAAAACGTTGCTTTTACAGGAAATGGAGTTTGGGATGGTTCAGGAGAAGTTTGGAGACAAGTTAAAAAGAGTAAATTGACGGACAGCCAATGGAAAAAATTTGTGGCATCTGGCGGGGTTTTAAACGAGAAAAAAGACAGTTGGTATCCTTCTGAAAATTTCATGAAAGCTTCTAACGGAGCCGATCAAAATGTGCGTCTTGACTTAAAAACTAAAGAAGAATTTGAAGCTATTCATGATTTTCTTCGCCCGGTAATGGTTAGTATCCAAAATAGCAAAAGAGTACTTTTTGACGGACCTGTTTTTCAAAATTCACCAGCATGGAATATTCATCCTTTGATGGTTGAAGATTTAATCATTCGAAATTTGACAGTTAGAAATCCGTGGTATTCTCAAAATGGCGATGGTCTTGACGTAGAATCCTGCAAAAATGTGCTTGTTGAAAATTCAAGTTTTGATGTTGGCGACGATGCTATTTGTATTAAATCAGGAAAAGATAAAGATGGTCGCGATCGCGGTGTTCCGAGCGAAAATATTATTGTAAAAAATAACATTGTATATCACGGACATGGCGGAGTTACTGTAGGTAGCGAGATGTCTGGAGGCGTAAAAAACCTTCATGTTTCTAACTGTACTTTTATAGGAACTGACGTTGGACTTCGTTTTAAAAGTAATCGCGGACGTGGAGGAATTGTAGAAAACATCTTTATTTCGGATATTTTTATGACTGATATTCCATCGCAGGCTATTTCTTTCGACCTTTATTATGGAGGAAAATCTATAGCTGAAACTTTGGCTGAAGGCGGAAACAAAATCAATACAAAAGTTGTTCCTGTAAACGAAGAAACACCACAATTCAAAAATATTTCGATCAAAAATATTACGATTAAAGGTGCTCAGCAAGCAGTATTTTTGCAAGGTTTACCAGAAATGAATCTTCAAAACATCGAATTATCTAATTTGGTTATTAGTGCTGAAAAAGGATTTTCTATCATTGATGCTAACGGAATAAAAATAACAAACGCCAAATTAACCATTGACAGTCCGTCGATATTTGAAATCTACAACGGAAAAAATCTTATTTTGAAAGATGTTGAATTCAACTCAACGTCAACAAAAGCGGTTACAATTGATGGTGCGGCAAGTCAGAATATCGAATTAATTTCTTCTAAAAAAACAGATTATACTTCAAAAACAACAATCAGCGAAACAGTTTCAAAAGGAGCAGTAAAACTTTAATTCAAATAAAATCCATAATAAACCCGTTACTTATAGTTAGTTAAGTAGCGGGTTTTTATTTTGTAATAAAATTCAAAATAAAAATCTTGTCTTTAGTTGATTTTAAGTAAAAGACAAAGGCACCAAAACCGCTTTACTTTAAAAAAAATAATGTTAATTTTGCGCTATGATTCGAATAACGTTAATTGGTTCCGGCAATGTTGCTCAGCATTTGATTAAAGCTTTCTCTAAGAGTGAGCTTGTCGAAATTGTACAGGTATTTTCGAGAAAAAAAGACAAACTCACACACCTACTCGATTCAGAAATTATTATCAATGATTTTTCGGCATTAAAAGAAGCTGATTTATATATTATTGCAGTTTCAGATAATGCGATTGCAGAAGTTTCGCAGCAATTACCTTTCAATAACCAGCTTGTGGTTCATACTTCCGGAACGGCTTCCATTGAAACTTTGGATATTAAAAACCGTAGAGGCGTTTTTTATCCCCTTCAAACTTTTTCTAAAAACAAAGACATCGATTTTTCCATTATTCCAATATGTCTGGAAGCAGAAAACACCTTTGATTTTAGAGATTTAGAAACCGTGGCTAAAAGTATTTCGAATGCTGTTTTTCCAATAAATTCAGAACAGCGAAAAGCATTGCACGTAGCTGCGGTTTTTGTGAATAATTTCACCAATCATTTGTATCAGATTGGACAGGAAATTTGTGAAGAAAATCAGGTTCCGTTCGAAATTCTAAAACCTTTAATTCAGGAAACTGCCGAAAAAATAAAAACTTTAGATCCAATTGATGCTCAGACTGGGCCTGCAAAACGCAATGATTCCACGACAATTGAAGCACATTTGGAGTATCTCACCAATGAAAATCAACAAAATATTTATAAAATACTAACACAATCTATACAGCATAATGGCAAAAAGTTATAAAGAAATAATGAATGACATCACAACGTTTGTTTTTGATGTCGATGGCGTACTTACAGATAGTTCCGTTTTCGTAACTAACGAAGGAGAAATGCTTCGCACGATGAATATTCGTGATGGTTACGCACTGAAAGCAGCTGCTGAAAGTGGTTATCATGTTTGCATTATTTCTGGAGGAAGCAATGAAGGCGTTCGTATTAGACTTAAAAACCTAGGCGTAAACGACATTCATTTAGGAACTCCTGACAAAGTAGCAACCTTTAAAGAATATACCGATACTTACAATATCAAACCAGAACAAGTTTTGTATATGGGTGACGATATTCCGGATTTTCATGTAATGAAATTAGTTGGATTACCAGCTTGCCCTCAGGATGCAAGTCCCGAAATCAAAAACATTTGCCGTTATATTTCTCATGTAAAAGGCGGAAGAGGCGCAGCCCGTGATGTAATTGAACAAGTGATGAAAGTGCAGGGAAAATGGATGGAACATTTTAGCGGGAAACACGATTAAAATAATTATTAATTATGAATTGTGAATTATGAATTGTTTCGAAGTCCTTCACCTAAAACCTGTAAAATATGCTTATTAATACTTTTTGGAAAATCTTATTAAAAATAGTTGGTCTTTGGATTTTGTTTCTTTCTATGACAATAATTCCTCAATATTTCGCCGCTTTAGCATTTACTGATGATAAATTAAATATTCTAAACTGGGTAATGCTTTTTTTAGCTTTAATCACTTATACATCCATAATAAGACTTTTTGTTTTTAAAACAGAATGGATAATTGAGAAACTAAAACTTAATGAAAATTTTGAGGAAGAAAGAATTGATGTAAATATTAAAACATCAACAATTTTAACTATTTCGATAATAATATTAGGCGGTCTAATTTTAATTGAAACGATACCAACTTTTTGTTCCAAATTATATGCTTTTTCTCAACAACAATTTCAGTTTAAAGATTATACTGATTCAAGTTGGTTGATATTTTATTTTATAAAATTAATTATTGGTTACTTGCTTTTAACAAATGGAAAAAACTTCACTAATTTTATTGAGCGTAATAGTAATGATTAATATATAGTTTAAAAAAAACCTTAGCCCCTTAGCCTCTCAGAACCTTAGAACCTCAAAAAAAAAAATGAAATACCTAAAACTAATTCGATACCAAAATCTATTGATGCTTGCGTTTATGCAGCTTTTATTTCGTTATTCTTTTTTAAAACAGCAGGATATTCCTTTGGCTTTAGCTGATTGGCAATACGGATTATTAGTTTTAAGTACAGTTTTACTAGCAGCGGCAGGTTACGTAATCAATAATATTTTTGATGTTGCATCAGACACTATCAACAAACCTCAGGATGTTGTAATTGGCAAAGGAATCTCTGAAACGAGAGCTTACAATATTTATTTCGGATTAAATATTACAGGTGTTGCCATTGGATTTTATTTGTCTAATGTGATTATGAGACCGGGTTTTGCAACCATTTTCATCTTGATAGCTTCTTTGCTTTATTTTTATTCTACCACACTAAAGCAGATTATGCTTTTGGGGAATTTTGTTGTTGCTTTATTATTGGCCTTAAGCGTTATTATCATTGGCGTTTTTGATATTTTTCCCGCGACAGATGTGGAAAATAAGGCACAAATGGCAAGTTTATTTTCTATTTTAATTGACTATGCTCTGTTCGCTTTCATGATTAATTTTATTCGCGAAATCGTTAAAGATATTGAAGATGTAAATGGTGATTACAATCAAGGGCTGAACACTTTACCAATTGCAATTGGAATTAGCCGCGCTGCAAAAATCGCCTTAGGATTTGCCATTATTCCGTTTATATTGTCATTACTTTATATTAATAAATATTTCGTGGAGAACAACCTTTTGATTGTTACACTATATGCATTCGCTTTTGTCTTAGCGCCACTTTTGTATTTTATTGTTAAAGTATTTGGTGCAAAATCTCAAAAAGAATTTCACCATTTGAGTACGGTTTTAAAACTAATTTTACTTTTCGGAATTTTATCAATTTTGATTATTACCTTAAATATTAAGTACAATGCTTAAAGAAAGATTAAAAAAATATACTATAATTCTGGCTTCGGGTTCACCACGCAGACAGCAGTTTTTCAAGGATTTGAATCTTGATTTCGAAATTAGGCTGAAAGATGTGGAAGAAATTTATCCTCCTGAATTAAAAGCGGCAGAAATCACTGATTTTTTAGCCGAATTAAAAGCAAGCGCTTTTGAAGGAGAACTAAAGGAAAATGAAATTTTAGTAACCAGCGATACAATTGTATGGCATGAGAATAAAGCTTTGGGCAAACCTAAAAATGCCGAAGAAGCTTTTGAAATGATTAAATCAATGTCGAATGCTACTCATGAAGTGATTACCTCTGTTTGTTTTAAAACTGCCACTACTTCTACCCTTTTGCATGATATTACCAAAGTAACTTTCAACGATTTATCAGATGAAGCTATTTTGTACTACATCGAAAATTATAAACCTTATGACAAAGCGGGCGCTTATGGTATCCAGGAATGGTTTGGTTTTATGGCAGTTGCAAAAGTTGAAGGTTCTTATACGAATGTTATGGGACTTCCGACAGCTAAAGTTTATGAATATTTGAGTACTTTAGTGTAAAAATTAAAGTATGTTTTCTTTTAAAGAATATAGCCAGGAAATACTGGCCACCGGAATTCTTCTTTTTGCGCTAATTGCGCTACGCATTATTGTTGCCAAATTAATACGCCGTTTTGCGCACTCAAGTCAATTACTGGAACATCGAACTAATTTAGTTATAAAATATATTCACATACTAATGAATATTTTAGTTGTGATTAGTTTGATTGTAATTTGGGGAGTTGATACTAAAAATCTCTTTCTTACCATTTCTTCAATTGCGACTGTAATTGGAGTTGCGATGTTTGCGCAATGGTCGATTCTGAGTAATATTACTTCGGGAATGATTTTGTTTTTTTCATTTCCTTTCAGAATTGGCGATACCATTAAAATTCATGATAAAGATTTTCCTATTGAAGCCGAAATAGAAGATATCAGTGCTTTTCATGTTAATTTAAAAACCAAAGAAGGCGAAAAAATCATTTTTCCAAATAACTTATTGATGCAGAAAGGTATTTCAATAATGCCTGCGCAATATGAAGATAAAGAGTTTTTCGATTAAATAGGAATGGGAATTTTATAAGGTTACTACAAAAACGTACAACGGGTATTTCTTAAAAAAAGAGGAATTTTGTTTAGATCTTGTGATTTCTAAACCTAATTTTCAACACCTAATGATTCGTTCAATAAAATTGCCATTTTATGCAAAACTTTGCCTTATACTTGTAAGTTTAATTTGTTTTGCTGCTATATTCTGCATCGGAAAGGATATAATAACGCCTGTTTTGATGGCCTTTTTATTCGCCGTTTTACTACTCCCAATTTTCACTTTATTAAATGTTCGATTTAAATTTCCAAGGCATCTCGCAGCGATACTTTGTGTGCTGATGTTTGCTGCATTCATTGTTGGAATTTTAGTTTTTATATCCTATCAGGTTAAAGACATTGCCAACGATTTTGATGCTATCAAGAAAAACACGAATTATTTAATTACCGAGATACATAAATTTGTAAAAGACAATTTTCACATCAGCATTGGCGAACAAAAAAAATACCTGGATACGGTAACTAAAGATTCCGTTAAAAATAACGGTGCTGTTACGGTGGGATCAGCGATATTATCCATTACAGATCTTCTTTTAGACTGCACTATCATTCCTATTTATACCTTTTTGTTTTTACTTTATAAAGATCATTTTATTCTTTTCCTTGCCAAATTAATTAACAAAGAAGACCATGCCGCTTTAAAAGATATATTATCACAAATAAAAGTTTCAATAAACAATTATATCGTCAGTTTAATATTAGAAATGATTGTGGTTTCCATTTTAACGGGTTTAGGCCTTTGGATTGTTGGGGTAAAATATTTTATTCTACTAGGATTAATTACTGGAATTTTAAATCTGATACCTTATATAGGGATAACAATCGCCGGCGTTATAACGCTGTTAGCGTCTTTAACAGCAACTCCGGAAACATCCGTAATTGTCAGTATTTTGATTGTAAATATTATTGTTCAGTTGATCGACAATAATCTGCTTGTGCCTTTAATCATTAATTCAAAAGTAGAAATCAATGCTTTCGTGTCTATTATGGGAATCATCATTGGTGGTGCGGCGGCAGGAATTGCGGGTATGTTTTTGGCAATTCCGTTATTGGCAATCTTAAAAATAATTTTTGAACGAATAGAATCCTTAGAACCGTGGGGGTACTTGATGGGAAATCATATGCCCAGAAAATTTACGTGGCGTATTAGAAAACCGAAGATTGAATCTAATGTAAACTAATCGCAGGGAAATAACGCTTATTTTCCTTATATTCATAAAAAAATCAACTGACTTATAGCAAAAAAAATTCCCTGAATGTCTCTAAAGAAAAAAATAGTAGTTTTTATTTTATTGTGCTTTTACCTGCAAGGTACTTACGCACAGTCTAATAAAACCACAGACAATAAAGGCAAGAAGGATACTACCGAAATTTATACCAAAATTCGAAATTATTCCAAGAAAAATAAATTTACCCAAACAGTTCATAAACTTCTTTTCAGAGGAAATAAACCTCGAAAAAAGGAAGTTGAAATTATTGAAAATGACACGTTAAATTATGATGGGAAAATCATTAGAAAAATCAATGTCATTACTTTAGATCCGTTCGGATATTCAATAGCAGATACAACAGTTACCCCAAAAAATTGGGGTGAAAGAACAGGTAACAGGCTGCATTTAAAAACAAAAAAAATAGCTATTTATAATTTACTGCTATTTAAACGAAATGTCCCCTACAACGCTTATAAAGTTCAGGAAACAGAACGTTTGATCAGGGCGCAAAAATATGTGACAGCAGTTCGAATCACAAAAGAATTAGCTGGTAAAGATTCTGATTCTGTAGATGTTACCATTCGTGTTTTAGATTCCTGGAGTACTATTCCGAAGTTTTCTATTTCCAGCAATCAGGTTTCTGTTGGTTTTAAGGAAAAAGATTTTTTTGGTTCAGGCCAGCAACTGGAGTATAGATTCACAAATCGGTTTGATGATGGACAAAATGCTAACGAAGTAACCTACACTGTACCAAATATTAAGAATACATATATCAGTACCACGCTGAATTACAAGATGGATCTGGACAATAATTACACAAAAAGTATTAATATTGAACGTGCCTTTTATTCTCCTTTAACCAAATGGGCTGGTGGAGTTTTTGTGGGGCAGAACTTTAGGAAGGATACTTTGCAGGCGCCGGATTTAACTTATGCTTATCAGCCATTTAAAAATAATTTTCAGGATTTATGGGCAGGCAAAGCAACTAAAGTATTTAACGATGAAAATAGCGGCATTACCAACCTGATTGTTACGGGACGTTTTTTGAATGTCAATTATAGTGAAAGTCCATCAGATCTATACGATCCGCTGCATTTTTATTCGGATGAAAAGCTTATTTTATCAGGAATCGGACTTAATAGACGACAATTTATAAAAGACAGTTATATCTTTAGAAACGGCCAGACTGAAGATGTCCCGATAGGCCGAATTTATGGTATAACACTCGGCTATCAATACAAAAATACTATTTGGCGGCCGTATATAGGCGGTCAATTTTCGTTTGGAAATTACTATCGATGGGGCTTTTTGAGTACTAATTTTGAAGCCGGAACTTTTTTCCATCAATCTAAAACCTATCAGACTGCATTTGCAATTGAAGCAAATTATTTCACAAAACTCTATAGTATTGGCAGTTGGAAACTTAGACAATTCGTTAATCCTAAGTGGGTTATTGGCGTAAACCGTGAAAATATTATCGGAGATGAACTAAACATTAATGAAGATAATGGTTTACAAGGCTTTAATAGTCCGCTTTATGGTACAAATAAAATGGTTTTATCTTTGCAAACTCAAACTTATGCGCCAAACTCCGTTTTGGGATTTCGTTTAAATCCGTTCTTTAATTATTCTGTTGCCGTTTTAGGAAGTCCGAATAATTCTATGGCAAACAACAAAGCGTATTCTAAATTCACAATTGGCGTAATTGTCAGTAATGACTATTTAGTATTCAGTTCGTTTCAGTTGTCACTGTCATTTTACCCAAGTATTCCAAATCAGGGCGACAATGTTTTCAAAACCAATACTTTTGAAACAACCGATTTTGGTTTACAAAGTTTTGAGCTGGCAAAACCTAGAACTGTTAATTATAAATAAGATTAAAATATTTTCAATTTTATATTATTTTTTAACATTTCCAAAACGAATTCAAAATCAATTATTTACCAAATACTTATCGCGTTATAACCCGTTAAAATGCATGTTTTTATCGACGAAATACATTTTGTTTTCATTTTTGGCACAGTATATGAATATCCCTAAACAGGATAACAAATAAATCTTAAAAAAATGAAAACAATTAAAATAGCAATCGCCGGATTATTCCTTTTGGTTGCAAATGCCACGCAAGCCCAAGTTTCGATTAACGTTAACATAGGTACACCGCCAGCCTGGGGACCTGCAGGATACGCTGAAACGGAATACTATTATTTGCCAGATATTGAAGCGTATTACGATGTAAGAGCATCACAATTTATTTATTTTGGAGGAGGAAGATGGGTTAGAACAACTTACTTGCCAAGACAATACAGAAATTACGATTTGTATGGAGGTTACAAAGTTGTTTTGAACGATTATCACGGTAGAGCTCCTTATGAATATTTTGATCGTCACAGAACAGCGTATTACAAAGGATATCATGGAGCTCCTCAGAGACCTTACAAACCAAGACCTGTATATGGTTACAACGATCATCACGATAATCATAACGATTACAAACATCATGATAAACATGATAATCATGGTCATAACGGTCACCACGGTAAGCATTAATACATTGTATATCAAATAAATATTGCTAAATAGCTAATTTTAACACAAAAGAGTATCAATAATTGATACTCTTTTTTTTATATGCATGCATAATATTTTACAGATATGTTAAAATATTAAACATTATACAAAAATATTATTTATAACTCATTGATAGTTAAAGTATTCCTAATTAAACATCATTTCTACAACAAATACCTCGTATCTTTGTACCATAATTTAAACACCAAAATAAAGATTATGAAAAAGAGCGTTTATTTATTTTCGTTTTTAGCAATGTCACTTTTTACATTTTGTGAAAGCAACGATGATGCTTTAGGTACAAATGATAATCAGGCAAAAGAGAATAATATAGAAATCAACAACGATGTTACATCTTTAAACAAAAGACTAGATTATACAAATTCGGGAGTTATTAGTATTACTAATAATTCAACATCAAAATTATTAATAAGCAGTCAGTTAACTAATGATCTTCCTTTAGTACAAATTGCTGAAGTTAATCCGCCAACAGATGGTAACGGAAGAACTTTACAGGCAAATCATGTTGCTGTAAACGGAAACTACGCATATGTTGCTTATACAATGAGTGGCGATGATTATTCTGGAGCTATTGATGTAATTGATGTTTCAGATCCTTACAAACCTAAATTAATTACATCAGCATTAATTGCTAATACTGATATTACATCGCTTACCTACTCTAACGGAAATTTAATTATTGCCGGAGCAACTGATATTGATAAAGATCAAACATTAGCACATCCATCAATTGTAATTAATATGCAATTGAGTTCAGGTTTGCTTACTGATAAATATACGGTTAACAATCTTGAAGGAAAAGTTACAACTGATGTTGCTGCAAATGCTTCATCATATTTCGCTGTAACGGGTGATGCCGGAAGTTTGTTTAAGATAAACAGTTCATCTAAAGCTATTTCAGGAAAAGTAGATTTAGCAGACTTACGTTCTGTAGCCATTAGTGGCGACAAAATTGTTACTTTAAGTGGTGCTAAAGGTGTAAATATTTACAATGAATCTACTTTGGCTTTGCAAAAAACGTTTTCAACATCACAAGATGTTAGCGGTGCAAAAAGAACAATGGACTTTGACGGAACTAAATTATTAGTTTCTGAAGGATATAACGGTTTAGGTGTTTACGACATCAACAGTGGTGCTAAAGTACAAACTATCGGATTACATGATGCTGGTGGTGATAATGTTACAAATGCTGTTTCGGTAAATGACGGTTATGCTTTTGTAGCAAACGGTGCTGCAGGATTAAATGTATACAAATCTGGCTCACAACTTAGTTTAGTTGGAACAGTTGGAATAACAGGTTCATCAAATTACGTTAAATCTAGTGGTAATTACATTTATGTTGCCAGCGGAAAAGGGGGGTTGAAAATCATTAAAATGGAAAAACCTAATCCAACATTTGCAAACTGTTCAAATTATGGAGCCTACAATCAGGGTCAGGATTTAATTTTAAATTCCAATGAAATAAAATCATTTTCAGGATCAACAGCTATCAATTCAGCTATGATCAATTCTGGCGGAATACTAACGCATTGCGGATCAATATCAGTTCAAAACTCATTGATTTTAAATAGTGGGGGAACTTTTAATATGAGGGGAACTTTAGCTCAGGGAAAATACCAACAGCAATATCCGACAGAATTAATCATTAATAGTAATGCTACATTGCAAATTGAAGGGTCTGTAGTAATCTGGGGAGATTTAAGATTGAACAGTGGTGCTAAGATTAATTTTATTGGGAATGATTCTTCGATTACCATTTACGGAAAAGTAACTAAAAATAGTGGTGTTACCATCACTGGTAACTATGTTGACACAGAAAATAAATTGAAGTAATTTTCTGTAATCCTAAGAATTACCGCATGATTTAAATTATTAGATCAATTCTCTTAAAAGCTGTTAGATAAAATCTAGCAGCTTTTTTTTTTGGAACAGAAATTGTGCAGTAATATCAATAACTAAACATTAACATTTCATTTAATTATGCTTAAAAGATATAATTACTATTTTTGAAGCACTTTCCAAAACACCAACAAAATACGCTATGCGAAAAATTAAGTTACAAATTCTTCTATTTTTTCTAACTGGAATTTCTATTTCTTTTGCACAACAACCACAAAAACCAAGTTCTGTAGAAATTTATAATCAGATAAAAAAGCTAAACTTTCTGGGTTCAGTTTTGTATGTTGCCGCTCATCCTGATGATGAAAATACACGATTGATTTCCTATATGGCAAACGAAATGAATGCCAGAACAGGATATTTATCATTGACACGTGGGGACGGAGGGCAAAACTTAATTGGTCCGCAGTTGCGCGAATTACTTGGCGTAATCAGGACTCAGGAATTAATAGAAGCCAGAAAAATTGATGGCGGGGAACAGTTTTTTTCGAGAGCAAACGATTTTGGTTTTTCAAAAACGCCAGACGAAACTTTACAAATTTGGGATAAGGATAAAGTTCTGGCTGATGTGGTCTGGACCATCAGAAAATTTCAGCCTGATGTAATTATTAACCGTTTTGATCATCGTTCGCCAGGAACCACTCACGGACATCACACCTCTTCGGCGATGTTAAGCGTGGAAAGTTTTAAACTAACCAATAATCCAAACATATATCCGGAACAATTAAAATATGTAAAACCTTGGCAGGTGAAACGTCAATTTTTTAATCCTTCATGGTGGTTTTACGGCAGTCAGGAAAAATTTGACGCTGCCAATAAATCAAAATTTACCAGATTAGAAACCGGTGTTTATTATTCCGGACTCGGAAAATCGAATCAGGAAATTGCCGCTTTAAGCCGTAGCCGCCATCAATCACAAGGTTTTGGAAGTACCGGTGCGCGTGGCGAAGAAACTGAATATTTAGAATTGATTAATGGGGATACTCCGAAAGACCGTGACCATTTATTTGATGGAATTGACACTACCTGGAGCCGTGTTAAAAACGGAAAACCAGTTGGAGAATTAATTTCAAAAATTATTTCAAAATACGATTTCAGCAATCCGTCGGCAAGTATTCCGGATTTGGTAAAAGCTTATACTATGATTGAAGCTTTAGACGATGAACACTGGAAGCCTTTAAAAGCAACTGCAATAAAAAATATTATCGCCTCGTGTTCAGGTTTATATCTTGAAGCCGTTGCAAACGAACAGGAAGCAACGCCGGGAAGCACCATCAAATTAAGCGTTGAAGCGATTAACAGAAGTCCGATTGAAATGCAATTGGTAAGCGTAACTTCTTTGCCAGACAACAAAAAAACGATTCAAAATAGCGATTTAAAATACAACAATGATCAGAAAATAAGTCTTCAAATTCAACTTCCGGATAATCTGGAATATACACAGCCGTATTGGCTGAAAGAAAAGGCAAGCGTTGGAATGTATACAGTTTCCAATCAGGAAAATATTGGAATTCCGGATATCATCCGAGAAGTAAAACTTGTTTTTAATGTGAAAATTAGTGGAGTTGAAATTCCGTTTGAGCGCACTGTTGTTTATAAATACAACGACAGCGTAAAAGGAGAAATGTATAATTTCCTTGATATTGTACCAGAAGTTACTACTTCAATCTCAGAAAAAGTCCTGATTTTTAGAGATACCAAAACTAAAATGATTCCTGTAAAAGTTCGTGCCGGAAAAGATGGTTTAAAAGGCGATTTGCAACTGGAATTACCAAAAAGCTGGGTGGTTTCTCCAAAACAGATTCCGTTTTCATTAGATAAAAAAGGAAATGAACAAACCTTTTATTTTGAAGTTACACCGCCGGTAAATGCCGAAGAAGCTGTCGCAAAAGCAATTGCAATTGTAGACAGCAAACGTTTTGACAAAGACGAAACGATTATTGATTACAGTCATATTACCAAACAAATGGTTTTAAAACCGGCTGAGTCAAAATGCATCCGAATAGATTTGAAAACTTCGGGTGAATCTATTGCATATATCATGGGTGCAGGCGACGAAGTTCCGGAGAGTTTGGCTCAAATGGGATACAAAGTAACTATTTTGAAACCTGAAGAAATTACGCCTCAAAGGCTGGATTCTTTCAGTGCCGTTATTACAGGAATCCGTGCTTACAACACGGTGAATGCATTGGCGAACAAGCAAAAAATCCTTTTTGATTATGTTAAAAACGGTAAAAATATGATTGTACAATACAATACATACGGCAAAATGGTAACCGATCAGATTGCGCCTTACCCACTAAAAGTTTCAAACGACCGTGTAACCGAAGAAAATGCGCAAATAACATTTTTAGCACCAAATCACCCCGTTTTAAATACACCGAACAAAATCACCGCAAAAGATTTTGAAGGCTGGACACAAGAGCAGGGTTTATATTATCCGGATCAATTCGATCCTGCCTTTACTCCTATTATTTCTTCGCATGATAAAGGTGAATCTCCTAAAAATGGTGCTTTATTAGTAGCACCATACGGAAAAGGATATTACATTTACACAGGCTTAAGCTTTTTTAGAGAATTGCCGGAGGGTGTTGCAGGAGCCTATAAATTGCTTTCGAATATCATTTCACTAAAACAGCCTGTACAAGCTCCTAAACAAGAATTTAAGCAATAATACATTCAAAAAATGGAAGCTAAAAAAACAAAAAAATGGAAGAAAAGCTACACCTACGTTTTGGTGGCGAATGCGATTTATATTCTGATTTTTTTCTTAATCATGCAATTATACTCATAACCTATGCAACTATTTGACTGGATCGTACTAATTGTTACACTTTTATTCATTGTTGGATATGGTTCCTGGAAAACCAAAGGAAGCAAAAACGTTGAAGATTTTATTTTAGGAAACAACGAAACTCCCTGGTACACGGTTGGACTTTCAGTGATGGCAACTCAGGCCAGCGCTATTACATTTCTATCCACACCAGGGCAGGCTTATCATGACGGAATGGGATTTGTGCAGTTCTATTTTGGATTGCCAATTGCTATGATTGTTATTTGCGTTACTTTTATTCCATTATACCATAAAAATAAAGTTTACACCGCCTATGAATTTCTCGAAAAACGATTTGATGTTAAGACACGTTCCTTGGCTGCCATTCTTTTTCTTGTTCAGAGAGGTTTAGGAACCGGGCTTACCATTTATGCTCCGGCAATTATTTTATCGGCACTTTTAGGTTGGAATTTAACTATTATGAATATTATCATCGGAGTTTTGGTAATCATTTATACTTTCTCCGGCGGAACAAAAGCCGTAAACGTCACACAAAAACAGCAAATGTTTGTGATCATGACCGGAATGTTTATCACCTTTTTCCTGATTTTGCATTATCTGCCAAACGATATGACTTTTACGAGTGCCATGCATATCGCAGGTGCGAATGACAAAATGAATATTGTTGATTTTTCTTTTAATCCTGAAGAAAAATATACAATTTGGAGCGGTATCACTGGAGGTTTTTTCCTTGCCCTCGCCTATTTTGGAACAGATCAGTCTCAGGTTGGACGTTATTTGTCCGGAAAATCCGTTCGCGAAAGCCAGATGGGACTAATTATGAATGGACTTTTAAAAGTTCCGATGCAGTTCTTCATTCTCTTAACCGGAGTTATGGTTTTTGTGTTTTTTCAATTCAATCCGGTTCCGCTAAATTTTAATCCGAATAATAAAATTGTCATTGAAAAATCGGCTTATAAAGAAGAATATCATGTTTTAGAGAAAAAGCTTAGTACGCTTTCAGAAGATAAAAAAGTAATCAATTTATTGTATATCGATCAGCTGAATCAGGATTACGACAATCCTATTTTGCGAAAAGAATTGGTTACGTTATCCAACAAAGAAAAAGACTTACGTGATCGTGCGAAAGAAATCATTCTAAAAGCCGACAGCAATAGCGAAACCAACGATAAAGATTATGTCTTCTTTCATTTTATTCTGCATTATTTGCCAAAAGGTCTGATTGGTTTACTGCTGGCGGTAATTATTTCAGCAGCCATGTCATCAACGGCATCTGGTCTAAATGCGTTGGCTTCGACGACTGCAATTGATATTTACAAACGAAATCTGAAAACCGAAAAATCAGAGAAACATTATCTGAACGCTACTAAATTTTTTACTTTATTCTGGGGAATTGTAGCCATACTTTTTGCGTGTGTAGGAACATTGTTTGAGAATTTAATTCAGTTGGTCAATATCATTGGATCAATTTTCTACGGAACTGTTTTAGGAATCTTCCTTGTTGGATTTTATCTTCGCCGGGTTCAGGCAAAACCAATGTTTTGCAGTGCCATCATTAGTCAGGTCACCATTTTTATTATCTATTATTTCATGATCTACAAACAGGAAAAACTAGGTTATTTGTGGCTGAATTTTATTGGTGCGATGTTGACAATTTTGTTGGCTTTGTTCATGCAGGTTGCGTTTTTTAGAAGAAAAAAGTCAGATAATTTCATCAGTGATTTTAGCGAAGATTAATATCAAAACTAAAAACTTTTTTTATGGTAAAGAAGTCTCCAATCCTAAAAATTATAAAGCGAATATGGTTTCTTATTGCCATTTTATTTACAATTTGGCTGGTGTATTCTTATCAGGCAAAAGACGTTTCGGAATCATTATTTAAAAGTGACAGCATAATTTCTGTAAAGGACAATGACAATTATTTTGTATTTGAACCAAAACAAAAATTTGACAAAGTCTTTATTTTCTACCCTGGTGCAATGGTTGATCCAAAAGCTTATGTACCGCTTTGTCGAAAAATTTCAGAAAACGGAATACAAGTGTATCTGATAAAAATGCCCTGGAGATTAGCTTCAAAAGGATATGAAATTCCGAAAGAACTTCATTTATTTACTGATAAATCCAAAACCTATATTTTAGCCGGACATTCACAAGGCGGAAAAATGGCGGCACAATTCGTTAAAGAGAATCCAACTTTAGTTGATAAATTGATTTTAATTGGAACCACACATCCACGGGATATTTCACTTGCAGACAATGCAATTCCGGTTTTAAAAATTTATGGTTCAGATGATGGTGTCGCAGATGAAAAGACTATCTTTCAAAATAAATCAAAACTTCCTGTCAACACAAAATTTGTAAAAATTGAAGGTGCTAATCATGCTCAATTTGGCTACTATGGTTTTCAAGTTGGAGATAATTTAGCTAAAATATCCCGCGAAAAACAACAAAATGAAACGCTGAATATCATAATGGATTTCCTGAAAAAATAATTCTTCTCTATTCTAATTAAAAAGTACTATTTTAGTATTAATCAAACTTTCAAGGAGTTATGATAACGAATTTTAAATTAGACCAAATGAAAGATTTAAAAAAATATAGCAATAAAACTAAAGCTGCCTTCGTTTTGCTGCTAGTGATGCTGATTATAATTCTGAGCAATTTCAACACGTTACGAAATTCCAAAAAAGTAAACGAAAATATCAATGCTATTTACAACGATCGATTGGTCGTGGCACATTATATCTTTCAATATTCAAAGGAAATTCATTTTATAAAAAGTGAAGCCGAAAAACTGGATTTGAGTGATAACACAAAGAAAGACGAAATAAATCATACTTTAAATATCATTCATAACATCGATGATTTGTATGCCAAAACTGTTTTAACTAATAAAGAAAAAGAACATTTTGATACTTTCTTACTTTCGTGTAAAGAAATCAACAATCAGGTTGAAAATAAAAACTGGAGCAAAATTATCTATTCAAGCGAACAGGCTTTAAAAACATTAGAAGCTTTATCGCAAATTCAGATCAAGGAAGGCAAGGCAAAACTTGCTCATGCTAACGCCATGTACAACGATAACAATAGTTTAGGACAACTGCAAATTGCATTATTAATTATTTTAGGCGGAATAACTTTTTATCTTCTTATTGTAAAAAGAATCAAACGAAGTATTAAAATTCCGGAGCCACCGAGTATGAATTGAAATTCCAAATTTTTAAATTCCAAATTCCAAAAATAAAAGACTTCAGGTTTAGAAATAGCAAAAAAAAATCCAAATCCCAATTAATATTGGAATTTGGATTTTTTTTAAATTTGGAATTTAATAATTCAAAGAATTATTATCTGCTCCACTCCGCAATACTGTCTTTATTCATTTTTACGTAATCCTGATTGTTCGCTTTTTCGGCAGCAGCCAATGACGCTTTGGCAGTTTCGATTGCTCCTTTTTTATCTCCTTGTTTTGCCTGAATCAATGATTTTAATCTTAATGTGAAATATGGTTTTTCTGTACTCATGTCTAACGATTTGTCAACATAGGTTCTGGCAGTTTCAATGTTTCCGTTTGATTGAAATAAATATTGTGATGCTGAAAAATAATCATTTGCAGATGGTCCAGCCAATGTTTTTTCGATACTTGCAGTAGCTGTTTTTGCTGTTGGAACTTCAAATTTCAAAGCAACATGAGAATTTTCCCAAGCCATTTCTAAATAAGCAAAGTTTGGATCTAAACCGTTAATTCCGATAGTGAAAGTTTCCACCGGAGTTGGCAATGCATCTTCTTTAACTGTAGTTCTTAAGGCAACGTAAGCATCGTTCCAGTTTTCCGGCAATCCCCAGTTGTCAGTAGACAGATAAAAAATTATCTCCCAGCTTTCAATTTTAGGAATTGTATAAATTGCATATTTTCCTTTTTTTAATGTTTTACCATCAATAACAACATCATCGCTAAAATTGATAATTGTGTTTTCATTCGCTCCAGTTCTCCATAATTTACCAAAGGGTACTAAATTTCCGAATACGGCTCTTCCTCTCGCTCCCGGTCTTGAATAGGTAACTTCAACATCAGTCAGACCAACAGTTTGTTTAATATACCCTTTTGGACTTGCTTGTGGTGTTTTTATTTGTGCTTCTGTAGCAAAAGGTGCTAAAATTATAGCTAATGCAATAAGTAGTTTTTTCATTGTTTGGTTTTATTTGTTTTTGTTCAAATTTACAAAATTCAATCAGGGAACAAATGTTAAATTTCACTTAATTCAAGCTTTAAGTTGTGATATTTTTAGAGCATTTAATTCATTGAAGTGATTGATTATCAAATCAGCTGCTGACAAATCCTGCAATTTTGAATGATGACTATTATAGCCAACACAGTAAATTCCGGCAGCTTTTGCCGCTTTTACACCATTTGTACTGTCTTCAATCACAATACAATTTTCTTTTGGCGCACTAGATAATGAAGCTGCATGCAAGAAAATAGCTGGATTTGGTTTCGATTGTGGAAAATCTTCACCACTCACAATATCTGTAAAATATTGATGCAAATTGAATCTTGTAAAAACACGATCAATTGTAACTTTTGATGCCGAAGAGGCCAAAATCAACTGGATTCCATTTGCATACAAATCTTTAATTAAATCTTCAACTCCTTCCAATAAATACAAATCTTCTTTGGTGTCGAAAGCATCATTAAAAATACTTCTTTTTCTCTGAATCAAATCTTCAACTTCATGTTCAATCACCGGAAAAAATCCTTTTAAAGTCTGAAATGTATTTCGAGTCGAAAATCCTGTAAACGAAGTGTACATTTCCTCAGAAACTTCGATCTTCAATTCTGAAAATTGTTTGTAATATGCGTAACGGTGTACTGGTTCAGTATCCACAATTACACCATCCATATCAAAAATTACTGTTTTTATCATTCTTTTAAGGTTCAAAGGTTTTGAGGAACAAAGGTTCAAAGGTTTTTTTAAGTTTTTGCACCTTTGTCAAAGTTTAAAACTTTGACAAAGGTTCGTTGTTCAAGAACTTGAAACTTGAAACAAAGAAAACTTGAAACTATTTTTTAACCAACAAATATCGAATTACCGTTTCAGCAGCATGAAGGCCAAATAATCCAGGCATGTAGCTGTTTGTTCCGTAGAAAGATTTTTTGAAGTTTTTTCCGTCAGTTAATTTTAGGCTTTTTTCATCCTGAATTTCAGAAGAAAAAACCACTTTTAGTTTATTGATTTTCTCTGCTTTTAATCGCTTACGAATTGTTTTAGAGAAATAACAGTTTATAGTTTTCGAAATATCCGTTACTTTCACTTTCGAAGCCAGCATTTTTCCGCCAGCACCCATGCTGCTTAATATTTTTACTCTTTTACGTTTGGCTGCGATAATTAAATTTAATTTTGGCGTAATACTGTCAATACAATCCAAAACATAATCAAATTCGGGAGAAACAATTTCAAAAGCTCTTTCCGGAGATAAAAATTCCTGCACACGAGTCAATTTCAATTCTGGATTTATATCCATCAAACGATCTCCGACAATCGTAATTTTTGGCTGTCCAACTGTTGAATGCAATGCTGGCAATTGTCTGTTAATGTTGGTAATATCAACTACATCGCCATCTACAATGGTCATGTTTCCAACTCCCGCTCTTGCTAAAAATTCAGCAGCGAATGATCCTACTCCACCTAATCCAACTACTAAAACATTCGAATTTTGTAAATTCTGTAATCCTTCTTTTGTAAATAAAAGCTCGGCTCTTTCTGTCCACTCTGCCATATTTTCTTTTTTTATTTTATTTATTTGTTAGATGTGAAATGTAAAAAAAATGTGAAATGTAAGATGTGAAATGGTACGACTTAACAACTAACATTTTACTTCTCATTTCTTGTTTCTTTCTTCTTGTTTCTTTCTTCTTGTTTCTTTCTTCTTGTTTCTTTCCTCTAACTTTTCACTTCTTACTTTTTAAATATACTTTCGAAATTACTTGAAATAATACTTTGTAATTCACTTAATGTTAAGTCTTTATAGTTTGCAGCAAGATCATAAACCTGCTGAATATTTTCTTGCATCGTGTCGGTTTCCAAGAGAAAACGATCATTTGGAATTTGCTGAAATACCGTTTTTAATTCGGGATTTTGGAGTAAATATTTCCCAAACGAAATATAAAATCCTTCTTTTATAAGTTGTGCTGCAATTTTATTATTCTTTGAAAATCCGTGGATAATCATCGGAACCGAAATTTTCAATTTTTTCTTAATTGCGATTATTTCCTGAAAAGCCGCAACGCAATGAATTATGACGGGTTTTTTATATTTTTCGGCCAAAGCCAATTGTTTTTCGAAAACTTCAACTTGTTGTTCAAGTGGAATTCCGATTCGCTTATCTAAACCACATTCACCAATCGCTAAACAATTTTCGGTCTGTAATTTTTCTTCAATAATTTTTAAATCAACAGCAATTCTGTTTGTTAGAATATGCCACGGATGAATTCCAATTGAATAAAACGGAATCGAAGCATCAAATTCATTTGGATACTGATTCATCAACTCTAAAACATCAGGCTGATTTGTAACAGCATGTGTATGAAAATTAAAGTATTTCATTAATGAAAAGTTTTAACGCCCGCCTTAATTTCAATATTCAAATCATTTTCTAAAGGAACCAGCGGACAGGAATATTTATGATTATAAGCACAATACGGATTATAAGCCTGATTAAAATCGATTGCAACTGTGTTTCCTTTCGGGATTTTCAAATCAATATATCTTCCTCCGATGTAACTTTCTTTTCCGCAAGTTAAATCTGAGAAAGGAAGAAATAAATGGTCTTTATATTCTTCGGTTTTAGAAAGATCAATACTTCTATAAACATTCAACTGCATTGCTTTACCATCTAAAGTAAAAAACAAAGTACCGTATTTTATATATTGTGGTGTTCTTGTTCCGGTAGTTTTCATTTCAAAAACCTTTTCATTTTTCGCTTTTACAAACTTTGCTTTCACAAAAAACTTTTCATTTATCGGATAAAATTCTAAAGTTTTAAAAGTTTTTAAATCCGCTTCCATCAACGGACTCGTCTTAGCATCAGCATATTCAGCGTTTATCGTTTTCTGAAATTTCTCTACCTCGGCTTTACTAAATTTATTTTGGCTAAAACCAAAATTCAATACAAGTAACCAAACAAAAAATGCAATTTTTTTCATCTTAAAAATTTTGAGCAAAAATAGTTTAAAAGTAACAAAGCGGCAACGGTTATACGTGACAAAGTTTTCTAACTTTGTTGCAAATAACAGAATTTATAATGCTCAAAACTGCCTTTAACCACTACATCAACAATTTTCGCGGATTTTCAAGAGAAATTTGGATACTTACACTTGTTACTTTTATCAATCGCGCCGGAACAATGGTGCTTCCTTTTTTGTCTAAATATTTAAAAGAAGATCTTCAATTTACTTATAATCAGGTAGGTTGGATCATGGTTTCATTTGGTTTAGGCTCTATGTTAGGATCTTGGTTGGGCGGAAAACTTTCAGATAAAATTGGATTTTATAAAATCATGATTTTTAGTTTATTTACCAGTGGAGTGGCACTTTTTTTAGTACAATACATTACTTCGTTTTTGGGTTTATGCATCGGTATGTTTTTTTTGATGGTCATTGCAGACATGTTTCGTCCTGCAATGTTTGTTTCTTTAGGAGCTTACGCCAAACCTGAAAACAGAACGCGTGCTTTAACTTTAGTACGTTTAGCCGTAAATTTAGGTTTCGCTGCCGGACCAGCACTGGGAGGTTTGATTATTATGGGAATCGGTTATTCCGGTTTATTCTGGGTTGATGGAGCTTCGTGTATTGTCTCCATTTCGATTTTTGCTTTATTGGTAAAAGAAAAGAAAAAAGTAGTGCACGATGACAAAATTGAAAGTACATCAGATAAAAAATCAGTATTTCATGATCGAATATTTTGGGTTTTCTTATTTGTGAGTTTTGTAACCGCCATGATTTTCTTCCAGCTATTCACAACACTTCCGTTATATCATAATGAGAAATTTGGCTTAAGTGAATTTCAAACAGGCTTATTAATGACTTTAAACGGACTATTGATATTTGCCCTCGAAATGCCAACAGTAGGTTTTATGGAGCGTAAAGGCTTTCCTAAAATCAGAATTATTATTCTTGGTTCCTTTATTATGGCCTCAAGTTTCTTTCTGTTACTGATAAATTTTTGGGCTGGAATTCTGGTTGTAAGTATGATTTGCATTTCGATTGGAGAAATTCTAACCTTTCCGTTTTCGAATGCATTCGCTTTAAGTCGTGCGCCACGTGGGCAAGAAGGCCGCTATATGGCACTTTATACCATGAGTTTTAGTTTGGCACATATTATAAGTTCTAAAGTTGGTTTTGAAATCATTACCAGATTAGGCTACCAAACTAACTGGTTTTTCATGGCTTCAATTGGCGTTGTGGCGACACTTTGTTGCTTGTGGATTAAAAAGGCCTTGCTTCACGAAAAAAAAAACCTAATTACTTTTAACACATAAAACACTCAAATTCAATTTATTACTTTTAAATTTGAGTGTTTTTTCTATGCTTTCATCTGAAATCAAACTTAATTTTTAGTTAAATAACTATTTTTATAGTTGTGTAACTAGAAAAATAGTTGTAGGTTTGAATTAAAATTAGAAAACATGCAAAAGCTAACCAACAAGGAAGAGGAAATTATGCAAATTTTATGGAAGCTAAAAAAAGCTTTCGTAAAAGAAATACAGGCCGAAATCACTGAAGATCAACCGCATTACAATACACTATCGACTATTGTTCGTAATCTGGAAGAAAAAGGCTTTGTAGCACATAATGCGTTTGGAAATACACATCAATATTATCCAATTATCACTTTAGAAGCGTATAGCAAAAAGTACATGAAAACTGCTATTGATAACTATTTCAATAGTTCATATAAAAATATGGTTTCATTTTTTGCTAAAGAAGAAAAAATATCTGCGGCAGAATTACGCGAAATTCTTGCTATGATCGAAACTCCAAAAGAAGATAAAAAATAAGTAAAATAACCGTTTATGGAAGCACTTTTTATTTACATCGCAAAATCATCAGGATTAGTAATATTATTCTATTGCGCCTACTTTTTTTTACTTCGAAAAGAAACTTTTTTCAATAGTAATCGATGGTTTTTATTGACCGGTTTAATAACATCAGTAGCACTTCCATTTTTTGTTTATACTAAAACGGTGTGGATAAACCCTACTCCACTTTCAAATGCTAATTTTTTATCTGTTTATAATCAACCGACGGAAAAGAATATTTTTGAAATGAACTTGAATTTTATTTTAATAGCTGTTTATACTCTTGGAGTTTTGGCTTTACTAATAAAATTTGCGTTTGACTTTTATACTTTGAACTCGGTATTAAAAGGAAAAAAAGTAAAACAACAAGCTGATTTTAAATTTATTGACACCACCGAAAATATTGCTCCTTTTTCTTATTTTGAATATATTGTTTACAACTCATCAATGTTTACAGCTTTAGAATTAGAAAATATTATTGAACATGAAAAAGTACATAGCGATCAAAATCATACTATTGATGTTTTGATTTCGAGATTCTTTTGTATCTTATTCTGGTTCAACCCATTAATTTGGTTGTATAAAAAAGCAATAACTCAAAATCTGGAATTTATTGCTGATGCAGTGGCAGCACAAAAAATATCCGATAAAAAAGCCTATCAATACACGCTTTTAAAAATTACAACTCATGAAAGTTGTCTATCAATCACCAATCATTTTTATCAATCATTAATCAAAAAACGAATTGTTATGTTAAACAAAAATCAATCAAAAAAGAGAAATTCCTGGAAGCTCTATGTTGTAATTCCGGCGCTTGCAGCTTTTGTACTTTTATTTCAGGTTGAAGTAATTGCAAAAGAGAAGAGAGAAATTACAAAAGAAATTAATGGCGATGGTTCTGTAGATGTATACAAAATCAAAAAAACAACCACCGATCAGCAGTTAAAAGAAATAGCTGAAAAATTGAAGCAAAATCACAATGTTGATACAAAAGTTTCCGATGTTGAAAGAAATTCTAATAATGAACTAACCGCGATCAGATTTGATTTAAAAAGAGGTTCTGAGCAAACCCAATCGTATAGAGTTAAAGGAAATAATGCTATAAAAGATTGTGCAATTGTAGTTGAAACTGCGAATGATGGTTCAAAAAAGATTGGCTTACAAACTGAAAACCAGATAGATGCAGTTAATACCGTTAATCAAGAACGTGTTGTTGAAGTAAAAAATGTTCAAAATTCTAAAACTAATTGTGATGTTAAAACTACTGATAATACTCATACAAGCGTTAGTACAATTACTTGTACAAATACTACCAATACTAACGTAAACGTAAATAAAAGTACAAATAAAAATGTAAAAATTGGCTTTAGGGATCTAAATGCTGATCCAAAAACAAACGAAAATATTAGCATAAAAACTAATGGAGCTCACACCTTAACTCACGGTAAACAATTGGTGATTGTAAACGGAGAGGTTGTTTATAATGCTAACGTTGATGATATCGATCCCGAAACCATCACAACAGTAAATGTTTATAAAGGTTTAACAGCAACTGAGAAATATGGAGAGAAAGGCAAAGATGGCGTTATCGTAATTACGACCAATTAATATATTTTTTCATTCTTTTTAAAACTATCCAAAACCATGTTAAAATTAACCAATAAGGAAGAAGAAATAATGCACATTTTATGGAAGCTTAAAAAGGCTTTTGTAAAAGAAATTCAGGCTGAAATTACTGAAGATCAACCGCATTACAATACACTTTCGACTATTGTTCGAAATCTTGAAGAGAAAGGATATGTAAGTCACAATGCCTTTGGAAATACACATCAATATTATCCAATTGTAAGCATCGAGGATTATAGAAAAGGTTTTATGAGCACTGCAATTGATAATTATTTCAACAGTTCTTATAAAAGTATGGTTTCGTTTTTTGCTAAAGAAGAAAAAATCTCCGCAGCCGAATTACGGGAAATCTTGACCATGATTGAAACTCCAAAAGAAGAAAAATAATCGTTATGGAAGCACTTTTCATTTTTATCGCAAAATCGAGCGGATTATTAGTACTGTTTTATTGCGCTTATTTCTTTTTACTAAGAAAAGAAACATTCTTTAATACTAACAGATGGTTTCTATTAGCCGGTTTGATAACTTCTGTAGTATTGCCTTTTGTAGTTTACACCAAAATTGTCTGGGTAGATCCTACTCCACTGCCATCTATGGGTTATTCGCCAGTCTATATCCCTCAAAATATTCAGGAAGATTCTTTTGAGATTAATTGGAATTATGTTCTACTATCAATTTACAGTATAGGTTTTTTAGCTTTTATACTAAAATTCGGTTTTGATTTTTACAGTTTAAATTCGGTTTTAAAAGGTAAAAATATACAGCAGGAAGCCGATTTCAAGTTTATAGACGTGGAAGAAAACATCGCTCCATTTTCTTATTTTGATTATATCGTTTACAACTCATCACTGTACAGCGAATCAGAATTAGAAAGTATTCTCGAGCACGAAAAAGTGCATAGCGATCAAAATCACACTATGGATGTTATTGTTTCAAGAATTTTCTGTGTGCTTTTTTGGTTCAACCCAATAATCTGGTTGTATAAAAAAGCCATACTTCAAAATCTTGAGTTTATCGCCGACAGTGAGGCGGCAAAAAAAATATCCGACAAAAAAGCGTATCAATACACGCTTTTAAAAATAACAACACATGAAACCTGTGTTGCCATCACCAATCATTTTTATCAATCATTAATCAAAAAACGAATTGTCATGTTAAACAAAAATCAATCAAAAAAAACAAATTATTGGAAGTATTGTACTGTAATTCCAGCACTGGCCGCCTTTGTATTTTTATTTCAAATTAAAACTATTGCGCAGGAGAAAAAGGAAGTTCAGGAAGTAAACGAAAAAATTTCTTCAGTTGATGTGTATAAAATCAAAAAAACAACAACTGATCAGGAATTAAAAGTAATAGCTGAAAAATTGAAACAAAATCACGATGTTGATGTTGTTATTACGAATGTTAAAAGAAACACTCAAAACGAATTGACCGCTATTAAGGTAGATATTAAAAAAGGATCAGAAGAAGTACAAACCATTCAAATTGAAGGTGATAAAGCCATTAAAAGTTGTGGAATTGTTGTAACAACTGAAGATAACGGCTCTAAATCTATCGATTTAATAACTGACGGTGCAGTTGACAAATCAATGGTTATTCAGAATCGAATCGTAGATGTTAAGGAAACAAACGGAGCCGTAGCACCAGCACCGCCTGCTCCACCAGCTCCCGCTGCGCCAGCTGGTATGATTGCTGCCCCAGCTGCCCCAGCGATGCCAGCTTTTCCGGGTGGTGCATTGCCTCCAATGCCTTCTATTGATATGTCTAAAATGCCAAAACCTCCGGTAGCACCATCAAATCCAAAAGACAAAGTTGCCATGGCTAAATTTGAAAAAGAAATGGAGGAATTTGAAAAAAAAATGGAAGCTTTTGAACCAGATCTATCTGATTATGAAAAACAAATAGAAGAAATTATGTCTCAAAGAGAAGCTATTTATGAGAAAGAAATGGAAAAATACGAGATCGCCATGGAAAAATTCAATGACGACATGAATAAATATGGTGAGAACGTAATCATTAAGTATGGTAAGGATTCAAAAGAGTATCAAAACAGCGTTAGACAATACGAACAAGATATGAGACGCTATGAGCTTGACATGAAGCAGCATGAAAAAAACATGAAGCAACACGAAAAGAACATGAAGCTACACGAAAAAGAATTAAAAAGATTAGAAAAAGAGAGCAGAAAATCTTAAATTGACTTAAAACACTAAAAAAGACTTTGTTAAAACACAAAGTCTTTTTTTTATATCTTTGAAAAAACAAACCTACTATGTTTAAAATTTTAGCCAAAATCAATAAGGTTCTTTTACCAAGTTTTACCAAACAAGGTTTAGATATTTCTAAAGCAAAAAAATGGCAAATGGCTATTATTGGATATCGAGCTTATGTTACTAAACGTGCTTTAGAATAATTTAAAAATTTCATACTTAAGAATTCTACTGCAATGCAAATTTCTATTTGCATCAGAACAAATACATCTTCAAAACTTATTTCGTAGTTTTGAATCTCAGCAAACTTTCTCATGAAAAATAAAGAATTCAACCTTCCTCCTGTTCCGGCAGTACTTTTGGCAATTATAAGCGTACAATCCGGAGCTGCCATAGCTAAAACACTTTTCCCAGCTATTGGAGCGGCAGGAACGGCTTCTATCCGAATAGGTATTTCTGCCTTAATTTTATTTTTAGCCTATAGACCAAATTTATTTCATGTTACACCTAAACAATGGAAAATTGTAATTCCGTATGGTTTGTCATTAGGTGCTATGAATCTGATTTTTTACTTAGCAATTGAAAGAATTCCAATTGGTCTTGCCGTCACTTTAGAATTTATCGGTCCATTGTTAGTGGCTATAATTGGCTCAAGACGATTAATAGATTATTGTTGGGTATTACTTGCTGCAGCGGGAATTGTTTTAATTGCTCCCTGGACAAACGACCGAATTGATTCTTTGGGAGTTTTGTTTGCCCTTTTAGCCGGCGGTTTATGGGCTGCGTACATCGTTTTGGGTGGGAAAATTTCTAAAATTATGCATGGAGGGCAAGCCGTTTCAACCGGAATGCTTTTTGCCGCAATTTTAATCTTGCCTTTTGGATTTTTAGAAAACGGATTGGCTAATCTTACACCAAAACTTTTTGGTATGGGTGTTGCTTTGGCGCTTTTGTCAAGTGCGATTCCATTTACACTCGAAATGAAAGCTTTAGGTCAGCTTCCACCACGTACTTTCAGTATTTTAATGAGTTTGGAACCTGCAGCAGCAGCAATTTGTGCTTTTATATTTTTGGACGAAAATCTAAGTTTTTATGAAATTTTGGCTGTGGTATGTGTTGTAATTGCCTCTGCAGGATCGACTTTAACGGCTAAAAGATAAATCTATAAAAATAAAATTCCAAATTCCAACTTTTAAATTGGAATTTGGAATTTGGAATTTTATTTTTGAGATTTACAAAGTATTACATTTTTGGCAGCAATACAGTATCAACTACATGAATAACACCATTTGATTGGTTCACATCTGCAATTGTAACTTTAGCTTTATTACCGCTTTCGTCACTGATGTATAAATCTTTTCCATCCATCCAGGCAGTTAAAGTTCCACCACTAACAGTTTTAAGAGTTGCTTTTCCTTTACCCATTTTAATTGCTTTTGCAATGTCAGATGCATTCATTTTTCCTGCAATAACGTGATAGGTCAAAATCGTTTGAAGCGTTTTAATGTTTCCTGGTTTCAATAATGTTTCAACAGTTCCTGCAGGTAATTTATCAAAGGCAGCATTTGTTGGAGCAAAAACGGTGAAAGGTCCTTTCCCTTGCAATGTTTCAACTAATCCTGCAGCTTTTACGGCAGCTACCAAAGTGGTATGATCTTTTGAATTAACGGCATTCTCAATAATATTTTTGTTTGGATACATGGCTGCTCCACCCACCATTACAGTTTTTTGAGCAAATGACGTAAAAGCAAATCCAAGTGTTAAGATTGCTGCGGCTAAAAATTTTCTAGTTTTCATAATTGATATTTTAAGTTATAAGCTCATTTACGGGATAGTTTTCGATTTGGTTTTACTAAAAATTTAAAAAAGATTCAAAATCATTATAAAATCTTCAAAAACAACTGTAAAACAAGACTTTACTTAATAAATTTATTTTTAAAAAATTCTCATATTCGCAATCTTATTGTATTACTTTTATTACTAACTTTAGTTACCAAATGGTTTATCATGGAAAATCTACCTAAAAAAGTAAGAAGTAAAAAGCTAAATACGAGAGTTGATTTAACGGCTATGGTCAGCGTTTCTTTTTTACTGATTATATTTTTTATGGTGACAATTGAATTGGCTAAGCCAAAAGTCATAGATTTAAGTTTACCTGATAATGATGTAACTTGTGGTGGATGGCATGGTTATGGTGAAAATAGAAGTATAACAATACTACTAGGAGAAAATAACAAATTAATATCCTACATGGGTATTTTAGAATCTCCTATATCTCCAGCAAGAGAAATGAAATATGGAAAAGAAGGAATCCGTAGAGAGCTTCTAAAAAGAAACAAAAGCGAAATTGAATATTATAATAGTCTTGGAAGGTCAAAAAGAGGTGCAATTGTAATAATAAAACCAAGTAAAAAATGCAGCTTTAAAAATTTGGTTGATATTTTAGATGAAATGAAAATTGCAAAAATTGAAACTTATGCAATTGTAAATGAATATACTCCAGAAGAATCTAAATTATTAGCTGCAAATTAACAAAAAAAACTTCTTTTAAAAACAGACTAGCCTGAAACTTGAAACTTTAAACCTGAAACAAAGACATAAAAAAAAGTCCCACATTACTGTGGGACTTTCTATTTATAAAAAACTTAAGAATTATTTTTTCTCAGTTTTTTCCATTTTAGCTTTTAATGCAGCTAATACATCATTGTTATCTCCTAAAGTTGCAGCAGGTGCATTTGTAGATGATGCAGATGAAGTATTTTCAGTTGCAGCTTTCACATTTTTCTCTTCTTCTTCACGGAAGATAGCAGTGTGAGAAGCAACTACTCTTTTGAATTCTTTGTTAAATTCGATTACTTTGAAATCAGCAGTATCACCTTTTTTCAATTTCTTTCCGTCTTCTTTTTCAAGGTGACGAGTAGGAATGAAAGCAACGATATCATCTCCGAATTCTACAGTAGCTCCTTTGTCAACGATTTCAGAAATTTCACCATTGTGGATAGTTCCTACAGCGAAAGAATCTTCGTATTGATCCCAAGGATTAGCAGTAGTTTGTTTGTGACCTAAAGATAATTTACGTCCTTCAACATCTAATTCTAATACAACTACATCAAGTTTCTCACCAACATTTACAAATTCAGATGGGTGTTTGATTTTCTTAGTCCAAGATAAGTCAGAGATGTAAATTAATCCATCAATTCCTTCTTCTAATTCTACGAAAATACCAAAGTTTGTAAAGTTTCTAACGATACCTGTATGTTTAGAACCTACTGGGTATTTAGAAGTAATGTCAGTCCATGGATCTTGAGTCAATTGTTTGATACCTAATGACATTTTACGGTCATCTCTATCTAAAGTTAAGATAACAGCCTCAACAACATCTCCAACTTTTACGAAATCCTGAGCAGAACGTAAATGAGTTGACCATGACATTTCAGAAACGTGGATTAAACCTTCAACACCTTCAGCAACTTCGATAAATGCACCGTAATCAGCGATTACAACTACTTTACCTTTTACTTTATCACCAATAGTTAAATTAGCATCTAAAGCATCCCATGGGTGAGCGTTTAATTGTTTCAATCCTAATTGAATTCTTGTTTTCTCATCATCGAAATCAAGGATTACAACGTTTAATTTTTGGTCTAATTCAAGAACTTCACTTGGGTGGTTGATTCTACTCCAAGAAAGGTCAGTAATGTGAATTAATCCGTCAACACCACCTAAGTCAATGAACACACCATAAGAAGTAATGTTTTTAACAACACCTTCTAATACTTGTCCTTTTTGTAATTGACCGATGATTTCTTTTTTCTGTACTTCGATATCAGCTTCGATAAGCGCTTTATGAGATACAACAACGTTTTTGAATTCGTGGTTAATTTTTACCACTTTGAATTCCATCATTTTGTTTACATATACATCGTAGTCTCTAATTGGCTTAACGTCAATTTGAGAACCAGGTAAGAAAGCTTCAATTCCGAAAACGTCAACGATCATACCACCTTTAGTTCTGCATTTTACAAAACCATTAACGATTTCTCCTGTTTCATTTGCAGAAATAACTCTATCCCATGATTTAATAGTACGTGCTTTTCTGTGAGATAATACTAATTGACCTGTTTTATCCTCACGGATGTCGATTAATACTTCTACTTTGTCACCAACTTTTAAGTTCGGGTTGTAACGGAATTCGTTTAAAGAAATAACACCTTCCGATTTTGCGTTGATATCAACGATAACGTCTCTATCTGTAATTCTAACAACTACACCTTCAACTACTTCTTCTTGATCTGTAGCGATGAAAGTTTTTGAAACTAGTTCTTCGAATTCTTGTAAGTTTTTCTCATCTACTGCATCAATTCCTTCTTGGAAATTATGCCAGTTAAAATTTGCTAAAAACTCTTCTTGTGATTTTAATTGTTCAGACATGCTCTGATAAAAATTTGTATTCTGTTTTCCTCGAGTTTCATAAAGCAGTAGAAAAAACAGAAGTTGTTTTACATAAATAGTTGATACCTAAAGGAAACTCTTCTTTGCCAAAAGGTTTGCAAAATTAATACAAATATTTGTAATAGCAAAACAATTCTAAATGATTATCAGCCAATTGTTCAGGAGCAGAAGATTTTAGGTTTTTTAAGACGTTCAGTCCCGCTATCCGCTTGTATCTTTTTTGCAGAAAAAGCAAAAAAGGATACCGCTTCTATCGGGGCTAGACAAGAACGAGTAGTAGTTTTAAGAACCTTAAATTTTGATAATAACAAACCCGACAGGTTTTTAAAACCTGTCGGATTTACTATGTACAACTATCTTTGTCAAAGTTTAAAACTTGACAAAGATTTCATTTCGTTTTAATTTTCTGTTCGATAAAAGAAATTAATTTCTGAAAATTTTCTTCACCAACTTCAATCTCTGCCAATATATAAGGATGATAATCTTTAGTGATTAAAATCAAATTCTTTTCTTCAATTAAGTATGTTTTGAATTCTTTCCAATCAATACTTTTAAAATGCTTGCCGTCGCTCGTAATTAATGATTTATCTGTGAAGTCGAAAACAAAATTTTTAAAATCATTATTAATTTCAGCTTCCTTAATTTTAGCAACATCAAACTTTTTATAGACTGCTTTTATTTTAAAGTAATAATAAATGAAAGAAAGCAAATTTGATAAACCTAAAATAAGCAGACCAAAACCAAACAGATTTGGTCGATTACAAATCATTACGACACCAACAAATATCAAAAAAGCACCAAAATATTGGGAGTTTTTATAATAAAAAGCTTTTCTTTTCCAAGCCAAATCAAACAGCAAATCCATTTGCTTGTTATAGATATCTTTATCAAAAACCAATTCAAATCTCATTATTGTCTACTTCTCTTAATCCAAAATAATCCACCTAAAATAGAAACCGGCGAAAAAACAAAAATCGCCAACAATTGCGTCCAAGAACTACCACCTGACATAAAAAGCGAAAAAGTCGCAAATCCAGCCATAATCACAAAAAGCACATAATTAACTTTCAGGCTTTTAGTCTTTGCAATCAACTGAGCTACAAGTCCGCTGATGAAAGAAAAAACATTACCGTAAACAAAAGTCAAAACCATAAAAAATTTAGAAGCCACTTCATGCGGATTCACTTCTGAGAATTTAAAAAAAAATAAAGAAGTGATTACAAAAATCGCATAACCAACAATAACTCCTAAAATTTGTCTAATCATAATTCAACGCTTTTAATTACAAAATCAAATTTAAGTTTTTTCTATTGATCTAAACCCTTATCATTCATTTTTAAAAACGACAAACCCGACAGGTTTTAAAAACCTGTTGATTTAACTAATCGGTAGTCATCTTTGTCAAAGTTTAAAACTTGACAAAGATTTACTTGAGCATTCATTTAAGTTTAGAAATTTGTTTAAGAAGTTTTTCTCGTACTTATCTCTTTCTTTAGTTCCAATTTTTCCAATAAGTTTATCTTTCATTTCAGAAAGAGAATATGATTTTATTTTTGCCTTTGCCATAATATTGATTTATATAATTCATTAAATAAAAAATACCACACTGATTTCTTCTGCTGAAATCAGTGTGGTATTTTTATTTATTTTTTTATTCTACTTTTTCAAAACCAAAAGCCTTGAAAAAAACTTTTTCTTAATGACTCAAATTCTCCAATTCCTTAGGGTCATGTTTATGTTTAAATAAAACAGCAAAGGCAATTGCAATAACTAAAGCATAAGCTGCAAACGACAACCAGATCGTATGCCAATCTTTCATTAAAATAGGATTACTAAAAACTCCTTCAGCAGAAACTGAGTTCCCTTGTCCTTTTACAAATTCTAACATTTTTGAATTTGTAGTTTCAGTTTGTAAAAATCCTGCTAATTCACTTGTATTATGAAATGATTTCGTAAAGAAACGATCAATTGCCCATCCTGAAGTTAAACTTCCTAAAACTGCTCCTACTCCATTAGTCATCATCATAAACAATCCTTGCGCTGAAGAACGAATTTTAGAGTCTGTATTGCTTTCTACAAATAATGAACCTGAGATATTAAAGAAATCAAATGCCATTCCGTAAACAATACAAGACATAATAATCATCCATAATCCACCAACAGGATCTCCAAAAGCGAATAATCCAAATCTTAAAACCCAAGCCAACATAGAAATTAACATCACCTGTTTGATTCCAAAACGTCTTAAGAAAAATGGAATTGCCAGGATAAATAAGGTTTCAGAAACCTGAGAGATCGACATAATAATAGTCGAATATTTGATTACAAAAGAATCTGCATATTTTGGAAAATGCTTGAATTCATCTAAAAATACATCTCCATAAGCATTAGTTAATTGTAAAGCTCCCCCTAAAAACATAGAGAAAACAAAAAATAAAGCCATTTTATAATTTCCGAATAATTTAAAAGCTTCTAAACCTAAAGTTTCAACTAACGTCGCATTTTCTTTTGTCAAACGCTGCGGCTCACATTTTGGCAATGTAAAAGAATAAACACCTAAAATTAATGCTCCAACTCCGGCAATATAAAACTGATATTCAGTCGCTTTACTTCCACTTAAATTGGTAATCCACATAGCGGCGATAAAACCAATAGTTCCCCACACACGAATTGGCGGAAAATCTTTTACTATATTTTTATCGTTTAATTTTAGTGAAGTATATGAAATGGAATTACTTAACGCAATTGTTGGCATATAACAGCACATTGCAGCAAGCATTACATATATAAAGTTATCCGGAGTTGTAACATGCGCTATACCAAACAAAACTACAGCATAAGCAATATGCAAAAATCCGTAAAGTTTTTCGGCATTTACCCATCTGTCAGCAATAATTCCGGTTAAGGTAGGCATGAATAAAGAAGCAATTCCCATGGTTCCGAAAACAAGACCAAACTGAGTTCCTTCCCAATTTTTAGTTCCAAACCAATAATTTCCAATAGTAATAAGCCACGCTCCCCAAACAAAAAATTGAAGAAAACTCATTATAATCAATCTGTTTTTAATTCCCATATGATGAAATTGTCTTTAGTATAAATGAAGCGGTAAAACTACCATTAAAAATGATATCTGCAAAAAATTAAGCCGTTTTTACGACGTCATTTATCAATTCTAAAACAGCTGCAAATTGTTCTTGCCTACTTAGGTAAGAATTATCTATTTCAATTGCATCATCGGCAATGACTAAAGGAGAATCGTCACGATGTGTATCTATATAATCTCTTTCTACAACATTTTTCAAAACATCTTCATATGATACATTATCTCCTTTTTGCTGCAATTCATCAAAACGTCTTTGCGCACGCGTTTCAGCGCTCGCTGTCATGAAGATTTTCAATTCTGCATCCGGAAAAACAACAGTCCCAATATCCCTGCCGTCCATAACGATAGCTTTGTTTTTTCCCATTTCCTGCTGTTGTTCTACTAATTTAGAACGCACTTCAGAAACTTCGGCTACTTTGCTTACATAATTGGAAACTTCAATAGTTCTGATTTGTTTTTCGACATTTTCGCCATTCAAATACATTTCAGCAAAACCTAAATCAGCATTGAATTTAAATTCTAATTGGATTTTTGGAAGAGATTCTATAAGTGCTTTTTTATCAAAAAAATCAGCTCCGATGAACTGATTCTGCATTGTAAATAAAGCTACTGCACGATACATTGCTCCTGTATCGACGTAAACGTATTCTAATTCTTTTGCCAACTGTTTTGCTAATGTACTCTTTCCTGTTGACGAGAATCCGTCGATTGCAATGGTTATTTTTTTCAAAATAATCTTTTTGATTTTATAAGGTTTGTAATTTGGGGAATATATCTTAGTAATAGATATTTAAAATAATTTTCGATTTAGAACTATCAATTATTTTCTCAATTCTTTTGAAGAATTCTTCGTTAACCATTGGACAGCCATGGCTGTTTGAAATATAATAATCCTGTTCATCAAGAGGCACTGCAGAATAAGAATGCAAAACGATTGCTCTTTTTAAAGCATTATTATTTGTATCATCTAAACCATTTAATCTGTAAGCTTTTCCGAATATTCCTTTATAACATCTTTCAATAGAATATCTGCCTAATGATGTACAATTTGAGTTTGGGGTGTTGCTAAACTTAAGTTCTCCTCTTATTCCGGTTTCAGATCCTGATCCGTGAGCTACAAGCCCCTGATCTAAAATTTTGTCATTTACAAGATCATAAACAAAAAATCGGTTTCTGCCAGACTTTATTCTCATGTCTACTAAAAACGCGATTTTAGTATTATACTGAGGACCAGCATACACCATTGCTTTTACCGTATTTACCTGCGTATTTATTCTTTCGATTTCAATATCAGACAGAGATTCTTCTTTATAATTAAATTTCGAGGTATTAAATAAACCTGCCGTAACAAATAGAAATAAATAAAATAGTTTCATAAAATTGCCTATTGAAAGTTTAAAATTAGCCCAAAAAGACTCGTATTAGCCGCCAAAGTATATCTTGAATATGAATAATTAAATTTTAAGCGGTTTATCTTTAAACCAAAACCTAAAGAAAGTCCTGAAAAATTACGTTGATCGTCTATTCTTAATTCCTCTGCTCTCCTAAAGTTATAACCCAAGCGTATATTTACTGCTTTCCTCGGAAAAAGTTCAGCACCAAGAACGACATGTCTTAAAGCATTATTTACAAAAGAAACTTTTTCTTCACTTGTCGATCCGTCAATATTGGTTTCACCACGAACCGGATTTGAAAATGAAATGTTCCATTGTTGCAAATTTTCTAAAGAAAGATGCCATCTTAACGGCACATGCTCTAATTCCTGCGACATTCCTGCAATAATTTCAAGGGGCAATTTTTCATGTATTCCCGAGTAAGTTGTAAACTGAGTTCCAACATTTCGAATTACAAGAGCCAAATTTACATTATTTTTTTGAATTTCATACATAATTCCCACATCAATTGCTCCACCAACAGAATTATAACTTTCTAATGATGAAGTTATTAACTTAGCAGTAGCCCCAATATGCACATCCGTATATGGAATATTATAAGCATAACCCAATGATAATGCACCTTCACTTCCTGTAAAATCTGATGTTGCCTGACCATTTTCATCATAACCTTCAAACGAACCGTAGTTTACATAACTTATACCAGCATAAAAAGTTTGCACGTGACGATCATAAGTATATGCATAAGAAGCAGTTCCGTAAGAAGCTTCTCCATAATAACTACCGTAATTCATAGCCAGATGATTATCCATATCTTCGTTTAGTGCAGCCGGATTAAACATGACCTGATTAACATCTTCATCATGAATTGTAATTATCTTCCCTCCTAGTGCTGCTTGTCTGGGTGATGTTGTTAAATTTAGAAATTGATAAGTGTACCGCCCTCCAATTTGCCCGTAAGAAACCGAACAAATCAAAATAAAAAAAAGTAAAACAAATTGTTTTAACATGCTTTTGGGGCGATTCCTATATGGGAATAACGCAAATGCGAAGATAAAATTATATAACGTAAAAAATAAAAATTTGTGCTAAATAAAATTTCAAAAAAAAAATCCCAAATTCCAAATGCTGAATTTTTTCAGATTGGAATTTGGAATTAAAAAAATATTGGAATTTTACTTCAATTTTATTTTAACGTTTTAGCATTTTTTACATTTTGATCAGTGAGAGCCAAAGCTAAAACCTCACTCATTTCCTTTACATAATGAAAGGTCAAACCTTCTAAATATTCAGCTTTAATTTCATCGATATCACTTTTATTATCGTGACACAAAATGATTTCTTTAATACCAGCTCTTTTAGCAGCTAAAATTTTCTCTTTAATTCCACCAACTGGCAATACTTTTCCACGAAGTGTAATCTCACCTGTCATGGCAAGACTTTTCTTCACCTTCTTTTGTGTTAGCAATGAAACTAAAGACGTAAGCATTGCAATTCCTGCACTAGGCCCGTCTTTTGGTGTTGCACCTTCAGGAACGTGCAAATGGATATTATATTTTTGAAATAACTCTGTATTTAACCCTAATTTTTTAGCATTTGCTTTAATGTATTCTAAAGCAATTGTAGCCGATTCTTTCATTACAGTACCTAAATTTCCTGTAATACTCAACGAACCTTTTCCTTCAGAAATTAAAGATTCAATAAACAAAATATCACCACCAACACTTGTCCAGGCTAAACCTGTAACTACTCCGGCAACATCATTGTTTTCATATTTATCACGCTCTAATCTTGGTACACCTAAAACAGTTACGATATCTTCGTCAGTAACTTTTTTGTTGTATTCCTCTTCCATAGCTACTGCCTTTGCAGCATTACGAATCACCTGAGCAATTTTAGTTTCTAAATTACGAACACCAGATTCACGTGTATAACCTTCGACGATTTTTTCTAATTGTTTTTTACCAATTGTCAAATCTTTGTTAGTTAAACCATGTGCCTCTAATTGTTTTGGAAAAAGATGTCTTTTTGCAATTTCTACTTTTTCTTCAATGGTATAACCTGACATTTTGATTACTTCCATTCTGTCGCGTAATGCCGGTTGAATTGCTGCCATATTATTTGATGTAGCAATAAACATCACTTTAGATAAATCATATCCCATTTCAAGGAAATTATCATAGAAAGCATTGTTTTGTTCCGGATCTAAAACTTCTAATAAAGCTGAAGATGGATCGCCACTGTTACCACTCGATAATTTATCAATTTCATCTAAAATAAAAACTGGATTAGAAGTTCCGGCTTTCTTTAGACTTTGAATAATTCGGCCTGGCATCGCACCAATATATGTTTTTCTATGACCGCGAATTTCTGCTTCATCACGCAATCCTCCTAATGAAATACGCACATATTCACGACCAAGAGCTTCAGCGACTGAACGGCCAATAGATGTTTTACCAACTCCCGGAGGTCCCGTCAAACAAATAATAGGCGACTTCATATCGTTACGAAGTTTCAACACGGCCAAATGTTCAATCATTCTTTTCTTAACTTCTTCAAGTCCAAAATGATCTTTGTCTAATATTTTCTGAGCATGTTTTAAATCGAATTTATCTTTAGAATATTCACCCCAAGGTAATTCTAAAAACAACTCTAAGTAATTACGCTGAATTCCAAAATCTGGTGATTGTGGATTCATTCTGCGCATTTTAGACAATTCTTTTTCAAAATGTTTCTGCGTTTTTTCGTCCCATTTTTTGGTTTTTGCTTTCTGCCCCATTTCGTCCATTTCCTCTTCCTGCGAAACGCCACCCAATTCTTCCTGGATAGTTTTCATTTGCTGGTGCAGGAAATATTCACGTTGTTGCTGATCTAAATCAAAACGAACTTTTGACTGAATGTCATTCTTCAATTCTAATTTTTGAAGTTCAACATTCATATAGCGCAACGTTTCTAAAGCACGTTCTTTTAATCCATTTATCGATAATAAGCCTTGCTTTTCTTTAACCGATAAATTCATATTGGAAGAAACAAAATTGATCAAAAACGATTGGCTTTCAATGTTTTTAATCGCAAAAGTAGCTTCTGAAGGTATGTTTGGACTTTCTTTTATAATTTGGATAGCCAATTCTTTAACCGAATCTAAAATAGCTGTAAACTCAGTATCATTCTCTTCCGGACGTTCTTCTGAAACTTCTTTGATTGTTGCCGTTATATAAGGATCTTCTGAAACTACTTCATCAATTTCAAAACGTTTTTTCCCTTGTAAAATCACCGTAACATTTCCATCTGGCATTTTTAAAACGCGAAGAATCCTTGCTACAGTACCAATTTTATGAATATCATCTTTAGACGGATCTTCATCTTCTTCATTAATTTGAGAAACTACACCAATGATTTTTCCACCAGCATTGGCATCATTGATTAATTTTATTGATTTATCCCTGCCTGCCGAAATAGGAATTACGACACCAGGAAACAAAACTGTATTACGTAAAGGCAAAATTGGTAACGAAAGAGGCAGCTCTTCGTTATTCATTTCTTCTTCGTCTTCCGGAGTTAATAAAGGAATTAATTCTGCTTCTGAATCAAATTCTTGAAGTGACAGATTGTCAATAGTGAGTATTTTATGATTTGACATAATAATATATAAGTCGTTTTGTCATTAAAAGTTTAATCCTAACTGTAAATGTAGCTTTAAATAATGTAGTTTTTTATGAAACTATAATAAGTGTTGCATTTAAAAGATAGGCTGTAAAAATAGACAATCATTGTGCCAAATGCAAAAGAGTCAGTTTCGAAATTCAATTTTAAGGACTGTTTTCAGCAATTTCTAAAAAAAATAAAATTAATTTTATCAAAAGTGTAACATATCAAAAAAAGCAAAGTCCTTATAAAAAACTAGCAAGCAATACTTGAACATAACCAACCAAAATATCGAAGAATTAATCGCGCTTTGTAAAAACAATAATCAAAAAGCACAATTCGAAGTTTACAATCGCTATTGTAAAGCTATGTACAACGTGGCTTACAGGATTGTAAAAGACGAACATTTTGCACAAGACGTCATGCAGGAAGGTTTTCTGAAAGCTTTTACAAAGATTAATGATTATAAACAAGAAGTGGCTTTTGGAGCCTGGCTAAAAAAAATCATCGTGAATTACAGTATTGATTTCTATAAAAAAAACAATGCTTTTCATGTTGAAGATTTGAGCAAAACGCTTTATAAAGTGGAAGAAAATGACAGCTTTTTCTCTGAAAATATCGATTTAAATTCACTTAAGGTTAAACAGGTTTTAGATGTCATTTCAAGTTTAAAAGATAATTATAGAATGGTATTGACGCTCTTTTATATTGAAGGTTATGATCAGGAGGAGATTTGCGAAATTTTGAATATCAGTTATGCCAATTGCCGAACAACATTGAGCAGAGCCAAAGAAAGCTTACGAAAAAAATTAGAGGAATTATGATATCGCCACCTAAGACAATTTTGTGGCAACAAAAATCAAATAAGAAAAAGGCGATACCATATATCACCTCTAAAAAATAAAATTTGGATATATGAAAAAGGAAAATGACGGTTTAGATCAATTATTTAAAAAATTTGAAAATCAATGGGATATACAGGAAATGAATTCCGATCATCAGGTAGATTTTCTAAATAAATTAAATAAAAAACAACCAAAGAAAAACTATTGGTTTGTAACAGCTATTGCTGCATCGATTGTATTAATGTTGGGCGTATCGCTTTTTTATAATAATGAGAAACCTAAGGAATTCAAATTTGCATCAAAAGAAACGAAACGAACTGATTCTATTTTCAGTATTCTCATTGATAATGAACTCGTAAAGCTTAAAGAAAAAAGTTCACCAGAAAATGAGCAAATTATAAATGATGCCTTAAAACAAATGAAAGTTTTTGATGCTGATTATGAAAAAATCATAAAAGAGCTTCAAAAAAATGGTGAAAACAAACAAATTATCTACGCAATGATCAGCAATCTGCAAACCCGAATATCATTTTTGCAGACGGTATTAAAAAGAATTGAAGAAAACGAAAAATTAAAAAACACAACTGATGAAGAAACATTATAAAATACTAATCCTATTCATTTTAATTCCTTTTTTGGTATTTTCAAATGATGATACTTTTATTTCAAAACAGAAAAGTATTAAAAAAACTTACATTGTAAATTCAAATGCAGGAATCGACATCGACAACAAATACGGAAATATTTCAGTTTCGACATGGGATGAAGACAAAATAGATATCGATATTACAATTAAGGTTACGGGTGGAAACGAAAATTGGGTAAATGAAAAACTGAACGGCATTGATGTTGATATCACGGCACTTAAATCAATGGTTACAGCCGTTACAAATATTGGAAGTTCGACCTTAAAAAGTAAAGGAAGCAGCAATAGTTTTGAAATTAATTATGTAATCAAAATTCCTAAAAACGGTACGGTAAAACTCAACAATAAATATGGAAATATAACTACGCTAAATTTAGAATCAACTACGGACGTCACTTGCAAATACGGAAAAGTAACTTTAGGCAGACTTAATGGTTCTAATAATAGATTACAAATTGAATATTCTCAAAATTGTGTTATTGACTACGTCAAAAATCTGACTATCGACGCACGTTATTCAGGATTAAAAATTAATGACGCAGGAAATATTATTCTTGACGCGAGTTACAGTGATTTGAGCGTTGGTGACAGCCAAAATATAAAATATAATTGTAATTATGGAAATTTAAAATTCCAAAAAGTAAACTCATTTGCGGGTTCAGGAAATTATTTGACTATTGCAATTGCTGAAATCTCAAACAGTTTGAATGTCGATGCTACTTACAGCAAATTAAATGTTGGTATTATAAGTGAAAAAGCCAGTAATGTAAGTGTGAAAACTGGTTATTCTGATGTTTCCTTAGGATACAGCACTAATTATTCATTCGATTTTGACATCGTAACAAAATATGGCAGTATTAAAAATGGCAATGATTTAGAAATTAATGTCAGCGAAACTAAAAATAACAGTAAAAATATTAGCGGTTATCATAAAAAGAAAGGATTAAACAGAGTGATGATTAATTCTAATTATGGAAACGTTTCATTAATCAAAAAGCAATAATCTTAAAAATTAAAACAATGAAAAAATTAATACAATTAGTAGTTTGTGGTGCCTTTTTAATTGGCTTAACAGCAAAGGCACAAGAAAAAATAAACGGTAATGGTCATGTTGTAACTGAAACAAGAACAACATCTGAATACGATGCAATTAAAATATCAGGCTTTTTTGATGTCGATTTAGTTGCGGGAAAAGAAGGAAAGATTACGATTAAAGGAGAACAAAATATTTTGTCTTCAATTATTGTTAAGGTTGAAGATAATGCTTTAAAAATTCAAGTGAAAAAAGGAGTTAATTTGCGTCCGAGTGCAGGTCAAAAAGTTGAATTAACGATTCCATTTGAAAAAATATCTGAGCTTAGTCTTTCTGGTTCAGGCGATATTACGTCAAAATCTCCAATTAAAAATGACAAATTTTTGGCAAATTTATCAGGATCAGGTGATATTGATTTGGATGTTGCAACAAATTCTTTTGATTTCAGTTTGAGTGGCTCAGGAGATATTAAGTTAAAAGGAAATTCAGAAAACTTAGTTATCAAACTTTCTGGTTCGGGTGATATTGAAGCTGCAAATTTGAAATCTAAAAATGCCAATGTAACCGTTTCCGGCTCTGGAGATGTTAAAGTAAATTGCAATGAAAGCTTAACCGCAAGAGTTTCTGGTTCAGGAGATATCAGATATACCGGAAATCCTGAAAAAAGAGATGTTAAGGTTTCTGGCTCAGGAAATATTTCAAAAGCATAATTGACTTTAATAACTGAATAATCATATCATCAATCAAACAAAATCACAAATAAACAAATTTATTAAAGGCGCTTAATTAATTTATAGCGCCTTTTTTATTTACTCTTCTCAAAAGAAAAATTGCAGTCACAAAGAATACTCCTAAAATTACAATTGCTGCACGAGGACTTCCTGTTATTTGATCAATTATTCCGTAAACACACATACCAATTACAATTCCGATTTTTTCGGCAACATCATAAAAACTAAAAAACGAAGCCGTATCTTCAGTTTCAGGCAATAATTTTGAATAGGTTGAACGTGACAAAGCCTGAATTCCGCCCATTACAAATCCGGCAACCGTTGCCATTACATAAAAGTGAATCGGCAATATTATAAAAAATGCCAATGCACAAAATACTGCCCAAATAATATTGATTACGATTAAGGTTGGAATGTTACCAAATTTAGCTGACGCTCTGGAAGTTAATACCGCACCAACAACAGCTACCAGTTGTATAATCAAAATGCAGATAATCAAACCAATTGTACCTTCTTCTTTTGATGACCATTGAATTTCCTGTGCACCAAAGTAAGTCGCTACCAACATTACAGTTTGTACAGCCATACTTGAAACAAAAAAACCTCCTAAATATCTTTTTAACGGAATATTTTCCTGTAATAAAGCCCAAACTTTCTTCAATTCTTTAAAACCATTAAATATTACATCATTTGTTAATTTTTGTCCATTTTCTTTACTTCCTTTTGGTAAAAAGTAATAAGTATATTGGCTGAATAAAATCCACCAAACTCCTACCATTATAAAGGAATATCGCATAGCTTTCATTGCGGCTTCACCATCGGTTCCGGTAATTCCAAAAAGTTTTGGTTTCATTATCATTGCCAAATTAATGATTAATAAAATTACACTTCCAATGTAGCCCAGCGAATATCCTTTGGCACTAATTTTATCTTGCTGGTCTTCAAAAGCAATATCCGGCAAATATGAATTATAAAAAACCAAACTTCCCCAATAACCAATTAATCCTAAGAAATAGAAAGCTAATCCGATGTAAATATTATCGAGATCAAACCAATATAATCCCATACATGATAGAGATCCTAAGTAACAGAAAAATTTCATGAATGATTTTTTATTTCCCACATAATCTGCAATTCCAGATAATAATGGAGAAATAAAAGAAACTACTAAAAAGGCAAAAGCAGTTGTAAAACTAATTAAAGCAGAATTTTTTAGATGCAAACCAAAAACATCTATGTAATGATCGCGTTCTGAAAATAAGGCTTCATAAAATATTGGGAATACTGCCGAAGCAATCGTAAGTGTGTAAACTGAATTTGCCCAATCATAAAATGCCCAGGCATTTAATAATTTCTTATCTCCTTTTTGTAGGTTTTTCATAGAAATGGTTTTGTTAATACGCTACGAATTTATCTAATTTTTATGATAATCAAATAAATTTTACCTAAATCCTGTATTATTAAATTATAAAACAGTTACCACACTAAATAAAAAAAGCTATTCAAAAAGAATAGCTTTTGTGATTTGTCAAAATCTTTATATTTATCTTATAAGTCCAACTTTAAGAGCAGTTTCTTTTGCCTGAGGAACTAACGATTTTAAATTGGCAATTCTGGTTGCATCTGATGGGTGAGTACTCATAAATTCCGGAGTTCCTGACGCACCACCTTTAGCTGACATTCTACTCCAAAAAGTAATAGCATCATCTGGATTATAACCTGCAATTGCCATTAATGTCAATCCGATTTTATCCGCTTCGCTTTCATTACTTCTGCTAAAAGGCAGCATAACCCCCACTTCGGTACCAATTCCATAAGCTTGAGAAAATAGCGATCTTGTTTCTGCTGATTTATTGCTGGTCGCGGCATCTAAAGCAACGCCTCCAATTTGCTGAAGCTGTGCAGCACTCATTCTTTGGGCTCCGTGATTTGCTAATGCATGAGAAACTTCATGTCCCATAACAGTCGCTAGTCCTGCTTCATTTTGAGTAACAGGCAGAATTCCTGAATAAACCACGATTTTACCTCCCGGTAAACACCATGCGTTAATTTCTTTATTGTCAACCAATTTATATTCCCAACGATAATCTTTCAGATATTGTGTCTGTCCTAAATAATTTAAATATTTTTCGGCTGCAGCTCTAATTTTACCACCTACAACATCAACTTGTCTTGCTTCGGCTGTACCAGTAATTACTTTATTTTCAGCTATAAATGCATTATATTGTTGAAACGAAGTTGGAAATAGTTCACTATTTGAAACAAAATTCAAACTTTGTTTTCCTGTAATTGGATTTGTGGCACATCCACAAACTAAAATTGCTGCAATAACTGCTATATGTAAGTTCTTTTTCATCATGATTTAATTTTAAATACAGAGTAAAAATACAAATTTTAAAATCTGTTTTTTTACATAATTAAATTAAAACATATCATAATTATTATTCACCAATGATATGAAGTTCATTAAAACCTTTATCAATAAGTAAAAAATGATTTGAATCAAAAGCAACTTTATCAAATGCTACTTTTTCATTGTCAATTTCAAGTTCAGTAACATTAAAAGGCAAACCAATCAAATTGATTTTATATTTACTGTACGGTGTATCATATTTTCCTTCTTTATGCAACTGAATGATAAGCTCTTTCTCTTTCCCAATTGTTCTGAAAGATAAATAACTATAACGGCCTTTTTTATAATCATAACCATCTTGAGCATCTTCATATACAAATGATTGTTCTTTTCCAATTTTGAAGTACAAATCAAGTATTAATTCATCAAATTCAATTTCACCAACATACTGTTGCACAGGGTACTTCGGAATAATTGCTCCTGCTTTCACAAAAACTGGGATTTCGTCAAATTTGGTATCAACCCAAACTTCTTTTCCTCCCAATGCAAATTCATTCGTCCAATAGTTATACCATTCTCCCCGTGGAATATACATACGTCTGCCTACAGCATTAGGTTCAAGAATTGGACAGACTAAAATTTGATTTCCGAAAATAAATTCGTCATTACGATAATGAGTTTGAATATCTTCCTGATCATAATAAACTAAAGGTTTTAGCATCGGAATACCTTCTTCAATATACTGCCAGAACATGGTATATAAATAAGGTAATAATTGATAACGGAGACTCACAAATTTTCTCGTTATATCGATGACTTCTTCATCAAATGCCCAAGGTTCCTGATTTCCGTGATCTCCAGAGGAATGCGTTCTGCAAAATGGGTGAAAAACCCCTAACTGAATCCAACGTGCATATAATTCCCCTGTTGGCTGTTCTGCAAAACCTCCTATATCAGATCCTGTAAATCCCATTCCTGAAATACACATTCTCTGAACCTGAATATTAGCAATCCATAAATGTTCCCATGTTGCTACGTTATCACCTGTCCATGATGAAGTATAACGTTGTGCACCGGAATAAGCAGATCTGGTTATTACAAATGGACGTTTAGGATAGGCAAAACGTTTTACACCATGATACGTGGCTCTCGCCATTTGTGTACCGTAAATGTTATGTGCTTTTCTATGACTACACGGATTTCCATCATAAACGTGACGAACATCCATCGGGAAAGTTTTATTTGGAACTTCCATAACAGCTGGTTCGTTCATATCATTCCAAACTCCTTTTACACCAATATCTGAAATTAATTCTTTAAATAATCCAGCCCACCATTCTCTAACTACGGGGTTTGTATAATCTGGAAAATTACATTCTCCCGGCCAAACTTTTCCCTTCATATAAGGACCATCCGCTCTTTTGCAGAAATAATCTTTTTCTAAAGCTTCTTGGTAAACCCAATAATCTTTATCAATTTTTATTCCCGGGTCGATAATAACGATGGTTTTAAAGCCATCTTCAGCTAATTCTGCCACCATTCTTTTCGGATCTGGAAAATAATCTTTACTCCATGTAAAACATCGAAAGCCCTCCATATAATCTATATCCAAATAAATGGCATCACACGGAATTTTAAGTTCTCTGAATTTTGAGGTAATTTCTTTTACTTTACTTTCAGGATAGTAACTCCATTTACATTGATGGTATCCCAAAACCCAAAGCGGCGGTAATTCTGGTTTACCAGTTAAATCTGTATATGTGGTGACAACATCCTGCATTTGTGGGCCGTAAATGAAATAGTAATTCATTTCGCCTCCTTCAGCCCAAAAACTGGCAACATTTCTTCTTTCCTGACAAAAATCAAAGAAAGTTCTAAAAGTATTATCAAAGAAAATACCGTACGATTGTTTATTATGCAAACCAATATAAAAAGGGACTACTTTATATAATGGATCTTGTTCTTTTTGAAAAGCATATTGATCAGTAGCAAAATTCTCAAGTCTTTTACCTTTTAAATTCATCTGAGTGGCTTTGTCACCAAGGCCGTAAAAACACTCTCCGTCTTTAGAAGATTTACTCATTTTAACAATATTCCCACCATATTCATAGCTTTCCTCCCAATGAAAACCAAGTTCATCTTCGAGAATTAAAAGATCACTTAAATCATAAATAGATAAACGAAGATCTGCTTTTTGAATTTTACATTTTACTTTGCTGGTTCTTATCAGGAAATAAGTTTCTTCTTCTGTTAGTTCCAGAAAATTATAACCGTGAAGCTGTGTTTTATCAATAGCGTATGAAAAGTCGTTACTAAAATAGCCTTTGGTAGTAAATCGAAATCGGATTAGGCTATCTCTGAGAATAGTGACTTTTAAGATTACTTTATTATCGGTATGAAATAAAATAGAATCACCTTCATGTTCGTGCGCAACAATCTTTGATGGATATAAATCTCCTTTATATTCTAATGATGTATTTGTAATCATATCGCTAATGAATTAATTAATCTAACTATATCGCTATTTCAAACATACAAAAAAACTACGTAAAGCCCTATGAATATGAGGTTTATTCACGAAAACGTTTTTTCTGAATGAGTACCAATTAACATCTCCCAAAATCAGCAATTTGATAATTTATGAACCAAAAAATGACAAATTGGTATTGCTAAAATTAATATCGAAATTTTAAGTAAACGAATAAACAGTTACACTCAATGGAGGTAATGTTAATTCTACAGAATAATCCCTGCCATCGTAAGGTGAAGATTCAATATTTAAAGGACCGGAATTTCCGATACCGCTTCCTCCGTAAATTGATGCATCAGTATTGAAAATTTCAATTAATTTACCTTTTTGCGAAATTCCAATTCTGTACTTTTCACGAACAACGGGCGTAAAATTGCCTACAATTATCAAATTTTCTTTTTCATTATTTCCTTTTCGAATGTACGATAAAATCGCATTTTGATGATCCGAATAATTAATCCATTCAAATCCTTCCCCTGTGAATTGTTTTTCATACAATGCAGGTCTGTTTTTATAGAGCAGGTTCAAATCTGTAATTAATCTTTTTACTCCTAAATGGTAGTCGTATTGTAGCAAATGCCAATCTAAACTTTTTTCGAAATTCCATTCATCACTTTGCCCAAATTCAGAACCCATGAACAACAATTTGGTTCCCGGATGCGTAAACATATAGCCGTACAGCAACCTTAAATTAGCAAATTTATGCCATTCATCACCCGGCATTTTATTAGCAATAGATTTTTTACCGTAAACCACTTCGTCATGAGAAAATGGCAGCATGAAATTTTCGGTAAAAGCATAAGTCATTGAAAAAGTCAAATCGTTCTGGTGATATTTTCGATAAATTGCGTCTTTTTGGAAGTATTTTAACGTATCGTGCATCCAGCCCATCATCCATTTCATTCCAAAGCCCAAACCACCTGTAAACGTTGGTCTTGATACCATCGGAAACGAAGTACTTTCTTCTGCAATTGTTTGAACTCCATTAAAATTAGCATAGATTACTTCATTGAATTCTTTAAGAAAACTTATGGTGTCCAAATTTTCCCTTCCTCCATATATATTCGGCTCCCACTCACCTTCTTCTCTTGAATAATCAAGATATAACATCGATGCAACAGCATCAACTCTCAAACCATCGGCATGATAATGTTGCAACCAAAAAACGGCGTTACTGATTAGGAAAGCCCGAACTTCATTGCGGCCGTAATTAAAAACAAGACTTTTCCAGTCCGGATGATATCCTTTTCGGCGATCCGGATGTTCATATAAGTGCGATCCATCGAAGAAACCCAAACCGTGTGCATCATCTGGAAAATGGGAAGGAACCCAATCCAGAATAACTCCAATCCCAGCTTGATGTAATTTATCAACTAAAACCATGAAGTCTTGCGGTTTTCCAAAACGGGAAGTTGGTGCAAAATATCCTGTGAGCTGATATCCCCACGAGGGATCATAAGGATATTCCATAATTGGCATAAATTCTACGTGCGTAAATCCAATTTCTTTTACATAAGCAACCAAATCATCCGCCAATTCTAAGTACGTCAAAAATCGATTGTGATCTCCTCGTTTCCAGGATCCCAAATGCACTTCATAAACAGAATAGGGTTTATCTAAACCATTATGATTTTCGCGCGATTGCATCCAGTTTTCATCCTTCCATTTATAATCTAAATCCCAGACTACAGATGCAGTATGTGGTGGTTTTTCGCAATATAACGCGAATGGATCAGCTTTCTCTGTTACAATTCCATTAATATTAGACTGAATTTTGTACTTGTATAAAGCTCCTTTTGTAATCTCAGGAATAAAGCCCTCCCAAATTCCTGAAGAATCCCAGCGAACTTGTAATTGATGTTCATTTCCTGTCCAATAATTAAAATCACCTACAACCGAAACACCTTGGGCTGTTGGAGCCCACACAGCAAAATAAACACCTTTTACTCCATTAACTTCAACTAAATGCGCTCCTAACTTTTCATATAATTTGAAGTGTTTTCCTGCTTTGAATAAATCAATATCAAAATCAGTAAATAGAGAATGCGTGATTACTTTGTTCATATTTCGATTTTAAGGCAATAATTAATTTTGTTTTTACTCAATTCTAAAATTATCTGATAAAATGGCACCTTTTTTAATGACAACAATACCGTCTTTTATACTGTACAATTCATTTGTGAAATTATCTAAATGTTTCCCTCCGCTAATATGCACGTTATTTCCAATGCGTACATTTTTATCAACTAATGCATTTTGTATAAAACAGTTTTCACCAATTCCAATATGAATTTTACTAACACTTGCTTCATGGTTTAATTCATCTAAATCCTGATAAAAATCGTTACCCATCACATAGCAATTTTCAAGCACGGTTCCTTCTCCAATTCTGGAACGGATTCCAATAACTGACCTCTTAATTTCTTTAGCATTGATAATACATCCTTCAGAAATCAAAGATTGATTGATTATTGAATTTCTAAATTTTGATGGAGGAAGTAATCTTGGTCTTGTGAATATTTTATTATCGTTATCGAACAGATTAAATTCCGGAATATCAGCAGTAAGACCAATATTTGCTTCAAAAAATGATTCAATATTTCCGATATCTGTCCAATATCCTTCATATTGATAACTTAAAATTTTATGTTTGCCTACTGCTTGCGGAATGATTTCTTTTCCAAAATCTTTCGTGTGCGGATCGGCCATTAAATCTTCTAATAATTGTCGGTTAAAAATATAAATTCCCATTGAGGCTAAATATTTTTTTCCTTTTTCCTGCATTTGTTCACTCACGTCAGATTCCCATTCAGGCAAAAGTGAAGCATCCGGTTTTTCTATAAAAGCTTCAATACAACTTTCATGATTGGTTTTAAGAATTCCGAATTCAGGTGCATCTTTTGCATTTACCGGTAAAGTAGCTATCGAAATTTCAGCATCTGCAGCAATATGAGCTTCTAACATTTCATTAAAATCCATTTGATACAACTGATCGCCTGATAAAATTAAGGCGTGGTCAAATTCATGTTTAAGAAAATGTGACATACACTGTCGAACAGCATCTGCAGTCCCCTGAAACCATGTTGGATTATCAGGCGTTTGTTCGGCTGCCAAAATATCAACAAATGACTGGCTGAAAATACTAAAATTAAAAGTGTTTTTGATATGCGCATTTAATGATGCCGAATTAAACTGTGTCAAAACAAATATTTTAAAAATATCAGAATTGATACAATTTGAAATAGGAATATCTACTAATCGGTACTTTCCACCAATTGGTACTGCAGGTTTTGATCGTGTTTCTGTCAATGGAAACAAACGCGATCCTTGTCCTCCTCCTAAAATAATAGCAACTACATTTTTCTTTTTAAATTTCATTTTTCTCAATTATTAGGTTGTATATCTCGATGTATTCTTGGCAAACTCTCTCCCAGGAATGATCAGTTGTCATTCCTCTTTTTATAATTTTATTGAAATTTATTTTGTCATCGTACAATTTTACCGCACGATTTATTGAATAACATATATCTCCTACAGAAGCCTGATCATGACAAATTCCGTTTCCATTATCTCCAAAATCAATTACAGTATCTCGTAAACCACCAGTTCTTCGAACTATAGGAACTGTTCCATATCGTAATGCATACATCTGATTTAGTCCGCAAGGTTCAACTCTTGAAGGCATTAAAATATAATCTGAACCAGCATAAATTAAATGAGCCAATTCTTCATGATAGCCAATAAAAACGTTGTAATTTCCATTATAATCAGTTCGCAATTGAACCAGCTGTTCTTCAATTATCGAATTTCCAGATCCTAAAATTAAAATATTGATATTTTCAAAATTTTCAGATAACGCTAAAGCACATGCCTGAGGAAGCAAATCACCACCTTTTTCATCGAATAAACGCCCTATAAAACTAAATAACGGTTTTGAAGGATCTAATTCGAATTGCTCACACAATTTCTCTTTATTTTTTTGTTTACCTACCTCAAAAGTTTCAACAGAATAATTCGCTTCAATCATTTGATCTTTAAGCGGATCCCAAACTTCAAAATCAATACCGTTTAAGATGCCTTTTGATTTACTTCTAACAGATTTAAATAAATCCTCTAAACCATTTGCCGAAATATTTATTTCATTCAGATAACTAGGAGAAACAGTTGTAACAGCATGTGCACATTTAATTCCAACTGCTAAAGAATTTAGAGAATTATTCCATTCTAAAAATCCAACATGAATCAAATCAAATTCCGGTAAATAATGCAATTTATCAAAACCAAACCAGCCCTGATATAACCCGTTATGAATTGTAATTACAGTTCGAATGCTTTGCAAACTCTCATATTTATAACCATACTTCAACAAGAAGGGAATTAAACCAGTATGATGATCGTGGCAATTAATAACATCCGGAACAGTTTGTCGAGCTAAAATCCAATCCAAAGTAGCGATCTGAAATGAAATAAAGCGTTCAATATCATCTTCATATCCGTACACATTTGACCTGTCAAATAATTCCTTTATTTCTATGAGATATAATTCATAGCCTAATTTATTTGTAGTTTCTTTTAAAACACTAAAAGGAAAATCAAAATTCCCCAGCTTAATATTTCCCCAATGAACGCATTCAAAATCATTTTCTTTTTTAAACTTTGTGTCATAACAAGGAACGACAACTCGAACCTGATGACCGGCATTTGTCTGATATTTTGGTAATGCGCCAACGACATCGGCTAAACCACCAACTTTTGCCATTGGATAACACTCTGCACTGATATGAAATATTTCCATTTTAGAAATTTATAAACATCTATTTATTGTACTACATTTATGTTTCCTAAATTTAGGAAAAAATAAGCAACATTTGGCTCTCATAAAAAATTTATTAATATGGCAAAAAAGGAAACTAATCCTACTAAATCATTAAAAATTCCGCAGTTTATAATTTTATCTGCTAAATTATGCGCCTTTATTTCTACCAAATTAGTAACATCGTATGCAGCAAAACTATTTACAACTCCAATAAAACATAAAGTTCCCAAACGAGAGCTTGAGATGGATTCTAAAAGTAGCCAAAAGACCATATATATTGAATCTATTGATAAAAACATTGTTACTTATGAATATGGAAAAAGCGACCGCAAGATTTTATTAGTTCATGGATGGTCAGGAAGAGGAACACAATTGTACAAAATTGCTGACGAACTTTTAAAAATTGGCTTTTCTACTGTAAGTTTTGATGCACCGGCACATGGAAAATCACAAGGAAAAACAACTATAATGTCTGAATTCATTCACTCTATATTAGAAATTGAAAAACAATTTGGTCCGTTTGAAATTGCAATTGGTCATTCTTTGGGAGGAATGTCAGTTTTGAATGCTATTAAAGATGGTTTAAAAGTCAATAAAGCTATTATAATCGGAAGTGGTGATATTGTTCAGGATATTTTGGATGAATTTATTTCAAAATTAGGACTAAAACCAGAAATTAGTAATAATCTGCGCGACCGTTTTGAAAATAAATATGGAATAAAAATGGACAGTTTTTCAGGCTACAGAGCGGCTCAAGAAATAAAAATTCCAGTTTTAGTAATACACGATAATGACGACCCTGAAGTTCCCGTAAAAGCAGGAATTCATATTCATAAAAATTTAGAAAAAGGATTACTATTTTTAACTGATGGTTTAGGACACAGAAAGATTCTTGGAAATCAAAATGTCATAAATAAAATCATCAGTTTCATTAAAAGTAGCTAATTTTGTCATAGTTATATACTTTTTATTTAAATCTAAAGAAATATAAAATGAATTTATTTGGAGAAACATCAGATTGGGAAGCGAAACTACAACCCATTCTTGAAAAATATAAAGGAAAGAAACATCCTCTTGAATATCAAAATACATATCAATTGATGATCATGGTAATTTTATCTGCACAAGATTCAGATGCCAATATTAACAAAATTGCACCATCTTTATTCGAGAAATTTCCCACTCTGAAAAGTTTGTCGCTGACAGATTCTGAAGCTTTAATGCCTTATATCAGTAAAGTTCGAAATTACCCAACCAAAACGCAATGGATTTTAGAAATTGCAAAAACACTCGAAGATGACAAAAATATTCCTTTAAACATGAAGGAGCTAACGAATCTAAAAGGAATTGGCAGAAAATCTGCCAATGTTATTTTAAGAGAAACTCATCAGCCCGCAGAAGGCATTATAGCTGATCTTCACGTCATTAGAGTAGCTCCCCGAATTGGAATAATAAAAGAAAGTAAAGACGGAATCAAGGTCGAAAAAGAACTCATGCAAGTGCTGCCTAAATCAATTTGGCCCGAAATTGGAATGGCAATTTCATTTCATGGGCGAGAAATTTGCAGACCAAAACCAAAATGTGAGGAATGTGAGCTAGCGGATATTTGTCTTTATTATGCAACTCATGTAGCATAGAAAATATTACTTTCTTCTAGTATCAATAAGATAAATAATTTTCCAGGAATCCTTTTCCTTAAATAAAGTAAAAGTATTCACGCCCGAATGACTTAATTTATTATTTAAATAAAATTCATACGGTGCCCAAACATGAGCCATGGTTCCATCAATTTGAATAATATAACTTAAAATTTTCTCATGAAATTTCATACTTGACGGTATTGAAGCAATCGATTTGTAAAATTCTTTTGCTGCTTCGTCAGATAACTTATTACCCTTGCTTACACTTTCACTTATCGACTGAAGAATCATATTTTCAGCACAGACCGACTTTATTTTAGATGTATCTTTTTGATGAAATCCTTCAAAAAAGTATTCTATCGTTTTCTGAACATCTTGTTTCTGCGCATTTGAACATAGTCCAAAAAATAAAAAACACAAAACAACTAAACTTTTCATAATCAAATGTTTAAAATTAAAAATTATTCACCAAATTGATTGAATAGATAATCTAAGCCATTTCGTAAGCAACGTTACAGACGGCCAATATCTTCACAACAATCACTTTACCCCAAATTGCTTTTGATTCCTATGAAAGCTAATTAATTCTATTATCAAATTCATGACAATGCTCTGTACGAAAAATATTTTTCATTTTTTGTATTTATTGAAGTTTTGGCCAATAGTAATAATACGGCAAATATATTAAAATTTAACATCCGAATACCTCAGAGAAGTTTTTTCAGATGAATGCATGGCGTTCCCCTCCGGGCCGGGCTGTCCGCTATATCTTTTGCGATTGTAGTTTTGAGTTTAGATGGAGGTTTTGGGTATCGCAAAAGGATGCCGCTCCCATCCCTAACGCAGTTTACGGTAAACCAGAAGTACAGTTTTCATAAGAAATTCCAACTTTTATCCCGAAGCTTCGGGACCAAATTCCAATCCAGAGTATCGCATAGTTCTATTTTCAGAAGAAATCTGATACTGCAACTAAGTATTTAACCGCAAAGAACGCAAGGATTTACGCAAAGCCCGCAAAAGTTATAACACACAGCTTTGCGGCCTTAATAAAGACAACAGCAAACACACAGGAAAAAAAACCGTAGCGCACTTTTATTATTTTAAAAAAAATCTGATACTGCAACTAAATATTTAACCGCAAAGAACGCAAGGATTTACGCAAAGCCCGCAAAAGTTATAATACACAGCTGTGCGGCCTTAATAAAGACAACAGCAAACACACAGGAAAAAAAACCTTAGCGCACTTTTATTATTTTAAAAAAAATCTGATACTGCAACTAAGTATTTAACCGCAAAGAACGCAAGGATTTACGCAAAGCCCGCAAAAGTTATAGCACACAGCTTTGCGAACTTAGAAAAGACAACAGCAAACACAACGGTAAGAATCCTTAGCGCACTTTGCGGTTAAAAAACACAAAGTGATGCAAAACAAAAAATCCCCATCAAATAAATGATGAGGATTCTTAAAAGAAAGGCGACGACATACTCTCCCACATAACTGCAGTACCATCTGCGCAGGCGGGCTTAACTACTCTGTTCGGGATGGGAAGAGGTGAGC
>NZ_JAVDXR010000007.1:0-272583 GCF_031458035.1 Flavobacterium aquidurense
AATTTTAAAAGCTCTATCGGGGTCATCTTAAATTCTTAGATTGCAAATTTCTCATTTTATTTTGATATTTCCTCCCCAAGATTTGTTCTTGATCCATGTTTTCTTACTGAAGGAACCCATTTTCGCAAATGTTTTTTATAAATTTGCGCTCTGAAATACAGACCCTTAAAAGCAACTAATTTCGACTCAAAACATTGATTATCAATAAAATAACAAACATACACTCCTTTAAAAACAAATTATATTATAACCATAATTAAATACAATGCTTCAAAAAAACAAATCCCAAATTTTATTTTTTATTCTTTTAAATTTATTTTTTTCCATTAATTCATTCTCTCAAAAAAATCTTTACGCCGGAATTGAAATCGGGCGCAGAGCAATAAAAGTTTCAGTATTGGATGTAAATAATATCCGAAAAGCTGATTATGATATTTTGTACTTCGAAACTGAGCGATTTAGTTTTGCCGACCATATTACTGCTAATGGTGAGTTGACTCAGGAAGACATTGACAAAGCTAGTAGTACAGTTGTTGATCAATTGAAAAAAATAAGAACCAAATTTAAGCTGCTCGAGGAAAACATATTTATAGTTGCCGCCCCTGTTTTTGCATCTGCCCGCAATGTTGACGTTTTAAAAAACAAAATCACTTTCTTAACCAAGAAAAACCTTGACATACTTAATGTAAACGAAGAACCTAAAACGCTGGTTAAAGGTGCTATTCCACCGGTAGATTATGCTGATGCTTTCCTGCTTGACATCGGCGCTCAAACCACTAGAGGAGGATATATTGATGAACTTGATGATAACAAATTAGAGTTTGTTCCTTTGGAACTTGATTTCGGTACAATGACTCTTACCGATGCTGTAAAAAAAACGGTTGCTAATCAAAATCAGGTTAATGACATGTCTGTTTATCAGGAAAAATCTTTTGACTTTAATGAAATTCTGCGCAAGAAGATCAAAGATTTACTTGACAAAAATCCTAAATTATTAAAAAAAGACAAGATGTATTTATCTGGCGGAGCTGTATGGGCGTTTGCAACCTTGTATTATAATGATAATGTTAAAGAGCATTATATTTCTTTAAGTATGGAAGATGTTCTAAATTATGATGCAATTCTGAAAAATAATTTTACCAAGTTTAGTAACCTGGCAAAAACCAATACAGAAGCAGCAAGAGTTTTAAGCACTTACGATCAGAAATACCTCATTTCAGCAAATAACATATTAGCGAGCTGTCTTGAAAGCATTCCAAATTTAGAGACAAAGAAAATATACTTTGTAAAAGATGGACAAACAATCTGGCTTATTTCACATATTGCAGATCGTTCTAAAAAAGTAAATACTAATTTCTAAATTTTTTACAATCTATTCGGTAGCGTTTCGCCTGAAAAATGAAAATTAAGAATACTCCATAAAAAAGCCTGAAAGATAGATCTTTCAGGCTTTTTTATATGATTGCTTCAATTATTTTGTAAAATTTGTTGAGCCTTTTGAAAAATTAAGCACTTCTATTTTAGATAAATCAGCATTGAATTCAACAAAACTAGCGGGAAATCCAGGCTTTATTTTACCGAATTTATTTTCTAAACCAATTGCCTTTGCAACATTTGAAGTCGCCATTCTAATCGCTTCATCAACTGAAACATCTAAATGATTATAAGCATTTTGTACTGCTTCCTGCATAGAAATTGTTGCTCCGGCCAAATTACCATCACCATTTCTATAAAAACCATTATCCAGATGCGCGTCAAAATTATCCCAATTAAAATTAGCCACTTTTCTACCTAAAAAGGTAGCATCACTAATCAAAAAGAACTTCTCTTTTTTTAATTTATAGGCCAACTTTGCTGCTGCATAATCACAATGTGCACCATCTAAAATAATAGGTGTAAATACATTTTCATTTTCAAAGCATGCGCCCACTAAACCGGGTTCACGATGACCAAACTGAGTCATCGCATTAAATAAATGCGTTACTAGTTTTATACCTTTTGAAAAATAAACCTGTGCTTCTTTATAGGTAACCGTTGAATGCCCGACTGAAATTACAATGCCACTTTCTAATAACATATTGAGTTGTTCGTCTGTAAAACATTCGGGGGCAATTGTAATAACTTTTATGACATCTTTTCCATGGCGAATTATCTCTTCAAGCTCAGCATTTGTTGGTTTACGAACCTGATGAATACTATGTGCGCCACGTTTTAAAGGATTTAAAAAAGGCCCCTCTAAATGCATTCCGATTACACCGTTATCATATTTTTCTCTGTAATTTCGAACAGCTTCAATTCCTTGAAGAATTGTTTCTTTAGAAGAAGAGATTAAACACGGAAGCACTTGTGTTGTACCATACTTGAGACTCGAATCATATATATCCTGAATGGTTTCTTCGGTTGGAGTTTGGCTAAAATAGAATTTTTCTCCACCGTTTATTTGAATATCTATAAAACCTGCCGCAACATGTTTTCCTTGTAAATCAATTGTTTCAATATCAGTTGGAATCTCTTTTTGAACGGAAAGAATAATTCCATTTTTTATAATGATGGCTCCGTTATCAATTATTTCGTCTCCAGTATGTATAGTAGCATTGATAATTGCTTTTTCCATTTTGTATAATTTTATTTTTTAATCAATTCCGATGTTTTATTTTTCCTTGTAAATCAGATATTGCTTTCTCATTTTTTTAAAGTTTTTCAAACCTTCTTTCCAGCTGTTTCTAATTTCGTCTTCTGAAACTCCTGCTTCAATTTGCTGCTGTAATTGTTCACTTCCGGCTCTGATTGAAAATTTTCTTTTATCAAAAAATTTTGATTTATCAGCCGTTGTCTGATAGGCTTTTATCAGCCATTTTATTTCCAATTTATTAATCCTCGGAATTGCTGATAAATCTTCTCCATTACATTCTACTCCATTGTATAACGGATCTTTATCTCCGAAATTAGGTTTCGGCGTAAATACAAAATTGCTTTTTGGCAAATAAGGAGAACCATAAATCTGGAATTGTTTTTCCGTTCCGCGCCCCATACTTACATTCGTTCCTTCAAAAAGGCATAAACTCACATATAAATTTATTGACTGGTCGTTTGGCAAGTTTGGAGAAGGTCGAACTGGCAAACTATATGTCATATTTCTGGTGTAATTCAAACACGGAATAACAGTCAGTTTGCACTGAATTCCATCTTTCAGCCATTTTTGTCCATTGATCATTTTAGCTTCTTCGCCCAAAGTCATTCCATGAAGCAACGGCGTTGGATGCATGCCTATGCCGCTTTTAAAAGCAATATCTAAAACTGGTCCGTCAATAATTCCAATATTTGGATTTGGGCGATCCAGAACAATTAACGGAATATTATTTTCTGCGCAAGATTCCATTATTCTGTGCATGGTCGAAACGTACGTATACAATCTTGTTCCAACATCCTGCAAATCAAAAACCATGATATCAATGCCTTTCAATTGTTCAGGAGTTGGTTTGTTGTTTTTTCCATAAAGTGAAGCAATTGAAAGGCCCGTTTTTGCATCGATTTCATCAGAAACCTTTTCACCGGCATCAGCAGTACCACGAAAACCGTGTTCTGGCGCAAAAATGGTTTTTATCTTTACTTTATTTTGGGCCAAAAAATCAACTAAATGCGTTTTCCCGTCAATAATTCCGGTCTGGTTGGTTACAACTCCAATGGTTTTACCTTCGAGTAAAGGCAAATAGGCAGTGTAATTTTCTGCTCCGGTTTTTATCTTTTGCGCAAAAGATAATGTCGAAATTAGGACGCAAATTAAGGTTAGTTTTTTTTTCATAGCTTTTTTGTTTTTTTTGCCACAGATTATAAGATTAAAAAGATTTTTTTGGTTAGCCACAAATTTACTTCTTCCTTTCGCCATCGCTCGGGTCACGAATTTTCGCGAATTAAAGCTTTGACAAAGTTTTGAACTTTGTCAAAGCTGAAAACAAGCGGTAAATAAAAATTCGTGAAAATTCGTGCAATTCGTGCAATTCGTGGCTAAAAAATCTTTTTAATCTTATAATCCGTGGCTAACTTTTTAAGTTTCTCATTTATTAATTTGCTTCCAAATTTTAGCAGAGAAATCATCCTTATACATTAATCTGTTGGTTCTTGTTGGATTTACACGATTGGTCAGAATAATCAAAAATCTGTTGTCATCTGGGTTTAAAAAGAAAAAAGTTCCTGTAAAACCGGTATGTCCGAAATCATTTTCTTTATAAAACTCATCTGGTTTTCGTTTGTCAAAACCAAGACCACGATAAATCCCCTCTTTAACCAATGGCGATTCTGTAAACGCTGCCACCACCTTTGCTTTCAAAATTTGTTTTCCGTGATATTTTCCATTGTTCAATAACATTTGGCAAATTACAGAGATCGATTCTGCATTGGCAAACAAACCTGCATTTCCCGAAACGCCTCCTAAAATAGCCGCAGATTCATCGTGAACATAACCCTGAATCGTATCTTTTCTGAAAAAATTATCAATTTCAGTTGGCATCACATTTTCCTTCGAAGTCCATTTTAACGGATTGTATCCAATTTTTGAAATGCCTAATTCTGTATAAATTTCTTTTGCTAACTGATCGAGTTTTTTACCTGTTTTTGTTTCGATCATTTGCTGTACCAGCATCAAATTCAAATCACTGTACACATATTTTCCTCGAGTGTTTGTGTTTGCCGTAGCAATTCTATCATAAACCGTTTTATAAAATTCGGGATTTAACCACATATTTTTATAAACCTGAACATAATTGTCTTTAGGTTCAAAAGATAGGTACTTCGGATCATAAATAATGTTCTTGTTTACATACATATTGTCAAACGACTCAGCATAAACATCCGATTTTTCATTACTTAACAAAGGTGATCCATCAGGCGTAGACAGCATACTTTGGTAAAAAGTGATACTGGCTTTTAGCCCCGAAGTATGTGTCAATAATTCAAAAAGCGTTAAATCGGCGATTGCTGTGTTTTTGTACATTGAGACTACATCGCCCACTTTCTCCTCCAATTTTATTTTCTTGTCGCCAACCAAACGCATGGTCACAAGTGTTGCTCCTAAAACTTTAGACATAGAAGCCAGATCGTAAACATCATCTGACTTTACGGGTTGTTTTTTGGAATAATCATGGAAACCATAATTTTTCGAAATGAAAACAGCGTCCTTGCTTCCCACAATAATCTGAGCTCCCGGAAAAAATCCTTTTTCTAGTGCGTTGTTCATCATCGAATCGATGTAAACTTCATTACGTTTTTCATCAAAGGCTTTTTGTGAATTTTTCTGGGCATTACAGTTTATTCCAAAAAGAATTAAAAAAACAAATCCGAGTCTAATTACTATATTCTTCATATTTTTAAGGGTTAATTCTTAAATCCTGAGCAGCCATCAAAAGTTCGTTATTTGTTCCTTTGATCATAATTCGGACTGCTTTTACAGGTTGTTTTGGGTAAATTGAAGCATTTCCGTAATCGAAACTATCTCCTTTTTCAAAATCAATTCCGTTATAAGAATACTCCACATAACCATCATTAACTATAAATCTCGGGTGATGCGGAATTCCTGTCAAAACATCAATTTTGGAAGAAGTTACAGGATTTGTGAAAGTATACAAAATCCAGTCTCCATCGACACACGGAACATCGGTGCGCAAATACGTTTCGGCGTTATAATCTTCTAGTTTCGAAATTGGAAATTTCGGATTTTCAGCCATAGAAGAAGTCACTTTTACTTCCGGTTCCTGATAAGGCGAACAATTGAAATTCACTTTTGCCGAAGAGGCGGTTGCTTCTTTGTTTTCGACTTTGAAATCTAAGCGATAGGTGTTTTTCTCATTATAATTTTCAATCACAAATCTCAAGCGAGGTTTTGCTTTTAAAGTTCTTTCTTCAGCATACGTCTGAATCAATTTGTCATTTTCATAAAGAGAAACTTCTCTAATTATTCCATTTGCAGTTCCGTCTTCTGTTGGAGTAAAAGTTAAATACCAGATTCCGTTTTTATCTACATTTTCAGAAATATTTTCTGAGATATTCACAGTTTCAGCTTTAGAAGTATTCCAGTTTGCAACCGGCAATTTCTCCGCTTTTACTGCAGGGCTTGCTGATTCTTCGTTGAAAAAAGTACGGAATTGATATTGCTCGTACTCTTTTGTCTGAATCGGATTTGTGTACAATGGCGATTGTCTTGTAGGCTCATTTCCGTTCGCGTCATAGCGTACCACTGCTCCTGCATAAGGCGGAGTTACCGTAATACTTCCGTTTTTATAAAGTGCTGTTGGTGGAAAATCCCTAAAAGCAATTCCCATATTTGCCAGACGCTGTAAATGACTGTTGGTTAATCTTGCGTAAAAATCATCCCAGTTTTTGTCCTCTTTTTTAGACCATCCAATTTCTGATAAAGCGCTAATTCTTGGGTAACTTTGATATTCTACAAAACGTGTCGGACGATCTAAATATTCGCTCCACAAACCTCCCTGAACGCCTTTTATCAGTTTTTGCTGCTCTGGTGTTAAATCGTCATTCGGAACTGGTTCAAACGAATACGCTCTTTTTGTATCGGTAATTGCAGCCCATCTGTGACCGCGCTCATTTTCAGATTGTGCCATATCAAAATAAAGATATTGCCCCGGCATCATGATCGTTGAATAACCTTTTTTAACCGATTCTATTCCGTAACTAATTCCCTGCCAGGCAAAAATCTGGGTATTTGGACTCACATCTCCACCTTTCATAATTTCATTCCAACCAGCTGTTTTTCGGTTGTATTTTTCTACGATTTTTTCAACTCTTTTAAAGAAATAATTCTGAAGCTGAAACGTATCTGTATAACCTTCTTTTTCCATCAAAGCTTTACATTTCGGGCAATGTTCCCAATTCGCTCTGTTCACTTCATCACCAGCCACATGAATGTATTCAAACGGAAACATTTCGGTAAATTCTCTAATGATAGAATCCAAAATCTGATAGTTTTCTTCACGTCCTACACACCAAACATTTTTTACTTCTCCCTGAACACTTTTGGTTTCCTGAGTGGTAACGCAGCCAATTTCCGGATACGATGCGGTTATGGCACGCGAGTGTCCCGGGATTTCAATTTCAGGCATGATGGAAATTCCGCGAGCTGAGGCATAAGCCACAACTTCCTTAATATCTTTTTGGGTATAAAAACCGCCATAACGTTTGTTTCCTGATCCGTATGATGGCAATAAAACTTCGCCCGGCCCTCTCCATGCTCCTTTTGCAGTCAAATCTGGCATTGATTTAATCTCAACTCGCCAGCCATTATCGTCTGTAAGATGCCAATGGAAAACATTCATTTTATGCGCCGCCAGCCAGTCGATATAATTTTCTACCGTTGGTTTATCAAAAAACTGTCTGGAACAATCGAGCATCATTCCGCGCCATTCAAAACGAGGATAATCTTCTATTTTCACAAATGGAACTGTTCCTTTTTTAACCTCTTTTGCAGTGCAAATCTGAATCAGGGTTTGAAAACCATTCAAAACTCCGTTTACAGATTTTCCTTTTACAGCAATTCCTTTTTTAGTGACTGTCAATTTATAACCGTCATTTGGAAGACTCATTTTTTCATCTACCAAAAAAGAAATCGTATTTTTTTTATGGGATTTTCCAATAGAAACGATCGGATTGATTCCTGTATTTTTTAAAAGATTTGCTTTTATATAATCGGAACTTAACTGTACTTTTTTATCAATTACAATTTGTACCGATGAAGGAATTACAAATACGCCTTCTTTCTGTTCTACTTTTACTGGTTTTGGAATAATGTCCAGTTTTTGAGCCTGCGAAATATTGACGCAACTCAGAAAAATGGCTATTAAGAGAATACTTTTTCTCATTTTTTTATGGCTTTTATTTTGTTGTAAATGGTATTGGAGTGCTTTCCGTCTGAGTTTGGCTCAAGGCCGAAATAGCATAGATATAGTTTTCAAAATTAGGATTTGGAACTTCTAATTTTGTTGCAGTTGTGACGTAATAAATGTTTTCAGCATTGGAGAAATCAGTTATTTTTCCTTTCGGAAATCTGTAGATGACAAATTTCTTGTCGTTCAATCCTGCTTTCCATGTCAAAATTTCTGAACCTCCTTTTTTCGAAGCTACAGCATTTGTTGGCGGCAGTGCTTTTATTCTTGTGATTCTGTTGGCTTCGGGAGTTAGGGCAATAAATTTATATTCTTTATCCATTAAAGGTTTTCGAAGTGTATCGCCTTTTTTCAGAAAATTATTCGCCGTAAAATGCATTGAACCATCTATTTGAGGCATCGTACGGATCATTTCTATTTGCTTCACAATTTGATCGGCACTTCTCCACTCCGGTTCTTTCGCAGTGCTCGAAATTTTGTAATCACCATGTCCGATGTAAACATTTGCACCAAATTTGTGTGCCGCCCACCATTTTGCCAAAACTTCAAAATTTGCTCTGTCAAAACCAATGTGCCAATACAATTGCGGCGTAACATAATCGATCCAGTTTTCTTTTTGCCACTTTAAAATATTGGCATACAAATCGTCATAATTTGTAGCACCGGCAACGGTTTTTGAACCATCTGAATCTTTGGCAATATTGCGCCACACTCCAAAAGGCGAAATTCCGAATTCGACTTCAGGCTTATTGGCGATTATTGTATCTCGTATTTGTTTGATAATCAAATCGACATTGTCTCTTCTCCAATCGTCTTTGTCTTTAAACTGTCGTGGTTCTTTGGCGAAAGCCTTATCATCAGGAAATTCTTGTCCTGCAATTTTATACGGATAAAAATAATCGTCCATATGTATCGCCTGAACATCATAATTTCGAACAATTTCACCTACCACAGACGAAACAAAATCTCTGGTTTCTTTATACCCCGGATTAAAATATCTTGATTTTCCGTAGGTTAGAAACAGCTCCGGCTTCTTAAAAAATAAATGATTTTTAGAAAGGACTTCTTTCGTAGTATCTTTTTGTACACGATACGGATTTAGCCAGACATGAACGTTCATCCCTCTTTTTCCGGCTTCATCAATCATTAATTGTAAAGGATCAAAACCGGGAGCAACACCTTGAGTTCCTGTTATCCAGTGCGATGCAGGTTCTTTTGTAGATTTGTAATAAGCATCTGCCGTAGGGCGAACCTGAAAAACAACAGTGTTTAAATTATAAGATCGTAAATTATCCAAAATCGCAATCATTTCGGCTTTCATTTCTTTGTCTGACAATCCTGGTTTTGACGGCCAGTCGATATTGTCAACAGTTGATATCCAAGCCGCACGCATTTCTCTTTTTGGAGATTGCTGGCTAAAAATATTGGTTTGAATCAACAATACCAGTAGTACAATTTTTAAGCTTTTCATGATTTATATTTTAAAATTATTTATAATCTTAATTCAGAATTAGACGCACTGCTGTACGCCTCTACGATAAAACCTTTGCCTCCTTTGCATGTGTGAGACGCACTGCTGTGCGCCTCTACGAAAACCTTTGCTTCCTCTGAACCTTTTCTGCATGCATTAGAAGCACTACTGTCCGCCTCTACGAAAACCTTTGTCCCTTTGAACCTCTGCCTCTTTGTACCTTCAAAAAAACCCTATTTAAGGCAATCTCTCAAAATCGTAACCGGATGCATCGCTTTTCTGTTCGTTCCGTCAAAAATCTGGTGACGACAGCTTGTTCCTGCAGCAGCAATTGCCGTTGTAGATTCGGTTGCACGAATTTTTGGAAACAAGGTATCTTCACCCATTTGCATGCTGATTTCGTAATGCTCTTTTTCGTAGCCAAATGAACCCGCCATACCACAACAACCTGAATTATAAATGGTAACAGAACTATTTTTTGGTACATTCAGCATGGCAAATGAAGCTTCGACGCTGCTCAAAGACTTTTGATGACAATGTCCGTGAATTTTTATTGTTTTTTCTACATCGGAGAATTGTCCAGCATGTATCTTTCCTTTTGTTATTTCTCTTTTGAAAAACTCTTCTACTGTAAAAGTATTTTTAGATAATTTTTCGGCACTTTCTTTGTCTTTTGCCAATCGGATATATTCGTCCCTGAAAGTTAATATAGCAGATGGTTCTATTCCGATCAAAGGCAAATCTTCAGAAATTAAAGCTGCAAAAATAGTCACGTTCTTGTTGGCAATTTCCTGTGCTTCTTCCAGAAAACCTTTTGATATAAAGGCTCTTCCGCTTTCTTCATGTTCTGCAATAATTACTTCATAACCTAAACCTGTCAGCAATTCGTAGGCATCAATCCCGACAGCGACATCATAATAATTGGTAAATTCATCACAAAAAAGATAGACTTTTCCGTTTTTAAAAGAATTGATTTCGGCTGACTTTTTATTCTTTTCGTACCATTTTCTAAAAGTCATCGGAGCCAATAACGGAACTTGTCTTTTAGGCGCAATTCCCATACTTTTCTTGACCAAAGATAAATTGGAAACAAAATTTGTCATCGACGGTGCGATACTTCCGAGCTTATTTAATTTTGAATTGAAAGCAAATATTTTACTTCTAACAGAAAATCCGTTGGCTTTTTGATACTGATATAAAAACTCCGATTTTAAAGTCGCAACATCTACATTGCTTGGGCATTCGCTCGCGCAGGCTTTACAGCTCACGCATAAATCAAATACTTTGTATAATTCTTCGTGATCGAATTTGTTCTCTTTTTCTGAGTGTGTCAGATATTCTCTTAAAGCGTTGGCTCTGGCACGTGTGGTATCTTTTTCATTTCGGGTCGCACGGTAACTCGGACACAAAGTTCCCCCTGCGGAAGGTGCTTTACGGCAATCACCTGAACCATTACATTTTTCGGCAGCACGCAAAATCCCTAAACTATCAGAAAAATCCTGAATGGTTTTGATATCCGGTTCTGCTCTTCCCGCTTCAAAACGAAGATTTTCATCCATTTTAGAAGCATTTACAATTTTCCCGACATTCAAAATGGTATTCGGATCAAATGCTTTCTTTATTCGTTTCAGCAATTCATAATTTTTATCCCCAATCATAAAAGGTAGAAACTCTCCGCGTAAAATTCCGTCGCCATGTTCACCGCTTAACGAACCTCTGTATTTTTTTACCAAATGAGCCACTTCCGTGGATATGTTTCTAAACTGGTGTAATCCTTCTTTTGTTTTTAAATTTATCTTTGGGCGTAGATGCAATTCTCCGGCTCCGGCATGCGCGTAATAAATGGCACTTTGTCCGTGTCTTTCCATCATTGCAGCAAAATCGGCAATATAATTGGGTAAATCACTTAATTCAACCGCCGTATCTTCAATAGAATCAGCTGCTTTATCATCGCCAACGATACTTCCTAAAAGTCCGAGACCTGCTTTTCGCAATTCATTTATTTTATCAATATCAGAGCCATAGATTTTAGGCAAAGCATACCCAAAATTATTCTTCTGTAGATCTTTAATCAAAGCATCTGCCTGCATTTCGGCATCTTCCATACTATAGTGCGAACCAACTTCGAGCATGATAACTGCTTTTGGTTCTCCCTGAATAAAAAACCTGTTTTTGGCCTGTTCCCGATTGGTTTTGGTACAATCTAAAATGGTGTCGTCCATCATTTCGCACGTATACAAATGATGTTTCATTGCAGTAACGACAGCTTCTAAACTTTCCTGAATGGTATGGAAATGAGCGACAACCATCACATTATTTGTGGGTGGTAAGTCGTCTACTTTTAGTGTGATTTCTGTGGTGAAGGCAAGAGTTCCTTCGCTTCCGCAAAGTAGTTTTCCTAAGTTTATGGTATTTTCTGTTCCCGAAAACAGATCCGATTTTAATAATAAATCAATTGCATAACCTGTATTTCTTCTGTGGATTTCAGGTTTCGGAAATTCTTTTACAATCTCTTCCTGATTTTCTTTATTTGAAAGTTCGTCGTAAATGGTTTTGTAGATTTTACTTTCCAGGGAATCGCCTTTTGTTTTCTCCAGAAATTCCTCCGAAGTCATTTCTTTAAAAACTACAATACTTCCGTCACTTAAAACCGCTTTTATTTCGACAATTTTATCGCGGGTAACTCCGTATCGTATTGATGTTGTGCCCGAGGAATTATTCCCTACCATTCCTCCAATCATACATCTATTTGTAGTCGAAGTATTTGGTCCGAAAAATAAACCGTGTGGTTTTAAATACAAATTCAGTTCATCCCGAATTACGCCGGGCTGAACTGTTATAGTTTTCTTTACAGCGTCAAAAGCAATAATTTTGGTGAAATGTTTTGAGACATCGACAATTATTCCGTTTCCGACGGTTTGCCCTGCCAATGAAGTTCCGGCTGTTCTGGGCGTTATTGAAATTTTATTTTGTGACGCAAAGCGAATAATCTTCACAATATCTTCTTCTGATTTTGGAATAGCAACAGCTTGCGGAATAATTCTATAGGCAGAAGCATCAGTCGCATACAATTTTTTATGAAGTTCATCGTAAAAAAGAGTTCCTTCTAATGCATCAGATAATTGCTGAAATGAAAGAGAATCGGGCATTTAATTTCTTATTGATATTTTTTATTTTATAAGTTAAATCTTTTTTAGAAGTTTAAATTTAAACCAGACAGATTAAAAACCTGCCTGGCTTACTAACTAACATTTAAACTTATTCCAGATCTATAGTAATTGAAACGTATAAAGTTTCAATCTTTCGGCCAATCCTAATCTATGATAGAAATGGGCTGTATTTTTATAACAGATGAATCTATAACAAAAGCAGAATAATCACGATCCAAAGGATCCGACATACTGTCATTGTTACAATTACTGTCCGTTGCTTTTAAAATTGATTTTTTCGTCTTTTTGAAAAGCCAAACGATAGCTTTATTTTTTATTTTTTTTATGCTGATATAACCGTCAATAAAAAATCGGTTGAATTCAGACACAGAAAATAAACCTAATATAAAGGTTGCACTAGAATTGTTTTTTAAAAATGTAACAGGTATTTCTGAAGTTATTTCCTCTTGACTTTCGAGAATAACATTATGATTTTTTTCAAATCGGCTCTCTTCCATCCCGAAGGTTCGGCATCCATCAATATCATAAGTCAGAGAAGTAGTGGTTTTCATAATATATTCGATTAGTTAAATTTTTGGTTTAACAAATATATACAAAAAACAAAACGATTTCATTATTTTGCGTTTTTTAACAAAATTAAATTTAAAACACGTAAAATAACGCAAAAAATATTAGCCGAGTTTCATTTACAGGATAAAAACGCCCGATTTTCTATATTCTTCCAGCAACAGATCTTCCGGATCTAAATTGGTAACAATAGTATCCAACTGACTTAATTCACAAACTACATGCGGCATTTTTGTATTTAATTTATCAGAAGAAAACATCGAAACCACTCTATCAGAAGCCTCTATCATTGCTTTTTTCACAATAGAAATCTCATATCCAATTTCAGTAAGACCTTGTTTGATATTAATACTGCTGGCTCCAATAAAACAAATATCTGCTTTAATCTTTGATACGACCTGAATCACATCCATACCAATGGTAACCATTGCGTTTTTCTGCATTTTTCCACCAATAAATATCAAATCAATATTAGGATGCTGAGATAATTGCATTGCTATAGGCAGACTATACGTATATATTGTAGCTTTTAAATTTGACGGAATTAGCTTTGCAAACACAAGATTAGTGCTACCTCCGCTCATAATAATTACCTGCCCGTCATGCAATAAAGACAACGCTTTTGTTACAATTTGCTTCTTTTCATCTTCAGCATTTATATCAATATTGAACACATCGGCTGATTTTTCAGTGATTTGAATAGCACCTCCATAAACTTTCTCAAGCAGTTTCTTTCTATCTAATTCATTCAAATCCCTTCTTATTGTATCTTCTGACAAATCTAAAGCCAGAGCCAAATCTGTTGTAACAACTTTTTGGTTTTCAATAAGTTTAGACATTATATATCTATGTCTTTCCGCTTTTAGCATTCCTGTTAAAATTTAAAATTCTGCACAAATATATCAAATTAATCTATTCACAAACACTTGTGTTAAATGTATCTGCAATAGTTTGCGTTTTAGTGACTTTTGTCACACAACAGGATGAATCACTAATCAAAATATGCAGGAGTTTGCATTATTCAAGTAAATTTTTGAAAAAAAATACAAAATATTGCATTTATATGCAATAAATAAATATATTTGCTCAACAACCATTTTAAAAAACCAAATAATTATGAAAAAATTATTCCTTATTTCATTATTGGTTTTGTTCATTCAAGCATCATTTGGGCAAACAAAAACAATTTCTGGAACTGTAAAAAACAAAGCCGACGGGTTTCCTATACCTGGAGTTAGTGTCCTTGTTCAGGGAACTAAAAACGGTACTACAACTGATTTTGACGGAAATTTCAGCATCAATGTAGCACAAGGGCAAAGTTTAACATTTAGCTATATGGGTTTTGAATCCAAAGTAGTTAAAGTTGAGGGGCAACAAAAAATTACTGTCGATCTTTCTGAAAGCACTTCAAAATTAGATGAAGTTGTAGTGGTAGGATTTGCTTCTCAGAAAAAAACAAATTTAACGGGTGCAGTTGCGTCTATTGATGTTGCTAAAACAATTGGCAGCAGACCTCTAACAGATGTTAGTAAAGCATTGCAGGGAACAACTCCTGGAGTTAACGTTAGTTTCAACTCTGGAAACATTAACCGTGCGGCGACTATTAATATACGTGGAGCCGGCACTATTAATGGTTCTGACGCTCCTTTAATATTAGTTGACGGGGTTCCAACAGATTTATCTCTTATCAACCCTAATGATATTGCAACGATGTCTGTACTTAAAGATGCGGCTTCTGCCTCTATTTATGGTGCTCGTGCAGCATTTGGAGTTGTATTAATTACTACTAAAGGCGGAAAAACAGGTGAAGGAAAAGTTAGATTCTCTTATAGTGGAAACACCGCTTTTACGAATCCAATTTCTACTTTAAAATTCCTGGATCCAACAGAGGAAATTCCAGGCTTAATCTTAGCAGGAACACGTACTGATGGTTCTACACCAGAGATTTTTGGTCAAAACTATAGCGTTTTACTTGACGGAATCAAAAACTGGAAAGCAAAATACGGAAACAGGCCAAGCACTCACGAAATGGTTTATGGAGAAGACTGGGAAATTAAAAATGGTACGCCTTACTTCTATAAAGTTTGGGATGCAAATAAAGAATTGTACGCAAAAGATGCGCTTCAAACAACACACAATCTTTCAGCGCAAGGTAATTTAGGTGACAAAAGTTCTTTCTTCGCATCATTCGCTGTTACTAACCAAGATGGTATGTTAAGAGTAAATCAGGAACAAAGACAAAGAATCAATGTTAACTTAGGATTTACTACAAAATTAGCTGAGTGGCTTACTGGTGATTTCAAAGTAATGTCGATAAACAGTTCTTATGAGCAGCCTTTTAATTATTATGGAGGTTCTGGTACTGATGATACTGGTTATGGAGGTTATTTTGGATATGCACTTCGCTGGGGTCAGTACTTCCCGAATTTTGGAACATACAGAGGGTATAATTTCCGTACTGCAGGAGGATATTTATCTAATGCATCGAAAAATGAAAACACGAATCGCAATACCAGGTTAAGCGCTAAATTTACTGCGGATATTACAAAATCTTTCAATGTAATTACAGAAATAAGCAACGTAACTAACTACGCAAACAGAAAACAAAATGGTGGAAAATTCCAGGCTTGGGATAGCTGGTCTGCTATGCCATATGACGCGACAACTATTCAAACAGCAGTACCTGCAACATTAGAAACAGGAAACGATTTTGTAGGTCAATCGAAATCAGAGTCAACTACAAATGTTGTGAATATCTATGCTAACTATAAAAAACAATTAGACAAGCATAACTTCAAATTCTTGGGAGGTTTCAACTCTGAGTGGAATGAATTCTCTCGTAATTATGCGAGAAGAAATACTTTGTTAGACAAATCAAAACCAGAATTCAATCTTGCTGTAGGAGAACAATTTACAGCGGGAGCAGCAAATACTTCTTTGAATCCAGCTGAAACAACGTATTCAATCGCAGGTTTCTTTGGACGTATCAATTACGATTATAACGGAATTTATTTATTAGAATTAAATGCGCGTTATGATGGTTCTTCAAAATTCCCAACTAACGAACAATGGGGATTCTTCCCTTCTGCTTCTGTAGGATACAAAATTGTTAATGAGAGCTTTATGGAATCTACACGTACTTGGTTAAATGACCTTAAATTGCGTGCTTCTATTGGTTCAATTGGAAATCAAAACGTTGGAAACAATGCTTTCTTATCTTTATTAAATTCTACAAACCCTTCATGGGTAAACAGTGGATCTACTATACCTCCTTCTATGAGTTTACCAACCAATGTTGACCCGGCTTTAACATGGGAAAAAGTGTACACGAAGGATATAGGTATCGATATTAAAATATTTGACATGCTTGGCGCTTCATTTGACTGGTACCAACGTGATACAAAAGGAATGTTGGCTCCGGGAATTACACTTCCGGGTTCATTTGGACAATCTGCTGCTCAGACAAACTCTGGAAACATGAGAACAAGAGGTTGGGAATTGTCATTGAATTTCAACAAAAACTTCAACGAAAATGCTTCTGTATTTGTTGATCTTGCTTTATCAGATTACCAAGCAGTTGTGACAAAATGGAATAATAGCTCAAAATTATTGACCACTTATTATGATGGATATGAAATTGGTCAAATCTGGGGTTTAACCAGCGACAGACTTCTTCAGTCTGATGACGTAATCACAAATAGTGGTAAAACGGTAAATGGTGTTGACTACTCTAAAACAATGCTTGGTAACTTTAAATACGGAGCTGGAGATGTTCATTATGTGGACACAAATGGAGATGGTGCTATCTCTCGTGGAGCAGGAACTGCAGACGATCATGGAGATTTAAGTAAAATTGGAAATTCTACGCCTCGTTATAAATATGGTATTACTTTAGGTGGAAAATATCACGGATTTGATGTTTCGGTTTTCTTTCAGGGAGTTGGCAAACGTGATTATTGGGCTGCTTCTGATGCTGTGTTGCCTTTTTATCGCGCGCCTCAACAAATGTATGCAAATCAGGCAGATTATTGGACACCACAAAATACTGATGCATACTTTCCTAATCCATATTATGGTAGTGAATCAACTGCTTTTGGAGGTAGTACTAATGGTATGAACAACTTCGTAACACAAACAAGATACTTATTAGATATGTCTTATTTCCGTTTGAAAAACTTTAGTCTTGGATATTCTTTACCTTTAGCAATTGTTAAAAAAGCGGGATTAGAAAAAGTAAGATTATATACTTCTGGTGAAAACTTAGTAACATGGGCTGACAAACGTCTTCCTGTTGACCCTGAAATTGATGAAACAGAAGTTTTCTGGGGAAGAGCTTATCCGTATACTAAAACATGGTCTTTTGGTGTTGAGCTGTCTTTCTAATACTAACCATTCAAAACTTTTAAAATGAAAAAATCAAATATAAAATCTAAATTTCTGCTGATGTTTGCTACCGCTGTAGTAGCAATGAATGCAGTTAGCTGTTCTGATTATCTAACAGATGATCCTGCAGATAAATTTACAAACGATAACTTTTGGCAATCAGAAGACAACGTAAAAACTTTTTCGTGGTTGAATTATGATACTTTTTATGGCTACGGAAACGGGACAACAATTGGACTTTCTTTTTTCTATTTCCATGGAAGTGATTACAAAGTAGATGATAACTTATCCGCATATACTTTTTACCAAATGCCAATTACTGCTGCTACAACAAATCAATATTCATGGAATGAGTACTATACACTTATTCGCCGTTGTAATTTGATGCTTGAAAAAGTACCAACCGTTAACATGTCTCCAGACAAAAAGAACCATTATATTGGAGTAGCTAAATTCTTCAGAGCATATACTTATTTCCGTTTAGTGCAAAAAATGGGAGATGTTCCTTACATAGATAAATATTTAGCACAAGGTGATCCTGAAGTTTATGCTCCGGCAATGCCAAGAGCTCAGGTTATGGACAAAGCTATTGCTGAATTGGAAGAAGCTGCTAATTTGATGCTTCCTGTGGATGATAAAAATGCTACCGTAAATAAATACACAGCATACGCAGCTTTAAGTAACGCTTGCATTTATGAGGGAACTTATAGAAAATATCATTTAGGTCAGGATGGAAGCGCTTATTTAAACAAAGCAAAAACAGCTTCATTAGCTATCATGAACAACCCTGCTTACAAATTAAATGCAGACTGGAAAGGACTTTACAATTCAGTTGAATTACTTGGAAATACTGAGGTGATACTTACAAAACGTTATTTAACAAACGTATTGATGCACTCTCTTCAAAACTATACTAACACCTCTACAATTCAATACGGATTGACAAAATGGGCTGCTGATAGTTATGTAACTACAAACGGATTACCAATTCAACAAGCTGGAAACGCTCAATTTACTGGTGATGATAACGTTACAAAAACATTTGCTAACAGAGATCCACGTTTTGCTAAAACGGTTAATCCTGCAAATTACGGATACAAAGGAAAACCTTTTGGTACAGCTGCATTAGTTTCAATGTCAGGATATGTATTCGAATTGTACAACAACCCTGCAACAACAGGACCAGACGTTACAACTGGTGGACGTAATTACACTGATGCTCCGTTATTCACTTTAAGTGAAGTATATTTAAATTATGCTGAAGCTTGTGCTGAACTTGGTACAGCTACAAATAATGATCTTGACATTTCTATCAACAAAGTACGTGCACGTGCAGGAATTGCTCCTTTAACTACTAACGGAACAAGTGCTTCTGCATTAGGTGTAGCAATTAATGACCCAAGAAGAACTGCTGCTTTAGAGCAAATTTCAGGAGTTGTTAGTCCATTGATCTGGGAAGTTCGTCGTGAGCGTCAAATCGAATTCATGAGCTGGACAACATTAAGACAAGCTGACATTTACCGTTGGAAAAAAGGAGATTATTTAGATACTTCTAAAAACCCTGATGTAAACCTTGGAGCCAGAATTGGTACTCCGGTTGGAGGGCAAACTGTAGTTGACGCTAACGGATATGTGAAAATTTATCCAACAAGCACAAGAACTTTCGAAGCGAAACACTATTTAATGAATATCCCAACAAACGATATTGATTTATACAAAGCTCAGGGTGTTGAATTAAAACAAAACCCAGGCTGGTAATTCGGAATTACTAAAAAATAATTGCCCCATAATATTAAAACTACCTCTGGATTTCAATCACTCCAGAGGTAGTATTTAAAAAGTTTTTTCTCTAACCTCAGAGCAAAAACAAAAATACAATGCAATAATACCCCGATCTGAAAAACTCAGATAACCAATTTCTACACTATCCGCACTACATCAATCAAAAAACATCAAAGCAATCAAATAATAATATAATTATATTAAGTCAATTTTTTGCCTTTAACTATTAACTGTAATAAAAATGATAAAATTCATCACAAAAAGTGTTCTTATTGTAGCTTCTTTGTTTTACACATCATCGTATTCTAATTCATTTCAGACAGTTACAAAAAGCAGCTTAGAAAAAATCAATTCTCCTATCAAAACCGGAGCTGATAATTACGAGAAATATTTGCCGCTTTTAAAAGATAAAAAAATAGGAATCGTTACGAATCAAACCGGAATTTTATCTGATAAAACACATTTGGTAGATTTTTTACTAGAGAAAAAAATTGCCATTCAAATCATATTTGCCCCAGAACACGGATTTAGAGGAACTGCAGATGCCGGCGAGCACGTAGTTGACGGAAAAGACCCAAAAACCGGATTATCAATTATCTCTCTTTACGGAGATAATAAAAAACCTAAAGCCGCACAATTAGCCGGAATCGACATTATGGTTTTTGACTTGCAGGATGTTGGTGCACGATTTTACACCTACATTTCTTCTTTGCATTATGTGATGGAGGCTTGCGCCGAAAACGGTATTCCGCTGATCATTCTGGACCGCCCAAATCCAAACGGAGGCATTGTTGACGGACCGCTTTTGGAAAAAGAATTTACAAGTTTTGTGGGTATGCACCCTATTCCGCTCCTGCACGGAATGACAATTGGCGAATATGCACAAATGGTTAATGGTGAAAAATGGCTGAAAGATGGAATTCAATGCAAACTGACCGTTATTCCATGTGTTGATTATAACAGAAAAATGGAATATAGTTTACTGGTAAAACCATCTCCAAATTTGCCCAATGACCAATCTATAAATCTTTACGCAAGTTTATGTTTATTTGAAGGAACGAACGTAAGCGTTGGTCGTGGGACAGAAACACAATTCCAAATTTATGGTTCTCCATTTTTGGCAAAAACGAATTTCAGTTTTACCCCAAAACCAAATTTTGGTGCTAAAGACCCATTGTATAACGGAAAAGAATGTTTTGGTGAAGATCTATCTTCCTATCCTAAACTAAAGCAATTAGAACTAAAATGGCTGATTAAAGCCTATCAAAATACAAGTGATAAAACGAAATTTTTTAACGGCTTCTTCACCAAACTTGCCGGAACCAAAAAATTACAGCAGCAAATTGAAAGCGGAACTTCTGAAGAAGCAATAAGAAAGAGCTGGCAGAAAGATTTAGAAGCTTTCAAAAAAATGCGAACACAATATCTAATTTATAAATAGCGCTAAACTCTATAAACAACAAGCATTTTATCAATAAATTATTAACCATTTAAGTTCATTTAAGAGATTATAAGCCAGATGTTTTCTTAAGTATATAAGTTAAAATATAAGAAAAGTCAAGCGAAATTATAAATGAACTTATACTTGGAATGAATTTTTCATCATATATGAATTTTTAGTTTTCTTTAAAATAAGACAAAAGTTCATTTGAGCCAAAATATTTAAAAGCATTTTTAACTTATATAATCTTTTTTAATCATTAATCGATTAAAATGTTAAAAAAGCTTCTATGACTTATATGGTTAAAAAAATTTCCATATCGAACTATTTTTTAAATAAATAGATACTATTAAAAAAAAAGAGTGAAACCAATTATTAGAAAAGTCTGGTTTCAAAAATCAAAAAAAAAGAGAAAAATGAAAAATAAAAATCCTGAAACCGAACAAGAATCTTTCTACAAAGATTTGGATCAAATGAGCGTGAAAGAACTTCTTACGAATATCAATACGGAGGACAAAAAAGTACCTCATATTATCGAAGAACAGATTCCGAAAATTGAAAAACTAGTTAAGGCAATTGTAAAAAAAATGCATTTGGGCGGAAGATTATTTTATATTGGAGCCGGGACTTCGGGTAGAATTGGAATTTTAGACGCCTCAGAATGTCCTCCAACTTTTGGCGTGCCTCATGATATGATTATCGGAATTATTGCAGGTGGCGATACTGCAATCAGAAAAGCAGTTGAAAATGCAGAAGATGACACTGAACAAGCATGGAAAGACTTGGCTAAATTTGAAATCTCAAGCTTAGATTTTATTATCGGAATTGCAGCTTCAGGAAATACACCGTATGTTTTGGGAGCGTTGAAAAAAGCGAAAGAACACAATGTCAAAACAGGAAGTATTTCGTGCATCAGTAACGGACTTATAGCTCAGGAAGCAGATTATCCTATTGAATTAATTGTAGGTCCTGAATTCTTAACCGGAAGTACAAGAATGAAAGCAGGAACAGCTCAAAAACTGACCTTAAACATGATTTCAACGTCGGTAATGATTAAACTGGGAAAAGTGAAAGGCAATAAAATGGTTGACATGCAGCTGTCTAACGAAAAACTGGTAAAACGCGGTATTAAAATGATTATGGAAGAACTTGGAATTGAATATGATTTAGCTGAAGAATTACTGCATAAACACAAAAGCGTTAGAGCCGTTTTAATGGCAGAAAACAAAAACAACTGAAATTTAACGAGTTAACCATTCAAATATTTTATAGATTTATACACTAAGAATAATCTAAAAAAAGTATTTAACACATAGAAACATAGATTTAGTTTGACGTTAAAAGCGTTTCACTTATTTTGAAACATCCCGTCCCGAAGTTTCGGGATCGGGACTATGTGTGGAAATCTAGATTTTTTAAAAATACCTTTTTTGTAAACTTAAATCTATGTTTCTATGTGTTAATTAATGCGTTCTATTGATAAAACCAAAACCACTAAAGATATAAAATGACACCAAGTACTATTCTTATCCTAATCATCATTTATTTCGGAACATTATTTTACATCTCGCACAGAGTGAGTAGAAAAGACAATGGAAATAATGCCTTTTTTACAGCTAATAAAAACTCAAAATGGTATTTAGTTGCTTTTGGGATGATCGGAACTGCCCTTTCTGGAGTAACTTTTATATCTGTTCCAGGTGAAGTTGGTGCGCCAAGCGGTGAGCAATTCAAATATTTTCAGTTTGTTTTAGGTAACGCTCTTGGATTTATAGTAATCACAAAATTATTATTGCCGTTGTATTACCGAATGAATTTAACTTCTATTTACGGTTATATTGAACAAAGAATGGGGTTCTACAGTTACAAAACTGCAGCCTCTATTTTCCTAATCAGCAGAACAGTCAGCTCCGCATTCAGGCTTTATTTGGTTGTAATTGTTTTACAGCGTTTTGTATTTGATTTTTACAAAATTCCTTTCGCATTTACAGTATTAATTTCCCTGATTTTAATCTTTTCTTATACCTATAGAGGCGGATTAAAAACGATTATTATTACCGATACTTTGCAAACATTTTTTCTGGTTACCTCAGTTTTTCTTACCATTTATTTTATTTGCGACCGTATGGATTTAAGTGCAATTGGTGCTTTTGAAGAAGTAAAAAACAGCAACTATTCCAAAATATTTTTCTTTGATGATTTTCTGGGAAGCAAATTTCATTTTGTAAAACAAATTGTGGGCGGAATGTTCGTAACTATTGCCATGACAGGATTAGATCAGGATCTGATGCAAAAAAATCTGAGCTGCAAAAACATCGGCGAAGCACAAAAAAACATGTTTACGTTTACAGGAATCTTCGTTGTCATCAATATTTTCTTTTTAAGCGTTGGAGCGCTACTTTACCTTTATGCTAATAAAAACGGAATCGCAATTCCAACCGATTTAATCACAGGAAAACCAAGAACCGATTTACTTTTCCCTGAAATCGCATTGAATCATTTGGCGACAATTCCGGCAATTGTATTTTTACTCGGAATAATTGCAGCCACTTTTGCTACAACAGATTCGGCACTAACGGCCTTAACAACTTCTTTTTGTGTAGACTTTTTAGGCATGGACAAAGCAGAGAATGTTGATAAAAAGAATGCTGTACGCGTACGTCATTTGGTTCACATCAGCTTCTCCATATTGATTTTCTTCGTTATTATTATTTTTAATACCATCAATGATAGTTCTGTCGTTGGAATGATATTTAAGGTTGCATCTTACACTTATGGTCCATTATTGGGATTATATGCGTTTGGATTGTTCCAAAAATCAAGACATGTGAATGATAAATTAGTTCCGATAATTTGTTTGTTATCACCATTCTTCACGTATTTAATCAATGAAAATTCGAAAATATTATTTTCAGGTTACGTCTTCGATAACGAATTAATTGTGCTTAATGGATTAATAACTTATTTAGGACTGTTCCTGACAAGTTCCAGAAGCAGTGAAAAAATAAGTTTTTAAGCATCTATAAATAAAAAAAACTATCTAACCTGTTGAATAAAATACATTAGAAAATAGTATTCAACACATAGAGACATAGACTTTGTAAGCTTAAAGAGGCGTTTCACTTAAAAAAAAAACATAGGCTATGTGTTAAAATCTAGATTTTTTAAAAATATCTTTTTTTTTAAATTTAAAATCTATGTTTCTATGTGTTAAAAAAAATTGCACGCAATAAGTTATAGATAAAGTAATTCTATAACTTCAAAATGTTATAAAATGAAAGATTCCTTCATAAAAATCAGCCTGTTTGCCACACTTATATTTTTGATTACCAATTGTGCGACCAAAAAAAACAGCACTCTTACAGCTTCAAAAAAAGATATTCCGTTAAAAGATACCGTTGTTTATTTACCTAAAAATAAAACCGAAAGAAAAACTTTTTTTAAAGATTCAGACAGAGAAACCGCTTGGGCTGACAGCATTTACAATCAAATGTCGCTTCGTGAAAAAGTGGGTCAATTGTTCATGATTTCTGCCTATTCCAACAAAGATTCAGTTCACGTAAATCAGGTTAATAAGTTAATTACAGATTATAAAGTTGGCGGTGTCATATTTTTTCAGGGAGGCCCGGTTCGTCAGGCGAAATTAACGAATCAGTATCAGGCGAAAGCCAAAGTTCCTTTATTTGTTGGGATTGATGCCGAATGGGGATTGGGAATGCGATTGGATTCCACTTATATTTATCCGTGGAATATGACTTTAGGCGCTATTCAGGATTTAAATTTGATTGAACATGTTGGAAAAAACATGGCCAGAGAAAACAAACGAATCGGAGTTCATTTCAACTTTGCCCCTGTTTTGGACATCAATACCAATCCTAAAAATCCAATTATCGGAAACCGTTCTTTTGGTGAAGACAAAGTCAATGTGAGCAACAAAGCTATTGCGTTAATGACCGGCGTTCAGAGTCAGGGCGTTTTTAGTACAGGAAAACATTTTCCGGGACACGGCGATACCTCAACAGATTCTCACCATGCCTTACCTCTGATTGATTTCTCAAAAGACCGTATTGATTTGGTTGAATTATATCCGTACAAACGCATTTTCGACGAAGGTTTAGTATCGGTAATGGTCGCACATCTTAATATTCCGAGTTTAGAATCACGCCCAAATTATCCATCTTCGGCTTCTTATAATGTGGTTACAAACTTACTTCAGAAAGAATTAGGCTTTGAAGGTTTGATTTTTACCGATGGTTTAGCCATGAAAGGCGCCAGTAATTTTAAGGGTCCGGGAGATTTAGAAATTGCCGTGCTTCTGGCTGGAAATGACATTTTGCTTTGTCCTGAAAATGTACCTGTTGCCGTTGAAAAACTGGAAGCAGCCTATAATGACGGCACGATTACCGAAGAACGCTTGGCACATTCCGTTAAAAAAATATTACATTATAAATTCAAAGCTGGGTTAAATCATTACAAACCAGTAGATATGAAGAATATCTACAATGATTTAAATCCGTCAGAAAATGATGCGTTGCATTATAAATTGTATGAAAATGCGATTACGGTTTTAAAAAATGAAAAGGAAATTCTTCCAATCAAAAACTTAAATCAGAAAATTGCCTACGTAAAATTGGGAGAAGATGTCAACAGCACTTTTGTAACGACTCTAAAAAAATATACCGAAGTTACAGAAGTTGCAAGCACCAATATTGACAGTCTGAATGCCGAATTAAAAAATTACGACACCGTTATTATTGGTTTCCATAAAGTGAATAAAACCTGGGAAAAACAAAACTTCAGCGATACTGAATTACTTTGGTTACAGGAAATTGCGAAGCATAACAAAGTGATTTTGGATATTTTCACCAAACCATATTCGTTGTTACCAATCGAGAGCTTTGATGATATTGAAGGATTAGTAGTGTCGTACCAAAATTCGAATATCAGTCAGGTAGTTTCAGCCGAATTATTGTTTGGAGGAATTGGCGCTAAAGGAAAATTACCAGTTTCTATCAACACACATTTCAATGTAAATGATGGTTTAACAACAGAAAAATTAAACCGTCTGGCCTTCACAACTCCTGAAAATGTAGATATGAATCCGGCGATTTTATCTAAAATTGATGCCATTGCCCAAAAAGCTATTGATGGCAAAATGACTCCGGGAATCCAGGTTCTTGTTGCCCGAAAAGGAAGTGTTATTTTTCAGAAATCGTACGGTTATCAAACTTATGATAATGCTAAACAAGTAACCAATTCAGATTTATATGATGTTGCTTCCATTTCAAAAATGATTTCAACACTGCCGAATGTGATGCAATTGTACGATAAAAACAAAGTGGCTTTGGATACTAAATTGAAAGATATGGTTCCGTTTTTTAAAAATACAAACAAGGCCAACATCATCTTCAAAGATTTACTAAGTCATTATGCAGGACTGCAGGCATGGATTCCGTTTTACAAAGCAACTTTGGATAAAAACAGTCAGCCTTCTGAAAAATATTATCGAAAAATTGCCGATTCTAAATTTTCTACTAAAGTTGCTGATAGCCTTTACATCAGGAATGACTATCACGACACTATTATGAAAATTATTGCTGATACGCCGTTATCTCCAAAAATAGAATACAAATACAGCGACTTTACCTTTATCATCCTAAAAGAATATTTAGAAAGAAAAACGGGCAAAAAACTGGAAAATTTGAGTCAGAAAAACTTCTATAGCACACTAGGAATGAATAATACACTTTACAATCCGCTGGACAGATTTAACAAAAGTAATATTGCTCCATCTGAAGTTGATAATTATTTCAGACATCAGGTCATTCAGGGTTATGTTCACGATATGGCAGCAGCAATGGAAGGCGGAGTTGCAGGTCATGCCGGAATTTTTTCTAATGCTATGGATGTTGCCAAAATGATGCAATTGTATTTGCAAAAAGGAAACTACGGCGACAAACAATACTTTTCAGCCCAAACATTTGATACTTTTAATACCTGTTATTACAAAGACAAAGGTGTTCAGAGAGGTTTAGGTTTTGACAAAAGAATTGGTAAAGACGGCCCAACCTGCGGCTGTGTTTCTGAAACCAGTTTTGGACACACCGGATTCACAGGAAATATCGCATGGGTCGATCCCGCAACAGAAATTGTATATGTGTTTTTATCCAATAGAACCTACCCTGAAGTTATTAACGACGAAAATAAACTCGCCAAAGGAAAAATTAGAGAAGATATTCAGAAAATTATTCAGGAAGCTATTATAAAATAATTATCAAACCAAAAAACCAAAACAATGACAAAAGAACGTTTAACATCACTCGACGTATTTAGAGGATTTACTATTTTACTGATGACGATTGTCAACAACCCGGGAAGCTGGGATGCTATTTACCCGCCTTTGGAACACGCTGAATGGCACGGTTGCACCCCTACCGATTTAGTTTTTCCGTTTTTCGTTTTTATAATGGGAACTGCAATACCGTTTGCAATGCCTATCAAACATTTTGACTCGGCAGTTTTTAATAAAATTCTGGTTCGTTCATTACGAATTTTCTGTTTAGGATTGTTTTTAAGCTGTTTCAGCAGAATTCACATCTTTGGTTTAGAAGGAATTCCGTTATTGGCAATTCGATTAGTGACTGCTTTTGGAGTTGCTTATGCCCTTTTAGGAAACTTTAGCTTAAAAGTTAAAACATATCTCGCGGTTGGAATTTTTGTGGCATTGATATCACTGGCTTTTAGTGGTATGGAACATTTTGAAGACACTCGAATTCCGGGAGTTTTACAACGTATCGGAATTGTATATTTCTTTACTTCTATTTTATATTTGAAAACAAATTTGAAAACACAACTTATCGTTGCGGGTTCTATTTTAGTGGGATATTGGCTTTTAATGGCTTTCGTTCCAGTTCCCGGATTTGGTGAAGCTAATTTTGAAAAAGGAACCAACCTCGCAGCTTGGTTAGACAATTTACTTTTAGAAGGACATTTGTGGGCCTCCTCCAAAACTTGGGATCCTGAAGGAATTTTGAGCACTTTACCAGCAATTGGAACAGGAATTCTCGGAATGTATATCGGGCAATTATTAAACCTGCAAATTCCTAAAATTGAAATCGCAAAAAAGACAGCCATCACGGGAGTTGCATTGATAATTGCGGGTTTAATCTGGAATATCTTTTTCCCTATCAACAAATCACTTTGGACAAGTTCTTACGTTTTGTATACTGCCGGAATTGCAACAGTAATCCTAACATTATTGTACTACGTCATTGACATTGCCAATTACAAAAAATGGACAAAATTCTTCTTGATCTGGGGTGTAAATCCTATGATTGTGTTTTTCTTTTCAGGAATAATTCCGAGAGTAATGAGCTCCATTAAGGTCCAAAATCCAGAAATCCCTTCAGAAGAAATTGGTGTTCAAGGTTTAATCTATAATCATTGGATTGTCCCATGTTTTGAAAATCCGTTGAACTCTTCCTTGGCGTATGCTTTATTATATGCCATTTTTTGGTCTATTATCCTTTGGATTTTTTATAAAAACAAGCTAGTTTTTAAGGTTTAAAACAAAAACAGTCCTCACAGAATTCATGAAAATTGTTTGTGAGTTATATTACAGCTACTATGAAAAAGCTTCAGATAAACCTGAAGCTTTTTTTATTGTCTTTTTCTATTTTATATAGGCTTCTAATTTATCCAGAGTATTTAATTCTTGTTCTCTCGCACTTGCCGCTATGATTTTTGTTTCTAAAGATTTAGTTGGTTTTGAAATTAATAAATATTGCGTCCCATCATCTGTATTTTTCTCATAATCTTTAGGATTATAAATTATTGCCGCTCCAATTCCTACAATTTCAGCAGCTACATCTTCTGGATGTTTTCCCCAGACAGCAATATAATTGGTTCCTTTTTTAGTTTCAAAATCTTTGAAATAATTTATTCCTGTAACAAACTGTACTTTTTCACCATTTAAGCTAAAAGCCTCAACCTTAGCCTCTCTTTTTCCAGAAAATACGGTAACACGAACCATAATGTCTACTTTTTTTCCTTTGTAAGGAACTCCTCTGGAAATCATTTCCATAAATGACGTCGTTTCAGTTTTTCCAACATGGGCCAGACGATTTGATACAGGATTCAAAGGAACTACTTTTTCTCCATCCCAAAGGCGCACACCTCCCAAACCTACAGTTGCTCCAACTTTATAATAATCAGCCCCCCAACCTTCTTTTTGTTGTTCCGGTGTTGGATACCAATTTGCCTGCTTTAATTCTAGACCTGGTCTTGCTTTAGAATAAACGTCGATAGCCGCTTTATCACTAAAATAAATTCTCAATCCCATCCACTCGTTTTCTACCGCAGGTCCGTGATGTCCGATTGTCTTATATAAATCTCCAGATTCTGACCCTATGTCTGTCAAATATGTTATTTTTTCAGCTTTCATATACAAACTTGTGTCTGTATTATTTTGTCCAAAACAAATACAACAAAACAATAAAGCTGTGATAAATGGTAATTTCATAATTTACATTATTTATAGATTAATTTTTTTTTGTAAATATAAATAGCATTTTATCAATGCGCGAAGAAATATACATTTATTAACAAATTCTATTTCTATGAATTAGAAAAATTATTTACAACAAACCAAAAACTTTGGAGATAAATTGAAATTTTCTCGTTTACGATATTTAGGAGAAGATTCTGCAAAAAAGAATTAATTATCATTTTATGAGTTTGAAAAGCTACTCCTTTCATTTCCAATTTAAATAAATGATATATTAGCTATAGCATTTTTATAAAAAACTTTTATACAAAATCTCTATGACCAAAAAAATCATCATTTTAAGCGGTTTCATCATTTTAAAATTTGTTTTACAGTACATATTACTGAGTCCGGAATATGATTTGCAACGTGATGAATATCTTCACTTAGATCAGGCAAATCATCTAGCATGGGGATATTTATCGGTACCGCCAGTGACTTCGTGGTTTTCGTATCTTATATTTTTACTTGGGAATTCGGTTTTCTGGATTAAGTTTTTTCCTGCTCTTTTCGGTGTTTTAACATTAATAATTGTGTGGAAAACTATCGAAACACTTAAAGGCAATTTATATGCCTTAATTTTAGGAGCCTGCTGTGTTGTATTTTCATGCTTATTACGAATCAATATGTTATATCAGCCAAATTCATTAGACATATTATGCTGGACAGCTTTTTATTATGTAGTTATTCAATACATAATAACCAAAGAAAAAAAATGGTTTTATATTGGAGCAATTGTATTTGCTTTTGGTTTTTTAAATAAATACAATATCCTTTTTTTACTTATTGGTCTTTTGCCGGCTCTTTTACTCTCTGACCAAAGAAAAATTCTAGCGGAAAAAAAACTCTATTTTGCCTTAGCTTTAGGATTAATATTGATACTGCCGAATTTGTTATGGCAATATAATAATCAATTTCCAATTGTGCATCACATGAAAGAATTAGCCGAAACACAATTGGTCAATGTAGATCGTATTGGATTTTTAAAAGAACAATTACTTTTTTTTATAGGCTCTTTTTTAGTTATTCTTTCAGGTTTATATGCGCTGTTATTTTACAAACCTTTTAGAGAATTTAAGTTCTTTTTTACAACAATCATTTTTTCACTTCTTGTTTTTTTATATTTCAAGGCCAAAGCTTATTACGCAATAGGTTTGTATCCAATTTATATTGCTTTTGGAGCTGTTTTTCTTAGCGAAATTTTAAAGACAGGATGGAAACGTTACTTACAACCAGTATTTATACTAATTCCGTTATTACTTTTTATACCAATGTACAACCTCGCTTTTCCTAATAAAAGTCCGGAATACATTTTTCAGCATCCGGAGAAATATAAAAAATTAGGCATGCTTCGCTGGGAAGACGGCAAGGATCATGCTTTACCACAAGATTTCGCCGACATGCTGGGATGGCAAGAACTTGCCCGCAAAACGGATTCCGCTTATGCTACACTGCCTAATCCTGAAAAAACATTAGTCCTGTGTGATAATTACGGTCAGGCCGGAGCTATTAATTATTACACCAAAAAAGGAATCAAGGCCGTTTCATTCAATGCTGATTACGTGAATTGGTTTGATTTGAATGTGAATTATAAAAATCTTATCAGAATCAAAGAATTTGAAGAAAAAAGTAATGAACTTCACGAGACAAGTCCGTACTTTCAAACCTCTGTTATTGCTGGTGAGATAACAAACCAATATGCCCGTGAATACAAAACAACCATTTTTGTATTTACTGATGCAAAAATTAATATCAACACAAGAATACAAAAGGAAATTAAAGAAGAAAAGAACTACAGCAAATAACGGTTGTTTTAGAGGCATTTGAGAGTTGAGATTTTAACAACAAAAGATAAAAACTCCAATTAGAAATTGATATCCTGAAAACAACTAGATACAAAACTGAAACTTCTTTTGGTAATTGATCAAGTTCAAAAAACAATCCTTATTTACATTTGAAATCTAATTCCCAAACACCTCAACAACGTAACAAGCTAAAAATAAATAAGTTACAATCAAAATATCAATAAATAAAAATATTCAACTAATTTCTTGCCATAACCGTATTTACTGTGTATCTTTGCACCCGAAACATCGCGGGATAGAGCAGTAGGCAGCTCGTCGGGCTCATAACCCGAAGGTCACAGGTTCGAGTCCTGTTCCCGCTACTAAGAGAAAAACACCACTTGAAAAGTTGGTGTTTTTTTATTTTAAATTCTCACAGAGGTTCGAGTCTTCGCTGCGGCGAACTAGAAATTTATATTTTACGCTCCTCCATGATATTCCAGAGATAGCTGTACAGCAAATAACAAAAATCCTTTAGAAGTAATCGGATTATTGCTGTAAGCCGATTTAAAATCAAAAACCCAATAAATCATAGATTTATCAGGCTTTTGATTGTCGCGTAAAAGGTTTTTAACAAAGATATATTCTATTAACTAATAGCTTTGAAAATCAATTTTATAAGCTATTACATCCTATTTTTTCACATCATTCAAGGTACAACTAAGTGTACCTCTACCTCCTGTCTGACGATAAAAATTAACCCCGCTTCCTGTCAATACCTTATTCGTTAAACCTGTCACACCGCTGTTTGTTGTTGCAATTTGCTGCGAAGTCAATGCTTGGGGTGTTACAACCACAATTATTGCTTTAAAATCTTTTTGCGAATTAGCTTTTGACGGAATTCTTATACCCTGAGCCGCAATAATTTTATCATACAATGCTTTATTTGTTGCGTCGGTAATTTCACTTCCATCTATAAGTCCCATTAAATAAAGCTCAATAGGTGCATAGTTATTAGTTGGAGAAGCAAAAATTCCGCCATTGGTAAGATCTGTTTTGTTACCATCAACAGTATATGAAGGCCAATGAGGAATTCCTCCTGAAGGATCACTTTTTTCATTTAAACCAAAATTCATCCAACGATGTGCAAGCTCATGAAGAATTGGCCCTGTAATTATAGAGCTGTTGGTACTTGTTGCACTAAACTGAATCTTATATATAATAGAAACAGCCTGCAATTGAGAAGGAGAACCATAATCAATGGCTTCGTTCAATTTATCTGAAAAACCAAGTCCTTTTACTGTGTTCCTTAGAGGAATAGCCTGTGCAGACGGTTTATTATCCGGATTACTTGTATTGTTTAGTACGAATACAATAAAATCAAATTTATCTGGCCAGGTTTTATATATTTCCTTGCTTGCTTGTTTCATCAAACCTGTTACTTCGGCACCACTCATATCAAGAGTATTCCAGAGATTAAATTCTTCAGGAGAAACAATATATTGTCCAAAAAGTCCTTGATTGTCAACTAATGTCACTCTTTCTGCAACTGTTGTTACACTCTGAATGTTAGAGAATGCACCTTGCTTTCCTTTTACCCAAGCTTGTAAACGGTAGTAATATGTTTTGCCAGCCGCTAATCCTGATACTACCTGACTTGTTAACTCTGAACCTTTTATAACCTTTGGATTATATCCTGCAATTTTTGTTGTAAAATCCATTTTTTCCGAAACATCCAGATAACAACTATCTATCGCTTTTAATGCTTCCCAATTCGCTGAAAAACTATTTGCAGTACTATTTGTTGCGCTGGTAGTAACTGGAATCGGAACAATTATCAATTCTGTTGATGGAATTAATTCGCTGTCTGATTTTGAACAGCCCGAAGAACATAGTAAACTAATAAACATTAGAATTGACACGATTGATACTATTATTTTTTCTTTCATTTTTATATTTTCTTCTCTATTATTTTTTTACAAAATTAAATCATTACGTAATATAAAATATACTAATTAAGACGTGAAAATACCACGATAAGCTTTTTGTACAATTTTAAAAAACAGGCAACTCAATACTATCTTTTGATTACGAATATCAAATCACGCAATCAAATTGATTCAATAAAAATATGAAAATCTTAATTCCTTTTAAGGATAAATTCCATTTCAAACCTTTTTCGGTTTTGAACACGCTATTTAAATGCGGATTAGTTTCAAGTACTTTATTACAAATGAAAAAACAAAAAACCTATTCTTATGTTTTTACAGCTTATTTTATCATCTTCAAATTCAAATTCATATCTATTTTTACAAAAAAACTTTTACTGAATATTTAACAAACAATTTAATAAATGAAAAAAATATTTTTAGCGATAGCAGTTATCCTGGGACTCTTTTTACTCGCGGTAATTTATAAATTCAACTTTACAAATGATGACATTTATGCAACCGATTCAAAAAGGAATACCATACCCATAAACGAAGAAAAAAAATCGAAAGTCACAAAATTAAAAACCAAAACTGGAAAAATCATTACCGTTATCGAAACACATCCTGCTGGACAAAGCATTTCATCTGTAATAATTTCTACTGAAGGATTTGAAGTAAACAGAATTGTTAATTTGAACGATATTGACCCAATTGAAAAAATTGAATCAAAAGATTTAAACAATGATGGTTTTGACGAATTATTTCTATTTACAAGAAGTGCCGGATCCGGCAGTAATGGTAATTTTTATGCTTATTGCTCTGATAAAGACAAACATCTGAAAACTTGTAAAAAAGAAAAAATAGAAGAGAAAGAATATTCAAAAGGAGGATTTATGGAAGGATTTATGGGACACAATAAATTTTACTTTGACAAAGAAATGGTGGTAATGGAATTTCCTATTTATAAAGAAAATGATAAAAATCCTACTCCAACTGGAGGTACAGGAAAAATATATTACAAACTGGATCAGCAAAAATTCAGCATAACGAAAGCGGATTAACCCTTAACATAAAAGAACAAACTGCCTTGATAACAAAATAAACGATGACGAACAACAAATAGCATTTTGATTATTTTTTATTCGTCATCGCTAATATTACTTCACATACAATGGACTTCTCTTAATCAGATATTTCATTGCATCAACCCATTTACTTTTCCCTGCCCCAAAAATAGTTAGGGGTACACGAGTTTGTGAATATATTTTTTGAGAATCTTTATAAACATCGAGATAAACCTTGTAGTCATACATTGTGTCGTCTTGCACACTTGTATTAGAAAATTCAGTTCCATAAACCCTATCACTTCTTCTGTTTGTTCCCACAGAAGAGTACGAATCAGTCAATACCTCCTGACGTTTGTCAACTGTATAAGAAACCTTTCCTATCACAATATTGTCGACCCCTAAAATCCCTTGCAAGGTTTCTATAGGAGCTGTATCCAACAAATTATAATCTATACCAGCCAATCTCAATAAATTATTTGTCTCTCTCAAATCCTGCAACGTATATTTGGAGTATTTAGATACTTCATTATATAAATCATTCTGGGCATATTTTGACCTTTCATCTGAAAACTCATGTGTTTCAGTATTCAAAAACGAAACAGGCAATACGGCTACTGTATTTTTTTTAATCTCTTTGAAAGTAATAGTCTTCTTTTCTACAATTATATTTTGAACACCTGAACTCAATGTTCCCTCAACTGTAAAATCCTGAACTCTTCCGCTTGAAAAATAAATTTTAGCAACAGTATTGATATCTAATGAATTAATAGTATTCTCATTTATATAGGAGAAATCTACAGTATTGCCTGTTACTTTTATTACACTACCTTCAATGACAGTAAAATCTTTTTTTACAATTTTATCCAAAGCCTTCTTTTGATCCTGAGCTGTCATAAAACAAACCATCATCAAAAACACCAACGTTATTACTTTTTTCATCTTTTTTTTAAGCGAAAATAGCTTTTGCCTAAATTTTTTATAAACTAAATAAGACATAAAACAACAACGATAAGCTTTAAATCAAAAACAAACCAGTTTGTTCATTTTAAATAATACCTAATAAGTTAATTAGCCGACTTTTATCTTATCAAAACAACAAACTTTTTGAAAAAATAAATTCAAAATTTAATTGATTAATATAAAACTTGGAAATTTCTTTTTTTAATAAATTTTCTGGTAATTAAACAAAAAGTTAGTTCTTTTTTGTTCCTCGTTTTCCAATTAAAAAAAGGAAAGAAATGTTAGTAAAAAAGGTTTTCCTAAATGAGAAAAGTAAGCTTTGCACATTTAATAATAAATATTTAAAATAATTTTAGTTTTCGAAGTATCAATTATTTTTGCTATTCGCTTAAAAAACTCCTCATTAACCATTGGGCATCCATGACTGTCTACAATATAATGATCCTGCTCTTCTAAAGGTACAGCCGAATACTGATGCAAAACTATATTTCTCATAAAAGCATTACTATTGGTTTCATCTAAACCATATAGCTTATATGCCTTCCCAAAAATTCCGATGTAATTTTTGCCAATGGCATATCTTCCTAATGATGTGCAATTAGAATTAGCCACGTTACTAAATTTTAACTCGCCTCTAATTCCAGTTTCTGAGCCAGATCCATGCGCTACCAGACCCTGATCTATTATTTTTTCATTAATTAAATCATATATAAAAAAGCGATTCTTACCTGATTTTATTTTCATATCTACAAGAAACGCAATCTTATTATTGTAAACAGATTTAGCGTTAATAATTTCGTTTACAGCACTTACTTCCTGATTAAACCTTTCTACATCAAAGTCTGTATTTAATTCTCTATTATTAACATATATTGGAGTATTTAAAAAAACAATTGTCAATAATGATATAAAAAATATTTTCATAAAAATGTTATTTTTCTAATTTGTCTTTATTGTCATTTTATATTTTAAAGAAAAAATACTACTTACAAATGCTGTTATTTATAAGTATTGTTTCTTCATCACTTAAAAGATCAAAAGCGATTCTTCTCCATTTTGGCAATATTTTTTCTTGCATTGCCAAAAATGATATCATTTTCATATTCGCTTTTGCAATCTCAATTCTCTTTCTTGATACTTTCCATTTTTTCATTTTTAAATATTTTTAATTAATACCCTGATGACTGCCCTAAAATCAATTATTTTCCGATTTGACAGTTATTTTTTTTAAATGCTGACAGACTGTAACTTTTTTATAGACCTATCAACTTTCATTTTTACTTTTTTACAAAAATATTTGTGTAATATATTTTCTGCGTAATAGTGTCCCGTCTAATTGAAATTCCAAAATTGGTAAAATCACCCACAATGTTTTTTTTATGCTCTGGACTTTTCAACCAACTTTCAAAAGCTCCTTTTGGACTATTATAATTGTATGCTATGTTCTCACTTACATTTTTAGCTTCCAGAACCTTTATAATATCGTCTGATCTACCTACAAATCCATCATGAGTTACTGTATGAGTTGCTATCATATAATTATTATGTTCTTCTGCTTTAAAAGAAACATAGTCTATTTTTTCGAGTACATTCAATCCATTATCAGCGCGATACTTATTAATCAAATCCATAGCTTCTAATTCTGAAACCGTGTAAGTATAATTGACATTTGAATCTTTGCTTTGAGAGCTATCAACTGAATCACTTGTACATGAATTTGAGATTGGAAAAATTATAATTGCGCAAATTATACGACTCCACTTATACATCATAAAATATTAAATTAATTAAACCTATAGACCGTTTTTTTGGAATAGCAAAGGTTTAATTATGAAAAGATATTTTTTCATTTTTAGGGACATAACAACATCAGAATAAGACCTTATTTTAAATTCATAAATAGTATGAACTTAAAGGGGTTGTTGCATCCATAAAACATACCGTTCTTTTGACTTACAGCTAGAAATAAAAAAACAGGATTAAAAAGGTTTTTTTATTAAATTAGTACATTCATAGCTCTAAACATCTAAACATGAAGACAATACAACATTCCTTCGGTGCAGATCTGGATTGGATAGAAAGCTTTGCCAAAGAATTTGGTGGAAGTGTCGAAGGAAATTTCATAAACACTCCTGAAAACATTAGTACAGGTGTCCGTTATTTCCTTGACACAGGAGAGGAAGATGTAGTAATATTATATATTGATGTTACGTATCATAGTCAAATTCATATAATTCAATCTCATTTAAAAAAAGATTTTATTGGTCTCTATTTTAATTTAATTCAAGGCAAAACCTTCAAAACATGCACGGACTTTTCCTATGATATTGGATCTTTAGGTTACGACGTGTCGATAATTGACAGTCTACTGGAAAGCGATTATTATGTAAGTCCCGGAACAAAATCTTATGGTATCTGCATCTTTATCAAGAAATTAAAAATTGAATATTTCGCAAAAAAAAATAAAAATTTTTCTGCCAATATTGACAAAATAATGGATACCAATCAAAACACATTTATAAAATTTGACCACATGTCTCCTGAAATTTTCAATGTATTAAGGGATTTACGAAAACAGGATGTTGGCGGCGAACTTTTTAATTTAAATTTAATAGCAACGGGGTATGAATTAATTTCGAACTATCTGGATCAGATGTTTACTACTGATATTATTGAAAAAGTCAATAAGGACGATCTTATGAAAATCATTGGAATTCAGGCAATATTAATAGAAAATATTGACAAGCCTTTCCCATCCATTAAAACAATTTCAGACAAAGCACATATGTCTGAAACCAAATTCAAAAAATTGTTCAAAAAAATCACTGGTACTACTCCAAATTATTTCTATATGAGTAATAAACTCAAAAAAGCCAAGGAATTACTGGAGACAAAAAAAAATACTATAACAGAAGTTTGTGAACAACTTAATTTTTCAAACTATTCCTATTTCATTTTTAAGTTTAGAGAATATTTTGGAGTATCACCAAATACGTTTATTAAAAAATTATAATATGTATAAAGACAGTCTTTTTTTTTCTTTGCCTCCAGAACTGCAATTTCAATTTGCAGAAGATATAGGCGGAAGATTAATTCAAAATAAAATAATCGAAATACCCTCTGATTTAGGAAAAGGACAAGTCTTTTATATTCAGGCGATCCCAGGAATGGCTTTACTATTATGGGATTGTAAAATAAAAAAGCCTTTAAAAATAAAAACATATAAAGACAACATTCAAAGATATATTTTTCATTATGATTTAAGTGAACAGCCAAATTTCTTGATAATTAATAATAAAAAAATAAAGATCGGAAATTCAATAAATCTTGGATTAACAGTGTTTAATAATCAGAAAGAAAGTTTCTTTGAGCCCTCCATGAACGAAAGAACCTTTGCCATGCGTCTTTATATTGACCATAAATTAATACAACCCTTTGTAACGAATAATAAAAATGTTCTGAAAAAATTAGAAACAGCAAGAAAAAAATTCTATTGTGATGATATAGATGGAAACAGTTTACTAAGAATTTTATCATTAAATGAAAAATCAATATACGACGAATCTTTTGATGCTTTCATAAAAGGAATAGCCTTAAACTTATTGGGCAATTTTCTTAAAAAATACACTGATAATGAAACAAAAACTTCAGACAACATTCATAAATCTGAAAAAGAAGGGCTATTGTCAAGTAAAAATTACCTTATCAGTCACTTAAATGAACATTTTCCATCAATAGCCTTTTTATCTAAATTAGCAGGAATGTCGGGTACAAAATTTAAAATTTTATTCAAAAAAAAATTCAACAACACGGCAAACGATTTCTTTATTCAGCAAAAGATGGAACACGCTCATAAAATGCTTCAGAGTGGAGATTACAACAGTCTGACAGAAATAATGCATGAACTAAATTTCAACAAGATACAGCCTTTTTCTTCAAGATATTTTCAAATATTCAATAAAAAACCATCAGAGGATTTTATTAAAAAGTAAAACTCTTAATAAAAAACAACAAATATAGTTTGATGATTTTGTATTTAAATTCATTTTAAATTTTATTAATTCATGGCGGTTGAATATGCTGCAGCAAAGATTATCTCAACAGATTTTTACTTCTCTACTAATAACTTAAATAGAGGATAACTCCACCCATATCGATCCCTATTTAGGACATCATTCCAACGAAAAATATGAATTTCGTCGTATGGCAAACTATAAATAGTACTTACGGTTGTTTCTTCATCCAGCTTAACTTTAGCACAACATTATCATTTCCGGCCGTTTTATCAAGTATCCAATATTCGGTATTATCAATTATACTGATGATCTTCTTTACGACTAAGCGAGTAGAAAAAATCTGAATCAAATCAAGAAAAGTTTAAAATTTATCAAATTCAGATTTATATAAAAATAAGTCTCACAATTTTCTGCGAGTAAAAAGCACAATTTTTTTTTAATTAATTGTTTTTAAGACATTTAAAAAACAATCCGTTGCGCAAATAAGGCTTATTTCAATGTTTTTCTGACCTTATTAGGAACAAATTCACTTCATACCACTACTATATTTGCCTTTTACTTTTTTTGTTAAACCAACTAATAACCATAAATAAATAAGAAAAGACTCAAAAAAATATTTTGCCTAAATAAATTGAATTAAAAGATTCAACGTATTAAAAAACATTAGTATAAATAGTATGAAAAAGATAATTCAGCATTATGGTGCAGATTTAGAATGGACTAAATCACTTGCCAAAAAACTAGACGGAAAAATACAGGGTAACTTTATAAAAGCATCTGAAGATATACATACCGGTATTCGATATTTTAAAGATTGTGGCAGCGGAATAGTTGCAATGTATGTTGATGTCACATATAACACGGATGTACATTTCACAATTAAAAACAATACAAATGATTATGTAGGACTTCATTATTACTTATCTGAGTCAGATGCAACACTATCATTTGACACAGTTTCAAATACTGTAGGTTCGTGGTCATATAATCTTTTATTACTAGATAGCTCCCTGCAATTCGAATTTGAAGCAAAAAAAGGCAGCAAAATTTTTATGTGCTGCATTTTTATCAAGAAGGAAACAATGAAAATATACGCTCAGAAAAATAATATTTTCAAAAAAACCATAGATCAAATATTAAACCCTCAGCAAAATACAATTGTACAATGGGAAAGAATGAGTATAAAAAGTTATCATGCACTAAAAGATCTCCAAAAACTAAAGGAACATGATGTACTTTTCGATCTTCACTTGACAGGTACGGTTCATTTGTTAATTTCTGATCATTTACGAAAAGTATCTGAAAAAAAATGCATTATACAATTAGTTAATGAAGATGATTTATCAAGTATTTTATCAGTTCAACGGTATTTGTTAGAAAATATTAATGATCATTTTCCGAGTATTAAAGCTCTTGCACAAAAAAGCAATATGTCGGTTACTAAGTTTAAAAGTCTCTTTAAAAAAATTACAGGCGATACGCCAAATTCATTTTTTTTAGAGAACAAACTATTTAAAGCAAAAGAATTACTTGAAGAAAAGCAAATGACAGTTACTGAAGTATCTGAAATTTTAAGCTTTAACAATTCGTCTTATTTTGCTAATAAATTTAGAGGAAAATTTGGACTTCTTCCTAAAACTTATTCACAACAATTATAAAAAATGATAGAATTAAGTCACTATTATTCCCTAAAAGGTGAATGGCAAGCAGAAGCTGCACAAAAATTGAATGCATTACATGTTCGTGATAAAATAGTTATTTTACCGCAAGATTTTGCGCAAGGGATATCTTATTTTTGTCCTGTTACGAATGGAATTTCGGTCGTACTTTTAGATGCTGTATTTACAAAAGAAATTAATATAAAAAGATTAATATCTGATGATGATTTATATATTCTACAATTTGATCTTAGTGAAAAGATTAATACAGTCACAGTATGTTGTAATGCAAAAAACAAAAAATTTAAATCTGGTTTTTCGGTTTTACATACAAGTATAGAAAATTCATTTAAACCATATCTTAAACAAAGAACTTTCGCTCTAAGATTACTGATAGAAAAACAGATGCTTCATGATCTTTTGTATCAAAAAGATAAAAAAAACAAATCCATAAAAAATGTTGAGAAAAAAATACTTTTTTACGATCACCTTAACAGCAATAATAAAATATTAATTAATAGTCTTAAAGAGAAACATGTATTTGATATCCAATACGACTCTTACATAAGAGGTATATGCTTAAAACTACTAGCTAATTTTATTGAAACATATTCAAATCCTAAACGTGAACAAGTAACAAAAATGGATAGTGATTTAATAGAGAGTACAAAACTCTATTTACTTGACAATTTATATGGTTCATTTCCGACATTAACATTATTATCAAATATGGCAAGAATGTCTCGTACGAAATACAAAATACTATTTAAAAAAGCTAACAATGTAACACCAAACCATTTCTTTAACGAACAAAAAATAATTCTCGCACATAAACTTCTGCAAAGTGGTGCTTTCTATTCTATAACTGAAATAAGTGAACTATTAAATTATTCGAAACCGTCTTATTTCGCAATTAAGTACTTAAAACATTTTAAAAGAAAACTTTCTGATGATTTTGTTAAAAAGACATTAGAAGTCTAGTGCAAATTAATTTAATTCGCGTCATCTTATTTTCAGGGCAAAAACTCACAAAACTTACAGCTACGATTTTAAAAATTTTGAATAAAAAAAATACCGTTCTTAAGAACGGTATTTTTGTATTTTCCAACCTTAGAAACAACTTAAGCCATAAATAAAGCATATTTATTATAATTATATAAAACCTTATCATAAGGCACTAATAATGGTGCTATTTTTTCTGATGAAGCATTAAACTTAATTCCGTTATGTTTTCTGAATAAATAAATTTCTTTTAAGCAATTCGATAAACTTTGATGAATTGAGGTTGTGAAAATTGGTAATTGCTTCCCTCCCACCAATAAATCAATTTGATAATTAGAACTGCTTTTTGAAAGATTATTTCCAATTATCCTTAACGTAAAGGTTGTCGCTTTTCCGTATTGCTCACCCTGATACTGTACTATCATAATTTTTAGTATTAAAAGTTTAAATTAATTTTCTCATCACTTCAACATTATTTTGTTGAATACAATATTAAAGTTATGAAAAAAAGTAAATCATTTTACAAACTGATTTTAAATTATCAATTTGTTACAAAGTTACTATAAATTCTATTTCAGGATTTGTTTATTTTTATTTAAAAAAGAGAATTTATTCCCATTTTCCTCTCAATACTTTATTATGAATATCAGCCGCAAACAATGGTGTTTCTTCTGCATTGTGTTCGGCTACATTTTGAAGCATTTGAATTTTTACAACTTCTATATCAGTAATATTAACCGATTTTAGTGATTCTAAAAATTCTTTCGTCGATCGTACCACCACCTTATTTGTAAATTCACAACTATTTGCTGTTAACCTCCTTACCTTCAGTTCCCAAGTAATTCCTAATTTTGTCCGGCCCAAAGCAGAAAATGAATCCGACATGGAGTTAACCCTACAATGATTTTTCTCTCCAATTTCTTCAATATAATGCTGTATTAATAGATTATCAGCAATACGTTCTACATTTATCGACATTTTTTTTCCGTCTTGTGAGATTGACGATCCTCCTGCTATATGACTGACTGAACAAGATTGATATTCCTGGTCTCTCAGAGTAAAAAGCCAATCCGTGATATTTATTTTTTCTGCAGCACAATGAATCATGGCTTTCGCAGTACATTCAGCTAAAACTTCCATTTTTATGATTCTAAGACTTTAATAAATTCTTCGGCTGACAAAAGAGAATGTCCGTAATTTGGGAAATTCGTTTCTACAGTAGCTCTAATTTCCTCCTGATTAAAAGCACCAATTCCATCTTTAATTAAAGTTACATGATAGCCAAGTTCTACTCCATATCTTGCGGTAGAATCAACGCAAGTATTAGCACGCATACCGGCAATTATGATATGGTCAATGTCATGCATTTTTAGAAGAAAATCTAAGTCGGTATTTGCAAAACCACTAGCCGTCCAGTGATTCTGAGCAATTAAATCACCTTCTATCGGCAAAAGTTCAGGATGAAATTCGGCGCCCCAACTTTCTTTTTCAAAAAGCGTCAAACTTTTACTCCCATTATGTGATGGTGAAAAAAACTTCCAATTTAAATAATCTCCTTTTTGTGTGTGCCTGTGCGGTGCGTAAACAACCTGAATTTTATGTTTTCGTGCGGCCATCAAAACCTTTTTCATGTTCTGAATGACATTTCCTCCTTCAACAGTTTCTTTAACAAGAGGCCAAAGTTTTCCGTTTTCTGAAAGAAAATCATTAAACGGATCAATCAATATCAATGCGGTTCGGGTATTTTGATAGGTACTCATGATATGAAATTTAGAAGTTACTTTATTTTATACTCCAAAATTCTAACCGTATTTTATCTATCTGATATTCAATAAGTTAAATAAAAAATATTTATGATATACCGCTAATAATCTCATACTCTTCGAAATATCAAAAAAAACAGTGAACTTATATTCCACAAAAAAACCGTAACGAATTACGGTTTCCAGCAATTAACTAAATATATTTAATCAACTTTTTTCAACGAGTAAAATTCATTCATAAGCACGATTAATTTTGGGTAACTATTGTTGTTTCTTTTTCGGTATTAATTTCTAATAAAAACGGATTTCCATCCTCGTCAAACATTGTCATATTTAATGGATCCAACAAAGCCAGATTTTTAGAAACTGTTCCTTTAAATTTGTTGTACGAAAGATTCATTTCTGATAAATTATTTAATTTTTCAAGTCCTTTCGGAATTTCACCTTCAAAATTATTATCAAAAAGACTTAAATTTTGCAAAGCATGAAAATTAATTATTTCACTACTTAAATTTCCTGAAAGCTTATTATTGTTTAAAAGCAAGACTTTCAATGTTTGTATCTTATAAATAGAACCGGGTAAATCGCCGTGAATTTCGTTATTACATAAAGAAAGGATTTCAAGTTGATTCAATTTGCCAATTTCCGAAGGCAATTCTCCTGATAACTTATTCATAAAAAGCTCTAAATCTTTCAGCTTTCTCAATTCGCAGATTGATGTTGGTATAGTTCCAGATAATGCATTATGCGAAACATCTAAAACTTCGAGTTCTTTAAGATTCTGAATTGCAATGGGTAAATTTCCCTGCAGATTATTTTCATGCAGATCAATGGCAACTAAATTTACTAAGTCAAAGAATGCTTCTGGCAGTTCACCTTGCAAATTGTTATTCGACAAACTAATCCCTGTAACTTTTCCATTTTCAGTTTGAACTCCGTACCATGTTGAAACTGATAATGATAAATCCCATTTGTTGTGCCATTGCGATCCATCGGTTGAATGATAGAATTTTATAAGAGCGTCTTTTTCCTTATCTGAAACAATGTCTGCAAAAGCATTGACAGAAAATACAAATATTAAAAAAAATGTGGTTAAGCTTTTCATAACTAATTGGGGTTTCGTTATTGAGCGTTAAAATTATACATTTCATAGCTATAATGCCTATATTGTCGATAAAGTGTTAATAAGTAAATATTTACTACTATTTTTCTTATATTTTAGAATTGGTCAAAATTCCCGTTTTTTTATTTAAATTTGACTTAACTAATCCTAAAAACCTCATATTATGGAAATTAACTTTATTGCATTACTCCTAGCCGGACTTGTCACTCTGGTAATCGGTTTTATTTGGTACAATCCAAAAGTCTTCGGAACCATCTGGATGAAAGAAAACAATTTCACACAGGAACAACTCCGAACAGGAAATATGCTTAAAATTTTTGGTTTAACGTATATTTTTTCTGTAATGATTACTATGACGCTAATGTCACTAACAATTCATCAGTCAGGAGCTGTCGGAATGGTTGGCGGACCACCCTTGATCGATAGCGCAAAGCCTTCTTTTACGGCTTTTATGGCAGATTACGGAACAGCTTATCGTACTTTTAAACACGGTGCACTGCACGGCTTTATCTCAGGATTATTTTTTGCTCTTCCTGTAATTGGAATTAATGGTTTATTCGAAAGAAAATCATGGAAATATATCTTAATTCACGCTGGATTCTGGATTGTTACCTTAACCTTTATGGGCGGAATAGTTTGTGGATTCGCTTAAAATTATAAATACAAAACCCGTTTGAACACAAATCTCAAATGGGTTTTTCTTAATAATAACTTAAACCACATAAGTTATTACAAATATTATCTAATTTTGAAAAAATTAGCACTCTCTTTTGACTACAACTTATTCTTTCGAAATATACAATAGCGCATCAGTACTACCCTTAGAATGGAATTCGCTTGCTACGGAAAATATTTTTTTGACCCGGGAATATCTCGAAGTCCTTGAAAAATCTTGTCCGGTAAATATGATTTGTCATTTTATTGGAATTTTTGAAAAGGAAATACTTATCGGAATTGTAATTACCCAATTTTTATTTACAGAAAAATTGGAATCATTTGGCGAACGCGATCAATGTTTAAAAACTTCCGTACGTAATTTTGCTCTTAAAAATTTCGCCTCACATGTATTATTCGTCGGAAATAATATGCTGACAGGGCAAAATGCTTTTGCCTTTGATAAAAATATACAGCATTCAAAAGCGTTCAAAACACTTCATAAAGCGATTAATCAACTTAAAAAAGAGTTGAAAGCCAATGGAAAAAAAGTTCACATAACCAGTATTAAAGATTTTACAGCAGCTGAAATTAAGCCTCTACAAATTGAATTTAAAAACAATTTCACGTTCTCTACACAGCCGAATATGATTTTTGAAATCAATGAAAACTGGAAAACAGAACAAGATTATATCGATGCTTTATCAAAAAAATATCGTGATCAATATAAACGCGCCCGCAAAAAATCTGAAGGAATAAAAAAACAGAAAATGTCTTTGTCCGACATTCAAAAATATGAAGATGCCATTTATGAATTGTACTTTCATGTAGCAAAAAATGCCCCTTTCAATACTTTTTTCCTGGCTAGAAATCATTTCAGTTTTTTTAAAGAAATCCTTAAAGATCACTTTTTATTATATGGCTATTTTTTAGATGAAAAGCTAATCGGTTTTAATACCTTAATAAAAAATGGCGGTATAATGGATACCTATTTTTTAGGATATGACGAAAGTGTTCAGCGCGATAAAATGCTTTACTTAAATATGTTATACGACATGATTGCTTATTCTGTCAAAAAAGGTTTTAAGCAAATTGTTTTCGCAAGAACTGCTCTTGAAATTAAAAGTTCTGTTGGTGCAAAACCATTGAAAATGTATGGTTTGATTACCCACAGCAACGCATTAATCAATCATAATATCGGACGTTTTTTCAATTATTTGGAACCAAAAACGGAATGGCAGGAGCGTAATCCTTTTAAATAGTAATTTACGGAACTGCAATTTTCATCTGTTTGTGCAAAATATGAATTTCCAAATCAGTCTGGGCACCGCAATATTCACCATCAATTTGAAAATTTACAGGATAATCTGCTTTTATAGTTGCCTTGTCAGTCGAAATAATAACAACGTCATCAGTATCAATTGGCATATTGCCTGTAATAATTTTCCCGATTAGAAATAAATCCAGATTTTTCAGGATAACTAACTCAAATTTACCGTCGTTCATCACACCATTTGGATTAATGATTACACCTGTTCCGTACTTTTGAGAATTGGCAATAACAATCATTCGGGCGGTATGTTCTACCGTTTCATTATTGGCTGAAATAGTGGCTAAAAAAGGTTTCTCAGAATCCTTAAGCGTCGTAAAGGCCTGCAATGCATAACCCCAAAAACCACGTAAATCACTTTCTTCATAATTTTTAACCAGATCGGCATTAAGACCAATATCGCTTAAATGAATACTTTTTTTTCCATTGATACAAATCATATCCATTTCGATATAATGATTCAGGAAAGCAATTTTAAGGTTCTCCTCGATGGTGGGTGGCAAATTCAAATCAACTGATAATCCATTGGCGGATCCTGCTGGCAAAATTCCAATAATTACATCATGTTGTTCCATTGCTTCCGCAACCATTTTGATCGTTCCGTCACCACCGGCAACAATAATTCGTTCGGGTAAATATTGGTTATAGAGTGATTGTATTTCTTTTTGGTCATTTTTTCCTTTAGTTTCATAAACTTCCAGATCAAAATGATTTGTGGTTGCAAACTCCTGAACAGCCCCAATTAAATCGGATTTATCCAGGTCTCCGGAGATAGGGTTTACAACAAATATGATATTCTTTTTCAAAATTTTATTTTTAAAGTCAATTAAAATAATTAATTTACAACATATATAAATATACGTAATTAATGAAACCTATACTACAATTATATCGCGGTTATGCCAATGAACAAGAATTAATTGTAATGGGGCATGTATTTAAGAGAACATATGAATATGATTTTCAGAAGAAAAATTTTAAAAACGCTACTTCTATTATTAATCAGTTTAGAATAAAAACCATTCAGAATTTTGATGTTTATCTTAAACTTGGCAATCTGGAAATCCACACCAAAACGCTGGACGACGGTTATTTTAAATTTTGTATTCCGCTCGAAAAAGAATTTAATTTTGGATGGATGGAATATGAAGTGAGCATAAAATACAAATCGGAAATAATAACGACAGTGGGCAGTTTTATTAGGCCTCACACCGGAAATCTGGGAATTATCTCTGACATTGATGATACCTTTTTGATTTCACATACCAGAAATGTCTTCAAAAAAATGTACATTCTTTTATTTAAAAATGTAAATGACAGAAAGGTTTTTAAAGATGTTGTTCCGCACTATCAGGCCTTGAGTTCGGCTGGAAGAAATAATAAAGAAGAGGAAAATGCTTTTTTTTACATCTCTAGCAGCGAATGGAATTTGTACCGATTTATTGTAAAGTTTACCAAAATACATAAGTTGCCAAGAGCTGTTATTTTATTAAAAGATATTAAACGTGGCATTACTGATTTCTTCATGAGTGGAAGAGGCAATCACAATCATAAATTTGATAAGATAAAACATGTTTTGGAATTTTATCCGAATCTTAAATACGTTTTATTGGGGGATGATTCTCAGCATGACCCTTTTTTATATGAGCAAATTTGCAAAATTTTTCCCGTCACTGTAAAAGCAGTGTACATAAGACAAACAGGAAAATTTCAAAAAAAATCTACAAAAGCTATTCTGAAAAACTTAGAGAACCTGGAAGTTTCCGTTTGCTATTTTAAGGATAGCAGTCAGGCGATTATGCATTCTAAATCTATTGGGCTTATTAAATGATTATTTTGTTTCAGGGTTTCAAGTTTCAGGTTTCAGGTTTCAAGTTACGATAGGAACGTGAAACTTGAAACCTGAAACAAAGAAAACTAATATTAAGCGTTGAAATTGTCAATCTCTTCCTGAATGATTTCCCAGTCTAAAAGTAATTGATCTAAATCTGCTTTCTTTTTATTGTAGGCAGTAAAAAATGAAGCATCTTCGATATGTTTGTCATAATTAGAAGCTAACATTTTATCGTCATGCTGAATGTCTTTTTCTAATTGTTTGATTTGACTTTCAACTTTACTCAAACGGTTTTGAAGTGATTTTCCTTTTTTCTGATCTTCGTATGATGCTTTATTTGTCTCTTTTGGAGCAGCAGCTTTTGCAACATCTTTTTTCTCAACTTCACGCATATTTTCAAGGTTGCGCTGTTCTAAGAAATAGTTGATGTCACCCAAATATTCTTTGATTTTTTGGTCTTTGAATTCGTACACAATATTCGACATTCCCTGAAGGAAATCCCTGTCGTGAGAAACCAATAATAAAGTTCCACCGAATTTTTGAAGTGCCGCTTTCAATACATTCTTAGATTTAATATCCAGGTGATTGGTAGGCTCATCCATAAGTAAAACGTTGATTGGCTGTAATAACAATTTACAAAGTGCCAAACGGTTACGTTCTCCTCCTGAAAGTACTTTTACTTTTTTCTCCACATCATCTCCACGGAACAAAAATGAACCTAACATATCACGAACTTTAGAACGGTTCGTGTCCATTGCAGCATCTTCCATAGTTTGAAGCAAAGTGATTTCGCCGTCAAGATATTCTGCCTGATTTTGGGCAAAATAACCCAACTGAACATTATGACCTAATTTAATCGTTCCGCTATATTCAAATTCGTTAACGATCGCTTTAATAAAAGTGGATTTTCCCTGACCATTCTGACCAACAAAAGCAATTTTACTTCCACGTTCCACTAACAAACTAATGTCTTTTAAAATGGTTTTATCACCGTATGCTTTAGTAACATTTTCGGCTTCAACCACCACTCTTCCAGGTTCTTTAGAAACTGGAAAAGAAATATTCATTACTGAATTGTCGTCTTCATCAACTTCAATTCGTTCTACTTTATCTAATTTCTTAATCAACGATTGCGCCATAGAAGCTTTTGAAGCTTTTGCACGGAATTTCTCGATTAACTTCTCTGTTTCTTCAATTTTCTTTGCCTGATTCTTTTGAGTTGCCAATTGCTTTTCACGAATTTCGTGGCGCAATTCTAAATATTGTGAATACGGTTTATTGAAATCGTATGCTTTTCCTAATGAAATTTCGATTGTACGATTCGTAACATTGTCAAGGAACATTTTATCGTGCGATACAATTACGACAACACCCGGATAATTACGAAGGAAACTCTCCAGCCAAATGATACTCTCAATATCTAAGTGGTTCGTTGGCTCATCCAGAAGCAATACATCATTGGATTGTAATAATAATTTAGCCAACTCGATACGCATTCTCCAACCTCCTGAAAATGTTTCAGTTTGGTTATTGAAAACTTCCCTTTTAAAACCAAGACCTAAAAGAATTTTCTCTGTATCTCCAACATAATTATAACCCCCAAGAAGATCAAAACGATGTGTATAATCAGATAAATCTTCAATAATCTGACCATATTCTTCACTTTCATAATCGGTTCTCGTCACCAATTGATGATTGATTTCTTCTAACTTTTTTTCTACAATCTTAATCTCAGTAAAAGCTTCATAAGCTTCCTCTAAAACAGTTCTTCCACGTTCAAAATCAATATCCTGACGTAAAAAACCCATTTTGATATCTTTCTCCTGAGAGATAACTCCAGAATCAGGAGCAAAATCTCTTGCTAACATTTTAAGCATTGTAGATTTACCTGCACCGTTTTTACCAACAAGACCAACTCGGTCTCCGGCACCTAAACGAAAGGTAACTTCTTCAAATAAATATGTACCACCAAAAGAAACCGAAAGATTGTGTATATTAAGCATAATTTTATGACTATTGTTACGAGCAGTAAAGGTTCAAAAATGTACCTTTGTTTAAATTTTTTGCAAATGTTAAAAAAAGGATCCAAACTAAATAGTATTTTAACAGGAAGTTGTCCAAAATGTCAAAATGAGAGCATGTATTTGGACAAAAATCCGCTTCATTTGACTAAAGTTCTCAAAATGAATGAAAATTGCAGTCATTGCGGATTAAAATATCTAATTGAACCTTCGTTTTTTTACGGCGCAATGTATGTTAGTTATGGACTAAATGTTGCCGTAGGAATTGCAGCATTTATTGTTTCTTTTGTTTTCTTTGGAGCTTCTATTGAACAATCATTTTTGACAATCGTTATCACTTTAATTGTATTATTTCCTTTTGTCTTACGACTTTCAAGAAACCTGTACATTAATATGTTTATTTCATACGATCCAAACGCCGGAAAAAAATAAGACTATTTTCGTTTTTTATAAAATCGCTGAATGTCGATTGTAGGATCTAAAGGTTTACCATTTTCAATATAATCGAATAAATCTTTAGCCATTGCCGGGCCAAGCATTACGCCACGTGTTCCTAAACCATTTAACAGATGCAGTGATTCATGCTTATCATGTGTCCCTATAATAGGTCTACGATCACGTACAGTTGGTCTTACCCCTCCAAAATGAGAAACTATTTCGAAATCACAATTGATAATTTCCTGAATACGTTCAACTAATTCAGCTTTACCTTCCTCAGTTGGCTCGTCAGTCTTATCTTTCCAATTATAAGTTGCACCAACTTTAAACAAATGATTCCCTAAAGGCAAAATAAAGACGCTGGTATTAACGATTACATCTAAATCAAGTTCCGGTGCTTTTATAACAAAGAGTTCGCCTTTGGTGCCGTCTAGCGGCAAATCCTGAAAAAAAGGATTTGCATGCAATCCAAAACCTTCAGCAAAAATTACATTCTTAGCCTCAAAATCTTTATATTGAACAGCTTCTTTATTAATTACTAAAGCGTTATACTGAAACGACTCTTGTAGTAATAAATCATTTTCAATTAAATATTCCTGATACTTATCTAATAATAACGCAGTATCAACATAACCGGTATGCAATACCTCGCCATAATCAAATGGAGAATTGATCCCAAAATACTTTTTAAATATTAATTTAGTGGAAAGAAACGGAGCCAAAAGCGGTTTATCTGAAGCAGAAAACCAATTATTTTGTTCTTCAATTGAGAAAAATTTCCTCAAAATAGGAAGTTTAAAATTAACTTTAGTCTGCAGCTTAGTTTCAAGATGACCGTAAAAATCTTCCATTAAAACCAATTGTTCTTCTGCTTTCCAAACTTCGCTAAATCTTTTCAAAATAACAGGATTATACAAGCCACCTGCAACTCTGGATGATATCTGAGACTTATCATCTATCAGCAGTACAGATTTATTGTTTCTAAGGGCAATTTCTGCAAAGGAAATTCCAGCCAATCCAGATCCGACAATTAAATAATCTAACATGTAGTAATGGGTAAAAATAAAAAAAACTCTTACTACAAAGGTAGTAAGAGTTTCTTGTATATTGTAATTTTAGATACTTAGTAATTCCACATATCCTGCTCGAAATTACGAATCTTCTCTTTCACTCTCTCAGATTCTAACAACTGATTTTGCGCGTTATCTTTCATGTACTCTTTAATCTCGCGATCTCCGTACAAGTTTTCTTCTTTATAGATAACAGCATTAAATCGTCGCGAATTTAAAATCTGGTCAAATGAAATTGGAAGTGCTGAATTGTTGTCATTAAAAGCTTTTGCTTCATGCAATACTTCTCTGGCATTAGGGTAAAAAACCCAAAATAATTCAACATAATCCTTTTCATCGCTATTCATTGTATAAACATCAGGAGTTACAGGACAAATTCCAAGCAAACGATATTTCAATTCACTTTGACGTTTGTCAAAATACCAGTATCCTTTAATCTTGTACTGCGTTACATCCTGAGAAGTCATATCAGTTTTCAAGACATACTCATTAGACAAAGCTGTTCCGGCATTAATTTGCTCTCTACCAGCATCTGTAGTATCAATACGAGATAATGAAGCTTCGATGTCTTTCATAGATTTTTTAGTATTGAAATAACTATCAGTATACACTTCAGTTATTTTACCATTTTTAATGGCTTTCGTCAAAACATCGTAAAGTGAACGTCTGTCAGAACCAATATTAGCTGTATCTACAGGAAAATATAATGGAAAGTTGATTTTTTCATTTAAATCAATAATTTCCCAAGTAGTTTTTCCCATCAAGACATCTCTATCATCCACATAGCCGTAAGCCAATGGCTTATCGTTATCTGAGATAAGTTGCGCAGGAGTCTTAAGTCCTATCTGATCAGGTGTTTTTGCATTAAGCAAATTAGATTGCGCGTTAGAAGCAAAACCTCCAGCGATAGAAATAATAGCTATTAAAAAATTTCTTACTTTCATCATGATATCATTATAAGATATTGAACGTAGTTTTACCTACTTTATTATTGTATTTCGTAAATTACCGGAGCAGTACGTGGCAACAAATAGCTACCAGCTCCAACAAGTTTTGTTTTAATTTCAGAAATAGTAACTTGATCTCCTCTACCTGCTTTTGAAAGAACTGATTTACATTGTGCGTTTAATTTGTTACCATTAACAACAACTGTAGGTTGTCCGGTAATTTTTAAATTAAATCCAACAACATCTAAACCAACTTCGAAATCAAAATCAAGTAATTTAGCACCAATTGTAGCAATTTCTAAGTTTGATTTAGGTCCTTTAACAACACCCATCTCACCTCTAATTGTACCTGTTGGACCAGGAATACCTTTAATTCTGAACGTTTTCTTATCTGTAACTTTATCACCATTTGGTAAAGTTCCAGTAACAGAAATTGTAGTTTCTGTACCTTGTCCAGGGCTCATGTTATATTTACCAGCTTTACCGGCAGATGATAATCCAGGAGCACTAGCCACCACTTTATTATCAGCAACACCAGCGAATGAAACAGAGATTGGGTTAACAACCCCTCTATATACAACATTCATTTTATCAGCAGAAATTGTAGCAGAGTTAGGTCTTGGCACTACAACATATTTTCCAGCAAATTTAAGTGGAATGTTTTTTCCATCCTCCAAGAATGAAAATTGTCCATTAATACTTTGTTCTCCAACACCACCAGCAGTTAACGAAATAACAGCCTGTCCGTTAACAATTTGCCCAGGACCTTGGAATGAAGTAGGTTTTGTATTTTCGTCATAACGACCTAAAACTACCTTACCTGTAACTTTTTCTCCTTGGAAATAAGCATTTTTATCTAAAACTACGATTGCCTGGTAATTGCTGTAAGAAGCAGCAGCAACTGCAGCTTTACCTAAAGCAGCACTGTAAACATCAGATTCTGCTTTTTGAACGTCATTTTGCCAAGCTGAAAGTTTAGCTAATGAAGCAACAGCCGGGAAACCTTTAAAGTGATAAGCTAAATACTTATCTTTTAAACCTTCTTTATTTTTTACATCTGAAACGTCAAATTTCTTTTCAACTTCAGCTAAAATTGCTGCATATTTTTTATCTGCTAAAGCAGATTTCATAGCTGCTTTATATTTTTCAATATGAGAAATGATATCATTTCCTTTAGCAGTATAACCTTCACCTGTAAACCAGTTGTCGATATTATCACCTTTGTCCATAGACTCGTAAGGTAATTTTCCAGTTTCTTTATCAGATTCAAATCCTTTTAATACATCACCTTTTAAACCACCGATATATGCATAAAATTCTTTTGAAGCTGTTTCAACTTGGTGAGCAGTAACTGCAGCAGTTGCGAATTCACCTTTTGCTTCAGCAGCTTTTTGATCTAACGACATCAATAATCCAGCATTTGACTGTTCTGAAGATGTGTTAGCGCTTTCGAATTTTTCATTCATTAAGCCAAAAGCAGATAATACTTCTTTTGACATATTCATTGCTAACATTGCGATGAAAACCAGATACATCAGGTTAATCATCTTCTGTCTAGGGGTTAATTTTCCTCCTGCCATTTTTTTCTAATTAGTTCTTATTAATAAATTTAATATAATAGCTATAAACTAATTATCCTTTGTTACTCATTGCAGAAAGCATACCACCATAAACACTGTTTAAAGAAGCAATGTTTGCAGTCATTGATTGCATTTGTTCTTTTAATTTAGAAGCATTTTCAGCAATTTCGCTGTTTGCTTGTGCATTTCTTGACGCACTTTCTAATTGTACTTTGTATAAACTGTTTAATGATTCCATTTGTGCAGCAGCCATAGACATTTCTTCAGCATATTTCTTTTGTCCTGCAATAGAATCTACTGTTGGAGAAATTGCTTTAGCAGCTCCTTCGAAGTTTTTAATAGAATTTCCTAAACTTGACATTAATTCACCGTCAATTTTAGCTTCTTTCAACATGGCATCTAATTTTTGAGACAACAATCCTTGGGCATCGGTTGGAGTTTCAACTTTGTCAGCTTTTTTTCTAGCCTCACCATTCGCTAATTCTGGGTAAACAAGAGTCCAGTCTAATTCTTCGTCTACTGGTTCGAAAGCAGAAAGAGCAAAGATTAACGCCTCAGTTACCAGTCCAACAGAAAGCATCAACGTTCCTGTTAATGGCCCGATTTCAAAGTGAGTAATTTTGAATAATGCTCCAATAATTACTACTGCCGCTCCCATTCCGTAAGCGAAATTCATTGCTTTTTTACTTAATAATGCCATAATACTTTTTTTTTAGGTTTTAATAAAATAGATTTGATTTGGTTATTGATTTAATTGTAACTTACTTTTTCTTTTTTCCGCTTCCTGTTACTTGCGTTCCCATGTAATCTTGTACAGTTCTGAAACCAATGTAACTTCTTGCAGAATCAGCATATTCGTGATCACGAGTACTTACCTGTAGGAAATAAGCAACGTCTTTCCATGATCCACCACGAACTACTTTTCTTTGATTGTTTCCGTCGATAACGTTTGGATTCATCGTAGAAACATATTCATACGCATTTGGATTGTAAGCTGAGTCAGTCCATTCCGAAACATTTCCGGCCATATTATACAAACCATATCCATTCACGTCATACGACTTAGCTTCAACAGTATATAAAGCTTCATCAGCAGCATAATCCCCTCTACTTGGCTTAAAGTTTGCTAAGAAACAACCTCTATCACTTTTAGTATAAGGACCTCCCCAAGGGTAAGTAGCAGATTCCAGACCTCCTCTAGCTGCATATTCCCATTCTGCCTCAGTTGGCAATCTGAATGCATTCACTAAATCACGTCCTTTTTTCTTAGATTTAATGTAACTGTTTTTATTTAATGTTCTCCATGCACAAAATGCCTTAGCTTGTTTCCAGGTAACCCCTACTACAGGATAATCTCCGTAAGCTTTATGCCAGAAGTAATCATTATGCATTGGCTCATTATAAGAATAAGCAAAATCTTTAATCCAAACTGTTGTATCAGGATAAACGCTTACCTGCTCAGTTTTAACGAAATCTTTTCTTTTTCCAACTTTAGCTTTAGCAGCAGCCTGAATATCCATCCAGGAATAACGGAATTTCAATTTATTCACATCAATTGTACGTAATCCATTGTACGATTCTTCAATTGGCAAATACATAGAATCCATTACCTCAGCATAATACTCATCCGGATAAGCTTTTGTATCTTTAATTAACTTAACTTTCTTATTTAGTTTTCTACCAGCATAAGGATCGTCTTTTGTCCCAACACTATAATAGTTATCATACATATATTTATCATAAGCCGTCATTTTATCTGGCTCAGAGTCATTAAATGCATAATCAGCTATACTACCAGCTTGCTTACCTTTAGCATCTGGCGTAGCTTTCTGCCCAGTTTCATCAGCTAAAATAGCAAGACGAACTCTCATTGTAGAATCTTTAACCCATTCTACAAACTGACGATACTCACTGTTCGTAATCTCAGTTTCATCCATATAAAATGAACGAACTGTTACCGTTTTAGTCGGAGCATCTTCTACATTAGCTAAATCAGCATCTGATTTACCCATAATAAAGGATCCACCTGGAACTAATGTCATTCCATAAGGTTTCTCAGGATGCCATTTCCCTCCTGTAACACCAACTAACTCACCTTTGTCACCTGACTTACCACAGCCGATTACTAGTGTTAACATTGTTGCAAATGCAATAAACTTCTTCATATAAATTTGGGATTATCTATTCATTATTATAAGTTCGTAAACGTATTTATTATTTAGCTAAAAAACAATACTAGTTGCGAAATTTATTTTACCGTTCAAAAATAATGTTAAATAAAATAAAAAAAAAATATTTTATCGATAAACTAACATAAAAAATCGACGTAAAACGTTAATTTTTAGAGTATATGGCTTTTTTCTTACTAAATTATCTTAAAATCTTTTTAAGAATTTTAAGAATTTAAGAATTTTAAAAAAATTATCTTTTATAATGCATTTTTTCGCTGCGCTTTCCACCAGCGTTCTGGCAATTCTTGATTACAAGCGCACAAATATTCGTCGTACGAACACGGTAATAACGTATTTCTTTTCAATTTATTGTGGCCATTTGAAACAAACGGAATTTCGATCCACCAACGATCTGTTTTGTCACTTTTATAAAAAATTAGTTCTTCGTCTTCAAGTGGTACAATGTACTTCAAATAGTTCGTTCTGCTACCAAATGGATATTCTTTAGAACGATAATGATATCCTTCTATAAAATACCAGACAATTTGTGCAATTATTACAGATTCTTCCGCAGTACTGTTATGATTGAAGACTCCAAACGAAGATACTTTATCACTAATACCAGAGTATCTTGCTAACGAACAGATCTCTTTTCCATTAAAACCATTAGGTTCAAAAGAAATAGTATTACCTGAATCTGATGACTTTACAGAGTTTAAATCTATAGTTACCAAATCAGCATCTCTAAAGACCGGCTCCGCTAACGCTATATTATTTGAAATTTCACCTAAACGATAGGCATCAAAAAATAATTTTTCAATTAAATCAATCTCTTCCTGCGAGTTATAATAGGTTTGATAACCAATATTACAATAGTTAAAAAGGTTATTTGGCTCGTCTATAATAATTTTTGTAAGGAAAGAAGTGGCAGAAACCGACTCGTTTTCTTTCCCAAAATCAAATCGATTATCGACAGAAACCATATTAACCATTTGCTCTAAATCGTCATAAGCACGATATAAAGCATAGGTTAAATCCTGTGAACCTCCCAGGACTATAGGAATCACTTTATTCCTGATTAAAGCAGCTGCTACCTTTTTTAATGCGAAGTACGTATCCTCTACAGTATCACCTGCAAGAATATCACCTAAATCAGCTATAGAAGCATCCCAGTTACCAGGAAACATACTATAGAGCTTTTTTCGAACACCATTCAGATTAACTTCATTAACCATATTGATGTTACGACGATCTTCTAAAACTCCTACGATAGCAATATTTACTTTACTAATATCAGGAAATTGATCCTGAGTATGCAAAACAATTTTGCTGCCCAATTCTTGAGAAGACAACGAAGCAATAAATTGTAAAATTCCGTTGTTAACTGGTTCTAGAAAATCAAATTCCATTTTTTATTTCTTTTTAGCTGCTGTTTTTTTAGCTGGAGCTTTTTTTGCCGTTGTTGCTTTTTTTGCCGGCGTTTTCTTTGCTGGAGTCTTTTTAGCGATCATTTCCTGAACTTCTGCCAATGTTAATTTCGCTGCATCAACATCTTTGCTTAATTCAATTTTGATCTTTCCTTTTGTAATAACAGAACGACCCCAACGTGCTTTTTCAACCAGAATTCCTTCGTCTTCCCAATTGTGAAGTACTTTATCAATATTCTTTTGTAATTTATCTTCAATCAATTCTTCAACTTCTGCCTGCGATAAATTATCAAAATTGTATTTTTTGCTCACGTTTACAAAAAGACCATTCCATTTGATGAACGGGCCAAAACGTCCCACACCTTTTTGCACAGATTCTCCCTTGTAAATAGCAATTGGCGCATCAGCAAGTGCTTTTTCGTCAATTAATTCCTGAGCTCTTTCTTTTGTAACAGCTAACGGATCTTCACCTCTTGGCAGCGAAATAAAAACACTTCCATGACGCACATAAGGTCCGTAACGTCCGTTACTTACTTCAACTTCTTCTCCTTTATATTCGCCTAAGTTTTTAGGTAATAAGAATAAATTCAAAGCATCTTCTAAAGTAATATTTCCAATATTTTGATCGGCCATTAAACTGGCGAACTTTTTATCTTCGTCATCCGCTTCTCCAATTTGAGCCATCGGACCAAATTTTCCTAAACGAACAGAAACCTGTCTTCCATCTGCATCTTTACCAAGAATTCTTTCACCACTTTCTCTCTCTGCATTTGCTTCAACATCCTTAACATTTGGATGAAACTTGTCGTAGAATTCCTGCATCATGGTTGCCCAGTCAATATTTCCTTCTGCGATTTCGTCAAAATCCTGTTCTACTTTTGCCGTGAAATTATAATCCAGAATGTTTCCAAAATTCTTAACTAAGAAATCAGTAACGATTGTTCCAATATCTGTCGGAACTAATTTTCCTTTATCAGACCCTGTATTTTCTTTCAGCAACTTCTCGCCTACTTTATCAGCCTGCAAAGTAAGTTGTGTGTAATTACGTTCCTGCCCTTCCAAAGTTCCTTTTTCAACATAATTTCTGTTGATGATAGTCGAAATAGTTGGCGCATACGTCGACGGACGTCCAATTCCTAATTCTTCTAATTTTTTCACCAAAGAAGCTTCTGTATAACGTGCCGGTGGTCTTGAATATCGTTCTGTGGCTGTAATATAGTTGTTAGCCAGTTTTTCGTTCACTTTTAAAGCTGGAAGCATTCCTTCTTGTTCCTCTTCATCGTCATCGTGTCCTTCAAGATATACTTTTAAGAAACCTTCAAAAAGTAAAACTTCTCCTGAAGCAGTAAAAATTTCTTTATGATTATTCGCTTCAATTTTTACGTTTGTTCTTTCTAATTGCGCATCGCTCATTTGAGATGCCAATGTTCTTTTCCAGATCAAATCATATAAACGAGCCTGATCACGATCGATATTTACAGTGTGGCGCGACATATCCGTTGGACGAATTGCTTCGTGCGCTTCTTGCGCTCCTTTACTTTTGTTGGCGAAAGTTCGAGGTTTTGAAAACGCTGCACCGTATGATTTTATGATTTCAGCTTCAGCGGCGTCCATTGCATCTTTAGAAAGATTCACGCTATCCGTTCTCATATAAGTAATAAGTCCGGCCTCGTATAAACGCTGCGCAAGCTGCATGGTGATTCCTACTGGCAAATACAATTTTCTAGCTGCTTCCTGTTGAAGCGTAGAAGTTGTAAAAGGTGCTGTTGGAGATTTTTTGGTAGGTTTCGTTTCTAAATCTGCTACCTTATATTGTGATCCGATGTTTTGTTTTAAGAAATCTTCGGCTTCTTTTTTAGTATTGAAGTTTTTTGGCAATTTTGCTTTGAAAGCTTTTCCTGCCTCGTTTACAAATTCTGCTACAATTGAATAAGTGGCAACTGCGCTAAAATTTTGAATTTCGCGTTCTCTTTCAACAATCAAACGAACTGAAACTGATTGTACACGACCGGCTGAAAGTCCGCCTTTGATTTTTCTCCATAAAACCGGAGACAATTCGTAACCTACTAAACGATCCAGAACACGACGTGCTTGTTGTGCGTTTACTAAGTTATAATCAATTTCTCTTGGATTGTCGATTGCTTTAAGAATCGCTGACTTGGTAATCTCGTGAAAAACAATTCGTTTGGTCTTTTTAATATCTAGTTTTAGTTCTTCCGCCAAGTGCCATGAGATGGCTTCTCCCTCGCGGTCCTCATCACTTGCTAACCAAACCATTTCGGCATTTTTAGATAGTGTTTTTAGTTTACTTACTAAGGCTTTTTTATCGGGAGAAACTTCATATTTTGGTTTAAAACCGTTCTCTACATCCACTCCAATTTCCTTTGATGGTAAGTCGGCTATGTGCCCATAACTTGACTCGACCTGAAAATCACTCCCTAGAAATTTCTCTATCGTTTTCGCCTTTGCAGGTGATTCCACTATTACTAAATTCTTTGCCATTGATCTATTTTTCTGCAACAAAAGTAGAAGTTTTTTTTAAATATCAACCTTGATAATGCATTTTTGAGGTATTTTGATATTATGTTTCTAAAAATTGCAGATTTATCTGTAATCCTACCTATTATATATATAGGTATAATTTTTAATGGATTATGTATCAAGAATGTGCTTTTATTTAGAATTTTAGATTTTAGTCCCGAGGCTTCGGGATAGATTTGAGATTTTAATCTGCATATATTTCGTGTAGTAATTTAACCGCAAAGGTCGCAAGGGTTTACGCAAAGGTCGCCAAGCTTTAGTTAAACTGAAAAATTTCAGAGGAATTTAACAAAGCTTTGAGATGATTTTTACCTTTAATTTATGGATAAACATCTTAGATTTTAGGGTTATTTCTAGCCCAGATTGCAGTGTAAAGCCCGGAATAAAAAAAGCTAATTTTTCTTGCCATAAAACAGCGACCGGAGGAAGCTCGTTTTGTGGCTTAGAAAAATAGCTTGTTTTATGAGGACTTGAAACGGAAAGCTGGAATAGCTTCTTAAATAAAAATTTAACCACAAAGTCCACAAAGATTTACACAAAGTTCGCTAAGTTTTAATTTAAGCTGAAAAGTTTCAGAGGAAGTTCACAAAGCTTTGAGAATAACTTTGAGTTTTAATCTTCTGGTTAATATATTTTAAATTCCTTACTTACATTAAAAAAGATCTTTTACCGCCCCTACAGGCAAATCTAAAATCTTAACTCTAAAATCTAAAATCTTTTCTCTGCCATCTTGTCATATTTATACCTTTTGCGTTATCTTTGCACTTTGAAATTATACAATGGAAAAGATTATTGAAGAAAGCAAGCAGGGCGAAAGTCTTGTTTTGGAGAATAAACCTGAGAATACAAAGAAACTTTTTATAGAAAGTTACGGTTGTGCGATGAATTTTTCGGACAGTGAAGTCGTAGCTTCCATTTTATCAATAAACGGATACAACACTACACAAACCCTTGAAGAAGCTGACCTTGTTTTAGTAAATACTTGCTCGATTCGGGATAAAGCGGAGCAAACTATTCGTAAGCGTCTGGAGAAATATAATGCGGTAAAACGTATTAATCCGAAAATGAAAGTGGGCGTTTTAGGCTGTATGGCTGAGCGTTTGAAAAGTCAGTTTCTGGAGGAGGAAAAAATAGTCGATCTTGTTGTTGGACCTGATGCTTACAAAGATTTGCCGAATTTATTGGCAGAAGTTGAAGAAGGCCGTGACGCTATCAATGTAATTTTATCGAAAGAGGAAACGTACGGAGATATTTCGCCGGTTCGTTTGATGAGTAATGGAATTACAGCTTTGGTTTCAATCACGCGTGGTTGCGATAATATGTGTACGTTTTGTGTTGTACCTTTTACTCGTGGACGTGAGCGTAGCCGTGAACCGCAAAGTATTATGACTGAGATTCAGGATTTATGGGATAAAGGCTTTAAAGAAATTACACTTTTAGGGCAAAACGTTGACAGTTATCTTTGGTACGGCGGCGGTTTGAAGAAGGATTTTGTAAATGCTTCTGAAATGCAAAAAGCAACTGCAGTAGATTTTGATCAATTGCTGGAAATGGTTGCGGTTGGTTTCCCTAAAATGCGTATAAGATTCTCGACTTCTAACCCGCAGGATATGCACGAAAGTGTTTTGCATGTTATCGCAAAATATCCAAATATCTGCAAACACATTCACTTACCAGTTCAATCTGGAAGCAACAGAATTTTAAAAGAAATGAATCGTCTGCACACTCGTGAAGAATACATGACTTTGATTGATAAAATCAGAACTATTATTCCGAATGCTTCGATTTCACAAGATATGATCGCTGGTTTCCCAACAGAAACTGAAGAAGATCACCAGGATACCATGAGCTTGATGGAATATGTGAAATATAATTTTGGTTATATGTATTCGTATTCTGAGCGCCCTGGAACTTTGGCAGGAAGAAAAATGGAAGATGATGTTCCGGAAGAAACCAAAGCCAGAAGGTTGCAGGAAATTGTGGACTTGCAACAAAAACACGCTTGGTTTAGAAGCGAAGAATATGTGGGACAAGTTGTAGAGGTTTTGGTAGAGAAAGTTTCTAAAAAGTCAAAAGAAGAATTTTCAGGAAGAAACTCTCAAAGTATTACGGTTGTTTTTCCAAAGGAGGATTATAAAATCGGGGATTTTGTGAATGTAAAAGTTACAAGCTGTACTTCAGGAACATTGAAAGGAACTGCAGTTGGTTTGAGTAGCATGAATTAATTTTTTTTGCCACAGATTAATAAGATTAAAATGATTTTTTTGTATTATTTTTCTTATTTTTAAAATTATGGCAAATAAATTAATTTATGCAACATTATAGAGAGAATGAAACTTATAAGATTATCGGTATTTGTATGGAAGTTCACCGAAATCTTGGAGCTGGCTTATTAGAAATAATTTACAAAGACGCTTTAGAAATAGAATTTTTAGAAAATAATATTCCTTTTGAAAGAGAGAAGGAATATTCAATTGAATATAAAGGCAAAGTTTTACCCCATAAATTTTATGCGGATTTCATAATCAACGAAGATATTGTTTTAGAGGTAAAAGCAATAAAAGAATTTTCAGGTGAACATATCGCTCAAATTTTAAATTATATTAAGATATCAAATTCAGAAGTTGGATTGCTTGTAAATTTTCAAACAAAATCTCTTCAATATAAAAGATATATTTTATAATTTAGAAAATCTGTGTTAATCACTTTAATCTGTGGCAAAAGAAAAAATATAAATGGAAACAGTTCAAGCAATAAAACAGCGATTTGAGATTATTGGAAATGATCCGAAATTAAATCGCGCCATTGAAAAAGCCATTCAGGTTGCTCCTACTGATATTTCGGTAATGGTGACTGGGGAAAGTGGTGTTGGTAAAGAAAATATTCCGAGGATAATCCATTCACTTTCACATAGAAAGCATGGTAAATATATTGCTGTAAACTGTGGAGCCATTCCAGAAGGAACAATTGACAGTGAACTTTTTGGTCACGAAAAAGGCGCTTTTACAGGAGCGACAAGCACGCGTGAAGGTTATTTTGAAGTAGCCGATGGCGGAACAATCTTTCTTGATGAAGTGGGAGAATTACCTTTAACCACACAAGTTCGTTTACTTCGTGTTTTGGAAAATGGTGAATTTATAAAAGTTGGTTCGTCTCAGGTTCAAAAAACAAATGTGAGAATTGTTGCGGCAACAAATGTAAATTTATTTAATGCAATTGAAAAAGGAAAATTCCGCGAGGATTTGTACTATCGTTTGAGTACTGTCGAAATTACTTTACCTCCTTTGAGAGAAAGAAACGAAGACATTCATTTGTTATTCAGAAAATTTGTGGCTGATTTTGCTCATAAATACAAAATGCCTCCTTTGAAATTAGATGACGACGCAGTTCAGCTTTTGCAAAAATTCAGATGGAACGGAAACATTCGTCAGCTGCGAAATGTTGCTGAGCAAATTTCTGTTTTAGAGACGAATCGAGATATTACTCTTGCAACTTTACGCTCTTACTTACCAACTGAAGGAAGTAATTTGCCTTCTGTAATTAGTGATAAGAAAAAAGATGATTTTAGTACCGAAAGAGATATTTTGTACAAAGTGCTTTTTGATATGAAAAGTGATTTGAATGATTTAAAAAAACTCACTTTGGAATTAATGAAAAACGGCTCTTCAAAAGTGCAGGATATAAATCCGAATTTAATTCAGAAAATATACGGTTCACAACAAAATGACAGTGAAATTGATTTTGAAGAAGAACCAAGAACTGCTGTGATGACACCTTCTGCCCGAGAAGAAAATTACCAAATGCAGGACGACAATTATTTGTTTGCCGAAACTATTGAAGAAGAAGAAATTCTGCGTTTAGAACAAAAAGAAATCGAAATGATTAAAAAATCATTAGAGAAAAATAAGGGAAAACGAAAAGCAGCTGCTGATGAATTGGGAATTTCGGAAAGAACTTTATATCGAAAAATTAAACAATTTGATCTATAAATAGAAAATTCCAAAAATTAAATTCCAAATTCCAAATTGTTATATTTGAAAAAAATAAATTTTAAACCAAAACACTAAAAAATTACTTCGTAATTTTTAAATATTGGAATTTGGAATTTAATTTTTGGAATTTCCAACTTATGATTTTATGAAAAAAATATATACTTTATTAGCCCTTGTCAGTCTCTTTTTATTGAGTGGTTGCAATGTTTACAATTTTACAGGAACGGGAACAATCGACGCCAAAACTTTTCAGGTTAACTTTTTTCAGAATAACGCTGATTTAGTTGCACCGGGAATCGACAGAGAATTCACGTTAGCATTGCAGGATTTGATTATGAATCAAACCAATCTGAATTTGGTTAGTACTGGTGGCGATTTAGTTTATGAAGGTGAAATTATTGACTACAGAATTACTCCAATGACTGCAACTGCCGATCAGCAGGCGGCGCAAAACAGGCTGACAATTCGTGTAAATGTAAGATTTTCGAATAAAAAGAAAGAAAGCGATGATTTCGAAAAAACATTTGAATTTTACTATGATTTTGCAGGAACATCTCTTCCAACAGGATCTCTTTTAAATACAGCAATTACAACTATTTTTGAAAGAATCACTCAGGATATTTTTAATGAGTCATTAGCCAAATGGTAATTTTTTTGTGTAATTGGTAAATCGTTAAATCGATTAAACAAATAAACAAATAAACGATTAAACAATAAATAATGAATGTAACTGATTATACATACCTAATAAACAAACCCGATGCTATTACTGAAAAGCAGGCGGAAGCATTAGGGAATGTTTTGAATGAATTTCCGTATTTTCAAAGTGCGCGTGCATTGCGATTAAAAGGACTTTACAATCAAAACAGTTTTAAGTATAATTACGCTTTAAAAGTTACAGCTGCCCATACCACTGACCGCAGCGTTTTATTTGATTTTATTACATCCGAAAATTTCACTCCTATTCAAGGTGAATATTACGACCGTAAACTGAGAGACCTTTTAGACATTACTGTTTTTGAAAGTGAGATTATTTCGGCTGAAGAAATCAAAAAAGCTATTGAAGTCCGAATTGACCCAATTGAACAATCTATTCTGAATTCTATTAAGGAAGCGACTGGTACTACGTTTGAAAAATCTGAAAAAATTGAAGAAAAAACAATTGATTTACCAAGTGAGCAATCAATTTTAGACACATTTAAAGAAGTGACAATTACAGCTTCTCAAGAGTCTGTAAAAGTGGAAGAACAACCCATTGATTTACCAAGTGAGCAATCAATTTTAGATACTTTTAAAGAAGTTACAACCTATACTTTTGAGGAGCCAGTAAAAATTGAAGAAAAGCCAATTGATCCAATTATCGAACAATCTATTTTAACTTCTATTAAGGAAGCAAGTAATTTAACTTTTGAAGAACCTACTGAAATTGAGGAATCGAAAACGGAAGTAATTACCGATGACGAAATTTCAAATCCTATTAAAGGACCTACTCCAACTTTTTTTGAGGATAGATTAGATGATGATGAAATTCCAGGTTTACGTATTGATCCGATTGAAAAATCAATTTTACAATCTATAAAAGAAGCTTCGACAGTAGTTTTTGAAGAAGCAAAACCAATTGAAGTTGAAAAACCAATTGAAGTTAAAGAAGTTAAGACGACTGAATTTGAAGAATCAGAAGAAATTGAGGTTTCTGAAGCAGTAAAAACTGCAGAAGAAAATCTGGAAATAGGAAAACCGTTAGATTTCTCTGCGAATGAAAAACATTCGTTTCAGGAATGGCTTCAATTAGCCAAAACGGAACCAATTGACAGAACGAAAGATGCGCCTGAAGAACTGGCATCAATTGAACAAAAAGTCGAAAAAACAGCTAAAAAAAGTGCTGAACCCGAAATAATTGACGAAGAGAAGAAGAAAAAAGCTGAAATAATTGATAAATTTATTGAGGCAAATCCTAAAATTTCGCCAATAAAACAGACTGCAATAGTTCCAGCGGTACAATTTGACATCAATAAAGAAGAGAATTCTTATTTAATGACCGAAACCTTAGCCAGAGTATATTTGGAACAAAAAAAATATACAAAAGCGATACAAGCATATGAAATATTAATTTTGAAATATCCAGAAAAAATTAGTTTCTTTGCAGACCGTATTTCGGATATAAAGATTTTACAACAAAATAACAATAACAATTAAGCAATGAGCACATTTTCAATTTTTTTAGTTTTAATCACAATAGTTTGTTTTCTATTGATCGTAGTAATCATGGTTCAAAACCCTAAAGGAGGCGGATTATCGTCTACTATCAGCGGAACTCAAATGTTAGGTGGAGTTCAAAAAACAACTGACTTTTTAGACAAAAGTACTTGGACACTTGCTACTATTTTAATTGCTTTAATTTTGCTTTCAAGCTTAAGCTTTACAGGATCATTAAGCGATACTGAATCTAAAATTATTGAAAAAACTGAAGCTCCTGCAAATGCGCCAGCTGCACCAGTTCAACAAACTCCTGCTCCGGCAACGCCAGCAGCAAAATAATATTTTTGAAATAAATATAAAAATGCCAGCCTGTCAAAGCTGGCATTTTTTTTAAGAAAAAATGTCAGTTTTTAGATCATGGCACAATTTCTGAAAGTTAGTAGAACATTAAAAAAACGTATAACTATAATAATATAAAATCATGGCCTTAAACATTAAACCGCTTTCAGATCGCGTACTTATTGAGCCTGTTGCAGCTGAAACTAAAACTGCGTCAGGGATTTTTATTCCAGATACCGCCAAAGAAAAACCCCAAAAAGGAACTGTTGTAGCAGTAGGAAACGGGTCTAAAGATCACACTATGACCGTAAAGGTTGGCGACACTGTTCTTTATGGTAAATATGCAGGAACAGAATTAAAACTTGAAGGAACTGATTATTTGATTATGCGCGAAGACGATATTCTTGCGATTATTTAAATCGCTGTAGGCTATAAGCTATAGGCTGTAGGCTTTTCAAAAAAGCTTAAAGTTATTGTCTAAAGCCTAATGCAAAAAGCTATAAGCTGTAGGCTCCCACAAAAAGCGTATAGCCTATTGCCTAAAGCAAAAAAATCAATGAGAGATTTTAAAAAATACGATATTTGGCAGCTTAGTCATTCTTTTACTTTAGAAATCTATAAAATGACTTCTACATTTCCAAAAGAAGAATTATATGGATTAACAAGTCAGATTAGAAGGGCCTCTTCATCAATCCCAACCAATATTAGCGAGGGATGCGGAAGAAACAGCGACAAAGAATTTAATCAATTTCTCAACATAGCTTTAGGTTCTGCCAATGAAACAGAATACCTTTTGATTTTAGCTAAAGATTTGCAATATCTTAATAATGAAATTGCTGAGAATCAAATAGAAAAAATCAACAGTATAAAAAGCAAAATTCACAAATTAAAACAAGTATTAGTTCAGCAATAAGCTGTAAGCAATAAGCTTCTAAACAAAGCGTAAAGCGTACTCCCTAAAGCTTAAAGCAGTAAAAAAAATATTAACCCAGCAGTAGAAAAAAGCTTAAAGCCTAAAGCCTACTGCCTAAAGCAAAAAATAAAAATGGCAAAAGATATAAAATTTGATATTGAAGCACGTGACGGATTAAAACGTGGTGTTGATGCATTAGCAAATGCTGTAAAAGTAACTCTTGGACCAAAAGGTCGTAACGTAATTATCGGAAAATCATTTGGTGGACCAACCGTTACTAAAGATGGTGTTTCTGTTGCAAAAGAAATCGAATTAAAAGACCCATTAGAAAATATGGGCGCTCAAATGGTTAAAGAAGTAGCTTCTAAAACTAATGATTTAGCGGGTGACGGAACTACAACCGCTACAGTTTTAGCTCAGGCAATCGTTAAAGAAGGGTTGAAAAACGTTGCTGCAGGTGCAAATCCAATGGATTTGAAACGTGGTATCGATAAAGCGGTTGAAGCTATCGTTGCTGACTTAGCTAAACAAGCTAAAGTAGTTGGAAGCGATTCTGATAAAATCAAACAAATTGCTTCTATCTCTGCAAACAATGACGAAGTGATTGGTGAACTAATCGCTACAGCTTTTGCTAAAGTTGGAAAAGAAGGTGTTATTACTGTTGAAGAAGCTAAAGGAACGGACACTTTCGTGGATGTTGTTGAAGGTATGCAGTTTGACAGAGGATATCTTTCTCCTTACTTCGTAACAAACCCAGAGAAAATGGAAGTTGAACTAGACTCTCCATACATCTTATTATATGACAAAAAAGTTTCTTCTTTAAAAGAATTACTTCCAGTTTTAGAGCCAGTTGCTCAATCAGGAAAACCATTATTGATTATTGCTGAAGATGTTGACGGAGAAGCTCTTTCTACTTTAGTAGTAAACAAATTAAGAGGTGCTCTTAAAATTGCTGCTGTAAAAGCTCCAGGTTTTGGAGACAGAAGAAAAGCAATGTTAGAAGATATCGCAATCTTAACTGGTGGAACTGTAATTTCTGAAGAAAGAGGATATACTCTTGAAAATACAACTATCGACATGTTAGGAACTGCAAAAAGAGTTTCTATCGATAAAGACAACACTACAATTGTAAGTGGTGCTGGTGAAGCCGATATCATCAAAAACAGAGTAAACCAAATTAAAGGTCAGATGGAAACTACAACTTCTGATTATGATAAAGAAAAATTGCAGGAACGTTTGGCTAAATTAGCTGGCGGTGTTGCTGTTCTTTATGTTGGTGCAGCTTCTGAAGTTGAAATGAAAGAGAAAAAAGACAGAGTTGACGATGCTTTACACGCAACTCGTGCTGCTGTTGAAGAAGGAATTGTTGCTGGTGGTGGTGTTGCTTTATTAAGAGCAAAAGCTGCATTAGCAGACCTTAAAGCTGACAACGCTGACGAAGCTACAGGAATTCAGATTGTTTCTCGTGCAGTGGAGTCTCCATTAAGAACTATTGTTGAAAATGCAGGTCTTGAAGGTTCTGTAGTAGTAGCAAAAGTGGGTGAAGGTTCTGGTGATTTTGGTTACAATGCTAAAACTGACGAATATGTAGACATGCTTAAAGCTGGAATTATCGATCCTAAAAAAGTAACTCGTGTAGCGTTAGAAAATGCTGCTTCTGTTGCCGGAATGATCTTAACTACAGAATGTGCATTAATTGATATTAAAGAAGAAAGCGCTGGCGGAATGCCAATGGGTGGCGGTATGCCAGGAATGATGTAATTGTTCTTTTCTTAAAACTTAAAACGCCAGATTCTTATCTGGCGTTTTTTTTTTATTTTTTTGCCACAGATTGCACAGATTAAAAAGATTTTTTTTAGCCACGAATTGCACTAATTTCCACTAATTTTTTTCAAAGATTGCGATAAGAATTCATGTCGTGCAACTAGTATAATTAGAAGCAAACCTTTTTTTAACCACAAATTAAACAAATTTTCGCTAATTACTTTTTCCAAAGTTTGCGCGCAAGTATTCGTGGAAATTTGTGCAATTTGTGGCTAACTTTTTTACGCAAAGATTTTTTACACAAAGCAATTCGTGAAAATTCGTGTAATTCGTCGCAAACTTAACATTCTCTTTTTCTTTTAAAAATAGGTTATCGGTATCTTTGCAGTTCTATTTACAATTTCAAAATGAGAAAATTCACAACCCAACTCTTATCTTTTACATTATTACTTTTCACTGTTTTTTCATATTCGCAATCCAATAAAGACACCTATGTCGTTTTGGTTTCTATGGATGGATTTCGTTGGGATTATGCAAAACATTTTAAGCTTCAAAATCTGAATCAAATAGCAAAAGAAGGCGTTCATGCCAAATCGATGCGGCCTTCTTACCCGAGTAAAACATTTCCCAATCATTATGCAATCGTGACCGGACTTTATCCGGATCATCATGGTATTATCAATAATGTTTTTTATGATGCGGCCTTAAATGAATCTTTTTCATTATCGACAAATGCAAAAAACGATTCGCGCTTTTTTGGTGGAAATCCCATTTGGAATGTAGCCGAACAACAAGGTGTAAAAACAGCCTCCTTTTTCTGGCCGGGTTCTGATACTGATAAAAAACGACCTGGCATTTACAAAGATTACGACGAGAAAATTCCGTTTGAAACCCGAATTGATACGGTTGTAAAATGGCTGCAGCTTCCGGAAAAACAACGTCCGCATTTGATTACTTTATATTTTGACGAACCTGATCATACGGGTCATGATTTTGGTCCGCTTTCATCTGAGAATGAAAAGATGATTCGTAAAATGGATTTGCTTATGGGACAATTATCATCAAAATTAGATCAATTGCCAATCGGTAAACAAATCAATTTAATTATTGTTTCAGATCACGGAATGACCGACATCAGCAATGATAAAAAAGTAGCAGTCTTAGATTACCTAAAACCAGAATGGCTGGGATATAAAGCTGTTATTAACCCAATTATGAGTCTGCAGGCAAAACCAGGCTGTCAGGATTCTATCTTTAAAGCATTAAAAAAAGTACCCCACATTAAATTCTGGCAATCCAGTGAAGTTCCGAGGAGATTTCATTACGGCAGTAATCCGCGAGTGCATGATTTTGTTATTGAAGCCAAAAAAGGATACAGTTTGGTAACTACGAAAACCCAAAATGTAAAAGGCGGAACGCACGGTTACGACAACCGAAGAAAAGATATGCAGGCAATTTTTTACGCAAAAGGCCCCGCTTTTAAAGTAAATAAAGAATTTGGTTCTTTTCAGAATGTTTCGGTTTATCCTTTAATTGCGCATATTCTGGGATTAAAAATCGAAGAAGTTGATGGTAAGTTCAGTGAAGTAAGCAACATGTTGAAATAATGTGTCAATGTGTCAATTAGAAAATGTGACAATTAGAAAATTTCATAGATTGCGAATAGCATTATCTAATTTTCTAATTGACACATTGACACATTGATCAGATTGACACATTATCTAATTTCAAGAAACCACTTTATACGTCGGATCTTCAATTACATTTACCTTGATAACAGCTTCTGCATTTTTGAGTAATATTCTGCAGTCTTCACTTAGATGATTGAGTTCGACAACTTTATTTACCTGGCTGTATTTTTTTGTTAGGTTGTTCAGCGCTTCAATGGCCGACATATCGGCAATTCTGCTTTCTTTGAAGTCTATAATAATATGATTTGGGTCGTTTGCTACATCAAATTTTTCCATAAAAGCAGCAATTGAACCAAAAAATAAAGGTCCGTAAATTTCATAATGTTTTACTCCTGCTTCATCGATAAAATGACGCGCGCGGATCCTTTTAGCACTTTCCCACGCAAAAACTAAGGCAGAGATAATCACACCAATTAATACCGCCAATGCTAAATTGTGCAATAAAATAGTCACAACAGCTACTAAGATTCCAACGAAAATATCGTGTTTAGGCATTTTATTGATGACTTTGAAACTCGCCCATTCAAAAGTTGTAATCGCGACCATCATCATAACACCAACCAAAGCCGCCATTGGTAATTTCCCGATTACCGGAGCTCCAAAAAGAATAATCATTAAGATAGTCAGCGAAGCAATAATCCCCGAAAGTCGTGCTCTTGAACCAGCCCCAAGATTTACCAAAGTCTGCGCGATCATTGGACAGCCTCCCATTCCGAAAAAGAAACCATTTAAGATATTCGAACTTCCCTGTGCTATACATTCTCTATTGCTGTTTCCGCGGGTTCCGGTTATTTCGTCGACTAAATTCAGCGTAAGCAAACCTTCTGTTAAACCAACGGCTGCGACAATTACAGAATACGGAAAGATGACTTTGAAAGTCTCAAAAGACAAAGGAATATTTGGAATATGAAACGGAGGAAATCCGCCCTGAACAGAAGCGATATCCTGAACTGTTTTTGTTTCGATATTGAATAGTAGCACGATGGCAAAAATCACCATAATTGCCACCAAAGAAGCCGGAACTGTTTTGGTAATCTTGGGAAATAATAGAACAATACCAATTGTAAGCGCGACCAAACCGAGCATGATATACAAAGGCGTTCCCTGCAGCCACGAAACTTGTCCGTTCACTACGGTTTTAAACTGTTCTAATTGCGACATGAAAATCACAACTGCTAAACCATTTACAAAACCAAACATAACGGGTTGCGGCACTAACCGAATGAATTTTCCAAGTTTAAAAAGTCCGATGCAAATTTGCACAACACCCCCAAGTGCTACGGCTGCAAAAACATATTCGATTCCGTGGGATTTCATCAAAGCGATCAAAACAATCACGGTAGCTCCTGCTCCACCCGAAATCATTCCGGGTCTTCCTCCAAAAATTGCCGTTACCAAACCGGCAATAAAAGCAGCGTATAAACCAACTAAAGGCGGAAATCCAGCCAAAATAGCAAACGACAAAGATTCCGGAATCATCGTCATGGCGACTGTTAAACCTGCTAAAATTTCGTTTTTATAATTGACTTTTTGGGTAAAATCGAAGAGATGGAGTGCTTTTTTCATACGAGCACAAATTTAGGGAATTAGATAATGTGGCAATGTGAGAATTAGATAATGTTTTTTACAGATGTTTACATCACTTTTTGTAAAACCCGTATAAGTACTTGGTGGTTGGGATTTATTTAGTGGTATAATTGTTTGAAAATAAATATTTTATGGAATTATGGATTTCCGTAAAATAAAGAAATATGGAATGTTGATTTTTACTAAATATAAACTCAACAGAAAACCAAAATAAAATTAAATCATATAACCTATGGCAGACCCAAGAGCATTTATCAGTTTTGATTTTGATAATAATAGTGATGCAAAGCTTTATTTTATTGGACAATCAAAAAATTCCAGAACACCTTTCAATATAGAAGACTGGAGTTCAAAGGCACATTTACCTCAAAAAGAGTGGGAAGAAATTATCCATGCAAAAATAAAAAAATGCAATATGTTAATTATTCTGGTTGGAAGAAATATGGCATCAGCAACAGGTGTAGTGAAGGAAATTTCTTTCGCAAAAGAACATAATGTTCCTGTGTTTGGTATTTATGTTGACAAGGCCGATTCAACTTCAACATTACCTACTGGCTTACAAAGGAATAGAACAATAACTTGGAACTGGGATGGTATTGCAAATGCTATTGATCAATGTATGACTGAAGGAAAAAACAAGTAAATTATGAGAAAAGCTCTTATAATAGGCATAAATCACTATCCTTATGGAGGAGATTTATATGGATGCGTTAATGACGCATATAATGTGAAAAACATTCTTGAAAGACATTCTGATGGCTCTGTTAATTTTGGATGCAAATTAATCACTGCATCTAGTACCAAAGAGAGTATTGACAGAGGAGAACTAAAGGATGCAGTTGAAGAGCTATTTTCAACAAATGCAGAAATAGCTTTATTTTATTTTGCTGGTCATGGTCATATCGAAGCAACTGGTGGATACCTTTTGGGGTCTGATGCAAAAAGAGGAGATGATGGTTTATCTCTTAATGAAGTGCTATTATATGCAAATAAGTCAACTGCTACAAATAAAATAATAATATTGGATAGCTGTCATTCGGGAATTGCAGGAACTCAACCAACAGTCTCAGATAGTGCTATACTTGCAGAAGGTATTACAATTTTGACAGCATCAACAAGTGATCAGTATGCTAGTGAGGAAGATGGAAGCGGAATATTTACAAGCTTATTTGTGGACGCATTAAGTGGTAGTTCTGCCAATATAATGGGGGATATAACCCCAGGAAGTGTTTATGCCCATATTGACCAATCGCTAGGAGAATGGGATCAAAGACCAGTTTTTAAAACAAATGTAAAGAATTTTGTATCGCTAAGAAAAGTTGCCCCTTCAATCCCACTTGAAAATTTACGATTAATATGTAAACTTTTCCCCACTCCTGGCTTTGAATTTCAATTAGATCCAACTTTTGAGCCTGAACAAAAAGGTCGAGATAAAGGAATGCCTGAACCAATAGAAGAAAATACTAAAACATTTTCAATATTACAAAAATACAATCGATTGAATCTTTTAGTTCCAATTGATGCTCCACATATGTGGAATGCCGCAATGGAAAATAAAACTTGCAAACTAACAGCTTTAGGCGAACATTATAGAAGACTTGCAGAAAAAAACAGAATTTAATTATGGCATTATTTACAAGCAATTACTTAAAAAGTAAATATTCCTCATCGATATTTATAGAACAAAAGAGGCAATTTTCCAATTTAAATAAATCAAAACTTAAATTTGATATTTTTTTATCACATAGTTATTTAGACCGAGAAGAGGTTCTTGGCTTATACAGAGAACTTAGTGAAAAGGGATTTTTAGTTTATGTTGATTGGATCATAGACCCAAATTTAGATAGAAATAACGTAACTAAGGAAACAGCTGAAATAATTAAGAATCGAATGAAAAATTCAAAAAGTTTATTATTAGCTATTTCCACAAATGCTGCAATGTCAAAATGGATGCCATGGGAATTAGGTTTTGTAGATGGAAAAACAGATAGATGCGCAATTGTACCAATTTCAAGAGATAATCTTACTTCATTTAATAGAGTGGAATATTTAAAGCTTTACCCTTATTTGGACACAGCTTCAAATACATTATGGATTAATTACGATTCGACCACTTATATATCTTTCCAAGGATGGATTAATGGTGAAAATTCAACAAGACGTTAAATCAAATTATGCACTTAAGAACTTTTAATTATAAATAAATTAACTATGAAAAAAACTTATTTAATAGGTTATGACTTAAATAAATCAGGTCAAGACTATACGACTTTGATTGAGGAAATTAAAAAATTAGGAACATGGTGGCATTGTCTTGATAGTACTTGGATAATAAAATCATCTTCAAATGCATCAATAATTAGAGATCACTTGAAAAAATTTATTGATAGCAATGATGAGTTATTAGTTGTTTGTTTAACTGGCGAAGGTGCGTGGACAGGTTTCACAGAAGAGTGTTCAATTTGGTTAAAAAACAATCTTTAATTCAATATTATGAAAAAAACAATTTTTACGTGTATTTTAATTGCATTCTCATTATCAATCTTTGCCCAAAATAAAGAGAAAGAAAAAACTCAGGCAGAACAATTTAGCGCTCAAGCCGGTGTCTTAATGGAAAGACAATTCTTTGAAATTGGAAAAGTAAAAGGGCTTGAGGTGAAAGTCTTAAAATTTAAAGATTTAAATTCTGGAATTACTAAAAATTCCCTTCGATTTGAATATGCATATAAAAGCTCTTATTCAACTGATACAAAAATTGCGGCACTCGATGTTGATGAAATAGACGGATTAATCAAATCAATAAAAAATCTCCAAACTAACATTTTTCCCTCAATAAAAGATGTATATACAGAAGTAACTTTTGCAAGCAGAACAGGATTTGAAGCTGGAGCATATTTTAGTGTTGAAAAAAATAAGTGGACAGCATATATTCAAGTTGAAAAATATGATCGAAACTCCATGCTTTTTCTTTCTCCAGAGGATTTTGGAATACTTTTGTCATTAATTGAACAAGCTCAAATTAAAATGTAAAATCTAATTTGAAATCAAAAAATCAGAATGAAAAAAGAAGCAAAACATCTATACAAGAAAGCAATTGACTCCTTAACTTTAAGTGTAGAGATATTCAATCGCCCAAATGATTGCGGCCGGATTCCAGGTGTTTTGATTTTTATGGATCATGCGTTTGAAATGCTTTTAAAAGCATCAATAATAGCAAAAGGAGGAAGAATTAAAGAAACAGGTGCAAAAGAGACAATTGGATTTAGTGCTTGCATACGAAAGGGCTTTAGTGATGCTTCATTGAAATTCTTGAATGAAGAAGAAGTTTTAACACTACAATCGTTAAATGGGCTTCGAGATGCAGCACAACATTATACTTTGGAAATGTCCGAACAACATATTTATTTCCAAGCACAAGCGGGTCTAACGCTTTTTCGAGACATAACACGAAGGGTTTTCAATATTAATTTAAAGACTCAACTCCCTGTCAGAGTTTTACCATTATCAACCTCTCCTCCAATGGACATACAAGCTTTCTTTGCTAGTGAGATTACCGATATTAAAAAATTACTTATCCCAAATAGTAGAAAAAAACTAGAAGCGAATGAAAAATTAAGAGCCCTTGCAATAATGGAAAATTCAATTCAAGGAAATGAATCTCAGCCATCTGATAAAGAACTAAATAATCTCGCCGAAAAACTTAGTAAGGGCTCAACTTGGGTTCAATTATTTCCTAGCGTGTCTACATTATCATTTACACAAAATGGTTATGGTCCATCATTGGATTTACGAATTTCAAAAAATGAAGGAGTACCTATAACAATTGTTCCAGAAGGCACTTTGGGTTCGAATGTACTTGCTATAAAAAGAGTAAATGAATTAGATTTTTACAATTTAGGTAGAGATGCCATCGCAAAAAAACTTAATCATACCGGTCCAAAAATTACCGCTGCCGTTCAGATTTTCAATATAAAAAACGATCCGGAATGCTTTAAACAAATTAAAATTGGGAATAGTCTTTTTGATAGATATTCTCAGAAAACAATAGAAAAAATAAGAGAAGGACTTAAAGAAAAAACTATTGATGAAATTTGGATGGAATACCGTACAAAATAACTTAGCGGAATTATTCTTCATATTAAAGAATAAAAACAAATAACGAAACTTTAATAAAATAGCATCCAAAAATCAAATTTCGGGTGGTATTTTTGTGTTCTGGAAATGCCACGAAAATTAAAGCCCAAAATCGATATGACACGAGAACATTATATTCCCTTTAACAAGGAATTCTTACTCGAACAGCAACTTAAAACTTTCTCTGAAGACCCAAAAAAGACGGATAATTTTAAAAAATTATTCGATATCATCGAACATTATTATCATTATGAAGCTTTCAATCTGAATCGAAATTTAAAGCAGCATTATGCTTTGTTTGATCCGGATCTGAGCGAGAAAGAACGTAAAATTTTTGTTGGCAAAAGTGATTTTTCGGTTTTTAAGGAAACGCTGCAACAGGTTTTGGAACGTGGAAATTACATCCGAATTGATCAGGAAACTTTAGATCAGGCTTTTAAAGATTCTGACCTGATTGGCTTAAATCTTTCCATAGATTTTAATGCTTTTAAAGACTACGAATTGTACGTTCGCGGTCATCATAAAGCAACAGAAAAGGTTTCGAAATACATCTTCTGGAAAAAGGAAGTCGAAATCGAATATTACGATCGCGTTATGATTTATCTGAATTATAACGAAGCTGATTATCTGAGCGAGAATAAAGTCAAATTAGGAAAAATGCCAGTTGATCCGGGAACTATTGGTCTAAAAATCTTCAAGCGTGTTCCTAAAAATGATCTTGAAACGATTTTCCCAAATGCGATTCCGAGGATGTCTGTAAAAGATAAAATGCTGCTTTGGGTTCCGGGAATTTTTGGTGGAATTTCGTTATTAAGTGCAAAAGTAATTCCGGCGCTAATCAATATGTATAATGCTTACGAAACAGGCGAAAATATCGATTTATTAAACAGCAAAACTTCTTTAAATCAGGGATTAATTGCATTGGGAATTTTATCTGCTTATTGCTTCCGCCAATACAATAATTTTGTAAACAAGAAAATCAAGTATTCTAAAATGCTTTCGGATAGTTTGTATTTTAAGAATCTGGGAAATAATAGCGGCGCATTTTATTCACTTTTAAATTCATCTGAAGAAGAAGTCCTTAAAGAAACTATTTTGGCTTACGCCTTTTTACACCGAAGCGAACATCCATTAACCGCTCAGGAACTTGATGATCAAATTGAATCCTGGTTTAAAACTACACTAAACACAGATCTTGATTTTGATGTGAAAGATGCTTTATTAAAACTTAAAAACATCGGCCTTGGATTTGAAACGAATGGAAAATGGGAAGTGGTTTCTTTAGAAAAAGCTCTTGTTACTATTGATGCTTTATGGGATGGGGTTTTTGAATATAATTATTAATTGTAAATTGTTAATGGTTAATGGTTAACTATAACAAACTATAATTTATCTCATGAAAACGAATGTCCTAGCCCTGATGGAAGCGACATCCTTTTGTGGCGGTCCAGAGGCTTCGGGAGCCACAAAAGATAAAGCGGACAGCAGGAAATAGCTCCTTATAAAACAAAAAAAGAGGACTAAAAAGCCCTCTTTATATCATCATTTTGATAAATTATTCATTATCAACTTCAACCAAATCTTCTACATTTTCGCCCATATCTCCTACGGCCACTAATTCAGGTTTTGAGCCTTTTAGTGCATTGAATCTTTCGATTTGTTCTAAATCTCCTTCTTCCCCACTAAAATATGGAAAAACATCCATAATTGGCGATTCTGAAATAGCCGGAATGGTGTAATCTCCCATAGTGTTTTTCATTACTGTAACCGTGTTGTCATAGGCCTCTTTTACATCATTTGCCTGCACTAACAAGTACATATTTGTTTTACGTTCTTTCCCACTTTCTTCGTCAAAAGCAATTAAAGAAACTTTCGATTTAAACCAACGATCGGCATTTTCGAACGGGTGAATCTCGGCGTAATTGGCTACTTTAATATTCGTGATTTTGAATTCTTCGCTTACATAAGCTGCCATTTCTTCATTAATTCTGCTCTCGGCTTCTGTGTATGATATGGCGTCTACCAAGTAAGGTTCTGTCGTAACCTTTTGTGTTCCAATATCATCTGTTTTTCGATATTTTACTTTGCATTCGTACCAAACTGCGCTCATCTTTTTCTATTTTAAGGTTGCCAAAGATAAATTTTAACGGAAATAAAATCAGCTATTTTCGAAATAGATATTCACAATTTTTGCTTTAATTCTTCATCATTTTCTTAACTCGCTATTTATCAGACAATAACACTTAAATGAATCATAAAATTGCGAATTAACTTATAATTATTTAATAAATTTGTAAGTCTAAATCCTGTAAATGAAGACATTAGATTAAATAATCATAGAAACAACCCAAACTACTATTCATTTTAAATTACTGAAGAATGAAACTTACAACATTTTTAAGCGAACAAGGTTATGACTTAATCGAAGGCCCGGTCAGAAATCATAAACCATTGCAATTATGGCTAAAAAAACCTTTTGATGAGGCTCAGCTTTATTATGAGAATATCTCCCATGCTTTTAAAAGTAATATTGTTTTAACTGAAATTGACAACGTGGCGTTGAACGTCGATTATACTAAAAAAGATGAGTACGGATTTAATATCGGAATTACACTTTTGGGAGAAATTTTAAAAACGTTGGGACTCGGAACATTTGAAATCACTTCGCAAATAAAATCGGGAAAAACAGTTACAATCAGCTATGAAAATTCAGTTACCAAAGAATATGCGATTGGAAACCTTGAGGAATATTTTTACGGGGCCGATTTTCTACATCCGAATCCTTCTCTTTTAAAAAACATCAACCACAATTATATTTTACTGACAACAGGAACTGTTTTTGCCCAAAATCTGGTGGTCGATATTGATACTGATTATACTGTAACCGCTGCTTTTGTGGCAGGCCTAAACGAAATCGCCGATGGTAAACTGGATTTTTCTACCAATGGAGTAAGTAAACTAAAAATGAATTCAAACGTAGGCGTCTATTTTCCGATTGCGGTTAAAGCGAGCCGAATTGATTTTGACAGAAGCCGATTCCAAAAATTAATTCAGGTTACAGATACTAATAACATCTTTTAATTAGCTGTATAATTCTTGTAGGCCGATGACTAACTGAAGAAAAAATTATTAGATTTACGCAACTAACCTTAAAACCAAAAAGATGAGAACTCTAGACCAATGGTTTGCAGAATATGCTGTAAGTCATCAGAACCCAAAAAACAAGGCGATTCACTATGTTTGTGTGCCTGCAATTTACTTTTCTATCGTTGGTTTACTGATGAGTATTCCGAGTGGAATAATCTCCGACACTTTAAAACTAAACGCGCCAATTATCGAAAACTGGGCGGTTGTTGTATTGCTTTTTGTACTCATTTTCTACATTCGCTTATCGGTTGCAATGGCGTTCAAGATTGCCATTTTCTCTGCAATTTGTCTGGTTGTAAATTATTATATCGGACAGTTTGTGCCTTTATGGATGTTTTCTATCGGCGTTTTCGTAATCGCTTGGATTGGACAATTCTACGGACATAATATCGAGGGCAAAAAGCCTTCTTTCTTAAAAGATCTTCAGTTTTTAATGATTGGTCCGGCTTGGGTGGTGGAGAATTTATTTTCTAGAAAATAAGTTTTGAATACTTGTTTCATAGCACACGGATGACGCGGGTTAAGACGGATTTTTTCATTTTCCTGACTTTTTTCGAAAACCATTATTAAGTACTCCATTTCAAATACTTTTAAAATAATCTCTTAACTTTATCTTCCTAAAAATCAAATTCGATTGATTATGAAGATAGACAGCAAAAAGATTAAAATTGAAGGTTATGATATTTTTACCTACAGACGAATCAGGCGCGCTATTGGATATTTGGGTATAAGTCTTCCGATACTTTTGGTTGGGTTGTCATTTATTTCTTTTTTTAAAACTGAGCCTCAGCCTTCGATTAGCAATTATTATTACACCAATCTCAGGGAGATTTTCACAGGAATATTGGCTGCTGTCGGATTATTTTTGATACGTTACAAAGGGCACGGCAATATTTCTGTCTGGAAAAACGACAATTTACTTACCAATATTGCCGGAATTATGGCCATTGGTGTAGCGTTGTTTCCCATGAACCCGGATGATTTTGCGACTAAAATTTACACTTTTATTCCGTATCCTGAAAAATGGCTTGGCTGGCTTCATTATGGTTTTGCGGGTCTGCTTTTTCTGATTATGGCTTTACTGGCCATCAATGTTTTTACGATTGGACAGGAAAACGAAACCCGAGACCCAAAAAGTATTTTAAACGAAAACAATATTTACCGTTTTTGCGGTTATTCGATTATTGTTTTTCTAGTTCTCGTACCAATTTCTGAAACTTTTAAATTGTTCCGATATTCTACTTTACTACTTGAGGCGCTTTCTCTTTTTGCGTTTGGAATTGCCTGGCTGATTAAAGGACGGGCTTTAGGCGACAGCGGTGAAATTGGCAAAAAACTCTATCAGGAAAATAATGCTGTGGATACTGAGAAAGTTCTTGAGGAATAATGCTGATGTTTTTTCAGAAACCTGCAAGCCAATTTGAATTGTGTTTTTTTTGGATAAAAAGAAGTCAACTATTTCAATTATCATTGGCATAGAAAATTTTTACAAATTTGTTTCACTTATTTAAAGCATATTAACTACTATGTGAAAGGAATGATCTTTTTAAATAAAATCATCTCTTACAATTTTAAAAAAATACTTCTTTTGAAAATGAGTGCCCTAGACCCGATAGAAATGGAAATCCTTTTACTTTTTTCTTTAAAAAGTAAAAGATTGAAATGGATAGCGGGAAATAGCTCCTGAAAAAAATATTGAAAATTATATCTCGTTCCCAACCTTTTTATAAAAATAGTGCTCTATAAAGATAGAGGAGTTTCTTCTGGAAAACTTAAAACTATACTTTATGAAAAACGTACTTCTAATCTCGCTGTTATTCGTTGGATTTTTTACTCAGGCTCAAAGTCCGCAACTGAATGTAAAAGGTAAAGATTCTTCTTTGGTTCGCCTGAACCAGCTAAAAGTTGCCGTAAAAATCGTGGGTAATATTGCTTACACCACAACCGAAATGCACTTTTTTAACGGAACGAACCGCCAAATGGAAGCCGAATTACTGTTTCCGTTGCCGGAAGGCGTTTCAGTTTCAAGATATGCCATTGATATTAACGGAAAAATGCGTGAAGCCGTTCCGGTAAATAAAAACAAGGGAAAACAGGTTTTTGAAGCTGTTGAACATCGTCGTGTCGATCCGGGACTGCTTGAAAAAGTGGAAGGAAATAATTTTAGAACCCGAATTTATCCTTTGATGCCGGGAAAAGAGCGCATTGTAATTATTGGTTACGAACAGGAATTAAACAGTTTTGATGCTACTCATTTATCGTATCAAATGTTGAGCAATTATTCTGGAAAATTAGATATTTTTGAGTTGAATGTCGCGGTTATGGGGGCAACCGCGGCACCAACGATTACAAATGATGAAGGAATTCTGGCGTTGGAAAATCAGAATCAGGCTTATTTGACTTCGGTTAAAAAAGAGAATTATCAGCTTAAGAATAAATTAGTTATTACGATTCCTATCCGTGCTGAAATCCCGAGTGTCGTGGCTCAGAGTGTTGACGATCAGCATTATTTTTATGCCAATACGATTTTGGATAATCCTAAAATTCTAAAGAAAAACCCGAATTCAATTGGTTTGATTTGGGATGTTTCTTTAAGCTGCAAAAACCGAAACCTTAAAAAAGAAATTCAATTATTGGATGCGTATTTCAATCAATTGAAAAATGTGTCGGTAACCTTATATTTTTCTGGATATAATTTTGAAAAAAAGAATACTTATGTAATAAAAAATGGCGATTGGACTGCCTTGAAATCTGTTCTCGAAAATGTGGTTTATGATGGCGGAACCCGATTCTCAAAAATCAAATTGCCTGCTCACGATGAATATTTATTTTTTACTGACGGATTATCTTCTTTGAGTTCAAACCTATTGGCCACGACCAAAAGACCAATTTACACCATCAGTTCGCTTGGTTCATCTGATTATGCTTTTTTGAATTATAATGCGATAAAAACGGGCGGAAATTTCATCAACCTGAATCAGTTAAAAACTGAAGAGGCTTATGATAAATTAATGTATCAGAGTTTAAAATTCCTTGGAATCAAAGAAAATTATCTGATTACCGATTTATATCCTATGGCCGGAACGCCGGTTTCGGGAAGCTTTAGCATTGCCGGAATTTCATTAAAAAATTCTAATGATGTGGTATTGCTTTTTGGTTATGACGAAAAACCTGTTTTAGAAAAAACAATCCATATTGATGCTACAATTCCGGTTTCGGGAGAAATTAGTATCGAAAAATTGTGGGCGCAAAAGAAAATTGCAAATCTCGAAATTCAGTACAAAACAAATGCTGACGAAATTGAAACTCTTGGAAAACGTTACGGCATCGTAACTCAAAATACTTCGCTGATTGTTTTGGAAAGTCTGCACGATTATATTCAATATGATATTATTCCGCCAGCAGAATTACGAGCAGAATTTGACAATATCATGAAGCAACAATTGGCAAGCGCTCAGGCAAAAAAATACAGCAATTGGGAAAATGTGGCAAGTTATTACGAACAGCTTAAAATCTGGTGGAATAAAAACACTAAATACAATATTCCGAAACCGGTGCCTGTTACAAAGAATTCAAAAAATATCAGCACAATTACCGGCAATGCCAGGGGCGTTGTTTTAGATCAAAGCGGTCGTCCTGTCCCTGGAGCTACTATTGTTGTAAAAGGCACTCGTCGTGGCACTACTACAGATTTTGACGGCAAATTTGGGATTGATGTTGCCAATGGCGATATACTTCAGATTAGTTTTATTGGAATGGACAGCAAAGAAATTAGGGTTGGAAGCGGAAGAAATTACAATATCACTCTAAAAGACGCACATCAGCAATTATCCGAAGTTGTAGTTACTACAGCAATGGGAATAAAAAGAAGTCAGCATGAAGATGATGAAGAAGATGAAGTCGCAGATAGAAAAGAAAAGAGAAGTAATACCGCTGCTTCTGTAATGATGTTGCGTTCAGAAAGTATTTCGGCTCCAAACATGAACGTTGAAAAAGTGTTGGCCGGTAAAGTTGCCGGAGTTGCGGTTAGCAATGCGCCTGTTTCTGACAATGCAATTCAAAATCAAAATGTTGTAGATGCTAATTTAGATGTTACTGTTGGTTATTCCAGCTCAGAACTTACAAAAGTAAACACTTGGAATCCGGACAGAATTTATCTGAAAGCGTTAGCCAACACGCCTGCTGAAAAACGTTACAGTCTGTATCTTGAGTTGCGCGACGACCAAATTAACAATCCTAACTTTTATTTTGATGTAGCCAATTTCTTTTATGATAATGGACAAAAAGAAAAAGCCTTTTTAGTATTGAGCAACATTGCCGATTTAGGATTAGAAAATCATCAATTATACAAATCGCTGACTTATGTTTTACGTCAGTGGCAAACGTACGACGATGCTTTGTTTACTGCAAACCAAGTAGCAAAATGGAGAGAACAGGAACCACAGGCACATCGCGATTTGGCTTTGACTCTTGAAGATAACAAAGAATATCAAGCTGCTTTTGATGAGTTGCTCAAAGCCTTGGAAGTAAATTATTTTGGCGAAATGAGCGGACAATATTCTGGTGTCGAAGATATTATTTTAATGGATTTGAACAGAATGATTCAGGACCACAGCAGCATTAAAACGGACAAACTGGACAAAAAATATCTGGATAAAATGCCCGTTGCCATCCGCATTATTTTAAACTGGAATCAAATGGATACCGATATTGATCTTAATGTTATTGAACCAACGAACGAAGAATGTTTTTATGGTCACAGAGATACTGAAATTGGTGCCCGTTTCTCGAAAGATTTCACGCAAGGTTATGGACCGGAACAATATTTATTGAGAAATGCCGTGAAAGGAAAATACATTATCAAATCGAATTATTTTGGCGAAAGAGCTCTGACTGAAAATGGCCCAACAACCGTTATGGTGGAAATTTATACGTCTAAAAACGGCGTTACAGAACGAAAATTACAAACGATTCAGCTAGGTAAAATCAAAGAAAATCAAAACCTTGCAGAAGTTGTGATTGATTAATTATTGAATTCATTTTACTGAAAAAGGTTTTTAATTGACATATGAAAGTATGTTTATTAAGACCTTTTTTCTTATCCGTATTTTTTATTTGGAGCACAAGAATTTCGTTTTCAAAATACGTTTTGTCCCGCTATCCGCTATATTCCCGATTAACAAAAACTACGGCTAAAAAGCCTTGTTTTTCTAAATCGGGAGATACCGCTGCTATCGGGGCTAGACAAGAACTTTTACGTTTTTTCATTACTTCATAAACAGAATTACTTTATTCAGAATTAAACAATAACGGTTTCAAATTCATCTACATATTAAAATTAGTTTTATATTTAAATCTGAATCTAAGACGGGAACTAACTTTTACAAAACTGACAAAATGAAGATAAAATCATTTATAATCTTAACCTTATTAGTGAATAACGCTAATGCGCAATCTTATCAGGATATTCATAAAAAAGCAATTCTCGTCGATACGCACAATGATTTCCTGACCAAAGTCATGCAATACGATTTTGCGTTAGATTCAGATTTAAAAGGCAAAACCCATACTGATCTATCCCGACTAAAAACTGGTGGCGTAGATGTTCAATTTTTTTCTGTTTGGAGCGATGGCAATCAAAGAAATCCTTTTGCATTCGCCAATCGCCAGATTGATAGTCTCGATGCCGCAATCAAAAGAAATCCAGACAAAATTGTAAAAGTTGCCAACGTAAAAGAACTTTTAAAAGTCGTAAAGCAAAATAAAATTGCGGCCCTAATCGGACTTGAAGGCGGCCATCAAATTGAAAATAGCCTTGAAAATATCGACATTTTTTACAGTCGCGGTACACGATATATTACATTAACCTGGAATAACTCGACAGATTGGGCAACAAGCGCTTTTGACGAAAAAACTAAACCGGAGTTCAAAGGAAAAGGATTGTCTGACTTTGGGAAGAAAGTGGTGCAGCACATGAATAAAATTGGAATGATGGTTGACATTTCTCATGTTAGTGAAAAAACATTTTGGGATGTAATGGAAACCACTTCAAAGCCAATTATTGCATCTCATAGTTCTGTATATCAGCTATGCCCCGTTCAAAGAAATTTAAAAGACGACCAAATTAAGGCAATCGCCAAAAATAATGGTGTTATCCAAATCAATTTTAATTCGGGTTTTATTGATCCAACGGTAAAAAAAAGAGAAGATGATTTTATGGAAAGTCATAAAGCAGAATTAGATTCTTTAACAGCTGCAACAAAAAATGAAAACATAGCCGAAGAAATGATTCACATCAAATACAAACAGGATTCTGATAAATTAAGAGCTCCTTTTTCATTGGTTATGGATCACATTGAATACATCATAAAATTAGTAGGTATCGATTATGTTGGTATTGGCTCAGATTTTGACGGGATCGTACTGCCTCCACAACAATTAGATGATGTCACCACTTACCCTTTAATTACAAAAGCCCTGATCGAACGAGGATATTCTAAAAAAGATATCAATAAAATTCTTGGCGGAAATATTCTACGGGTATTGAAGGCAAATGAAGTGCATTAGAGAGTAAAAAAGCCTGCAAAATATATAGTTTGCAGGCTTTTTAAAGGTGAACTTGGAAGTACAAAATCCGAACCTTTTAGGACATCTTATAACAAAAGCATTTTTTAAGGCTTCTTCATATAATGTATTGTTTTTTTGACTAACAAAAATCAAGAATTACAAGCTTTTTGTTATTAACTAACTCAATGCTAAGTTAACACACCCAATATTAATCAAATGCTAGAGTAATACTCTACCTTGGCTTAAAATTGTAATTATTTCAATTTACACGCCAACAAGAAAGTCATTAATATTGATAGGCCACTAATCACAAATTAATTAAACGTAAATTTTAACACAAATTCGTTTGTTGCTCTTGCGCTGGCCAACTCTGGTCTTGTACTTACTTCATATGCATATCCGAACGTTAAACGTTTATTGATTGTAAAATCTGCAATTGCTGCTAACGCCTTGTCTGTTCGGTATGAAGCTCCAATTTCAAATATATTGTTTATCTGTAGTAATGTCGTCAAATCTATAGAAACCGGACTTTTGCTAACATATCGCATTAACATCGTTGGCTTTAAAACAAATGTCTCGTTCAAAATAAAATCATATCCTCCACTAAGGTAAAATTGAGGTCTGTCTGTAATAACGCTGGCATACCCGGCATCTGTTTTCGCACTTTCCATACTCAGGATTCTTGGTACAGAAAATGAAACAAAATAGCCGTTGCCTTTCAGTACTGCTCCCGCTCCTACATTAGGCGTAAAGCTACTAATGTCTCCTAAAGCCGGGTCAGCCTGAATGTTGTAGGTGTTCAGTCCTGATGCGTTCACATTAAATGAATTTCCGCCTGCCTTAATTCCAAAATAGATATTTTGTTCTGCTCCTATTTGTAATTTATAGGAAACATCAATTCCCAAAAAAGTTTGTTTTTCTATAAACGTTTTATCGTTTACAACAGAAACACCTATTCCCAGATTTCTTCCCAGCGGAGTGGAAAAAGAAACTGCCTGAGATTTTGGAGCTTCTGCAACCCCACTCCATTGGTCACGATAACTAATTACTGCCATAGTTTCATCATCTATAGCAGCATAAGCTGGGTTTATCATGTTCATGTGGTAACGATACATTGTAAAATTAATTTCCTGTTGGGCAAAAAGATTGCTCCCTATAAAAAGCAACATACCTGTCAATACATAATTCATTTTTTTCATCCTTCTCATTTTTATAATTATTGTGTGATGTATAGCCACCCTCTAAGGTCAATGGTATCATCACCTCCTAAATCAATCTGGTAATAATAAGACCCTGTTTCTAAAAGCCTTCCTTCATTTTTATTACCATTCCAGTCATTTTGATAATTTTTTGCGTTAAAAACCTCCTGACCCAAACGGTTGTAAACATGAACTATAGTACCAGGGTATTTTTCTATATTATGAATCACCCAGGTATCATTAATACCATCACCATTTGGAGTAATTGCTTCTGACGGCAGGACTTTAATTGTATCGGTAACATCTCCATTACCATCATTATCCCTGTCTTTTTGGTCAGGGTTAGGAATTAAAGGAGAATTGTCTTCTGTATCAGGAATACCATCATTATCGTCGTCGGTATCTATCGAATCGTCTATTCCGTCATGATCGGTGTCAACCAATGTATTATTAGAAATCAGAGGGAAATTATCATTCACATCCAAAATACCGTCATTGTCATCATCATCATCACAATTGTCTTTGATGTGGTCATTATCATTATCTCCAAAATTGTTGACAATTGTAACATTTGCTTTGGCTGTAGCTGTATTTCCGCTTTTATCTGTTGCACTCAAAGTAACAGTCACTATAGTAGCAACATCATTATTGGTATCATTACAGTTAAATATTTTCTTGCTTAATTTCAATGATACGTTACCACAATTATCGAAACTACCATTATTTATATCATCTTCATTAATTGTAGCATTCCCTGATTCATCTAAGAATACAGTGATATTCTTAGTTAAAACAGTTGGTACTATAAGGTCACGTACCTCAACCAATTGTGTGGCGTGTGCAGTATTTCCTTCCTTATCTGTAACTGTCCATGTTACGGTAGTAGTCCCTATTGGAAATGATTTCGGTGCATCATTGACAACAGATTGTACCGAGAAGTTGTTTGCTGTTACTGGAGTTCCTAAAACAACTCCTGAAGCCTCACAACCCGAGGTTAGATTTACATTTACCTTTGGCGGAGCAATGATAGTTGAGGAAGTATTATCCATCACGGTTACAATTTGAGTGGCGGTTGCTTTATTTCCGCTTCCGTCAATTACTGTCCATGTTACAGTGGTATTTCCTATCGGGAATGTTTTTGGAGCATCATTAATCACTGAAGCTACAGAGCAATTGTCTGCCGTTACAGGAGTTCCTAAAACTACTCCTGAAGCTTCAGAACCTGAAGTTACACCTGTACTTACTGCTGCCGGAGCAGTGATACTCGGCTTCATATTGTCAACCACTGTTACAATTTGAGTCGCAGTTGCAGTATTACCGCTTCTGTCTGTTACTGTCCATATTACGGTAGTATTTCCGATTGGGAACGTTGCCGGAGCATTATTCATTACCGAACTTCCTGAGCAATTATCTGTTGTATCAGCAGTTCCTAAAGCTACCCCTATAGCTTCGCAACCCGAAGTTACATTAACCTGTACCGTTGCAGGAGCTTTAATATTTGGCTTGATATTGTCAACTATTGTTACAATTTGAGTTGCAGTAGCTGTATTACCATTTTTGTCTGATACTGTCCATGTTACAGTCGTATTTCCAATTGGGAAAGTGGTTGGAGCATTATTAACTACTAACGCTACCGAGCAATTGTCTGACGTTACCGGAGTTCCTAAAGATACTCCGCTAGCTCTACAGCCCGAAGCAATATCCATACTTACTGCTGCAGGAGCGGTAATAGTCGGTTTAATATTATCAACTACCGTTACCATTTGTGTCGCAGTTGCTTTATTGCCACTTGCATCTGTAACCGTCCACGTTACTATAGTTTTTCCGATCGAGAACGTTGCCGGAGCATCATTCACTACTGAAGTTACTGAGCAATTGTCAGACGTTACAGGAGTTCCTAAAACTACTCCTGTAGCTTCACAATCTGAAATTGCCTCTATACTTACCCCTGCCGGAGCAGTGATACTCGGCTTGATATTGTCAACTACCGTTACCGTTTGAGTCGCAGTTGCAGTATTCCCGCTTTTATCTGTTACTGTCCATGTTACTGTAGTATTTCCGATTGGGAATGTTGCCGGAGCATTATTGATTACTTTGCTTCCTGAACAATTGTCTGATGTAACAGGAGTTCCTAAATTTACTCCTGTAGCTTCGCAACCTGAAGTTACATTCACATTTACTGTTGCGGGAGCTGTTATTGTTGGTAAAATAGTATCAGAGACTGTTACCATTTGTGTCGCAGTTGCTTTATTCCCACTTTTGTCTGTTACTGTCCATGTTACTGTAGTATTTCCGATTGGAAATGTTGCAGGAGCATTATTCGTTACTGTACTTCCTGAACAATTGTCTGATGTAACAGGAGTCCCTAAATTTAATCCTATAGCTTCGCATCCTGAAGTTACATTCACGCTTACTGTTGCAGGAGCTGTTATTGTTGGCAAAATGTTATCTGTTACAGTAACTATCTGAGTTGCCGTTTCTTTATTGTCACTTGCATCTGTTACTGTCCATGTTACTGTAGTATTTCCGATCGGGAAGGTTGCCGGAGCATCATTTACTACTGAACTTATTGAACAATTGTCTGCCGTAATAGGAGTTCCTAAAACTACTCCAGTAGCTTCGCAACCTGAAAGTGCATCTATACTTATCGCTGGAGGAGCTGTAATAGTTGGCTTGATCTTGTCTACAACTGTTACAGTTTGAGTAGCAGTTGCAGTATTACCACTTCTGTCTGTTACTGTCCATGTTATGGTAGTATTTCCGATTGGAAATATCGTTGGTGCATCATTAACTACTGAAGCTACTGAACAATTGTCTGCCGTAACAGGAGTTCCTAAAGCCACTCCTGCAGCCTCGCAACCCGAGGTCACATTCACGTGTACCGCTGCCGGAGCTGTAATAGTCGGCTTGATATTGTCAACTACTGTTACAATTTGAGTTGCAGTAGCGGTATTACCATTTTTGTCTGATACCGTCCATGTTACAGTAGTGTTTCCTATTGGGAAAGTCGTTGGAGCATTATTAATTACCAACGCTACCGAGCAATTGTCTGACGTTACAGGAGTTCCTAACGATACGCCACTAGCTCTACAACCTGAAGTTACATTCACACTCACTGGTGCCGGAGCAGTTATGGTTGGCAAAGTAGTATCAGAAACAGTAACAATTGCAGTTTTCGTGGCTGTATTACCACTTTGGTCTTTAACTGTCAATGTTACCGTGTTTACACCGATATTGGCACAGCTAAAAAGATTTGGATAAACGCTCATTGTAGCGATTCCACAATTATCTGTACTATTATTATCGATATCAGCAGCAGCGATAGAAACATTTCCTGTTGCGTCCAAAGACACGCTAATATCTTTAGTTAAAACTGTCGGCATAATACTATCAACTACTGTTACCGTTGCAGTATTAGTAGCCGTATTACCATTGACATCTGTGACGGTCAATTTAACTGTATTGGCACCTTTGTCAGCACAGCTAAAGCTGTTTTTATCAATGCTCATTGAAGCGATTTCACAATTATCAGTACTGTTATTATTGATATCTCCCGCAACAATAGAAACATTCCCTGTAGCATCTAAAGATACCGTGATATCTTTAGTCGAAACTATCGGCAAAATATCATCTATTATTGTTACAGTTGCGGTGCCAGTAGCTATATTTCCGTTTACATCAGTTACCGTTAATGTTACAGTGTTTACCCCTTTGTTCGAACAAGTAAAGTTACTTGGACTAACACTCATGGAAGCAATTTCGCAATTATCAGTACTGTTATTATTTATATCTGCCGCAGTGATAGACAATTTACCTGTGGCATCCAAAGAAACAGTAACATTTTTAGTAGAAACTGTTGGTAAGATATTGTCAGTTACGGTAACAATTTGGGTTGCAGTCGCCGTATTACCACTTCCGTCTGTAATTGTCCAGGTTACTGTAGTATTTCCTATCGGGAAAACACCTGGAGCATTGTTATCTACTGAAGCTACCGAACAATTGTCTGCCGTAACAGGAGTTCCTAAAGCTACTCCTGAAACTTCACAACCCAAAGTTATATTAACGCCTACTGCTGCAGGAGCTATTATGGTTGGTTTTATATTATCAACTACTGTTACGATTTGAGTTGCTGAAGCTGTATTACCAGCTCCATCTGTCACTGTCCACGTCACAGTAGTATCACCTATTGGGAAAGAGGTTGGCGCATTGTTTTCAACTGAAGCAACCGAGCAATTGTCTGCCGTAACAGGAGTTCCTAAAGCTACTCCTATAGCTTCGCAGCCTGAAGTTACATTCACACTTACTGCTGCAGGAGCCGTTATTGTTGGTAAAATGTTATCCGTTATGGTAACTATTTGGGTTGCAGTTGCTGTATTACCACTTTCGTCTGTGACCGTCCATGTTACGGTAGTATCTCCAATTGGGAATGTTGTTGGCGCATTATTACTTACTGAAGCAACCGAGCAATTGTCTGCCCTTACCGGAGTTCCTAAAGCTACTCCTGTAGCTTCACAACCCGAAGTTACATTCATCCTTAAAGCCGCCGGAGCTGTAATAGTTGGCTTGATATTATCAACTACAGTTACAATTGCAGTTTTAGTAGCCGTATTACCACCTAAATCCGTTATAGTCAGCGTTACGGTATTGGCTCCTTTATTTGAACAGTTAAAGTCACTTATATCAAGGCTTCTTTTGGCAATTCCACAACTTCCCGTACTGTTATTATCTATATCAGCTGGAAGAATAGAAGCAGTGCCTGAGTCATTTAAATATACAGTGATGTTTTTAGTAACAACTGTTGGAGGAGTAGTTTCTATTGAGATTGTTTTGACCGGAGTATTCGAAAAACAATTTCCATTACCCACTACAGCTCTGTAATAAGTTGTCTCAGTAAGATTTACCGCTGTGTAAGTGGTACTATTTTCTCCCGAAATATCGGTAAAAGTATTTCCATCTGTTGAAGATTGCCACTGAATTTCACCATCGTTTCCGTCTAATGTCAGAATTGTAGAATTAGTTCCATTACAAACAGTTCCCCCTCCCGTAATAGTCCCTGCTACTACAGCTGGACTAACTGTTATCGTTACCGGATTTGTTGTATCAATACATACTCCGCTTGAGACTACAGCTTTGTAATAAGTTGTAGCAGTAAGATTGGTCGCCGTATAAGTCGATGCAGTTTCTCCAGAAATGTCTGCAAAAGTAATATTGTCAGATGAAGACTGCCATTGTATTGAACCCCTATAATCATTTAAAGTTAATACTGTTGAGTTTTTTCCTGCGCATACTGTTGCTTCCCCAGAAATAGAACCGGCTACAGAAGGCAGGTCCAGAATAAATCCTGGCGCTAAAGCCGTTCCACCTGCTGTAGTAACCTCAACATCTCCAGAAGAACCTGTTATACCGTTTACTGTTATTTGTGTATCTGAATCTACTGTGAAATTAGTCGCTAAAGTTCCTCCTAATTTTACAGCTGTTGCATCGGTAAGATTTATACCGCTAATAATTACGTTTCCTCCCTGACAAATATTTACTGGATTAAAAGAGGTTATTACTGGGGCTGATGTCAAAACAATAAAAGTAAAATCAGTTGAACTAACTGCTGTTCCTGCCGGAGTAGTTACTTCAATCTTTCCGGCGCCGGTTCCATTAGGCACCGTAATCGTTATGCTGTTTTTAGAATCTACTGTAAACGCTGTCGGTATACCATTAATCAGAACCTCTGTAGCACCTGATAAATTAGTTCCTGCTAAAGTTATTGTGTTTCCGGCTAATCCCATAGCTGGTGTAAAAGAAACTATAGCTGGTGGAAGAGCCTCTTCTACCGTAATACTGTGTGTCACTGTTTTTGGACAGCCTCCGGTATTTACCGTGTAGCTGATAATAGCTGTTCCTAAATCTACTCCTGTAATTGTTCCGTCAGGACTGATTGGCGCAATTCCCTGATCAGACGTGCTCCAAATCCCACCAGGAGTATTATTTTGTAAATGAGCGTTAAATCCTTGAGATACTTCAGATGGACCTGTAATTGGCGTCACGACAGGAAGTGCTGTAACAGTTACTGTAGTAGTCGCAGGAATCGTTGCAAGACATCCGTTAACAGTATCTGTGTACTTAACTGTAACTGTTTTATCGCCTGCTGTCATCCATTTTAAGGTAACTGTATTATCTAGTAGTGAAGTTCCACCTGATATTATAGTGTAATCAACGCCTGCTGTACCTTGCACAGACCAAATATAATTATTTTGCCCTGCTTCAGTCGTATACGTTACATCTGTTTCTGCACAAACTATAGTAGCTTGTGAATCCAATTCTGTTTGCGCAGTTAAACTAACTGTTGGTAGTGGATTCACTATGATCGTCTTATTCCCTGATTGAAGATTTGTTCCCGGAGTTGGGCTATTTGAATCCGTAATTCTTACCAAAGCATAAACAAATTTACCATCTGTACCAGTAGGAACTGTTACATCAACCGTATCAGAATCTGAAGTAGTCGAAACTGTTTTGCTCGTTCCTCCATTAATTGTATATTCAAAAGTATAAGGGCGTGCACTACCTGAACCTGTAAAAGTAATAACAGGCAAAACAGTATCATCCTTACAAACGATCGTATTTGCAGAGGTCGTAATTGTTGCAAAAGGAGCATTGGTGCTGGTTGTAATTATATTAGAATCGTTATAGCCAGTCGCTTTTACGCGATAATAATAAAATGTATTTGCCAATATACCATTAGCAGCACCCGTAAGTTCTTTTGAAGTTCCCGAAACTGTAAAAGGCGAACCTGTCACAGGATGAGTGAAAGCATTGTCTGTTGCCACTTCAAGAGTATATGACTGAATGTTATGCAAAGGTGGATTAGACCAATTGGCCACAAAACTGGTAGAAGTTCTATCAGAAGCCTCTGTAGCTACTAAGGTTTCTGTTGTACCTGTTTTTATTGACGTCACATTGGAATATTGGCCTGTATTGGCAACCACAGTTACAGTCGATTTATCTGAACGTACTCTATAGTAATAAGTAGTATTTACCGCCAATGCCGTATTTACGTCATAAGATGTCACATTACCTATATTTTTACCATTATAACCACTAATAAAAGTTCCAAAATTTGGATCTGTTGATACATCTAAAAGATAATTATCAGCTTTGCCTACTACTGAAGAAGTCCAGTTGGCCGTAAAGCCAAGCGAATATGTCTTAGTAGCTGGTATTGTGGCAGGCACCACCATAGCAAAACTCTCCTCCCAGTTTGATGTTGCTCCGTTTAAGGCAAAACCAGTTAAAGTTCCATTACTTTTAGTGGTTGTTTGATCGTACAAAATTGTATTTCCTGGATTAGCAGCTCCAGATACCCCTTGATTAAAGCTATAGTAGTTTATCAGATATTTAGTAGTAGGATTCGTTGCGTCTGCGGCATTATTTGGTACAAGAGATTTATAATTCGCTTGAATTTCTTGGGTTGACCGAACATAGTTCCAAATTCTAACTTCGTCCAAAAGACCATTATAAAAATTTGCAGGAGCTGCACCTAAAATAGTTCCTAAATATAAACTGGCAGAAGCATTTAGAGAATTATGATTTCCCTGAGTATAAGAAGCATCAAGAACACCATTAATATATATTTGCATTAAACCAGAAGTTTTAGCTCTTGTAATGGCAACATGCACCCATCTGCCAGTATTGACATCAGCGTTTGAATAAAGGGTGTATTCTGGGTTTCCAACACCAAAAGAAATTTTCTTATTTACTATACCAATTCCAAAATCATTTGTTACACCAGATATTTCCGAACCGATTATTCCGCTTGCTTCATGCCATAATTTACCTGCAGCAGCACCAGCCTGAGTGGTTTTCATCCAAAATTCGATTGTAAAATCATCCTGAGGATTTCTTGGCATTGTAACATAATCGCCACTTCCGTCGAAACTTAAGGCATTGCCCGGCTCTGCAGCGGTAACATTTAAGTTTACCGAATTTGTCAATTTTTGTACAGGGTCGGTACTTAGACCACCGTATTCAACTATATAATAATTTACATAAGTGTTGCTATCTGTAAAATCATTCCATGTTCCGAATGTATTACTATAATATCCTGCAAAGTTTTCGGTAGTACCATTTGAAGTGGAGTTATTAGGTTCATTAGGAGCCCAACTGCCATTATATTGGCCAGTAGCCGCTACAGACGGATAATTGCTTTGTGCAAATTGTGTCCCTGCTTCCGGCCCGGTTACCCAATACCATCTCCCTTCTGAATACGTTTGGCTCAGATAATAAGCTTTGGTCGAACACGCATTAATAACTGAATAGGCATCACTAGCTCCGATCCATGCGGATTGCGGAGTCAATATTTGTTTAAGAAAGACGTTCTCAGCTGCCGTTGTTGGGGTTGCCAAATACCCTTTACAGTTAAGAGCTGATCTAAGTTCCGCGGCAGTTTTAGCATTTGTCCATGTTATATTAGCACCAGCATTTACAACTTCGTAGAAGTGACCGTTAAACGAAGGCAATGATCCGGCAGAAAAAGTAATAGTTCTGTTGCCTATTCCATTTTTATACCCCATAAATTTTACATTTCGCAAAACCGTTTGCCAGTTGGCTGCAGTTGCGCTACCGGTGAAAAGCAGCATTCCTTTAGTTGAATCATAAGTTGGAGCTGCTATACCGTTATATGGGAATGTTATACCAGAACAAGACAAAACATCTCCATTTTGCATACCATCTGATATTACCACGTTAAAACCTGTAATATTTATATCAGTAGCGACGCTGATATTTGGATCGACTACAGTACCTGTATTGGTTAATAAATTGAATGTAGTACTTGTTGTGGTAGAAGTTATATTGATAGGCGACGGAGCCGTATTTACTGTTACATAATTAGCTAAATTATCAGCATTAAGCGCATAAAAACCCTGGTTAACTACTGCTGAAGCCCCTTTGTTTGCACGAACTCTCCAGTAATAAACCGTACCCGGCGTCAATCCTGTTATGACAGATGAGGTAACGGGACCAACATTTTTATTGGTATAACCCGGTAATAAATTAGTAAATGCCGCATCTTTTGCTACTTCAAGCACATAATTATCAGCTGTTCCTATAGCTGGTGCAGTCCAATTGGCTGTAAAACCTGTAGGGATAATATCTGTAGTAGACAATGCTTGAGGACTTATCATGGCATAGCTTTCCACCCAGTTTGAGGTGGTGCCACTCAAAGTCATATTATTTAGAATGGCATGAAACCCATTTCCTGACAAGTCAGTTAATATATTGCCTGTTGAAGCATTAAAACGATAATATCCTAACAAATTACCTGCTATTTGCGCTGCAGGGTCTATTTCTGCAAACATTCCATTGACTATTTGAGATTTGGTACGTACGGTATTCCATACTTTTACCTCGTCTATAGTACCTTTAAAAAAGTCATAGGCTGGAGCAGGATTAGTAGTTCCGTTACCATTTGTCCAATCTTTGAATCCGCCTATTTTTAAAACACCATCAAAGTTCTCAGAGTCTTTTGTAATTGCCATGGTTTTATCCAGGACTCCATCCATATAAAGATTCATTGTTCTTCCGTCAAAAGTGGCAGCTACATGGTGGTATCGACCATCGTTGTATGTTTTGGTAGAGGTCAGGATTTGACCGGTGCCATTCCAAACCGCAAATTTCACTTTTCCAGCATTCATATAAACGAACTTACTCCAATAGTAAGCATTGACTCCGTCATTAAATCCTACGATACCTCCGTTGGTTCCCGTAGTTTTAAACCAGGCCTCAAAAGTGAATATATTAGGTGTTTTTATGGTTCCTGTGGCAGCTGCAAAGTCATCGACTCCGTCAAAATTAAGACCGTTGCCCGGATTACTCATCGTACCGATTGTTACTGGCAGTCCTACGGAAAAAGCATTCGTTGTACCTATCTGACGGGCATATACCTGATAAGTTCCCGCAGGTCTTATAAGGTGCGTGGAGGTTTGCCAAGAAGATTGATCAGTAGAATATTCAAGGTATCCAGTAGCGGTAACACGCAAATTATCTACAGCGTGATACTCTGCGCAATTAGTAGCAGTACCGCTAGAAGTACTTGAAGAAAAAGCATATTGCCAACTCGATTTATTATCTGTTAGATAATTTGATGGCAATTGCAGGTTTTTAAAAATAAGCACATTATTGTGCATCAAAGTCAATTGCCCTTCACTATTAATAGTAATACTTACAGGAACCCAAGTACCTGTCGCCAAAAAAGCGTTTGTAATAGAAGCCCCGGGAGCACCACGGTAACTATTTCCTACCTGAACACCCTTATACCACACCGAAATTCCCCAGTTTGCCGTCGATCCGTTGTCGTTAAAACTCACCGACAATCCTTCATTAGTTCTGCCGAAGGCATCTCCCTGATTGTCTGTATAATCAAAATTTCCATAATTGAAAGATATACCATCTGCAGCACAGGTTCCCTGGCCTCCCATATATTGAGCATACGCTACTTCAAAAGAATTCGGCTGAATAGAAGGTTTAAAACCCCAGCTACCCTTTGCATTATTTGTATTTCTGGTCAATGACAAAGTTTCATCTACAATACTGGCATTTCCAACCACACCACTTCCATTTGGAAGCGTTCCGAAACCGGTGGACAATATATTTATCTGACCGTTTAATACACCGGAAACATCTATACTCCCCTGATTGTATGCTCCAATATTATTGGCAGTAACACGCAGCACCGATAACGGATCTATTAACGTAAAAGTTAATTGAGCAAAAGCATCCCCAACATCTTCATCTGTTTTTAGTTCGATCGTTGTGGTAGCCGACAAATTGCCTTTCCATACATCGCGATGCAATGTACCACCAAAATCATATCCACCATGACGCCATACTTCCTTTCCGTCAATCAATAAAATTGCCGTATCATCATGCTCTGGCATACTGATACTGTATGTTCCTGATGGAAATCCTTTACGTTTATAGGAAAATGAGAAATAATCGTTAGAAGTGGTACCATGACCAACACAGCTTACAAATGGAGAACCTGAAGTTCCATTTGCAGCTGACGGAGTTGAAACTTTACTCCATCTATCTTCAGTACTAAACGAAAGTCTGGTATCTGTATAATATCCAATATAGTTGTCTTTCCATGCACCAGATCCTCCATAACCGTCACCAGCATTGTACACCGCAACATTCCAGACATTATCTCCGAATCCGATTGGTGTACATTGAGCAGATATAGTGTTCTGCATCATAAGTGTCAAGAGAAGAATCCAACTTTGCAATATGATTTTACTCTTCAAATTAAATCCATTAAACTTTTTTAATTCAGTTTTCATAAGTGAAAAATTAATTTCCAGGTTGTTTATTAGGCATTTACAACTATTATTTGGGGCAAAAATAAATTACATCTCATTTCTTAAGGGACCATCGAAGACTGAATAACAACACGATAAGTCTTTTTTTTTATTTATTAAAAGCAAGAAAAATGGGCAAATTCATTCTATAAAGATCACCCATCCCTGAATAAAGGAAGTACTAAACGGAATCTCTGTCTAAACAACTTGGAGAAAAATACAGCCTGATTTATAATGAACTATCAGGAAACTTATTGTGATATTAGATATTTCACAATTGCTATCTCGGAATTAAAAATGTAGGATAATCTATTAGGTAACCATGACATATCTTTGATGATTAACTTCCAGATTCTGTCTATTGGTTATTACATTCCAATTAAATTCTGTAGTAAATTAAAACAAAAGGACTATAATGAAGCTGTACTTTTATAAGATGGATTTTTCTTCTTTGGACTGAAAATCGATGGTCACTCGACCTTTTTTCTAGTTCCATGAATTTAATATATTCTAATACAAATTCGGAAGACTTGTCGATATTGAATTTCTATTTTTTTGCAAATTCCCATGAACCATGATTTTACCATAGAAATTTTAAGCGGTTTTATAATTTTGTAAACACAAATAACATTTATAAAAATTCAAACAATAAACCCTGGAGTTTTCTCAAATAGAAGAATTCCTGTAAATCAGGTAATGACAATATTAAAAAAGAATGGTATCAAGAAAACCGTAGCAAAGTCAAAAAAAACACTTAATTTCCTGTATGCATTTACTAAATTATATTCAAAAACAAGATGCTCAAATATATCAAAGTTGATTTCACCCCACAATGGGATATCGACCTCAAATTATTGGTTTTTATTATCTATTTTGTTGTTTTTTTAAGCGATTTTAACGGATCAAAAATTTAGAAGCAGTAAAAAACCATACAAATACCCACATAACTAATTAAAACAAAAAAAGGAGACAATCAAAATTGATTATCCCCTTAAGTGACCCCGGAGGGGTTCGAACCCCCAACCCTCAGAGCCGAAATCTGATATTCTATCCAGTTGAACTACGAGGTCAATATTCTTGAAATTTCAATTTTTAAATTCCAAATTCCAATTGTAAAAGTTTGGAATTTGGAATTTTTTTATTGGAATTTTAAACTAAAAGTTTCTTCACAATTGCAGAAATGGTTTTTCCTTCAGCAGTTCCGCCTAATTGAGCAGAAGCTAATCCCATAACTTTACCCATTGAAGCAATTCCAGAAGCTCCAGTTTCAGCAATGATTTTTGCTACAACTGCTTCTACTTCTTCTTCGCTTAATTGAGCTGGCAGGAATTTCTCGATTACAGCAACCTGAGCCAATTCTGGTTCAGCTAAATCAGGACGATTTTGTTCTGTAAAAATTCTGGCGCTTTCTTTACGGGTTTTAACTAGTCTTTGAAGTAATTTAACTTCATCGTCTTCTGTTAATTCTTCTTTAGAACCTGAAGCGGTTGCAGCCAATAACATTTCAGATTTAATAGCTCTTAATGCTTCTAATGCAACGGTATCTTTTGCTCTCATGGCGGTTTTAATCTCGTCCATGATTAATGTTTGTAAACTCATTTTATATTTTATTTTAATAAGCCCAAGACTTATATATTGATATGATTATTTGAAATTATTCTCGACTTCACTCAACGCGACAATAAGATTCACTTTAAAAGTCTATTAAAGAAGTCAAATTTTAAAATTCTGTGCGAAGATAAAAAAAATAACCCGAAAATTAAATCCAATTTTCGGGTTATCCTAATATTATGAATGTAAAATTAATCTACGTTATCGTGCAAAAATGAATTGTTTGAACGCAATTGTAAATCGTTATTACTGTCAGTACCAACAGATATTCTTGAATTGGTTGTATTAGACTGATTATTTGAAAGATCGATGCCTAATCTTTTGTAAGCAGGCTCTTTTTCAAGTTCATCAATTCTTGAAACATTATTATGGAATTTATAATTAAATTCTTTCAGTTTCTTTCTTCTTTCTTCTGCTCTCAAACGTAATGTTTCTTCAATAGTTAATTCCATCGGAGAAACATTTGAAGTTGTTGAATAATCCGCTTCCTGAGCAAAATCAACCTTCGGTTTCAACTGAATATTCAATTCTGCCGGAACAACATCTTCAACCACTTTTTCAACTGGTTTTGATGCCATTAAATTGTCCTCAACCTCCATATATTCTTCAAGAGAATATTTGATAACTCCATTTTCAGCAACTTCTGTTACCGGTACGAATTGTACAGGATCGTTAACTTTGATATTACGTGTTTCGTTTGATAATTCGAACAAGATTTTAGTCTCCTCAACAACCGGTTCTTTTTTCACTTCCGGTTCAGATCTGAAAAGAGGCAAATCAAAAGAGAAAGTAGTTTGTTCTTCTCTTTCAAAAGTTCTTTGCTGAACTGGTTTTACTTCCTGAGCAATTTCTGCAGCAGGAGATGAAATAGTAAAATCGATATCTGTAATTGGAGAAACGATTTCAAAAGTCACATCAAGATTTTTGATAAACTCTGACATCACCACTAATTCTTCCTGATTGATAGTTGGAGCAACTGCAACTGGAGCAACAGGAGTTGGAACTAAAGGATTATGAGTATTTGCAAAAGGCTCATCTTCCATTAATTCAAAAACAACTTTTTCCTCTGATTTCGCAGTAGGTGTTTCAGCATTTAAATCAAAAGATGTAACCGATTTATTCGTTAAATTATGAACACTTCTTTGCTCATCTTCTAACGTATGAATGATTTTTTTAGGTTCTGTATTTACAATTTCATTTTGTTGTTCAACATCAAAACCAGTTGCAATAATAGTTACAGCAATAGCCTCACCAAGAGTTTCGTCTTCACCAACCCCCATGATAATATTTGCGTTGTAACCTGCTTCTGCCTGAATGTGATCGTTGATTTCTCCAATTTCGTCAAGCGTAATTTCGTTAGATCCAGAAACGATAAGCAACAATACGTTTTTGGCTCCTGTAATTTTGTTGTCATTTAACAACGGAGAATCCAATGCTGAAACAATAGCTTCTTTTGCTCTGTTTTCACCAGTAGCTACAGAAGATCCCATGATGGCAGTTCCACTGTTTGACAAAACAGTTTTTGCATCACGTAAATCGATATTTTGAGTATAGTGGTGCGTAATTACTTCGGCAATACCTCTTGAGGCTGTTGCCAAAACTTCATCCGCTTTAGAGAATCCGGCTTTAAAACCAAGATTTCCGTATACTTCTCTTAATTTATTATTATTGATTACGATTAACGAATCGACTTGTTTACGTAATTTTTCGATTCCCAAAAGCGCTTGTTCTTGACGAACTTTACCCTCAAACTGAAATGGAATTGTTACGATACCAACCGTTAAAATCTCTCTTTCTTTGGCTAATTGTGCAATTACCGGAGCTGCGCCCGTACCTGTTCCACCACCCATACCAGCGGTAATAAATACCATCTTAGTACCACGGTCTAACATTTTTTCGATGTCAGCGATACTTTCGATAGCAGATTGTTGTCCTACATCAGGATTTGCTCCCGCTCCAAGACCTTCAGTTAAGTTCATCCCTAACTGGATTTTGTTTGGTACAGCACTATTTTGAAGTGCTTGCGAATCTGTATTACAAACGATAAAATCTACCCCTTTAATACCTTGTTTAAACATGTGGTTGATTGCGTTACTTCCGCCTCCACCTACACCTATTACCTTGATTACATTTGATTGGTTTTTTGGTAAATCAAATGAAATACTTCCAAATTCTGAGTTGCTCATCATCTTTTTGGTTTTGAAATTCTTATTAAATACATTTTTTACTTCTTGACTTGGGGCCAATAGTAATCCTTTTCGTCTATTATTATTTTATTCTGCGTTGTCTAAAAAATCTTTGATTTTATCGACATAGCGATCAAAAAATGACCTTCTAATTTTTGTTTCGGTAGATTCCTCTTTAGCCACATTATTTCTAACTTCTCTTGACTGTTCGATAGTTTCTACTCTTTCAACGTAGTTTTCTTCCACTTCGTATCGTTGTTGAACTGGCTGTTGTTGCTGTGGCGGAACATTTCTGTACACCACTTTTGGCTGTTCGTTAACCAACTCCATTCTAACAGCACTTTGTGTACTATTTTCAATGCTGTTCATTACCAAACCAACTGCAGTTGCGAACAACGGGCTAGAAATTTCTTCACTTGAATTCCCTGCTAAATGTTCGTTTGGATATCCAATTCTGGTATCCATTCCGGTTATGTACTCTACTAATTGCTTAATGTGTTTTAGTTGAGCTCCACCACCTGTAAGAACGATTCCGGCAATTAATTTTTTACGAGGATCTTCGTGTCCGTAAGCTTTAATTTCAGCAAAAACCTGCTCAATAATTTCCACCACTCGGGCATGGATAATTTTAGATAAGTTTTTAAGCGAAATCTCTTTTGGCTCTCTTCCTCTTAATCCCGGAATAGAAACAATTTCGTTATCTTTATTTTCTCCCGGCCAAGCCGATCCGAATTTTATTTTTAAAAGCTCTGCCTGTTTTTCAATAATCGAACATCCTTCTTTAATATCTTCTGTAATTACGTTTCCTCCGAAAGGAATTACAGCAGTATGACGAATGATTCCATCTTTAAAAATGGCTAAATCTGTTGTTCCACCACCAATATCGATTAATGCAACACCAGCTTCTTTTTCTTCCTGACTCAAAACTGCATCTGCAGAAGCTAAAGGCTCTAATGTCAATCCTGACAATTCGATTCCTGAACTCTGAATACATCTTCCAACATTTCTAATGGATGAAGCCTGTCCTACTACTACGTGAAAACTAGATTCCAGTCTTCCGCCGTACATTCCGATTGGCTCTTTAATTTCAGATTGTCCGTCGATTTTAAATTCTTGCGGCAAAACGTGAATGATTTCTTCTCCCGGTAACATCGCCAGTTTATTAACCTGGTCAATCAAAAGCTGAATATCTTTTTCGCCAATCACCTCCTCCGGATTACTACGGCTGATGTAATCTGTATGCTGAATACTTCTAATGTGCTGTCCGGCAATACCCACAACAACATCTTTGATTTTGTAACCTGAATTATTTTCCGCCTCCAAGATAGCTTGTTGAATTGATTGGATGGTTTGCGTAATGTTGTTTACAACTCCTCTGGCAACTCCCAAACTTTTGGATTTACCAATACCCAAGATTTCCAACTTTCCATACTCGTTCTTCTTGCCTATCATGGCAACTATTTTGGTTGTTCCAATATCTAGACCTACTGCAATGTTATCTTTTTCCATTTTCTATTATTTTGTGCAAACTACTTGTTCCGTAAACCTCAGGTCAATCTTATTGTATTTATATAACGAACTATCTAAAACTGCTTTTTGAAAAAAGGCTTTATAGTTTCTAAATTTTTTATCAACATTCATCGTTCTGCCAAAATCGATGAAGTAATCATAATTTCGATTAAACATTTTTAAGCTGCCATTGGGCATAATTTGTATTGCAATGATGTTTTTTTTCAAAAACGCATCGTCATAAATTGTGCGAAATAAAGCAGCTAAATCTTCGTTATTTTTTTTATTTATTGCCCCTGAAACAAGAGGAACCCGCGCCGTAAAATTGTCTGACAAAGGCATTTTATTTCCCTCATAGTCAATATAAAAAGAGTTATCACCATCATAAACTCTCGCTATTGGTGTCTTCTGTTTTACTATCGCTTTTAGAACTCCATCAATACTTACAAAAACATCCGACTTCTCAATCATGTCTTGTGTATCAAGGTTTTTTTCTATCTTATTCAAATCTAACTCATCTTTTCGGATAGTTGAAGCATCTCTTTTATTTTCTATTAACAATTTATTAACCGATTCCGGCTTCACAAACAAAGTGTTTTCTCCTACAAAAACAACCATAGATTTCTTCAGTTTTCGATCTCCATTTCGATGCTGAGCGAACGAATACAAAAAAAGTACAAGCCCAAAAATGAGAATTAATCGAATATTTGCCCAATTAAATATTTTCATTTAGCATTTTTTTGATTGACGGAACCATTTCACCAACATCACCAGCTCCTATTGTCACAATTATTGGCGCATCACTGGCTTTGATCTCCGCTAATAAATCACTTTTTGCAACAATTTTCTTGTTCGAATTTGTCATTTTTCCCAACAGCCATTCTGATGTAATTCCTTCCATCGGTAATTCGCGTGCCGGATAAATATCCATTAAAAATACTTCATCAAATTGAGATAAACTTTCTGCAAATCCATCAGCAAAATCTCTTGTGCGGCTGAATAAATGCGGCTGAAAAATCGCCAGCACTTTACGTCCCGGATAAAGCTCGGTAACCGCTTGATGTACAGCATTTATTTCTGTTGGATGATGTGCATAATCATCTATATAAACTAAATTTTCAGTTTTAATCTGATAAGAAAAACGTCTTCTTATCCCATTGAATGAAGCAATGGCTTTTGCAATTGACGCGGTCGGGGTGCCGTAAGTTTTCGCCATCGCAATAGCCATTAATCCATTCATTAAATTATGTTTTCCAGGCAATCCAAAATGCAAATCTTTCATTACTTCTGATGGCGTCTGCACATCAAAAACATAACTTCCATTTTCAATTCGGACATTAAATGCCTTATATACAGCGTCTTCATTTATCGCACATTGAACTCCTTCAAGAGGTAATTCTTTGGTTATAAAGAGATTATTTTTATCTTCAACTTTAGAAGCAAATTCTACAAACGAAGCTTCAATAGCATCGCTTGTTCCATAAATATCTAAATGATCTGCATCCATAGAAGTGATGCAGGCGATATTTGGATGCAAATGCAGGAATGAACGATCAAATTCATCAGCCTCAACCACAGTTACCGTTTTTCCGGTTCCAATTAAATTTGAATTATAATTCTCTACAATTCCGCCCACAAAAGCAGTAACATCTGCTCCGCTTTCATATAAAATATGACCCAGAATACTTGACGTTGTTGTTTTACCATGCGTTCCGGCAACTGCGAAACTAAAAGTGTCTTTTGTTATAATCCCTAAAACTTCAGCACGCTTTTTAATTTCAAAATTTCTTTCAATAAAATAATTCCATTCTGAATGTGATTTTGGAACTGCTGGTGTAAAAATCACCAGTGTATTCTCTACAAAATAATCACTAGGAATCAAATTAATATTATCTTCAAAATGAATATCAATTCCGCTTTCAATCAATTCACTAGTCAGCATCGAAGGTGTTTTATCGTAACCTGAAACCTGTTTCCCGATATATTTGAAATAGCGGGCCAGAGCACTCATTCCGATGCCTCCAATACCAATAAAATAAACGTTTTGTATTTGATTTAAATTCATTTTATTTTCTGCTTTAAGCATTAAGCTTTAGGCTGTAGACCTCTAAACTTTATGACTTTTAAATTTTTAATTGCTTCCTAATTCTTTAACTATTCTGTCTATTTATTTTGTAATAAACTAATAACTAAACCTTTGTATTTTAATGTTTTTTAGGAATCAAAAATCCTAAAATAGCGTTCTCTTTTTAATCTGCTGTTGTATAATTTTAGCCAAAACTTATATTATAACAACTTAATAATCTCATCAACAATCACTTTTGTTGCATTTGGCATAGCAAGCTTTTTAATGTTAGCACTTAATTGCTGCTGCTTGCCCTGATCTTTTAGCAAGGCTTCAAAAACGATACTAAACTGACTGTCTAATTCTGATTCTTTCAATAGAATAGCACCTTTTGCATCTACTATGGCTTGTGCGTTTTTTGTCTGATGATCTTCGGCCACATTTGGTGACGGAATAAAAATTACTGGTTTACCAACAATGCATAATTCCGAAACTGATGATGCACCCGCACGTGAGATTATCACATCTGAGGCAGCGTATACAAAATCCATTCTTTCAATGAAATCAACGACTCTAACATTTTGTTGATTGTATTTTTTGTAATCTTCAAAATATAATTTTCCACATTGCCAAATAATCTGAACATCCTGTGAAAGTATACTGTGTAATTCTTTTTCAATTAATTGATTGACTCTTCTCGCTCCTAAACTTCCGCCTAAAACCAAAAGCGTTTTTTTATTCGGATCTAAACCATAGAAAGCAATCGCTTCATCACGTTTACTTTCAATGTCGATCAAATCCTGACGAACTGGATTTCCGGTTAAAACAATTTTTTCTTTTGGGAAAAAACGCTCCAGATTTCCGTATGCTACACAAATCGCATTTGCTTTTTTACTCAACAATTTATTCGTAATTCCTGGAAATGAATTTTGCTCCTGAATCACAGTTGGGATTCCTGCCTGACCTGCGGCTTGTAACAAAGGTCCGCTGGCAAAACCGCCTGTTCCTATAACTACATTTGGTTTGAATTGTCCGATGATTCTTCTCGATTCTAGTAAACTTGTTGCTAATTTTAGTGGAAACATCAAGTTTTGCAACGTTAATTTTCTTTGTAAACCGGCAATCCAAAGTCCTTTTATTTCGTACCCTGCCTGAGGCACTTTTTGCATTTCCATTTTGTCCTGTGCACCCACAAAAAGGAATTCAGCATCAGGAAATTGTAATTTTAATTCATTCGCAATAGCAATCGCAGGATAGATATGTCCTCCTGTACCGCCACCGCTTAATATGAATTTATAATTTGTCATCTTTAAAAAATTTTACTCTTTAAAAACTATACTGTTCTTAACTTATTTATTTAAAACTGCATTCATTGGATTTCTCGAATTATCCTCAATTGAATACATCAATCCTTCTTCTTCGTGTATTTCATCCGCAGGCAAATCTTCTTCTGCTAATTCTTTATCAATTAATCTTTGAAGCGCTTCTTTTCTTTTTAGTTTCTCCTCTTTTTCTTCAGCGATTTCCTCTTCTTTTTTGGTAACACTAATGATAATTCCAAGTCCTAAACAGGTCATCCAAATGGAACTACCCCCACTACTTATCAGCGGAAGCGTTTGTCCTGTTACCGGCAATAATTCGACTGCAACTGCCATATTGATCATCGCCTGAAATATCATCGGAAAACCGAGCCCGACGACGACTAACTTCCCAAATAATGTATTTGCTTTATGAGAAGCGATTACAAATCGGAACAGCAGCAATAAATACAAAACCAATATTGAAACTCCTCCAACAAGACCATATTCTTCAACGATAATGGCATAAATAAAGTCGGAAGACGATTGCGGTAAAAAGTTCTTCTGAACACTTTTTCCAGGTCCTAAACCTCCAAATCTTCCGGAGGCGATTGCAATTTTAGCTTTTTCAATTTGGTAATCATCTTCATCAGGTTTGTCTGTGGTAAAGTTCAAAATACGGCTTTCCCATGTTGACACCCTGCTAAAAAATCTTGAATCCGGAAAAGCTTTAGCTACTAAAAGGAAGAATGCCAGCATTGCAATTCCTGAACCAATAATAAAACCAATATATTTTAATGGATATTTACCAATAAATGTCAGCATCACTACCATTGCAAAAATCAACGCTGTGGTCGAGAAGTTCGCTGGCAAAATAAGTGCCAATGTGATAAAAACCGGCAACCAAAGCTGTATCAATGAAACCTGAAAAGGTTCGTTTTCCTCTTTCTTTTTAGACAAATAACGCGCTACGAAAATAAACAGAACGATAGCAGCTAATGTCGAAGTCTGAAATGTAATTCCGATAAACGGCACCTGAATCCAACGACTTGCGTTTGCTCCGGCAATTACAGTTCCTTTCAATAATGTGTAAAGCAATAAAAACCAAACAATTGGCAATGCAATTTTCGAAATCGCCCTGAAATAATGATACGGCACTTTGTGTACCCAGTAAATAATTAGGAAGCCGATGCAAATATGCGCTAAGTGTTTTACCAAATAACCCAAGGTATTTCCGGTTCCATGACCAATGTAAGCCAAATTACTACTTGCACTAAAAACAGGCATAAACGAAAACAGCGCTAATAAAGCCACGAATGACCATATTACTCTATCTCCTTTTAGTTTGTTTACTAGCTCTTTCATAATCTTTAATTTGTTTCAAGTTTCTTTTGTTTCAGGTTTCAGGTTCCTACTAACGTGAAACCTGAAACTTGAAACTATTTTCCTACAAGTTATGGACTGCTTGTTTGAATTGTTTTCCTCTGTCTTCATAGTTTTCAAATAAATCGAAACTTGCGCAGGCTGGAGACAATAAAACGGCATCACCTTTTTCTGTTAATCTTTGTGCTGTTTTTACAGCGTCACTCATGTTGTTTACTTCAACCATGATATCAACTACGTTGCCAAAAGCTTCAATAATTTTACGATTATCGATTCCTAAACAAATAATTGCTTTTACTTTTTCACGAACTAATGACATCAATTCGTTGTAATCATTTCCTTTATCAACACCACCAACAATCCAAACTGTTGGAACATTCATACTGTCTAAAGCAAAGAATGTAGCATTTACATTTGTTGCTTTTGAATCATTGATATATTGAACATTCTGAATTTTTAATACTTTCTCTAAACGGTGTTCTACACCTTGAAAATTTGATAAACTTTCGCGAATTGTTGCATTTCTAATTTGCATCAACTTCGCTACAGAGCTTGCTGCCATTGCGTTTTTCATGTTATGTTTTCCTTCTAACGCAATGTATTCTGTTTCCATTGTAAACTCTTCTTGGTTGATCTTTATTTCCATTTTGTTGTTATTTATAGAAGCTCCTTCGTCAAAACTCTTTGTCAGTGAAAAAGGAATTAATTTTGCTTTTGTTGTGTTATTTTTTAACCATTCTGCAATCGCCTCATCATCTGCATCGTAAATAAGATAATCGCTTTCGGATTGATTCATTGTTATTCTGAACTTTGAATCGATATACTTTTGATATTTATACTCGTATCGGTCTAAGTGATCTGGACTAATATTCGTAATTATGGCAATATCCGGCCGGTATTCTATAATGCCATCAAGCTGAAAACTACTTAACTCAAGCACATAAGCATCGAATTTATTTTCGGCAACCTGCCAGGCAAAACTTTTTCCGATGTTTCCTCCTAAACCTACATTCAAACCCGCCGATTTTAACAAATGAAATGTCAGCATTGTTGTTGTTGTCTTACCATTACTTCCGGTAATTCCAACTGTAAGTGCTTCTGTAAAAGGTTTTGCAAATTCAATTTCCGAAATCACTTTTACGCCTGCTTCAATCAACTTTTTTACGATGGGAGATTTTTCAGGAATTCCCGGACTTTTCATTACCACATCGGCATTTAAAATCAGGTCTTCAGTATGCTGTTCCTCTTCCCAGGCAATTTTATTAATGATAAGAACTTCTTTATAACTCTCTTTTATTTTTCCAAAATCCGATACAAAAACATCGTATCCTTTTTTCTTCCCGAGAATAGCAGTACCTACACCACTTTCTCCTCCTCCTAAAACTACTAACCTCATACTTTATAAATTAAAAATTGAGAATTAAAAATTAAAAATCTAATACACGAGGCTTTTAATTGCATCACTTTTTCCCTTTTAAGGTTATTATAATTTTCGCTAATATTTTACATATTTCTTCTGCTTCACTATGAATACTTTCAAATTCATTAGCAGAAATATAATCTGTTGCTTTCAATATTTTCAACCAGTAAATCGTTTCTCTCGCTTCTTTATATGAAATCTCAAGCTTAAACAAAAACTCTTTATCTGATCTTCCACCTATTGATTCTTCAATATTTGCTCCTATTGAAGTTCCTGATCTTAAAAGTTGTTTACTTAAAACAAATTCTTTTTTGAATTAGTTAGATATTTATACAAATTGACTACTCTAATTGCAAAGAGAAATGACTTCTCTTGAATAACATTCTCCTTCATCTACCCGAACACACTATTTTTAATTTTTAATTGAAAATTTTTAATTAAAACTCTATCTTAATTTTAAAGTAACGATTGATAATATGGCTAACATAATGGCAACAATCCAGAATCGGGTAACAATTTTACTTTCATGATATCCTTTTTTCTGATAATGATGATGCAGTGGCGACATAAGGAAAATTCTTCGTCCTTCTCCGTATCTCTTTTTAGTAAATTTGAAATAACTCACTTGCAAAACCACTGAGAAATTCTCTACCAAAAAGATTCCACACAATAACGGAATCAATAATTCTTTACGAACGGCAATCGCTAAAACTGCGATGATTCCACCAATTGTCAAACTTCCTGTATCTCCCATAAAGACTGATGCCGGATAGGAGTTGTACCAAAGGAATCCAATTAAAGCTCCAACAAAAGCGGATATAAAGACCGTCATTTCTCCCGAATTTGGGATATACATAATATTCAAATAATTAGAGAAAATAATATTCCCCGAAACGAATGTAAATATTCCGAGTGCGAGCACGGAAACTGCAGAAGTTCCGGCCGCGAGACCGTCAATTCCGTCAGTTAAATTTGCTCCGTTTGAAACCGCTGTGATAATAAAAATGACTACTGGAATAAAAATCAACCAAGCCCATTTTTCATATCCTTCACCTGTCCACGCTAAAAGTTCAGCATAATCGAACTCATTATTTTTTACAAAAGGAATTGTTGTTGCTGTAGATTTTTCTTCTACCGGAGCAGGTAAAACTACAGTTGTATTAGTTCCAGTTTTATAAATATCAGTTCTTCCGGTATCAGTTCTAACCGTCACCGCAGGATTGAAATAAAGAACCGCACCAACAATTACCCCTAAACCAATCTGACCAATAACTTTAAAAATTCCTTTTAAACCTGCTTTATCTTTTTTGAATATTTTAATATAATCATCGATAAAACCAATTGTCCCCATCCAAAGTGTGGTTACAATAAGCAAAACGATATAAATATTATGCAAACGAGCAAATAACAAAACCGGTACAAGTGTCGCAAAAATGATAATCAGCCCCCCCATTGTTGGCGTTCCTGCTTTTTCATTTTGACCTTTAAGACCTAACTCACGAACAGTTTCACCAACTTGCTGATTTCTCAAAAAGTTAATAATTCTTTTTCCGTAAATCGTCGACAAAAGCAACGAAAGCATCAATGCTAAAGCCGATCTAAAAGTGATGTACTGAAAAACTCCCGTTCCCGGAACATCTAATGTTTTGTCTAAATATTCAAATAAATAGTATAGCATATATCTTTTATTTTAAATTCCAATTTTTAAATCTCAAATTCCAACATCTAAATTGGAATTTGGAATTTCCTTTTTGTTATTTCCCGAGTTGTTCTAAAATTTCTTTTACAGTTTCCATATCGTCAAAATGATGACGAACGCCATTTACTTCCTGATAGGTTTCATGTCCCTTTCCTGCTATTAAAATGATATCATTTGGCTGAGCTAATTGACAAGCTGTTTTAATAGCCTGTTTTCTGTCGGTAATTCTCAACATTTTTTTAAAATTGTGAGCTTCAACACCTTTTTCCATTTCATCTAAAATCACTTCCGGATCTTCGTTTCTTGGATTATCAGAGGTTAAAATCGCTTTGTCACTAAGATCTGAAGCAATTTTAGCCATTATTGGTCTTTTTGTTTTATCTCTGTTTCCGCCACAACCCACAACTGTAAGCAATTGCTCATTTTTAGTACGAATGTCATCGATTGTTTTTAAAACATTATCTAATGCATCCGGCGTATGTGCGTAATCTACAATCGCAGTAATGTTTCCCCCTGAAACAATATACTGGAAACGACCCGAAACACTTTCTAAATCAGACAGTAAGCGTAACGCTTCAAGACTATCCATTCCCAATTCGATCGCAGTTCCATAAATAGCCAAAACATTGTAAGCATTAAAAGTTCCAATTAGTTTTACCCAAACTTCATTGTCGTTTACTTTTAATAATAATCCGGACAATTGGCTTTCTAATATTGTTGCTTTAAAATCTGCATAAGATTTTAAGGCATACGTGAATTTTCTCGCAACCGTATTTTGAAGCATTACCGTTCCGTTTTTATCGTCGATGTTTGATAAAGCGAAAGCTGTTTTTGGCAATGAATCAAAAAATGATTTTTTCACATCTCTATATTCTGCGAAAGTTGGATGATAATCCAAATGATCGTGCGAAAGATTGGTAAAAATCCCACCCACAAAATGCAAAGCTTCTGTTCTTTTTTGATGAATTCCATGAGAACTCACTTCCATAAAACAGTGCGTTACCCCAGCTTCAATCATTTCATTTAAATAATAATTGATCGTAATCGAATCTGGCGTCGTATGTGTTGCTTTAAATTCCGTTTCATCAACCATGATTTTTACGGTTGATAATAAACCAACTTTAAAACCTGCTTTTTGAAACAATTGAAATAATAAAGATGCAATTGTTGTTTTTCCGTTTGTACCTGTAACGCCAACTAATTTTAATTTTTCAGATGGATTTCCGAAATAATTAGCAGCCATAAAAGCTAAAGCTGTATTGGTATCTTTTACCTTTATGTATGTAATTCCTTTTTCAATATTTTCTGGCAATGTATCGCAAATAACAGTAATCGCTCCTAACTGAATTGCTTTTTCGATATAATCATGTCCATCAGAAAGTGATCCGCGAATTGCAACGAAAACATCATTTGCTTCAATCTTCCTTGAATCAAAATCAATTTTGTGTATGTCGATTTCTGTCGAACCTGTTACAGATTCAATCGCTACTTTATATAATATGTCTTTCAGTATTTTCACGATAATTCTAATACTATAGTTGTATTTTTACTAATATTTTGTCCAGCCTGCAAAGACTGTTTTTTAACTTTTCCTACTCCGTTTACTTTTACTTTCAAACCTAAATTCTCCAGTAAAGCAATCGCATCCATTCCTGGCATTCCTTTTAAATCTGGAACTTGATTTGATTTTTTAGTGGCTTCAACAACATAATATTTATCGTAACTGGAATCTTGTTTTGGAATTCTTGAATCTAGTTTTTTTATAGTATTTGTTGAAGGCGCATCTGTAAATATCTTTTGGGCAATTCTTTTGAAAACCGGCCCGGCCACATCAGCTCCGTAATAATTATTTTTAGCTGTATTTGGTTTATGAACGACAACAATACAAGAATATTTAGGATGATCAGCCGGAAAATATCCCACAAAAGAAGAGGCATAATACAATGCAGACTTCCCTTCTTTTCCTCCATAATTCATCTGAGCCGTTCCTGTTTTTCCTGCCATTGAAAAATCTTTCGAATACAATTTTGAAGCTGTTCCTTTTTTAACCACATTCAACAAAACAGCTCTTAGTTTTTTAATTGTTTCTGGTGAGCAAACCCTTGGATTGATTACTTCTGTATCGAATTTTTTAATTGTTTTGTTCCATTCTTTAATTTCCGATACAAACTGCGGTTTTACCATTACGCCATTATTTGCAACCGAATTGTAAAATGCCAATGTCTGCATTGGTGTAACTGAAACTTCATATCCAAAAGCCATCCACGGAAGTGAAATTCCCGACCAATGTTTATCCCCTGGTTGTGGGATATGAGGCCTTCCTTCTCCTTTAAAATGCAATCCTAATGTTTTATCTAATCCATAACTCTTAATATGATTCACAAATCTTGATGGATTACTTTTGTAATTATCATAAACTGCCTGAACCATTACCGTATTGGAGGAAAGTTCAAAACCACGCGCTAATGAAACTTTCCCATAACCTCCTTTGTGTGAATCATTAACAGGACGCCCATAATATCTTACTTGTCCACCGTGACTATCATAAACCGTGCTTGTATCTGCTACTTTATCATCTAAAATCGCCATTAAATCCACCAATTTAAAAGTAGATCCCGGTTCATGAGATTCAGCAATTGCATAATTTGTTGTTTCGAAATATGATCCGTCTTCTGATCTTCCTAAATTCGAAATCGCTTTTACATGACCTGTTTCAGTTTCCATAACTACCACACAACCATGATCTGCTTCATAATCCTGAAGTTGCTTCAATAAAGCGTGATGTGCAATATCCTGAATAAATACATCAATTGTAGAAATCACATCGTAACCATCAATTGGATCAACTTCATTTACATCACGAATAGGTTTCCATTGTCCTTTTGCAATTTTTTGCTTTAGGATCTTACCGTCTTTCCCGTTCAGATAACTTTTAAAAGCCCATTCGATTCCTTTCCCAACTTCAACTCCCGTTGCCGGATCGATTCGGTCATAACCTATCGTTCTTTCAGCAATTTTCCCTATCGGATGTTTCCTAACTGTTTCTTGTTCAATTATAATTCCTCCTTTAAAAGCGCCTAAATTGAATAATGGGAAACCTTTAATTTTTACATATTCCGTATAACTCAAATTGCGGGCAATCAAATAATAGCGATTTTTATTGGCTCTGGCTTTTCTTAATTCCTGTTCGTAATAACCACCTGGTCTATCTAAAACAGTAGCCAGTGAATCTGACAATGCTTTTACGTGTTTCTCGAAAGTTTCCGTTTTTGGCGCTTTTGCATCAAATCTAATTTCATAATTAGGGATTGACGTTGCCAGTAAACTTCCATCAGCAGAATAAATATTTCCTTTGTTCGCCGGAATTACAAAATTTCTAACTGTACGCTGTTTTGCCAGTTTTCTATAATAATCTCCTTCAACCCATTGAATATTGGTTAATTTAACGACAATAGCAATTGCCATCACGAAGATGAAAACTGCTACGAGGTAAATTCTGTAGGATATATGTTTATCGTCTACTGCCATATTCTTTTAAAGAAACTTTTTTCTTCTTCTTTTTTAACTTCTATTTTTACCGGAGGAACTGTTGATGGAAAAATCTGTTTTTCTAACATTTTATCCGATATCGTTGACTCCATTTTTAATTTCATTAGTTCAGAACGTCGGTCTACAAATTCAGATCGCAATTCTTTTACTTCATTGTTCAGTTTTGCAATTTCAAAAACCTTTTGTTCGTATCGCTGTGTATTGGCAATCATTATAATGGCAAGTAAAATGATAAAAACAATGAATCGCCAGTTTTTTACAGCGTCATCATTTATAAGAAACCTTGCTTTTAATATGCTAAATACTCCGCCTTTCATTTTTCTACCTTAATATTATATCTTCTCTGCAATTCTTAATTTTGCACTTCTTGCTCTATTGTTGATTTTAATTTCAGCATCGTCAGGAACAATCAATTTTCCGATGGTTTTAAAAGGAACCGAAAAGTTTCCAAAAAAATCACGTTCAGGTTCTCCTTCAAACATTCCGTTTTTAATAAATCTCTTCACCAATCTATCTTCTAAAGAATGATATGAGATCACTGATAATCTTCCACCCGGATTTAAAATCTCTAATGACTGCTCAATAAACTCTTTTAAAACATCCATTTCCTGATTTACCTCAATTCGAATTGCCTGATAAATCTGAGCCAATATTTTATTTTTAACTCTTTCAGGTAAATGTTTTGCTAAAACATCCTTTAATTCATCAGTCGTTTTAATTGGATATTTCTCTCTGGCTTCAACAATTGTTCTTGCCAAAACTGGTGCATTTTTCAACTCCCCATAATCAAAAAAAACACGACGTAAATCCTGTTCTTCATATTCGTTAACCACCCGATAAGCATTTAAATCATTTTTCTGACTCATCCGCATATCTAGTCCGGCATCAAATCTTGTTGAGAAACCTCTTTCCGGAACATCGAACTGATGCGATGAAACACCTAAATCAGCAAGAATACCATCTACTCCTTTAACACCATGAAAACGCAAAAATCTTTTTATAAATCTGAAGTTCTCATTAATTAAGGTGAACCTTTCATCTGGCAACGCATTTGCAAGCGCATCTTCATCCTGATCAAAAGCAAATAATTTTCCGTTTGGCCCCAAACGTCTCAAAATTTCTTTTGAATGACCACCACCACCAAACGTAACATCTACATATATACCATCAGGCTTAATATTTAAACCATCAACTGTAGGATGAAGCAAAACCGGATTATGATATTCCATTGTCGTCGTCATTAATATTTCCCATTACTTCTTCAGCTAGATCCGCAAAATCCATATCTTCGCCGCTTATTGATTTTTCATATAAATCCTTATCCCAAATTTCCACAATATTAACCGCAGATGAAAAAACCACATCTTTAGAAATACCTGAAAAAGCTACCAAATCTTTTGGTACCAACAATCTTCCTAATGCATCAATATCTACCACTTTAACACCGGCAGTAAATCTTCGAATGAAATCATTGTTCTTTTTTACAAAACGATTTAGTTTGTTGATCTTTTGCATCATCAAGTCCCATTCATCCATCGGATACAATTCGAGACACTGTTGAAAAACCGAGCGCTTCAAAACGAATCCGTTTTGAAGAGAAGAAGCCAATTGCTTTTTCAAAGGCGCAGGCATCATTAGCCTCCCTTTAGCATCGACTTTACACTCATATGTTCCAACTATTGTATTCAAGAAAATTTGGTTAGATATGTTATAGGACAAAAATATAAAAAATATTACCACATTTTACCACTATGTACCACTTTGTTAATAAGTTTAACCACTTTTACCCCACCACCATTAATCAATAGACTATCAATACTTTAACTAATATTTATTTTGAACTCAATATTATATCTCAATTAAAAAAAATATGCAGTCTTTCTCTTAAAAAACTAATTATTATATCGGTTTTTTAACATTTTTAAAAACACGTTATATCGCCCCTATAAGCTGATTTTTAAACACTTATAAATTCTACAAAAATTATCTAGTTAAAAAATGGTAGCAAAAATTCATTTTTATTTATTAAACCCTATATTTGTCGAAATTGAAATTGGCATTAAATTAGATGGACAAACACTACAAAAAAGAAGGCAAATACAGCTATTATGAAGCTGGAGAAGGAACTCCTATCGTTATCTTACACGGCTTAATGGGAGGTCTAAGCAACTTTGATGCTGTAGCCGAATATTTTCCAACAAAAGGATACAAAGTTGTCATCCCGGATTTGCCAATATATACTCAGAGTATTTTAAAAACCAATGTAAAAAGTTTTGCTAAATACGTAAAAGACTTTATCACTTTTAAAGGTTTTGACAAGGTCATTTTATTAGGTAATTCGTTAGGAGGACACATTGCACTTTATCACACAAAATTATACCCCGAAAAAGTTGCCGGACTTGTCATTACCGGAAGCTCTGGTCTTTATGAAAGTGCGATGGGTGATAGCTATCCAAAAAGAGGTGATTATGAGTACATCAAAAAGAAAGCCGAAGACGTATTTTACGATCCTGCAATTGCTACTCCGGAACTTATTGATGAAGTTTATGCTACCGTTAATGACCGTATCAAATTAATAAAAACCTTAACGATTGCCAAAAGTGCAATTCGTCATAATATGGCAAAAGATTTACCAAAAATGACAGTAGAAACCTGTATTATTTGGGGTAAAAATGATGCCGTTACACCACCAAATGTTGCCGAAGAATTTGATAAATTATTGCCTAATTCAAGCTTGTATTGGATAGACAAATGTGGACACGCTGCTATGATGGAACATCCTCAGGAATTCAACAAAATTCTTGAAGAATGGCTCGTTAAAACGAATTTATAGCATCTATCTCTCGACTTTTAGGAGGTTTTAAAACCAAAAAACATGAAAATTACAACCGCCGAATTTATTGTCAGCAATTCTGAAGTAGCAAAATGCCCTGCAGAATTTTTGCCAGAATATGCTTTTATCGGAAGATCAAACGTAGGTAAGTCATCGTTGATCAACATGCTTACCAATCATAAAAATTTAGCAAAAACATCAGGAAGACCTGGCAAAACTCAATTAATAAATCACTTTAAAATCAATAATAATTGGTTTTTGGTCGATTTACCCGGTTATGGTTACGCGAAAGTTTCTAAAAAAACAAAATCAGTTTTTCAGCAATTCATCACAGATTATTTTGAAACCAGAGAGCAATTAGTTTGCGCTTTTGTTTTGATTGATATTCGCCACGAAGCTCAAAATATTGACATTGAATTTATGTCGTATATGGGCGAAAGCGAAATTCCATTTTGCATCATTTTTACGAAAGCAGATAAAATCAGCAAGACAAAAATTGACTCTCATATTGCAGCATACAAAAAACAAATGTTTGCTAATAACTGGGAAGAAATGCCTCAGTATTTCGTAACCTCTTCTACAGAATCTACTGGAAAAGAAGAACTTTTATCTTATATTGATGAAGTAAATCAGGAGGTTTTTAAAAACAACGGTCAATTTTAAATTCCAAATAAGAAATTCCAAAAAAGGAAAACATAACAAATAAAAATCCCAAATTCCAATTAACACTTGGAATTTGGGATTTTTTAGCATTTAATCCTTTGTCGATCTGATCTTTCAGAATATTTACAAAATTATTCCTGTGGAATTCTTAATCGATTCTTTACAGTTAAAACTTTCCACTCTTTAAATATTAAAAATTGATATACGATATAAAACAAGGAATTAAAAAACCAAAAATCAAGCAAAAATGGCTCAGTAAAAATTACTGAATCAGTATTACCGGTTAAAAAAATACTCAAACTACTGGTTAGATACATTACTAATCCGTTAGTGAAATACAAATAATTAGATTTATTTTTTTTAAGATTTTGTATTAAAAAAATTAATCCATAAGAAATTAACAATCCTGAAGTAACACCAATTTCGAACAAATTAAATTCCCAATAAAGATCAGGCTTTCTATAATACTGTATCGCCAATAAAATTAAAACCAATATCAGAAAAAAAAGAACTATCCTCTTTAAAGCAATATTTGAAAATACTTGTCGAAAAAATGCACTTAAAGCTATAAATTGAAAAATAAAATAGTAATGTGAAAGAAAAAAGTTAGATCCCGGACGGTAAAAACCAGTAATATTACAAAGTAATTCCTCTACAAATAAACAAATCAAATAAATCGTAATTATCGAATACTGAATACTTTTATTTTTTCGAGCCCTATAAAACAGAATACTGTTTATTAGTAAAAAAAACAGCCCAACAAGGCTTACAAAAAAAGGAAATAACATAAGGTCAAGTTTTACTGTACTAAAATAATCTATAAATATAAATCATTTTAAAATTGAAAATTAAATTTTATTCTAAAATCAAGATTTGGCTCGAAATTCCAATTTTTAAATTTCATTTAAACGATAAAATCTAGAAATATAAAATTCCGAATTCCAATCATAAAGTCTGGAATTCGGAATTTTATATTTAGCCAAATCTACTACTTTGTCAATTCCAGTTTTTCTGCAAAATAATCACAGAAATCTTTCATTGTATCTGACATTTTTTCGTCATCTGTGGCACGTTTAAAAGTATCTGACATTGCAACTAAAGTCTGGTGAAAGAAAATTTTCATTTCATCTACCGGCATATCTTTTGTCCACAAATCAATACGCATGGTTTCTTTTGCTTTACTGTCCCAAATTGACAACATAATTGCTTTTGCTTCTTCGGCCTGAACCCCGCCGTCTTGTGCACTCCACGTTAATTTTTCAGGAACACGGTTTTCGTCTAATTCTATATTGAATTTAATTTCTGAGTTTATTGTATCTGACATTATTTCTTAGGTTTATATTTTGACTTTTCGAAAATCTCTTTACTATTTGTTTTTAATAATTCCGGCAAGGTTGTATTATTATTCTTCATGTATGAACGTACCATCTGCCAGCCAATCCAGGCTCCCACTCTTCCTGGCGAGTCGTTATCTATTTCCAGAAAAAACTTAGAAAACGGTGCAGGAGCAATAAAACGGGCATTTAATTTAGGATCGTCACTGTACAACATTTCTTTTTCAATAAAATAGCGCCACATGTACGCTTCATTTTCTTCACACCATTTTATTTGTTCCGGAGTATAGCCAATTTTCTCAGCATCTGTATAATCTGGCAACAGCAAATCTTTGGCATACAATTGCTTTCCTTCAAAAATCATTTGAGAAATTAAATTTTTATCTGGAAATGGAGGAATATTTCGATAAGTAAAACTAGAAACCACATCCGGCATAATCTGTTTTTCTTCAAAATTTGCCTTTAGATAAGTTGGGAACTCATAAAATTTATGTTCTTTTCCCAAATACAATTCTAACGCAACAATTACCAAACTATCTGCATAAATAGCTTTCGCATTATAATCCATTTCTCCGATTACTGTAATTACTTTTGGTGTTTTGGTCTTCGGAAAATAATATTTCACATGTTTAAAAAGTGCATTGAATTGCTCACGCACCGGTTCAAAATCCGAATATTTTTTTTGCACTTCAGTATAAACTTCTCTCCACAAAGGGTCCTGCATTTTATTTAACCAAACCGCATCATCATTACCGGGGGGGAAAAAGAAAGGATATTGCCTTTTTACCTTTGCCAAATCTTCAGGCTTTGTTTCAAAAAAGACTTTGTCGAAACGCTCTACTTTAATATCAACAGGAATTTCTTCAACTTCTTTTTCTACTTTACTTTTTTGATCACAAGACAAAAAAAACAAGCACAGAACCACTGCAAGGCGATATATTTTCATTTTATTTTAATTAGATTTGTGTAGCTGAAATTTAAGTAAAACATCTACTTAAAAAATTTTATGCAAATATACATCCCTGTATCTTAAAACTTGAACTATTATGGCTAAAAAAAGTACTATTCAGACAGAAAAAGTAAATACTCACATTGTAGAGTGGTTAAAAAATTATGCTAACAATGCAAAAGTAAATGGTTTTGTAATCGGAATTTCCGGCGGAGTAGATTCTGCGGTAACTTCTACCTTATGCGCACAAACCGGTTTACAAGTTTTATGTGTTGAAATGCCAATTCACCAGGCTGCAAGTCAAGTTTCAAGAGGGAGAGAACATATTGAACAATTAAAAAAACGCTTCCCGAACGTTTCGAGTGTAGAAACTGATTTGACAGCTACTTTTGAGGCTTTTAAGAGCTCCGTTCCAAAAACTGATGACGATGCTAAAGTAAGCTTGTCGTTGGCCAATACACGTGCTCGTTTACGCATGACTTCTTTATACTATTTAGCTGGAATTCATGGCCTTTTAGTGGCAGGAACAGGAAATAAAGTGGAAGATTTTGGAGTAGGATTTTATACAAAATACGGCGATGGAGGAGTTGATTTAAGTCCGATTGCGGATTTAATGAAATCTGATGTTTATGCTCTTGGGGCTTTTTTAACAATTCCCGAATCAATTTTAACAGCAGCCCCAACAGATGGATTATTTGGTGACAACAGAACCGATGAAGATCAATTAGGAGCAAGTTATGATGAACTCGAATGGGCGATGTTGGCCGCGGAGTCAGGAAAAACAATAGCTGACTTTGATGGGAGAGAAAAATCTGTCTTTGAAATTTATAAACGTTTAAACACCAGTAACAAGCATAAAATGGATGCAATCCCTGTATGTGTGATTCCAAAAACGTTAAAATGAAATTTTTAACATTCATCTGCAATTAATTACAGAATTTATTTATTAATTTTACCGTTCCAAAAACATGAACAATTCTAAAAAAGGTAAAAATTATGATTAAAGTATGTCTTGCAGACAATCATCCTGTGACTCACTTTGGCGTTAAGTCTTATTTTAAAGACCACGATCAAATTTCAATTGTTGCCAACGTAGGTAACTTTTCAATGGTTAGAGATATTCTTCAAACGAAGGAAATTGACATTCTGATTTTAGATTTAGAATTAGAGGGTCTTTCTAGTATTTTTGAAGTTAAATCGATCTTGAAAAACTTCCCAAAAACAAAAATTGTAATTTTCAGTGACCTCGCCGAGCAAATGTATGCTCCAAATGCAATTAAAGCAGGAGTTTCCGGGTATGTGCACAAAACAGAAAAACTTGAAACTTTAGGTCTTTCTATTATTAAGGTACATGAAGGGAAAATTATCATCAACGAAACGGTACGTAAAAACATGGCTCTAATTGCTAAACAAAGCAAAAGTGAACGTTTGTACAGAAAACTTTCGAATCGCGAGATTGAAGTTTTACGTTACTTAAGTGATGGTAAAAAAAACAATGAAATCTCTAAAATCTTAAACCTGAACGAAAAAACGATCAGTACATACAAATTAAGATTATTGACTAAATTGAATGTTACTAATTTAGTTGACTTAGTAAACAAAGCAAAGACTTTAGAAATTATTTAATGGTATCTCGACATTACTCTTCCTAGTTTTTTCGAGAATGAATTTACCAGTTTTGAGTAATCGACAACCATAGACAAAAGCTCTGTATTATCTGAATTATCAGGTTTTATAGAGCTTTTTAATTCTTCAATAATTCGATCTACCAAAAACCAACGCATAGACATAATGGTTTCAGTAACATATTGAGCAATACCGGCCTGTTTATCTTTTGCAAAAATATTCTGCCCTTCCCAATTGTGCAGCGTTACTTTTTCATCTTCCATCAAAATATCCGTTACTTCCTGAGCAAAGTCAGGCTGTAAACGCATTAAATACTGCTCCAGACTAAATTTTTCATTTTGAAGATAGAATGAAATTAAATCTGTGAAAATATCCCGGAATAAATTATTTGAAAGCTCAACCTCATCTTCCTGCAAACTCAAATAAATACGCTGAAAAACTTTGTATTCTTTCTTTTCTGTAACCATTTCGATTTCACCCTCTTCATTGCTTTTCAAAAGCACATCTTCAAACTCTTCGGTTTTATCTCCATAAAGCAACAAAATTTCAATTACTTTTCGTTCCAGACGATATAATATATCAACCTTTTCAGTTTGTTGCTGCTGTTGTGGATATCCAGGCTCACCTTGAAAAAAATCCTCCGGCCCTCTTGGATCGTCCGGATCTCCTCCTGAAAAACCCGTGTTTTTAGGATTTTGGTTTCTATGAACTTCAAAAGGTTTTTGTTCCTGCTTTTGCTTTTTATTAGCTTCGGTAAGATCTTTTTGAATCAGCTGCGCTAATGTACTTACCAAAACCTGCTCCGAAATATCCATTATTCGTGCACATTCCTGAGTATAAACTTCACGCTGAATACGGTCCGGAATTTTCGAAATACTCACAACCATATCCCGAATTAAATCTGCTTTTTTTATAGGATCGTTCTTAGCTTCTTTCATCAAAATGGAAGCTTTGAACTGTATAAAATCTTTACTATTTTCTTCTAAATAAGCTACTAAATCATCATGAGAATTTTTTCGGGCAAAACTATCCGGATCTTCCCCATCAGGAAAAGAACAAACTCTAACGTTCATTCCTTCTTCCAAAATCAAATCGATTCCGCGAATAGACGCACGCAATCCTGCAGCATCTCCATCAAAAAGTACGGTAATATTTCGAGTCAAACGATTGATTAACCTAATTTGATCTGGTGTTAATGCGGTTCCTGACGATGCCACCACATTTTCGATTCCAGCCTGATTGAACTGAATCACATCAGTATAACCTTCAACTAAATAACAATTGTTTTGCTTGGCGATAGACTGCTTAGCCTGAAAAATCCCATAAAGCACTTTACTCTTATGGTAAATATCACTTTCTGGCGAATTTAAATACTTTGCTGCTTTTTTATCGTTCGTTAAAATACGTCCTCCAAAACCTAAAACTCGTCCGGACATACTTTGAATTGGAAACATCACACGACCTTTAAAACGGTCAAAAGGACGATCTTCTCTCGGAATTGTCAAACCGGTGCTTTCTAAAAACTCCAGTTTATAACCTTTTCCTAAAGCTTCTTTGGTAAGCGCATCCCAGGTTTCCGGCGAATATCCTAAACTAAACTTTTTGATCGTTTCGTTTGTAAAACCTCTTTCCTTAAAATAAGAAAGTCCAATTGCTTTTCCTTCTTCAGAATTGAGAAGAACATCATGAAAATATTTTGAAGCAAATTCCGAAACCAGATACATACTTTCACGAACATCGGTTATAGCTTTATCCGCTTCTGATACTTCTGTTTCTTCAATTTCAATATTGTATTTTTTGGCTAAATACCGAATTGCTTCCGGATAGGTAAATTGAGAATGCTCCATTAAAAATTTAACAGAATTCCCTCCTTTTCCTGTACTAAAATCTTTCCAAATCCCCTTGGCAGGCGACACCATGAACGACGGCGAGCGCTCATCTGAGAACGGACTCAAACCTTTAAAATTACTTCCGGCACGTTTTAGATTTACAAAATCACCAATAACCTCCTCTACACGAGCAGTTTCAAAAACGGAATCAATTGTACTTTGTGAAATCAAAACGTAAAATATTTTTAAAGTTGAAAGCTTGTAAAAATACACAAATCCTGCTTGAAATCTTATGCTTTTCCATAAAAAAAGCACCTCTTTCGAAGTGCTTTTTCTACTAACTAAATTCAATTTTATAATTAATTCAAATCAAGACGTAATCCTAATGAAATATTATTTTCTTTAATTAAATTGTCCTGAAACAAAGGGCTTAAGTCGTATTTTACATACAAACTCATATCCTGATATCCAATGTAAGAACTCACTCCATAATTGAAATTATTGACATTATAATCGCCTTTTACCCTTACTTTATAATCTAAATCGTCCTGATCGTATTTTAAAATCTGTTTTGACTTTACATTGATTCCGGCGTAACCTCCAATTCCAAATCGGAAACTTTTTTGTGTTCTAAAATAGGTTTTTCCGTTACTTATTTTAGGTTTCGTGAAGTCAAATTCCAGATGAAGAGGCAATTCGATATAAACATTTCTAAAGCGCGATTCATCAAGATTTATAGCATTGACTTCTAAATTTGTCTGCTCTCCATTCACTACAAAATAACGATTGTCCGTTGGGCGAATATTATTGTACATTAATGAAAGTCCGTATTTTGCATGCAATAAATTGTCGTTTTTCATCAATCTTGAATTATAGGTAAAACCCCATTCGTAGAAATGCGAACCTATAAAACTGTAGTTAGAATCCTGAAGTTTACCGTCGACCATCATATTATTCAAACCCATTGCAAACACAAATTGCGATGTAGTTCTTCTTTCTCCACGAATCGAATCTTTTCTTTTTTTATGATTTTCGTTCCAATCTTTGTCATTCCAATGAATAACCAAAGTATGTTTGTTTACTGAATCTTCTTTGATCTTTCCGTCAACTTTTTGCTGTACCAGATCATTAAGTTCGCTTTGTGCCAAAGTCACTTTTTCCTCAATAATTGTAGCTCGGGCTTCAGCTAATTCTTTTTTGCGTTTGTCTGCCTGTTCCTGCGTAATTTTCCCTTCAGATAGTTGCACATTCACTGCTTCAACTTCTTGTTTTAAAGTTTCTTTTTCTTCTTTTGTAATCTTTTCTATTTTGTTAGCAATCTGCCTTGCTTTGGATTCGAAAGTTTCCTGCCCCAGCACTTTGCTGACAAACATAAAGATTACGATAACGAGATAAATGGTAAAATTTTTCATGATTGATTTTTTTTAATTGATTGATGATGATTAATTGTGAATTATAAATGCTGAATTGTGAATGGTTTTCCATCTCCATCGGGTTAAACACGACACTACAATGCGCATCGTTTCTCCGGAACTAAAGATCTAGATTCTATTTTCTTGTCTCTTTACTCTTTACTCTTTACTCTTTATTCTTTACTCTTTATTCTTTACTCTTTACTCCTGCTGATTTCTGTTTGCCAAAGCCACTTTTACTGTCTGATAGTTTTTATTGACTTTAGTAATCACTTTTTCTCTAAACGAAAGTTCTAATTCGCCATCAACCTGATTTAATAAATCGTTGGCGTTGACTTTAATTTTTGTTTTTGGCTTAGCCGAATTTTCTGCAACAACTGTTTTTTCGGCCGAATTCAGCAATTGATCTACACTTTCATTTTTTGAAGTTTCGATGATTGGATTTTGATTGTTAGGGGATTGATTTTCCTGATTGTTTTTGATGATGATTGAAGACTCCGCTATTTGATTTTTTTTATTTTTTACAAGTAGATTAGATTTTTTATTTGAAATTTTCTCTTCTTTTTTATTTGAATTCTGAATGGATGTTTGCTCTGAAATTGCTACTTTTGTTTTAGTCGAATCAATCGTATTTAAACTTGGTTTTTCAACCGAATCTTTCTTTCCATTTTCTTTAATAACCACAGTATTTACTGGAGTTTCAACAATATTTTTCTTTTGATTGAAAAAGAAGTTTCCAACCAATAAAAATCCGATAAGACCTGCTGCTACATACATCCATCTATTTTTCTTGTTCGGTTTCTTTTCTTCAGTTACACTCAACATCGCGTCCAATCGATCCCAGGCTTTGTCGCTTGGTTCAATTGTACGCTGATTTAGTTTTTCACGGAAATCCTTATCTAAATTATTCGGTTCCATTATCTTGTTTTTTTAATGTATTAATTTGTGTCTGCAGCATTTTTCGTGCGTGCGATAATTGCGATTTCGAAGTCCCTTCGTTTATTCCCAGCATCTTTGCAATTTCATTGTGTTTGTACCCTTCAATGGCGTATAAATTGAAAATCATTTTATAACCATCCGGCAAAGCGTCAATTAAAAACTGAATCTGATCTGTCGAAAACTTGCTGTCAATGGTATTGAAACTTTCTTCGATATAAATCTCATCTTCAGTAAACTTTACTTTTTTTTGAACTCTTAAATAGGATATGCATTCGTTAACCATAATTCGGCGAATCCAGCCTTCAAAACTTCCTTTGTTTTCGAACTTGCTCAAATTAGTAAACACCTTCATAAAAGCCGTAATCATCACATCTTCGGCCAATTGAATGTCTTTTATATATTGTCGACACACACTTAGCATTTTTGAAGAAAACCTGCTATAAATCTGCTGCTGTGCTTGTCGATTATTTTCGACAGCCAACTTTATGATTTCGGTTTCTTCATGATGTAAATGAATAATTTTCATTTATAAGCTTTTGGTATTTGGTTTGTTTTTGGTTACTAACGGACTTCTATTAGCATAGACGAGTGAAGTTTAGAAATGGTTGCATCAACTGTAGAAAATTTCAATAAAAAAAATTCCAAATTACAAACAGACACAACAAAACTCTTATTAACAAAGGAATAAGAGCAATTTTCTAATTGGCAAATTTTCTAATTTTCTAATTATTTTTTTCTCTCAATAACGTAATTCACCATCAAAATAAGGGCAGCTTTAAACTCAGAATCGGGGTAATTCTCTAAAAGTAAAAGTGCTTCGTGCTGAAATTGCACCATTTTATTTTCGGCGTAAGCCAAACCATTATTGTCTTTCACAAAAGCAATAACTTCTTTGACGCGTTTTTTGTCTTTGTTGTGGTTTTTGATGGAGTTTATCAACCATTTTTTTTCTTGCGGAGTACAAGTATTTAAAACGTGAATTAAAGGCAAAGTCATTTTCTGCTCTTTAATATCAATTCCGGTTGGTTTACCGATAGCTTCTTCACTATAATCGAACAAGTCATCTTTAATTTGAAAAGCCATTCCGATAAGCTCACCAAACTTGCGCATATTCTCTACCTGAACATCATCTTCAATTACAGATTTTGCTCCAAGTGCACAACAAGCAGCGATAAGTGTCGCAGTTTTTTTTCGGATGATTTCGTAATAAATATCTTCTGTAATATCGAGTCTTCGGGCTTTTTCAATCTGAAGCAATTCACCTTCACTCATTTCACGAACGGCAACCGAAATAATTCGAAGTAAATCAAAATCGCCATTGTCTATCGAAAGTAATAATCCTTTTGAAAGTAAATAGTCACCAACCAAAACGGCGATTTTATTTTTCCAAAGTGCATTGATAGAGAAAAATCCGCGACGGCGATTACTGTCATCGACAACATCATCATGTACCAAAGTTGCAGTATGAATTAGCTCGATTACCGAAGCTCCACGATAAGTTCTTTCATTTACTATTCCGCCAGAAACCATTTTTGCTGTCAAAAAAACAAACATCGGACGCATTTGTTTCCCTTTACGATTAACGATATAATACGTTATACGGTTCAGTAATGCCACCTTTGAAGTCATCGATTCATGGAACTTTGTTTCAAAAAGTTCCATCTCGTCAAAAATGGGCTGTTTTATTTGAGAAGTAATATTCATTTCGATTCCAAATATACTATTTTAAATAAAAAAACGTTGTGTATTTTAAGTTAGTATATCAACAATTGTGTACTAATTTAAAAAATCACCAAAAAACATAATCTGATTAAAGCCTAATTCGAATTCATTAATTAAAAGTAAATCACGAAAACGAATTATTATGAAAACAAAATTTTTATTTATTGGAACATTAGTAGTTTTATCTTTTTTTATCAGTTGTAATTCTGATGATAAAACAAATGACGGAACAACTACAGCAATTTCTAAAGATGAAATTATTACAAACTCTCAAATTGACGCTTCAATAGATGATGTAACGAATATTGCTGAAGATCAATTTGCTGCGCAACAAAATGTAACTGGCAAACCCAGCGGACCGGTAAAAAATTTCCTTCCGAGTTGTGCTACTATAACAACAGTTTTAGCTAATAATACCTGGACAAGAACTGTAGATTTTGGTGTTGAAGGCTGTACTCTTGAAAACGGAAATACCGTAAAAGGAAAAATGGTTATCTCTTTTTCTAATGATTTTGCAGCTTCAACGCAAACTATTAGTTACACTTTTGATGGCTTTTATCACAATGGCAAAAAACTTCAAGGCAGCAAAAGCATTGTGCGAACTGTTAAAACAACTGATTTACTGGCAACAGCACATCCGGTTTTTACAGCTGCAATTGACATAACTGTAACTTTTGATGACGGAGGTGTTTATACCAGAAAAGGTTCTTTGGTTAAAGAAATGGTAGAAGGTTTTGATACTTGGTTCAATTGGGATGATAATGCATATTTAGTAACCGGAAGCGGGACAACAACTTTTCCAAACGGAGATACTTTTACGGCTGAAATCACAACGCCTTTACAATTTAAAGCTGTCTGCAAAAGATCATTTGCTGTAAAAGGTATTGTTTCTATAACAAAAAATGGCGCTACGGCAGTTATTGATTATGGAGACGGAACTTGCGATTCACTTGCAAAAATCACCAAAGATGGAGTAACGGAAGAAATTGATTTGAAAAAATAATCCTTTTTGCCCAGAAAAAAAGCATTAAAAACAAGATTACCTCTCGTTTTTAATGCTTTTTTGTTTAGCTAAAAATAAAAAAAATTATCCTTCTTTATTTGCTAATTGTCCGCAAGCGGCATCAATATCTTTTCCGCGGCTGCGACGTACTTTAACCACTATTCCAATATTTTCTAAAGCTTTGATATATGCCATTATAGATTCTTCTGAAGCTTGTTGAAACTCACCATCATCAATTGGATTGTATTCAATTAAATTTACCTTACAAGGCACATATTTACAAAACTTTACCAATGCATCAATTGAAGCTTTATCATCATTAATTCCTTTCCAGACAACATATTCGTACGAGATTTTGCTTTTGGTTTTTCTGTACCAGTATTCTAAAGATTCACGTAAATCTGCTAAAGGGAAATTTTTACTAAAAGGCATGATTCGCGCACGAATTTCATCAATTGCCGAATGTAATGAAACTGCCAATTTGAATTTCACTTCATCATCAGCCATTTTCTTAATCATTTTTGGAATTCCGGAGGTTGAAACCATGATACGTTTTGGAGACATTCCTAAACCTTCTGTCGACGTTACCATATCAATCGCTTTAATAACATTGTTATAATTCATTAAAGGCTCTCCCATTCCCATAAAAACAATATTTGAAAGCGGATGATTGTGATACAGACGACTTTCTTTATCGATCGCCAGAATCTGATCGTAGATTTCTCCCGGTTCCAGATTTCGCATTCTTTTTAAACGTGAAGTCGCACAAAAATTACAATCCAAACTACAACCCACCTGACTTGAAACGCAAGCTGTTGTTCTGGTTTGGGTTGGAATCAAAACAGATTCTACCACTAACCCATCGTGCAAACGAACTGCATTTTTTACTGTACCGTCGCTGCTGCGCTGCATTGTGTCAACCTTAATATGATTGATTACAAAATTATTCTCGAGCATGGCGCGTGTCGCTTTGGCAACATTCGTCATGTCGTCAAAGCTGTGTGCTCCTTTGCTCCACAACCATTCATAAACCTGATTACCACGAAATGCCTGGTCATTATTTGCGACAAAAAAATCTCGTAACTGATCTTTTGATAAGGCTCTTATGTCTTTTTTCTCAATTTGCATGGTGCAAAGTTACTAAGTATTTATGGAAACCTTTTCATTCTGAAAAAACTTTAGCGGAATCTTTTGAAATCTTAAAATTTGGCATGAGAATTGTCTTGCTCTCAAAAGAAAAATAATCTTACAAAGCGCGCCTAATTTTAAAATTTGTACTTTTATTTTTTCAGCTTTATAACCTTTATATTTATCAACTTTAAAAATGAATTTAATCATGAAAAAACAAATTTTAAGCTTAGCTGTTGTTGCTTTATTAGCTTTCGCCGTTCAATCTTGCGAGAAGAAAGAACCAAAACCTGCAGAAGATGAATTAACTCTTGGAAACAAAGTTGACTCGCTGACCACAGATATTGAAGAAGTTAAAGACAGCGCGGTTATTAAAACTGAAAAAGCCGCCCAAGAAGTAAAAGATGCTACTAAACAAGCCGCTGAGGATGTAAAAGACGCTACAAAAAAAGGTGCTGAAAAAGTAGAAGCTGCCGCTAAAGCTGCTAAAGACGGGACAGTAAAAACTGCCAAAGATGTTGATGAAGCATTGAAAAAATAAATTCTTCTGATTTGAGAAAACTGAAACCATCCTCCACGGCGGATGGTTTTTTTATGCAAAAAACAGAGTGGATATTTTTTGTATTTTTGCTTCAAAATTAGAAGACACTACAACATGCATTTTATTTCACAAGACTTAGAAGATTATATCGAACAACATTCTGAAAACGAACCAGAATTGTTAGCAAAACTTAATAAGGAAACTTACCAGAAAATTCTTTTACCAAGAATGTTAAGCGGGCATTTTCAGGGACGTGTTTTAAGTATGTTATCAAAATTGATTCGTCCTGTGAATATTCTCGAAATTGGTACTTATACCGGTTACGCTGCTTTATGCTTGTGCGAAGGGATGCAGGAAAATGGTCAGTTGCATACGATTGATATTAAGGAAGAATTGATTGATTTTCAAAGAAAATATTTTGATGCCTCGCCTTGGGGAAAACAGATTTTTCAGCACTTGGGTGAAGCCGTAGATATTATTCCAACGTTGGATGTGAAATTTGATTTGGTTTTTATTGACGCTGACAAAGAAAATTACCTGAATTACTGGGAAATGATTGTTCCGAAAATGAATAAAGGCGGCATTATTTTATCTGATAATGTTTTATGGAGCGGAAAAATTCTGGAGCCTGTTCATCCAAATGATGTTAGTACAAAAGTGCTTTTAGAATATAATTTACTTTTAAAAAATGACCCGAGAGTTGAAACAGTTTTATTGCCAATTCGTGATGGGTTGACAGTGAGTCGGGTTCTTTAGGAAAAAGGAATCTTTGTAAATTATCCCGGGAAATATCGTGGTTTTAATTTTCGATAAACCAGGAAAATCAAAAATCCGAAAAGTGCTCCGAAGAAATAACCTGTCAGGATATCTGCCGGATAATGCAACCCTAAATAAATTCGGCTATAGGCGAAGACTAACGGCCATAAAAACAAGAATCCTAAGTATTTGAATTTGTCTTTTAGAATCAAAAATAAAAAGGTTGCCACAGCCATTGTATTTGCAGCATGACCAGAGAAAAAACTATATGATGAACGAACCTGAACAATACGAATAAATGATTTTAATTCGGGATTATTGCAGGGGCGCAAGCGTTCGAAAGTGTGTTTGAATAAATTGCAGGTCTGATCTGTAAAAGCAATTAGAACCGCTATAAAAAGCAATAAATACAAGGTTTGTTTTCCTCCTATTTTTTTATAAATCATAAAAAAAAGTAATAGAAAAAATGGTGTCCAATACAACTGATTCGTAATTATCAGCCAAAGTTTGTCGTATGTTTCGGAACCTAAACCATTCAGATAGACAAATAATTGCGTATCTAATTCTTGTATTTTTTCGAGCATATTACATTTGGCGTTTTACAGGTCCTGAGATTGAATCTATATCTTCTTTTACTTTGTCGATTTCTGTAGCGGTATCGCCTAACAAATTACCAGTGATATTAGTGGTATCGCCCAGCAAATTCGTTTTTGCATCGTTAATCTGGGCATTAATATTTCCTGTAATATCTGTTAAAGATTTTGTATCAAGACCATTTGACTCTGCTCCTTTTTGAATTTCGCTTTTAATGTCGTTGGTTGCATTTTTTAATTGCGCCATAGCTTTTCCCATTGTACGCGCTATTTCCGGCACTTTATCAGAACCAAAAAGCATTAGCACTATAAACAGTATGAAAACTAATTCCCCTCCTCCTATACCAAACATATCTTATATTTTAATGTGCCACAAAGATATTAAAATTTGTAGCGGACTGTTTTAAAATTTACTTAAAAAAAAAAGACTCTTTTCAGAGTCTTTTTTAGTTTTATCCTTAATCAAATTTTGATTTCTCTTCTACTTTTGGCCAAGAGTTATTGGTTACATCAATATCAGCTGTCATCAATTTTGGATCTATCTGAATGCTTTTGATTGCTTTTGCAGTTGCATAAACTTTCTTAGCAGTATCATTGTTCTTTCTCCAGATTTGTGCCGGATACTGGAAGTTTTGTTTGGAACCATCTTCGTAAGTGATCTCCACTAAAATTGGCATAATCATTCCGCCAGGTTTGTTAAACTCAACTTCGTAGAAATATTTAGGCGATTTTAAACTTGCTTTTTCTTCAGCAGTAAAAGTTTGGTTTACATAATCTGCCAATAATTTTACGTCATCAACCTGTAATGCTTTTTTCTTAGAAGCACTTACCTCAGCATTGTCGCTTGAAACCAAATAAACGAATGGTCCTTTATCAAATCCGAAACGTCCTTTTCTAACTTTTACATCTTTAATATCCGCTGTTGGAGTATCAGAAACATAATATTGTTTTACATCTTTAATTCCGATATCTACGAAATCAGTTGAATAAAACCATCCTCTGAAAAACCAATCTAAATCTACTGCCGAAGCATCTTCCATCGTTCTGAAGAAATCTTCAGGAGTTGGGTGCTTGAACTTCCATCTGTTTGCATATGTTCTGAAAGCATAATCAAACAATTCTCTTCCCATAACTACTTCTCTCAAAATATTAAGACCCGTAGCTGGTTTTCCGTAAGCGTTATTTCCAAATTGAGCAATTGTTTCAGAGTTAGACATAATTGGTTCTAAAAACTTTTGATCTCCACTCATATAAGGAACAATATTTTTCGCAGGCCCACGTCTTGAAGGGAAATTTGAATCTAATTCCTGTTCAGCCAAATATTCTAAAAATGAATTTAAACCTTCATCCATCCAAGTCCATTGACGCTCGTCTGAGTTTACAATCATTGGGAAGAAAGTGTGTCCAACTTCGTGGATTACAACACCAATCATTCCGTTTTTAATCTCTTTACTTGTTACTCCATTTTCGTCAGGACGACCAAAATTCCAGCAAATCATCGGATATTCCATTCCCTGATCTTCCGCAGAAACTGAAACTGCTTTTGGATAAGGATAATCGAAAGTATGAGATGAATAGCTTTTTAAAGTATGCGCTACTGTCATTGTAGACGTTTCTCCCCAAAGCGGATTTGCTTCTTTAGGATAAACAGATTCTGCCATAACAATTTTACCACCCAATTTTACAGCCATTGCATCGTAGATGAATTTTCTTGAAGAAGCAATTCCGAAATCACGTACATTTTTAGCGCTGAATTTCCATGTTTTTTTCTTTTCAGAGAAACCTTTTTCAGCAGCTTCAGCTTCAGCCTGAGTAACAATTACAACAGGTTTATCAAATGATTTTTGAGCCTGCTCATAACGTTTTACTTGTTCTGCAGTAAATACTTCGCTTCTGTTGGTTAATTCTCCTGTTGCATCAATAACGTGATCAGCAGGAACTGTAATATTTACGTCGAAGTTTCCGAAAGGAAGAGCAAACTCTCCACTTCCCCAGAATTGCATATTTTGCCATCCTTCAACATCGTTGTAAACTGCCATTCTTGGATAGAATTGTGCAATTACATATAATTTATTTCCGTCTTTTTCGAATAATTCATAACCTGAACGTCCGCCTTCTTTTCTATAATTGTTGATGTTGTACCACCATTTTATAGCCAATGAGATTTTCTCACCTGGTTTTAAAGGACTTGCCAGATTAATACGCATCATCGTTTCATTGATCGTATAAGACATTGGGTTACCCTTTGCATCTTTTACTTGCTCGATATTAAAACCGCGCTCTAAATCTTTTTTCAAATATTTGCTTGAAAAACCATCTAACGGCAATACCTGGTTGATTTTTTCGCTTTCCGCTAATGGTGCTTGTGTGTTTGCTTTAGCCTGATTTTGATCCAATTGAATCCATAGATATTCTAAACTATCCGGAGAATTGTTCGAATAAGTAATAACCTCAGATCCACTTAATTTTGAATTTTTATCGTCTAATTCGATATCAATTTTATAATCTGCCTGTTGTTGGTAATAAGCAGGACCCGGTGCTCCCGAAGCCGTACGAAACATATTAGGCGTTGCTAATAAGTCATACATCTGGCTGAATTTGTTGGTATCATATTTACCTTGTTGTTTTGGGGCAACAGTAGTAGTGTTTTTTTCCTGAGCCATTAACAAAGCAGGAAAAATTAATAATAATGAAAGTTTTTTCATAAAATGTAATAGAATAATTTTGTCAGGGTGTGAAAATAACAATTAAAATGATAATTCTACCTATTTATTAATACTTTAACAATTCTTTCCTTGAAGATTCTGTAAAAAGCACGCTCTTTTTAGTACCATAAGCTGAAATATGTGTAATGTTCTGCTGTTCAGCGTTCCAGTCAACTAAAATAGTATTGGATATTTCAATTGTTTTAAACTTATCAACGTCTTTTATTCTGGAATAACACACTAATACATCCCCTGCTTCAATTTCTTTAGACAAAAAAGTGATCGGTTTAGATTGACCGTTTATTTTTATGGTGAAATTTTCAGCTAAATATTTTTTAAATAGCTCTAAATCTTCAGGTGTTTCTTTTTCTGTTCCTACCAATGTTTTTTTATGGTATTTTTTTTCCAGTCCGCTATTCAAATCATCAATAAAAATACGGGAGGTAATTTGAATCATTTTCTTTTCGGATGCGTAATTTACCTGAAAAACGCCCATGTAAAATTTATGGAAAGCAAACGAGGATAACGACAAAAATAATACCCCAATTAAGGGGTAGAATAATTTATTTTTCATTTTTAGAAACAGTAACATTCTTAAATTCATTGTTTTTATTGATCATAAATTCGATTAGGTGGAATTTATCATCTGGTTTTAAGTATCTTTTAGATTCAGGATCATTAGAACAATACATCAGAAATAAATCTATTTCATCATCTTTCAAATTTAGTGTTTTATTGAAAAAATCATGAGTGAAATTATCTTTCGCATATTCTGTAAAAGCTATATCACTAATAACTTCCTCTTTGACATCATCATTTTTACGAAGGAGTTTCTTAACATCTTTAAAAATTCGAACAAAATCAGTTCCGTACTTAATCGTTTGATCAGAATACATAACCGTGTTTTTCGCTGTAGACTGATTGTCGTCTTCAAACTGCATGTCTACATATTGCTGTGAATTTTTATCAAGAGATTTTACTTTCAAATCCTTATGGACCAAAACCTCTTTAAGTTGATTATTCACCAAATCTAAAGAAACAGAAAATAGTATTTGCGAGCAATCTTTTTCAGTCAAAACAATTTTTTTAGACTGAAATGCCATCCCCGAGAACAACAATGTGTCTTTGGGTTTTGCCATGATATCAAACAATCCTCCTGAACCAATAAAAGTTCTGGTCTTTGCATTAATATTCATCACATAACCACTCTCAATAGGAAGAGAAGCATTAACCACTTGACCGTGTAGTGATCTTCTTGAATCGTTTTGTCCGAAGGTAATTTGACAAAAGAAGCATAAAATGAGTATTTTCAGGCTATTTTTCATTTTCTAGGATATTTAGATATTTTCTGGCTAATTCGGTTATTAAAAACATACTCATTGTCTTGTTCTTACTATTCAAAGATACGGCAAATTCTGAATCATCTACACAAAATAATTGAAATCCTTTAACATATTCTAGCGGAATTTTCAATCTTTCAGTATAATAATTATCATCAAAAAGGTATTCCAGCTTCCTGAAAAGCATTTCTTTTTTCTCAACATTTACTTCTTTTTTAAGCATAGCGGTACGCCCGGAAATCTTATTTAGCAACTTATCTACAGATGTAGAAGTTGCTGTAAAGACTTTTCTTTCTGCCGGGGTATAAGTTTTTTGTCCCTGCGGAACAATTCCGAGATTTTTAGTGGTAATATCTGCATTTTCATTTACAATAACTTCTTTCAGTTCTATTTGATTAGCAGTCATTTTTATCTGAATTGAAGCAGAATTTAAGTCTTCAATTGTAATTCTATGCTTGAGAGGATCTAAATTAACAGCAGAAAAAACCAAAACATCACCTTCTTTTACAACGATAGAAAACTTACCGTTTTCATCTGTAACAGTCGCAACCTGAGTTATATTATTGATGATATTTACGCCTCCGACAGAAGTTGATTCCTCAAATACCTGCCCCAGAATTTCTTTGGCACCGGAAGTTTGTCCAAATGAAATTTGAGCAATCCATAGAAAAAGAATTAGTAAAGTATTATTTATTTTCACCTGCAAGTATTTCTTTATATTTAACAGCCAACTCTCCTAATAAAAACTCTGTCGAAGTCTTATTTTTCGAATTTAAGATAACCGTAAACTTATCATTTTCTACAGCGTAATACTCAAACCCTTTTACATAATCACCAGGAATTTTTAATATGTTCACGAAATGATCAAGTGAAAACATCTTCTCTAAGAGTTTCATAAAATATTCCTTTTGCTCCACAACCAATTCTTTTTTAAGCATTTTTGTCCTGCCCGATAAAAAATTTAAAAATGGGTCCGCAGAAATCGAACCACCCGCCATTCCACTTACGCTTGCAGTCGCGTCTAAAGCTGTAGCAGTACGTAGTTTTCTTTCGCTTTCTGTATATGTTTTCTGATTTGAAGGAACAATACCTAAATTTCTGGCATTAATATTATCATATCGCTTTACAATTACTTCCTGTAGTTGATGCATGACAAGACCTAGCTTAACTGTAAAATTAAGACTCGTAAAATCATCATTTGCCAGCAAAACTCTGTTTTCTTTAAATTGAATAGAAGAAAAAACAAGTGTATCTCCTGGTTTAGCAAGAATTGAAAAACCACCATCAGTATCTGTAGTTGTCATGACTTCGGTTTTTGCATTTACCACATAAACACCTTCCAAATCATTTGTATTGGAAATGATTTTACCGCTTATAATAGAACGATCCTGATTCTGAGACCATGAAGTCTGACTCAAAACAACAATCAAAATGCATAAAATTTTGTTGATCAAAATAAAAAAAAATAAAATTATCGTTAAAAGTGTAAAAATATCTTAATGTGTTCCAAATTTAGTATTAACGGCTTGGTAAAAATTTGTTAATTAAACCCCGATTCCCTAGTCTTAAAAAAGAGTTTTTAATACCTTTAACATAAACAATCTGAGTTTAAATTTTATGAAAAGCATTATTATTGCCAGCACTTCTACCTTACACGGAGGCAGTTATTTAGAATACCTATTACCTACTTTAAAAATTCATTATAAAAATTGCAAAAGCATTTTATTTATTCCTTTCGCACGTCCAGGCGGGATTTCACATAATGATTACACCGAAAAAGTTGCACAGGCATTTGCAGGTATCCACATTTCCGTAAAAGGAATTCACGAGTTTGAAAGTCCGGAAAATGCAATTAAAAATGCAGAAGGAATATTCACTGGCGGAGGAAATACTTTTTTGCTGGTAACACAATTATACCAAAATAACATTATGCAGCTTCTTGCTGAAACTGTAAAAAACGGAACTCCTTATGTAGGAACGAGCGCCGGAAGCAATATTTGCGGCCTATCTATGCAAACAACCAATGATATGCCGATTATTTACCCACCAAGTTTTCAAACTTTAGGATTAATTCCTTTCAATTTAAATCCGCATTATCTAGATCCGGATTTGCAATCTAACCACATGGGAGAAACGCGCGAAACCAGAATAAAGGAGTTTCATGCTTTTAATGCAATTCCTGTTTTGGGCTTAAGAGAAGGAAGCTGGCTGGAAGTAAAAGGAGAAAAAATAACTTTAAAAGGAAGTCTGACCGCTCGTTTATTCAAACAAAATCAAAGTCCGATTGAATTAGAAACCGAAAGCGATTTGAGCAACTTAAAATAGAAATTCCAAGTTTTAAAATTCCAAATTCCAAATCTTTACATTCATTTGTCTTAAACCTGGAATTTGGAATTTCAAAATATTGGGATTTACAATAACCGTTTAAAAGCAAAAAATCCCCAAACAAATGTTTGAGGATTTTTGAAGAGCGAAAGACGAGGCTCGAACTCGCGACAACCAGCTTGGAAGGCTGGAGCTCTACCAACTGAGCTACTTTCGCATTAACAGGGTGCAAATATAAATAATTAAATCATTTAAAAAAATAAAAATCAATAATTATTCAACTTTGATAAAAAAACCGAAACATTTAAGTTCCGGTTTTTTAGAGCGAAAGACGAGGCTCGAACTCGCGACAACCAGCTTGGAAGGCTGGAGCTCTACCAACTGAGCTACTTTCGCATTACTGGTGCAAATATAAAAAATAAGTTCAGTTCAAAACAAGCTTTTTTTCAAAAAAAATGAATTAAAAACAACAATTTCTTATAACCTATTTAAAACTAAAAAGTTATAGAGACAATTATTTTTCACAATTATGATTCAAATTAAAGAAATACCTTCAAAAGAAACCTATATCGTTCGTCAACCGGTTCTCAGAAAAGGAAAACCTATAGAAAGTTGTATCTTTGAAGGAGACGATTTAGACACTACACATCACTTTGGTCTATTTGACAATGAAAATTTAACAGGAATTATTTCACTTTTCAAACAAATCAATACTACCTTTGCCGAAAAGAATCAGGCTCAGATTCGCGGCATGGCAGTTTTGGAAACACATCAGAAAAAAGGTTTTGGCGAAGCCCTGGTAAAATATTGCGAAGAATACTGCATCGAAGAAAATGTAGATTTAATTTGGTTTAATGCCAGAACAGCTGCCGTTGGATTTTACAAAAAAATGAATTATCAAACCATTGGCGAAGCTTTTGATATCAAAGATGTAGGCGAACATTCTCTAATGTTTAAAAAATTATAAAATGAAGAAATTTTACTTTCTTATAGTAGTATGCATTTTTATGAGTTGCAAAAAGGAAGAACCAAAAGTTATTCCTGTAAAAAAAGCAATTCCACCTCCGGCAATCCTATTAACTGATGAAAGAAAAGTTTCTATTGACACTGTATTAATTGGTGTTTTTAAAAGCAAAACACTCGAAGAATTTTACAACTCCTCCAACCATCAAACCGTTTGGGGCAATCTAAAAAAGAGAACGTATGTCTTGTCACAATTAAAAGATTGCGAAAAACTAGGCTTAAATCCAGACGATTACAAATTTAAAGAACTTGAAAAATACGAAAAAAGAGTGAGCTCCCTTAATGATAAAGAATTAGCCACTTACGATATTTTACTTACTTATAATTTTGAATTGTACCTAAATAATTTGTTCAAAGGAAAACTAGATCCCAAAAAATTATACACAGATTGGGATCTTGCAGAAAAAACATTAGATGTTAATAGTGTTTTAATAAAGGCTTTTAACAAAAATAAACTAGACAGCATTGTCGAATATATTCAACCGAAATCACAAACGTACAAACAGCTTTTAAAAGCACTTGAAATTATCAATACGTTTCCTGAAGAAAATATTGGACCGATTAAATTCGACTCTTTAACAAAGAAAATAACTTTAAATGACACAAATCCTGCCTTAAGAAACATCAAGAAAAGACTTTTGTTTTGGGGAGATTTGTCCGGAAAAGATACTTTGTCCACTATTTATAATAAAAGGACCTTTGATGCCGTAAAGATTTTTCAGGAAAGACATGGCTTAACTTCAGACGGTGTTATTGGTCAGGGGACAATTAGTGCTTTAAATTATTCCAAAGAAAAAAGGAAACAGCAAATTATTGCCAATTTAGAACGATGGCGATGGTATAATAATGACTTTGCCGAAAATTATTTCATTATCAACATTCCGAATTATAGCTTAAATGTTGTTGAAAGTCAAGACACTACTTTAACACGTAATATTGTGGTTGGAACCAGCAAAAGAAAAACACCTATTATCACTTCTGTATTAAAGACCGTGGTATTTAACCCAACCTGGACTGTTCCTCCAACAATTTTAAAAGAAGATGTAGTTCCCGCCATGAAGCTTAATCGCAATTATTTAAAAAATAAAAATATTACGATTTATGATACAGCTGGTAATGAAGTTAATCCTGCAAAATGGAATGAAAATAAACCTCATAGTTATAAATACGTTCAAAGTCCGGGCGCAAATAATTCGTTAGGATTAATGAAAATATTATTTCCAAATCACCATAGTGTTTATCTGCATGACACAAATCATCGTAATTATTTTGGGAGAAACAATCGTTCCTTAAGTTCTGGCTGTGTTCGTATTGAAAATCCATTAGAACTGGCAGAACATATTTTAAATGATACTATAGCGACCACTTGGCCCAAAGAAAAAATTGATTCCATCATAGAAACCAAAATAACAACCTACGCTAAAATAACAAAAAAGTATGCCTTATACCAATGGTACTGGACAGCCTGGAGCAAAAAAAATCAGCTCATTTTTAGAGCTGATATTTATAATTTAGATCAGGATTTGTATAATAAACTAAGAAATTAGTTTTTCTTCCATCGCAAAACTTCTTGACGGATGGTAGATATACAAACAAGATTTATCTTTTATTGTTTGAATTATTTTATTGGTCAACTCAAAAGGAATCGCCGGACAGCCCTGACTTCTTCCTAATCTCTTATTATTTCTGATAAAAGATTCTGAGACGTAATCAGCTCCGTGCATCACAACTCCTCTTCCGCGCGCATGGTCATTCACACCGTTTTCTAAGCCGTCTAAACGTAAAGAAGCACCGTGTTTTCCCTGGTAAATTTCACCAGTTGAGTAAAAACCTAAACTGCTTTTATATGACGAATCTGAATTTGAAAATGCTGAAGCATATTCTTCTCCGGTATTTCTTCCGTGAGCTACCAAAGACTGAAATAAAATAGTATTTGTTGCCAGGTCAATTACCCAAAGACGTTTGGTGTTAGACGACAAGCTGAAATCAATCAACGTTAAAATATCTTTTTGAATTTTTCCTTTTTCTTTCAGCAAATAAAATCCTTTTAAGGCTTCGGAAAAAGTCTTAAGTTCTGGCAACTGAAAACTGTTAGTGTTCAAAGTATTGTAAACACTTTCAATTTTAGCATCGACAGTAAGTGTTACAACTTTTGCAATACTTTTACTTGTTTCTTTTTTAATTTCGGAAGTGCTTTTTGAATCTTTTCCAAAAGATAATAGCAAAAACACAAATAGAGGATATATTTTGTAAATCATTGAATTTCTTTAGGTTAAACAAAAGGTTTGGGTTTGGCAAAAGTATAAAAAAAATATAGTTGTCAAAATAGAAGCCTGTAAATCAGCCACTTTTTGTTGAAACTTTAACAAAAACAAAGTAAATAATTAGCATTTCAGTCAAAAACATTTCCTTTTTGTAAGATATTTAGCTATACTTAAAACCCTATCAGTTTTAGTCAATTTCTTAAAATTAGTATAACTTCGCAGCGTTTTTAAAATTAAGACTGTAACAAATATTACAAAAGACTGTCTATTAATCCAACCACTAAGGTTTCAGACATTCCATTTTCCAAAAATTCATGAATAAAATACTTTTTTTTAGTCTTCTACTATCCGCATTTTGGTGTCATAGCCAGAAAAAAGTTTTGCAGGCACAACAAACCCCGCAAAACATAACTATTGACGGAAAATTAGACGAGCCAGCATGGGAAAACGTACCCGTTGCAACAGATTTTATCATGTTTGAACCCGATAACGGGAAACCAATTCCTGACACTAAAAAAACTGACATCAAGGTTTTATACAATAATGACGCCATTTATATTGCTGCGATTATGTATGACGATGAACCGCATAAAATTTTAAAAGAGATTTCGCAACGCGATAACTTTGGAACTGCCGATATTTTTGGAGTTTTTATTAATGGTTTTAATGATGGGCAGCAAAACTTTGAGTTTTTTGTTTCTGCAGCTGATGTTCAGGGCGACTGCATTATGACAGATGCAATTGGAGAAGACTATTCCTGGGATGCCGTTTGGCTCAGCAAAGCCAGAATAACAGATCAAGGATGGGTTGTTGAGATTAAAATTCCGTACGCAGCTTTACGTTTTTCAGGTGAAAACAAGCAAATCTGGGGGATTAATTTTTTCAGAGAAGTAAAAAGAGAACGCAAAAAATATACGTGGAATCTGATTGATACCAAAATTGGAACTTTTACACAACAAAACGGAGAATTGGCGGGAATCGAAAACATCAAACCTCCTACCCGATTATTTTTTATGCCTTACGCTTCTTATTATTTAAATGCCGCGGATGGTCAAAAAACATACGGCACCATGAAAGGCGGTATGGATATTAAGTACGGAATAAATGATGCTTTTACACTCGACGCAATTTTGGTACCTGATTTTGGACAGACTAAATATGATGATCAGATTTTGAATTTGAGTCCGTTTGAACAGCAATTTAATGAAAACAGAGCTTTTTTTACCGAAGGAACTGATTTGTTCAATAAAGGTAATATCTTTTATTCACGAAGAATTGGAGGAGCACCTTCTATAGATCCAGACTTACACGATAATGAGGAAGTTGTTGAAACGGTGCAAAATGTTAATTTAATTAATGCTTTGAAAATTTCAGGAAGAACTAAAAACGGGTTAGGAATTGGGATTTTAAATGCTGTAACCGAAAAAACTTATGCCACTGTAAAAGACACCATTTCGGGCGAAACAAGAAACGTAATTATTGAACCATTGGCTAATTATAACGTTTTGGTCTTAGATCAGCGTTTTCGTAAAAACTCTTCGGTAACATTTATTAATACGAACGTTACACGAAACGGACATTACAGAGACGCCAATGTTTCTGGTCTTGCCTGGGATTTAAATACTAAAGCAAATACCTATAATTTATCCGGAAATGTAAAATACAGCATCATCAATCAAACAGAGGATAAAACAGGTGTTTTTTCAACCATTAGCTTGGCTGAAACTTCCGGAAATTATCGCTATAGTGTAGGTTCTGATTTTGTTACAAAAGATTACGACCCAAATGACCTCGGAATTAACTTTTACAAAAATTATTACAATTTTTACGGAAACGCTAATTACAGAATCCTGAATCCGACAAAGCTTTTTAATAGTTTCAGAGTAAACTACAATATGTATGCTGAATTCAATAAGGAATCTGGAAAAATTCAGGACAACAGCATTAATGCAAATGTAAATTTAAACACTGTCAAAAATAATTATTATGGCGGGGGAATTACTGTTTATCCTATGTTAGTGTGTGATTATTATGAGCCAAGAGCTGAAAATCGTTATGTTATTCTCCCACGAAGAATAGAGGCCTGGGGTAGTATTTCTACAAATTACAATCATAAATTTGCAATAGATATAAATCCGTCAATTTTTGTTGCTGATGAATCCGGAAGAATGTCTTACGGTTTTGATATTGGGCCAAGATATCGTTTTAGTGACAAACTGCTATTAATTTATAATTTTAGTTTTTACAGAAAAAATAATAACAAAGGGTATATAGACAATGTTGATAACGACAACAACGAAAGCACTCCGGAAACTATTGTTTTTGCTAATCGAAATGTAATTACGTACTCGAATACCATTTCAGGAAAATATGCTTTAAACAGCACTATGACACTTAATTTATCACTTCGCCAATATTGGTCGTATGCTGAAAATAAAGACATTCTTGAATTGCAACCAGACGGAACTTTAACACCTTATCCTCAATATACTGAAAATAAAAATTCGAGTTTTAATACCTGGAATGCCGACTTATCCTACTCATGGTGGTTTGCTCCCGGAAGTCAGGTTTCTGTCTTATACCGCAACAGTTCTGACAATTTTGAACGAACAATCGACAAGGACTTTAAAGACAATGTAACGGGCTTGCTTAATAATGATACCTTAAAACATGTTTTTTCAATAAGTGTGAAATATTTTATTGACTATAATGCTGTCAAAAATAAGCTTAGAAAGAGAGCGTAGCGTGAATTAATTTTAAAAAATAAAGCCTTCTTTAATTAAATTATTATTTTTCAATAGCGTTCATTTTATTAAATACAATTGTAGCAAGGTGCTCTTGCAAGTTTTATAAATGGCTTATCTTTGTAAAAAACAAAAAATAATGAACAAGAAAGTTATCCTTATGATTTTAGATGGTTGGGGAAAATCTCCTGACCCTAAAGTATCTGCAATAGACAATGCAAATGTTCCTTTTATAAACAGTCTTTACAAAAATTACCCAAACGCGCAACTTCGTACTGACGGATTAAACGTAGGTTTACCTGAAGGTCAGATGGGAAATAGCGAAGTGGGCCATATGAATCTTGGTGCAGGTAGAATCGTTTATCAGGATTTAGCCAAAATAAATCTGGCAGTTGCACATAAAACACTTGCAAAAGAACAAGTGCTTATTGACGCTTTTACATACGCTAAAGAAAACAATAAAAAAGTACATTTTTTAGGATTAGTTTCTGATGGAGGTGTTCACTCTCACACATCACACTTACGTGGATTAATTGATGCGTCGCAAGAATATGGTTTAGATCAAGTTTATGTTCATGCTTTTACAGACGGACGTGATGTTGATCCAAAATCAGGAGCAAAATACATTCATGATTTAGAAGAACACATTAAAGATACACCGGTAAAAATCGCTTCAATCATTGGCCGTTATTACGCAATGGATCGTGACAAACGCTGGGAACGTGTAAAATTAGCTTACGATTTAGTCGTTAACGGTACCGGAACGCCATCAAAAAATGCAGTTGCAAGTGTTCTTGACAGTTATGCGCACGATGTTACTGACGAATTTATCGCCCCAATCATTATGGTTGACGAGCAGGAAAAACCATTGGCAACAATTGTTGAAGATGATGTTGTAATCTTCTTTAATTTTAGAACTGACAGAGGTCGTGAACTTACAGAAGCACTTTCTCAGCAAGATTTCCACGAGCAAAACATGCACAAATTAAAATTGTATTATGTAACGCTTACCAATTACGACGAAACGTATCAAAATGTAAAAGTTGTTTACAATAAAGATAATATTACCGAAACTCTTGGTGAAGTTTTAGAGAAAGCGGGCAAAAAACAAATTCGTATTGCCGAGACAGAGAAATATCCTCACGTAACGTTTTTCTTTTCTGGCGGAAGAGAAACTCCTTTTGAAGGTGAATCAAGAATTTTGAGAAATTCTCCAAAAGTTGCAACCTACGATTTACAGCCGGAAATGAGTGCTTTCGAATTAAAAGACGCTCTTGTTCCTGAATTAAATAAAGGTGAAGTAGATTTCGTTTGTCTGAATTTTGCTAACGGAGACATGGTTGGTCACACCGGAATCATGGCTGCAGCCATTAAAGCTTGCGAAGCGGTAGATGCTTGCGTAAAAGAAGTTATTGGAGCGGCACTTGCGAACGATTATACTACAATTGTAATTGCCGATCACGGAAATTGCGAAACTATGATCAATCCTGACGGAAGCCCGAATACGGCGCATACAACAAATCCAGTGCCGATTATTTTGGTTGATAAGGAGCTTAAAAATATCAACGATGGTGTATTGGGCGACATTGCTCCAACCATTTTAGAATTGATGGGCGTTCAGCAGCCGGCTGCAATGACTTGTCATTCATTATTATAGAAAACCACTTTTTTTAATAGAAAAAGAGACAAGTTTTAGGATTTGTCTCTTTTTTGTTTTTATTCATTTTCACCATATAAGTTATATAAGTTCATTTAAAAAGAATACTTAGAAAAGAATTACTTATATAACTTATATGGTTTAAAATAATCATATTACAAAATAATGATACGTCCATTCGACACCATAAATTATAATTCCAATTAAGCCACCAACCAAAGTTCCGTTGATTCTGATATACTGCAAATCTTTTCCTATTTCTAATTCTAATTTTTCAGAAACCTCTCTCCCATCCCAGCTTTTTACGGTTGAAGAAATTAAATCGCCGATTACTTTTTTGTTATTCAGAAGTACTTCTAATAAATCATTTTTGATAAAATTATTAATTTTGTCAATCATCAGTGAATCCTCTTTGATCCCGTTTCCAAAACCCTGAATTAAACTGGCTATACTTTTTTTAATAGAAGATTCATCTCCTTTTTCTAAATCATTGGAAATCGATAATTTGATTTCATCCCAAATTCCGTTGATGTAATCCTGAACTTCTTTTTTGCCGGCAAAACCAAGAATTAAATTGTTGATTTTGATTCTCATTTCTTCGGAATTTTTGACTTTATCAAGAAAATCATAAACATATTCGTCGATTTTGATTCTGACCGCACTTTCTGGATTTTTTGCTTCATCTAAAAACTCGGCCAATCCTTTAAAAACACCTTCTGAAATACTTTTATCGGCGAGACCAAAACTCAAAAAAGGTGTAGATTCTTTTACTTTCTTCCGAATCAGATCTTTATTATTAGCCAATTCCGAACTCATTACTTCGACGAGATTCGTTAGCAGCTGATCTTTCATATTTCCTTTCTGTAAAGGCTCCAAAGCCAGCGCAACCCAATCTCCAAAATTTATCCCTTCTAATTTTTCTTTAAATTGAACCTGAATAAATCGCTTTACATCTTCATCTTTTATTGTTTTTAGAATTCCGGGAAGAACATGCAACGCAATCGAATCGGCAATTTTATCGGCATTTTCTTCATGTGAAAGCCAATCTGACGCTTTCGTCGCAAAGTTGAATTCTTCCAGTTTAATTTCTAATTTTTCCCGATTTAGAAATTCTTCTGAAACAAAATTTCCGAGGTTTTCTCCAATTTCATTTTTCTTTGTTGGAATAATTGCGGTATGCCAAATCGGAATTCCAAGCGGATGGCGAAATAATGCGACAACTGCAAACCAATCGGCAATTCCGCCAACCATTGCTGCCTCGCTAAAAGCCTGAAGTATTGGAATTTTAAAATAAATAGCAATAATAAACAAAAGTACCGCGAATCCTAAAAGGGACAAAGCGCTCGCTTTCATTTTTCGTAAAGCTTTTAATTTAACTATATCCTGATCTGTTGAAGTTTCCATGATTTTAAACGTTTTTAACTACTAATTTACGTTTTTTCTCTCAAATAATAAGCTGAAAAACTTTGAAATCAATGAGCATAAAAAAAGGTTTGCCACGAATTTCTCCAATTTTCACTAATTTTTTCTTTCCCAAACTACAGAAACAATGCATTCTCAAAATTCAATTTCTATATAACAAATGAATTCGTGCTAATTCGTGAAATTCGTGGCAAAAAAATAATATTAAAATTGTACTTTTGCGAACTGAAAATCTGAAAAATATGATTATCCAAAAAAGTAGAGAAGAAATTGAATTAATGCGCGAAAGTGCGTTAATCGTATCTAAAACATTAGGAATGATTGCTTCTGAAATTAAAGAAGGAGTTACCACATTATATCTTGACAAATTAGCCGAGGAATTTATTCGTGATCATGGTGCAGTACCAAGTTTTCTTGGGTTGTATGATTTCCCGAATTCACTTTGTATGAGTCCGAATGCACAAGTTGTACACGGAATTCCAAACAATACACCTCTAAAAAACGGTGATGTTATTTCGGTAGATTGTGGTGCGTTCAAAAATGGATATCACGGAGATCATGCTTATAGTTTTGAAATTGGAGAAGTTGCTCCGGAAGTTAAAAAACTATTGAAAGTGACTAAAGAATCTCTTTATGTAGGTATCAGAGAATTTAAGGCTGGAAATCGTGTTGAAGACGTTGGAAATGCGATTCAAAAATATACAGAATCTCACGGATACGGAGTGGTTCGTGAATTGGTAGGTCACGGTTTAGGGCAAAAAATGCACGAAGAACCAGAAATGCCAAACTACGGAAAACGTGGTCGCGGAAAACTTTTTGTTGAAGGAATGGTCGTTGCGATCGAGCCAATGATTAACATGGGAACAAGAAATATCAAACAATTAAAAGACGGCTGGACAATTCTTACCGCTGACGGAAAACCAAGTGCGCATTTCGAACACGATGTTGCATTGATTGATGGAAAACCAGAATTATTATCGACTTTTCAATACATCTACAAAGCATTAGGAATCGAAAGCAACGAAGAAGACGAATTCAGACAAGTGCCTTTAGTTTTATAGTTATTCCACAGAGATTCACAAAGATATACGCCAAGATTCACAAAATTATTTATTTTACAAGCCGATTAAATGTTTGAAGAAAACAATGAATCTCGTAATAGATTAGATGCAATTACATATAAAATTATTGGTTTAGCGATTGAAGTGCACAAACAGCTTGGTCCTGGTTTATTAGAATCCGCTTATCAGGAATGTTTATATTATGAAATAGTAAATGCCGGCTTGACGGTTGAAAGACAAAAAGTTTTACCAATTATTTATAAAGACATAAAACTTGATCATGGATATCGACTTAATTTATTAATCGAAAATACGATTGTAATTGAATTGAAAACTGTCGAAGCATTTACAGATGTCCATTTTGCACAAATATTGACTTATTTAAAACTAGGAAATTATCCATTAGGATTACTTATTAACTTTGATTCAAAAATTTTAAAAAATAATATCAAAAGATTTATAAACACTTTGTGAAACTCTGTGTCTCCTTTGTGCAACTTTGCGAAACAGCCCCCTATGAAGAAACTATTTAAATTAGTACTTAATACAATACCACGTCCATTATTAATTCGTTTGAGTTATGTGGCGCGTCCGATTTTAGCATTATCATTAAAAGGAGATAAATTTACTGATCCGATTGACGGAAAAAGTTTTAGATCGTTTTTGCCTTACGGATACGGAAAACAACGTAATAATGTGCTTTCGCCAAGTACACTTTCTTTAGAAAGACACCGTTTGCTTTGGCTGTATTTAAATGATCAGACTGATTTTTTTACAGCACCCAAAAAAGTACTTCATTTTGCTCCGGAACAGGCTTTTTATAAATTATTCCGCAAGCAAAAAAATCTGGATTATACCACAACCGATTTGTTTTCGCCTTTGGCAGATGTAAAAGCAGACATTTGTAATTTACCTTTTAAAGATAACGAATATGATGTGATTTTATGTAATCACGTTTTAGAGCATATTCCGGATGATACGAAAGCGATGCAGGAATTATTTCGCGTGTTAAAACCAGGAGGAATGGCGATTTTACAAATTCCTCAGGATTTATCAAGAGAAGTTACCTTTGCAGACGATACAATTACAGATCAAAAAGAACGCGCTAAAATTTTCGGCCAATACGATCACGTACGTATTTATGGCCGTGACTATTTTGATAAATTAAGAAGCATTGGTTTTATCGTAATCGAAGAAGATTACACCAATAAAATTGCTCCGGAATTAGTAGAAAAATATTGCCTGGCAAAAGGAGAAATTATTCCGCTTTGCTTCAAAAAGGAAAATTAAAACCTAAAATCCTCTCAGGTCAATAAAATGGCATCTTATTACGTTATATAAATTGTTATATTTACAATCTTACAACGCAATAAGATGCCAAAATTTTTATTTCAAAGTCTATTTTTACTTTTCATTTTTACTTCGGCGACTGCTCAGGAAGTACAAACCGAAGTTACTCCTCCTTATAATATCAAAACGGTTTCATTTGTTCAGAATGGAAGTAATGTAGTTCCGATTTTCGAATTAGGCTCCGTATTTGAATTGCAATTTGATGATTTATTTGGCAATGAAGCCAATTATTATTTTGATATAATTCACTGTGATTACAATTGGGCTCCCTCTGATATTCCGAAAACGGATTATATTCGTGGTTTCGATAATCAGAGAATTACAGATTACTCCAATTCATTTAATACGCTTCAGTCTTTTTCGCATTATCGCCTTTCTTTTCCAAACCAGTTTACAACGCAGTTGCGAATCTCAGGAAACTATATGCTGAGAATTCTGAATGAAGATAAGGAAGTCGTTTTCTCCAGAAAATTCGTTTTATTCGAAAACCATTCGACTGTTGGAGTTGTGGTAAAACGAAGCCGAAACCTCAGCAATATTGATTACAAGCAAAGTCTTGAATTTACAGTACTTTCAAATGATATTGTTTTTCAAACACCTTTGCAAAACGTAAAAGTGCTTTTATTACAAAACAGCGATTTTAGCACGGGTATCAAAAATATTCCTCCGCAATACAATATGGGTAATCAGCTCATTTACAAATACAATACAGAAACACAGTTTTGGGCGGGCAATGAATTTTTATATTTTGAAAATAAAGACATTCGCGCTGCCGCTAATAATGTTGCAAAAATTGGTTCGAGCAATGATGTTTACAGCTCCTATTTGTACACCAATCATGCACGGGCAAACCAAATTTATACTTTATATGAAGATGTAGATGGAAATTTTGTTGTGAAAAACATAAACGGTTTCAACCATGAAATTGAGGCGGATTACGCTTGGGTGTACTTTAGCCTTTCGGCTCCGGCTTTTCAATTAAACAAAGATGTTTATATTGTGGGAATGTTCAATAATTATAGTCTTACTCCCGAATACAAGATGGATTATAATGCAGATAAAGGAGTTTTTGAAAAAGCCGTTATGATCAAACAGGGTTTTACAAATTATATGTATCGGGTAGCTGATAAAAAAGGCAAAATAGATTTTGAAAATGCTATTGATGGTAATTTCTATCAGACAGAAAATGAGTACACTGTGTTAGTTTATTACAAACACAGTTCAGATCGATATGAAAGAGTAATCGGAAAAGGAAATGCAAACTCAATAAATATCACCAATTAAAACATTGTTAAAGGATTTCGTTGAACGATTTTTTTTCGTAAGTTTGCAGCTATAACACACACATATATACTACGTTAGTATGGTTTCTCAAATTACAAGAGGCATAAAAATATCCGTTTTGACTAGTTTTGAAGGAACTTACTTCAAAAACTACAAGATTCATTTTGCCTTTAGTTATGTAGTTACAATCGAAAATCATAGTAAAGATTCTGTACAATTAACTTCTCGTCACTGGGAAATTTTCGACTCTTTGAACGATATCGAAGTAGTGGACGGAGAAGGTGTTATTGGAAAAAAACCGGTCCTGAAACCAGGTGAAAATCACACATATAGTTCAGGCTGTTTATTATCATCTCCTTATGGAGCGATGAAAGGTCATTTTAATATGATTAATTTCACTACTACAAAAACATTCAAAGTAATTGTACCTACTTTTAGAATGTGTGCTCCTTTTGCTATAAACTAATTTATTTCCACTTCTATTATTCCTTCTTTTGTAATGGCGTAGACTTTGTCATTTTCTGTCGGAATAATATACGAGTTTCCCGTAAATTCACCGAAAGCAGGAAAAATCAATTGCTTTGGTTTCAGAAAAAAACAGGGTAAACTTAAAAACTGTCTCCCTAATCCTTTTAATTTTATTCCAGGATGTATATGTCCGCAAAAATTAAAATAATTTTCACTATCTGTTGGATGATGGGTCAATGAAAAACCATTAATTATTAGCTCATTATAAATTTCGATATTCAAATCTGTATAATATCTTTTTGAAATGATATCATGATTTCCTTCCACTAAAATTATTTTCTGGGATCGTTCTTTTATCCAATCCACAAAAAAATCCCATTCAGTATTGATTTTACTGTGAAATAAATCACCCAAAAAAACAATAGTTTCTGAATTAAATATTTCTAAAACCGTTTTCAGACGACTGAAATTTTCAAAAATTGCTTCTTTGGGAATTCCAATGCCGTATTTTCTAAAGTGTGTCACTTTTCCTAAGTGAACATCAGAAATCAGAAGCATCTTTTTTTCCTCCCAAAAAGCAGCACCAGATTGGTGCAGAATAAAATTCTGATTATTAATTACTATTCGCATAAAGAAATTATTTCATGTAACTGGCGGTCATTTTTTTGATTCTTTCCTGTAAAGTTTCGCTGGATAATTTTTCCCTAAGACGATCTGTAATTATCGGAAAACTAAAAGGCGTTGGTTTATTACACTGTTTCCACACAATTGTTTGCCGGCTAATTCTTTCTAAAGCCTGAATCAAACGCCCTTCTTCCAACTGATGTTCAAAGGTTTCTATAAACGCCTGATGAAGCAATAAATTGTCAGGTTCATAATCGCGGAAAACTTCAAAAAGCAATTGGGAACCGCTTTGTAAATGTTTCGTCTTAACAGGTCTGCCAGGCATTCCGGTAAAAACCAATCCGGCGATTACGGCAATATCCCTGAACTTTCTTCTTGCCATTTCAGTCGAATTCAGACTTTTTTGCAAATCGTGATGTACGTATTCTGTCGAAAACAAATCATTGTCAAAAACAGCCTGCATATCAATTTCCTGATCAGAAAGCAGTTCAAATCCGTAATCATTATAGGCCAGTGAAAAAGTTATAGAAAACAGCAAACTGATACGATAAGACAACATACTTGCCAAAGCTTCATGCACAAAACGGCCTTCAAAAGGGTAAAAAATCGCATGAAAGCCTTCTCTTGTTTTAAATGTTTCAATTAAAAATTCATTTGCATCAGGAACAATACTTTCTTTTCGCTGTCTGTCAAAAATAGGTTTTAAGGCTTTTAATTCCGGAGTTAAATTATCTGTATTGGCGGCATATAATTCTTCTCGAAGCAATTCACTCATTTGTACAGATAACGCCATACGCCCGCCCATCCAGCTCACCGTTTTAGAGCTTTTTTTCGGATCTGCTTTCCGCACCAAAACCTGCATATTTTTTACTCTAAATAATTCGAGTCGTTTTCCGGCAAACGTAAAGACATCTCCGGGTTGTAATTTTGAAGCAAACCATTCTTCAATGGTTCCGATATAACCTCCGCTTAAATATTTTACGTTAAGAACTGCATCTCCAACGATAGTTCCAATTTGCATTCTATGGTGCATTGCTATGAGTCGGCTATTGATTTTAAAACGTCCGTCTTCTTCAATTTCTATCTTTTTGAATTCATCATACGCTTGTAAACTTTGACTTCCTTTGGTAATAAAATTGAGAATCCAATTCCAGTTTTCTTTGGTTATATTTTGATAGCAGAAGGTTTGTTTTACTTCCTTGTAAATTTCATCAGGGAAAAATCCGTCAGAAACCGCCAGAGTATTTAGATATTGAATTAACACATCCCAACTGTTCAAATACGGAATCCGATCTTCAACAATCGTTTTTTCAGCTGCTTTTTTTAATGCTGATGCTTCAATTAATTCTATTGCATGAGTAGCGAGAAAATAAATAACACTTTCTTTTCCGGGCTGATGACCACTTCTTCCCGCTCTTTGCAGAAAACGTGCAACGCCTTTTGGACCGCCAATCTGAATAATGCTTTCAACTGGTGCAAAATCAACACCCAAATCCAGACTTGACGTACAAACTACTACTTTTAATTCTTCATTCCGAATGGCATTTTCAACCCATTGCCGAACTTCTCTGCTTATGCTTCCGTGATGCATCGCCATTTCGCCGGCAAATTCAGGGTATTTCTCCAAAATTGCCTGATACCACATTTCGCAAACGGAACGTACATTAGTAAAAATTAAAGTGGTTTTGCTTTTTCTGATGATTTTAGCAACCTCATCAATTAAATGCAAACCTAAATGACCGCGCCATGGATAGCTCTCCATTTTCTCCGGAAGGATTGAAATCACTTTTATTTTCTTGTTGATATTCGCTTTTATCAAAACCGAATTTTCATAAGCTTCAGAATTAACACCTAACAAAACCTGTTGTGCTAATTCAAGATTTCCAATGGTTGCTGAAATTCCCCAAATTTTCATTTTCGGAGCAACTGTTTTTAATCGGGACAAAGCCAATTCCATTTGAACACCTCGTTTTGTACCTAATAATTCATGCCATTCATCAACTACAATAGCACCGCAATTAGAGAAAGTTTTAGAAAACTCTTTTGAGGCTAAAAGCAATTGTAAACTTTCAGGAGTAGTAATCAATAAATCGGGCATTATTTTGCTTTGCTTCGTTCTTTCGCTTTGTGAAGTATCTCCAGACCGAATTCCTACTGTCAATGGCAACTCTAAATCTGTAATAATTCGTTCAGCCGCTTGTTTTATTTCGACAGAAAGTGCGCGCAAAGGCGTAATCCAGATTGCCTTTAATCCTGATTTATGCTTGGTTTTAAAATCCGGATTTTTTTTCATGTAATCGAGAACAATAGGAAACCATAAGGCATAGGTTTTTCCGCTTCCTGTTGGTGCGTTTAATAACCCATTTTTGCCTTGCAGAAAAGCAGTCCACGTCTGAGTTTGAAACGGAAAAGATTTCCAACCCTGATCCTGAAACCATTTTTCTGCAATTGTGTATAGTTCTTCTCTGTTCATTTTTTTATAAGGTTCAAAGTTGCAAAGGCTCAGAGGGACAAAGTTTAGCTGTTTCCTAAAGTTTTTTTCTTTGAAACTCTGTCACTTTGTCCCTTTGAACCTTTTATGAAATCATACTTTTTAAATCTTCAATCGTATTGGCTTCCTCAATTTTCTTGTCATGTCGCCATCTTAAAATTCTCGGGAATCTCGTTGCCACTCCACTTTTATGTCTTTTTGAAAGTGCAATTCCTTCAAAACCAATTTCAAAAACTAGTTTTGGCGTGACACTTCGGACTGGACCGAATCTTTCTAAGGTGTTTTTTTTGATAAAATCATCTACTTGTCGAAATTCGGCATCGGTTAAACCAGAATAAGCTTTTGCAAAAGTGACCAGTTCTTTTTCCTCTTTATCATTTGTTTGCCAAAGTGCAAAAGTATAATCAGTAAATAAATTCGATCTTCTTCCGTGGCCGCGCATGGCGTACGTTAAAACGGCATCAATCACTAAAGGTTCTATCTTCCATTTCCACCAATCGCCTTTTTTTCTTCCCACCTGATAAGTTGAATCGTTGCGTTTAATCATCAAACCTTCGCTTTTCATTTCGCGGGCACGCATTCTTTCGGCCGCAACATCTTCCCAGGAATGGAGCAAAACCCTTTCTGATAATTGAAAATTTTTAGTTTTATCTTTTATCGAATCGTATAATTGCTCTAATAATAATCTGCGTTCTGAATATGGTAAATTCCGGATATCCTGACCTTCCCATTCTAAAATATCATACGCTTTTAGAATGACGGGAACTTTTTCAAGCAAAGAAGCTGATATTGTTTTGCGTCCAATTCGGGTTTGCAAGTCATTAAAAGTTCCTATTTCTCCTTCGGGATAAGCTAAAATTTCGGCATCGACTACAGTTCCGTTTGGAATCAATCCGACCAAAGAATGAAACTCCGGATATTTGTCGGTTACCAGCTCCTCGCCTCTTGACCACACATAAATTTCGCTTTCGCGGATGATCGTCTGAGACCGGATTCCATCCCATTTATGTTCAACGGACCAATCTTCGGGATTACCTAAATTGTCCACTTCACCTTCAATTGGATACGCCAGATAAAACGGATAAGGTTTCGATAAATAATCACTGCTTTTTTCATCTAAAATCAATTCCTGAAAAGTGATGGTATTCGGATCCCAATTCCCCATTAATTTATATGCCAAAGCGTCTTCATCCACATCTTCTGCTTTTGATAAAGCTCTTGTCATTAATTTTTGGCTTACACCGATTCTTAAACTTCCTGTAATTAATTTGGTAAAAACAAAACGTTCGTAATAATTTAAAGCCAGCCAATTTTCATGTAAATATTCTTTTTTTTCTATATCCGATTTCTTTTTTAAAGCGATGATTTCCTGAAGATATTCAGTTAAACTTTTATCCGAATGTTCTTTTGTAGTGGGAATAATCAAAGCAATTGTTTCTGCTAAATCTCCCACAATATGATAACTTTCTTCAAAAAGCCATAGTGGAATATTAGCCAATTCATTTGCCCAAATTCGTAATAAAGTTGTATTAACCGGTCTCGGTGGGCGTCGATGCGAAAGAATGGCAATGGTCCATACTTTATCTTCCGGCGATGCATTTTTAAAATACGTTGTCAGGGCGTCGACTTTTACATTCGTTTTATTAGAACTGTCAAGTGTTTTTATAAGTTGTGCGAAATTTTTCATCTACATCTACTATTACTATTTTAAACTCTTTGCTTATAATTATTAAACACATAGAAACATAGATTCTAAATTGAAAAAGAAGATGTTTTTAAAAAATCCAGATTTTCACACATAGCTATGTTTCTTTAAACAAATGAAATGCCCTTAACCACAAAGTAAACTAGGTTACAATGTGTTATTTTTTTTATGATTAATTTTCAGAAATAATCTCAGTTCCGTTTTGATTTATTCCTGCTATTTTTTCTTCTTCCTTTTCCATTTCGACCGTTTCGCCTTCGTATTGCGTTTTTTCGGTTCTGGCATTGTAACCCAATTCTCTTAGATATTTAGAGAAAATATCGGTGTAACCGTGCGTGCAAATTATTTTTTCTGCGCCAGTTGCTTTTATGCTTTCTAATAAGGAAAACCAATCGCAATGATCGCTTAACACAAAACCTTTGTCGATAGCGCGTCTGCGTCTGGCTCCGCGAAACGCCATCCAGCCGCTTGCAGAACCAGTAACAAAAGGAGTCATTTTTCTGATCCAGATACTTCCATGCGCGCTTGGCGGCGCCAGGACAATGTTTCCTAATAAATCTTCTTTTTTAGTTTCACGTGTCACTAATGTTGTAGGAGGGAAATCAACCATCGGACGTAAAACATTTGTCATATTTTCGATAGCACCGTGAGTATAAATTGTTCCAATATCGGTATCGAGGTATTTTAAAAGTCGCTGGGCTTTTCCTAATGAATAACCAAACAGAACTGAAGTTTTTCCTTCGGCTTTGTTTTCTGCCCACCAGTTATTGATTTCTGTCATTACTTCAGCTTGTGGCGTCCAGTTAAAAGCCGGTAAACCAAAAGTACATTCGGTTATAAAAGTGTCACATTTTACAACTTCATAGGGAACCGAGATTCCATCATCCTCTGTTTTATAATCGCCTGTAAAAACCCACACTTCTCCTTTGTGCTCTACCCGAATTTGAGAACTTCCAATAATATGTCCGGCAGGATGAAATGAAAATTTTACATTGTTGATTATGAAGGTTTCTCCCCACTCTTTGCCGGTAACATTTATTTCTCCCAAACGATGACGGATTATCGGAATATTAGTATGATGTGTAATGTAATTTTGATTTCCCCAACGTGCGTGGTCGGAATGTCCGTGCGTTATAATGGCATTCTTTACAGGTTTCCATGGATCAAGATAGACATCGGCCTGCTGGCAATAAATTCCATTATCGTTAAAAGCTAAGAGTGGGATTTTCATGGTGTTACCATTTTTAATGTTTATAATCCATATTGGCACATTCTATCAAATTTAACTATTTATCAATGAAGCTGTTTTACAGTTTCGCGGGATTACTTTATTAAATTACAACTTTTTAATATTGTATTGTGATATAATCAAATTATCATTTGTACTTTTGTAAAAAATTAGACAATTCGTAATTTTAAAAATAATTTATCCCATGTTAAAAGGATTCTTTCATGTACCAAAAGCGGTAAACGAACCAGTAAAAGGTTACGCACCAAACTCACCAGAAAAAGCAGCAGTTCAAGCGGCTTACACTACAATGTGGAACTCAAAAATTGATGTACCGTTATACATTGGAAGTGAAGAAATCAAAACTGGAAATACAAAAACAATTTCAGCTCCACACGATCACAAACATATCGTTGGAACGTATCATTTAGCTGAAAAACAACATATTGAAAAAGCAATTGCAAATGCACTTGAATCAAGAAAAGCATGGGCAAACATGGCATGGGAACAACGTGCTGCTATTTTCTTAAAAGCTGCGGAACTAATTGCAGGTCCATACAGAGCACGTATCAATGCTGCGACAATGATTGGACAATCTAAAAATATTCATCAGGCAGAAATTGATGCTTCATGTGAATTGATCGACTTTTTACGTTACAACGTAGAATTCATGACTCAAATTTACAACGATCAGCCAAAATCTGATTCTACTGTTTGGAATCGTTTAGAATACAGACCTCTTGAAGGTTTTGTTTACGCTATTACTCCTTTCAACTTTACTGCTATCGCTGCTAATCTTCCTGCAAGTGCTGCTATGATGGGTAACGTTGTGGTTTGGAAACCAAGCGACAGCCAGGTTTTCTCTGCAAAAATCATCATTGATGTTTTCAAAGAAGCTGGTGTTCCTGATGGTGTTATCAACGTTGTTTTTGGAGATGCTTTAATGATTACGGATACTGTTTTAGCAAGCCGCGATTTCGCTGGAGTTCACTTTACAGGATCAACTCATGTATTTAAAGATATCTGGGCTAAAATTGGTGCAAACATTCACAACTATAAAACATATCCAAGAATCGTTGGTGAAACTGGTGGTAAAGATTTTATCATTGCTCATCCAAGTGCTAACGTAAAACAAGTGACTACAGGTATTACTCGTGGTGCATTTGAATTTCAAGGACAAAAATGTTCTGCAGCTTCAAGAGCTTATATTCCGCAAAGTTTGTGGCCAGCTGTAAAAGAACAATTAATTGCTGATGTAAAATCTATGAAAATGGGTTCTCCGGAAGATTTTGGAAACTTCATTACTGCAGTTATCCACGAAGGTTCTTTTGATAAATTAGCTAGTTATATTGATCAGGCAAAAAAGGATGCTGATGCTGAAATCATCATCGGTGGAAATTATGATAAATCTGTAGGTTACTTTATTGAGCCAACAGTTATTGTAACTACAAACCCAAAATATACTACAATGGAAACCGAATTATTCGGACCAGTTATTACTATCTACGTTTACGAAGATGCAAAATGGGAAGAGACTTTAGAATTAGTTGATACTACTTCTGAGTACGCTTTAACAGGAGCTGTTTTCAGCCAGGATCGTTATGCTATTGAAGTAGCTACTACGAAATTGCAAAATGCTGCCGGTAACTTCTACATCAACGATAAACCAACAGGAGCTGTTGTAGGAATGCAGCCATTTGGGGGAGCGAGAGCTTCAGGAACGAACGACAAAGCAGGTTCTGCATTGAACTTATTACGTTGGGCTTCTCCAAGAACGATCAAAGAAACTTTTGTAACTCCGGAAGATTACAGATATCCTTTCTTGGGATAATAATTTGTTTCAGGTTTAAGGTTTCAGGTTTGAAACTTTGTCTATATAAAAAAGCCGAATCTAAATTTAGATTCGGCTTTTCCTTTTTAATTATTGCTATTATTTCGTTTTTTAATCTCTGAATTACTAAATCCGGCTTTAGTTCTTTTTATTTGGCTGCAGTTAAAAACTTTCTCTTTTAGTGGAATTTGTTTTTTTACTTTTTCCGTTCCAGTGTTTTGAATTTATTCGGTTTTACACGATAAAACCAAAGCTAACATAGTTGCTATGACTCTTTTTATAAAGTTCATTCTTCAGTTTATTTAATCATCATAAAATAAAGAACTCACAATATCTACTATAATTCTTTTGTAATATTTTTCCTATAATGTTTATTTTCAATGACTTGTAATTATTAAAAACCCTATTTTATTGTTTTTAAGACTTTTCTTATCTCATCATAAATAAGTGAACCAATAAATTTGCCTTTAACAGAAATTAAAAAAGAGAACGTATTGTTCACGCTTAGATTAAGGTAATATTATAAATTCATTAAACTAGAAAGCCATGAAAAACCAAAAAGATGTCCCACAAATAATTTTAAAAGCCAAATGTATTAACCATCCTATAGATTACAAATGGAACAATAAAAAAATGCAAAAATTTGTTGATCCTTTTGTGGGAAATGAACAACTCGAAAATATACTTAGCAAAATTAACCACAAAGCCGCAGTGGGGTTAACTGCAGCTCTTTTGGAATGGGTACATTGGCGTTTTAGGAAATACGCCACAACTGCAAATGACGTAGAAAAACGCATTGAAGCCTTATGGTGTCTGATAGACAACCCTGAATACACAATGCCACTAGACTTTGATATAGACCTGGATATGCCTGCTAAAGGAAGTGTGGATGGACCAATGTGGACCGCTCTTATGACTGTAAAAATGGTTGATGTACGATATAGAAAAGGATCATATTTCCTTCAAAGTGAAATCATTGGTTTAGTTTTACTGGCACGTCATCTTTGTCCAAAGAGAAAAGTTTTTGAGAAATGGTTCGACAAAACAATAAAAGAATTAACCCTATCATTTCCTTGCCCATACAGCACTGAGAATCTCGATGAAAGTGATGAGGCTGTATATGACTCATCAACTGAAACGCCAATTTCCCGCGACTTCTTCTTTGATCCTAAATTCAAATATTCACCTGAATCTTCTGAAAAGGCATTAAATAATTTCATTAATAATTTAGACTACAAAACCAATCCATTTTTGTGCATTCAAAAAAATGCCAGCTAATTTCAATTTAAATAAAAAATCCGAATCTAAAATTAGATTCGGATTTTTTATTGTCCATAAGTTGCAACAACCTGAAACCACAAATTTTCTAAGGTTGAAACTTCAACGGTAAATGCACCACTTTTTTAGTTTCAAAAAATTCATCTTCAAAAATAGTCGCTAAATCATACAAAGTCGCTTTCGGAAAAGCAGCCAATTCTTCCGTTAAATCTCCACCTTTCAGATATAAGATTCCGTTTTTTAAAGTATGCTTGTGCTGTTTTTTGATTTTATCTTTTATCCACGAAACAAAATCCGGCATATTTGTAACGGCACGACTAACGATAAAATCGAAATCGCCTTTTACCAATTCGGCACGTTTTTGTTCTGCTTTTACGTTCTTTAATTCTAATGCATCAACTACTCCCTGAACCACTTTTATTTTCTTTGCAATAACATCAATTAAATAAAAACGTGTTTCCGGAAAAAGAATCGCTAACGGAATTCCAGGAAAACCTCCACCGGTTCCAACATCCAAAACAGTTGCTCCGGGCTCAAACTTCATGATTTTTGCAATTCCAAGCGAATGCAAAATATGTTTTGTATATAAGGCATCAATATCTTTTCTAGAAATTACATTGATTTTTTCATTCCAGTCGTGGTATAAAAAGTCTAATTTTTGAAATTGTTCGATTTGAACATCGGTCAAATCTGGAAAATATTTCAATATCTCATCCATTGCTATAAATTTTTAACAAAAGTACTACTTTACGATTGAAATATTTAACTCAATTTTGCAAATTGAGAATTTATAATAATTACCTTTGAAACCTATTTAAAATAGTTATGAATAATACCGCACCTACATTTGCAAGGCAAGACAATCTGAAGTTTTTCAGGACACTTAACTCACGGGTAAACAATTACTTCAAAGAAAATAATATTCAGAAAACCGGAAACTGGAAATTGCATTTAAAAGCAGTTATTCTGTTCGCTGTTTTTTTGACTCCTTACTTTTTGATACTTACGCTTGAAATGCCGTTTTGGCTAATGCTGCTTTTATCAATCGTTATCGGAATTGGTATGGCTGGTATTGGTATGAACGTAATGCATGACGGAAATCACGGTTCTTTTTCAACCAAAAACTGGATTAATAAATTCATGGGCGGAACTATTTATGTTTTGGCAGGAAACGTTTACAACTGGCAGGTTCAGCATAATGTATTACACCATACTTATACTAACATTCCCGGACACGATGAAGATTTAGATGCCGGAAGAATCATCCGTTTTACTAAAGATGCAAAATGGCATAGTTTCCACCGTTTTCAACATTATTATTCTGTTTTCTTATACGGATTATTGACTTTCAATTGGGCAATTACGACCGATTTTAAGCAAATGAGAAGTTACCTTAAAAGAAAATTATCTTATGGAGAGCCAAAAAGTCCGAAAATTCTTTGGACAACTCTAATCATCACAAAAGTAATTTATGTTTCTATTTGGATTGTTCTTCCAATAGTTATCGGAATTACGTGGTGGAAAGTTTTAATTGGCTTTTTTATAATGCATTACACTGCCGGATTAATTTTGAGCATTGTTTTTCAATTGGCACACGTTGTTGAAGAAACTACAAATCCTTCTCCAAACGAATTGGGCGAAATGGACAATACCTGGGCCATTCACCAATTGTTTACTACTACTAATTTTGCTCCTAAAAACGCAATAGTTAACTGGTACACTGGTGGATTAAATCACCAAATCGAACATCATATTTTTCCAAATATCAGTCACGTTCACTATGGTAAAATTGCAAAAATCGTGAAAGAAACTGCAAAAGAATGTAATTTGCCTTACTACGAATACAAAACCATGACAAGTGCCGTAATTGCTCACTTTAAGCATTTGCGTGATCTTGGAATGAAACCTGAATTAGCATAAATCAATTTAAAATATCGTAACGTAAAGATGCACAGCAATGCATCTCTACAATACAATCTCAATATAATATTAAACCGCAATTAACTACAAAAATGAATCACATTCTTTCGGACAGAATCAACAACCTAGCGACCTCACAAACTTTGGCAATGGCCGCTTTAGCACGCGAATTAAAAGCACAAGGAAAAGATATTATCAGTTTAAGTTTAGGTGAACCAGATTTCAATACACCAGACTTTATCAAAGAAGCTGTTAAAAAAGCAGTAGACGAAAATTATAGCACATATTCTCCAGTAGAAGGTTATTTAGAATTGAGAGAAGCAATCTCAAGAAAATTCAAAAGAGACAACGGATTAGAGTACAAACCAACTCAAATCGTAGTTTCTACAGGAGCAAAACAATCTTTATACAACATTGCACAAGTAATGTTAAACGATGGTGACGAGGTTATCTTGCCAGCACCATACTGGGTATCTTACTTCGAAATTGTAAAACTTTCAGGCGGAGTTCCGGTTGAAGTTCCAACTTCTGTAGATACTGATTTTAAAATCACTCCAGAACAATTAGAAGCTGCGATCACACCAAAAACAAAAATGATGTGGTTCAGTTCTCCTTGTAACCCTTCAGGTTCTGTTTATAGCAGAGAAGAGTTAACAGCTCTTGCTAAAGTGTTGGAAAAACACCCAAATATCTATGTAGTTGCTGACGAAATTTATGAGCACATTAATTTCTCAGGTACTTTCTGCAGTATCGGTTCAATTCCTGGAATGTTGGAAAAAACAATCACGGTGAATGGAGTTGCAAAAGCATTCGCCATGACAGGATACAGAATTGGTTACATCGGAGCACCGGAATTCATCGCAAAAGCATGTACAAAAATTCAGGGACAAGTAACTTCTGGAGCAAACTCTGTAGCGCAACGTGCTACAATTACGGCTGTAGACGCTGATCCAAGTGTATTAAACCACATGGTTCAGGCATTCCACACTCGTAGAGATTTAGTAGTTGGATTATTAAAAGAAATTCCTGGTGTAAAAATCAACGTTCCGGAAGGAGCTTTTTATGTATTCCCAGACGTTTCTTCTTTCTTCGGAAAAACATTGAGAGGAACTGAAATTAAAGATGCAAACGATGTTTCGATGTATCTTTTAGCTGAGGCTAACGTAGCAACTGTAACAGGTGACGCTTTCGGAAATCCAAATTGTATTCGTTTTTCTTATGCGACCAGCGACGATATTTTAAAAGAAGCATTACGCAGAATCAAAGAAGCTTTGACTGTATAAAATATAAATAAGTTTATTAAAACGGCTTAAGGTTCAAAGTTTCATCACTTTATACTTTAAGCTGTTTTTTTTATTGGATTATTTTGGGCGTGACCCTCCGGGTCGGGCTATCCGTTACAAGTCCTCGCCTGTTCGTTCCTCACGGCTGTGGGCTTTCCACTACTATCCCTCACGCAAATCGGTAACAAGAAATTCTCATTTAAAAAAAAAACAAAATAAATCTGCAAAATCTGCGTGAGATAAAATTTCATTTTCAAAATTCACTTTCAAAATTCCCATTCTACAATCTTATAAACAACCGTTGTAATTCTATAAGACATAAGGCTTCCTAAAATCCCAACTTTGTATTATACATTAATTTAAAAACTAAAAGTTATGATACATACAGAAGAAACCACAACAGAAGCAGTTAATACTTTAGAAGGATTAATTTCTATTTTGGAAGACGGGAAACTAGGATATACCAATGCAGCAGAACACGTAGAAGATCTGATTATCAAAGCTGATTTTTTAGAGTACGCCCGCGAAAGAGCTTTATTCATAGTTGAATTACAAGATCAAATCAATAAACTAGGAAAATCGACAGATACTTCTGGCGGAGGTCCGTTAGGAGCTTTGCACCGTACATGGATTGACATCAAATCCTCTTTTACCGGTGGAGATACAGAAGCAATTATCAATGCTTGTATTACCGGAGAAGAAGCTGCCGTTGAAAAATACAAAATGGCACTTGAAAAAAACGAATTAGACGGAAGTCAAATCGCCATTGTTTCCAAACAATTAAACAGTATCCAAAGTACATTGGATAAAATTAAAGCTAAAAGATCGTCATAAATTGATGCTATTTTTTTTTGAGAAGAAGACTACTTGGTTGTAAAACTGGGTAGTTTTTTTGTTTTATAAAATAAATCTTTACTTTCGCCGCAACCAAAATTATAAATCTTAACCAAAATTATTTTATGAATATAACTTTACGCAAATTCTTTTTTATTACAATCTTTACTTTATTTTTCTCAAATTTATCAAAAGCTCAAACAGAAGGCAATGCAATAAAAGCTTCAATAGGTTTTGCAAGCAGCTCATCTTATTATATTGAAAGTTATGGCGCACAAGATGAAGTAGATGTTATGGGGGGTGGACTTTATCTACAGGGAGAATATATTTTTGGAATGACTTCATGGTTTAGTGTAAGACCTTATGTTGGTGGAATTTTTACATCAGTTGATGAAATTCCTGATTTACAAAATCAGCCTCAATACAAAGTAACAACCAATGCTATTTTACTTGGAGGAAAAGTTCGTTTTTTCGCCCCCATTCCTTGGGTGGCACCATTTATTGAAGGAGGTATTGGTACTTCAATAGGTAAGTTTGAAACGTTAACGCCTAATGTTAATTTCGACAAAAGCGATGTACTACTCCATATTCCATTTAGTTTAGGATTAGCTATTGGCCGAAAACACAATTTTGAAATCGGTATTTCCGGCTATTTTCATCCTGCAGCTAAACAATCAAACGCAATATTTGCTCTAGGATATACTTTCCCTTTAGATTAATAGCGATCTCAAATTACCCATCATCATTCCATATTAGTTAACTATTTCTAAAAAAATCCCTTCAGCATTAGTAAACTCAAAATATTTATAAGAACTTTGCAGACTTTTTTGCGTGAATACCACAAAAGCCTAAAGTACTAGAAATGAAGAAGAAGATTGAAATATTAGCTCCGGCAAAAGATTTAATTGGCGGAATGGCTGCTATAAACAGTGGAGCCGATGCCGTTTATATTGGTGCGCCACAATTTGGTGCCCGTTCAAATGCCAACAACTCTATTGAAGATGTTGCCGCTTTAGTGCAATATGCGCATTTATTTAACGCTCAGGTTTTTGTCGTTATGAATACCATTTTATACGACAACGAACTGGAAACGTGTCGCTCAATGATTTGGGAGTTATACGATATTGGTGTTGATGCTTTAATTATTCAGGATATGGCAATTATGGAGATGGACTTGCCTCCTATCGTACTTCATGCCAGCACCCAAGCCAATAACCGTGACGCAGATAAAATTAAATTCCTTAAAGATGCCGGAATCAAACGTGTGGTTTTAGCCCGCGAATTAAATCTGCATCAAATTAAAACAATATACGACGAAGCTGATGTTGAGTTAGAGTTTTTCGTCACCGGAGCTTTATGTGTTTCTTTTAGCGGAAACTGTTACATGAGTGTCGCTAATGGAGAACGCAGCGCCAACCGTGGCTCTTGCGCTCAAAACTGCCGCTTGCCGTATAACTTAATCGACGGGAACGGAGAAACTTTAATTAAAAACAGTCACTTACTTTCGATCAAAGATTTAGATATTTCAGAACAGATTCCGAATTTGATTGAAGCCGGAATTGTTTCTTTTAAAATTGAAGGAAGATTGAAAGATGTTGTTTATGTAAAAAACAACGTATCGTATTTACGTCAAAAATTAGATAGCTATCTAGAAGGCGAAGGAAGCGAAAAATACACAAAAGCTTCATCAGGAACTTGTACCTATACTTTTGATTCGTCTTTGAACAGAACTTTCAACCGCGGTTACACCGATTATTTTGTAAACGAAAGACACAGCTCTATTGGTTCTTGGGAAAGCCCAAAATCAAAAGGGCAATATATTGGTAAGTTAATCAGAACTGTTGGAAACGCTTACGAAATCGAAAACGGAGAATTCCTAAACAATGGTGATGGACTTTGTTTCATCAACGAAAACAATGAAGCTGACGGAATTTACGTAAACAAAGCAGAAAACGGTAAAATATATCCGAATGTTCTAAAAGAAATAAAAGACGGAACTTTCATCTACAGAAATAACGACGCCGCTTTCATTAAAATTGTAGAAAGAGAAGACAGTGCTGTCCGAAAAATCAGCACGACTTTATTACTTACAGAAAATGAAACTGGTTTCGAATTAATCGCTACCGATGAAGACGGAAATGTAAGCATCGTTAATTTAGAACACGCAAAAGAGCAGACTAAAACCGGAGAATCAATTGAAGAAAACATCAAAACGCAATTGGCAAAAACAGGTTTTACACCTTATACTGCTAATGAAATCAATATTATGTTCTCTCAAAAATGGTTCCTTCCTATTTCAAAAATCAACGAAATGCGAAGAACGGTTTACGATCAGTTAACTGAAATTCGTTTGAAAAATTACAAACGAGAAGAACACCAAATAGTAAAAACGTCACATCCGTATCCTGAAACCAAATTAGATTTCATGTACAATGTTTCGAACAAAACCGCTCGTAAATTCTACGAACGCCACGGTGTTACCGAAATCGAAAAAGCATTCGAATTACAATGGGATCCAGGAAAATCGCGTGTAATGACGACCAAATATTGCATCAAATACGAATTAAAAAAATGCCCGATACACCAAAAAGACATTGTTGGTGTCAAGGTAAAAGAACCATTAGTATTGAAACAAGGTGAATTAGAATACAAACTAAAATTCAACTGTAAACCTTGTGAAATGGAAATTTGGGAAAAAGACGCCGAATTCGAAATTGAGGAAGATCATTTTCACTAGATAATTTAACCGCAAGGTTCGCAAAGAGATTACGCAAGGTTCGCAAAGATTATAAAATCTTTGCGAACCTTTTTTATTTTACTTCAAAACAAAGCTTTGCGTTCTTCGCGTAATTCTTTGCGAACTTTGCGGTTAATTATAGATCTCGTAGACGCACTGCAGTGCGCCTCTACATTAAGACTTGTAAATAGAACTTTGCGGTTAAAAACATTTTTCCCTACTTTTACTATTCCAAAATTTCAAACTTCCCCCTATGAAGATACTACTTCTCGGTTCTGGCGAATTAGGCAAAGAATTTGTCATTGCCGCACAACGAATCGGACAAACTATAATCGCTGTTGACAGTTACGAAAATGCTCCGGCAATGCAAGTCGCTCACGGATTTGAAGTTATCAATATGCTCGATGGCGAAGCGCTGGACCGAATTGTAGCCAAACACAAACCTGACTTTATCGTTCCTGAAATAGAAGCCATCCGTACAGAACGCTTTTACGATTACGAAAAACAAGGAATTACCGTTGTTCCTTCAGCGAAAGCAGCTAACTTCACTATGAATCGTAAAGCCATTCGTGATTTAGCTTCAAAAGAATTAGGTTTAAAAACAGCTAAATATCAATATGCCACATCAGCTTCAGCATTGCAAAAAGCAGTTCAGGAAGTCGGAATTCCATGTGTGGTAAAACCTTTAATGTCTTCTTCCGGAAAAGGACAATCGACTATAAAAACAGAAGGCGATATCGAAAAAGCATGGCAATACGCCGTTGCAGGTTCACGTGGGGATGTTATCGAAGTGATTGTAGAAGCCTTTGTTGATTTTAATTCTGAAATAACACTTTTAACGATTACACAAAATAATAATCCAACCTTATTTTGCGCTCCAATTGGACACCGACAAGAACGCGGCGATTATCAGGAAAGCTGGCAGCCGGCTTTAGTTTCAGAAAAAGACTTGTACGAAGCGCAGGATATGGCCGAAAAAATTACCGAAGCACTTGGAGGCGCGGGACTTTTTGGTGTTGAATTTTTCTTAACCAACGACGGTGTTTATTTCTCTGAACTTTCTCCTCGCCCACACGATACCGGAATGGTAACTTTGGCCGGAACTCAAAATTTTAATGAATTCGAATTGCACTTGAGAGCCATTTTAAGTTTGCCTATTTTCGAAATTACTTTAGAAAAAGCCGGAGCAAGTGCTGTAATTCTAGCTTCTGAAGATTCAGAAAATCCAACTTTTACCGGAATAGAAAAAGTAGCCGCATTGCCAAAAACTGATTTCAGAATATTCGGAAAACCTACTTCAAGACCGTATCGCCGAATGGGAGTTGTTTTAAGTCATGATTCGTTAGCAACACCAATCGAAGAAATTGTGGAACGCGCCAAAACCACTTCAAAATTAATAACTGTAAATTCTTAAAAATGAAAAAAGCATTATTTATATTATTCCTATTTGTTGGAATCGCAGCGCAGGCTCAGGATAAAAAAACAACGGAGAAACCTCAAATTGTAGAAACAGCTTGTGGAGAATGTCAATTCGGAATGAAAGGGAATGGTTGTGATTTAGCCGTTCGCATTGATGGAAAAGCGTATTTTGTTGATGGAACAACAATTGACCAACATGGCGACGCACATGCAAAAGATGGTTTTTGCAATGCAATTCGTAAAGCATCTGTTACCGGAAAAGTAGAAAACGATCGTTTTAAAGCCACTTCATTCACTTTGATAAAAGGAAAATAATGGAGTTAATTCTTGAAAATATCGCGAAACACGTTTCACTGACTCCAGTAGAGCAAGCTCATTTTTTATCTAAATTAGAAACGAACACGTACAAAGCCAAAACCGTTTTATTAAATGCAGGCGAAGTTTGCAAACATTCGTATTTTGTAAATTCCGGAATTTTAAGAAGCTTTAATATTAACGACAATATTGTCGAACATGTTTTAGCTTTCGCTTGCCAAGGCTGGTGGATGAGCGATATGTACAGTTTCTTTTCGCAAAAACCGGGACAGCTTTTTATTGAAGTTTTAGAAGATGCGGAAGTGGTTTCTCTTTCAAAAGAAAATCAGGAACAATTGTATCTTGAAATTCCGAAACTGGAACGCTTTTTCAGAATTTTAATTGAAAACTCCTTAGTTGCCAATCAGCAAAGATTAATGGATAATTTGAGTTTACCTGCAGAAGAACGTTTTGAAAAGTTTACCGCCAAATACGGAACACTAGTTCATAAAGTTCCTCAAAAACAAATCGCTTCTTTCATCGGCGTTACACCAGAATTTTTCAGCAAAATGAAAGCAAGGCTTTTAAAGAAATAAGATTTTCCGCCACGAATTCACGAATTATTTTTTTACAATCTTTAAGAGTAAAAATTCGTGAATTCGTGGCGGAAAAAAATTAAAATTGCTCAACCTCCGTAGAATGTTTCATCGCTGTAGTTGAAGATCTTCCTATTGTTACTGTATTTTGAACTGCATCAAAATAAGAAGTCCCAACAAAAGCCTGGTGTTTTACCGCTCTGAATCCGTTTTTCTGTAGTGCAAATTCTCTTTCCTGCAATTCAGAATAACCCGCCATACCGCGTTCTTTGTATGCTTTAGACAATTCAAACATACTCGTATTCAAAGCATGGAATCCTGCCAAAGTGATGAACTGGAATTTATATCCCATAGCAGCCAAATCTTCTCTAAACGTTTCCATTTCAGCAACTGATAATTTAGCTGCCCAATTGAATGACGGAGAACAATTATATGCCAACATTTTATCTGGGAATTCTTTTCGCATGGCATCAGCAAACTTTTTAGCATATACTAAATCAGGATTACTGGTTTCCATCCAAATCAAATCGGCATATGGTGCGTAGCTTAAGCCTCTCGCAATTCCCTGATCGATACCGCTGTTTACGTAGAAAAAACCTTCGTTCGTTTTTTCGCCTGTAATAAATTTAGCATCTCTTGGATCCGCATCGCTGGTTAATAAATTAGCAGCATCGGCATCGGTTCTTGCAACAATTAAAGTCGAAACTCCCATAACATCCGCTGCCAAACGAGCCGCAATTAGTTTATTAATTGCTTCTTGCGTTGGTACTAAAACTTTTCCGCCAAGATGCCCGCATTTTTTAGCAGAACTTAACTGATCCTCAAAGTGAACTCCAGAAGCTCCGGCTTCAATCATTGACTTCATTAGTTCAAAAGCATTTAGGTTTCCCCCAAAACCAGCTTCGGCATCAGCCACAATCGGAACTAAATAATCTTTTTTATCTTCCACTTCATTTACTACCTGAATCTGATCAGCTCTCAATAAAGCGCTATTAATCTTTTTCACCACCATTGGCACACTATTTACCGGATAAAGCGATTGGTCAGGGTACATTTCTCCTGCCAAATTTGCATCGGCCGCAACTTGCCAGCCGCTTAAATATATCGCTTCTAAACCAGCATCGACTTCCTGAATCGCCTGATTTCCTGTCAATGCGCCCAAACCAGCAACATAATCCTGACTTTTTAACTTTTTCCATAATTTTTGCGCTCCCATTTTTGCAATAGAATGCTCAATTTGATACGAACCCTGAAGCGTAACTACTTCTGTAGCCGTGTAAGGACGCTCAACGCCTTTCCATCTCGGGTTCGTGATCCAATCGTTAATCAATTCCTGAATTCTGTCTTCTGTTGTTTTCATAAATAATATAGTTAAGTTGGTTAGTAAAGCGTTTTCTTTTGTTTGAGTTTAAATTTTCAACACATAGAAACATACCTTTTCTTTGTGGTTAAAGGCGTTTCACTTGTTTAAAAACGCATAGCTATGTGTGAAAATCTAGATTTTTTAAAATATCCTTTTTTTTTAATTTTAAACCTATGTTTTCTATGTGTTTAAAAACTCAGTTTATAGATATTTGTAACAAGGAATCGTCAAAAAGTCAACAAAATCAGTGTTTACTACTAATCTTTCTAATACTTTTTCGGCTAGAGGAAATTGACGTTTTTCATAGTTTTCCTCTCCTAATTCCACTTTAATTTTTTGATATTCCTCTAAAGCCAATTCGTGATAATAAGCCAAATCTAATTTCTTGTCATTATCCAAAGTGACTTTATTTTGAAGCCACTGCCACAATTGCGATCTTGAAATTTCAGCCGTTGCTGCATCTTCCATCAAATTATGTAATGCTGCGGCACCTTGACCGTTCAGCCATGAAGCCAAATATAAAACTCCTACATTGATATTTTTTCGAACACCATTTTCTGTTATGATTCCAATTGGTGGTTCAAGCAAATCAGCTTCCGTTATTTTTCGATGTTCTCTTTTAATGTGAATCTGATTTGGAGTTGGCATTCCAGCATCAAAAACCGCTTTTGCCAATGAAACCAAATCCGGATGCGCTACCCAGGTTCCGTCGTGACCGTTTCGAACTTCTCGTTCTTTATCGGTTTTTACTTTTGCGAAAGCAAGCGCATTGGCTTCTTCATTATTTTTAATCGGAATTTGTGCTGCCATGCCGCCAATAGCGTGAATTCCTCTTTTGTGGCATCTCTGAATTACCAAATTCGAATAGGCGTTCATAAAAGGCGAAGTCATATTTACCTGATCACGATCCGGAACGATGAACTTTGGATTCTTACCGAATTTCTTGATATAAGAGAAAATATAATCCCAACGCCCGCAATTCAGGCCAACGATATGTTCTTTCAATTCATAGATAATTTCATCTAATTGAAAACTTGCCGTTATCGTTTCAATTAAAACCGTCACTTTTATAGTTCCTCTTTTCAATTTTAGATAATTCTCAGTAAAATCAATTACGGTATTCCACCAACGCGCTTCCAGATAATGTTCCAATTTTGGAATGTAGAAATACGGCCCTGAATTGTTTTCTAAAAGCTTTTTATGATTATGAAACACATACAATCCAAAATCTACCAAAGAACCTGAAACTTCCTTTCCATCAATTAAAAGATGTTTTTCAGGCAAATGCAATCCTCTTGGGCGAACAATCAGCGTTGCTATTTTTTCATTTAACTGATAACTTTTGTTTTTAACGGAATCTGTATAAGAAATCGTTTTGTTTACAGCATCAATTAGGTTCATTTGTCCTTCCATCAAATTTTGCCAGGTTGGAGAAGTACTGTCTTCAAAATCGGCCATAAAAGTTTTGGCTCCCGAATTCAATGCGTTGATTATCATTTTGCGATCCACTGGTCCGGTAATCTCTACTCTTCGATCTAATAAATCCTTCGGAATTTCTCCAGCCACCCAATTACTTTCTCTAACGGTTTTGGTATCTGAAGGAAAAGAAGGCATAATACCCAGATTCAAAGCGACTTGTTTTTGATCACGTTGTAATAAAAGCAATTTACGTTGCGCTTCGAATTTTCGATGCAATTCTGTTATAAAAACAATTGCTTCTTCTGTCCAAATAGTTGGATAAGAAAGGTTCTTTTCGGCTAAAAATTCCATTGCCGTCTCGGTAATCTCTAATTGGTTTTTCATAGCTGTGGATTTTATTTTTCATTGTAATTATTAACTCTTTGAACACAATTTATTTAACACATAGAAACATGGATTATTAAACTCAACAAAGGCGTTTCACTTGCCTTAACACACATAACTATGTGTGAGGATCTTGTTTCTTTTGATTTACTTTTTTCATAAAACATAAAATCTATGTTTCTATGTGTTTAATTATTTTTTTTTAGAAATCAATTATCTAAAATTCATTTATTTTAAAACTATAATCATAACAACTTGATATCTAATAATTTCTACACCACAATATTAGAAAAAAGTTTTATACAAAACAAGCGAACGTTCGCTAAATATTAAAAATAATTTTTTGGCGATTATTTTTTAAATAGCTATATTTGATTTATGGATATCGAAAAAGACTATATAAAGCTGATATTTGGGCTAAAACTGAAGCAGGTTAGAACTCAAAAAAACCTCTCCCTTTTTGGCTTAGCCAAATTGACAAATCTTTCAAAATCGTACTTAAACGAAATTGAAAAGGGAAAAAAATATCCAAAAACAGATAAAATTTTACTTTTGTGCGAGCATTTGGACGTGGCTTACGACCAAATGGTGTCTTTAAAACTAGATAACAACCTCGCTCCGATTGGAGAAATCTTAAAATCCGGAATTTTAAAAGAGATTCCGCTTGAGCTTTTTGGAATTCAGGAAGCCGATTTAATTGACATTATTGCCAATGCTCCAGCCAAAGTCAATGCCTTTATCAGTACCATTATCGAAATTGCCCAACACTATAATTTAAGTCGCGAAAGTTTCTTTTTGGCCGCATTGCGTTCTTATCAGGAAGCGCACAGTAACTATTTTGAAGATTTAGAAGAGAAAGTAATTGAATTTTCGAAGTCGTTTCAGATTAATTTAGATCCAAAAATTAGTATTGAAGAATTAGAAGCGATTTTAAAAGAAGAATACGATTATACTATAAAAGAAATTGCTTTTTCAGATCAGGAAGCTTTGGGCGATTTACGTTCCATTTATGTTCCGAAAAGCAAAACGCTATTACTTTCAGCAGAAATTGATGATCCACAGAGGGCTTTTATTTTAGCCAAAGAAATTGCCTATAATTACTTAAAAATATCCGATCGTTTGCTGACTTTCAGCTGGATAAAATTCGAAAACTTCGATCAGGTTTTGCATAATTTTTACGCTTCCTATTTTGCCGGAGCTTTATTATTACCAAGACAATTGGTTGTTGACAAAATCAATGATTTTTTAAATAACGAAAGTCCGAACCCGGAAGAATTTGTATCTTTAATTGAAAGTTTCGAGGTTTCTCCAGAATCTTTCTATCAGAGATTAACTAATTTATTACCAAAAGATTTTCATCTGAAGAACTTATTCTTTTTAAGAATGTCGCACAGAATTGGTTCCGACGTATATAAGATTAAAAAAGAATTACATATTACCAATCAGCAGGAACCGCACGCCAACGAAACCAATGAGCATTATTGCAGAAGATGGGTTTCGGTAAAAACAATAGATGAAGCCATCAAACAAAATAAACCTCATTTTTTTGATGCTCAAATTTCGAGTTACGTTCATAGTGGAAATGAATATTTGGTTTTTTCATCAGCTACAAAAGATCCTTTTATGCAGGATACTATTCGAAGTATTTCAGTCGGAATTTTAATTAATCCGACGATGAAAAAGAAATTCAAATTCATCGAAGGAAAACCGCTTGTAAAAAGAATTGTTGGTGTAACTTGCGAGACTTGTGACGTGAAAAATTGTTTAGAAAGAGCCGCACCGCCAATTGCTTTAGAACAGAAAAAACGCCATGATAATACTGATGCAGTTGTGCAACAGTTTATAAATCAATTTAGTTAGAAATATTATGAAATATTTTACTTTAATAATCACTTTCTTTTTTATCAATTTCAACAGTCAGGAAAATGATAAGCTTAATGGCCGTTACAATTATTTAATTGAAGACAACAATTCCTATATCCAAAAAGATAAAATTACTTTTAAGGATAGTGTTTTTGTGTTTGATAACAAGTACATGCCAAAAGGAAAAATTTCTTATGGCAATATAATTCTATTGGAAAATTTTATGAATACCGATTTAATTATAAGTATTTCAAAAGATCAAATCACAAAAGATACTATTCCATTTTACATGCATGATAAGCAAAGTTCGGCTGCGAATTATCTTGACGAAGTCGTTGGAAAAGGGAAATTGATTAGGATTAAATAATTCGAGTTTCTTTTAATCTCGCAAAGACGCGAAGTCGCAAAGTTTTATTTCACTTTGAATATAATTCTCTAAATACAATCTTGTCATCTCGACGAAGGAGAGATCACACAAGCAGCTCGCCAAAGTTTGACAAATTCTGAAAACAAAATTTCTCATTTAGCCCCGATAGAAGTGGAAATCCTTTTGTGTCCGCCGCCGCGGACGCAAAAGATTGAAACGGATAGCGGGACTAGACGTCTTTTGAAAACCAAAATTTCTGCTTCAAAAAAACCTTAGAAATATCCAATCCAACATCAAAGCTCCAACGTAGCGATATTTTTCCCAATAATAACATTTCGCTCCTCTGGAGCTTTGACGATTTGCTTCATTTATTTTCTATAAACATATTGTCCCGCTGGGACTTTTTTATTTCTATTGTATTTTCTATCAACACAAAAACCTCAGCATCTTAGCCCCTCAGAACCTCAGCCCCTTTTTTCTTAACCTACATTAAGTACTTTTCCTCCATGTTGATCGTAAATTTGTACTATAAAAATAACAAAACACACAGATCATGGAAAATATAGTATTGCACAAAGCAGAAACAAGAGGAAATGCAAATCACGGATGGCTTAATGCTTACCATAGTTTTAGTTTTGCAAGCTGGTACAATCCAGACAGAATTCAGTTTGGAGCGCTTCGTGTTTTAAATGACGATACAATTGCAGGCGGAATGGGTTTTGGAACGCATCCTCATGATAATATGGAAATCATAAGTATTCCGTTAGAAGGCGATTTAGCGCACAAAGACAGCATGGGAAACACTGAAATCATCAAAAATGGTGACATTCAGGTTATGAGTGCAGGAACCGGAGTTCAACATAGTGAGTTTAATCCAAATGCAGATCAACAAACAAAATTGTTGCAAATCTGGTTGTTTCCGAACAAAAGAAATGTAGCACCACGTTACCAACAAATTACTTTAGATGTTGCCGACAGACATAATAAATTAGCACAAATTTTGTCTCCAAATGCAGATGATGATGGAGTTTGGATTCACCAGGATGCCTGGTTTAACATGGGAAATTTTGATGCCGGAATTGCAACAGAATATAAAATTAAAAAAGAAGGAAACGGGGTTTACGCTTTCGTTTTAAAAGGAAATGTAACGATCAACGGTCAGGAATTAAACACTCGTGATGCTGTTGGAATTTCTGGAACTGATATTTTGAATATAAAAGCAAACACGGATGCGGAATTCTTATTGATGGACATTCCGATGAACTATTAACCTGTACAACACAATTAATACTTTTTTTTCCAGAAACGGTAATCAATCTGAAATTCAGATTATTATCGTTTCTTTTTTGCCCAAATTTTCTCAAAACAAAAAAGAAAGATTAATTTTATAATAGAAAATTGGTCTGAATTCAAAATAAAACTAACCATTAAAATTTTCAACCATGAATCCAAATAACCTTACTAAAGAATACACAAACGGTGAAGTAACAATCGTATGGCAATCCGGAAAATGCATTCATTCTGCCAATTGCGTAAAAAACAATCCGGACGTCTTTCATCCAAAAGAAAAACCGTGGATTCTTCCTGAACAATCAACAACTGAAAAAATAATAGAAACCGTTCATAAATGTCCGTCGGGCGCTTTGACGTTTTATATGAATAATCAAAAATCCTAAGAGACCTAACAGGTTTTTAAAACCTGTTAGGTCTGGTCTGGCAAGACAACAACAATATCAATGTGATAATCAAAAAGTTATAGCATTTTTTATTTCTTAATCTAGGTTAAGTGTGTTACGCCTACTACCACCGTAACTTTGTCCTATCAAAATGAAATTAATTATTTAAAAATAAAAATTATGTCAACTACAAAATGGTCAATTGACCCAACACATTCAGAAATTGGTTTTAAAGTTAAACACATGATGTTTACAAATGTTTCAGGTAAATTTGGAACTTACGATGCAACAATTACTACAGAAGGAAATGACTTCGAAAATGCTGATATCCAATTTTCAGGAGATATTGCTTCTATCGACACTGCAAATGCAGACAGAGATGGTCACTTAAGAAGTGCTGATTTCTTTGATGCTGAAAGTCATCCAAAATTAACTTTTAAAGGTTCTTCTTTCAAAAAAATTGATGACGGAGATTACGAATTAACTGGAGATTTAACTATCAAAGGTGTTTCTAAAACAGTAAAATTCCCAGTAGAATTTAGCGGAATCATGACTGATCCTTGGGGAAATACTAAAGTAGGATTAAACATTGAAGGAAAAATCAATCGTAAAGATTGGGGCTTAAACTGGAACTCAGCTCTTGAAACTGGTGGTGTTTTGGTTGGAGAAGAAGTTCGCCTGAACATTGAATTACAATTTGTAAAACAAGCTTAATCATAGATTTTCAATTTAATTTGGTTGGTTGAAAACCCTGTACTTCCAAGGAAGTGCAGGGTTTTCTTTTTTTTGGTTTGCCACGACCCGAGCGATAGCGAACAGGCGGAGCAATTACACGAATTTCACGAATTATTCTTTTTTGCCACAGATTAAAAGATTCTATGGATTTTAAAATCTGTGAAAATCTTTTAATCTGTGGCAAAAAATATTTACGCTTTTTGAGAAAAAAATTCGTGAAAATTTGTGAATTGCTTCGCCTGTTCGCTATCGCTCGGGTCGTGGCTAAAAAAAATCATCGCAAAGTATTCCGAAATTCTGTGGGAGACATTCCGGTTTGTTTTTTGAAAAATCTGGAGAAATAAGAGTAATCTTCGTATCCGACTCCAAACGCAACTTCGTTTACCGCTAATTGTTTATCGATTAACATTCTTTTTATTTCCAGAATTACCCGATCCATAATGACTTCTGTGGCTGTTTTTTGTAGAATTTCATTGCAGATTCTATTTAAATGCTTGAGCGTGATATTTAATTTTTCAGCGTAAAAGGATGGCAGTTTTTCCTGTCTGAAATATTGTTCCAAAAGCAATTCAAATTTGTTGATTTTAATATTGTACGAATGCGTTTGATGCGAATAGGTCTCACTGTATTTTCTGGAAATTTCAATATGAATGCAATCTAATAAATTCAGCATTTTATCCAATTGAAATTTGTTATTCTGATTGTTTTCCTGAATCAGCAAATCAAAATAAGGCAGGATTTTCAGAATTTCATTTTCTTCAAAAGCCATTTCCGGCCGGTTATGAATGGAATGGTAAAAATTATATTCGTTGATTTTTTTCTGTCCGAAGTATAAATTGTAAAGTTCCTGAGAAAAAATAATCACAAAACCTTCAATATCTTCAGACAAACTCCAATGGTGCATTTGCCCAGGCTGAAGAACAAATAAACTCCCTCTTTTTATTTCAAATTGATCAAAATCGACTTCATGCATTCCCGATCCATTTGTAAAAAAAACCATTAAATAGGAATCGTGCCGATGTGGCTCTTCTACAAAACTGTGGCTTTTTAAATGCTCTGCGAAAGTATTGACATAAAAATCTCGATGAACATCATTACAACTGAAATTCTTTACACTATAAATTGGATATTTTTTCATATTTAGGATATTCTTTAACTATGGGGTGAAATGCTTAAAAATTTAATAAAACACATAGAAACATAGATTTTATATTTTGAAAAAAGTAAATCAAAAGAAACTAGTTTCTCATACATAGCTATGTTTGTTAATGCAAGTGAAACACCTTTTTTAAGTTCAACAATCTATGTTTCTATGTGTTTAAAATAATTACACTTAATGGGTTTATTTATGAATTCTGAAATTGTCATTTCTGATTTTGGAATTTGGATTTTTTTTATTGGAATTTGAATCAAAATGTCTTTATTATGCTATAAGTAGCGAAGATATAAAAAAGACTTATAATAGATTCTAAAATACCTTTGTAGAAATAAAAAATAACAAAGTCATGTCAAATACATTAACTCATATTTTAAGCAACGAATGTCCGAATTGTCATAAAGGAAAAGTTTTTAAAGACAAAAACATCTTTCTGAATTTCGGTTTCCCGAAAATGAATGAATATTGCAGTCATTGTCATTATAAATTTCAAAAAGAACCTGGATATTTCTTTGGAGCGATGTATGTAAATTACGGATTGACAGTTGCGCAAGGTATTGCTACTTATTGTGTTGCTCAGTTTTTCTTTGAGCAGACTTTCGATTTGCGAATCATTCCAATTATTGCCGTTGTAATTATTAGTCTGTCATTTTTTAATCTCAGATTTTCCCGATTATTATGGATTTATATGTTTAAGGATTATACGAGCTAAAAAAGTATTATTTTTGCCTTTCAATTGAAACTAAAAATTCAACTTTAAATTAGACAAATGAAAGCATACGTATTTCCGGGTCAGGGCGCACAGTTTACAGGAATGGGCAAAGACTTATATGAATCATCGGCTTTAGCCAAAGAACTATTCGAAAAAGCTAACGAAATCTTAGGTTTTAGAATTACAGATATTATGTTTGAAGGCACTGCCGAAGAACTAAAAGAAACTAAAGTGACTCAGCCAGCAGTATTTTTACATTCTGTTATTTTGGCTAAAACTTTAGGCGAAGATTTCAAACCTGAAATGGTTGCAGGACATTCTTTAGGTGAATTTTCAGCTTTGGTTGCCAACGGAACTTTATCTTTTGAAGATGGCCTTAAATTAGTTTCACAACGTGCTTTGGCCATGCAAAAAGCCTGTGAAATCACTCCATCTACAATGGCTGCTGTTTTAGGTTTAGCTGATAATGTTGTTGAAGAAGTTTGTGCTTCTATCGACGGAATTGTAGTTGCTGCAAATTACAACTGCCCAGGACAATTAGTAATTTCCGGAGAAACTTCAGCGGTTGAAAAAGCTTGCGAAGCCATGAAAGCGGCGGGCGCAAAACGCGCTTTAATTTTACCTGTTGGAGGTGCATTTCACTCACCAATGATGGAACCTGCTAGAGAAGAATTGGCTGCAGCAATTGAAGCAACAACTTTCTCTACTCCTATTTGTCCAGTATATCAAAATGTTACAGCAAATGCTGTTTCTGACGCAAACGAAATCAAAAAGAACTTAATTATACAATTGACTGCTCCGGTAAAATGGACGCAATCTGTACAGCAAATGATCGCTGACGGCGCTACTTTATTTACAGAAGTTGGTCCCGGAAAAGTATTAGCTGGCTTGATTAATAAAATTGATAAGGAAGCGGTTACGGCCAATGCTTAATTTTTAGTATTCAGTCGCGGTTTTAAGTTTTCAGTTTAAAACTACACCTAAAAACAAATCCTCATGAACATCTGTTCGTGAGGATTTGTTTTTAAAGCTCTTTTGCTTCTATGCAATAATTATTTATAATTCCCGTGATCAAATAATTTTGATCTCTTTTTTCAAAAAAAATATACCAAGTTGTTCTAGCGTTAGCCTTGTAAAAAACATAATTCAAACCTAAATGTTGAATTGGCATTGGTGTTCTTTTATGCGAAGTCTTTTTTATTCTTTCAGGAATAACATTATAAATATTGGAAACATATTGTATTGCAGATTCGATAAATCCAAAATACTCTTTTTTATATAAAATAATAACTAAATCATCAAGATAATGAATTACGCTTGGTGTAAAAATAATTTCTATTTCCCCCACCATTCTCTAATTCTTCTAATTGATTTAGCTTTTGCCTCTTCTAATGTCAATCCTTTTGCAAACTCAGCGTCAAAATCAAAAGTCTCGCGATCTATTCCTTTAAATTCAGGTTTCTGAATTTCATATTCAATTCTAGGCTCTTCGACCTTATCATTCTTTTTATTTTCCTCGTTTTGCTTCATGATTCCTACATTTTAATCTTACAAAAATACAAAATAAATTGAAATAAAAATCCCAAATAATCTAAATTGATTAATTGGGATTTCTTTATGTACGAAAGACGCACTGCTGTGCGTCTCTACTGAAAACTTATTAAGAGCGAACTTTCTGTTCCCATTTCCAGGCACTTGCCATTGCTTCGTCTAAGCTTAATTCTGCTTTCCAACCTAAAACATTGTTTGCTTTGTCTGTATTTGCATACGCTTCGGTAATATCACCTTCGCGACGCGGCATTATTTTGTATGGTAATTTTTTATCGCTTACTTTTTCGAAACTATGAATCACTTCAAGAACCGAACTTCCTTTTCCTGTTCCTAAATTAAAGGTTTCTACTTTTTGCAAATTCTTTTTATTGAACAAACGCTGCAGTGCAATCACGTGCGCTTTTGCCAAGTCTACAACGTGTATATAATCACGAACAGCAGTTCCGTCAGGAGTTGGGTAATCATCTCCAAAAACTGATAATTCTTTACGCAATCCAACACCTGTTTGTGTAATAAAAGGCACTAAATTTTGCGGAACACCTAAAGGTAACTCTCCAATTTCAGTGCTTGAATGTGCTCCAACCGGATTGAAATAACGTAATAAAATGGCACTGATATTAGTCACCTTGGCTGTATCTGTAATAATTTCTTCTCCAATTTGCTTCGTATTTCCATAAGGAGACATCGCTGCCTGAATAGGAGCATCTTCAGTGATCGGCATTTTTTCGGCTTGACCGTAAACTGTACAAGACGAACTGAAAATAAAACTTGCCTCTGGTTTTTGCTGTAATTCCTGTAAAAGATATACCAAACTGCTAATGTTGTTTTCGTAATATAACAACGGATTTTCAACACTTTCTCCAACTGCCTTTGAAGCGGCAAAATGAATTATTCCTGTAACATCATTATGTTTTTTAAAGAAATCCTGAACTGACGCTTTTTCTCTTAAATCTAATTTTTCGAATAAAGGTATTTTTCCTGTAATATTCGTAATTCCTTTTAAAACATCTTCTGTAGAATTCGAAAGATTATCAATTATCACTACTTCAAAGCCTTCATTTTGCAATTCGACTACAGTGTGAGAACCAATAAATCCTAATCCTCCTGTTACTAATACTTTCATTTTTTGGTTGTTTTGTCCTGTTGTTTATTTGGTTGAATTATTCTTATTTATTTAAAAATTCTAAAACAGAATCTGTAATGAATTTAATTTGCTCATCGTCAAGTTCTGTATGCATCGGTAATGCGATAACTTCTTTCACCAATTGATTTGTTACTGGAAATTGTTCTTCTTTATAACGAGTATCTACATAGGCTTTTTGTGAGTGCAACGGAATTGGATAATAAATTGCACACGGAATTGCTTTATCCAATAAATGCTGCATCAAAGCATTTCTGTCTGCATCTATAATTCTTAACACATATTGATGAAAAACGTGATCATTTTCGTTTGCATCAAATTCTGGTGTGATAATGTGTGCATTTCCTGCGAAAGCCGCATTGTATTTTGAAGCCGCAAAACGACGCGCTGCATTATATTCATCTAAAAGAGGCAATTTTGCATTTAAAACTCCTGCCTGAATACTATCTAAACGAGAATTTACGCCAACAACATCATGATGATAACGCTCATACATTCCGTGATTTACGATTCCACGGATAGTGTGTGCCAATTTATCATCGTTTGTAAAAATCGCTCCTCCATCTCCATAACAACCTAGGTTTTTAGATGGAAAAAATGACGTTGCAGCAACGTGACCAATAACTCCTACTTTGCTTTTTGTACCCGATTTTGAAATGTAATCGGCACCAATTGCCTGAGCATTATCTTCGATTACATATAAATTATGTTCCGCAGCAATTTCCATAATTGCATCCATATTTGCCGCGCGGCCAAATAAGTGTACCGGAACAATTGCTTTTGTTTTTGGCGTAATTGCTTTTTTAATAGCATCAATATCGATGTTCATATTTGTCATATCAACATCGACCAAAACCGGTGTCAATTGCAATAAAGCGATTACCTCAACAGTCGCTGCAAAAGTAAAATCGGCAGTAATTACCTCATCTCCTGGTTTTAAATCCAGACCCATCATGGCAATTTGCAAAGCATCAGTTCCATTTGCACACGGAATCACGTGTTTTGCTCCTAAATAATCTTCAAGATTTTTTTGAAATTGATGAACCAATGGTCCGTTTATATAAGTATTTGTATCTAAAACTTCCTGAATTGAAGCATCAACGGTAGATTTTATTTTCTCGTATTGACTCTTTAAGTCAACCATTTGAATTTTTTTCATTTGTCTTTATTTATTTAAAACTTTGAGATTGGATTTTAAAACTAATCTCGAAAACGAGGAACAAAAATAGTTATTTAATAGCTTTGGACAATGAAAATAATCGAAAGAAGCGTAATTTAGCGCCAAAATTACAGATATGCTTTTTCTATACAATTTGGTTATTTCTATTGCAGGGTTTTTTCTGAAAATTGTAGCTCTTTTTAGTCCGAAAATCAAGCTTTTTATTGATGGAAGAAAAAATGTTTTTTCAATTTTAGAAGAAAAAATAAAACCAACAGACAAGACTATCTGGTTTCATTCAGCCTCACTTGGCGAATACGAACAAGGATTACCTGTTATTGAAAAAATAAAAGAGAAATACCCTTCTTATAAAATCATTGTTACTTTTTTCTCCCCTTCAGGTTACGAAGTACGTAAAAACAACACAGTTGCGGATGTTACAATTTACTTGCCATTGGACACCAAAAGCAACGCAAAAAAGTTTTTAAAACTGGTTCATCCCGAATTGGCATTCTTTATCAAATATGAATTTTGGCTGAATTATTTAAAAGAATTAGAAAAAAGTAGAATTCCGACCTATTTGATTTCCGGAATTTTCAGAGACAATCAGATGTTTTTTAAATGGTATGGCGGGTTTTACAGAAAAGCACTAAATGCCTTCACTTATTTTTTTGTTCAGAATGAAAGTTCAAAGAAAAAGATAGAAGCAATCGGATTTAAAAATGTCATTGTTTCTGGAGATACCCGTTTCGATCGCGTTGCAGCAATTCTCGAAAGAGACAATACAGTTGATTTTATAGAAAAATTCACAAACAACGCTCCAACTATTGTAATTGGAAGTTCATGGCCAAAAGATGAAGCTTTACTTGCTGAATACATTAATCAGGCTCCGGAGAATGTAAAATTCATTATTGCTCCGCATAACATTAAACAAGAACAGATTTCAAGTTTAAAATCTCAGATAACTAAATCGATGGTTTTGTTTTCTGAAAAAGACACTGTTGCCGATTTATCACATTATAACGTCTTTATCATCGACACAGTTGGTTTACTAACCAAAATATACAGCTACGGAACAATCGCCTATGTTGGCGGAGGATTTGGAAACCCCGGGATTCACAATATACTGGAACCCGCGACCTTTGGAATCCCAATTGTAATTGGCCCTAATTATTCAAATTTTGCAGAAGCAGTTGAACTGGTAAAAATTGGAGGCTGCACTGTAATTTCAAATAGCATAGAATTAAAACAAAACCTTGATCGATTACTTTTGGATGAAAATTATCTAAAAGAAAAAAGCCAAATCTGTAAATCATACATTCAGGACAATAAAGGCGCTACAAACAGCATCATGAAAATCGTTTTGTAAGGACTTAAAATCAGCAAAACTGCATTTCGATAATAAGCTTAACATAAAAATGGCTTAAATCGCAGTATTTTAACCTTAGAAGCTTACGTAATAATCAGCCAAAAGCCAAATAAAGTGCAAATAAGAGAATCAAAATAGCCAATTCTCTTATAGAATATGCAACAAAAAATAATTTAGACGAAAAATTCAATAATATAACATTTTTTTAGTATTTTGGCATATTCTTTGATAAATAAGATAATCGTGAGTAAGGAAAATATTTTAAAAAAAAAGTGAAAAAATATTTTACATATTAAAAAATTTATATCTTTGCCACGAATTAATAATTAACCTTTTATAATAAAGTAAGATGAAAAAAGTATTTTTAAGTTTAGCTGTTGTTGCTGTTTTAACTGTTGTTTCTTGTAAAAAAGCTGATGCTGCTGCTGAGCCAGCTGTAGATTCTACTGCTGTTGCTGTTGATTCTGCTGCTGCTGTAGTTGATTCTGCTGCTGCAACTGTTGATTCTGCTGCTGCTAAAGTTGACTCTGCTGCTGCTAAAGTAGAAGAAGTAAAAAAATAATTAGAACCTAAGTTCTAAAAATTTTAAAACCATCCTTGAGATGGTTTTTTTTTGCTCAAAATTTAAAAAATTCCAATAAAAAAATTCCAAACTCCAACAACACACACTGTGCTATTTGGAATTTGGAATTTTTTAATATTGGAATTTTATTTTTTATTCCATTTCATCCTCAACCACTTCTTCATCTTCAAAAATCGAATCATTGGACGAGAAATCTAAAATTTCTGCTCTAGACGCATAAGTAACAATTTCTTTTATTCCTTTTTGCAAAAGCAATTCTGTAGTATATTTTCGGCTTGTAGCAAAGTGAATCTCCCCCAGCATCAATTTAAAAAAATACTTACCACCCGAGCCTTTAAATTTCAAAAACTTAGCAGCATCCGTATTTAGCTTAAATTTCTCAATATCCTCTTCACATTCAAATTTCAACTCATAACTTAAACTAGTAAATATCACCTTCCCTTTTCTGGAAGTGAAAACAAATTTATATTCATCATTAAATCTTTTACTGATTACGAAAGCACCCATATTTATATTTCAGATTTTTGATTTTTGATTTTTGATTTTTGGACTCTCGGACTCTTGAATTCTTAAACTCTTGGACCCTTAGACTCTTGGACCCTTAGACTTCCGACCCCTTAGCACCTCAGAACCTCAGAACCTTAGAACCTCAGAACCTTAGAACCTTAGAATCTTAGAACCTTAAATTTACAGCATAAAAAAAGCCCCTTCAAAAGAAGAGGCTTTAGTACTCAGAGCGGGACTTGAACCCGCACGAACATTGCTGTTCACTGGATTTTAAGTCCAGCGTGTCTACCAATTTCACCATCCGAGCATTATATAATTTTGAGCGAAAAACGGGGCTCGAACCCGCGACCTCGACCTTGGCAAGGTCGCGCTCTACCAACTGAGCTATTTTCGCGTTTCAAATTTTTGTAAGAACTGCAACACCAAACTTGTTTCGTATTGCGAGTGCAAATTTAGGACATTTATTCAATTATACAAGTCTTTTTTGAAAAAAAAATAATACTTATTTTATAACCTTCTGATAACCTAAACCTTAAATATGAAAATTTATTTCTTAACAATCATTCTTTTAATTTCATTGAGTTTCATCAAGGCTTCAACCGGTGTAATTGAGTTTATATCAAGGCTCAGGATCTCTTCTTTTATTTCTTCCAACAAAGGATCATCCAAATTAAAAAAGCTCATCTGCATTTCATCATTAGCCGCTTTGATTCCGTTTAAAGCATCGCTGGAATGGTTTTTCTCTAATTTCTTTAAAAGCTTTTGCGCTTTCAAAATAACAGTTTGAGGCATTCCTGCCATTTTAGCCACGTGAATTCCAAAACTGTGCGCACTTCCTCCTTTTACCAGTTTACGAACAAAAAGAACAGTATCTTTTAATTCTTTTACTGCCACATTATAATTCTGAATTCTTGAAAGCGATTCTGTCATTTCATTCAACTCATGATAATGCGTTGCAAACAATGTTTTTGCCCTTCCCGGATGTTCGTGTAAAAACTCAGCAATCGCCCACGCAATCGAGATTCCGTCATACGTACTTGTTCCTCTTCCAATTTCATCTAACAAGACTAAACTTCGATCGGAAATATTATTCAAAATAGAAGCCGTTTCATTCATCTCTACCATAAAAGTAGATTCTCCCATCGAAATATTATCAGAAGCTCCGACTCTTGTAAAAATTTTATCCACGATTCCCATTCTGACACTGTCTGCAGGGACAAAACTTCCCATTTGAGCCAACAACACAATTAAAGCTGTTTGTCTCAAAATAGCCGACTTACCCGACATATTAGGACCAGTAATCATAATAAGTTGCTGTGTTTCTCTATCCAAATAGACATCATTGGCGATATAAGGAGTTCCAACAGGTAATTGTTTTTCGATAACAGGATGTCTTCCATTTTTGATATCCAACTCAAAAGTTTCATCAATTTCCGGACAAACGTATTTATTCTCAATTGCTAATTGCGTAAATGAGCATAGACAATCTAATTGCGCCACCAAATTGGCATTCATCTGAACCGGCTTAATATAAGTCGCAATCCAGGCTACTAATTGTTCAAAAAGGTCGCTTTCAATTTTATGGATTCTTTCTTCAGCACCTAAAATTTTGGTTTCGTATTCCTTTAATTCTTCCGTAATATAACGTTCGGCATTTACCAATGTTTGTTTACGAATCCATTCTGTCGGAACTTTATCTTTATGTGTATTTCGAACTTCGATATAATATCCAAAAACATTATTGAAAGAAATTTTCAAAGATGAAATCCCCGTTCGCTCTGATTCTCTTTTTTCAATTCCTTCTAAATATTCTTTTCCAGAAGTCGAGATGGCACGCAATTCATCTAACTCTTCACTAATTCCTTTTGCAATAGCATTTCCTTTTGCAATAGCAACCGGCGCATCCTGGTTTAATGTTGTTTTGATTTTTTCTCTCAATAAATCACAGGCATGCAAACTATCTCCAATCACGTTCACTGCTTCTTGTGGACTTTGCAATGCTAAAGTCTTAATTGGAATAATAGCATCTAAAGATTCTTTCAAATAAACAATTTCACGAGGGGAAACTTTCCCGGCTGCGATTTTAGAAATTAAACGTTCTAAATCTGAAATTTGTTTGATTTGATATTGAATATTATGCAGCACTTCCGGATTTGATTTCAAATACGAAACTACATCATGGCGGCCTTTTATTTTATTGCTGTCTTTTAACGGTAAAGCCAGCCAACGTTTCAACAAACGCCCCCCCATCGGCGAAAGTGTTCTGTCAATTACATCTAAAAGCGTTACTGCATTTGGATTATAACTGTGATATAATTCTAAATTTCTGATAGTAAAACGATCCATCCAAACATACGCATCTTCAGCAATACGCTGAATCGCCGTGATATGCTGTACACGATTGTGCTGTGTTTCAGATAAATAATATAAAATCGCTCCGGAAGCAATAATTCCTTCTTTTAATTCTTCGACTCCAAAACCTTTTAAAGAGACAGTCTGAAAATGTTTGGTCAAAGTTTCTAAAGCATAATCTTCCTTATAAATCCAGTCTTCTAAATAAAAGCTATGAAAATCTTCTCCAAAAGCAGCTTTAAAATCACCTTTATTATTCTTTGGAACTAATACTTCGCTCGGATTAAAATTCTGCAAAAGTTTATCTATATATTCTGCGTTCCCCTGAGCCGTTAAAAACTCTCCTGTTGAAACATCCAAAAAGGAAATTCCGATATTTTTATTAGCAAAATAGACAGATGCCAGAAAGTTGTTTGATTTAGATTGTAAAACCTCATCGTTTAAAGAAACTCCCGGAGTTACCAATTCCGTAACGCCACGCTTCACGATAGTCTTGGTCATTTTCGGATCTTCAAGCTGGTCGCAAATTGCCACACGAAGTCCGGCCTTGACCAATTTAGGCAAATAGGTATTAATAGAATGATGCGGAAAACCTGCCAGTGCTGTTTCAGTTTCAGAACCCGCACCCCTTTTAGTTAATGTTATTCCAAGAATTTTCGAAGCTCTGATGGCGTCTTCTCCAAAGGTTTCGTAAAAATCCCCTACTCTGAAAAGCAAACATGCATCAGGATATTTTCTCTTGATCTCGTTGTACTGTTTCATTAAAGGTGTTTCTTTCACCACTTTCTCTTTCGCTGCCAAATTAATCTGTTTTTAAATGAAAATTATGACAGCGAATTTATAATATTTTGGAGGAATATCGAAGGGCTTCAAAAATTAAAATATTTTAAGAAATTTTTAAGTTGAGATATAAGAATTTTACATAGATTTGTTTCATAAATAAAAAGACTCCAAAAAATGAAAAAAATAATTTTATTTGCTATGTTAGCTGTTGTTGGAATTACAGCTTCTAACGCTCAAACTACCAAAAAGGCTACAACTAAAGCTACAAAAGTTGCAAAAATTGAAGGCGCAGGGATGGTTTTCGAAAACGAAACTATTGATTACGGAACAGTTGCTCACAATGCCGATGGTAACCGTCAGTTTGTTTTTGTAAACAACGGAACAAAACCATTAATCATTACAAACACACAAGGTTCTTGTGGTTGTACTGTACCAACAACACCAAAAGAGCCAATCGCTCCGGGTGCTAAAGGTATTATTGGTGTAAAATATGCTACTGACAGAGTTGGTGCTTTTACAAAAACGGTAACAGTTACTTCTAATGCAGAAGGACAGCCAACAAAAGTACTTACAATTAAAGGTACTGTTTTACCAGATCCAGTAAAAAGCTAATCTGAAAAACAAAAAGAAAATAATCAAAAAAGCTTCCATATCTTTGGAAGCTTTTTTTATGACTAAATACAATCCAATGAGAAAACTTGAAAATAGCGAACTGGATCGCAAATCGATTGAAGATTTTAAAAAATCAGACAAAACACCTCTAATTTTAGTTTTGGATGATATTCGAAGTTTGCACAATATAGGTTCGGTATTTAGAACAGCTGATGCTTTTTTAATCGAAAAAATCATTTTATGCGGCATTACAGCTACTCCTCCCAATAAAGAAATCCATAAGACAGCTCTTGGTGCTACCGAAACGGTTGCTTGGGAACATCACGAAAATGTTTTGGAAGTTATCGAGAGTCTGAAAAAAGAAAATGTGCTGACTCTTGCCATTGAACAAGTTGAAAGCTCCGTTTTTCTTCAGGATTTTAAAGTCGAGAAAAATCAAAAGTACGCCTTAGTTTTTGGTAATGAAGTTTACGGCGTGGCTCAGGAAGCAGTTGCAATTTGCGACGGCTGTATCGAAATCCCACAATTAGGCACCAAACACTCTTTGAACATTGCAGTGAGTGCCGGAATTGTAGTTTGGGATTTATTCCAGAAGCTAAATTGGCCAAGTGCTGATTAATCAACATTTTATCATACTGAAATAGTATTTCTTAGTAAATTATAAATTTGATTGCTAGAAATTTAATTATATTTTTTTATTATTATAAAATTGATACTTTTATAAAATGAAAAATGCCAGTTTCTATAAAATAACTCTTTTGTTTTCTTTACTGCTATCCAGCTTTTTTGGATTTGCTCAATACACTTTAATTCCTGATCCAAATTTTGAACAAGCACTTATAGATTTAAATATTGATAGTGGAGTTATTGATGGTAAAGTGCTCACCTCAAGTGCAGCTGCAGTTATTAGTTTAAATATCTCCAGCAGAGGATGTACTAACTTAACTGGAATTCAGGATTTTGTTTCCTTACAAGAATTATTTTGTCTTCAAAATCCCTTAATGACTTTAGATGTTTCTAAAAATATTGCTCTAGTTCGTCTAGGATGCAGCAACAACCTATTATCCTCTTTAGATGTTTCTCAAAATATCGCCTTACAAGAGTTAGACTGTCAGAAAAACAGATTAACCATTTTAGATCTTTCCAAAAATACTGAACTAACAAAACTTTACTGTAGTGAAAATCAATTAAGTAATCTCGATCTATCAAAAAATACTCTTCTAAATTTTTTACATTGCGATCAAAATCGCATAGCAAATCTGGATGTTTCTACCAATACTTCTTTAATTCATTTAAGCTGTGATGAAAATCAAATAGCAAACTTGGATATTAGTGTATGTACAGCTTTAATCGATTTAGAATGCAGTAAAAACAGATTGTCTAATTTAAATAGCGCTAACAATACAGCTTTGATAAATTTTTATTGCGACAGTAATCAGCTAACTAATTTGGATGTTTCGAAAAATACATCGTTAACTAATTTTTCCTGTTCAAATAATCAACTAAATAGTCTTAATTTAAAAAATGGAAACAATACTGCATTATCCATTTCTACATTGTTAATTAATGCTAACCCTAATCTCACCTGTATACAGGTTGATAATGCAGCATATTCTATTGTTAATTGGTCTACAAAAAAAGATGCTTCCGCTTCCTATTCGGAAAACTGTAACATATTAAATAATACCACACTTAAAATAGAAGCTACCGGAGACCAAATATACTGTCCTTTAACCACTTTGAAAATTGTAGAAACAATTCATATTGATCATGATCCTGCAGAAACAGGAACCGAAGCCATTTATATTCAAATTTCTTCAGGTTATTCCAGCAATTTAGACAAACTGGAACTTTCAAATCCAACAGCGCACCCATCTATTACAACATCCTGGGATCCGGTTACCGGAAAACTAAAATTATCAAGTTCAACAGGTCTAGACAATGTTTTATACTCTGATTTTGAAGAAGCCATCAAAGATGTTGTATTTTCCAATTCTTCAGTCACAGCGTCTGGAAGCAGAACTTTTTCTATTACAATGGGCCAGGCCAACTATCTGCCTTCAACAGACCATTATTATTGGTTTAAATCAAGAATTGGTGTCACTTGGTCTCAGGCAAAAGCCTTAGCAGAGGCAGAGAATTATTATGGCCTTAAAGGATATTTAGCCACAATCTTATCTGCTGACGAAGCCAAATTAATTGGAGAACAAGCATCAGGAACAGGGTGGATTGGCGGAAGTGATGCTGAGACAGAGGGTACTTGGAAATGGGTCACAGGCCCTGAAGCAGGAACCTCAATGATTTATACTTTTTGGAATACCGGCGAACCTAATCAACGGGGAGATGAAGATTATGCCCACATCACTCAGCCTGGCGTTGGAATAAAAGGCTCTTGGAATGACTTATCAAATACTGGAGACCCGAGTGGTAATTATCAACCAAAAGGCTATGTTGTTGAATTTGGCGGATCGCCTGGAGACCCCATTTTACAAATAGCAACGAGTACTAAAATTACAATTCCGGAAGCTACTCCTATTACTCCAAATCCAATTTGCGATTCGGGTAGCGTCACAATAAATGCAACTACTGCCCCTGGCGCAATTATTAGTTGGTATGACCAGCAAACCGGAGGTACTCTTTTGGGTACGGGAAATTCATATACAACAACAATTAATACAACAACAACTTATTACGTTGATGCAGGTTGTAATTCAAATCGAAAATCGGTTACGGCGGTCGTTAATAAAACTCCTGCAAAACCAACAGTTTCTTCGCCAGATGTTTCAAGATGTGGCCCAGGAAGTGTAAATCTTCAGGCCATGAGCGATATCGGCAACATTAACTGGTACAAAACTCCAACTGGTGGCACAAGTATTTACAATGGTGCCAATTTTCCAACACCTACAATTTCAACTAATACTATATATTATGCCGAAGCGTCAAATAATGACTGCATCAATAGTGATCGTACGCCAATAAATATCATTATCTACACTCCTCCGGCTGTCACAAATGAAGAACTTATGATGTGTGAAAATCAAAAGAAAACATTGGACGCAGGCATATCTGGAATGACTTACAAATGGTCTACTGGAGAAACGACACAACAAATTGATATTTATAAAGGCGGAACTTATACTGTTGAAGTTACAAATTCTGTTGCAGAAGGAGGTTGTTCAAGTACAAAAACTATTAAAGTTGAAGAACATCAGACTCCAAAAATAGATCATATTGATGTAAACGGGACCACTGTGACAATTCATCTCCTTAAAAAAGAAGAGTATTATGAATTTTCTGTTGATGGTACTACTTTTCAGGATTCTAATGTATTTAATAACGTTCCCGGCGGATCGCAAACAGCTTATGTGCAAGAAAAAAATGGCTGTGGTGGCACTGCACTAAACTTTGTGGTGCTTGTATTTCCAGCATTCTTTACACCTAATAATGATACTTTTAATGACGTTTGGGAAATAACCGGAATAGAAAATTATCCACAGGCACAAGTCACTATTTTTGATCGTTATGGAAAATTACTTGCTCAATTATCCGCTTCGGGAATGAGTTGGGATGGCACTTATAACAAATTCCCTCTACCTGCTTCAGATTATTGGTATGCTGTAAAAATTGACAATACAATGCCAGTTTTTCGAGGTCATTTTTCATTGAAGAGGTAAGTTAATTAGATAATGTGTCAATTAGAAAATTAGATAATTGATACATTATCCAATTATACAATCTTCTTCTTAATTTCATTCAAAATAAAAAGATAGTCTTCATGTCTTTTTACAAAATCACGATCCGAAACATCAATTATTAAGACATTTAAATTTGTTTGGGATTTAATATAATCCAAATAGCCGTTGTTGATTTTATCCAGATAAGCAGCTTCAATATTCTGCTCATAATTCCTGCCGCGCTTCTTGATATTCTGAAGTAACCTATCTGTATTCTGATATAAATAAATATACAAATCAGGTTTTGGCATTTCTTTATAAATGATATCGAATAAGTTTCTGTACAAACGATATTCATCTTCAGCAAGCGTAATCTTAGCAAAAATCAACGATTTAAAAATATGATAATCGGCTACGACAAAATCTTTAAACAGATCAAATTGCGCTAAATCATCAGATAATTGCTGATAACGATCAGCCAGAAAAGACATTTCAAGCGGAAAAGCATATCGGTTCTGGTCTTTATAAAATTTTGGTAAAAACGGGTTATCAGCAAAGCGTTCCAAAACGGTTTTCGCATTAAAATCGTCTGCTATTTTTTTTGCAAGTGTTGTTTTTCCAGCTCCAATATTTCCTTCAAAAGCAATATAGTTAAACTTTTCTAACGGAATTTCTTCTAAAGGATTTTTCAAATCCTTAACAGCAGTACAGACACTTTCATCTGGTGTAACAGCAATTAATTCTGCAATAGATTTCTGAATGACAGGATGTTTCCAGTTCAATTTTAAATCCAGCATTGGTAGCAATACAAATTTTCTGTTTTGCATTAGCGGATGCGGAATCTGAAGCTTTTCAGAATCTATGATTTCATCATCAAAAACAATTAAATCAACATCGATTATTCGGGATTGATATCCTTGCTGATTTGATCGGATACGACCGAGCCTTTTCTCCACTTTTAATACCTGACTGAGTATTTTTTGTGCTGATGAAGTACTATGAAGCAGCAATGCACAATTATAAAAAGCATCGCTCTCGAATCCCCAGGCGGGCGTCTCATATAGTTTCGAAACCTGAATAACGGTACCTATTTCCTGATGTATCAATGCAATACAACTTTCGATATTTTCTAACCGATTTCCCTGGTTACTGCCTATAGATAAAACGATTTGATGCTGTGACTTCATAATTACTGCAAATTAACTAAAACTATTTTAGAATTACTTACATTATTTAACTCAAGAATCAGAAGTTTTGAACTATTTCGAAGTCATATCTATACATAAGCCTGCCAGAAAAACGATGTGTGAGATAAAATAACAGATCCTTATTTAGAGAATTTAAAAATGTAAAAACTACAACTATTTTATATATTTATATATACCACTTCCATTTCATTTAGATTATATTTGTAACAAAGCGACCTTTTTGACGACTTATTAAAAAAATAGTATTATGAAGTTTTTAGGAAATGTAATTGCCACAGTGATTGGTATTTTTGTATTTATTATGTTATTCTTTTTTGGAGTAATTCTTATTGGGGCTATTTTTGGTGGTGATGATAAAATTTCTGTCAAAAATGATTCTGTTATAGAATTAGATTTAAAAGAAATAAAAAATGATTACGCCGGAAAATATAAAGACCCTTGGGTAACTGTTTTTTCTGAACAAAAAGAAATTGGTTTAACTGATGTGATCAACGCTATCGAAGCTGCAAAAACTGATAATAATATTAAAGGTATTTCGATTTTAAACGACGAGTCTTCATTAGGACTTGCTCAATATAAAGACTTAAGAAATGCGCTTGAAAGCTTCAAGAAATCAGGGAAATTTGTTTGGGCCTATGCCAATACTTATTCGCAAAAAGAATATTATTTAAACTCCGTTGCTAATACTGTTTATTTGAATCCTGCAGGTGATTTAGATTTTAAAGGGTTATCGTCTGAAGTAATGTTTTTTAAAGATTTTCAGGATAAATCAGGCATTCATATGGAAGTGATTCGTCATGGGAAATACAAAAGTGCCGTTGAACCATTTTTAGAAAACAAAATGAGTGATGCAAACAGACAGCAGATTACAGTGCTACTGAATTCGATCTGGACTACTGTTTCTTCCGACATTTCAAAAAGCCGAAATATTCCGCTTCCAAAATTAAATGAAATTGCTAATGGATTATTGGCAAGAACTCCGGAAATGGCTAAAAAAGAAGGCTTGGTTGACATTGTTGCTTATGAAGATGTTTATCACAACGCTATCAAAAAAGCACTGAAAGTAACCGGGGATGATGATTACAACAAAATTTCGATTTTAGATTATACTCAAAACAATGTAACGACCGCTTTAACTAATACTGCAAGCGATCAGATTGCGATTATCTACGCACAAGGCGAAATTGAAAGTGGTGAAGGAGATGTAAATATAATTGGCGAAGGCTCAATGCGCCGTTCCTTACAAGAAGCCAGAAAAAATGATGATGTAAAAGCAATTGTACTTAGAATTGACAGCCCCGGAGGAAGTGCTCTAACTTCTGACCTGATCTGGAGAGAAATCGAAATAACTAAAAAAGTAAAACCTGTTGTGGTTTCTATGGGTAATTACGCTGCTTCTGGCGGTTACTATATTGCCTGCAATGCCAACAAGATTTTTGCTGAAAGCAACACGATTACCGGTTCAATTGGCGTTTTCGGAATATTACCAAACTTTTCACCATTGGCTACTAAATTAGGCATCAATACAGAACAGGTAAAAACGCACGAAAACTCAGCAAATTATAGTCCGTTTGTGCCTGTTGATGAAAAATTCAAAGCTTTTACTTTAGAAGGTGTCGAACATATTTACAACACTTTTGTGACGCATGTGGCTCAAGGCCGAAAAATGACTTTCGCTCAAGTTGATGCCATTGCTCAGGGAAGAGTTTGGTCTGGAACAGAGGCTCTTAAAATTGGCTTAGTGGATAAAATTGGAGGATTGAATGACGCGATCGCAGAAGCGGCACGAATTGCAAAAATAAAAACATACAGCACTCAGAATTATCCTGAATACGAAAAAACATTTAGTGATATTTTATCAAATTTACCTTTCGCCCAATCTAAGGAAGCTTTTATTAAAGAAGAAATTGGTGAAGAAAACTACCTTCTTCTGGAGCAGGTAAAAAAATTCCAGAGACAACAAGGTGTTCAGGCACTGCTCCCTTTTGGATTAAACATTAAATAATCAAAAATGAAAAAGCTATTTCTATGTATTGCTGTTTTATTTTTGAGCGTTGCAAATGCTCAGAATAAGGATGAAGTTACTTTTAAAGAATCTCCAATAATTTTAAAAATTAATATCGATCAGCTTTTTGGAACGTTAACGACTCCGGATTTAAAAAAGAAATATCCCGTTGCCTTAATTATTGCGGGTTCTGGCCCAACAGATCGAAATGGAAATAATTCAATGATGAAAAACAATTCGTTGAAAATGTTGGCTGAAGCTCTGGCAAAAAACGGAATAGCATCTTTGAGATATGATAAAAGAGGAATTGGCGAAAGCAAAGCATCTGCGATTTCTGAAGAAAGCCTTGTTTTTGAGAATTATACAGAAGATGCAAAAAGCTGGATTAATTTATTAAAACAGGACAAACGTTTTTCAGAAATTATTGTAATCGGACATAGTGAAGGCTCTCTGATTGGAATGATTGCCGGCGCAAAAGCAAGTAAATACATTTCGATTGCCGGCCCTGGTGAATCTGCAGATAAACTTATAAAAGCACAAATTGCATCAAAGTCAAACAAACAAATAGAAGACATGACTTTTCCGATAATCGATAGTCTGGCAAACGGAAATCATGTAAAAAAAGTTGACCCAATGCTTAATTCGCTCTTCAGGCCAAGCATTCAGCCGTATTTAATTTCGTGGTTTAAATATAATCCGCAGGCAGAAATTAAAAGACTAACCGTCCCTATTTTAATTATACAAGGAAACAACGACTTGCAGGTAACGGTAAAAGATGCAGAACTTTTATCACAAGCGAATAAAAATGCAGAGCTTTTGATTGTTGAAAAAATGAATCATGTCATGAAAACCATTGAAGGCGATAAACAGGCAAATTTAGATAGTTATAATAATGAGACGTTGCCCATTTCAGAAATTATGACGGCCCGAATTATTTCATTTATTAAAAAATAATGAAATCATAAAATCATTAAAAATCCGTTTGAATAGATATTCAGACGGATTTTTATTTTTTAACAACTATTAGATATATTCTTACATATTTGTGAAAAAATTATTACTAACTCATCCAAAAAAAATTATTTTTGCATCAGTTGAATTTCAACTTAACCCCTCAAATCTATAAATAATTATGCTTAAGAAAATTTTAAAGATTACCGCCATTGTTCTCGTGGTATTTGTTGCGGCATTGTTTGCCATTCCTTATTTTTTTAAAGATCAGATTAAAGCAAAAATTGCAGAAGCAATCAACGAAAGTGTTGATGCAAAAGTAAGTTTTGCTGATGCCGATTTAAGTTTGTTTAGAAATTTTCCGAATGCTACTGTAGGCATTGAAAAATTGGTCATTATTAACAAAGCACCTTTTGAAGGCGATACTTTGGTTTCATTAGGAGAATTGAATTTAAAAATGAGCATCAAGGAACTTTTCAAAGGAAAAGAAGAGCCTTTAAGTATTCAGGGAATCACTTCAGAAAATGGTTTGATCAATATTATTTTCAACAAAGATGGCGTTGGAAACTTTGATATTGCCTTAAAGGACAAAAAAGAAGAAAGCAAAGATGATAAAAGCAAACCGCTTTCCTTAAAAATTCAAAATTACAAAATTGAGAATTTCACTTTCAGATATATTGATCAGGGTTCTAAAATAAAAATGGTAATCGACAGTTTGAACCACGAAGGAACTGGCGATTTCACGAATTCAAAATTAGATTTAACGACAAAATCTACGGCTAAAGTATCTTTGGATATGGATAAAGTTAATTACATGAAAAATGTAAAACTGACTTTAGATGCTGTTTTAGGAATTGATCTTGATAAAAGCAAATATACTTTTAAAGAGAATAAAGCTTTAATTAATCAATTGCCTTTAGAATTTGACGGATTTATTCAGATGGTTGATGCGGGTCAGATTTATGATTTGAAATTTAAAACCCCGACCTCATCCTTCACCAACTTCTTAGGATTAATTCCTTCGGCTTATGCTGCAGGTTTAGATGGCGTTAAAACAACAGGAGATTTTACTGTTGTTGGTTTTGCAAAAGGCGAATTAACAGATATTACAGTTCCTAAATTCAGTATTGAAATTGCTTCAAACAATGCTTCTTTTCAATATCCGAACTTACCAAAATCTGTTCAGAATATTGTAATTGATACCAAAATTATCAATGAAACCGGAATTCTAAATGATACCTACGTCAATTTAGATAAACTTTCCTTTAGAATCGATCAGGACGTTTTTAACGCTAAAGCGAATGTTAAAAATATTACTGTTAATCCTCTTGTGAGTGCTGCATTAAAAGGAACTATCAACTTAGCCAACCTTTCAAAAGCATATCCAATTAAAATGGACAAACCTTTGGCAGGAATTTTAAAAGCTGATGTAACCACACAATTTGATATGGCTTCTGTTGAAAAAAGTCAATACCAAAACATCAAAAATGCCGGAACCATGAGTTTGTCAGGATTTAAATATACTGATGAAAATAATAAATCGATGAACATCAGCACCGCACTTGTTGAGTTTAATCCGAGTACCATCAACTTAAAACAATTTAATGCAACTACTGGAAAAAGTGATCTTGCTATTAACGGAGTTCTAGAAAATTTCTATGGTTTTATGTTTAAAAAACAAGAACTGAAAGGAAATTTCAACATGAGTTCTAACCAACTGGCTGTTGATGATTTTATGACTGCGGGCGAACCTGCAACAGAAAAAACCGCTGCAAAACCAACGGAAGCCATGAAAATCCCAGCTTTCTTAAATTGTACCATAAATGCAAAAGCAAATACTGTTTTATATGATAATTTAAAACTTACTGCCGTTTCAGGAAAATTGATTGTTAAGGACGAAAAAGCAATTTTGGAAAACTTTAAAACATCGATTTTTGGAGGAACAATCGGTTTGACCGGAGCGGTTTCGACTAAAGAAAAAGTACCAACTTTTGATATGAATTTAGGTTTTAATCAAGTGGATATTGCACAGACTTTTACACAGTTGGACATGATGAAAAAAATTGCTCCAATAGCAGGAATCATCAACGGAAAATTAAATTCAACTATAAAATTAAATGGAAATCTTGATGCGAAAGAATTAACTCCGGACTTGAAATCAATTTCTGGAGATTTACTTGGGCAATTGCTTTCAAGCACTATAAATGCTAAAAACTCTACTTTATTAAATGCTTTAGGTTCAAACATCAAATTTATTGACATGAATAAGGTAAATCTAAACGATATTAAAGCTGCGTTGACTTTTGAAAACGGAAAGGTAAACGTAAAACCTTTTGATATTAAATATCAGGATATTAAAGTAACCGTTGGCGGAACTCACGGTTTTGATCAAACGATGAACTATAATTTAAAACTAGATGTTCCGGCTAAATATTTAGGATCTGAAGCAAATGCTTTTATTGCTAAAATGTCTCCGGCAGATCAGGCGAAATTGCAAAACATTCCGATTAATGCGATGATAACCGGAAACTTTTCGAATCCGAAAGTTTCGACAGATATGAAAAGTGCTGTTAGTAGTTTAGCTGCGCAAGTAGCAAATCAACAAAAAGAAAAACTGACGCAAAAAGGAACGTCTGCCCTTAACGATTTGATTAATAAAAACACCAAAGCTAAAGATACAACGCAAGCTGCAAAAACAGAAAAAGAGCAAAAGACTCAGGAAGTGACCAAAAAAGCAAGCGACTTGATAAATGGCTTGTTTAAAAAGAAATAATCTTGTGATTTTATAAAAAACCTGCTTTCGAAAATATCATTTTGAAAGCAGGTTTTTTATTTATGATGCATGTAATTTGTGTGATTCTCCCTTATCTAAAATAAGGTTTATTGCTTTCAAACATTCCGGATAACCAGCTGTATTAGTGTCAATACCCACACTATTATTGCCATAAGGCTGGTATTTTTTCAGACTCGAAATCGAAAACAAGCCAACTGTTGGTACTTTTGAAGCGCTTGACAAATGCATAATTCCGCTATCAGCTCCAATAAAAACATCAACATTCGCCATAACAGACCCAATTTCACGAACGTCTTTACTATAGAAACTTGGAGCCTGAAAATTTATCTGAGATACATTCTCTACAGGCAAAATTTCGAAAATATTATAATCAGGATATTCTTTTTTCAAAATCTCATAAAACTCACCCCACCACTCTACACAATAACACTTCTCACCTGTTGCATAGGTGAAAATTGCAATTGTTTTTTTATGTGGATTTATAATATCGTTCAAAATCTTTTTTCCGTTTTCAATTTCTTTTTCTGACAATTTCAAATCAACCAATGCTACTGGTTCATCATTTTTCTCTAAACCAACCTGATTTAGAAAATATCTAAAATTATAAACTGGGTACTTTGCAATATGATCATAATCTTCATAAGGAAGCTGAATATTCTCTGGCAGATCGCCAAAGAATTTATATTTGGCACTTGAAAATTGGACTGCCAAACGTCCTGAAGATGAATTTTGGTCTACATTAATTACAATGTCATAATTCTGTTTTTTTATTAATGTCCAAACTTTGAAATACTTTATTAATTCCTTGAAAGGTTTTTTAGGAAGGGGAATTATTTTATCAATGTTATTATAATTTTCGAAAACTATTGGAGCCAGAAATCCTTTTACAAACAAGTCAATTTTACACCCTGGAAATGTTTTGGTCACTTCCTGAACAAGGGGTGTAATTAATAATAGATTACCTAATCTTCCGTTAGGCCGACAGATTAATACCTTTTTAATTTTAGTTTTATCAATCGGTTTACTATCACTTTTAATAGAGTTACCAATATTCTTGGTCAAATTACGCATCAGACCTCGCCTGAATGCGTTAACTTTTTTTAAATTACTCATTGTGGTATTTGTTTTTGATATATTTTTTTGAAAAAAAACTAATGATCTTTTCTTCAAAAAATCAAAACTAGTCTCTTTTTTTTCTAAAAATAGAATCTCTCTGACAAGTAATTATTATAAAATTGTAATCAAATTTATTAATATTCACACCTTGAAAGAGAAATAAAAATACAAAAAAAATATGTAAACAAGCAAATACCAGATAGTTAACTTAAAAACATAAACAAACACCCAATAAAACTAGACGTTTATATCAACGACATAACCTTCAGAACCACGAATATTAAAAACAGTTCCGTCTTCGAAAATTAAATATTGACCTTTAATACCAACAAGCTTTCCATTATAAGTTGGCGTTTTATCCAAATTTAAACTTGCGATTTTTGCCGGATAATTTAAAACCGGATAATTCAATTCGAACAAATCATCACTTTTGGTATAAAAATACTCCTGAACTTGTAGTGGAAGTAAACTTTCGACTTTCGCTTTTTCAGCGATTAAATCAAAAGCGACTTCAGTATCCTGAAGCATTTTTCGCCAGTTTGTTTTATCTGTGTAATGATTTTTTAACGCAACCTCGGTAATTCCGGCTAAATATCGGTTTGGAACCTCAACAATAGCTATAGCACGTGTTGCACCCTGATCAATCCAACGCGTTGGAACCTGAGTTTTACGTGTGACACCCACTTTTACCTCTGTTGACAATGCCAAATAAACAACATGTGGCTGCAATTGTACTTTTTGCTCATAATCTAAATCACGATCTGCAATACCTAAATGAGCCGTACTTAATTCTGGTCTCATAATCCAATCGCCCACAGCGGGACTAGAATAAAAGCAATCGTAACAGAAACCTTGCCTGTAGATTTTTTTCTTTTTACTGCAATTCAAACATTGAAAGCCTGTAAAATTTATCTCGATTTCTTTACCCAATAACTGGTTCATACTTAAAAAACTATCTTCAAAAACAAGATAATATTGAATTGGATTTCCAATTTCGGTCTGCATTTTTGTAAGTACGCCCTGATATGTCATGGTTATTTTAGATTGCTGTCCCGAAGCTTCGGGATTAGATTTTAGATTGTTCAGTATAGTGAATTTTTATTGTTAAAATTCAATTATTGAAATCGAATCTTACTACAAATAGAATTGTTTTTTGCAAAAAAACACTATTTTTGATATGAGGGACAAAGTTAATATTTGTTAGTAATAATCAAATTTTAAATTTCCTGATTTTGCACTAATAGCAAAATCTAAAATCAGCAATCTAAAATCAAAAATTATCCATGCCCGTATCTATTATCAATTCTTTCGCATCCTGGGTCCTTAAACAAAGGATACATCAAATCGAACTTTTTCTAAAATATCCGAATGAAGTTCAGGAAGAACTACTGCATAATTTACTAACGGCTTCAGAAAATACAGTTATAGGAAAGCAGTATGATTTTGCTTCGATAAACACTTACCAAACCTTTACAGAAAGAGTTCCGATTGCAACGTATGAAGAATTGCAGCCCTTAATTGAGCGCACGCGTCAGGGTGAGCAAAACGTATTTTGGGAAACTCCAATAAAATGGTTCGCTAAATCAAGCGGAACAACAAATGCTAAAAGCAAATTTATTCCGGTAAGTAATGAAGCCCTGGAAGATTGCCACTACAAAGGCAGCAAAGATTTACTTTGTTTGTATTTGAACAACAACGAAGACTCTGAGTTATTTTTAGGAAAAAGTCTTCGCTTAGGCGGAAGTTCTCAGATTTACGAAAACAACAATACTTTTTTCGGCGATTTATCCGCTATTTTAATTGAAAACATGCCAATTTGGGCCGAATTCAGCAGTACGCCAAGCAGTAAAACCTCACTTATGAGCGAATGGGAAGCCAAAATTGCTGCCATAATCAATGAGACCAAAAATGAAAATGTTACCAGTTTTGCCGGTGTTCCGTCGTGGATGTTGGTTTTAATGAATAAGGTTTTAGAAAATACAGGCAATCAAAATTTATTAGAACTTTGGCCTAATCTTGAAGTTTACTTTCATGGCGGTGTGAGTTTTTCTCCTTACAAAGAACAATACCAGAAAATCTTGCCTAGCAAAGACTTTAAATACTACGAAATATACAATGCTTCTGAAGGTTTTTTTGCGATTCAGGATTTAAACAATTCCAGTGATTTACTATTGATGCTGGACTACGGAATTTTCTACGAATTTATTTCGATGGATACTTTTGATACTCCAAATCAAAAAGTGATTCGCCTAGCCGATGTTGAATTGAATAAAAACTACGCGATTGTAATTACGACCAATTCTGGTTTATGGCGTTATTTAATTGGTGACACGGTTCGTTTTACTTCGTTAAATCCGTACAGAATTAGGGTTACGGGAAGAACCAAACACCATATTAATGTTTTTGGGGAAGAACTAATGGTCGAAAATACGGATCAGGCTATTGCCAAAGCTTGTCAGGTTACTAAAACTGAAGTGATTGATTACACCGTTGCTCCTATTTTTATGCAGGACAAAGAGAAAGGTGCTCATGAATGGATGATTGAATTCAAGAAAAAACCGGCTGATGTTGGTCTTTTCCAGAAAGTTCTTGATGAAACTTTACAGACTTTAAACTCTGATTACGAAGCTAAACGCCAAAACAATATGACGTTAAATCCTTTGGTGATTAATGTCGCTCGTGAGAACTTATTTTACGATTGGTTAAAGGAAAGAGATAAATTGGGTGGACAACACAAGATTCCGAGACTTTCGAATCAGAGAGATTATTTGGAGCAGTTGAAGGAGATGTAGTATTTAAACACAAATTTCACGAATTTTCACGAATTAAAATACTTAAATCCGACTAAACCGCATGAGGGATAGTAGTGGAAATCCTTTTGTGCCAGTCCCGAGGCTTCGGGAGATACAAAAGATTGGAACGGATAGCCCGATGGTCTTTGTTTGGCGGGACATACTCATAAAAAAACCTTAGTTCACATTTTGAACTAAGGTTTTTTATTTTTTAAGTCTAGTTTGTTATGTCGATCTCGAAACTTCGGGATCGAAATGACAAAAAACTCCAAATTCTTATTTCTACATCATATCAATATACCTATCGTGATAGCCTAAAAGATATAAAACACCATCAAGACCAAGACTAGAAATTGACGTTGAGGCACTTTCTTTTACTTTTGGTTTTGCGTGAAAAGCGATTCCGAGGCCGGCTAAATTTAGCATTGGCAAATCGTTTGCTCCGTCACCAACGGCAATGGTTTGATTGATGTGGATTCCTTCTTTTTCGGCAATAGCCTTTAAGTGTTCGGCTTTCTTTTGACCGTCGACAATGTCACCTATATATTTTCCGGTTAGTTTACCGTCTTTTATTTCTAACTGATTGGCGTGAACGTAATCGATTCCCAATTCTTTTTGAAGATATTCTCCAAAATAAGTGAATCCTCCTGATAAAATAGCGGTTTTGTAGCCGTAATATTTTAAGGCCTTCATTAAACGGTGCGCACCTTGAGTTATTGGTAAATTCTCGGCCACTTTTTGTAAAACATCTTCACTCAAACCTTCCAATAACGCCATACGCTGTTTGAAACTTTCGTTGAAATCAATTTCGCCATTCATAGCCGATTCTGTGATAGCTCTCACCTGATCGCCTACGCCGTTCAATTCTGCCAACTCGTCGATGACTTCGGTTTGGATTAAAGTCGAATCCATATCGAAGCAAACCAAACGTCTGTTTCTTCTGTAAATATTGTCTTCCTGAAATGAAATATCAACATCAAGCGTTCTGGAAATTTCCATAAAACTCGCTGTCATTAAAATCTTATCCACAATTTCTCCGGTTACAGATAATTGAATGCAAGAACGCGGATATTCTTCTATATCTACAACAGAAGTTCTGCCGGTTAAACGTACAATTGAGTCAATATTCAGGTTTTGGTCGGACATTATTTTTGTCACCGCAGCCAACTGTGAAGCAGCTAGTTTTTCGCCTAAAATATTAATAATGTAGCGCTGTTTTGATTGCGATTTTACCCACGTTTCGTAATCTTCAATAGAAATTGGAATAAATTTCACCTTGATTTCAAGTTCGTAAGCTTTAAATAATAAGTCTTTTAAAACGGGCGCAGAAGAAGAACCTGCTTCGATTTCGAACAAAATCCCCAGGGAAAGTGTATCGTGAATATCAGCCTGGCCAATATCTAAAATATTAGCATCATAAGCAGCTAATACAGATGTTAAACCTGCCGTAACCCCTATTTTATCATGTCCTGAAACTTTTAATAAAATAATCTCTTTATCTTCTATTGCCATTTTATTCCTGTTGATTTTGAAGCGACAAAAATCGGCAATCTATTGTTGATAAAAAAGTATATCGTTCGTTTTTTCTAAACAAAAAGCACATAACAATGTGCTTTTTGAAGTAATTTAACAAATATGTTCCGCTATTAAAATAACCTAACTATTATATTCTTTATGCGCTTCGGATTCATCAAAATTAACCATCCAGCTTACGCCGAATTTATCTTTGAACATTCCGAAATAAGCTCCCCAAAATGTTTTGTTCATGGCCATATAAACTGTTCCTCCTGCTGAAAGTCCGTTGAAAATTCTGTCTGCTTCTGCTGCGCTTTCTACATTGATTGAAACTGAAAAATTTCCTCCAAAAACTACATCGCCTGATTGTTCGTTGCTGTCGCTTCCCATTAAAATGGTATTCCCAATTGGCAATGAAACGTGCATTACTCGATTGGCGTCTTTATCTGATATTTCGGGACAGCTTCCATCTTCGCCTTTAGGCATATCTTTAAATTTTCCGATATAAGGAAATTCTCCTCCAAAAACTGATTTGTAAAACAGAAATGCTTCTTCGCAATTTCCATTAAATAATAAATAAGGGTTTACTGATGTTGCCATGATTTGATATTTTTTTATTGTTTATTACTATTATTAAATCTTAATCTTGCTCTATTCTCTTTATTCTATTCTCTTTGCTCTTTGCTCTATTTTCTTTCTTCTATTTCTCCGAAAGTTCTTTCACAGTTTCTAATCCTTTTGGAAAAGATTCTTTGAAATAATCGATAAATTTTTCGACTACATCGACCTGAACGACCAAATCTGTAAACTCGTCATCGGGTGTTAAGCGATAGGTTTCCATTGAGCCGCTCCACTTGCTTGTTTCGTCGTCAATTGGCAATTCTTTAAAGTCTTTCATTTCTCCTAAATGCTTAAAAGCCATATATTCATTTGGAATTTTAGTTTCGATTATACTATTCATTCCTCCTCCGTTTGGTCCCATAAAATAAATTTTATCGCCTTGATTCCAATCGCTAACTGCATATGATCCTTCGCAAAAAGAACTTGTCCATTTTCTATAGGATTCATCATCCCATAAAACTGACCAAATTTTCTCTGCAGAAGCTTTGATTCTTATTTTAAATTCAAGCGTTTCCATAATTATGACAATTTACTAAAATCCATATATAAAACATTCCAGCGATGACCGTCTAAATCTGCAAAACCACAACCGTACATCCAACCTTGGCTTTCTGCAGGAGGTGAAAAAACAGTACCGCCGGCTTCTTCTATTTTTTTGGCCAATTCATCAACTTCCTCTTTGCTTTCAGCATCAATAGAAATTAAAATTTCTGAGCTTTCTTGTGTATCTGTTAGTTTATTTTGAGAAAAACTGGCAAACAAAGATTCTTCAAAAAGCATCACTACAAATTTTCCTTCGCCAACAACCATACAAGTCGAGCTTGGCGTATCGTGTTCGTCGTTAAAAGAGAAACCTATTTTCGAGAAAAAGGCTTTAGATTTTGCCACCTCTTTTACCGGCAAATTCAGCCATATTTGTTTTGTCATCTTTTTACTGTTTTACGTTAAACATTTTTTTTGCCACAATGTTGGTAACGTAGAGGCGCACAGCTGTGCGTCTCCCGCAACGCATACAAATCTCACTTTGTGCAATTTTAGTGAACTTTGCATAAAAGTTTACCACAGAGATTCACAAAGAAGTCACAGAGAAACGCAAAGATTGAAAACCTCTCCAATTTTAAACGAGGCACGAAGTTTTTTTCTCCAAAGCCTTTGAACCTCTGCCACTTTGCCACTTTGAGCCTAAAAAGAACTAATTAGCTTCTACATAACTTTTAAAATTATTGAGGATCGCTTGCCACCCTCCGCGCTGCATTTCTTCCGGATTTACTGTTTCTGGATCAAAGCTTTCAATTACTTCAACTCCGTTTGGTGTTTCTTTGAAACTGATTTCTACCTTTCTGCCGTCGCCCATTACATATTCGATGGCTTCGTTTTGTTTTACCAAAGTATATTCTCCTTCAAAATCAAAACTCATGCTGCCATCTTTTGCTGCCATAGTCGATTTGAATTTTCCGCCTTCTTTCAAATCATTTTCGGCATAAGGCGTATGCCAATCCGGCGAAGCAAAACTCCATTTTGTAATATGTTCTGGTAGTGTCCAGAAATCCCAAACTTTATCGATTGTTGCGTTAATTGTGTTTTGTACTGTTATCATTCTGTTTATTGTTTATTTGTTTTTAAAAGTTCTCAGCATAGTTTTTAAAGTTCTGAATAACAGCCTGACAAAATTGCTCTTGCATCTCCTCAGAAATATTAGGTTCTGGTTCGAATGTTTCGGTGAGTTTTGTTTCGGTGCCATTGTTTTCAAAACGCACATTTGCCGTTCTGTTGTCTGTAAGGCGATATTCTATCAATGAAAATTTTTCAATTCTAGTATATGTTCCTTCAAAATCAAATCCGTCACTTCCATCTTTCGCAGTCATTGTAAATTTGAATTTTCCACCTACGTTCAAATCATTTTCTGCATAAGGTGTATGCCAATTTGAAAAATATTCCACTTCATAATATGTTCGGGCAATATCCACAATTCCCAAACTTTATCTATGGATGCATTAATTGTATTTTTTACCGCTATCATGCTTCCGTATTATCCGGAATCTGACTTTCATCCATAAAGAAAACCTCCCAATGATGTCCGTCCAAATCAAAAAAGTCTCTTTGGTACATCCAACCATAATCTTTAGCTTCATTGTGTAGTTTACCGCCCCCTTTCAAAACAGCAGACAAAATTTCGTCAACCTTATCTCTGCTTTCAACAGAAATTGCGGTAATCATTTCTGTGCTTGTCGTTGTATTACAAATTTCTTTTTGAGTGAATGTTTTGAAAAAATCTTCTAACAAAAGCATTGCAAATATATTTTCACCAATTATCAGGCAAGTTCCTTTTTCATTTGTGAATTTTGCATCAAACGAGAAACCTAACTCCGTAAAAAATGCTATCGATTTATCTAAATCTCTTACAGGAAGATTTAAGAAAATTTTTGTTTTCATATCTATAAAATTACAAATTATCTGATACAAATTTAGAATTTCAGAACCACCTTAATATTACTTTAAAAGTCAACTTTAGGGTCATTTAAGACAAAATGGCTATTTTTGTATGAATCTTAAATCAAAAGCCATGAGTAAGAAAATAGCTTTAATTGTCCCACATGACTATAAATTATTGAGTATTGCCGCGATTTTAGAAGTTTTTGAAACTGCTAATAAATTACATAAAGGGCCTGATAAACCTTTTGAAATTATGATTTTTCAATCGGCAGAACAAATAGAACAAAGGCATTTGTTTGGCTATGAGGTCCATGCTATCCAAACTTCTGATATAAATCTGGAACTCATTTTGATTCCGGCTTTTACTACTGATAATATGAGCGAAATGATTGTTAAGAATCATAAATTTATTCCGTGGCTGCAAAAACAACATCAATCAGGAGCTGAATTGGCCAGTTTCTGTACGGGCGCTTTTTTGTTCGCAGCTTCAGGTTTATTAAATGAAAAGCTTGCTACTACACACGTAGATGCGTGCAGTGCGTTTACAAAAGCTTTTCCTTTGGTGAAATTAAAATCAGAAGAAACCTTAACCGCAGACGGAAGTTTGTACACAAGCGGCGGATCGACCTCATCATTTCATTTGCTAATTCTTTTGGTTCAGAAATATTGCGGAAATGAAATTGCAGTTCAAATTGCAAAAATTTTCTCGATTGATTTAAACCGATACAAGCAGAGTTATTTCAGTACTTTCAGACCGAATCATTTACATAATGATACTTTAGTTGCGATGTTACAGCAAAAAATAGAAAGCAATTACAACACTATCGAAAAACTGGAAGAAATTACAAAGGACATTCCGACCAGTGCGCGAAACATGACACGAAGATTCAAACAAGTGACAGGAATTCCGCCAATTGAATATTTACAGAATATACGAGTGGAGAGTTCTAAGAAATATTTGGAACAGACCCAGCTTTCAATTTCAGAAATTATAGAAAAAACAGGTTACAACGATCCAAAAGCCTTTAGGAAAGTATTTTATAAAATGGTCGGAATGAAACCTGTTGAATATCGGGAGAAGTTTAGGGTGCAGTAAGAAATCTTTTTATTAACTTTTTTCTTATATTTACCTGAATTATAAAAATCCAAAAATGAAGAAAATTTTATCAATTTGTTTGCTGATCCTATTTTTATTCGGTTGTGATTCTGGTGAAGAAGTTGAGGGATTCTTATTAGATGCGAGTTTAAACATCCTAATAACAAATTCTAATGGTGGCGATTTACTGGATCCTAATACACCTGATGCCTATGATCAAAGTAAAATAAAAATACTTTACTTAGTAGAGGGTAAATTAATTGAAAAGCCTAATGGCACTGATTATCCTCGCAATTTTTTTATTTACAAGCAAGACAATCTCAACATTATTCGCATTTTCCTCAATGATTCAAAAGAAGAAAAATATCCAGAAACCTATATTCAATGGAGCGAAAAAAGTACTGATATAATAAAAATTGAATATAACAGAACTCGTAATTCAGTTAGTAAAAAAACTATTTGGCTAAATAATGAATTAGTTTCTAATGTTAATCCATATTTAAAAATTGTGAAATAGTACATTTCTTAAAATAAAAAAACCACCTGCAAATAACTTTTGTCAGGTGGTTTTACTTTTCATTAAAGTTAGGCTTTTTGAAGCAATTTCCATAATCCTAAATCATTTTAATGTCGCTGATTCATTTTGGTATTGTCCTCAATAACCTTGTCTTTTATTATTTTTATTTTTAAAAAATTTAAAAATAAAGTATATTAAATACAAAATATATATGTAAAACGCACATATTATAATTTGCCAAAAAAATAATCCAATCTCAAAATCTTCGAATATCTTTATCATATTTTTATTATTAGTTTCTAGTTCCTGATTGAATATTACCATAAGTATTATTAATAATAACGGTATAGGTAATATTACTAGAAAAAACATTCCCTACTCCTTCTATACCTGTATTATATGTTAATGTACCTGTAATAGTCAAAACTGTTCTATTTCCAGTAGTATTTTGTGTAAACGCATCTTGAGTCCAAGTATAGCCAAGAGTAAGACCCCAAGTATCTGTAGTAACTGCATCAATTGTAAAAGGTTTTCCGGGATTTTTATTTTGAACTACAAACACATCAATTCCACACCAAGGCATAAGATAAAAACTAGTTTTAGCCATTACTTGGTTTTTTTGTCCTTGAAATTGCTCCATGAAATCAATAGCAAAAGCTGCAGGATCACTTTGATTAATGTAACCCTGTAATTGCCAATTTGATGCTACCGAACCACTTCCATCACCCCCATAAATATCTCCCGTACCGGAACCATTGTTAGCCGTTTCGCTACCAGTGCAAGAAATTATAAACAATATGTCATAGCTTCCATCACTATACATTAAACACAAAGCAAGACAACCATGCTCGTCAATTTTTATCTTACTGACTAATGAAGAAGATTTTTTAGCTACATCATGATTGTAAGTAATTTCATTTTTAGCATTTAAGATAGTTATAGAACCTTCAAAATCATCTTTAATTTTATAAAAATTAAAATCTTTATCATTATTATCAAATGTATTTTTTTTTGTTCCGATTAAAACATGTGACAATTTATAACTTTCCTTTTCATCCTGAATAAACATTAATCTATTGTACATTGTAATAGATTTATCATCGTTTTTTACGGCAATGTTGTCATTTAGAATAATTGGAACTTCAACAACCTTACCTTTTAATCCGTCAGTGACAATTGCGTGGTCCCAATCTATCTTTTTAGTTTCTTTTAAAACAGTGAGCTCAGGATTACTTTTATTAAACCACTTTTGTGCTTCAGTAATTTTGTTATCCTGAATTAACGTTTCATTTTTTGTTGAATAATTTTCATCCTCACAACTAACCAAAGCTAAAATAAAACACAATGAAAATCTTGCAATTTTTGTAAAATTTTGTCTCATACTGTTTGTTTGAATACCTTTTCGTTTTGCATATGCTGGGTAGAAAAGGTTTTATTATCACATTAACAACATCACAAATAATTACATAAAAACACAACTAGAAAAAAAATATGTTATGATATTTATAAAAAATTAGTTAAATTATTATTCATGACACTAACAAAGTTGACTTATTTTATTTGTAGTATTATACTTCAAAAAGACAAAAAAACGCCACAATAAGTTTTTTAACACAATTCTATTAACTACACTTCATTTTTCGAATTAGATTGTAAAACAATTTTCTCTTAAATTATTAGCATAAAAAAACCTGTTCAACTAAATGAACAGGTTTTTTTATGTTTAAACTTTGTCAAAGTTTCGAACTTGATAAAGATATTTCAAGATTTACGAAGCAATTTCCATTCTCTTCAATAAATTTTTACTTAAAGTATGTTTTGCGTAATCTTCGTCGATTACGAGAACTTTATCATCTGAACTTGGTAACTCATACATAGCATCAGTTAAGATTGCTTCGCATAAAGAACGTAATCCACGGGCTCCTAATTTGTATTCTAAGGCTTTATCAACGATAAAATCTAATGCTTCATCTGTAATAGTAAATTCAACATCATCCATTAAGAATAATTTTTGATATTGTTTTACCAAAGCATTTTTCGGCTGAGTCAAGATTGCACGCAAAGTTTCTTTATCTAAAGGATCCATGTGTGTCAAAACTGGCAAACGACCAATAATCTCAGGAATCAATCCAAAGTCTTTAATGTCTTTTGGAATAATATATTGTAATAAATTGTCTTTATCAATGTTATCTACGTTTTTAGAAGTAGAATAACCAACTGCCTGACGGTTTAAACGTTTTGAAATAATACGCTCTACGCCATCAAAAGCTCCACCGGCAATAAACAAGATGTTTTGCGTATTTACCTCAACAAATTTTTGGTCTGGGTGTTTACGTCCTCCTTTTGGTGGTACGTTTACAACTGTTCCTTCTAATAATTTCAATAAAGCTTGTTGCACACCTTCACCAGAAACGTCACGTGTTATGGATGGATTATCACTCTTACGGGCAATTTTATCAATTTCATCAATAAATACGATTCCTCTTTCTGCTTTGGTTACATCGTAATCAGCAGCTTGTAATAGACGAGTCAAAATACTTTCGACATCTTCTCCTACATAACCGGCTTCTGTTAATACAGTTGCATCCACAATAGCCAAAGGAACATCTAACATTTTTGCGATAGTTTTTGCTACCAATGTTTTTCCGGTTCCGGTTTGACCTACCATAATGATGTTACTTTTTTCAATCTCTACTTCGTCGTCTAATTGCTGTTGCATTAAACGTTTGTAATGATTGTAAACCGCAACCGACATTACTTTTTTTGTCTGATCCTGACCAATAACATACTGGTCTAAGAAAGCTCTGATTTCTTTTGGTTTCTTTAAAATTAAATCACCAACAAGTTTTGCGCTTCCGCTTGATTTTAATTCTTCTAATACAATTCCGTGTGCCTGCTCAATACACTTATCGCAGATATGTGCATTAATACCAGCAATCAACAAATTGGTTTCTGGCTTTTTTCTTCCACAAAACGAACATTCTAATACTACTTTAGCCATTCTTTTTTAGTTACTAAGCGGCAAAGTTACTAAGTTTCTGAGATTTATCACTAAAACCTCAAAAACTTAGTAACTTATTAACTTATATTTTTGTTTCAAGTTAAATATTTCAAGTTTCAAGTTAACCTTTGAACCTTAGTCCCTTTGCAACTTTGAACCTTAACAAATTTAGCTTCTTCTCAACACTTCATCAATCATTCCATACTCTTTAGCTTCATCAGCTTTCATCCAGTAATCACGCTCACTGTCTTTGTGTACTCTTTCAAAAGTTTGTCCTGAATGGTGAGAAATAATATTGTATAATTCATCTTTCAGTTTCAACATTTCACGTAAGTTGATTTCCATATCAGTTGCAACACCTTGTGCTCCTCCTGATGGTTGGTGAATCATTACTCTTGAATGTGGCAAAGCCGAACGTTTTCCTGCTGCTCCTGCACATAATAAAACTGCTCCCATTGAAGCTGCCATTCCTGTACAAATTGTCGCAACGTCTGGTTTGATGTATTGCATGGTATCGTAAATTCCAAGACCTGCGTAAACGCTTCCTCCGGGAGAATTTAGATAAATTTGAATATCTTTTGATGCATCAGCACTTTCTAAAAATAATAACTGCGCCTGAACGATATTCGCGATTTGATCGTCGATACCTGTTCCTAAAAAGATAATTCTATCCATCATTAATCTTGAAAACACGTCTAATTGAGAAACATTCAACTGGCGTTCTTCGATAATATATGGAGTCATGTTTGTTGGGTTCATCGCGGCTACGATTTTATCGTAATACATTGCGTTTACTCCTTGGTGCTTTGTAGCAAATTTTTTGAATTCTTTACCGTAGTTCATATTTTTAGTTTAAAAGTTTGAAAGTCTAAAGTCTGAAAGTGACCTAAACCGATAAAACAAAGTTCATACCTTTTTATAAAGGATGCCAATTTGTCTTATTTTAAAATTGTTTCAGGTTTCAGGTTTCAAATTGTTGAAGTCCGAAAACTTGAAACTTGAAACAAAATAAAACTTGAAACAAAAAAGAGCGTCAAAAGAAAAATCTCTTGACGCTCAAATATAACTATTTTTTATCTTTCAATATCTGTAATAAAATCTTAAAATTTGAAATAAAGCCAATTGGCTGTACTCCTAACTTTTTACTTTATAACTTTTGACTTTTGACTAAATTTATTCTCCGTAAGACGCAGCGATAAATTCTTCGTAAGTTACTTCTTTAGTTGTTGGATTTGCTTTTTCTTTGAACACTTCCAATAATTTCTCAGCAACTACTTGCTCAGATAATCTTTTTACCTCTTCCTGATTAGATAAAACTCTGGCAACAATTCCCTGAACTTCTTCGTCAGTTGGATTTGTTTGACCAAATTGAGCCATTTGTTGTCTGATAGCGTTTGTTGTAAATGCTTTCAAATCTTCAAATGTAATTTGGATATTACTTTGAGCCATTGCTTTTCCTTCGATTAATTGAAAACGTAAACCTTTTTCAGATCTTGCGTATTCAACTTCAGCTTCTTCTGCAGAAAGTTTTTTCTCTCCAACAGTTTGCAACCATTTTTTAAGGAATGCAGCTGGTAAATCAAATTTTGTATTTTCGATCAGGAAATCCTGAACGTCTAATAATAATTTTTGATCTGCTTGCTGTGCGAACTGCGCTTCGGCATCTTCTTTAATTTTAGCTTTCAAATCTTCTAAAGAAGCTACTTTTCCTTCACCAAAAAGTTTATCAAATAATTCTTGGTTTAATTCAGCCAATTCAGCTCCGTTGATAGCCTCGATAGTAAAGTTTACTTCGATGTCTAAACCGTGAACATCATCATGAGCTACTTTTAAGTAATCCATTAATTGGTGATCGTCTTCGAATAAACCTTTTGTACTTACTGTTACAACATCTCCAACTTTTTTACCAATGAATTTATCTCCAGCAGCTTTGTTGAAAGTAGTTACAGAAATTGTAGTAGTGTTGTTGATACCTGCTTCTTCGTTAGTGAAAGTTCCAGTTAAATCAGAATCAGCTTCAACTTTATCTTGTGGAATTGCTTTTCCGAATTGTTTTTGGATACGCTCTACTTGTCCGTCGATTAATTTATCATCAGCAGTAACGATATATTTTACGATATTATTTTTTGCTTCTAAATCAATTTCGAAGTTAGGAACTAAACCAATTTCGTATTCGAAAGTTAGTTCTTCAGCATCCCAATCAAAGTTTTCGTTTTCTTTAGCAAGAGGAGTTCCTAAAAGATTTAATCTTTCAGATTGAACAAAACGCTCTAAAGCCAAATCAACTACTTTCTTAACTTCTTCCTGCTTAATAGCTTTTCCGTATTGTTTTTCAACAAGGTCTTTAGGAACTTGTCCTTTTCTAAAACCTTTAACAGTAGCCAATGGCATTTTTTCGTTTATTCTTTTTGCTACTTGACCTTTATAATCCATGTGAACAACGTTTAATACAATCGTTTCATTCACAGCGTCTGTTGCTACTCTTTTAATATCCATCTTCTTCTTTAATTTACATAATAAAATTGGGTTGCAAAATTATAAAATTTTTGCAACCCAACCAAGTTTTTAATCTATTGTATTTGAAGCCGTTTTTGAGCTCCTTTTATTTCGATTTATTTATCGTCTCCCAATATTTTATAAGTAATAGACTGAAGAACAGACAAGATGATACTAAAGAACAAAGCTGTTAAGAATGAATCAACGGCAAAACCTCCTACTATATTGGTACACAGCAAAATAATAATGGCGTTAATCACCAATAAAAACAAGCCCAAAGTAATTAATGTTACCGGCAATGTTAAGATTACCAATATTGGTTTTATAAAAAGATTTAATAATCCCAGAACTACTGCAACGATTATAGCTGTCGTAAAACTGGCAACATGAACTCCTGGCAGAAAATTGGCAATTAATAAAACCAGTGCAGCTGTAACAAGAAGTCTGAGTAACAATTTCATAGTTTTTGATTTAAAGTTTTAATAAAAGTAATGAATTTTATATTTATCCAACATTTCATTTCTGTTTTTTGCCACAGATTAAAAGATTTTCACAGATTTAAATTCCGCATTTGAAAAAAAATCTTCTAATCCTTTTAATCTGTGGCTATAAAAAAATAAAAATAAATTACTCTTTTAAAAACTCCGTTGTCATCTCAAAAAACATTTTAGGATTTTCGGCATGAAGCCAATGTCCGGCATTTGGAATGGTTTCGAATTTGACATTTGGAAAATGCTTGCGAATTGCATCAAAATCTGAATCTAAAATATAACCTGATTCTCCTCCGCGGATAAACAAAGTTGGATGATCAAAAATCAAATCGTCTTCCAGCGCTTTCCCAATAGCTTCCAGATTATTATTAAAAACTTCCAAATTGAATCTAAAAGCCAATTGACCCGGTTCTTTCCAATATAGATTTTTCAATAAAAATTGTCTCGTTCCAAAATCGGGAACATATTGCGCTACAATTGCTTCAACATCATTACGACTTGGCTTTAATGAAAAATCAACTGCATTTAATCCTGCCAAAATATCCTGATGATGCTGTTTATAAAATTTCGGACCAATATCGGCCACAATCAATTTATCGACGATTCCAGGGTATGTAGTAGCAAAAACCATCGCCACTTTCCCTCCCATCGAATGTCCCAAAATATCTATTTTGTTTAATTGATTGGCCTGGCAATATTCGAAAACATCTTTAGCCATTGCTTCGTAAGTCCATTCATCTGAATGAAAACTGCGTCCGTGATTTCTTAAATCTAAAATATGAACCTGAAATCCGGCTTCGACATATTGTCCGGCTAGTGTTTTCCAGTTATCAGACATGCCAAGAAATCCATGCATGATGATAAATGGTTTGCCTTCGCCTTCTATTTTTGAGTATAACATTTTATATTTTTTTTATGAAAAAATTTATTCCGCAAAGATTCACAAAGGTTTTACACAGAGAAACACAAAATTATCTTTGAGAATCTCTGTATGTTTTTTTGTGTATTTCTGAGGAATAGCTCTTTACAAAACCTTACTTCAATTTATTTAAATACATATTTACAACATTATCCAAACCAAGATAAAGCGCTTCTGCAATCAAAGCATGTCCTATAGAAACTTCTAATAACCCTGGGATGTTTTGTTTGAAGAACTGAATATTATCTAAACTTAAATCGTGGCCGGCGTTAATTCCTAAACCTAATTCGTTTGCTAATTCTGCCGACTCAACATAAGGATCGATTCCGCTTTTATTTCCGAGAGCATATTCGTGAGCAAAAGCTTCTGTATATAATTCAATTCTGTCAGTTCCTGTTTTTTTAGCGCCTTCAATCATTTCCAAAATCGGATCAACAAAAATCGATGTCCTGATTCCATTTCGTTGAAACTCCTGAATAACTTCGGTTAAATAATCCTGATTTTTCATAGTATCCCAGCCCGCAGAAGACGTAATAGCGCCAATTGCATCAGGAACTAATGTTACCTGGGTTGGTTTGCATTCTAAAACCAAATCAATAAAATTGTGCTGCGGATTTCCTTCAATATTATATTCAGTATATACAATAGATTTTAAATCGCGGGCATCCTGATAACGAATGTGGCGCTCATCCGGACGCGGGTGAATTGTAATTCCTTGTCCCCCAAATTTCTGAATATCGGTTGCCACTTTTAATAAATCAGGGACATTTCCGCCACGTGCATTTCTTAAGGTTGCAATTTTATTGATATTAACACTTAACTTTGTCATATAAATAGATAATTAATTCTAGTAACACTATATTTGTTACGACAAAAATACAAAGTAAAACGTAGCGTTTTTTGCTATTTTTTGATTATTTTGCATGAAATATCTCCAATTGATTTATGACAGAAATTACTAACTATATCACAAACGATTTTCGAGCCATTGACAGTCAGGAAACGATAGCATCGGTTCAGGACTTTTTTGCCGATTTGAATTTCTCGCATTTTCCTGTTTTGGAAAACGGCACTTTCATTGGAAGCATTGCTGCTGATGATGTTGAAACTTTTGACATAGATAAAAAAGCGATTGATTACAAATATACTTTGGAACGCTTTTTTGCCAGAAAATCGATGCTTTGGCTTGATGTTCTGGAAGTTTTTGCAAAAAATCACACCAATACTGTTCCCGTTATTGATGAAAACAACACCTATATTGGTTACTATGAAATGGAAGATATCATGAAATTTTTTCAGGAAACTCCATTTTTAAAAGAACAGGGCGGTATTATTATCGTACAAAAAGGGCTTTTAGATTATTCTATGAGTGAAGTAACTCAGATTGTAGAAAGTAATAATGGTAAAATCCTAGGCTGTTTTGTGTCTGAAGCTGATTTAGAAAATGTTCAGATTACAATAAAAATTGGTGTTGGCCCAATGAATGAAATTATCCAGACTTACAGAAGATATGGTTACGAAATTATTTCAGAGCACCAGGAAGACACTTACATTAATAGCCTTAAAGAACGTTCTGATTATTTAGACAAATATCTTAACATATAAAAATAGTCAATTAGAGAATGACTCAATTAGATAATTCCTTAATAACCTAATATATTATCCGAATGAATAATTATCTAATTGACACATTGCCTCATTATCAAATTGACTCATTATCTAATTAAAAAAAATGAAAGTAGCCATATACGGACAGTATTATCAAAACAGTACCGAGCCCATTATCAAAGATATTTTTATGTTTTTCAATACCAATAATATCGAAATGGTAATTGAAGAAAGCTTCTTAAAAATGCTTTATGAAAAGGATCTGATACAAAAGGAATATGAAACTTTTTCATTGAGCACTTCATTAGATAATAGTTTTGAAATGCTGATTAGTATTGGTGGCGATGGTACAATTTTGAGAGCTGCAACCCTGGTTCGTAATTCAGGCGTACCTATTTTAGGAATCAACGCGGGAAGATTGGGTTTTTTAGCAACCGTACAAAAAGAAAACATCGACAGTTTTTTACAATTTGTAATCGACAAGAATTATACTATCACCGAGAGAACATTGTTAAGTCTTACGTGTGAACCACAAAATGCGGCTATTGCCGATTTGAATTTTGCGATGAATGAAGTCACAATAAGCAGAAAAGACACCACTTCGATGATTACTGTTGAAACGTATCTGAATAATGAATATTTAAATTCATATTGGGCAGACGGCTTAATCATCTCAACACCAACAGGTTCAACAGGATACTCACTAAGTTGCGGCGGCCCAATATTAACCCCTAACGTTGAAAGCCTGGTGATTACTCCAATTGCTCCACACAACCTAACTGCAAGACCTTTGGTAATTCCTGATGACACAGAAATAAAACTTCGCGTTTCCGGAAGGGAAGATCAATATTTAATTTCTCTGGACTCCCGAATTTCATCTGTAAAAAACGAATCTGTTTTAACGATCAAAAAAACTGATTTTAAAATAAAAATGGTTGAGATTCCAGGTGAAACTTTCTTAAAAACCCTGAGAAATAAATTGCTATGGGGAGAAGACAAGAGAAATTAAGCTTTTTTCTGACTCCTTACTATACAATAATATCACTTTTCCCCGTTTTGGATATAGTGAATCATCATTAAATTGCTCAAAATCATATAGTAAATTGAAAAAAAAGCACATTTAACTAAAGGAACGTTGATTCGTATCGATAATTATTATATTTGCACGCAATTTTGAATTAAATGAAGAAAATTTTTAATTTATTGTTATGTTTTTTCCCCTTTATCACACTAAATGCTCAAATAAATGAGATAGGTGTTTTTCTTGGGGGAAGCAACTTTGTAGGTGACGTTGGAAGCACAACCTACATTGCACCTGAAAAATTAGCTTTTGGTATTTTGTATAAGTGGAATAAGAGCCCACGACACGCATATCGCTTTTCCTACATGCAATCAACAGTAGCAGGAAATGATTTAGATTCAAAAGAAACGGGACGAAACCAAAGAGGTTATAGTTTTGAAAATCATATAAAAGAACTTTCAGCCGGATTAGAATTTAATTTTTTCGATTTTAATCTTCATGATTATCACACTAAAGTTACTCCTTATATATATTCAGGATTAAACTTTTTTTTATATGATCAATTATATCGATCCATATCTACTCCAAATGTAACTCAATCACAAAATTCAAGTTCATTTGGAATACCTATAATATTAGGAGTAAAATCGAACATCACACCGCATTTTGTTTTAGGAGCTGAAGTTGGAGCACGTTACACTTTCACAGACGATATTGACGGGAGTAATCCTAACACAAACAGCTCCACAATAATGAAATTTGGAAATTTAAATAATAATGACTGGTATGTCTTTTCAGGTTTAACTTTAACTTATACCTTTGGACAAAAACCTTGCTATTGCGCAGAATAATAAAATGAACTTACTAGACTCTATAGATCAAACAAATTTACCCAAACATTTGGCCATTATCATGGACGGAAATGGACGCTGGGCCAAACAACAAGGCTTCCTGCGTGCTTTTGGTCACGAAAACGGAACAAAATCGGTAAAAAAAACAATTACAACCTGTGCGAAACTGGGTATCGAGTATTTAACTCTTTATGCTTTTTCTACAGAAAATTGGAATCGCCCAAAACTTGAAGTTGATGCTTTAATGAAAATATTGATCAATTCATTAAAAAAAGAACTTGTTACGCTTCAGGAAAACAATATCCGACTTAATGCCATAGGCAATCTTGAAAAATTGCCAAAAACAGCTCAAAAAGAACTTTTGGACGTTATTGATAAGACTAAAAATAACACTCGCCTCACCTTAACACTCGCGTTAAGCTACGGATCACGGGAAGAATTGGTAAATGCCGTTAGAATCATCAGTGATAAAGTTAAAAATAATATAATTTCAATAGACACTATTGACGATTCAATTATAAATGAGCATCTTTACACGCAAAATTTACCTGATGTAGATTTATTAATACGAACAAGTGGAGAACATAGAATAAGTAATTTTTTGCTATGGCAGATAGCCTATGCAGAATTATATTTTACTAATGTCTTGTGGCCAGACTTTAAAGATCAAGATTTATATGAGGCTATTATTAGTTATCAAAAAAGAGAACGTAGATTTGGAAAAACCAGTGAACAAATTAAATAATTTTTTAGTGTTACAAAAAAGAATACAAATAGTACTTACCCTACTTCTTTTGGGTAGTTTTTCACAAATTAAAGCACAAGAAAGAGTTCCTTTTGATCAAGGAAAAAAATATATTCTTGCTAAAGTTTCTGTTGTTGGTAAAATAAGCTTCAATGAACAAACTGTTGTTACTTTTTCTGGTCTTCAAAAAGGTCAGGAAATAACTGTTCCTGGCGAAGAAATTAGTGGTGCGATTAAAAAATTAGGTAAACTTGGCCTATTTGATGAAATTTCTTTTTATGTAAATAAAATTGATAATGACAGCATCTACTTAGATTTAAATATTGTTGAGCTTCCTAAACTTAACGAGGTCAAATTTGTTGGTATTAAAAAGAGCAAAGTTGAAGGACTAATTAAAGATAACAACCTGACAAAGAACAAAATAGTCAATGAAAACTTAATTACGACTACTAAAAATTATATCGAAAATAAATATAAAAAAGAAGGTTTTTATAACACAAAAGTTACTATTACAAATACCCCTGACTCTATTGCCGGAAATCAGGTTAATATGCTCGTTCGCGTAGACAAGGGAGATAAAGTAAAAATCAGTAGTATTGACTTCATAGGAAACAAACAACTTACTGACTCTCAATTGAGAGGCGCTATGAAAGACACAAAACAAAAGAATGTTTTTCGTGTTTTAAAAGCATCAAAATTTATTCCTGAAAAATATAAAACCGACTTAGAAAAAGTTATAGCTGCCTATAAAGAAAAAGGATATCGTGATGCCCGCATTATATATGACTCTGTTACATATAACAAAGAAAAAAATATGCTGGACATTAAAATCAATATGGAAGAAGGAAATAAATATTACTTCGGAAATATCAAATTTATAGGAAATACTGTTTACTCTGATCAACTTTTAAACCGTTATTTGGGAATTAAAAAAGGAGAAACATACAATGGGGTTTTGTTAGAAAAAAGAATTGCTGATAATACAAAACCTGACGCTGATGATATAACTAACTTGTATCAAAACAACGGTTATTTATTTTCAAAAATCAATTCTGTAGAGGTAAAAACTGCTAATGATACAATCGATTTTGAAATTAGAGTTACCGAAGGGCCTATTGCTTATTTCAATAAAATTTATGTAACCGGAAACGATAAAACAAATGACCGCGTTATTTACCGAGAATTAAGAACCAAACCAGGTGAAAAATATAGTAAAGAACAATTGGTTAGAACTATTCGTGAAATCGGTCAGTTAGGTTTCTTTGATCCTGAGGCTATAAAACCTGAATTCAGAAATGTTGATGCAGGAGCCGGAACAGTAGATATCGAGTACCAGGTTGTTGAAAAAGGATCAAGTCAGGTCGAACTTCAGGGAGGTTACGGTGGAGGAGGTTTCATTGGAACCTTAGGGCTTTCATTTAACAACTTCTCGGCAAGAAACATGTTTAAAAAAGAAGCCTACAAACCACTTCCAATGGGAGATGGTCAAAAAGTAGCACTTCGTTTACAAGGAAGTACTTATTTCCAAACCTATAGTTTATCATTCTCTGAACCATGGTTTGGCGGAAAAAAACCAGTACAATTCAGCTCATCTATTTCATACAGTAAACAATACTTAAACAATTATGTTACCAGAGATGTAGACAAAAGCAAAAGTTTTAATATTTTTACTGTACAAGTTGGTTTAGCGAAAAGATTAACAGTGCCGGATGATTATTTCGTTTTATCACAATCTGTAAGCTACCAACACTACGATCTGAACAATTATAATACTGGTTTATTTACTTTTGGAAACGGAGCTTCAAGAAACTTCGCTTATACAATTGGATTATCGAGAAGTAATAAAGGGGTAAACCCAATATTCCCAACTTATGGTTCTGAATTTAGTATCTCTGCAAAAGTTACTCCTCCATATTCATTGTTTAACGGAATTGATTATGCAGATTTACAAAATCAAAAAGAATACAAAACTCAATATACAGGAGCACCAATGTCTGGTGTAGATGGACAACCGCTTAACACTGGCGATTTTGTAAAAACAGAAACAATAGGCGGGCAATCAGGATATGTTAGTGTTGGATCTGATTATGCAAGTGCCGATACAGATATTGCTAAAGTTGACCAGAAAAAATATAACTGGTTAGAATACTATAAAGTTAAGTTTAAAGCAGATTGGTATACCAAAGTTTATGGTAAATTAGTTTTAAGAACATTAACCGAATTTGGTTTCTTGGGAGCTTATGATCAGGCTCGAGGAGTTGTACCTTTTGAACGTTTCTATTTAGGTGGAGATGGAATGGCAAATTATTCAATGGATGGTAGAGAAACTATTCAGTTAAGAGGTTATCCAAATAATTCATTAACACCAATTATTGAAGACAGAAAGGATCCTAGATATGGACAGCAAATTGGTGCAACAATTTATAACAAATTCTCTATGGAATTACGTTATCCAATTACATTAAAATCGTCGGCATCTATTTATGCATTAACATTCTTAGAGGCAGGTTCATCATACCCAACGTTTAAAGATTATAACCCTTTTGATTTAAGCCGTTCTGCCGGTCTTGGTTTACGTGTATTCATGCCAGCATTTGGATTGTTAGGTATTGATTTTGGTTATGGTTTTGATGCTCTTCCTGGATCTGTGACTAATAAAGCAAATGGTTGGGAAACACACTTTATCATCGGCCAGCAATTTTAGTGCGAATTATAGTACGCAATTTAGTACATTTGGTTAAAAATTTTCAAATGAAAGTAATGTTATGAGAAAACAATTTTTATTTATATTTTTAGCCCTGATTGTAGCTAGTACAAGTCAGGCTCAGACAAGGACCACTAGAATAGGCTACATCGACATGGAATATATTTTGGAAAATGTTTCCGATTATAAAGAAGCAAAAGCTCAATTAGAACTAAAAGCTCAAAAATGGAAACAGGAAATTGAAGCCAAAAAATTAGAAATCAATACACTCAAAGAGAGTCTTAAAGCTGAAAAAGCTTTGCTTACTAAAGAGCTTATTGATGAAAGAGAAACTGAGATCAAATTTCTGGAAGATGAAATGTTGGATTACCAACAAAAACAATTTGGAGCAAACGGAAATTTAATTCACCAAAAAGCAGCTTTAGCAAAGCCAATACAGGATCAGGTTTTTACCGCTGTACAAGATATAGCTGAAGCAAAAAACTATGATTTTGTTTTTGATAAATCATCAGATTTGACAATGCTTTTCAGCAATAAAAGATTTGATATCAGTGATCAGGTTTTACGTATTTTAAACCGAACTGACAAGCGGGAACAATTGACTAAAAAACAATTGAAGGAACAAGAAGCTGTAGAAAGCAAAGAAAATGCTATCGATGAAAATCCGGCGATGGCTGATCGACAAAAAGTTCTTGATGAAAAAAGGACGGCAAGAGAAAAGCTAATTGAAGATAGAAAACTAGAACAAGAAGCCAAGAAAAAAGAATACGAAGACAGAAGAAAAGCGATATTGGCAGAAAGAGAAGCCAAAAAAAATGGCACGGTTTCTGAACCTGCAAAAACAAATGAAGCGGTTAAAACAGATCCTGCAACAGCTAAACCAGCCACAACAAGTGGAACAGACGACACAACCCCGCCTGAACCAACTGTAAACAAGGCTGAAGAAAGACAGAAACTTTACGAACAGCGTAAAAAAGAATTAGAAGAGAGAAGAAAGAAAATAATAGAAGAACGAGAAGCGGCTAAAAAAGCAAAAGAGGCTGAAACACAAAAAACAAATACGACCAATAATTAATTAATATTTTAAAAATGATGAAACAAATCAAAACTTTACTAATTGCTGCTATATTAATTTTAGGAGCAAATAACACAATGAATGCACAGGCGAAGGTTGCCCATGTTGATGTTGCTGAGATTATGTCGAAAATGCCTGCAATGCTTGATGCCCAAAATCAACTACAAAAATTAAGCGGTACATACGATGCTGAATACAAAAAAATGATTGACGAATATCAAACTAAAATCAAAAAGTATGAAGCAGAAGCTACAACTGTAACTGAAGCTGTCAACACTGAACGTTCTAAAGAAGTTCAGGATATGCAAAAAAGAATTACTGATTACAGAGACAACGCTCAAAAAGAATTGCAACAAAAAGATTCTGATATCGTAAAACCTATCATGGAAAAAGTAAGAGCTTCTATCCAAAAAGTTGGAAAAGCTAAAGGATACCAATATGTACTAGATGGTTCTACGCTAATCTTAGCTGATGGTCCAAACATTACTGCTGATGTCAAAAAAGATTTAGGATTCTAATAAACGAATTCCTATCTATTAAAAACTGTTCAACCTTTCCAAAAAGTCTGAGCAGTTTTTTTTTATATATTAAATTATGATTAAAAAATAATAGTATTTGATAATTTCAGTTTACTAAGAATATAAATCTATTTCAAAAAATACTAAATTTGTGGCATGACGAACAACAATCCTATAGGCGTTTTTGATTCCGGTATTGGAGGAACTTCCATTTGGAGCGCCATTCACGATCTACTCCCAAATGAAAAAACCATTTATTTAGCCGACAGCAAAAATGCTCCTTATGGTCAAAGAAGCAAAGAAGAAATTGTTGATCTAAGCAAAAAAAATGTTGATCTTTTACTAGAAATGAACTGCAAATTAATTGTTGTAGCCTGCAATACTGCCACCACAAATGCAATTCGCGAACTTCGTGCTACTTATAACATTCCGTTTATAGGAATTGAGCCCGCAATAAAACCCGCAGCAAACAATTCAAAAACACAAGTTATCGGTATACTCGCTACAAAGGGAACTTTGAACAGCGAATTGTTCAATAAAACTGCTGAGATGTTTCAGCATACTACCATAATTGAACAGGTTGGTTATGGCCTTGTTCAACTTATTGAAGATGGAAATCTCAACTCACCTGAAATGACTCAGTTACTAGACTCATATTTGCAGCCGATGATTGACGCTAATATTGATTACCTGGTTCTGGGATGTAGTCACTATCCTTATTTGATTCCTCAGATTAAAAAAATATTACCCGAGCACATTCAAATTATTGATTCTGGTGAAGCTGTTGCACGCCAAACGCAAAATGTTCTACGTGAAAAAGTTGGTTTTTCGGATACTGAAAAAGTCGAGCCTGAATTTTATATCAATTCAGATCCCGCTGTTTTAAAGTCAATATTAAATGATAAATATAATGTAATTAAAAAGGATTTTTAAACCCCTATTCTATTTTTCGTTTAAGAAACCAAATTCCGTCAAGTGACAAATTAAGAGATATTTTATGATAATTTTCTTTTATTAAATTTTCTGAAATCTTTCCTTTTTGTCCATAAGAATAGGAGATATTGAAGACTGAAAAAGTGTTTTCTATTGGTAATGACAATCCAACTGAAATAGCCGCATTATTTATACGCTTACCATCAACTTCGAGATATCCGTTGTTTAAATTTACCCCGGCTGCATATTGAACCCGATCCCAATATTTTCGGATATTCTTTTTTGCGCTATACGTAAACCCAATCGCAAACCGATCCTGATTTACAAAATTTCCGTATAACTCTGATTGATTTGTATTATCCCATAAGCTCTTTTCATAATCTAAAGTCATATTTAAATTATTCTTAAACCGTTTACTCACCCCTACTCCAATCTCTGAAGGCATATAATAATCATCTATATCAGAAGGCACATCAGACTCTATCGTAGTTACAACCTCATCTGCGATTGTTTCAACTGTTTGAATCTTAGAAGCCTTAATCTTAGCCGGCATTTTAAACGTCGTCCCAATTGTCAGTGTCGAATCAATTTTATATTGAGCACCAACTGTGCCGCGCAAACCATCATAATTAGTTTTTTTATGAATGCTTGTAATTGAATTTAATATTAAAAAATTCCGGTCATCAACTGTATTTCCAAACAAAAGCGAGGCAGATGCACCAACCGACAATTTTTTTCCAAATCGATATCCATATGAAAAATCAAAATTATTTAGTCCACCCGAACCTGTTGCAGTTAGGTAATAATACTCCTGGCTATTTTCTAAAGGCAATTTCAGATTAGAGATTTTAAATGTTGCACTTGAATAAGGTCTCAAAGCAACACTAAAACCAGAATTTTTTGTCACTGGAAAAGCAAAAGCTAAATGTGAAAACTGGAAATTATTACGATTCTCAGTCTTTGAACCACTCTGATATATTGTTGCGATAGCTTTTCCCCCAATATCAAACATGAAATGATTTTGAGGCAAATAACCTAATGACGATGGATTTAGATTATTAATGAAAGTCGATGACGGCAACGCAATTCCCGACGAACCAATAGATGGAATTACACCAAAATCAGAATCATATAAACTTCCTACGCCATATAACGAATAAGGAGAACTAGAAATACTTTGTGAAAATGACGTCAACGACATCAAAATGAAGCAACTTAAATAAACTATTTTATTTTTCATTTAATAAGAGAGGTAATAAATTTTCAGTTGAATTTTATTGTTCGAATGTTTTTGATCTCCTAAAACAATTCTGTTTACTGTTTTAGAAATTCCGGGCAATGTCAGAATCAGAGAGTATTTAGAGTCAGACTGTTTCCACATTTCTTTTTGCAAGAATCCACCAATGGGAATTGTATACCCAACATTCTCATTAAACTCGTCACTCTTTTTATTTAAAATACCAAACACAGCCGTTCCTGCCGAATTTATCAAAGAGCCACTAATTCTATTTAAATTATCTCCTACATATACTTTTAGAGAGTCTGCTAATGGATATTTCTCTGAATAAGAATTATTAACAGGTTTTAAAATCAACTGAGCATCAACTATAGCACCTTTATTTGATATATATTTGAGTTGTTTGATATTGGGAAAATCTATTCGACATGCCACTCCGGAACCAGATTGTATAAAACCCGCCCGATCCGTGGAAGAAGTGGACAATTTACTACTCGAAACTGGTAAATTCTGCAATAAGGTTCCTGTTTTATCTGATGATATCGAATTAAATTGTTTACTGACATCCATAATTGTAAAATCAATTACGTACGGCGTTTCTTCAGTATCTGCCTGATATTTTGAATAATACAATCTTATCTTGCTTGTGACTGCATTAAAACCAATCACACTTGAAGAATCATCAGTTGACGGAACCAGAACAAGTCCTTTTAAATATTCTGAAAAATTATCAAAGCCTGTAATTTCTCTTTTCTTAATTTTTTGAAAAATTGCCGCCCCAAAAGCATCATTCATTTTTATAATAATTGAATCTTTCTCGATTGGTCTGGGTTTATATGAAATCTTTCCTAAGCTTTCATCACTATAAGTTAAAGCAGAATTATTGTAAAAATTTTTACTATCAATATTCGTTTTAACTTTTTGGGTAAGACGATGAATATCAAAAGTCTGCACTTTTGTAGTATCTCCATAATAGTAGTTATCATATTTCAAAATCATGGAAATCGAATCAAAAACATAATTAGTTGTTTCTGTGTCAGATCCATCATTATTTAAAGAATAGATATTAGAAGCAAGTTGAAAATAGCTGTTAGACTTTACTTTTCCGAAAATCGGATCTTCGTAGTTTCCAATTAAAATTCGGCTCTGACCCGAAGTAACAAGAGAATCGAAATTTATGGTTGACATATCTACTGTTACTGTATCAATTAAAAGGACTTTGTTATTTAAAGCTAAATAATCAGATCCGACAACAAATTCTCCCGCATCAGTATCTGTACCACATGAAAGTATCGTGAAAGCGAAAAACAACATCAATATAAACTTGTGCATAATAATTTTTTTCACAAATATAAAATGCACAGTTCTGGACCACACTATAACATATACAGTACAGCATTTTTTCACTATAAATAGTAAAAAAACATCTACAATAGGATAATAGCTCAAAATATTTCATTCAGCTATAAAAAGACCGCTTTTGTCTATCAAAAACTACCATACATATATCTTCTTTTTTTTAGGAACATTAGCCACCTACTTTTGAACCAATAAATAAGTAATGAAAATAAGGATTTTAATATGTTCGCTTTTTACAATTTCATTTTATAATGTAAAAGCTCAGGGAAATTTTTCAGCAAGTATGAATTTAAAAACAGAGCCGGCGGATAAAATTAATTATAACGAGAGCCATATTGATTTCAAAATCAATAAAGAAATAAACACCCAAAGTAAATTAACGAATACTATTGAATATTCTCATTTGAAAGTGAATTACGAATTAGGAAATCCCGAATCATTTGAAGACTTAGATCAGTTTAATCATTTGGAAAACAAATTTGAATTTTCACATACTATTTCAAACGCAACAATTTTGAATTTTGAGCTTACACCAATTGCGAATTTTCAAGAAAACTTTGGTATTTCTGATGTAACAGTTTTAGGAAATTTTGAGGTTCGTCAGAAATTAAATTCAAATACAAATTTAAGTATTGGAGCGGCCAGAACAACGGCTTTTGGATCTCCCAAGTTCATGCCTGTTCTGGCTTTAACCTATAAAATTAATAATGCGAGTAGTTTAGTAATTGGTTTTCCCGATTCTAAAATTTCATATTCAAACAATATTCGAAACAAATTCAACTTGACAAATAGCTTTAACGGGGAGTTTTATAATCTAGATTCTAAAATCAATTTAAATGAAAAGGCTTCAAGAACTAGTTTATCGCAAATGACTTCGGCTTTTGAGTATGAAAGAAATGTAGATACCAATTGGTTCCTCAATTTTAAAGCAGGTTATGATTTCAATAAGAAATACAATCTATTAGATAATGACAATCATAAAATCTATGATTTTAATACTGGTAACGGGTACATTTTAAGCATTGGCATCAAATACAAACAATAAATAAATTTAATACACTATGAATACTTTAAAAAAAGGAATATTAATCGTGGCGCTCTTTTCGACTCTTATTTTTATAGGTTGCAGCAACGATGATTCTGATGATGATTTAATTGGAAATTGGATTAAAAAATCAGCATTTGATGGTCCTGCCAGATCTAGTGCAACTAGTTTTGTTATTGGAGATTATGCGTACGTTTCGACGGGCTATACAGGAGATGAGTACTTGAAAGACTTATGGGCTTACAATTCTAATGGGGATTATTGGGAACAAAAAGCTGATTTTACCGGACCAGGAAGAAGTTCTGCTTCAAGTTTCGCACTCAATGAAAAAGGCTATATCGGTCTTGGTTATGACGGAACTAACAAATTAAAAGATTTTTACCAATATGATCCTATCAGTAATACTTGGGCTCAAAAGGCCGATTTTGCCGGAACAGGACGTTACGCTGCCTTAGGATTTCAGGTAGGTGGAAAAGCTTATTTTGGAACTGGATATGATGGAAATTACCTGAAAGATTTTTATCAATATGATGATCTTTCCAATACATGGAGACTTGTAAACGGATTTAGCGGAAACAAAAGACGCAATGCTACTGTTTTTGTAATTGGTAACAAAGCTTACTTAGCAACCGGAATTAACAATGGAGTTTATCAGGAGGATTTCTGGGAATTTGATCCCGCAACAGATGTCTGGACAAGAAAACGTGACATCGATAAGGATACAGATGACGATAGTGATTATAATGATGATTATGCAATTGTTCGTTCCAATGCGTCAAGTTTTACCATCAATGGATTAGGCTACGTGGTTGGTGGCGAAAGTATTAAAACAATTTGGGAATACAATCCGTCTACCGATTTATGGACCGAAAGAACTCCAATGGAAGGTGCAACCAGAACAGATGCCGTTGGGTTTAGCATTAATAATCGTGGTTTCTATATGCTTGGAAGAGTTGGCACAACTTATTTTGATGATGCCTGGGAATTTAAACCTTTAGACGAGCAAAATGATAATGATAACTAATATCAAAAAACGATTCTTCTGGAATAAAATCCAGAAGAATTTATCTTTTCTTATACTTATTTTGGTGTTGATTTCTTGTAGTAGAAAAGAATCCTTAAAAATTAAATCATTTAAAACAAAATCAGGCTGGGGTTATTCTATTGCAAGTAAGGAAAAAGTTATAATCAAACAATCAATTATACCTGTAATCAACGACACCAAAAGTTTTTCAACTGAGGAAGACGCATTAAGAGTTGGGAACTTAGTAGTTGGAAAACTCAAGCAGGACTTATCACCAACGGTAACAAAAAATGATTTAATTTTATTAAAAATAAAATTCTAAATGAATCTAGATACCATTAAAAATACCAGTTCCAACAAAATTTTATTCCATAGTATAATATGGACTTTCTTTATTTTGACTTCATTAATTCAATTTTACGAAAGCCCGTTCAGAATCAATAATGATTTTTATATACAATGGCTCACAGGAATTATCTTGTTTTACCTGAACTATTTTTACTTGGTACCAGCCTTACTTTTAGAAAAAAAATACTGGCTTTATTTTGTTTTTGTTTTTATGATTATTCTTCTTTTTATGGCTATCAGGATTAATTATTTCATACCTGAATTCAATCATGTACGACCTCCAAATATGTTGCCCCTTAAAATAATAACGCGACGTAGTCCAAATGGGTTTGTTAAAAGTGGTACTGTAATAGCGATGGCTAGAACCCAGCCTTTATTTTTTAAAATTGGCCCCTCTTTTTTTTATATTTTAATACTAACAATAAGCGCTATAATTAGAACTCTTACAGAATTTTACAACAATCAACAAAACAAATTAATTGCCGAAACGCATCGAACGAATACGGAATTAATTTATTTGCGTAAACAGACTAATCCGCATTTTTTATTTAATTCTTTAAACAGTATCTATTCTTTGGCACACAAAAAATCTGATTTGGTTCCTGATGCCATCGTGACCTTATCTGAACTAATGCGCTATATGCTATATGAAACTGATAATAAAACGGTGGCTTTAGAAAAAGAAATTAATTATATCCAGAATTATATTGAGTTGCAAAAACTTAGGCTTAATGATATCGAGGATATTGTGATAAATGTGCACGGTGACACCAGAAACAAATTCATTGAGCCGTTATTACTGATTTCTTTTGTTGAAAATGCGTTTAAATATGGTACCGATTATAAAGGCGCTGCTCACGTAAAAATCAAAATTTTCATTCTGGAAAACAGCCTTGATTTCTGGATAGAAAATACAATTGAGAATTATAAAAAAGATCCCGAAAATTCAGGAATCGGATTAGTTAATATTCAAAATCGACTTGATTTGCTTTACCCAAACGCCCATCAACTATACATAACTCACGATAATCAATATTACCGTGTGCATTTAAATTTAAAATTAGATGAAATTCAAACCACTAATTTATGAAAACTTTAAAACTTAATTTACTGGTTTCAAACTACTTTTGACTGCCAAAAACAATTTAACAATCTAATCCTGAACAGATGAAATGTGTAATTATAGACGATGAACCTTTAGCGGTTGAATTATTAGAAGATTTTGTCCGAAAAGTAGATTCGCTTGAATTAGTAAGCACTTTTAACAATGCTATTGATGCCGTTTCATTTATCAATCAGACAAATGTAGATTTGATTTTTTTAGATATTCACATGCCTCATTTTTCAGGAATTGAATTTTTAAATACTATTGAAAAAAAACCTTTAATCATTTTTACAACTGCTTATTCTGATTACGCTGTAGAAGGATTTAATCTTGGTGCTGTCGATTATTTAGTAAAGCCAATTCCTTTCCATCGCTTCTTAAAATCGGTCGTACGTGCGCAACAAATTATAAATCCTGCAACAGCGGTTCAGGCCATTTCTGAAAATACCACAGCTCCCGAATTAGAGCAAGATTTTATGTTTGTGAGAGCTGAATATGAGAATGTAAAAATGAATTTTTCTGATATTCTATTTATCGAAGGACTGAAAGATTATGTAAAAATCTATACAACAGATAATAAATATACCCTGACATTAATTAGTTTAATAAAACTGGAAAATTTGCTTTCGAGCAAAGGATTTTCAAGAATTCACAGGTCTTATATCATCAATATTAAGCATGTAAAATCTATTCAGAAGAATAAGGTTTTGATTAGTGACAAAAGAATTCCTATTAGTGAAAGCTATAAAAATACCTTCTTTGAAAAGATCAATTTATAATTTTAAAAATTCCAAAAAAAGAAATTCCAAATCCCAATATAGTGTTTACATTAATGGGATTTGGAATTTCTTTTTTTCAATTATTTGAAGTTTATTCTTCGTTTTTAAACCAACCAGAATACATTACGTAGTTATTTGAAATTCTTTCGATTTCGCCTGCAAAGTCAGATTGATCAATGTCTTTTACTTTTTTACCAGGAACACCCGCATAAATACTTCCTGAAGTTACAACTGTATTTTGCGTTACAACAGCACCGGCAGCAACAATTGCATTGCTTTCGACAACACAATTATCCATTACAATTGCTCCCATTCCAATCAAAACATTGTCGTGAATTGTACAACCGTGAACAATTGCATTATGTCCAATTGAAACATTATTGCCTATAATAGTAGGATGTTTTTGATATGTACAGTGTATAATCGCTCCATCCTGAATATTCACTTTATTTCCGATTTTAATAAAGTGAACATCACCACGAATAACAGCATTAAACCACACACTGCAAGAATCGCCAAAAGTGACATCTCCAACAATAGTAGCATTTTCGGCAACATAACAATCCTCTGGAATTTGAGGCGATTTTCCGTTTACAGATTTAATCAGCATAAAAAATTAATTAATCGCAGGACAATTACAATCGTAACGTTCCCTTTTACAAAATAAATTGATTCCTAAAGTAATTTGATGATATCCGCCAGTATCAAATTTCACATCTCCCATCACCTGTGAGTAGGTGTAAGCAAACATAAAGTTCTTATAATTTATTCCGACAATTGGCGTAAAATATTGCAATTTTTGAGATGAAACTCCACCCCCTGTGAGATACTCTGCACCATCAAAACTTCGTCTGTATGATAAGGCCGCCCATAAACTTCCAAAATTCATATTTTTGTAAGCTTTCATATTTAGATCGATAGACTTTTCTTTAGTCTGATCATATAATTGGAACAAAACTGATGGTTCCCACGTAATATTTTCGCTTTTCCCAAAAACATATCCGGCACTTAAAAGAAACTTTCTAATATTATCACTCTCATAATCAGAGTATAATTCTCTTCTGGTCTCCAGCAATCCCTGAACAGTGGCGTGAGCATAAAAATTCAAATAATTATAAGAAGCACCAACATCAACATTAAAATAAGAATCTTTTTGAATCTGACCAGAAATAAGCGGGTCAAAAGTTGTCCCAAATGTTGTTTCATCTAATTGATTTTCAATCATTCCAGCGCTTATACCAAAAGAAAGCTGGTTTAAATCGATTTCATCTCTCGAAAACATAATATGATGTGCATAGGTAAGTTTCACTCCCTTTTGAGAATGATATCCGTTTTTATCATTAAAAACAATAATTCCGGCACCAGATCTTTCGCCGATTCTTCCGTTAAAACTTAGTGTTTGAAGTTCGGGAGCATCGTCCTGACCAAACCATTGTTTTCTTGCAGTTAATCTAATTTTTGCACAATTAGCTGCACCAGCCATTGAGGGATGGATTAAATAGTAGTTGTCAGATAGATAATCAGAATAAACAGGCAGACCCTCCTGAGAAAAAGAGTAAAATGAAGTTAATAAAAAAACAAATAAAACTCTTATTCTAAATTCCATAAAGGCAACTTTGTTTGAAAAAATTATAGACCCTTAATTTAATCCGATTAGTTATAATAAGAATCTTAATTATTTTATTAAATAATCAAATATAGCCAATAGTAGAAAATAACTTTACTAAATTTGTAAAAAATTACAATCATGACAAAAATCACCATAAAAGAAACTCAAAATCCGACTATATTAAAGTTTGAATTTGAAGATTTCATCACTCAAAATCAAAACTTTGAGTTCAAGAATATCGATGAAGCACAAGAATCACCAATAGCACAGCAATTATTCTATCTTCCGTTTGTAAAAACAGTTTATATTTCAGGAAATTTTATTGCTATCGAAAGATACAGCATTGTAGAATGGGAAGATGTACAAGATGCGGTTGCTGAGCAAATTGCTGCATTTGTAGACAAAGGCGGCATCATCATTAAAATTGATGAAAACAAAAGCAAAAAACAACCTATTACGGTTTATGGAGAAACAACTCCAAATCCATCAGCTTTAAAATTCGTGGTTAGCAGAATGTTGACAAAGAATCCTGTAGAATATAAAAATATCGATCAGACTGCTTCTTCTCCTTTAGCAAAAGAATTATTCAAATTTCCTTACGTGAAAGAAGTTTTTATCGATGAAAATTATATTTCTGTAACCAAATATGAAATTAACGATTGGGATGAAATTACTTTAGAAGTAAGAACATTTATCAAACAATTTATCGAAAACGGAGGAACTGTTTTGGATGAGAGCTTAATTGAAGTTGCGGCAAAAAATGACATCACTAAAGATGAGGCTTTTGATAAGCTCGATGTAACTTCACAACAAATCATCAATATATTAGAAGAATATGTAAAGCCGGCGGTTGCCGCTGACGGAGGAAATATTGCTTTTGATTCTTACAATGAAGATGACAAGACAGTTAAAGTAATTTTACAGGGTGCTTGCAGTGGTTGCCCGTCATCTACTTTTACTTTGAAAAGCGGTATCGAAAACATGTTAAAAAGCATGTTGAACGATGAAGGCATTAAAGTTGAAGCTTTGAATGCATAAATAATAATTTCACGAAATTTGAAAAGCGTTCGCCACTGGTGAACGCTATTTTTATAGATTGTATCTACTTAATTTTCAATAAATTATTCCAACTATAACACTATAATTCTGTAAAAAAGTTTAATATTGTAATCTTAACCAATCAACAATTAAAACTATGGGATTATCTTCATTTTTCAAGAATTTATTTGGCTCGGCCAAAGAATCTGCAACAGACTTAGCTAATCATGCTGAAAGTACTTTTGAGCAAGCAAAAGAAGCTGCTAATCCTTATATCGAAAAAGCAGAAACTTTTGCAGAAGAAACAATCGCAAAAGCGAAAGAAGCTTCAGAACCAATAATTGATAGCGCTGTTGAATATGCAGATCAGGCAAAAGATATTGTAAGTGAATATGTTGAAAAAGCTACTGATTCTATAAGTGATGTTATCGATTCTGTAAAAGAAAAAGCAAGCGATTTAACCAGCGATACAAAAAAAAACACATCGGAAACTGTTGTTGATGCAAGTGAAACAGCAGCAACAATCGAAGAGAAAGTTGAAGATGAAATTATTGACGGAACTACAGATAAGGAATAGATACTTGTTTTTCTTATAAAAAAATATCTTTATATTTGCTGCACTAATACGCCTTCTCATTTTTGAGAAGGTTTTTTTTTCAATAAACATGATGAGTCCTGAACAACTTAGTAATTATAGCGTGCAATTCATTGACAAATTAGTAGGTTATGCACCAAATTTAATTTCAGCAATTATAATTCTATTTATTGGATTATATGCCATAAGATTAATCAACAGAATCATAAGACGAGTAATGATTCAAAGAAATTTAGATCCTACTTTAACTAAATTTCTCGCTGACATATTATTATGGGCTTTACGTGTTTTACTTTTTGTGACCTTTATTTCCAAACTTGGGATACCAACCACTTCTTTTGTTGCTATTTTGGCATCTATGGGACTTGCAGTTGGTTTATCATTGCAGGGTTCACTTTCTAATTTTGCAGGCGGAATGCTGATTATTCTTTTTAAACCTTTTAAAGTTGGAGATACCATCGAAGCACAAGGAATCATCGCAACTGTAAGTGAAATTCAGATTTTTGTAACTAAAATGATTAATGCCAACAATCAGACTGTTTTTGTACCAAACGGTGCTTTATCAAACGGAACGATTATTAATTATTCTATGCAGGGCGAAAGAAGAGCCGATTTGACTTTTGCAGTATCTTATGAGTCAGATATTAAAAAAGCAAAAGATATATTACTAGACGTTTTAAATAAAAATCCTAAAGTGTTGAAAAAACCTGCCCCGGAAGTGTTCGTAAAAAATCTGAGTGCCAGTTCTGTTGAATTTGCCGTTCGCCCATGGGCAAAAAACGAAAATTATGGCGCTGTTTTTTCTCAAACTTTAGAAAATTGCAAAGCAGCTTTAGATGAAGCAGGTATCTCTGTTCAGCCCTTTACGCTTCAAAAATAAAATAATTTTTTATTGTTTTTTTGATGGAGGTGCCATCATAAAATCTTTTAGATAATAAGGTTCAAAATAAGCGACATCTACCGTGTCGCTTATTTTGTATTTATCAAAACTGATTTTACTCATTTCCTTCGCCGATGGGTATTTAATTTCTTCCAGAAAAACGAAGTTGTCTTTGGTCAGAACGGATTTGCACTTATCAGCGCAATCGCCAACAAAATATAATGTTTCTGTAAAATCTTTAAACGAATCCTCAGTAATAATTTCAGCCTGAATTGGTCTTTCTTTTTCTAAATCAGCATTAAAAATAGCGCTGTAAACTTCCATTCTTCTGGCATCTAGCATTGGGATTATTTTGCCTTCAGAAACTTTTGCCTGTGCTGCTAAAGTCTGTAGAGTATCGACAGCAATTAAGGGAATATTTAACGCAAAACATAATCCTTTAGCCGCCGAAACACCAATTCGCAAACCAGTGTAAGAACCCGGCCCCGGACTAACTGCAATGGCATCCAAATCCTGAACACTAATTCCGGCTTCAGCAATTACCTCTTCGATAAAAACATGGAGTTTTTCGGCATGCGAATATCCTTCTTCTGCAATTTCTTTACATAAAATTGTTTCACCATTTTTTGCAATTGCTACAGAACAGTTTTTTGTGGCCGTTTCGATATTGAGAATAAAAGACAAAGTACTAATTATTTAAAGGATTATTATATGCAAAATTTATTTCTTTGGAGTATCAGCTTTTTTAAGCTTCACCTTATCACCAGAATTCAATTCTTTAGAAACTGTCGTATAAGGCCCTGTTATAACAACATCTCCAGATTTTAGTCCTGACATCACTTCAATATTGGTGTCATCCTGAATACCTGTTTTAATGATTCTGATTTTAGCCTTATCACCTACTTTTACAAAAACACATTCGAATTTTTTATCGCTTTTCGGCGCAACTTTTTTCTCATTAGGATCTTCAACTGTAAAATTTTTAACAGCAGCAGTATCTGATTTTACAACAACTGAACTGATAGGCACTGCCAAAACATTAGCCTTAGTTGTTGTTAAAATATCAACTGTCGCAGTCATTCCCGGTCTGAACGGCGAATAAGTATCTGGTTTTCCAGCTAATAAATCTTGATACGATTCTTTTAGAATACGAACTTTAACTTTAAAATTAGTAACCTGATCTGAAGTTAGCGTGCTGCTTGCAGAGTTAGAAATACTCGTTACAATTCCTTTAAATTTCTTTTTCAGATAAGCATCAACTTCAACATTGGCTTCATCACCAATTTTTACTTTAACAATGTCATTTTCGTTGACATCAACTTCAACTTCCATGTTGTTTAAGTTGGCCACTCGCATAAGTTCTGTACCCGCCATTTGCTGTGTTCCTAAAACGCGTTCTCCCAATTCAACATTTAATACTGAAATTGTTCCGTCTGCAGGAGCATAAATTAGTGTACGTCCTAAATTATCTTTAGCTTCTGTTACAGTCGCCGATGCACTTTGCACATTGTAATAAGAACTTTGTTTAGTCGCTTTAGCAACTTCAAAAGTAGCAATTGATTTATCCCAGTCAGACTTTGATATTACGCCTTTGTCATACAAGGTTTTATTTCGCTCGTAACTGGCTTTTGCTTCTTTAAAGTTAGCTTCAGATTGCGTTAAACTGGCTTTAGTACCAGACAAATTTGCCTGAGACCTCTCCAAACCAGAGGTATATAAATCAGGATTTATCTTTACTAATAAATCTCCTTTTTTAACGACCTGACCTTCTTTTACATTTAATGCAATAATTTCACCTGAAACCATCGAAGAGAGCTTCACTTCAATTTCTGGTTGGATTTTACCTGTAGCTGAAACGGTTTCAATAATAGTTGATGCTACTACTTTTGAAATCTCAACCTCTTTTCCTTCATCCTTATTTCCTATTACTCCTGATTTCGAAAGTCCTATTAAAACTGCAATAAGTACTAGCGCACCACCTACTAAGAAATAAATTGTTTTTTTTGACATAATAAATTATTTTGTAATCGTTGGAATTGGGACAATTGGAATTCCAAAATAGAATTCAAGTATTTTTATTTTAAAAATATAATCGTATTTAGTTCTGATAACATCAGACTGCGCATTTGTTAACAATGTTTGAGCCTGTGTGAAATCAAATGAATTCATTAAACCGACATCATATTTTTCTTTAGCATAATTGTAAGCCTGTTGCCTTGCTTCTAAAGTTACAGTTGCCGATTCATAAGTGTTTAAAGCTCCTTTTGCATTTGTAAAAGCAGTATAAACATTACGTTGCAAATCTAAACTTTTTTGCTCTAAATCTATTTTAGATTTTTCTAAACTTACTTTATTACGCTCTACATTATTTCGAACAGCAAAACCGTTGAAAATTGGAACATTTAACTGAAATCCAAAATTATGCCCTTTATTATCACTAAACTGTTGAAAAACAGGATCCGGACCAGCCAAAATTGGATTACCACTACCGTCTACTCCTACAACTTTATCACTATAACTGGCTCTGGTATTAAAGCCATAAAAACCTGAAAGTGTAGGTTGGTATGCGCCTTTTGCAATAGCTACATTCTTCTCTGCAATTTCCAGATTAGTTTGCGCCAGTTTTAATTCTGTTCTTGTTTCTTTTGCTTTGTTATAAATATCAATCGGACTTTGCGCCATGATATTATTTTCATCTTTTGCATTTGTATCATCAATGACATCAAAATCTGCAAATTCTTTTAATTGTAAAAGCTGTGCTAAACTTAATTTCGAAATCAATAAATTATTTTCTGAAACAGTAATTGCTTGTTGGTCTGTTGCAAGATTAGCTTTCAGATCATACAAATCTCCTCTAGGAATTGTTCCGGCATTTACCATTTCTTCAGAACGTTTCAATCGTTTTTCATCAATAGAAAGTTGCTCCTTTTTTACTTTTAAATCTTCTTTGTAAGATAAAATCTGAAGAAACGCATTCGCAACATTTAGCGAAATATCTTCCTGCATTTTCAACAATTGATATTGTGATGCTACAATAGCAAGCTTCGTTCTTCTGTATGTATTTTGAATTTGCAGTCCTCTGTAAATATCAACTCCGGCATTTAAACCTACTGATGAGTATTGAGTAGTCTGATTACGCAAAAGTCCTGTCGTAACGTCTTGATTCAAACCAATATTCCAGGAATGAGAAGCATTACCATTTACCGATGGAAGGTAATTACCAAAAGCATCCTTCTTGTCTATATCAGCATTTTGCACGTCTAATTCCGATAATTTTATCGTAATATTATTGTCTAATGCATATCTTACACATTCTTCTAGTGTCCATTGTTTTGTTTGCGCCTGGCCTGATAATGCAAACCCAAAAAGCATGGCAAAAACAAGACTATTATATTTATTTATTTTCATATATTTTGAATGAAAGCATAGCAAAAACTACGCAAATTTAACATTTTTTAAAACCAAAAAACTCTTTATACTTTCAAATTATTTTTTCTCCCCTTCACTGATTAAACCCTGATTCCAGATTTTAATTTTATCAGTAGCTTTAACGCCACTTTTAACCTGAACATAAATTCCGTCGCTCACGCCCAGAACTAAATCTTTTCTTTCGAATTTTTGAGGAGTCGTTTCAACTTCAACATAAGGTTTTTGTGTTTTTTTGTCAAATTGAACTAGTGATTCTTTTATTGTTAAAACTTTATCTGCTTTTTCTAAAATAATAGAAGCATTTGCACTTAATCCTGCTCTGATGAAAGTAGCATCTCTATTTTCTAAAGAAGCTTTGATCTCAAACTGAATTGCACCATTTTCTACTACACCTTTAGGCGCTATATCAGTCAAAACAGCATTAAATTTTTTATTTTCGATCGCACCAACAGTAATTTCAATTGGCATTTGAACTTTGATTTTTCCAACTTCAGACTCATCAATTTTCCCAATAAAAATCATTCTTCCAACATCTGCAACGCTGGCAATTGTAGTTCCTTCATTAAAATTATTACTTTCAATAACCTGATTTCCAACTTTTACAGGAACCTGTAAAACCATCCCGTTTACTGTTGAACGAATCAATGTATTAGCATAACTTCCTAAAGACGTTGTTGTTCCTGTTTTTACAATATCTAAACTTTGTTTCGCAGCAACATAATTTTGTTTCGCCTGTGTATACGCTAATTGCGCTGCATCAAAATCATTCGCAGATATAACGTCTTTATCGAACAATGTTTTTTGTCTTTTAAAGATTTTCTCCTGATTATCTAATGCGATTTTAGCAGTTTGTACCTGATTTTGTGTGCTGCTGACATTTGAAACGTTTGCAACAACTCTAATCTTGGCAATCATGTCGCCAGCTTTGATTTTTTCTCCAGCTTTGATGTATACTTCTTCAATAATACCTGAGATGTTTGGCTTGATTAAAACCTCTTCATCAGGTTGAATATTACCTGTCGCAATGGTGTTTTTTACGATTGTTTTAATCTCTGCTTTTTCAGTTTTAAATACAATTGGAGATTCTTGATTTTTAGCATACAAATAATATAGTGCGCCAAAGAAAACTACAGCAATAAAGATTAAAATGGTTACGGTTACTCCTTTTTTCATTTTGTTTTGGTTTAATCGATTATATTTTGATTGATAATTATTCAGTTCGTAAAGCATCCACCGGCTTTACATTTATTGCAGTTTGAGCCGGAATAAACCCTGCCAGCAAACCTGACCCTACTAATATTAATAATGCTACAAATACAACTCCCAAGTCTACACTTGGATTTGCAAACATGGTATTACTGTCTGGCGGCATCGAATCTAAGGCCAAATTTAATAGCGCAATAATTCCTGTCGCCACTGCAATTCCTAACATACCCGAAATAATAGTTAAGAAAATAGATTCTGATAAAATTTGTCCTCGAATAGCCGCTGGTGTAGCACCTAAAGCTCTTCTGATTCCAATTTCTTTAGTACGTTCTTTAACTACAATAAGCATAATATTTGAAATTCCGATAACACCTGAAATCAAAACAAGTGTTCCTACGAAATAGGCAATTATTTTTAAAATATTAAAAAGACTCTGTACCTTATTAAATTGTTCATATAAATCGAAATTCCCAACCGCCCGATCATCTGCAGGATTTATCGAATGAAGTGCTTTGATTAATTCAAGAATTTTTGGCTTTAAATCGGTTATTGAAGTTTCATCTTTAGCCGTAAGTGCCATCCAGCCTACCTTGTCTCCATAATTAAAAGATTGCTGGAAAGTGGTAAACGGAACGAAAATATTTTTTTGTTCCTGTTCGGCATTCCCTCCCTGTTGCTTAGAATTATAAACACCTACAACCATGAAATTAATTCCATTTATTTTTACGTAAGTTCCAATTGCTTCTTCTTCCTTTCCATAAAGCTCCGTGATAACCCCTTTTCCAATTACAGCGATTTTTCTTCTTTCATTAATATCCTGCTGATTTATAAAACGTCCTTTTATAATATCCATTGGCTGTTGTTTAATCAACTCCGGATAATCACCATAAATAGTAAACGCTGACGTTTTGGTACCACGAACCACATTATTTGATCCATTAAAATCTCCCAGTTGATTTCTTGGTGATACATACAATAAATCAGGAAGAGCCGCTTTTAAAGCCGCAACATCACTATTTCTAAAATCGTATCGACGCGTTTTAGGCAAACCTTTGTATGCTTTTGATGTCGTTTGGCTCCACATAAACATGGTGTTCGTCGCGATTCCATCAAAACCCTTTTTGATACCATTTTCCAATCCGTTACCAGCTGCCAACAATATTACCAAAATAAATATCCCCCAAAACACACCAAACGCAGTTAATGTTGTTCTGAAAACATTGGCTGTTAAAGCTTGTAAAATCTCATCCCAATTATCTTTCTTAAACATAATTATTCGTCTCTAAGTGCTACAATAGGTTTAATTTTGGCTGCTCTGTAAGCTGGAAAAAATCCCGCCATTGCGCCCGCAAATACAAGCAAAGCAAGTGTTGTCAATGCTACACTGAAATCAACTTCAGGATGCTGAAAATATTCACTCTGCACCATCGGACCAACAAATTCCAGTAATAACAAACTAGCTAATAATCCAACAAAACCAGCAATAGTGGTAATGAAAATGGATTCGTGAAGTATCATGGAAATAATTGAAAACGGAGATGCTCCAAGTGCTTTTCTAATTCCAATTTCTTTCGTTCTTTCTTTTACAATAATCAACATAATATTACTTACACCAACAACTCCGGCAATAATGGTACAAATACCAACCCACCAAAAGAATAATCTGATATATAAATTTAAATCATAAAACTGTTTAACATCTTTAACAGAATTATAGACACCAACTCCACTTTCATCATCTGGTGCAACTATGTTTTTGCTTTTCAACAAGTCTTTCAAATCTTGAGTGAATTTTTCAGATTGGGCTAAAGCTTCATCGTAATCCTTCGTTTTCTTAATTGTAAAAAACATATTACTGATTTTATCTCCTCCCCCAAAAGTTCTTTGGACAGTGGTTTTAGGCAAATACGCCCTTGCTTCTTCTCGCTCACCTCCCGGATCTGTAAAAACACCTACCACCTTGAAATTAATTTTATTGATTGAGAATTCTTTTCCTAAAGCATCTTTGTCCTTGAACAAATCTGTTTTTACTTTCATCCCAATACAGGCAACTTTTTCGTTGTGAGCCAAATCATTAGCATTTATAAATCTACCTTGCACAACCGTAACATTTTCAACTCCTGAATAATCGGGATCAACTCCTCTATACTGATAACTTCCGGATTCTTTACCATATGCAAATGCTCCACCCCAAAAATCATAAGAAGAAGCTCTTAATTCTAATTTATCATCAAATTTCCGAACCGATTCTGTATAATCACTATTTCTAAATTGCACTTGTCTGCCTGGGTTCAGACCTTTATATTCCTTAGTTGTTGTACCTGACCATGCCACAATAATACCAGTAGCATCACGTTCAAACTGTTTTTCGATACCATTCTGGAGCCCCCTGCCTGCACCAAGCAAAATCACTAAAATAAAAATACCTGAAGCCACAGAAATCCCGGTTAAGAATGTTCTTAAACGATTTTTAGAGATTGCTTCAAATATTTCCTGCCAACGCTCAATATTAAACATAAGATGAAGCTCTAACTTGTTCTACCATTTTATCATCGATAATTAATCCATCTTTCAGGACCACATTTCTTTTGCACATTGCTGCAATATCAGGTTCGTGTGTAACGATTAAAATGGTTTTCCCTTCATCGTTAATTCCTTGAATAAGCTCCATTACCTCATATGAAGTTTTGGTATCTAAAGCTCCTGTCGGCTCATCTGCAAGTAAAACTTTTGGATTTGAAGCTAATGCTCTTGCAATAGCGACACGTTGTTTTTGACCTCCGGACAACTCACTTGGTAAGTGATGTGAGTGTGAACCCAAACCAACTTTTTCTAAATATTTCATGGCAATTTCATAACGCTCTTTTCTTTTTACGCCTTGGTAATACAATGGCATAGCAACGTTATCAAGTGCCGTTTTATAATTGATCAGGTTGAAAGACTGAAACACAAATCCTAAAAACTTATTTCGATATCTGGAAGCAATCGTTTCATTTAGTTTCTTAATTGGTGTATGATCTAAAATATAACTACCAGAATCAGCCTCATCTAAGATTCCTAAAATATTCAGAAGTGTAGATTTACCGGATCCAGAAGATCCCATAATAGCGACTAATTCCCCTTCAGCAATATTGAAATTAATCCCCTTTAACACATGTAACTCGGAATTTCCCATCTTATAGGACTTATGCAAATCTTTGATTTCGATCATGATATTGTTAAATTTTAAAACAATAATAACATTTTTATTAAGTAAATTATGGTAAGAAAACGTTAATAATTTCGTTATCTTCTTTGAATAAGACTCAATTCTGTATGAAATGTTACACTTTTTTAAGTTAATATAATTGTTTTCTTAATTTTGCATCACTTAAAAAAATCTTAATGATGAAGTTTTCCTCAATTCTTCCTTTATTTACGGCGCTTACACTAATAGCGAGCTGTTCAACATCACAAAAATTAGATACCTTAAAACCCGAACCGGATGACGCTAGTCCATTAGTGTATGATGCCAGTCCATCATTTATCAACTTGCCCATAACGGTAAAACTTCATGATATCGAAAATCAAACAAATAGCATTTTGAATGGTTTGATTTATGACGATAACAATATCGAAGATGATGATATTGAAATGAAAATCTGGAAACAGGCTCCAATAAAAATTCAAAACGATCCTGCAAATCCTGATAAAAAAATCAAGACCATTTTGCCTTTAAAGGCGACAATCAGATATAGAATCGGAACAAAAAAACTTGGTGTCGAGCTCTATGATACGCGTGAATTCAATTTAAACGGAGTCATTACTTTATCAAGTGAAGTGGCATTAACAAACTGGAAACTGAATACTAAAACCGAATTCAAATCTCTTGATTGGAATGAAAGTCCGACAATGCTTGTTTTTGGAAAAAATATGCCAATAACTTATTTAGTTAATCCTGCGATTTCTATTTTCAAATCAAAAATTGAAAAGAAAATAGACGAAGCAATCGAAAAGTCAATGGATTTTAAACCAAATGTCCTATCGGCTTTAGAAAAAATCTGCACACCTTTCCAGATGAGTGATACTTACGAAAGCTGGTTAAGAATTGTTCCTGTTGAAGTTTATTCGACAAACGCTAAACTAAAAAATGATTTATTTTTATTAGATATGGGAATGAAATGCAACATGGAAACCATTGTGGGCAAACAACCGGAATCTAAATTTAATGCCAGTAAAATTGTTCTGAAACCAGTTGCCAAAATTCCAAATCAGATTTCGGCTAATATTGCAGCAATTTCAAGCTATATTGATGCTTCTAAAATTATGACCAAAAATTTTGCAGGTCAGGAATTTGGTTCCGGAAGTAAAAAAGTAACCGTAAAAAATGTTTCAATTTGGCATAAAGACGGAAAAATGGTTATTGCACTTGATGTTTTAGGTTCTATAAACGGAACACTTTACTTAAATGGATTTCCGCAGTACAATCCGCAAACTAAAGAAATCTACTTTGACAAATTAGATTATGTTCTGGACACTAAAAGTAAGTTAATGCGTACAGCAAGTTGGTTAGGACAAGGGTACATTTTAAGAAAAATGGAAGAAAGTTGTCGATATTCCATCCAACCCAATTTAGAAGAAGGCAAAAAAAATATGGCGGCTTATCTTAAAAATTACTCACCGATGCCCGGTGTTTTTATAAACGGAAAAATGGAAGATATTCAGTTTGATAAAATTCAGCTAACCAATCAGGCAATCATAGCATTTATAAAAATAAACGGTACTGTAAATGTTTCTGTTGATGGATTGAAATAGAAACTTAAACGAAAAAGCAGTATAAAATTTTATACTGCTTTTTTCTTTTTTGATTGATACATTCTATAAATCAGGATGCCTATAACTGCCACAAGCAAATACGGAATTACCATTAAATAAACGATTCCGTCATTTACAGCTGCAGCCTTTTTTGTATTTGAATCTCCCGCAAGAGCCGCACGACACATTGCGCATTGAGCATTCATTGAAATTCCAATAAAGAAAAAACAAATTCCAAAAATCAGAGTTTGGAATTTAGAATTTGGAATTTTAGATTTTGTAATTTTATTTTTAGTGTACATAGTATGGAGAAATCATTAAGTAAACAACCACACCAGTCACGGCAACATATAACCATAGTGGAAAAGTTATTTTAGCTATTTTTTTATGTCTGTCGAAACGTTGCGCAAGAGCCCTAACGTAACTAATCAATACTAAAGGTATAATTGTGATAGACAATAAAATGTGAGTAATAAGAATAAAGAAATAAACATAACGCAATGCTCCAATTTTAGCTGTCTCCGCCAAATCCAGAATTCCATCATGATTTTGATCTCCAAATTTAGTAGAATCAGCTGTCATATGATAGGCGACATACATTGCCAAAAAAGCAAGTCCCAATGCAATAGCTAAAGTCATTAAACGCTCATGTAATTTTCGCTTTCCATTTTTTATAGCAATTACCGCCCAAACCAAAACGATAGCGCAAATTCCGTTTATTGTAGCATAAATTGGTGGCAAAAATGAAAGAGGCTCTACATTAACCCCAAAATCTTTTAATTTAATTGCGAATAGTATTGCAACTAAAGTTGGCACTACAATTGAAACCGCAATAATATATTTATTGTATTTTTTTTCTAATGAATGATCTTCCATTTTTATTCTTCTAATAATATTTTAATGTCTTCCTGAATCTCTCTAACTCCTTTTTTATCTAAACCGTCGTAATACAAAATTGGATTTCCAAAATCATCTTTTCTACAACGAATATTTCCGTCTTTATCTACCAAAGCAAATAAACCTGAATGTTCAAAGCCTCCATTGACTTTTGAATTTTCACCAGCATACAAATTGAATCCTTTGTTAGACAAATCCATTATTGTTGCTCTGTCACCCGTTAAAAAATTCCAGTTTGATGATTTGGCACCTAATAATTTTGCGTGATCTTTTAAAACCTTTGGAGTATCATGAACCGGATCAATTGTAATAGAAACTATTCCGAAATTAGGATTCCCAAAAAATGTTTTCTCAATTTCAAGCATACTCAAATTCATCTTTGGACAAATTGAAGGACAAGTCGTAAAGAAGAATTCTAAAACATATACTTTTCCTTTATAAGTTTCATTTGAAACTTTGGCATTATCCTGATTGGTTAGTTCAAATTTAGGAGCCGGACCAATAGTCAATAATTTAGCATCAGCTTTCGAAGTTTTTAAACCGACATTATCCAAACGGTTTCCTTTTACGACTTCTCCATTTTTTATTCTGTCAACAATTTTTGGAACAGCATAAATTCCGAAGATTAAAATGATAAACGAAATTCCGATATATGATTTATTTTTAAACATATTCTAAAGATTAAAGTTCTTTTGTAGCATTGTGATTTTTCTTAAGAGCAGCACGATATTCGTATAAAATGATTTTAAAATCATCTAACATTTCATTACTCAGCTCTGAAGGATGAAAAGTATCATAACCTTCCTTGTATTCGTCTTTTTTATCTTTAGAAACTCCTTTTCTGCCTCTTAGATTTCTTTCTTTATCTACAATATAAACATTCGCTGTTCCAAGATTCTGATCCAATTTTCCTTTCAGCTTTAATTGATCATAAAAAGTGTTGATTTCCTCTGGAGAAGCAAAAACAAAATGCCAACCTGATACATCAGTAAAAGCACCTAAGGATTCTTCGATTTTTTTTGCGTCCTTTTCAGTTCCCAATGGACAAATAACAACAAATTGTAAATCTTTGAAACCATTGTAACGCTGATAAATTTTTTCGTTCAGATTAAAAAAGTTTCCTCTGTTTTTTAAAATTTCAGTACCTGAAAAACCAAGAATAGTTATTTTATTATTTAGAGTTACTTTTTCGCCTTTTAGCGATTTCCAATTACCAAAGTCAGCAATTTTTGGAGTTATTGTCGGAAGTTTTGTAAAACTGTTTACTCCGGAAGCAAAAAACAAGTAGGCTACAATCGGCAGAACGAAAAGTACAAAAAGAACTATATTTTTTTTCATTATTTTAACGGAAGTTATTGAAGTACAAAAATAAAAAAAGCTCCGTTAAACGGAGCTTCTTTTCGAATTAATATCATGTTAAAAATTCCATTTAATAGTAGAATCTTTAAAAACCCCATAAATATAATGTCCTTCTGTCAACAGAATAAACAATAAATATAAAACTAGGAAAATAACTGGAGAAACCACAGACCATCTAAGGCTGCTTTTTTCACCTTCCATGTGCATAAATGCCCATACTATATAATAAGCTTTGAAAATTGTCAGGATATAGAAAACCCAATTCAACAAATTCAAACCTACAAAATGATTAAACTCTAACACTCCTGGCTTTACAATACCTAAAATAACTTCTACTGTAGTTACTAATGAAAGTAATCCAAAAACAAACCAGATTCTTTTTGTATTTGATACGTACTCGTGACCGTGTGACATAATGATAAATCTTAAAAATTAAACTAAGTAGAAAACTGTAAATACAAATACCCAAACTAAATCGACAAAGTGCCAGTATAAACCAACTTTCTCTACCATTTCGTAGCTTCTTCTTTTCTCGTAAGTACCCAATAATACATTAAAGAAAATAATGATATTAATAATTACTCCAGAAAATACGTGGAATCCGTGGAATCCTGTAATGAAGAAGAAGAAATCAGCAAATAATTTACTACCGTATTCGTTTCTGGTTAAGTTAGCTCCTTCAACTACATATTTTGCAGTACCTAAACGAGCCTCAGATTCAGCTCTTGTCAATACTGTTTTTTTCTTTTTATCGTTAAGCTTTTCAGTTCTTATCAATAATTCCGGATGCGCTTTAAAACCAGCCTGTATTTCAGCAACTGAATAAGTGGATACAGTTTCGGCACTTTCCATGAACCATTTCCCTTTAGCTCTTGTAAGGGCTTCTGGTTGTTCCGGTAATTTCACGGCAAATTTTTCAAGAGCTACTCTGTTTCCATTTGCATCAACAAACTGCAACAAACTACCACCTGCAGTTTCAACTGCACCATATTCTCCCTTAATGAAGTTCTTCCACTCCCAGGCTTGAGAACCAACGAAGATCAAACCTCCAATAATAGTTAAGAACATATAAATAGCAACCTTTGTCTTTTTCAATTGGTGACCTGCATCAACAGCCAAAACCATTGTTACAGATGAGAAAATCAAAATAAAAGTCATTAAGGCTACATAATACATAGGTGCCGAAACACCATGCATAAATGGGAAGTGAGTAAACACTTCATCAGCCAAAGGCCATGTTTCAATAAATTTAAATCTAGAAAAACCGTAAGCAGCAAGGAATCCAGAGAATGTCAAGGCATCTGATACGATAAAAAACCACATCATCATTTTACCATAACTTGCTCCTAATGGCTGGATGTCTCCGCCTCCCCAAGTTTTTTCGTCGTTATTTGCAGTAGTAACTGTCGCTTCCATAAAAGATATTCGTTAAAAAGTTCCCAAATTTACGTTTTTTTCTTATTTAAAGAAATATAAAAATAAAAATAAATATACCCATAATAAATCCAAAAAGTGCCAATACATCGCACCTAGTTCTATACCAAGAGTTTGAGTCGAATTGTATTTTTGTTTAAAATGATTATAAATTATAATTAAAAGTGAAATTAATCCTCCAGCCAAGTGTAATAAGTGAGTAACGGTTACTACGTATAGAAAAGTTGTAGTAATTGAGCTACCTTCTCCGGTAAAATAATACCCGCTTTCTACGATTTGCCCAAATCCTTCAAATTGCAAAACTACAAATAGAATTCCTAACGCCAATGTTCCTAAAAGGAATGAAGTTGTTGCACCTCTATTATCTTTTTGAATCGCTTTTTTAGCCAGGTAAAATGTAACACTGCAACCAATAATAACGGCTGTGCTATAATAAAACGCTGTTGGCAGTTCAAAATTCTTCAACCAGTCAGCTCTTGACTTACTTACCACAAATGCACTTGTAAGTCCGGCAAACATCATGGTCATACTTACCATGGCGAATAACAAAATCAGTTTTGCTGATTTTGATTTGGTTACCTGTTCCTCGCTTGTTGTCATTGTCATTTCCATAATTATCTTAAAAATTTATCTACAATAAATACGATTTGCAATAGTGAAATATACGAAACACTCACTAACATTAAGGTTCTCGCAGCTTTTGCAGTTCGCAATTGATACAGTTTTACAGCGTAAAAAAGCATCCATAACCCTAATAAAAACACCAAAACTGCCGCAATCGGCGTTATAAAAAGCTGTCCTGTGTATCCTAAAACAGGTAATAAAGACGCTATAATCAACCAAACTGTATATAAAATAACCTGCAAAGCGGTACCTTTATCTTTTTTTCCTGTGGGAAGCATAAAGATTCCTGCTTTCTCATAATCTTCATATAAAAACCATCCGATGGACCAAAAATGAGGAAACTGCCAGAAAAACTGAATCAGAAACAAAGTTCCTGCTTCGATACCAAATTCTCCAGTTGCAGCAACCCATCCTAACATAAACGGAATTGCGCCCGGAAATGCACCAACAAAAACTGATAACGAAGTTACCGTTTTTAATGGTGTATATATGCTAGTATATAAAAATATTGAGATGGCAGCAAACATTGCCGACTTTGCATTGATTGTATATAACAAACTGATTCCTATAACCGTCAGTAAACTTGCAACAAACAAAGCCATTTTTGGAGACATCCGGCCTGATGGTACAGGACGATTTTTTGTGCGGTCCATGAGAGCATCGATATCCTTTTCAATTACCTGATTAAAAGCATTTGAAGCTCCAACCATACAGTAACCTCCAATAGATAAAACAGCTAAAACACTCCATTTAAAGGGATGTTCATCATTTACACCTAATAAATAACCTGCAATTGAAGAGAACAAAACACTAATAGCCAAACCAGCCTTAGTAATCTCTTTGAAATCCAGAAATATTGATTTTAGTGAAATTGTATTTTTAGTAGTGTTCAAACCTTTCTTGTTTGTATTTTTTTTTTGAGTGGTGCAAATGTACAAATTAGATTGTAGAATCCTGAACTATAAATTTAGATTTTTTCAATAAAACCTTTATAAAATAAGGACTTGCAAATCTTTAACACAATTATTTCGAAAAATCTTATTAAATACTAGTAATCAAAATACCAATTAAAGACATCAGATCGCAATCCGATACTAAACCATGTCGTACTTTGCCCGAATGTTGTAGCAGTATCTTTGGTCGGATCAAAGCTTCTATATATAAAGCTACCGAATAACTTCAGGTTTGTCATCGGGTTAATTAAATACCCACCTTGAATATCGGCTATAAAAACACTTGTTTTATTACCCTGACCCACCTTTACACCTGTGTCATATGGTCGTTTCACATCGTAACTTTTATAAATATTGCCTCCATAATTGTAACTATCTTCCGCAGTGTCAAAATCAAGACCTCTTGTACCAATTGTAAATTTAGCATCCCCAAAATAACGCCCTTTATGATATCTTCCAATAATTAAAAGTTCATTAAAATTTCCTCCCCATTGATGCCCGACACTTTGATTATTATGCCCATAATTAGTAATTACAGCACTATGCGAATACACATAAGGACGTACATGATTATATTCTAACTGCACTAATAAATCTTTCACCTCAAAAGCATTGAAATATTTACCTCCCAATTGATAGCCAAATTTATTTTTCCAACTTTGCTCCCCAGCACCCATATCTCCTACAGAAAACTCATCAATTAAAAACTGGCCATATAAATTAACACTGTTATTCCATTTATATTTAGCCGTAAATCCTAAAAGGGCATTTCCACTTTTAGAAGAAGAACCAAACTCAACAGCACGATAAAAAATAATTGGATTTACAAAATTAGCATCAAATCCTCTATTATTGGTATCTGTCCAAACGACAGATTCAAAAAAACCTAAATTGACTCTATTCGAAACATTCCAGCTCAAGTAATGATTCGCCATAAATTTTGTTGCGTACGTTTTCTCAAGCGTAACTTCAGGGCGAACATCTTTTAGCCACATGTATGTATTCGTATATTTTATTTTCCAAAAAGTTGTATTGATTTTAAAATAAGGATAAGGACTTGCTCCATCACTTTCAAGTAAGGAACGATATCCATCTCCAATAAAATTTCGGCCGTAACCTAACTGAAAATCAAAAAACTTACTTGGTACAAACGTAATATTGGCTTCAGCCATCGGAAAATCGTAAGCATCAGTTTTAAATCTTTTTGCAATACCAATTCCGGGAATAATTGCCGGATTTCCTCCCGAAGGTTTTAATGTTTCGGCGTAATCATTAAAATAACCCGCAAATCTTCCCTGACTTTCAAAAATAGTTGTCGTAAAATTGATCATTTTCCCTAAACCACCTCTAAAATTTAAGGCACGAGTATTTACATAAGTATAGGAAGCATCAAGATCTGAGGCTTTCCCTAACTGCAAATCGACAATAGGATTTAATGCCAGCCAATAATCTTCACCCTGAATCTGAACCAAATTCTCATTCCACCATTTTCTTCCTAACCACGTAGAAACATTTTTTTGAAGCGATTCATTAACCGCTTTTAAATTGTAATATTTTGAAACCTCAGCATAAGTATATGGCTTTGAGGCTGTATGATTATTGCTTCCCACCTGATTCATTGCGCCATCAAACTGAGCGTAATAACTATGAGAAAATGGAATATTTAAATGACTTTCGAACTCTGGATTATTGTATTTTTTATAAACAATACTATCCAGTTCAGTTAATGGTTTTTCGACTGGTTTTAAAATTTGGGCGGCGGCCAATGCTTCAGAAGCAATTTCATCAGCAGTTTTTAACGGAATCCCAATTGAAATTGTGTATTTAGAATATGTTGGTTTACCGTTATAGGTTGATGGTTTGATCTTAGGAAATTTACCAAAAACTCTTTTCGCTTCTTCAGATAATGCATCAACAGTTGTATTAATATAAATCACTTTAAAATCTCCGTTCGCATCAACTTCAAAAAGAACTTTTACTTCACCTTTGTAATTAGATTGTTTTAAATTTTCAGGAACTTCAAAATTATGGAATACAAAATCCTGAACTTCTTTATAAAAACAATTCTCCAGTTTTTTAGAGTCTAAATTTTCGCAATTTGGAAAAACAGGAAATTGTTCTGCTACAAAACCTGGCTTTACGGAAGAATTATTCGTTTCTTGCGAAAAGGCAAATAAGGTACATAATGTTAAAGTAAAGGATAAAAAAATCTTATTCACGTAATTTTTGGTTTTCATTTAATATTGATTTGTGGTATTCTCTCCGTTTGCAATTTCTTTTGCTGCCGAAGTTCCGATTCGTTTTACACCTAAGCGAATCATCTCAACTGCATCTTCATATGATCTTACTCCGCCAGCTGCTTTTACAGGCAAAGGCGATGCGTTTTCTAACATCATTATAATTGCAGGAATTGTAGCTCCGTTTGGCAAATCATTTTCAGTTCTATAAAAACCTGTTGATGACTTCACAAAAACAGAAGCATAATCTTCTTCTTTAAAATTGGATATGACAATATTTTTTATCAATGCCGAAAGCTGTATAATTTCTTTATCACTCAATGCGGCAACTTCAATTATCCATTTTACAGTTTTATTATGCGCCAGTCCAATTTGGGTACCATACACAATTTCTTGTTTCAATAAAGCAATTTCTCCGTTTTTAAAAGCTTCATAATTGCAGACAAAATCCAAATCATCAGCACCATCGTCAATCGCCTGATTTGCTTCTTTAACTTTATCTTCAATAGAAGATTTGCCTTCCGGAAAATCTATAACAGTACCAATAAGCAAAGTTGAACTAGCTTTTTGAATCATTTCTTTAGCTAAAACAACATACTCTGGTCGAATCATTATCAATTTAAAGCCTTCAACAATTGCTTCGGTTATGGCTTTTTTTACAACATCATTATTTTCTGCCTCTGAAAGTCCAGCCTGAGAAGCAGTTTTTAAATAAGTTGAATCTAAATATTGCTTAATATTCATGATTTTGATGTTACATCGGATTTTGACAAAAATACATTTTAAATCCTTAAAAAAAACACTTTAAAAAACCTGATTTTTTGGCAATAAAAAACCCACCGAAGTGGGATTTTTTTATAAGATCATATTTTGTCTATTTGCTTTTTGAAGGCTATTGCTGTAAATACAGCAATCGTGGCGCCAAGCGTATTTGCCAAAACATCTGTTACATCTGCAGCTCTTGTGACTGTAAAAACGCCTTGTAAAATTTCGATTGTAATTCCAAAAAAAACAGAAAATATAAACGAAACAAGATAGGCTTTATAATCATCAGCATGTCTTCCTTTAAGTTCTTTTTTGAAAAACAAAATCCATGAAATTGTAAATCCAAAATGAAAACAAAAATGTACAATTTTATCTATGCTGGGGAAATTTACCGCAGGAATATTACTTGCATCTGTCAGACAAAAATAAGCTATGATTCCTGAACAAATAATTGCCCAGATTAGCAGTAACTGTTTAGGCACCTATAAGCTGCTTATAAGCTGAATCAGACAATAAAGAATCGATCTCTGATGCATCAGCAATTTTTATTTTAATCATCCATCCAGCTCCGTAAGGATCTGAATTTACTGTTTCTGGTGCGCTTTCTAAACTATCATTAAAAGCAATAATTTCTCCTGTTAATGGCAAAAACAAATCAGAAACTGTTTTCACAGCTTCAACTGTACCAAAAACCTCATCTTTATCAAGTGTCTGGTCTAAAGTTTCTACTTCAACATACACGATATCTCCTAACTCTTTTTGAGCAAAATGAGTAATTCCTACAGTTGCAACATCTCCTTCGATGCTAACCCATTCGTGATCCTTTGTGTACTTTAAATTTGCTGGTATGCTCATAATACTATGTTTGAAATTGATAATTGAATTTTTAAGCCACAAATGTAACAATCTTCTAATGAAATCTAGTTTAGAAACTAAAAAAATTAATTTCCGAAATTATATCGAAGTGTAAATCCTGATCGAATGTTAGTTAACGGAAACGAAGTTGATATTACAGCTTTTGAGAACGAATGATCATAATAAAATATGGCAGTCAGGTTTTTGCTAAACGCATAATCAGCTGTTAATTTTATTGCCCAAATATTCTGACCAGCTGCAAGCTGATTGTTATCATAATCTAAATAGCGAACTAAAGTCTGACTATTTCTATAAGAGAAATCAGCTTTTATATTGATATCACTTTTAATGATTCCTGTTGGATTATCAGCAAGTCTTGATGAAATAATAACATCTTTAAAACGGTAACCCAAACCAACAACATACTCCAAATCTTTAACTTCTGTCAATAAATTATTGTCAAAACTCATTGATAATGCCCTAGCTTTTTTAACTTCAGTCAATACTCGTAATGAACTTTTTAACTCAAAATCCATTCGAATAAGTGGACTAAATTGCTCCACTAAATTGACATTTGACATGATTGTCTGGTTATAGAAATTGGTGTTTACATCCTGTCCTCCCGGATTCTCATTATAGTCGAAGTTTGATCTAAACTGATTGATGGTATAAGATGCTCTATAATTATGTTGTAACGAAAAACGCTTAAACTTATCTTTAAAATATTTATAACGCATTAAACCATTATACTTTATACTCCAGTTTGGAATAGGAAAACTCCTGAAAATATCTGTTGAAGAACTAGAAGCATTTCCTCCAGAATAGGCTGCCAAAAACGAAGGCAATAAAACAGCCTGATTGCTTTTTGTAAACCCTATTGGATAGCCTTGATTAGCAACATATATTTTATAATTCGGATCTGTATCTGCCGGAATTGGATTGTTTGCATCTCCATATCTCGGAATTTCAGCTCCACCATAATGCTCTTCGGCAAGACGATTTGCAATAACTAAACGGTTATTCCTGAAATCATCAAATGCTGCCGACTGTATTTCATCACTAGTCGAAAAAGATGTTTTAATTAAGACGGTAGAAATAGAAAACATTCCATAAGTATAAGGTGAAAGAGGCGTATATAAATTATCTTTCGTCTCGTCTACAAAATATTGCTCAGATGAATTTTCAGAATAAGCACGGTCCATTGACAGGTCAATCCTTAAATCAGGCAATAAATCAACATTGGCTGTTACTTTCAAAAGCTTATTCGTAACCTGCGTGAAATTTTGGTTGAAATTATCATACGTAGTCAACCAACCATTTTTAGCTGCTTCGTAACGAACATCATCCTGACTTCCAAAAATAAATCCTAATGATGGTTTTGATGTACCTAAGAAACCAATACTTGGCGTATAACCCGGTAAAACGGTTCCGTTGTTTTTAGTATAATTAACCTGAATATTTTTTATACTTGTCAAAACCCCAATCAGACCATCATAAAAAGGGCTGCTACCTGTTATTGGTCTAGGTGTATTCACTACTTTTTCTCCTGGTTTTGGTGGCGCAGTTGCTTTAGGTTTTGCAGATTTTGCCCCTGGAGTCAAACCTAAATACTTATACAACATATTCATATTGAATGTTGTTGTAAGCGTATTTGAGTTCGCGTTTTGAATTGTGTTCCCTAAATCAAATTCATTACCATTTGGATCTACATATTGAGACAATGCCGTTGAAGATCGCTGCCAGCTATAATCAGCAGTATAAGAATAACCCGCTTTTACAAAACTAAAAAGTGGAATTTTATTAATTGGAATATCATAATTCAAAATTAATTGCTGTAAATGTTGATTTGGTGTTCCTATATCCCAATAACTATCCCAGATATTAAAATCTTCTTTTGGAGTATTATCCTCGTTTAAATAATTTTTTACAATATTATTTGAAGCTGCATTATAATTTATTTTTAGAGATTTTGTCAGATTGTATCCAAAACCATATTGATAATTAAAAGCAAAATTTCGTCTGTAAAGCGGATCCAGTCCAAGTCCTAGATTCTCAACTTCTCTATATTGCTGGCGATTACTTTGTCTTAAAATATTTGTATTGAAAGTTATATTAGCTGGCAAATAATTAAAATTAAAATCACTTAATAATTTCCAATACTCGCTTTTCTTCATGAAGGCAGTCTGTTTGAAAGGAACTACTTCTTTTGGCTGAAAAGTATAGGCATAATTTATGGCTGTATTTGACTGCTCATCTTCATAATCTTCAACTTCATAATCATGACGTTCCACCTGATTGTATGATTGTGAAAATGTAAAGTTTTCTACATCATAAACATGCGGTTTCTGCTCTGCTGCTCTGTCTTTTCTTACCCCAATAAAATTGATGCTTTTTCTTTTCGTATAATCAATAGCACGAGTCCTGATATTTTCCTTTTCATCTTCATTAGTAGTTTCTTTTAACAATTGATCAAGTTTTATATCCTGATTAAAAGGATCATATTCCGGTGTAATTACCTCTTCTCCAATAGCATAATTAAAAGGCACATTTATCCCCCATTTTTGAGGCAATAATTTTCCTAAATTTAGATTTGTTACGATGTTATATTGTTGAATATCTTCGCGATCTCTTTCATTCGCACCTTGCTCTAAAGACCCAAAACCAATTGTACTTTTTCGACCTGTAGCAGAAATTGTAGCAAAATCAGCCATATTGGTATCAACACTTAATATTGCTGCCATTCCGCCTTTATTCTCCAAATCAGCCATACGAAGTTCGTTAAACCAAACCTCACCTTTGATGTCTTTATGATCAGCCTTACTTTTTACCCCAACCATTAAATTTCGCACCAAACCAAAGTTAGGATTTCCTTTTATCCCTAACTTTAATCGGCCATCTCCATCGCCCCCGCGAGCATCCGGGTCATCGTCTGGATAATAAACGCCATTTATATCTCTTTTTGGTGAATTTATATCTAGAGACATCGCCTTAATTTTCATGCTTGTCAATAATTCTAATGCTAAATCAATATCATTATCTTCAATCCAAACCTGGTCCGGGCTGATAGAACATGATCCACCTGTTCTTGTTACCTTTAAAGGAATTTCGACCTGATAGAAGTTTTGCGTAAAATCATTTCCAAAACGGATGAATCCAACCATTTCGTCATCTTGTAATGTATTTTCATTAGGTAAAGATTCAGCATGCAAAAACATTTTAAGTTTTTTATACTGACGCATATCAACACTAACATTTTTAAAAACCGCTCTTGAGTCCTGATATTGTAAACCTGTTCCTCCAACGCGCAATGCTAAAGACTGCTCATTTTGATTTATAACTGTATTATTATTATACAATTGTTCTCTTTGAACACCTGGTGGAATAACATAATTTACAGGACATTTTGTACTGTTTTCCTGAATATTAACTGCAGCAACATCAAATTCAGTACCATCATCATCAGGATTTGTATCGTTACCATCTAAAGTTCCAGTATATCTTCTCCACTCTCCTCTTACTAAATCTAAGGCACCAAAACGCACTGTCATCTGATCGTTAAAACCGGTCATAAACATACGCATGAAACGAATAGATCTAAAATCGGTAATATTTCCAATTGTATTTTGAGGCTTAGAAACAGGAATTTTAAACTGAATCCATCTTGCATTTGTTGTTCCTCCGTTTGGCAGCTCAACATTACTTACTTCACGAATATCCGTAATGTAATTTTGTCCGACCTGCATTCCTGGTTTTAAGTCAATACTATATTCGTAATACGCATTAATCGTACTCATTGTATTGTCACGATTAATATCCTCAACGTCAGGCAATGTTGTTGCTCCACGATTTGGATCATCAATGCTTACAGCTGAGTTTCCTTCAACACCATTGTATTTTTTATAGCGATCTAAAACTCCGCCATCAGTATTTAGATAATACGTATAGTTATCCCCTGCAGGGTCTTCTTGCACTCCATTGTTGTAAATTGAAGCTTCTTTAGAATCCGGCAAACCATCTAAACCAACATCTTGATTCTGACGATTTCCTGCGTTGGTATCAAATGCATAAATTAAAGACTGTGAAGCCGGAACATCTCCCCAAAGCGGTTGCGGATTTACCATTACCTGATCAGGTCCAAGTCCGTTTTCATATTGTTTTCTTCCGTCTTTTAAAACGTCTTCAGATATTTCACCTAAATTAAAATAAATTTTACCGGTATTTGTCAATGGTGCTTCACCGTTTCCAACATACGGATCAAGTACCCAAAACTGAATATACTCGACATTTCCCTGCTCAAAATTGGTCGAATTTAGCGAACGCATAATCCCTCCAAAATTTGAAGTTTTAGGATCTGTATTAAAGCTTGGACTGTTATTATACGGTCCGCGCTCAGAAGGAAAATAAGTTAAATCGAGCGTATTAATAACCTGTATTTGTCCCTGGGCAATATCTGTGTTTGGATACAACTCTTTACTGTAAATTCTCCTTGTTGTATTTAAAGACAAATCGTCGTTTGAAATACCAGATGGTTTTGAAGTATAGAAAACAGGATCAATAGTGTACCATGCTAATTTTGAACGCTTATAACCGTATTCTAAAGTATTTGAATTGGCATTAAAAGTATTATCATTGATCGAATTCAAATAAGGTGTTGATGCCAGACTCCACGCATACGCAGATCGCATATCGATTGTAGATTGTGAACCTTCAAAATCATCAACATATATAGTAGCTTCCCCTTCAAAATCACTTGCTTTTGGTGCATCTGGTTTCAGGAAAGCAACTTCTCCTCTTATCGAAAGATTCGAAGGAACATCAGTATCAATATTTGGTAATTTATTGACCAATCTGGTAAAAAATGGAACTTCTGTTGCGTAATTTCCGTTGAAACCAAAAATCGTATTGTTTACAGATTCCTGACCATAACTTGATTTTTGTGTAAAAGGACGCTCAGACATTTTCAGATAAGTTCCTCCAACTACAAAATTCTCCGAGATTTTATGTTCAACATTGAAACCCATAAATCTTCGGGTTTGCTGCCCAAAAATTGAGTTGTTTTCTAATGAAACTTCAATAGGTGTATTGGATGCCTGAAGTGACGGATCTAGAATCTGAACTCTACCTAACTGATAATCGACACTGTAATCAATCCCTTCTACCAGTCTTCTACCCGCCGCCATAACAACTACAGAGCCCTGTGGTACATTAAATGCCCCAATCGGAATACCATTACTTCCAGATGATTTATATTTTCCTCTTAATAAGAATTTATTTTTATCACTGTCCTGTAACGCAGCAGATTGCGTATTTCTATACATATTCCTAAATACATATTTTTGCTGGTTTGGATTATAGGTTGATGGATCATTATAATTTTCTACAGAATTTTGATTCTTTAACTTCTCAAATAAACGTTCTCCAAAAGGTTCTTTTCTTGTAAAAATAATTCGGCCATTTTGAACATCGACTGTAATTCCCGGGATATAATCAAAGAATCCATCCCCACCGGTTTGAGGATCATTATTGTAATTTAATCGGTCTAAGTCAAAAACATTTAATAACGGAGTATCCTTTAATAGCATGTCAGGTTTTGGAGGAGGATTCGAAGGAAAGTCTGTTCCTGCAACCGGAGTAATATAATTTATTGGCGAAGGATCAGTATAAAGAATATTTAACCTGAAATCATCTTGTTTTATTTGATAAGCTTGTGGAATTTGATAAACGTTTTTCATCATCAAATTCCAAACCGGATTCTGAACGTTAGTCAAATTACTTTTCAGCATTTTTAAAATCAAACTTTGTGAGATAATGGCCTGATTCGAATTATTATTTCCAGTAACGACTGTTGCATCCACACCATCGCTGCCAAATTCACCAACCTGATAGATTTTACCTCCAACAGTATACTCGAAAGCAACCGCCAAAATCTCATCATTTGCCAAACGCTGCTGCAAAGAAATATATCCGAGTTGTGGGTTAAAAGTATATTCGTTTGCCGTTAATTTTCTGGCATTTTCTAACACGGAATAATCTGTTCCTTCACTAACATTTGTGTTATTGAATCCAGATTTTGCCGTTACAATTTCTCTAATATTTGAATTTAAATAAGACCCCGGCTGCCCAATTGTGGCCGGATCATATTTATTGTTATCATTATCTGTTGGAGAATCGGGTTGATTATTAAAAAATCCCGTCGGAGAACTTATAACAACGACTTCATTGTCCGGAATTCCGGAAATTTGCCCCTCTCCTAAATCCTGGAGTGCAATAATATTTCGTAAGTTATTACTGGTTGTGCTAACCCTGTTTTGTTTATTGGTAACCCAAACTTCTAATCTTGTGATCTGTACACGGCTATCAATAAATGGATATTTTTCTAAAGAAGTGTCGTATAAATTTCTAAAATATTGTGAAAGAAAAAAGTGCCTGTCATTATCATAATCTAAAGCATAAAGATCAAAATTCTGAACGGTCCCACCTCCTTCGGCTACCACACTCTTAGTTTGTGATTTTTGTTCTGAAAAAACACCTGTTACTGTAGTTTTACCAAATTGCAATTGCGTTTTAACTCCGAATAAACTTTGTGCACCACGAATTAAAGTACTATTCAGCGGCATGCTTACATTACCAACTTCTACTTTTTGAATAATATCATCTTCTGATGGAGTATATGCCAGTTTAAACAGGTTTTGAAAAGCAAATGTAGACTGCGTGTCATAATTTGCATTTACTTCCAGACGCGTTCCAACCTTTCCCATTAAACTCATGCTGATTCTCTGATCAAAATCAAAAGTCAGGCTAGATCTGTTTCTTGGAGAAAATGCAGGATTATCTTGTTTGGTATATCGGATTCCTAAGTCCATTTCGACAGAACCTGTTGGTTTCACGTCGATTGTATTACTACCGAAAATGCTTTCAAAAAGACTTGAATTGATATAATATCTTGGTAGTAAATCTTTTTTGGCAGTTTCACTTCCTGTTTTTTTACCATCGATTGCATCCATTTTTTTTCTGAAATAATCTCTTCTGGATTCTTTCAAAACTAAATCTTCGTACTCTTTTGGCGTTAAAATAATGGGATAATCAATTGAAATTCCATCTACAGAACTCGTATAAATATATCGATCAGTTACAGGATCGTATTTATAAGCAGACAAAATACTAGGTGGATTTTGTAGTTCTACCTTACCAACTGAAAACTGAGTTTTTGTTGTATCTTGAACTGACTGATTTACCTGGGCGCGTAAAAAATTACCGCAAAATAAAAACAGTAATAAAATACAAATTTTACGCATACAGATATTTGGTCTTAATTGGTTTACAAGCTTTTCAAGGCTTTTTTGATGATGGTTTCAACGGTCGCTTCAGGATCTTCTTTGACTATCTTTTCGACTACTTTTTCTGAAGTTTTTCGGACGAACCCTAAAACTTCCAAAGCAGATAACGCTTCATCACGATTTGTATTGTTTTGCACAACAGAAACTTCATCTAAATCGTACAATTTTAACACTTTTTCTTTTAAATCAAGTATAACTCTTTGTGCAGTTTTGTTCCCAATCCCTTTAATTGACTGAATAAGTCCAACATCTCCGGAGGCAATTGCATTTATAATTTGTCTGGGTTCAATCGAAGACAGCATAGTTCTTGCAATATTAGCTCCGATACCCGAAACAGACAACAGCATTCTAAATATTTCACGCTCCGATTTTTCAACAAAACCAAATAAAGTATGCGCATCTTCTTTGATTTGAAGATGCGTATACAATTTTATAAAGTCAGCATTAGGAATTAATGAAAAGGTATGTAAAGATATGTTTACATGGTATCCTACCCCTCCACAATCAATTACAACTTCTGTTGGATTTTTTTCCACTAATTTCCCTTGCAAATGTGCTATCATAATATAATTTATAGTCCCAAATATAATAAAAATAAGACAATAAATATTTGCCCATTAATATATCGGCTATTTAGCTAATTTATTTTTTTTATTCTCTTTTTCCTGAGCGTCAATAACTGCAATTGCAGCCATATTAACCATTTCCTCAACACTGGCACCTAATTGAAAAATGTGAACCGGTTTACCCATACCCATCATGATTGGACCAATTGAATTTACTTTATATAATTCTTTCAATAATTTATAAGTAATATTAGCTGACTCTAAGTTAGGAAATATTAAAGTATTTACTTTTTTTCCAGCCAATTTAGAAAATGGGAATTTCTCTGCAAGCATTTCCTGATTCAAAGCAAAATCTGCCTGAATTTCTCCATCAACAATTAAGTCTGGATGATTTTTATGCAGATAAGCAACCGCTTCTCTAACTTTTGAAGCACTTTGACTTGTTGAAGATCCAAAATTCGAATAAGAAACCATCGCAATAACTGGCTCAACTCCAAACATTTTTGCAGTTTTGGCAGTCATAATTGCAATATTAATCAAATCTTCAGCAGAAGGATTTATATTAATTGCTGTATCTGACAAGAACATTGGCCCGCGAGATGTCAACATCATATTTGCAGTCGCAACCAATGACGCATTATGTGCTTTTTGAATTAATTGTAACATTGGTTTTACAACACTTGGATAACTTCTTGTATGACCTGTAACTAAAGCATCTGCTTCACCCTCATTAACCATCATCGCAGCGAAATAATTTCTTTCACGCATGATTTTTTGAGCATCTAATAGCGAAACACCTCTTCTCTCTCTTGTTTCCCAATATGATTTAGCAAATCTATTTCGTCTTGCTTCCTCTTCGTTGGTTTTTGGATCAATGATTTCAAGTTCAGCATCAAAACCTAACTCTGCTTTTAGTTCTAAGATAACTTCTTTATTTCCTAGTAAAATAGGAAAACCAATTCCGTCCTCATAAACAATTTGTGCCGCTTTTAAAACGTTTAATTGATCTGCTTCTGCAAAAACAATTCGTTTCGGATCCATTTTAGCACGGTTTGTCATCAAGCGAACCATTTTATTATCATTACCCATACGTTCGCGGAGCACATCTTCATAAGCTGCCCAGTCTGTGATCGGATTTTTGGCGACTCCAGATTCCATTGCTGCCTTTGCAACGGCTGGTGCTACTACTGTAATTAATCTTGGGTCAAATGGTTTAGGAATAATATAGTCCTGACCAAAACCTAATTTGGTTGCTCCGTAAGCTACATTTACTTGTTCAGGAACTGGTTCTTTTGCTAAAATTGCCAACGCTTTAACCGCAGCCATCTTCATAGCTTCATTAATTTTAGTGGCTCTAACATCTAAAGCCCCTCTAAAAATATATGGAAAACCTAAAACGTTATTTACCTGATTAGGGAAATCTGAACGTCCTGTAGCCATTATAACATCTTTTCGTGTTTCTACAGCTAAATTATAATCGATTTCCGGATTTGGATTTGCCATTGCAAAAACAATCGGATTATCTTTCATTGTCAATAACATTTCTGGCGACAAGATACCTCCTGAAGACAGTCCTATGAAAACATCAGCTCCTTTTATGGCTTCTGCTAACTCAATTTTAGCACCGTCAAAAGCATACTTCAATTGCAATTCTGACAATGCAGGATTATCTTTTGTCAAAAGTCCTTTACTGTTAAACATTAATATATTCTCAACCTTTACGCCTAAAAGAACATATAAATCCGTACAAGCTATCGCTGCAGATCCTGCACCTGAAACTACTACTTTTACATCTTCTGCTTTTTTTCCTGCTAATTCAAGTGCGTTGATTAAAGCTGCCGATGATATAATTGCTGTTCCGTGTTGGTCATCATGCATTACAGGAATATCCAATTCTTCTACCAGTCTTCTTTCTATTTCAAAAGATTCAGGTGCTTTAATATCTTCCAGATTAATTCCTCCAAAAGTTGGAGCAATATTTTTTACAGTCTGAATAAATTCTTCTATATTTTCAGTATTAACTTCAATATCAAAAACGTCAATATCAGAAAATATTTTAAAGAGTAATCCTTTTCCTTCCATTACTGGTTTAGATGCTTCAGGACCAATATTTCCTAACCCTAAAACAGCTGTCCCGTTTGAAATAACGGCAACTAAATTTCCTTTTGCTGTATATTTATAAACGTCATCTACGTTTGCTGCAATCTCTAAACATGGCTCTGCAACACCTGGCGAATAGGCCAACGAAAGATCTCTCTGGGTTGCGTATTTTTTTGTTGGAACTACCTGAATTTTTCCTGGAGTTGGCTCTGAATGGTACAGTAACGCTTCTCTTCTTTTACTCTCTTTGTTCATCATTTTTTAGCTTTTATTCTAGCGTACAAAGATATAAGTCTTGGCTTAAAACGGCGTCATTTTATAGCTTTCTTTTGTTAAAATAACATTTTGGCAGGTCAAAAAAAAATAGTCCAATGGAATTTGGACTATTTATCAAACTTTATTTTTGAATTCTATTTACTGTGAAATATAAGAATTTAAATGATTAATTGTGTCTTTCTGAATTTCAATAATAGCTTTTACAACATCACTGATCGAGATAATTCCAACCACAATTCCGTCTTCTAAAACCGGTAAATGTCTGATTCTTTTTGTACTCATCAGCTCCATACAATCCTCGATATTATTGGAAAGATTTACAGAAAAAACATTACTTTCCATAATTTCATGCACAAAAGTCTCTTTTGACGACTTGTCTTTCAGAACAATTTTTCGGGCATAATCCCTTTCAGACAATATTCCTTTTAGGTCGGTTCCGTCAATCACAAGGATAGCCCCTATGTTTTTTTCTCCCATAACTTTCAACGCTTCGTAAACCGTCGTTGTTGAAAGTACTGAATAAACATTTTTCCCTTTTGCGTTTAGTATTTGATTTACAGTCATATCTGAAAAATTTTAGGACTATAAAGTTAAAAAAAATTGCAGATAAATAACAGCGATTCTAGTTTTTTAAGACGTAACAAATTCATTTTAAACATAATACATGTAATTTAACATTTTGAAAAACTTTCCAATAAAGAAAACGACATATTGTTAAGTTTTTTTGTGAAAAATACATTGCTTTTGATTTTCAATAGTTTAACCAATAAAAGCCCTTTTCTTAAGATTAGGAAAAATGGGCTCTTTTTATGACATCTAAATAAACATAATCACGCTTTTTATCTGCTTGTCTTGTATTGAGTGTTTTGTTCGTTTAAATTAAAAAAAAAAGTGAACAAGTTAATTTTAATTCTAATAATCGGTCTAATTTAAAAGAATCTTGGGGAAGTCATTTTACCATAATTTTTAAAAAACTCATAGCGAAGGAAAATTTCGTGTGATCCTGAACTGTATCGTCTTAAATTGGTCGTTTCATGATCATATCCATAACCAATATATAACCCATCCGAAACCTGAAAACCAGCCATAGCACTTATTGATGCACTCCAGCGATACGCAAGACCAAGAACAAATTTATCGTAAAACATAAAATTGCCCGAAACATCAACTTGTAACGGTGCGCCCTGAACCATTTTTGTAAGCAATGCCGGCTTGAATCTGACATCATAATTAAGATCAAAAACATAACCTGCCATGAAATAATAGTTTATTTTATCCTTGAAAATGGCGGTATCGTTATCATCATAACGATTGGTTTCGATAAAATTCGGAACAGAAAATCCTAAATAAGCTTTATCAGAATGCCAGTAAACACCAGCTCCAATATTAGGGGTAAATTTATTATCCAAGTCTTGAAACTGCGGATCGCCCTGATCTTCAAAACTTAACTTACTTACATCCAAATTAAAAATATTGGCGGTAGCTTTTATTCCGAAGGAAAGTTTAAAGGTTTCAGAAGTTGGAACACTATACGATAAATCAGCCGAAAGTGTATTTTCATTCGTAGGTCCGATTTTGTCATTTACCAAAGAAATTCCCAAACCTAATTTACTATTATTTAAAGGCGTATTCATTGAAAAAGAGCTTGTTTCCGGCGCGCCATCAAGGCCAACCCACTGTGTACGGTATAATCCGAAAACACTTAATACACCCCGGGAACCAGCATAAGCTGGATTTACTGAAATTGTATTATACATATATTGTGTAAACTGGGCATCTTGCTGTGCTGAACACACAACTGAAAAAAACATTAAAACAAAAATTAATCTTTTCATTTAGTAAACTTTAAAAACGGCTTAGTAAAAACTAAACCGTTTATCATTTTTTATTTAGTGATATATAAGTAACCGGATAACTCGTGAAGATTTGAATCACTGTCCTTATATTTCAGGATGTAGAAATAAGTTCCGACCGGAAGTCCGTCAGCTTGTTTTATGGTTGAGCGTCCTGCTGAGATTCCTATGAAAGCTCTGTCTTCGTTATTATAATGATCAGTATCAAATACTAAAACTCCCCAACGGTTATAAATTTCAACTGTATTATCAGGATAACATTCGAGTCCCTGAATATAGAATCTTTCATTTTTTGAATCTCCATTTGGAGAAAAAGCATTAAGAACTTTAATTTCACATCCATTTAAGGTTAAAATGGTAGGCTTATCTTCTGCGTTAGTCGAATCATCTGACTTATCATCAACAATAACACCTCTTTCACTCTTACCTTGTACAATTGCCTGATTGCTCACGCTTCCGAAGTTGATATCTTTTTGGGTGATTTTATACTTCGCCGTAAAATTGCTATCATCAGATTCGTTTACATCTAAATCAATTGCATTTCCAGAAAGTACAATTCCTGTTAAAGGATCTGAAACCGTAATTCCTTTCAACGGAACATTTCCGGTATTGGTTACTTTAAATTTATAAGTAATCGTTTCGCCTGCATTCGCAAATCCGCTGGCATTTTCGTCATTAAATATTGCTGTTTTAATAATTGCAATAGCTGGTACTTCAACAAAAACATTTAATGTTGCAGTAATGCAATTCGATGAATTCGCTTTCTCGCAAATCTGGTAGATTAATGCATAATTTCCTCCCGGCGTATTTGGTTTCACATTTACAGTCCCATCAGTATTAAATTCAAAATAAGGACTTTGCGGAATATTTTTAATTACAATATTTGCCGGATTAATTACTAATCCATTCAATAAATCATTTTCCAAAACATTGATAAACTCAAGTGATCCATTTATTCCGTCAACACTTGTTGCTGTATCATCTGTAGCGATGATTTGTTTTGTAGGTGCTGGAGGAGGCGGAGGACTAACGTTCGACACATCAACACTTACAGTTGCCTGACTGCAATTAGATAAATTTAAAGCATCGCAAATTTGATATGTTAGTTGATAATTACCTGACGGTGCGCCCATTTTTACTTGCACCGAGCCATCCGCGTTTAAAATCAAATATGGATTTGCAGTCACAGTGCTTAAAACGACACTTGAAGGATTCACGACTGAACCGTTTAAGGTGTCATTATTAAAAACATTTATGGTTTTATTTGTTCCTGCAGTATCATTATTTGCCTGTATTACAAATGTTGGTCTCGCATTACATTGTGGTGTAGCCGGAGGATAATTCACAACAACATCTACGGTAGGGTTTAATGAAAACTGCATTGTAACACCAGTTCTTGTTTTTTCAAATCCATCAGCTCCTTCAATCCACTGACCATTTGCTAATAACCAACCCGGCCAATCAATACCGATTCCGTTATTATCTACAACTGCTCCCGGCCATAAAATATTTCCACTCAATGGTAAGTTGGTTTGAGTTGCAACAACATTATTTGCACTATCAATCCATTTTATAGTCAAAAGATTATTTGGTGTAAAATTATCTGCCGTTACATTATAAGATACATACGGAACATCATTTGAGCAGTAACTATTTGCTGTTACCGTCATCGTTGGCGCAATTACCGTAACCTTTATTGAAGCAGAACTACAATTTGTCGGATTCAATTTTTCACAAATTTGGTATATTAATTCGTAAGTTCCCGCTGGTGTATTCGCTCCTAAAATTGCAGTTCCATCTGGATTTAATGTAACAAACCCTGTTGGATCTGCTGTCAATACTGAAAGATTCATATCAGCTAAAACAACTGGTAAATTGTTATTTGTATCGTTCGCAAAAACATTTATAAGTATTGTCGGCTGGTTTACTCCAACTACTGATCCAATGGTGTCACTATTTGCTTGTAAAACACCTCCTGTTACCACAACTGCTGAAATAACTCCATCGCAATTTGTTGGATTGTTTACCTCGCAAATTTTGTATTCAACACTGTACATTCCTGCCGGAGTTCCTGCTCCAACTTTTACGGTTCCGTCAGCATTAAGAATTAGTCCTGTCGGAAATGATACCGGGCTAAGAATCACTTCTCCTGGATTTGTTCCGATGACAACCGCAGCTCCATTTAAGGTATCATTTAATACCAATGAAGGTGTTGTTCCACCGATCGTTCCGTTTATTGGAGATGTCGTTTCTGTAACGGCGTCGATTATTGGAGCAAAAACTGTTATTGTAACTGAGGCTATACTGCAATTAGTAGGATTTGATTTTTCACAGATTGTATAATCAAATGAATAAGTACCTGCAGGAGTTTGAGGATTAACCGTTACTGATCCAGTAGTAGTATTGAAATTTAAAACCGATGGTAAAGTATTTGACAAAGTAAGATTTACATCATCTGTAATTACATTACTACAATTTAAAAAATCATTACTTAATACGTTTGAAACAGCGGTTCCGCCTGTATATCCATTTAATGATAATACAATATCATCATTAGCTTTAATTGGACCTACTACTTTAACGGTTTGGGTACAGGTTTGTGTATTTCCCGCTGCATCTGTAGCAGTCCAGGTTACAATTGTGTTTCCTATTGGAAAACTTGACGGTGCATTATTGGTAACTATTAC
>NZ_JAVDXR010000008.1:0-204692 GCF_031458035.1 Flavobacterium aquidurense
TGAGTCGCCAGCGTAGCTCAGTTGGCTAGAGCAGCTGATTTGTAATCAGCAGGTCGTGGGTTCGAGTCCCTCCGCCGGCTCAACATAAAACCATCACTTTTTTAGTGGTGGTTTTTTTTTGTAAAAATTCCAAAAGATAAAATTCCAAATTCAAACTTTGAGTATTGGAATTTGGAATTTAAAAATTTGGAACTTTGTTTGTTTTGAAATATTTTTCTTATGTTTGTTTCATAACCAGAAAAATTATTACAAATGGAAGAAACTTCAGTGTTTGAAAAATTTGAGTTGCAGCTCGATTACTCTGCAAAAGACTTTTTAAGAGAAACTGCTAAATGGGCGTACTTTTTGTCTATTTTAGGTTTTGTTGCAATTGCTTTTTTAGTAGTTATTGCGGTTTTTGCAGGAACCTTTTTAGCAATGATGGGCAGTATGGTCCCGGGAATGGGAGCAGCGGGAGGCTCATTCGGATTAGTGTTTAGCATTCTGTACTTTTTTATAGCCGCACTTTATTTCTTTCCGGTTTATTATTTGTATAAGTTTGCAACAAATACAAAAGCCGCGTTTAGAGATAATGATTCAGAAGCCTTAACCAATTCTTTATCTTATCTTAAATCACACTATAAGTTTATTGGCATAACTACTCTTGTTGTTTTAGGCTTTTATGTGTTACTACTTGTTCTAGGAATTTTGGGAACTCTATTGAGATAACTTGAGAATCAAACCTGCTTAGTTACAGTTTGAAATTTAAGTTTGGCAACTCATATAAACAAAAACGTCCTGATAATTTCAGGACGTTTTTTTATTCTTTAAATACAAAACTATTTTTCTGTCTTTTTAATGTCAGCAACATATTTTGTTAGCTTTTTCCCGTAAAGAGATTGTGCCACTTTTGGAGTCATTGATTTTTGAATAGTATCAAGAAATTTAATGTTGATATCATAGATTTCAGCCAAAGCAATATAAGGTGCTATTTCATGATCTTTATTGTTGATTGCAAAATTAGTAGCGAACAAATATTTTCTTTTTATATTTGATTGTTGTCTGGCATCAATACTATCGATTGCTTTTTGATCCTGTCTTTTTATAGCGTTAAATTTCGATTCAACCATAGAAAGGTTTTCATCATTAAAACGAGAATTTATTTTTCTGTATTCTTCGTATAATTCCTGATTTTTAGATCCTGTGATTTTTGCACTTGAAATAAAATTATCTAAATTGGTATCTATGTTAATGTTTCCAGGTTCAGCAAAGAATAAAATATTGTTATCCATTGAGTTGCTTACACCTCGATCTAGGAATAGATAAAGCATTTCTGGAGATTCTAGTTTGATATCGCTTTCAAAAGCTGAATTGCCATCAATTTTAATACTGTCAATAGCAACTAAAGACGTATCAACAATTCTTTGTATATATAAAGTTCCGTTTTTTAATCCTTTTATGTTTCCAGTAATGTGTAAACTGTCGGTTGATTCTTTTTTGCTACATGATGCTAGTAGTGCAAGTGTAACAAAGGCAATAATTGATTTTTTCATTGGTTTTTAGATTTTGGGTGCAAAATAAAGAAAATAGTTTGAAAGTAATGATTCGTACTTTAAATTTTAATAAAAAATAAAAGTCCCAATCTATTTCTAAATTGGGACTTTTATATTTTTATAAAAATGAGACTTTTACATTTCTAAGTTGTAGCTTACGCCGGTCTCATGCGTGTATGTAAATTTATTGTCGCAATCATTATTTCCGTAGTCAACAACTCCTTTCAGGAATCCGCCTTCCACTTTTAGTTTTCCTTTGGAAATATAAGTACATGAATATTTCTTAACTAATGTTTCCTGAACTGTCAATGTTAAAGTAGCACCTTTTTCTGTAGTTACAGTATGATTTCCTTCAGTCATTTCGTAAACATTGTCTTCTAGAACATAAGGAGTGTCAACACCAGCCGTTTGTTTTACGGTGTGAGTTCCTGAATTGGTATAAACTCTTCCCTGCAAATCTGTAAATTTACCGTTCGTTACTTTTCTGGTCCATTGTGGTACAGTTGCAACAGTGGTAGTATTTGTGTATTCAATTGTTCCCTCAAGTTTTATTCCGTTAATTGAATAATCGATTCTTTCAATTGTCAATTTGCTACCGGTTGTGATGACTGGGCCTGAAAGTGTAATTTTTAGTTTTCCTTTTCTTGTCAATTGATTGTCTGCACAACCAGCAGTTCCATAGTCAACTGTGAATACCTTAGGATAGGTAGTTCCTGAAACCGTAATTGTAGCGCAAATTCCGCTTACGTTTGCAGCTGATTTTGCTGTCGCAGCACTATTTGCGACTAACAATCCCGTATTAATATCCATTTGATTCGCAGCATCAATTGCGACAGAAGCACCAACAGCAGTAGGGTCAGTTTGATTGATAACATCATCTTTTGAACATGAAACGTAGATTAATGCTGTAGCACAAATACTTAGAAGTAAAAAAGCTGTTTTTTTCATAGTAGTTTTTTATTTAAGGTTAGATTAAAAGGCATCCAAATGTAATAAAAAAAATAAACTAGAATAAAAAAAAATCGATGAGCTGCACTAAGGCATTTTTTACTTTTTGCTTTTGTAGAAAAAGTACCCCAGAACTCCTGTTAATATTGGCAGCAAGAAGTTAAGAACTAAACTCATATTGTCTAATTGTGCAATATAGAGTTCTTTAGAATCGAAGTGCTTGTTGCGCGGGATAACTACTAAAACGACTGTAATAAATGCCAAATAAATTATGGATGTGCCAATAGCGAGATAAAAGTATATTTTATCGTTGAGTTCCTCTACAAACAGCTTTTGGCTGAAAAATGTACTGCCTAATATCAATGCAAAGATGGAAGCGAGATATTTGGCAAACCAAACCATAACTTCTTTAGGAATTGTAAAGAAAATACCGAACTGAATATGGTAGCTAACAAAAATTACTAAGAACATCGTCCAGATGAACCATAATTTTATTAATCGTTTTTGTGCGATAAAAAATGTCATTTAGTGAGCAGTATTAGGTTGAAATTTGCTTTTGATTTGTTTTTCAAACTCATAAGTAGGATCGACCAGTATTTCAGGATCTCCCATTTGTCCTTCTTTTTTTATTTCGAAGAGTTTTACAGCTATCGAATAATCCTCGGTAAGTTTGTTGTTAGTGTTTGAAAGGAGTTTGTTGATTTCAGGAATAGATTTCCAATTAGGTTTTAAAGCATCTGTTTCAAAAAGACGTTTAAATTCTTTTTCTTCAAATCCTGCCGAGTTATCGCCCAGAATATCTTTGGTAATTAAAAAGAGGTAGAATCTAGAATATCCTTCTTCTACACAAGATAATTCATACCAGGAACAACTTTTGTCTGGCGTGCATTTTTCCAGATTGATCGTTTTTCCATCTTTGGTGATGCATTCTTTTCTGGTAACAATTGCATAGTTGCCATTACCGATGTAAAAGTATTTGTAATCGCCAAAAGTTATTTTTAGCTTCTTTTCTATAACGGCCACTAATTGTGTGTTGACTTCTTTTAATGGAGTTCCTGTTTTGAAAAATGAATGTAAAAAAACCGTTCTGGTTGGATATAATTTTTGGAAGTAAATAATATGCTCCGGTAATGAACTTTGTACGTAGGTAGGTGATCTTTCAGGGCAGCCTCTGTTTGATTTTAGACCCTCTTCATTGGGGCATGCATCTTCTAAATCTGAAACTCCATCTTGATCTTGATCAGGGCAGCCGTTTCCTAATATTTCAGCTTTGTCCGTTGGACACATGTCGTATTTGTCAATTACACCATCGCCATCAGTATCGAGCAATCCAAATTTTTGAATGCTGTCCAACTGTTTTTGTAAAGAAACAACTTGTTGTTCTTTGGTGTTAAATTCTTTTTTTGAAACGCAAGAAATAACGAAACAGGAAATAATCAGGAGTATTACTCTCTTCATGTATTTTGCTTTTATCCTGTAGGTTCCGTTTTTGGTTTCTTTGGAAAGATAAAGTTATATAAAAAATTAACATGATTGATATAAAATATTGTTTTTCAGTGTTTTGAGAATATTAGATTTCAAATTTTGGAACAAAAAAAATCCCGCAAGTTTGAACTTACGGGATTTGAATTTTAGATTTTTTTTTTTAAATCTTATTTGATCATCTCAAAACTTCTTTTTACAAAAGCAGTTAAAGCTTCACCTTTTAATAGGTTTTGCGATAATTTAGCTAAGTCTAAAGCTTGTTTTACCAAGTGTTCCTGATGTGTTTTGTCTTCAGTATTCAAGATACTTGTGGCCAAATCAGAATTTGTATTTACAACCAAATTGTACATTTCCGGCATATTTCCCATTCCGAACATTCCGCCACCGCCTGACTGACTCATTTCTTTCATTCTACGCATGAATTCTGGCTGCGTGATGATAAATGGAGCCGCCTGACTGTCCATAGCTTCCAGTTGAACTGAATATGCTTTTGGAATATAAGCTTCCAGTGAAGTTTTTAAAGTTTCTTTTTCTTCATCAGATAATTTAGAAATCGTGTTTTCGTCTTTTTTGATTAAATTATCAATATGATCAGAATCAACACGAACGAAAGTTACATCTTTATTGTCGCCTTCAATTTTTTGAATCAAGTGCGAGATAATCGGAGAATCTAAAAGTAATACTTCGTATCCTTTTTCTTTTGCTGTTTCAATATAAGAGTGTTGTGCATCTTTATTTCCAGCATAAAGAACTACCAGTTTTCCGTCTTTATCGGTTTGGTTTTCTTTTAATTTCTCTTTTAATTCTTCTAAAGTAAAATAAGTATCATCTACAGTTGGGTACAATACAAAAGCACCCGCTTTTTCGTAGAATTTATCTTCAGAAAGCATTCCATACTCTAAAACAATTTTAATATCGTTCCATTTTGCTTCAAAATCAGCACGATTTTCATTGAACAAAGCTTTTAGTTTATCGGCAACTTTACGCGTAATGTAGTTCGAGATTTTCTTCACCGCTCCATCAGCCTGCAAACCTGAACGAGAAACGTTCAATGGAATGTCTGGTGAATCGATAACTCCTTTTAACATTGTCAAAAATTCTGGTACAATTCCTTCTACGTTATCAGTAACGTAAACCTGGTTTTGGTACAATTGAATTTTATCTTTCTGAATTTGCATATCTGAACCTAACTTAGGGAAATACAAAATTCCGGTTAAGTTAAACGGATAATCTACATTTAAATGAATGTTGAATAACGGCTCTTCAAATTGCATTGGGTACAATTCTCTGTAGAAGCTTTTATAATCTTCATCAGATAATTCAGTTGGCTGTTTTGTCCATGCCGGATTCGGGTTGTTGATGATGTTGTCAATTTCTACAGTTTCGTTCACGTAGTCCTCAGGAGCATCTTCCGGTTTTGGAAGTGTTTCTGTTTTTGTTCCGAATTTAATTGGAATAGGCATAAACTTGTTGTACTTATTCAATAATCCGGCGATTTTAGAATCTTCTAAAAATTCAAGAGAATCTTCAGCAACGTGAAGTATAATTTCAGTACCACGTGAAGTTTTGTCAGCCGGCTCTAAAGTAAATTCAGGGCTACCGTCACATGTCCAGTGTGCAGCTGGTTCGTCTTTGTATGATTTTGTAATAATTTCTACTTTCTCAGCCACCATAAAAGCAGAATAAAAACCAAGACCAAAATGACCAATAATACCAGAATCTTTAGCAGAATCTTTGTACTTGTCAAGAAATTCCTCAGCTCCTGAAAAAGCAACCTGATTGATGTATTTTTCTACTTCATCAGCCGTCATTCCTAAACCCTGGTCAATAATGTGGATTTTTTTTCCTTCTTTATCCACTTTAATTTCAATAACGGGATTTCCGTATTCAACTTTAGCTTCTCCAATGCTAATAAGGTGTTTTAATTTTAAAGTAGCATCGGTTCCGTTTGATACAAGCTCACGCAAGAAAATTTCGTGATCGCTATACAAGAACTTTTTGATTAAGGGAAAGATGTTTTCTACTGAAACATTAATTTTACCTGTTGTCATATTTTTAAATTTTTTAGTTTAATGAGATGATTACCATTCCTTCAAATAGAATACCAATTGTATTTTGGGTGACAAAATGACCGAAGTGTTAATTGTGAAAGAAAATAATTAGATTTTGCAACATTAAATATTTTAATGAATTGTATATTTGTGGTATAATAATTGTTAAAAACCTGTAAGTATAAACTTAAAAATGTTCAAAATGAAGAAAATTATTTTCATTTGCATGATAGCCACGATGTTATTCGCATGTAAATCAGCTTCGTCTACGCCAGCTTCGACAGAAGCGACAACGCTTTCCACTAAACTTGACAAATCGACTCAAGTAGCCCTTAAAGGTAATTGGGTATTAACTAATGTATCTTATCCGGGTTCAGATTATATTAAAGTAACTTCATTTGATCTTGCTGATTCTAAGTGTTTTATTGGAAGCACATGGAGCTTTATTTCAAATAATAATAAAGGTAATATGACTTTAAATGCTCCAAGTTGTACTGCTTTTACTTCGCCAATTGTCTGGAGTATCAACAATCAGGGACTTTTTGTACTGAAGATTGTTAATCCGGGAACTAAATCGAAAAATGTAAAAGAAGGTTATTTATTAAAAGTTGCCGGAGTGACTGATAACTCTTTTGAGTTGATAGATAGCATTAATGTGGGTGGACAAACGAAAGATGTTACTTACCAATTTCAAAGAGCTAATTAATATTAAAAATATATAAAATGAGAAAGATAACAGCATTAAGTTTGAGTAGTTTACTCGTATTGGTTAGTTTTTTTGCAAGCTGTGATTCAGTAAAAAATGCAAATAATACACAAAAAGGCGCGGGAATCGGTGTAGTTGCCGGAGGTCTTATTGGTGGTATTTTAGGAAATAATTTAGGAAAAGGCGGAAACGCTGCTTTAGGTGCTGCAATTGGTGCTGCCGTAGGTGGTGGAACCGGAGCACTTATTGGAAACAAAATGGATAAACAAGCTCGCGAAATCGATCAGGCTTTACCTGGTGCTGATGTTGAAAGAGTAGGTGAAGGAATTCACTTGACTTTGAACGAAAACGCGGTTCGCTTTGATACAAATAAATCAACTTTGACGCCACAGGCTAAAGCTAATTTAGATAAATTAATTCCTGTATTTACTGAATACGGAGATACTAATATCGAAATTTTCGGATACACAGATAATACTGGAAAACCAGAGTATAATTTAACACTTTCAGGACAAAGAGCTGCATCTGTGCAAGCATATTTAGTTGCTAAAGGATTAAAATCGAGCCGTTTCAAAACTTCAGGTTTAGGAATTGCTGATCCAATTGCAACAAATGATACTCCGGAAGGAAGAACTCAAAACCGTCGTGTTGAATTTGCAATTACTGCAAATGACAAAATGGTAAATGATGCAAAAACTGAAGCTGCTAAATAGTTTCAAAAAGCAATAAAAATTCTTGAAAGCTGTTTCTTAATTGAAGCAGCTTTTTTTTTGACTTTAGAACTTAAACATTGTAAATTTGGCCTTTCAATTATAACCCATGCTCGACATCCAGAATATTTCTTTTTCGTATACCGATAAACCCGTTATTAAAAACGTTTCTTTTACTATTAACAAAGGTGAAAACATTGCTATTATTGGCGAAAGCGGCTGCGGAAAAAGTACGCTGCTTAAATTAATGTACGGTTTGTATGATTTAGACGAAGGCAAGATTTTTTACAATGAAAAACCTGTTTTAGGTCCAAAATATAATCTTATTCCGGGAATGCCTTATATGAAATATTTGGCTCAGGATTTTGATTTGTCACCATATGAGACAGTTGCTGAAAATGTTGGAAAATTTCTTTCTAACGGTTTTGCAAACATGAAAAAACTTCGTGTTCAGGAATTGTTGGAAATGGTAGAAATGGAACAATTCTCTAATGTAAAGACTAAATTTTTAAGTGGAGGACAACAACAAAGAGTAGCTTTGGTCAGAGTTTTGGCTCTAGAACCGGAAGTTATTTTGCTGGATGAACCTTTTAGTCAAATTGACGCTTTTCGTAAAAATGCTTTACGCCGAAATTTGTTCCGATATTTAAGGCAAAAGGGAATTACCTGTATCATCGCAACACATGATAGTACAGATGCTTTATCGTTTGCTGATGAAACCATAGTAATGCGAAATGGAGAAATTATAGTAAAAGATAATCCCACAAAAATTTACGAAGATCCTCAGACTAAATATGTAGCTTCATTATTTGGTGAAGTAAATGAAATACCAACTCATTTATTGCTGGATTACGAAGATGAAACGCACAAAACATTAGTGTATCCGCATCAGTTGAAAATGCTTTCGGAATCGAAATTACCGGTTAAAATTAGACGAACTTATTTCAGAGGAAATCATTATTTGATTGAAACAGTTTATAAAAGACAATTAATCTTTTTTGAAAGTGAAATTGATTTGCCGCTGGAGCAGGAAATTTTCTTAGGCTTAAATTATCTTTAATTAGAAAATGTGTCAATTTGATAATTAGATAATTCGCTTTACCTTATAAAAACAATAAACCCAACAGTTTTCGAAGCTGTCGGGTTTTTTATTTTAAAATTTTAATCTAGTTTTTTAAGTACTTCTCTAAAAACTGATCTTGTTCCCAAAGTAAGTGTAGAATGTTTTCTTTGGCAACATAACTATGAGCTTCTTTGGGCAAAATTACCATTCTTGCATTAGCTCCTAAACCTTTTAAAGCCTGGAAGTAGCGTTCTGTCTGCAAAGTAAAAGTTCCAGGATTATTATCAGCTTCACCGTGAACCAATAAAATTGGCGTCTTCATTTTGTCCGCATTCATAAAGGGAGACATTGTATTGTAAACTTCCGGAACTTCCCAATAATTTCTTTGTTCAGTTTGGAATCCGAATGGAGTCAGTGTTCTGTTATAAGCACCGCTTCTCGCAATTCCGCATGCAAAAAGATTAGAATGTGTCAATAAATTGGCAGTCATAAATGCTCCATAAGAATGTCCTCCAACGGCAACTTTTTTACGGTTAATATATCCCAAAGCGTCAACGGCATCAATTGCAGCAGCTGCATTATCTACTAACTGAGAAATGAAATTGTCATTTGGCTCTGTCGTTCCTTCTCCAATAATTGGGAAAGCCGCATCGTCTAAAACTACATATCCTTTCGTTACCCAATACACAAAAGATCCATAATAAGGAAAAGTAAATTCGTTCGAATTTTGTGTCGATTGGCCAGCGCTGTTTTTGTCTTTATATTCTGCAGGATAAGCCCAGATTAATAAAGGTAATTTCTCTTTTTTTACCTTATCGTAACCTGCAGGCAAATATAAAGTTCCAGAAAGTTCAACACCGTCTTTACGTTTATACTTGATTACTTCTTTGCTGACATTTTTAATGCTTTCAAATGGATTTTGGAAAGAGGTTATTGGCGTCAGGCTGTTTTGTTTTTTGATGTTTCTGAAATAATAATTAGGATATTCATTTTTCGATTGAATCTGAACTAAAACTTTACCAGATTTGAAATCTTCAATTTCTAATAAATCTTCTTTTTTATCCTTATAAGGAGAAGTATATATGCGTTTTGACTGGTATGTTTTTAAATTGAATTCATCAATAAAAGGAAATTGGCCTTCTTTTGTGTAGCCATCTCCAATACGGTAAGCATTATCATTTTCGATAGCCAAAACATATTTATTGTATTCATTCTTCTTTGTTTCAAAAACACCCGGATCTGAATAAACGTCCTGAGAATTTCTGTCTGTAATTACTTTTGGTTGTTGAGCAGGATTTGACGGATTTATTACATACGTTTTAGTGTTACGAGTATCATACCACTCATCAGAAATCATTGCAATATGGTCGTTACCCCAAGTAATGTTGCTAAAACGTTGTGGTGTTTTTACCAATGAAGTTGCGTCATTTGTAAAAGGCGCGTCCCAAAGAAAAACTTCGTCTCTAAAATCAACTTTATTGGCAGGATCTCCCTCGTCTAAAGCTACGGTATAATATAAAGTTGCCGGTTTATCCGTTCTCCAGGCCATGTCTCTTTTTCCTTTTCTAACCGCCATGAAACCTTTTGGAATCACTTCGTTTAACGGAACATCATTTACCGTTTTAACTTCTTTTCCTCTTGCGTCATAAACAATAGTTTTAGAAGGGAACCTGTATAAAGGAACAACGTATGAAAATGGTTTTTGAATCGTAGTCAGCATTACATAATTTCCATCAGGAGAAATTTTTTCGCCAAAATACATTGCCGCATCTTTAAATAAGGTTGCAGTTCCATTTAGATTTACTTTGTATAATTCTGATGTAATAATGTTCTCAAAGTTGATTTCATCATTCTGATTTTTTAGCATATCAGGATACGTTCTGTTCTGAGATTTTGTCCCGGATGTATTTGAGATAATCGGTCCTGTTGGTAAGTCTTTTTTAGAATCTAATAATGGTTTTCTGTCTTTAGGAAGCATCTTTACCAAAATAGTTTCATTATCTAAAAACCAACTAAACGGATTGCCAAGATTAGCGTTTACAGTTGCCTCTGTAAGTTTTGTGGCTTTCGCCGATGCAACATCCAAAACCCAAAGTTCAACTCCTGTAGCAGTAGTATGTGAGAACAATATTTTTTTATCGTTTGGAGACCAAAGGATATTACTGATCTTAGGATTTTGAGGTAAACCTGCAACCTGAATTTCCTCTTTTCCATTTACTTTTCGAACTTTTAAATTATTCAGATAGGTTACCGTACTTGAAATATTGGTGATAGGATTAATTCTTAATCCTCCTAAACGAAGTTCCTCCTGATTTAAATCGTCTAATGTTTTATAAGTGCTTCGATACATAAATAACATGTATTCTTTTTTAGTATCCATCGATACCGTCGGAGCCCTTTCATAATCAGCTAAATCTAAAATGGATTTAGATGGTTTTTGATAAGTTAAGTTTTCTTGCGCAAATGCAAAGAAACCTACGTTTAAGAATAGTAATAGTGTAACCTTTAATTTCATAATTAGAATTTTATTGGTTTAAAAATGGTATTCAGAATGTTTGACTAAAGTACTTAAATAATGTTACACTAAGTTTGCGCTCTTTTGATACTTTTGAGGTTTTTACTGTAAAAACTGTTTTTTCTTTAATAAAAGAACGTTACCTAATGCATAATTGAACTATATTAAATTGCTAATAACGAAAAAAATAGTAATTTGGACGCTTATGTTTTAAAGTATACGTAAATTTGTAATCCAATTTTTTAACAAATAATAAAAGAATATGTATCATTCAAAAATAGCGGGCTTAGGGTATTATGTTCCTTCAAATGTTGTGACCAACGATGATTTGTCTAAGCTAATTGAAACGAATGACGAATGGATTCAGGAAAGAACCGGAATTCAGGAGCGCAGACACATCATTCGTGGAGAGGACACCACAACTTCAATGGGAGTAAAAGCAGCTAAAATTGCAATAGAACGTTCTGGCGTAGCCAAAGAAGATATTGATTTTGTAGTTTTTGCTACATTAAGTCCTGATTATTATTTCCCAGGACCAGGAGTTTTAGTACAACGTGATTTAGGATTAAGAACAGTTGGAGCGTTAGATGTTAGAAATCAATGTTCTGGTTTTGTTTATGCAATTTCTGTTGCAGATCAATATATTAAAACCGGAATGTATAAAAATATTTTGGTAATTGGTTCTGAAGTTCATTCAACCGGATTAGACATGACAACCCGTGGACGCGGAGTTTCGGTAATTTTTGGAGATGGAGCAGGAGCAGCTGTTTTGAGCCGTGAAGAAGATTTGTCAAAAGGAATTTTATCAACACATTTACATTCAGAAGGTCAGCATGCTGAAGAACTAGCTTTGCAGGCACCAGGAATGGGGGCGCGTTGGGTAACTGATATAATTGCAGACAATGATCCTAATGACGAAAGTTATTATCCATATATGAATGGACAATTTGTATTTAAAAATGCAGTTGTTCGTTTTGCTGAGGTAATCAATGAAGGTTTAGAAGCAAATGGTTTGCAGGTTTCAGATATTGATATGTTGATTCCGCATCAGGCGAATTTAAGAATCTCGCAATTCATTCAGAATAAATTCAGATTATCTGATGATCAGGTGCATAATAACATTCAGAAATACGGAAACACAACTGCAGCATCTATTCCGATTGCTTTGACAGAAGCTTGGGAACAAGGAAAAATCAAATCTGGAGATACAGTAGTTTTAGCAGCCTTCGGAAGTGGTTTCACTTGGGCAAGTGCTATTATTAAATGGTAGTCCGTCCTTAAAATTATATTTGAGAACCTGCTTCATTTTGGAGCAGGTTTTTTTTATGTCTATTTTGAAAGGCTGAGCGTAATGCATGTCAGGCTGAGCGAAGTCGAAGCCCGACTCCAATTGGCACGTCTTCTACTTCGCTCAGGATTACAGTCGTGGCTAAAAGATATAATTTTGTTATGTTTTGCAATATTGTCAGGCTGAGCGAAGTCGAAGCCCGGCTCCAATTGACACGCCTTCAACTCCGCTCAGAATGACAAATGACTATTAAAAACATTCCAACCTACAAATGAAATATTTTTCTTACTTTTAAGTGTTTTTTAAAACATTAAAGGATGAAAAGATATTATGTATACATTTTAAAATGCTCGGATAATAGTTACTACACCGGAATAACAAATAATATAGATAGAAGATTAAATGAGCATAATTTTGGTTTAAATAAAGACTGTTATACTTTTAATAAAAGACCATTAGATTTGGTTTTTTGGACAGAGTTTAATGATGTAAATCAAGCCATAGCATTCGAAAAACAAGTAAAAGGCTGGAGCAGGAAAAAGAAAGAGGCGATAATAAATGATAAATGGGAAGATTTAAAAAAGCTTTGAGAATGCTTAAACGAAACATCGCATAAAAATTTTAATAAAAAGAAAGTTTAGTAGTAAATTAGCCTTCGACTTCGCTCAGGGTGACATCTCGGTTTTAATTAATAATTTTGTTATTATATAGTATTAAGCTGAGAGAATTTAAAGTCTTTTATTCTTATAAACAATGAAAAAAAATCAACTCGAAATAGCTTGTTTCAATTACGAATCGGCATTAATCGCTCAGGAAAATGGAGCCGATCGAATCGAATTGTGCGAAAATATGCAGCTTGGCGGTACCACTCCAAATACTATTTTGGCGGTCAGAGTACGCGAAAAATTAACGATTAAAATGCATGTTATCATTAGGCCTCGAGGAGGAGATTTTGTTTACACTGACGATGAATTTGTGGAAATGAAACAGGATATAAAGCAATTCAAAAAGTTAGGTGTTGATGGTTTTGTTTTTGGAATTTTAAAAGATAACGGAAGTGTCAATAAAAGGCGAAATAAAGAATTAGTTAATTTAGCGCAGCCGCTTTCATGCACTTTTCATCGTGCTTTTGATGCTGTGAAAGATGTTAAACAGTCTCTTAAAGATGTGATTGACTGCGGTTTTCAAACCATTCTGACTTCTGGTCAGGAGATTAATGTCGAAGAAGGAATCTTTGCTTTAGAAAAGATTCAAAAATGGGCTAAAGAAAGAATTGAAATTATGCCTGGTGGAGGTTTAAGGTCTTCAAATATCAAATTATTGCAGGATAAATTAGAGCCAACTTTTTATCATTCGTCAGCAATCACGGATAATACAGAAATAGCAAATCCTGAAGAAATAAAAGAATTAAAAAACTTTTTATAGAATATAAATAAGAAAAGCCTGGAGTTGGCATACTCCAGGCTTTTCTTTTCTACAAGAACTATTAAAATCTACTAATAAAAGCGGGATTAAAACATTCCACCACCACCTTTGTTAGTGTTATCTTCTCTTTGTTTACGTTGAAGGTTTTTGATTTTTGCTCCTCCAAAGTTGTAAGTTAATCCTAAATAAACCGTTTGGCTTTCCCAGCTAAACTGTCCTCTTTGCGGATAAGGATAAATTCCGTCAAAAGAATATTTCATAGTATTGAAAACGTCATTGAAACGTACACTGATGTTCATCTTGTTATCTAATAATGTATAACGTGAACCAATGTCTATTTTGTACATTTCATTTCTGTGTTGTTGAATTTCTTCTACAGGTCCTCTGTAAAAACCGAATAATAAAAAGCTTAAACGTTTTGTAGGCTTGAAATTCGAGTTCATACGCGCATTAAATGCTGAAGTTGTAACACTGCGCTCCAATGGTGAACTTGTTTTTGTTGCAGGATCATATACAAATACAACACCATGCTGATTTATACTTGAAAAATCAACAGACGGTTGGATATCCCACCACTTTGTAAGCTTATAGTTTAACGAAAGATCAAAACCATAAGAGCTGCTGTTATCATAATTAGTATAGCTCAAAATTTGTTTATAACCCGATTCATCATTTGGATCAGGGCTTAAAGTTCTACTGATTTGATCATTAATACTTCGTACGAAGACACCCCCTGTTACACTTCCTTTTTCAAGAGTTTTAGTATAATTTACCTCTACAGAGTTTGTAAACTGAGGTCTTAATTCCGGATTTCCGTATGAAGTTACTAATGGAGTAGAAAACTCACGAATTGGTTTTGTCTGCTCTAAACTTGGGCGGTCAACACGACGGCTGTAGCTTAATTGCAATACGTTTTTCTCATTTAAATTATAAGTTAAATAAGCTGATGGATATAATGTAATATAATCATCATCAAATTTTGTTTGGCCATGATTTAAGTTTGCAGCAACTTTATAACTTTCAAAACGGGTTCCGACCTGGTAACTGAATTTTTTGAATTTCTGACCAAAAGTTACGTAAGCTGAATAAATATCAGTATCATAAGTGTAGTTAGAAAATTGGTTTTCAGGAGCAACTAAAGGATTGCCAGTATTATAATCATTATTTGTTCTCGTGATTCTGGCTTCAGCTCCAGCTTCAAGCGTTGTTTTGTCATTTAACGGATTTACATAATCAATGTTTAAAGTGCTAAGTTTTCTTTTATCATTAATAAAATCCTCATATACAATAGCACTTGACGTGTTGTCAGGTTTTGTTGTTTGCGTGTCAAAATTTGAATCTTGAATCTCTTTAGTGTCACTATAGTTTCCTTCAAAATCTAAAGTATGTCCTTCTTTTTTAAAGATATGTTTGTAGGCTAAATTGTAAGTTCCGGTTGTGCCTGGGCCTTGGTATGTAGAATTTTGATAGATGTTTAAAACGTTTGGATCACCATTATTATAATTAATATCTGTTTGTACAATTCCGGTTCCGGTAGATTTATTTTGATTGGTATAAAAAGATAAAGTATTGTTATCATTGATTAAGTAATCCATACCAACTTTATACAAATAATTATCATTATCGTTTGAGATATCCAAGTTTTGATTTATATCCTGGTCCAATCTGATAATATGGCCTTCATTATAATAGGTACCAAAATTTTGTCCTGCGTTTCCAAAGAAATTTACTTTTCCGGTCTTATAATTCAAATCTAATGATTGGTTGTATTTTGCAGTTTTTCCAAAAGTAATACCACCACTGTAGGTTCCATTGAAACCAGTGTTCGCATTTTTATGCAAAATAATGTTGATGATTCCAGACATTCCTTCCGGATTGTATTTTGCACTTGGATTTGTAATCAACTCAATTTTTTTGATAGAAGTTGAAGGAATTTGTTTCAACAATTGCGCAGGATCGATATTTGATGGTCTTCCGTCAATTAATACACGCACGTTATCGTTTCCACGAAGTGAAAGTTTTCCGTCCTGATCTACGTTTACTGACGGAATATTGCTCATAATATCAGATGCAGAAGCTCCCGCAGTTGTCAAATCTTTTCCGACGGTAATTACTTTTCGGTCAATTTTTTGTTCCATAGTCGAGCGTTCAGCCACGATATTTACACCTTTAAGTTGAGTAGCTTCTTCTTCAAGAGCAACGTTTAAAGTCGCAGTCTTTTTGCTGTCGCTTAAAATTACAGAACCAATATACTTTCTAAATCCAATATATTGAATTTCGATAGTATAACTTTTTAATGCCAGATTTTTAATTGTAAAATCCCCGTTATCATCAGTATTCACCCCTGTAACCACTTTTCCATTTTCTTTGATAGAAACTGTTGCATAAGAAACAGGTGCATTATTTGATTTTTCGGTAATTTTTCCAGAAACCGCTCCCGAATTTTGGGCCTGTGCTGTTGCCATTACACCCAGTAATGCAAGCAGAAAGAATTTTAATTTCATAATTAATAAATGATTATTTTGATTTGATTGATGATGATTATTTTGATTTTGTTAGATTATTTTGACTTGAAAATGAATTCGAAGTCCCTATTAAGACTCTTTTACTATTGATATGTTACAGAAAAAAAGTAAAAAAAATGTTTTTTGTCGTTATGTGTTCTGTTTTTTAGAAGATTAGTGTTTTAATTTTTTGATAATTTTAACATTCAAAACAATTAACTTTTTAAGAAATTCTAAGTGTTTTGTTCGATTTTATATGTTTTTCGTTTTCTGTAATTGATGAATAAGCAGTATCTTTGCTCACTTTAAAATAAGTTTACATGTCATTATCACAAATTCTTACACCTTCTATACAAAAAGCAATACAAGCATTATTTGATGTTACTGTTGATAAAATCGAATTTCAAACAACCCGAAAAGAGTTTGAAGGAGATATAACAATGGTAATTTTTCCTTTACTAAAATTGACGAAAAGCAATCCTGTAGAATTAGGAAATAAAATCGGAAATTATTTAGTAGAAAATGTTGCAGAAGTAGCACGTTTTAATGTAGTATCAGGTTTCCTGAATATTGTAATTGCAGATCGTTATTATTTGAATTTCTTTAATGAAATAAAAGACAATACTAAATTTGGTTATGTAACGCCAAACCCGGAAGATAAGGCAATTATGGTTGAGTATTCTTCGCCAAATACAAATAAGCCTCTGCATTTAGGTCACGTTCGTAACAATTTATTAGGATATTCTGTAGCTGAAATTATTAAAGCTTCTGGAAAAAAAGTATATAAAACTCAAATCATTAATGATCGCGGAATCCATATCTGTAAATCGATGCTGGCTTGGGAAAAATTTGGAAATGGAGAAACTCCGGAAAGTTCAAATTTAAAAGGAGATAAATTAGTTGGTAAATATTATGTTGAGTTTGATAAAGCTTACAAAGCCGAAATTAATCAATTAGTAGAAGCTGGCAAAACCGAAGAAGAAGCAAAAAAACAAGCACCAATTATTGTGGAGGCTCAGGATATGCTTAAAAAATGGGAAGCTGGAGATGCGAAAGTTATTGAGCTTTGGAAAATGATGAACCAATGGGTTTATGATGGTTTTGCTACAACTTATACTAATCTGGGTGTTAATTTTGATAAATATTACTACGAAAGCAACACTTATTTATTAGGAAAAGATGTTGTTCAGATAGGTCTTGATAGCGGCGTTTTTGAAAAAGATCCTGATGGTTCAGTTTGGATTGATTTGACAGATGAAGGTCTGGACCGCAAAATCGTATTGCGTTCTGATGGAACTGCAGTTTATATGACGCAGGATATTGGAACAGCTATTCAGCGTGTAAAAGATATGCCAGATGTTGGTGGAATGGTTTATACGGTAGGAAACGAACAGGATTATCACTTTAAAGTTTTATTCTTAATTCTGAAAAAACTTGGTTTTGACTGGGCTTCAAGTCTTTATCATTTATCATACGGAATGGTAGATTTGCCTTCCGGAAAAATGAAAAGCCGTGAAGGAACCGTAGTTGATGCTGATGATTTAATGCAGGATATGACTGATACCGCACAGCAAATTTCTGAAGATTTAGGAAAATTAGAGAGTTATTCTGCAGAAGAAAAAGCTAAATTGTACAAAACAATTGGTCTTGGAGCTTTAAAATATTACATCTTAAAAGTAGATCCTAAAAAACGTATTTTGTTTAATCCGGAAGAATCAGTTGATTTCGCTGGTAATACAGGTCCATTTATACAATATACATACGCGAGAATTCAATCGATTATTCGTAAAGCTGATTTTGATTTTTCAGCAAAAACTACCATCGAAGAAATACATGAAAAAGAAAAAGAATTGGTAAAACAAATCGAACTTTTCCCGGAAGTAATTCAGAATGCAGCACAAAATCATAGTCCTGCCTTGATCGCAAATTACACGTATGATTTGGTAAAAGAGTATAATTCGTTCTATCAATCAGTTCATATTTTAGGCGAAGTTGATTTGACTAAGAAAATCTTTAGAGTGCAGCTTTCTCAAAAAGTAGCCGAAGTTATAAAATCTGCTTTTACATTATTAGGAATTGAAGTTCCGGAGAGAATGTAGATATCTAAAAATGATATAAAATAGAAAAGCCGATAGTTTTTACTATCGGTTTTTTTTTATGAATATTTTTTAAATTTTAAAACATAACATATTTGTTTTAAAGTAGTTATTGTTTTTTTTGTGTGTGTGAGGTAGTTACCTTGCAAGTATAACACGAATGTTATTGTAAGAAATATTTTAAATTTTTTCTCAAAAAAATTTCATACGTATTAAAATTCTTATATATTTGTATAGCCAAAAGCAATTCTTGCGACAAGGTTGATAATTATTCCAATACCACAACACAATTATTCGATCCGCTTCTAAGCATTACTATCCTTACAAAATATTGTAGATTTTGATGATTACAGAGTATTGCTGTAGTCACAATCATATTCCTTATATTCATTTTTAACTATTTTGAATTAGTAAGCTTTTAGTGAAAAAAATTATAAGGTAAGCCGTCCAAAGTCAATTTGGACGGTTTTTTTTATTCCAACATTTATTAGTCCCCGATTGTTCGGCAAAAAAAATGTTTGGAAAATTTAATTTTTTCTCGTCTTTTAGAAAAGTTCGTCTTGAAATTTCTCTTACAAAATTTCAGGAAAAATATTTTTATAATGTCTCTATATCTGAATGTTATAATTCAGTCTTCTGTTTAAAATGCAAAATATGTAATATTTTTATTATAATAATAATTGTTAAATGTTTTAAATTTCTTGTTAAAATTAATTTAAAGTAATAAGTTGCGCCCAATAATTCAAAAAAATAAAATAATGAAACTAAAATTAAATGGATTCTTAGTGCTGTTTTTAGCACTGGTGTCGCAAATTACATTTGCACAAGGAAGAAGTGTTTCAGGTATTGTTTCAGACAAGGCCGGAATGCCACTTCCAGGTGTAAGTGTCTTGGTTAAAGGAACGAAAGCTGGAACACAAACAGACTTTGATGGAAAATTTACGATTAAGGCATCTTCAACTGATGTTTTGCTATTTAGCTTCGTGGGCATGAAATCTCAAGAAGTATCGGCAAGTTCTTCTTCGCTCCATGTGAAGTTGTTGGATGATGCTACTCAATTAGCTGATGTAGTCGTTACAACTGCATTAGGTATAAAGAGAGAAAAAAAATCGCTTGGCTACTCTACACAAGAGATTTCTGGTAGTGATTTGTCGGCGGGTGCTTCTAGTGCAAATTTTCTTAATGAACTTTCTGGAAAAGCAGCTGGTGTTAACATTCGAAAAAACACCAATTTTGGAGGATCTACTAATGTAGTCTCGAGGGGAGTTAAAAACCTTACGGGTGATAATCAAATGTTGATTGTTATCGATGGTATGCCAATTAATAATAGTAATACTAATACTAATGTGTCTCAAGGAAACTCGGCAAATCAATCTACTGGCGCCCGTAATACTTATGACTACGGTAACGCAGGTATGGATATTAATCCTGATGATATTGAAACCTTAAATATTCTGAAAGGAGCAGCTGCATCTGCATTGTATGGATGGCAGGCAGGTAATGGTGTTATTATGATTACGACCAAAAAGGGAAAATCTAAAAAAGGAATGGGAGTTACTGTTTCTAGTGAATTTACTATAGGTACTATTGACAAGTCAACTTTCCCGGAATATCAAACTAAATATGGCCAGGGATATGGGCCAACATATGATAGTGCCGGAAATCCAAAAGGGATTCCAACAGGGCCTACAGGTGCATTCTTTACAATCGACAAAAACGGAAATCAGGTAGCGACAACTGTTGATGATGCTTCTTATGGTGTGGCTTTTGATCCAGGCCTTTCTGTTTATCAGTGGGATGCTTATACTCCTTTTTCAAATAATTATGGTAAGAAAACGACGTGGCAAGCTGCTAAAAATGGCCCAATTACGTTTTTTCAGACAGCACAGACATTCAATAATTCTGTCTCTTTAGAAGATGGTAATGAGAAAACTAATTTCGTGTTGAACCTAAACAATTTCAAGCAAAATGGTATTTTACCGAATAGTGAATTGAAAAAGAATAATTTCAGCCTTAAATTGAATCATAAATTTACGGATAAATTATCGGCAAGTGTTTTTGCAAATTATTCTAATCAGAATACTGTTGGTCGAAATACAACAGGATATGGTGGAGATAACGTGGCGAGCGTTTTCCGTCAATGGTGGGCTACAAACGCAGATATAAAAGAACAAAAAGAAGTTTTTGAAAGATCAGAAGGTCAAAATATCTCATGGAATATGGGTGATCCTGCCAATGGTAATACTAGTCCAAAATATTGGGATAATCCATACTTCACAAGATATAAAAATTACCAGTCTGATGAAAGAAACCGTTTTATTGGTTATGCTCAATTAGATTATAAGATAAATAATTGGTTGTCTGCTTCTGGAAAAATAAGTACAGATAGTTATGCCGAACTACGAGAAGAAAGAAAGGCGACAGGGTCTCTAAATGCTACATTTGGAATAAACAGACAGACAGTACCTTCAGGATATCAAAAATATGAAGGTATGTTTTCTGAACAAAACTACCAATTCACTTTAAATTTCAAGAAGAACCTTTCAGATGATTTTTCTTTGAATGGACTTGTAGGAGCTAATGCTTTGAGAACAAGACGAACATCTACTCTCTCTTCAACAGAAGGCGGGCTTATTATACCAGGAATTTACGCATTATCTAATTCAGTATCACCTAGTCCTTTTGCAGTAGAAAGAGAAGATAATTCTGGAGTAAATAGTGGTTATGCTTCTGTATCTTTAGGTTTCAAAGATTTTTTGTTTTTGGATGGAACCTTCCGACATGATGCTTTTTCTACTTTACCCACAGGAAATAATTCAGTAAATACTTTCTCTACTTCAGCAAGTTATGTTTTCACAAAACATATTAATCAACCATGGTTATCTTTTGGGAAAGTAAGAGCAAGTTATGCTGAAAATCCTCAAGGAAATATTGATTTATATTCATTACAAGATGTCTATACTAAATTCAATCCATTTGGTTCAGCACAACTTTATTCTATACCCAATATTGGAAACAACTCAAATTTACGTCCTGTAAAAACAGCTTCAGAAGAAATTGGTTTAGAGATGCAGTTTTTGAACAGAAGACTTGGGTTTGATGTGAGCGCCTATAAAAGCTTAAGTTCTGATCAAATATTTCCTGTAGATTATTCAACTTCGACAGGACTTTCACAAAGATATATCAATTCTGGATCTGTGGAGAACAAAGGGCTTGAGGTTCAGTTTAATGCAACACCGGTAAAAACAAAAGATTTTCAATGGGATGTTTTTGTAAACTGGTCTAAAAACAAGAATACAGTTGTTTCTTTAGCGCCTGGTATTGAAACTATTACATTAGGAACTTTTCAAGGAAATGTAAGTATCATTGCAAAAGTTGGACAGCCGTATGGTGATATTATCGGAAGAGATTACACTTATACACCTGATGGACAAAGAATCACTAGTAATGGTTCTTATGTAATGACCACTACAACTACAAATGTTATTGGTAATGTTACTCCAGACTGGATTGGTGGTTTACGTAATAAATTTACATACAAACAAATTTCATTAGGTTTTTTAATAGACATGCAAAAAGGTGGAGATATTTTTTCTCTTGATCAATATTATGGACAAGATTCTGGTTTGTATAAATCAACAGCGGGAAATAATGAGCTAGGTAAACCTGTGAGAAATACTATCGCAAATGGGGGTGGTGTTATACTTCCGGGTGTAGATCAGACGACTGGTTTGCCAAATACTATCAGAACGCCACATCCTGAAGTTGCGGGAAGTATATATGGGTACACTAAAAACCCTCAAAAAGCCTTTGTATATGATGCTGGTTTTATAAAATTGAGAGAAGTAAATATTACTTATAGTTTTCCCGCACAAACTGTTAAAAAAATAGGTTTAAATGATTTACGTCTTTCTCTTGTAGGTTCAAACTTGTGGATAATTCATAAAAATCTTCCGGACGCTGATCCAGAAAGTGGACTTAGTTCAGGGAACTTAGCTGCAGGTTATTCAAGTGGATCACTTCCAACAACAAGAAATATAGGTTGTAACCTAACTTTAAAATTCTAAATTATGAAAAAGATATTTTTTTTATTATCCATCATTACACTAGTCTCATCATGTAGTGATATAACAGATGAGAATGTTGATCCTAAAAGGCCAACGATTACTAAGGCTGAATATTTATTTACAAATGCTCAGAAAAAAGTTACAGACCAAATGGTGAGTACATCTGTGAATTATAATGTTTTCAGATTATTTGCTCAACAGTGGACAGAAACTACCTATCCTAATGAAAGTCAATACGACATCACGGGAAGAAAAATTCCAGATACCCATTTTTTAGTTTTATACAGAGATGTATTGATGGATTTAAAAGCATCCAGAGAATTAATTAAACCTGAAATTGCGGCTTCCCCTTCTGAAATTACGACGAAACAAAGTAAATTGGCTTTAATTGATGTCTTTGAGTGTTATAGCTATAGTGTATTGGTAGATACTTTTGGTGATGTTCCTTATACAGAAGCATTAGATATTAAAAATCATCCGCTGCCTGCTTATGATGATGCTAAAACTATTTATAAAGATCTTATTAAAAGATTAGCTGCAGATGCCACTATCTTAAAATCTAATACGACAGATCCTAATTTTGGAGGTGCTGATCTTATTTATAATGGTGATAAAGCGAGTAATGCAAAATGGGCTAAGTTTGCTAATTCTATGATAATTAGACTGGCTGTAAATATTTCTGATGTAGATCCTGCATACGCTGCTGCACAAATTCAGGCGGCACTAGCTTCAGGCGCACTAGCAAGTAATGCTGACAATACAAAACTGAATTATTTGTCAACTGCTGGAAATCAAAATCCGTTGTATGCTGATTTGGTAACAAGCAAAAGAGATGACTTTATTCCTGCTGAGCCTTTTGTGGCTGCAATGGATGCGGTAGGAGGAGATAAAAGAATGGATAAATATTTCACCAATGCAACTGCGCCAGCTCCGGTTATTCCAGCTGGAAGAAGATTTGTAGGAGGAACTTATGGTGAAGCGAATGTTTTTGGTACATATTCTCATATTACAAGCACATTGAATAATGCTCTCTTTCCAGGCACTTTATTTGATTATGCTGAGTTACAATTTTTATTAGCCGAAGCTGCCGAGAAAAATTTGATTCCCGGAGGTACAGCACAAGCCCAAATTTATTATAATGCTGGAATAGATGCTTCTTATGCTGACTGGGGATTGACTCAAGCTGATGCAAATGCGTATAAACTTTTACCAAAAGTAGCTTATACAAATGCTGCTAGTGGAGCCACGTGGCAAGAAAAAATTGGAATGCAAGCTTGGTTTGCACTATACAACAGAGGTTTCGAAGCATGGACTTCTTACAGAAGATTAGATTTTCCAAAACTAGTACCATCCACTTCTGCAAAAAATAGAGGATTCTTAACAGTTCCCGTTAGATATACTTATCCTGGAGTAGAACAATTCCAAAATGGAACTAATTATACTAAAGCAGCTGCCGCTATTGGTGGTGATCTAATGAACACAAAACTATTCTGGGATAAAAAATAGATTTTTGAAACCGATAATTTTTTTAAAAAAAACCGATAGCTTTTGGAGCTATCGGTTTTTTCATAACTAACATTTTTATTTTACGAACTTGTGGATAATTTTGTCTGTTTATGCTTTTGAAGCGTCTGGTTTTAAATCAAGCAAAGAGAATACAAAACTTTTCTATCAATTTTAGCTTCTAAATTTAAGTCTTGGTGTCTGTCAAAAAGAGTTTGCCATTTGTAGCGAAGATTTTCCGCTGATCAAAGAAATATTAGTTCAAACTGGAGAGGAGTTACCGCAAGTACAGATTCAAACAGAAATTCAATTTCTCAATTTGTTCTTAAAACAGATCGTTTTTATGTGGTAAAGATACTTCAGGGAATGTTTATAAAGTAAAATTTACTGATGGAGTATTGGTTAACCTTAAAAGAGGCCGCCTAACATTTCAATTTGCATTTTTGAAATAATATGTGTCATTTAAAAAAAGTACGGAATGTTTTAAACTATAAATAAATCCGACTTAAAAATTAGTTCCTTCATTAGCTTTGTTTTTTTATTTTTTTGGAGAGGTTGGATTTATCTGGTCTCTTTTTATGTTTTTTTATTTTAGTGTTAAAATCAGGTGTAAATTAATGTTTAACGCTATCTTTGTGCCTGTTTTTTTAATGTGGAATTAACAGGAAATCTTAATTGTTTTTCCTGAGAAACCATTCTTCAAATTATAAATAGTAAGTGAATACAAAATCATATTTTTTTCAGTCTTTCGCAATTGTCGCGTTGGCATTTGTAGCTTTTATTGGATTTAAACAAGTTTTGCCGGATAAAATCTTTTCGGATAGTAAAATAGATTCTAAAAATGTATTAATTGATAGTATGCTTTTAGAGTCGGTTGCCAATGATTCTTTATCTCTTGAAAACGATAGTATCGCTGAAGCGGAACAACAAGAAGCACAAAAGGAAATCGTTTTTGAAGATACTGAAGGAATCGAATTTCCATCAGAAACTTTCGAAAACTATAAAGGATATCAATACCTGGTTTCATTTTACGAGAAGTTATATCAACTAGAAAAAAATCCACAATCGAGAGTTCGTATTGCATATTATGGAGATTCAATGACCGATGGAGATTTGATCGTTCAGGATGTTCGAACGAATTATCAGGAACGTTTTGGAGGAAATGGAGTTGGATTTGTATCAATAACTTCTGAATCTGCTGCATCAAGAGGGTCGATAAAATCGGTTTATTCTAAAAACTGGAAAGCGCAGTCGTATTTAAATGTTAAAAGACCTTTAAGTCCTTTTGGGGTTAACGGTCACGTGTTTTTTGCAAATGATAAAACCAATGCAACCTGGGTAGAATACGAAGCGGGGAAAAATAAATTTTCAACTTCTTTAGATAATCCAACTTTGTTTTATGGAAAATCTTCTAAAAGAGGAAATGTGAATTTTATTATCGGAAAAGATACACTTCGAAAAAATCTTGTTCCAAACAATTTGGTTAACACGATCAAAGTTTCTTCTGGAAGTATAAAAGCATTTAAGGCTAACTTTGTTCATGCCGATTCTATTCCGATTTACGGTTTTAATTTTGATAACGGAAGCGGTGTGCATGTTGATAATTTTTCGCAAAGAGGAAATTCAGGATTGCCAATTTCAATGTTCGATGCAGATGTAATGCGAGCTTTTAATAATAATTTAAAATATGATTTAGTTGTTTTGCATTACGGAACCAACGTTTTGAATTATGGTACCAAAAATTACTATTGGTATGAAAAAGGAATGAAAAGGGCTGTAAATAAAATAAGAGCATCTTTTCCGGGAGTTTCAATTTTGATTGTTTCTACTGCAGATAAATCAACAAAATATGATTTGGAAATGAAAACCGATTCGGCTGTTGTACCTTTGATGAAAGCTCAAAAAAGATATGCTTTAGAATCTCAATCTGGATTTGTGAATCTTTACACTTTGATGGGCGGAGATGGATCGATGGTTAAATGGGTTGACGAAACACCTGCAAGAGCCAATAAAGATTACACGCATTTTAATCAGCGCGGTGCAAAAGCTATTGGCAGGTTATTGTACGATCAGTTAAATAAAGGATACGAAGAATATAAGCAGTTACGCGAAAAACGTGATGCTGAAAAAGCTAAAAAAGCAGTTCGGAAAACTAATACAGATTCAATATCTGTCAAAAAAGATAGTGTAAATGAATAAACTAATTATTTTCTTTTGTTGTCTTTTTTTATCTCCAAATGATGAAATACAAAAGACAATTCTACTTCCAATAACGAAATCTATGAATACTAAAACTGACACCATTACAGTTGAATCTTTTGCTGAAGATAAAATTTATAATGCAAAAGTTTTAGAAAATCTTTTTCATAAATTAAATGAAAATGATAGTCATAAAAGTCAGAAGATAAACATTGTTCATATTGGCGATTCACATATTCAGGGAGATTTAATGACCAATGAAATTAGAAAAAACCTGCAACAACGATTTGGAAATGCCGGACGAGGTTTGGTTTTCCCCTATCAATTAGCCAAAACAAACGGATCTTATAATGAGCGTTTTCGTTCTAACAGAACTTGGGAAAGTTATCGCAATATTCATCCTCACAAAAATTGTCCTGTTGGTTTAAGCGGAATTGGACTTTGGAGAGATAGTGGCGGTTTTGCAGTCGAATTAAATATAAAAGATCCGGCATACAAGTTTAATTCGATTAAAATTATTACACCTCAAAACCAGAATATGTTTGATTTGGCAACATCATCTCAAACCAATATTATTCAGTCAACAGAACGAAAAGTAATTAATCATAAAATAAAAAAAGGGGAAGCAATTTCGACTATTGCAGATAAATATAATGTTTCAGTTGCCGAAATTAAAAAAGATAACCGTTTAAAATCAGACAATATTCGTGCGGGAAGAACATTAAAAATTCGAACAAACGAAACCAAGCCCAAAACGATCAAAAGTTCTGCATTTGTTTCTTTAGATGTAGAATCAGATTCATTTTGTCATTATTACAATTCAGAAAAAGCACTGGATAAAATCTTTTTGATCCCGAATAAAGACGCTTCAAAATTTGAATTAAACGGAATTGTTTTAGAAAAAGATGCGCCGGGATTAATCTATAGCAGTATTGGAGTTAACGGAGCAAAATTCTCAGACTACAATAAATATCCTTTATTCTTTGAACAATTAAAAGCGTTGCATCCCGATATGCTGGTTTTTTCACTTGGAACAAATGAAAGCTACGATCACATGGAAGCTTCGGCTTACATCAAAGAATTGCGTGAATTCATAAAAAATATAAGAGAACAAAATATTAATGTTCCGATACTAGTAATGACGCCGCCGCCTTCTTTGTTAAAAGCCAGAAAACCGAATATTTACGTGCAGGATTACGCCAAAAATATTTTGAGAAGTGCCGAAACAGATGGTTTTGCAGTTTGGGATTTATATGATGAATTTGGTGGAATGGACGGAATCCGAAAATTAAAAGCTGAAAAATTAATTGGTCCCGATTATGTTCATTATTCTAAAAAAGGATACGAAAAACAGGGGAATTTGTTTACACAGGCGTTTTTAAAAGCATACGATAATTTTAAATTGAAAAATTAAGTTGATTACAATTGATAACATAAATAATTGGTTTGTTCAAAATTTTGGTGAAGTTACATTAGAGCAGGCTAAAAGTTGGTTTATATACAATCCTGACGAAAAATTACTGTTTAATACGGGTTTATTCCTCGGATTATTTCTGGTTTTTTATTTTGTGTATGGATTTTTACGCAAGACATTTTATTTGAGATTAACGTATGTTATTCTCTTCTCGCTTTTCTTTTATTATAAGTCAAGCGGAATTTACTTTTTACTTTTATTACTTTCCTCTGTAGTCGATTATGGCTTGAGTCAGATTATTTATAAGACGACAAAAGATAGTACTAAGAAAATATATTTGGTAATAAGTGTCATCCTAAATTTAGGATTGCTGGGCTATTTCAAGTACATGAATTTTATGATTGTGACTTACAACGATATGTTCAGCGGTCATTTTGAACTTCATAATGTTTTTCTTCCGGTCGGAATTTCGTTTTATACTTTTCAGTCGATGAGTTATATCATTGAGATTTACCGCGAGGAAATTAAACCGACGAAAAATTATATCGAATACTTATTTTTTGTGTCATTTTTCCCGCAGTTAGTTGCCGGACCAATAGTGCGTGCAAAAGATTTCCTTCCTCAGATTTACCAAAAATTAAACCTGACAAAACAAGATGTAAACAACGCTTTGTTTTTGATTATTGGAGGATTGATTAAGAAAACGGTGATTTCAAATTACATCTCGATAAATTTTGTAGATCGTGTTTTTGATACTCCGATGAGTTATACGTCATTCGAAAATTTAATGGCTTCTTATGGTTATGCCATTCAAATTTATTGTGACTTTTCAGGATATTCAGATATGGCAATAGGAATCGCTTTGTTGCTTGGATTTAAACTTCCAGCCAACTTTAGAACGCCATATAAATCGGTGTCTATTACGGATTTCTGGAGAAGATGGCATATTTCATTATCAACATGGCTGAAAGATTTCTTGTATATTTCCATCGGAGGAAATCGCGAAGGTTCATTCGCAGGATATTTATTTCCAAGTTTATTCTTCTTCGGATTATTGCTTTGGGGAATCACCAATATCAATATTAGTTTCATTCCATTAGGAATTGCAATTGGGGCAATTATTGTTTTTTGTCTCTCATTTTTACTTTCGAAGAAGAAAAATCAAACGCTGGTAACCAATTTCAATTTATTTACTACGATGCTTTTAGGAGGATTGTGGCATGGAGCAGGAGCGCAATTTATTGTTTGGGGAGCACTTCACGGATTAGCATTAGCAGTTCATAAAATTTTCATGGAGCTTTTTCCATCTAAAAAAGAAGGTTCAAATTTCTTATGGAAATTCTTTTCGATCGTAATTACGTTCCATTTTGTTGTTTTCTGCTGGATCTTTTTCCGCGCGCGAGATTTCGAAACAGCATTACAGGTAATTAATAATATTGGTCAGTTAACCTTCGAACCGGAAAACTGGAAAGTTATCATTTTAGGCTATAAAAATGTGTTTTTATTAATGTTGTTCGGTTATGTTTGGCACTTCTTACCGGAAGTTGTTACAGACAAAATGAAATGGGTTTTCGATAGAACGCCGTTACTATTAAAGGCTGTAATTCTAGGTTTCGTTTACTGGATTGTATACGCAACGGCAGTAGCAGGTTCACAGCCGTTTATCTACTTCCAGTTCTAGTAGGAAGGTTCAAAGGAACAAAGTTGCAGAGGCGCAAAGGTTTATATCCTTTGCGCTTTTTAATTAATAGCCACGGATTAAAGGATTAAAAAGATTTTTTAATATCTGCTTAAAACTTTTAAATCTGCGTGAAACAAAAAAACTTTGCGACTTCCCGAATTTGCGAGCAAAGAAACATAGCGTACTTTACGTAAAACCTTGCGAACTTTGCGGTTAAATGCCCTCAAATAAAAATTGCCTGAAATACCTAATTAGATTATCTTTGCACTTCAAATAAAGAAAATAATATGTTTGATAATTTAAGTGATAAGTTAGATAAAGCGTTCCATATATTAAAAGGACACGGTAAAATTACAGAAGTAAACGTTGCCGATACCTTAAAAGAAGTTCGTCGTGCCTTATTAGATGCCGATGTTAACTTTAAAATTGCAAAGGATTTTACAACCAAAGTAAAAGAAAAAGCAATTGGTCAGGACGTTTTAACAACGCTTCAGCCAGGACAATTATTGGTGAAGTTAGTGAAGGATGAGTTGACTGAATTAATGGGTGGCGATGTTGCCGGAATTAATCTTTCAGGAACTCCATCGGTGATCTTAATGTCAGGATTGCAAGGTTCTGGTAAAACAACTTTCTCAGGAAAATTAGCCAACTTTTTAAAGACTAAGAAAAATAAAAAACCACTTCTTGTAGCTTGTGATATTTACCGTCCTGCGGCGATTAATCAGTTGCATGTTGTTGGGGATCAAATAGGTGTTGAGGTTTACTCAGAGCCAGAAAATAAAAATCCTGTTGAAATTGCTCAAAACGCAATTAAACACGCTAAAGCAAATGGTTTTAACGTAGTTATTGTCGATACGGCTGGTCGTTTGGCAGTAGATCAGGAAATGATGGATGAAATTGCTCGTGTTCACAAAGCAATTCAGCCTCAGGAAACATTGTTCGTTGTTGATGCAATGACAGGACAAGATGCTGTAAACACAGCAAAAGCTTTCAACGATATCCTGAACTTTGATGGTGTTATTTTAACAAAATTAGATGGTGATACTCGTGGTGGAGCTGCAATTTCGATTAAATCGGTTGTAAATAAACCAATCAAATTTGTTGGTACAGGTGAGAAGATGGAAGCAATTGATGTTTTCTATCCAGATCGTATGGCCGAGCGTATTTTAGGTATGGGGGACGTTGTGTCTCTTGTAGAAAGAGCGCAAGAGCAATTTGATGAAGAAGAAGCGAGAAAACTTCAAAAGAAAATCGCTAAAAACGAATTTGGTTTTGATGATTTCTTGACGCAAATTCAGCAAGTGAAAAAAATGGGTAATATGAAAGATTTGGTTGGAATGATACCAGGTGCTTCAAAAGCCATGAAAGATGTGGAAATTGAAGATGATGCTTTCAAACATATTGAAGCTATCATTCATTCGATGACGCCAATCGAAAGAAGTAAACCTGCCATCATCGATGTAAAAAGGAAGGCCAGAATCGCTAAAGGTTCGGGAACAAAAATCGAGCAGGTAAATCAGTTGATGAAGCAGTTTGACCAAATGAGCAAAATGATGAAGATGATGCAAGGTCCGGGCGGAAAAAACCTGATGAAAATGATGGGAGGCATGAAAGGAATGCCAGGCGGAATGCCGAGATAAAAAATAATAAAAAGTTTCAAGTTTCAGGTTTCACGTTTTGAGACTGAAATTTGAAACTTTTTTCATTAAATATATATTCGTTTCGCCTGAACGTGAAACCTGAAACTTTTAAACCTGAAACAAAAAACAATGCAACTACTAGACGGTAAAAAAACAGCAGAAGACATTAAAAACGAAATCGCAGCCGAAGTTCAATCTATAAAAGCAGCAGGAGGAAAAGTGCCTCATTTAGCAGCAGTTATTGTGGGGAACAATGGTGCAAGTTTAACTTACGTAGGAAGTAAAGTGAAATCTTGCCAGCAAATTGGTTTCGATTCAACTTTAGTAGCATTGCCTGAAGATATTACCGAAGCAGATTTATTAGCTAAAATCAAAGAGTTAAACGAAGATGATAATCTTGACGGATATATCGTTCAGTTGCCTTTGCCAAAACACATCGACGAACAAAAAATTCTTTTAGCAATTGATCCTGACAAAGATGTTGATGGATTCCATCCAACAAACTTTGGAAGAATGGCGTTGGAAATGGAAAGTTTTATTCCTGCAACCCCATTTGGAATTATGGAACTGTTAGAACGTTACAATGTTGAAACTGCCGGAAAACATACAGTAGTTATCGGAAGAAGCCATATTGTAGGCCGTCCAATGAGTATTTTAATGAGCCGTAAAGGAAATCCTGGAGATTCGACCGTTACTTTGACGCACAGCCGAACTAAAAACTTAGCAGAATTCACTAAAAATGCTGATATTATTATCACCGCTTTAGGAGTTCCTGAATTTTTAAAAGGAGATATGGTTAAAGACGGAGTTGTTATTATCGACGTTGGAATTACGCGTGTAGAAGATGCATCAAACGCAAAAGGATATGTTATAAAAGGCGATGTTGATTTTGACGAAGTAAGCAAAAAAGCCTCTTTCATTACACCAGTTCCGGGCGGAGTAGGACCAATGACCATTGCAATGTTACTTAAAAACACGCTTTTGGCCCGTAAAATGAGAAGTGTCAGAAAATAATTTTTCTAATAAATAATTAAGCAAAGCCTATTCAATCGAGTAGGCTTTGTTGTTTTTATACTTTGGGCGTGACCGTATTTACAAAAGGCGCTATTTGACAAACCGCTTATGTGCGCCTTTCGCAAATACGGTCGGGCTATCCATGCTACTTCGGTAGCTTATTCCTATCCCTCACGCGAAAATAACGAATCTATCAAATCCCGGAGGGATGACATGTTTATAGATATGTATGAATTTGTTTAGAAGAGCTCCGTAGGAGTGGCATGATTATAATTGTAATTAGAACAATATCGCTCCTAATGGAGCTTATTTAATAATAAACATTGTAAAAACGATTGGTCCAGGTTATGGAAACGGAATGACTAAAAAAAAATTACCTTTTCTACTTGTCATTTCAAAATAAAAATTAACTTTGTACTACAAAGTACTTTATTTATGAATCAAAAGCACCAAGAAGATTTAGCACATATTCGTTCCATGATGGAGCGCTCTTCAAGATTTATATCCTTAAGCGGGCTTTCAGGAGTTTTTGCCGGCCTGTCTGCTTTAATTGGCGGACTTTATGTGTACCAATTGTTTAAGGTAAATGGTGTCGATTATTTTAATGATGAAATAATTGAGATTCCTTCAAAGCTAGTATCTGAATTATTTGTCTCGGGAATTGCCATTCTGATTTCTGCTTTTGTTTTTGGAGTGGCTTTTACAATCCGAAAAAGTAAAAAGTACAATTTGCCAATTTGGACATCGGCTACAAAAAAGATGTTATTTAACCTGGCCATTCCGTTAATTGCCGGAGGCGTGTTTTGTCTGGCTTTGTTATATCATAGTATTTATGGTTTTGTGGCTCCGGCTACTTTAATTTTTTATGGACTGGCATTGATAAATGCTGAAAAATATACTTTTTCAGATATTAAATATTTAGGTTTTTGTGAATTGATTTTAGGATGTGTTTCTCTTTTTTATATTGGATATGGTTTAATTTTTTGGATCATAGGATTTGGTATTTTACATATCTTGTACGGACTTATAATGTTCAAAAAATATAAATAACCCAATGGGAATCATTGATAAATTAAATAAAGATTTTGAAAGCCGTGTCAGACTGGGGATTATGTCCATTCTGATGGTAAATGAATGGATTGATTTTACTGAAATGAAAACGCTGTTGAATATTACAGATGGCAATTTGGCCAGCCATTCTTCAGCATTAGAAAAATCAGAATATATTGAAGTTAAAAAGGAATTCGTTGGTAAAAAGCCAAAAACATCCTACCGTGTAACCGAAAGGGGCCGTTTGGCCTTTAAAGAGCATTTGTCGTACCTTGAAAAATTAATGAAATCTTAATAACCAAATTTTTTTGTCTAATTACTTTGAAATACAAAGTACTTTTAAATTTATGATCATGAAAAAACACCACATTATTTTAGTTTGCAGTTTAATTTTTTTACTGCTTTTTTACAAAGAAGATCTAGGCGTTAATCTGGCAATTTTTGGGCTGGTATTAACTGGGTTTGTTTGCTTTTTCTTTCAGGATCGATTTACTGAAAGGGCACATTTGATTTTAGTGGTCACATCAGTTTTGTCTTGCCTGGCTTTTGCATGGTATGGCGATTTTGTTTCTTTTCTGGCATTGGCAATGTCGATTCTTTTTTTGCAGTTTAGGACACAAGATAGTAAGTTGAAAATCATTCAGATTTTTCCGCTTGTGTTTTTAAACGGAATTACATCTCTGGGTCGTACGTTAATGTTTAATCAATGGCTTCCGGAAAAGAAAATCCATAATAATTTTGCTAAAAAATTAGTTGCCTTTTTTGTTATTCCAGCTATTTTTTTAGTACTGTTTTTTATTGTTTATTCTTTTGGAAGTAATCATTTCTCTTCACTATTTACAGATTACACATTAGATATCAACATTGGAAATCTTATAATAATTAGTGTTTTAGGTTTCTATATTTCATTTAGTTTCTGGAATTATTGGGTGCCTGAAGTGTGTTATCAAAAAAATGAACTTCTTGATAATGAATTCACTAATATAATTGAAGTTAAAAACCAAAAGACATTTTCATTTCTTGATCTTGATTTCGAAAGAAAAAGCGGTGTAATTACTTTAATAATGCTAAATCTGATGCTGTTAGTTTTTATTGTAACATACAATTACGAACAATTTTTTGAAGTGGTTGAAAAAACCAAATTAAGTTCTGATACACATGAAAGAGTAAATTCTGTTATCTTTTCAATATTGATGGCAGTTGGTGTAATTGCATTTTATTTTAAAGGCGGGTTCAATTTTGATAAGCAGGCAATTTGGCTTAAAAGGCTGGCTAAAATCTGGATACTTTTAAATGTAGTTCTAATTGTAAGTACGATTATTAAAAACTCAGAATATGTTTCTTTTTACGGATTAACATATAAGCGTTTGGGGGTTTATGCTTTTTTGATTTTGGCTATTATCGGTTTGGTTTATTCTTGTCTGAAAATAACCAGACAAAAAACAAATGCTTATTTAGTCAATCAAATGGTTTGGTATTTTTATGGAACTGTTCTTTTATGCAGTTATGTAAACTGGGGCAGTATCATTACAAACTACAATATTTCTGTGAACAAAGGGGTAGAGCCGAGATTTTTAAGTGATTTAAATTTTAATGATGAGAGCCGACGAGAATATTTTTTACAACATCATTTAGATGGACAATCTACTGAAACTAGAAAAGAAGAAATAATAGATGAATACCAGAATACTTCTTTTTTATCAAAGGCCTTATACTATGATTTTGTCGATGTTAAAAAATAAAAACGCAAAATCTTCATAAAAATCAACACATTTTTATGAAGATTTTTTTTATTAATTACCTTGTTTATTAATTTCCAATGTGAGATATTTGTCGCAATTATTTTGTTAAAAATAAACTAACTTTTAACCCCAAAACACTATGAAAAAAATTACTATGGTACTTTTTTTGAGCTTAGTTAGCTATGCTGGTTTTTCCCAGAGAGTTGCCGACGAAGTTTTAAAAATGAATTCGAAAATTGAAGATTTAACGCAAAATACAATTACCGGTATTATCGTTGTTAAAGAAGGAAATATTGTTAAAGGGATAAGCCCGGAAACTAAAGCTGTAGTTTGGAGCTTTGATGCTGATAAATCTGTTGGTGACGTAACTGCATTAGAAACATTAAGTAAAGTAGATACTGATAATTTATTTGCAAGCAAACGTATTTTGAAACCAATTGATGGAACTCCATACGTTGAAGCTTTGGTAAATTATAAAACGGTGTTAATCAACACTGCCGATGGAAAAGTAGTTTACAATTCAGCTAACTATAAATATACTGTTTATAACAGTCAATTTTTATATCAGGAAAATGAATATTTGGTAAAAGGTGTAGAAGATGGTAAAGTTATCGCATCTTTGATCGATTTAAATACTGGAGATGTAAAATGGAAAACTGTTCAGGGCGAAGCAAAAAGCATGTTCTCTTCTATGTTTTCATTTAAAACAAACAGTTCAAATGAAGCTGAAGTAAGTAATGATATTATTTATTCTCTTTATTTCGGAAAATTATCTGCAATTGACAGACATAATGGTAATTTAAAATGGGTTGGGGAAATTGAATATACTAAAGTTTTTCCAACGCAAAACAATAAAAATGTTGTTGTAATTAACAGCAAAGGAATGATGTCTAGTAAGCAATATCTTAACGTTCTGGATTCTGAAACTGGAAAACCAATTTGGGAGGATGCTATCAAAACAAAATACATTGTATACTTAGAAGATTGGGGAACTAAACTTTTAGTTGCTCATAACAGTGGGTTCAACTTTTATAATTTAAATGATGGGTCTAAAGTATGGAAAAAAGATGCCCGTGGTGACGGATTGAAAAAAGTAATTCCACTTGATGGAGATTATTTATATGTTGCTGAAAACGAAATGATGTTGATCGATAAAGACGGACAAAAGAAATGGAAAAGCTTTATCGAAATTTCAGATAACAAAGAAGATGCTATCAATTATTTAGGAAAGGTTGATGATAAAGTTTTATACTTAACAGCGACTTATGGTAATATGGTTGATTACCAGTCAGGTAAAAAATTATGGAGAGGAAATTTAAAATTTAATGAAAGCCGTCCATTGTTAAATGTTTATGATGAGGAAAATAACTCGTTCTTAGTTTACAATGACGAAAAACTTTTTAAATTTGATACTAAAGTGACTGACAAACCAGATGCGTTTGCTAAAGTAAATATTAAGAAAGAGAAAGAATTAAACTCAATCGAATTGTTTCCATGGGGAGTTGCATTATCAGGTCCAACTGAAGTTATGGGAGTTAGTAAAGATGGTAAAGTTTTATATCAAAGAATCTACACGCAGCCAGGAGATGGTGGTAGAGCTTGGGGGTCAGCACTTGCTACTGCAGGATCTATTGGCTTAGGTGTTTCTTCTTTTGGAAATGCTGTTATGGGAAGTGAATGGACAATGACTACTATTGACCCGGCAACAGGAAAAGAAAGTACAGCCGTTGTAAAAGAAAAAGGTGAAGCACAGTTAAGAAGAGCTGCAAATCAAGCTGCAGGAGCTGCTGTTTTAGGTGATGTATCTAAAAGACTTGGACAACGTTACCAGGCAATGAAGCAAAATCGTGATTTCTCTTATATTTTTGCTAAAGATGAAGCAACTAGTAAAAAAGTATTAGTGAAAGTGAAAAAAGAAGACGGTGTAGAATTAGATAAAATTATCTTTGAAAATATGCGTCCAATTTACGAAATTGATCCTGCAACGCAATCCATCTATTATATCTACGAAAATGAATTAAGAATTTTCAACAAGAAAATATAATAATTCAAAGTTGTAAAATAAAGAAAAGGCTTATTGATGAATTTATCAATAAGCCTTTTTTAATTTATAAAAGCGAAAAAAGATTTAAGTTAATAATCTCCTTTTTTCTTAAATCTCGGATCGTGTTTTGAAATAAATTCTGTTCTTCTTTTTGGAGCTTCTGCTTTTGGTAAACTCGCTTCTTCAGTTTTACTGGAAGGTTCAATTAAATGATTTAATTCTTTAATCTCATCATCAGTCAAATCGCGATAACGACCAACGGGAATATCCAAAGAAATATTAATAATTCGGATACGTTTCAACGCAGTTACATCATAACCTAAATATTCACACATTCTACGAATCTGACGATTTAAACCTTGCGTCAGAATAATTTTGAAAGTGTATTTGCTAATTTGCTCTACTTTACATTTTCTGGTCACGGTATCTAAAATTGGGACACCATTTCCCATTCGCTCAATAAAACGATCCGTAATCGGTCTGTTTACCGTTACAGTATATTCTTTTTCGTGATTGTTTCTGGCACGTAAAATCTTATTTACGATATCACCATCATTTGTCATAAAAATTAATCCTTCACTCGCTTTATCCAATCTTCCAATCGGAAAAATACGTTTCGGATAATTAATATAATCAACGATATTATTTCGAACTTCTAAGTTAGTTGTACATTCAATTCCAACAGGTTTGTTGAAAGCCAGATAAACCAATTTTTCATGTTTCTCCACAATCAATTTCCCGTCGATGCGTACTTCATCATCTGGCGAAACTTTGGTTCCCATTTCAGGCACAACTCCATTTATTGTCACGCGTCCTTCTTCAATCAATTTATCCGCCTCACGACGAGAACAATAACCTGTTTCTCCAATAAATTTATTCAGACGTTTTAAATTCTCTTCCATACTGCAAAAGTAGGCAAAATTTAAATTTTAGAGTTTAGATTTTAGATTTTAGATTGTTGGACTTCTTAGAATTTTAGATTTTTGGCAATCTTGTCATCCTGACGGAGGAAGGATCAAACTAGAAACTCGGCACAGAAATTCGCCAATCATTGTAGAGCTTCTAGTGTGATCCCTCGTTCGGAATGACAAAACTGGAGAAGACTATCAAAAGAAAAACCTTTGTCCCTTTGAACCTCTACACCTTTGAACCTTTTTAAGAATGAAAACCCGAGCTATCTTCCGGCGTTTCTTTTCTGTCAAACATCCCATAATCCCGAACAACATGAGCAATTCTCAAATGATAATCTCTAAAGACTTCATTTCGTCCCTTTGTCTGGGCATGACGATGCATTTCTAAATTTCGCCATTGGTGAATGCTTTCCTCGTCTTTCCAGAAGGATAATGACAAAACTTTTTCAGGATCACTAAAACTCTGAAAACGTTCTATCGAAATAAATCCTTCGATATGATCTAATTCTGGTCGCAGAGCTGCAGCGATATTAAGATATTCTTCTTTTTTTCCGTCATGTGGAATCACTTCAAAAATTACAGCTATCATTTTTAAATCTCTTAGGGTTAATTTTCGGGATGAATTATTGATTTTGAAATTAAAGAAAAAATTCTTTGTCCCTCTGAACCTTTGCAATTTTGAACCTTATTCAGCAAACAAAAACTCAATCACCTTCTGATACAATTCATCGTCATGCATTCCGTGACCTAGACCTTTGGTTTCGATAAATTGACTGTTTTTCCAATTACTCGCAATTTTTTTTCCTTCTTCAAAAGCAACAACATCATCTGAAGTATCGTGAACAATTAGGCCCGCGACATTAAATTCTGAAGCAAATCGCTGGCCTGAAAAATCTTCCAGTTTAAAGTTGAAACGATTCATGAATTTGCTTTCTAAAAGAGAAAACATTTTGGTATTTAAACTCAACATCGAAATATAATTGTCGATCAAAGTTTTTAATTCAGATGGCGCTCCTAAGATCACCATTTTATTAATGCTGGTATTCGGGAATAAATATTGATGGTACACACAAGCTGCTCCGCCAATAGAATGACCGATAATAATTTCAGGTTGATATTTTTCAACTGCCTTATTAATAAATTCAGCGTAAAGCGGAACATTGAATTCTTTTCCGCTGCTTTGACCGTGTGCAGGCGCATCGATTGCAATAATTGTGCTTCCCGATTTTTGAAGATGAGGCAACGTTTTTTTCCAGCGTGAAGCATTGCTTTCCCAACCATGAACAAGCAGGATTTTGGTTTCATTTCCTTTCCACACATAAGTCTGAAAATGATGTTCGTTATGATGAAACGTTTCTGTTTCTGCGTTTTTTAGGATTTTTGGTAAGGAGTCTTTTTGTAATCTTCCAACTCTGGGCTGGCTAAAAAGTGCGTATGAAAGTTCGACAGCTTTTTGTGGGCGCACATAACTTAGGAAGTTGATATATTGTCCGACCGATTTTAATGTAATGAAACGAATTCCTTTTTTAATTCCCACAACTTAATTTTTTTTAAAGGTAAAAAATCATTGTTAAACTCGCTGTTAAATATTTTGCCACAGATTAAAAAGATTTTAAGGATTTCTATCTCACTTCTTGAGATTTTTAATCTTGTTAATCTTTTTAATCTGTGGCAAAAAATAATAATCAAAAAAAAGTCCCGATTAAATCGGGACCTTGTTATTTAGAATTTAGAGAACAATTGTTCCATTTTTTCTTTTTCTTCTTCAGCTAATGCGCTGTCAACTAAAATTCTTCCAGAGTGCTCATCAGTGATGATTTTCTTTCTTGAAGCAATTTCTACCTGTGTTTGAGGCGGAATAGTAAAGAATGATCCTGCAGATGCTCCCCTTTCGATAGATACAACCGCTAAACCATTACGAACACTGCTTCTGATTCTGTTGTAAGCGGCTAATAGTCTTTCTTCTATTTGACCTGAAAACTCAGCCGATTTCTCAGATAAGAAGATTTCTTCTTTTTGAGTTTCAGCCATAATAGCATCAAGTTCAGATTTTTTATGTTTTAAATGAGAACTTTTTGCGTCAAGTTTTTCTTTTAAATTAGAAATAACTTCTTTTTTATGTTCGATAGAAGCTTTCATTTCTTTGATTTGCTTTTCAGCCAATTGAATTTCTAATTCCTGAAATTCAACCTCTTTAGTCAAAGAATTAAATTCTCTGTTATTACGAACTGATTCTTGTTGTTTTGTGTATTTTTTGATAACCTCTTTGTGCTCATCAATAGCATTTTTCTTTGCTTTGATAAGATCTTCAATCACTTCAAGTTCACTTTTCAGTTTCTCTGAACGAGTGCTCAAACCTGCAACTTCATCTTCTAAATCTTCTACTTCTAAAGGAAGTTCTCCTCTTACGTTTCTGATTTCGTCAATTCTAGAGTCAATAAGCTGTAAATCGTATATTGCTCTTAACTTGTCCTCAACACTTAATTCTTTCGTATTCGCCATATTCTATAAGTACTTAACTGGATTTGTATTTTCTTCTGATAAAATGATGGCAAAATTAAGGATTTTTTTTCGAAGATAATCAACAATATAGTTTTTTGTATAGCGTTCACTCTCAAAATGACCAATATCGGCCAAAAGTAACCTGTTTTCTGCTTCGTAAAATTGATGGTATTTTAAATCGGCGGTTAAAAAAGCATCGGCTCCAGCCATAATTGCATTTTTTATGGCAAAACTTCCTGAACCTCCTAATACAGCAACTTTTTTTATTTTTTTTCCGAGAAAGGCTGAATGTCGAATTCCGTCAGCAATCATTTTGTCTTTTACGAAGTTTAAAAACTCTTTTTCATCGATTTCAGTTTCAAATTCGCCAATCATTCCTAAACCAATATTTTGATGTGAATTTTGAAGATCATAAATCTCATAAGCCACTTCTTCATAAACATGATTCGAAAAAAGAGCCTTTAAAATTCTGGATTGTAAATATTTTTCAAAAGTGACTTCGATTTTTATTTCTTCGGTTTCAGTTAATTCGTGGCGCTCTCCAATTACCGGATTACTGTCAGCATTGCCTTTGTAAGTGCCAATTCCGTTCGTATTAAAACTGCAATTTTCGTAATTTCCAATGGTTCCCGCGCCAGCATCAAATAAAGCCTGACGTACTTTCTGAGCATTTTCAGGAATAGTATAAGTGATTAATTTTTGAATGAAATTCTGTTTCGGAATCAAAACTTTCGTATTTGTCAAGCCTAAAGCATTACAAAAGATTTTATTAACGCCAGCCGAATGATTGTCTAAAGCAGTGTGAACGGCATAAATAGCAATATCATTTTTGATGGCTTTTAAAATCGCACGTTCAACATAATTCTTGCCTGTAATTTTTTTAATTCCTGAAAATAAAATAGGATGAAAACAAACCACCAAATTGCAGTTTTTGGCAATAGCTTCATCAATTACATTTTCCAGTGCATCATGGCAAACCAAAACGCCTTTGCTTTCAGCTTCAGAATCTCCGACTAAAAGTCCAACGTTGTCAAAATCTTCGGCGTATGCCAAAGGAGCCATTTCTTCAAGAACTTCGATTATATTTTTGATTTTCATTATCAGATTTTTAGATGATTAGATCATTGGTAACTTAGAATTACAAGAATGACCCAATCCAATTTTTGATTGAACAAATAAACGAATAAACAAATCAACTTTAAAATATTTGAATGATATTGTGTTTTACAAATTAGTATTGCTAGTAATACACGATATTACTAATAGTACGAATTTTGTATATTTGTAATTATAAATCAGTAATCATGACTACAATAACAATAAAAATTAACGAACGTACCAAAGCAGGAAAAGCTCTCATGGCGATTTTGTCTGAAACTTTTGCAAAAAAAACTGATGGTGTCGAGATAGTAGAAACAGATTCGAAGAAACTTATAAAAGAAAAGAATTCTTATAATCCAGAATTTGTGAAAATGGTCTTGGAATCAGCAAAAAGAGGTGAATATAAAGAGATTGATCCAAAAGATATATGGGGAAGTTTAGGGTTAAAATAGAAAAATTGGCCGAATCACATTTAAAGAAACATTTTAAAGCAGGTAATCAAGGTAGTATTAAAAAAATCACTCAGATATTGGATGAACTTAGCGAAACGCCTTATGAAGGTGTGGGAAAGCCGGAGGCATTAAAACATGGATTGAGTGGGTTTTGGTCTAGAGAAATAAATTCTAAAGACAGAATAATATATAAAGTACAGGAAGATATTGTAACCGTTTTTGTAATTGCTGCAATGGGACATTATTCTGATAAATAAAAAATGAATATACTTCGAATACTACTTTTTCCTTTCGCCGTTTTATACGGATTTATTACTTCAATCAGGAATTTTCTTTTTGATAAAGGAATTCTGAAATCAACTTCATTTGATATTCCCGTTATTGCAGTTGGAAATTTGAGTGTTGGCGGAACAGGAAAAACACCTCAGATTGAATATCTTATCCGATTATTATCTGATAAATATAAAGTTGCAACTTTAAGCCGTGGCTATAAGCGTAAATCTGAAGGTTTTGTTTTGGCTGATGGAACTTCAAATGCTGAAATTTTAGGAGATGAACCTTTTCAGTTTTATCAAAAATTCCCCAATATTCAGGTGGCTGTCGATGCTAATAGGACAAACGGAATTATACAATTGCTTTCTCAAAAAGTAAAACCTGAAGTTATTCTGTTAGATGATGCTTATCAACATCGAAAAGTAAAAGCAGGATTTTATATTTTGCTGACTTCGTACGGTGATTTGTATGCGGACGATTTTATGCTGCCAACCGGAAATTTACGTGAAAGCAGGAGCGGGGCAAACCGTGCAGGTATTATTGTTGTGACCAAATGTCCAAAGGATCTATCAGAGCAAAAACAAGAAGAAATTCGATTGAAATTGAACCTGAATGTTTCCCAGCAAATCTATTTCACTTTTATAGATTACGATGATGCAATTTTTGGTAAAGAAGAAAAGATTGCAGTAGATGCAATAAAAAGTGAATCAAAATTATTGTTGGCAGGAATTGCAAAACCAGCACCGTTTTTTGAATATTTAAAAAATGAAAACGATGAATGCCTGACTTTTCCGGATCATCATCATTTCTCAGATGCTGATTTGGATGAAATTCAAAATAAAGCAAAAGGCGAAAAAATCATCACAACGGAGAAGGATTATGTTCGCTTAAAAGATTCCAAATTGGTTTCGCAATTGTATTATCTTCCTATAAAAAGCACTTTCATAAATCACGATCAAAATTTTGATGCAACGATTTTAGAATATGTTACGAAGACCTTAGCAACTTAGTACCTCAGAACCGTAGAACCTCAAAAAAAATCAATCAAAAAACTTAGCGATTATCATATAAAATTCATCAGGAACAAACGGTTTTGTAATTACATCGTTCATCCCAAAAGATAAAAGCATATCTCTGTTTTCGTCAAGTGAAATAGCTGTCAATGCAATAATTGGAGTAGTTTTGTCAAATTCTCTGATGAGTTTAGTAGCGGTAGTTCCGTTGATTCCTGGTAAATGAACATCCATTAAAACCATGTCAAAACGCTTTATTTTCAATAGTTCGACGGCTTCCTCGCCATTATCGAGAATTTCGCAGTCAATAGCTTTGTTTTCAAGCATTTTTCGGGTAATCATCTGATTGATTTTGTTGTCCTCAATCAATAAAATCGACTTATGTTTTAATTGTTTGTCGTTGTAGGGTTTTGTTTCTTCAACAATTGCCAGCGGTTCGTTATTAATGCTGAAATTTAATTTGAAAGTAAAAGTCGATCCTTTACCCACTTCACTTTTTAGTTTTATTTCGCCTCCTAAAAGTTCGATTAATTTTTTGACAATAGTTAGTCCGAGTCCGGTTCCGCCATATTTTCGGTTTACTTCTATAGAACCTTGCGAGAAGCTTTCGAAAACCGTTTGTAATTTATCTTCTGGAATTCCAATTCCGGTATCGACAATTTCAAAATAAACAGTCGCATTTTCATCTTCTATTGCATATAATTTTGCAATAACATTTACATTTCCGTTTTGAGTAAACTTGAGTGCGTTATTGATTAGGTTCAATATGATTTGAGATAATTTTGTGGGATCGCCATTTAAATTATCAGGAATTGCTTCGTCTATTTCAAGATTAAAATAGTTTTTATTAGCCGTTGCCAGTTCTTTCAGCGAACTCTGAATATTGAAAAGAAGTTCTTTCAGATTAAAACTTATGTTTTCGATTTCAACTTTAGTCGAATCAATTTTATTTATTTCTAGAATTTCATTGATAAATGTTGTCAGATAATTTCCTGAAAACTTTAACGATTCTAAATATTTTAGCTGTGTTTTTTTAGGGTGATCTTCGAGGAGTAAATGAGTAATTCCGTTTATGGCGTTCAACGGCGTTCGAAGTTCATGACTTACTGTAGATAGAAATTCAGATCTGGCTTTTGATGCTTTTTCAGCTTTGTTTTTAGCAAGAATAAGTTCTTTGTTCTTTTCTCTTAAAAGCAAATTATTCTGGTTCCGAATAATGTTGTTTTTATATAAGGCCAAACTCAAAAGCGATAAAATCGAAATTAGTGCAATAGCCAGTATGCTGACCAATTTAGAATAGCGATAGGTTTTTAGTTGTATTTTTTCTTCACTTTCTCTTTTAAGGGTGTTATTTATAGACTGTGTTTTTTTGAATTTTTCATATTCATTAAGATCCAGTTTGGCATTTTTTAATTTCAGGATGTAATTCTCAATCTGGTAATGTTCATCTAAATAAGAATAGGCGAGATCAAAGTTCCTGCTTTTTTTATAATATTGACTTATTGCTAAAATGATTTTTGATTTCTGATTCAGATTATTGTTTTTTGAACTATAATCTAGTGCATTATCAAAATAAACCAGCGCCGAATCATTTCGCTTAAGTTTCGATTCAATTAATCCTAACTGATAATAAGAATCCGTTTTGGTTTTCAGGATTTTTGAATTATCTGGTTTCTTTACTATTTTTTTGAAGATTTTTGCAGCAAGAGGTAAATTATTGCTGGCTTTTAATGCCATCGCTTTTTGATAATTTAAAACTTCAGCATGATCAATAATCTTCAGCTCTTTTAATAGATCGTCGGCTTTTTGATAGTAAGTCTTCGCAATATCATAATGGCCTTTTGCTGTATTTGCTGAACCAATATAATGTAAAGCTAAAACTTTGGTGCAGGTTGGTTTTACTTTGTCAAATAGCGAAACGGTTTTGTGAAAGTTTTTTAGTGCTTCGTCATACTTCTGCTGATTGTAAAAGATTTTTCCGAGCTTGAAAGTCTGGTTGGCTAAATTTTCGGTTTTATTATTGGTCTGACAGAAATCGATCGATTTTTTAGTGTAATAAACAGCCTGATTAAATTTTTTCTTATCAAGATTTGAGTCTGTTAATCTATTATAATAGGTAATGCTATCTGTATTCTTCTTTTTAGTTTGAGAATACAAAAATGAATTAAATAAACAAACAAGAATAAGAAGGTGGTATTTCATGTATGGCAATGCTTTTACAATGAATCTTATGTTTTTCTTATCAGTAAAATCAAATCTATTAATCTGGATGAATAGCCAATTTCATTGTCATACCAACCCACAACTTTTACCATTTTGTCAATAACGGATGTTAGTTGCGCGTCAAACAAACATGAATGCGTATTGCCAATTACGTCGACAGAAACAATCGGATCTTCTGTATAATCTAATATTCCTTTTAAATTTGTTTTTGAAGATTCTTCAAATGCTTTATTAATTTCTTCAATAGTAACAGCACGTTTTACATTAAACGTAATGTCGGTTAATGAACCATCAGGAACTGGTACACGAATACCACAACCTCCAATTTTTTGATGCAATTTAGGAAAAATTTTTGTTAATGCCTTAGCTGCACCCGTAGTTGTTGGAACAATTGACTGACTTGCACCTCTCGACCTGCGTAAGTCCTTATGTGGCTGGTCATGAAGACTTTGGTCTGTCGTGTAAGAATGTATTGTTGTAATGTACGCTTGCTCGATTCCGCATAGTTCATCGATGATTTTAATCATCGGCGCAGCGTTATTTGTCGTACAACTTGCATTCGAAACAATTAATTCACTTCCGTCTAAAATAGCTTCATTTACTCCTAAAACTACCGTTTTTATCGTGTCAACTTCTGATGGAGCAGAAAGAATTACTTTTTTTGCTCCTGCCTCAAGATGTGCATTTAGCTCTTCATGTGTTTTGTATTTTCCTGTTGATTCTATTACAAAATCAATATTATGGCTTTTCCAGTCTAATTTGGAAATGCTTTTTTCATGAAAAAATAAATAATGTTTTTCGTTAACAATAATTCCTTTTTCGTCATGGCTAACTTTAAAAGGCAAAACACCATGAATACTGTCGTATTTTATTAAATGCGACATTGTTTTATTATCAGCAATATCATTAATTGCAACTACTTCAATTTCTGGATGATTTAAAAGTAAACGGAATAAATTTCTTCCAATTCTACCAAAACCATTTATAGCAATTCTTGTTTTCAAGTTTTTTGTTTATTCGGTAAATCGTTTATTTGTTTAATCGATTTAACAATTAAACGAATAAACGGTTAAACATTTTATAAAATATGTTTTTGTGCTTTGTACGAAGAACGAACTAAAGGTCCGCTTTCAACATGACGGAAACCTAATTCAAGACCAAATTTTTCATATTTAGCAAATTGATCCGGGGTTATAAATTCTTTTACGGGCAAGTGTTTTTTACTTGGTTGCAGGTATTGACCAATGGTAACAACATCAACATTTGCATTGCGTAAATCTGTCATGGTTTGAAAAACTTCTTCTTCAGTTTCGCCAAGTCCGAGCATTATACCTGATTTGGTTCTGTTGATTCCTTTTTCTTTTAAATATCGTAAAACTTCAAGGCTACGGTCGTATTTTGCCTGAATGCGTACTTCGCGGGTTAAGCGACGAACGGTTTCAACATTGTGAGAAACGACTTCAGGATTTGCCTCAACAATTCGATCAATATTTCTTTCGATTCCCTGAAAATCCGGAATTAAAGTTTCAAGCGTAGTATTCGGATTCATTCTACGGATTGCTTTTACAGTTTCAATCCAGATAATTGATCCTCCATCTTTCAAATCATCTCTGTCAACACTGGTAATTACAGCATGTTTGATGTTCATGATTTTAATAGAACGGGCTACTTTTTCAGGTTCATCCCAATCTACCGTTTCAGGTCTTCCGGTTTTTACACCACAAAATCCGCAAGAACGTGTACAAACATTTCCTAAAATCATAAAAGTGGCTGTTCCTTCACCCCAGCATTCACCCATATTTGGGCAGCTTCCGGAAGTACAAATTGTATTTAAACTGTATTTATCTACTAAACCACGTAGTTCAGTATATTTTTGTCCAATTGGAAGTTTGACTTTTAACCATTTAGGTTTTCCAGTTGGTATATTTTCAATGACTGTTTCCATATATCAAAATTCAAAGCACAAAGATAAGCAATGTAGTTTATTTGTGGATTTGTTTAGGACTTAATTTGAATTTGAAATTGTAAGATACGTAAAGTTGATTTGGTAATTCTTTTGTATAATTGTTAAATTATTGGTTTTTAAAAATAACATTGGTAAAAATGATGTTGTTTTGTTTGTGTATCTGTCTTGAAGGAATGATTTTAGAATTCGCAACGCTCTTGCTCATTTAAAATTTATGCCTTTATTTGTTAAAAAATAGACTGGAAATAAATATAGAAATAAAAGTCTTGTAGTACATTTGGTGTTAAATTGAAATAATAAAGAAATATGAAAAAGAAATTTATTGTATTAGGGGTTTTATTGGCCACTTTTGGCTTTACGAAAGCTAATGCACAAATTAATTTTGGAGATAAAGCAATTGGTGCTGTTCAAAAAGGTGTTACGGGTTTTACTTTTAGTAATGCAGATGCCGCTGCTTTATCTAAAGCTGCAGTAGATAAAATGGATGCTGAAAATGAAGTTGCAGGGCCTACAGATCCTTACACTTTGAGATTGAATAGAGTTTTTGGCAAATACACTTCAGGAGAAGGTTATACATTGAATTACAAAGTATATAAATTAAAAGAGGTTAATGCTTTTGCAACTGCAGATGGAAGCGTTCGCGTGTACACAGGTTTGATGGACATTATGGATGATAACGAATTATTAGCTGTAATTGGTCACGAAATTGGTCACGTAGCAAATCATGATTCGCAAGATGCAATTAAAGCTGCTTACAAAAAAGAAGCGTTAATGGATGCTGCGGCCTCACAATCTACAACAGTTGCAAGTGTTACAGATAGTCAGTTAGGGAAAATTGGAAGTGCTATTATTGATAGTAAATTTAGCCGTAAGCAAGAAGCTGAAGCCGATTTATTCTCGTATAATTTTATGAAAAAAAATGGCTATAATGTGAATGCCGAAGAATCTGCTTTTAGAATTTTGGCTAAAATGAGTGAAGGTACAGAGGCTTCTTTCATCGATAAGATGATGAGTTCGCATCCGGATTCAAAACAAAGAGCTGAAGATGCTAAAAAAAGAGCAGAGAAAGATGGTTTGTATAAACCGTATGTTCAGCAAAAGATTGTAAATACTGCTCCGGCTCCGGTTAAAAAAGCAACTACAACCAAAAAAGTGACAACAGCTAAAAAGAAATAACAATTTTCTATAAAAAGACAGAACCCGACAGATTTAAAATTTGTCGGGTTTTTTATTTTATTTTTAACCTAAAACGTGATGGGCTAATACTTTTTGTACTTCATAAACATTTACAGATTTTGTAAATTGTTTCACGATGCTTGGTTGTAATTCGCTGGCAACCCAAATTTTTAATTCGGCATCAAGATCAAAAGTTCCTGCAGTTTCTACGCTAAAACGAGTGATGCTTTTGTATGCAATCGATTTGTATTCTGTTTTGCTTCCTGTGATTCCTTGAACATCAACTAAGATTAACCTTTTATTTGTGAAGATAAAAGTGTCACGGATTAATTTAAAACCCATTTCGATATGTTCGTTATCAGTTAAAAGCTGTCCGTAATTTTTTAGTAAATCTTCCTGACTTACCGATCCTGCATTACCTAGAATTGCTGAAAATATTCCCATTTTTTAGTTTTTAATTTTAATAAAATGTTTTGCCTTTTTAAGGAAAAGTAAAAGTAATCCATTTTGTTAAATTTCCGAATTGACTTTGGACTTAATTAATATAGGTACTAAAATCAGTGAAAGTAAAAAAGCTGAAATTGTGGCAACAATTATATTTCCAAATGCTTTTAAATTAAAAGAAATTGAAAATTTTAGAATCAAAATTAGAAGCATAGTAGTGATAACTGTAATCCAATATTTTTTATTAATTAATAATTGAGAAGGAAGGTTTTTAGGAAGTTTTAAAAATGCAAATGTGATGACGATCGCTCCAATTAGAGAGCTTAAGTGTTGAGTTATTTTCCAAATGGGAATATTATTTCCTAAAATGAAAATAGTATTTCTGAGCCACAAAATTTCATTCACAAAATAACCATGATTATGAGTAAATGCATCCCAGAAAAGATGAGAAATTATTCCGATTAAAATTGAAATTACAACCGTTATCCAATTTTCTTTAAAATAGTTATTCCATTTAAATTCATTGAAAATTAATAGTCTTTCCTGAAAAAATAGAGGTAAATTAATAAACAAACTATTGCGAATTATATTGTGAAAAATAAAAGTCAGTAATAAAGCTAATGGCAAATCAAACCAGAATATTCCGTAAAATGTATGGCTGTAAGTGCTCTGAACTCTCATTCGAATGAAATATTCAAAATCGGGAGTTAAACTTCCTATGACAAGGCCTGTTAACGAAAACCATCTTCGTGGAAAATATTTAAGCGGAAGAATAATTGCAGGATGCGAAAAAGTAAATGGCATTTAATTATAAATAAAATATGGTTTTCTGTCTAGGCTAAAATTAATGCTTTTATTATGAACAAAAAAAAGCAGAACCTAAATTCTGCTTTTCCTTTTTTTAGTTATTCCGCTTTTATTGTAATCGGAAGGTTATATGCTGTTCGTACTGGTTTTCCATCGATTATTCCAGGACTCCATTTTGTTTTTAATGATTTCAAAACTCTAATTGCCTCTTTTCCTAAACCATAACCAGGATCATTTTTTACACTGATGTCGGTAATAGAGCCGTCTCTTTCAATTACGAAATAAACATATACTCGCAATGTTCTCTCAGCGTCTAATTCTGGTTTTTGAAAATTATTTCCAATATAAGTATAAAACTTACTCATTCCTCCCGGAAATTCTGGCATCTTATCTAATACTGCAGGATTTACAGGATCATTTGTTGCAGGTGCAATATCACTACCGCCACCCCCTGTTGATGGTATGGCATTAGCTACTACTGGACCTGTACCTGATGTAGTATTGTCAACAACCGGAGTGTTTTGCATATTTGGTGCAATAACATCTGGTGTTGCCTGATCTGCAGCAGTTACAACTGGATGTGTCAATTGCGTCATTTCTGTCGCTGGTGCGCTTTGCTGTGGTGGTGCAATTGGTTTTGGAGTTTCAGGTTGAACTGGAATCGGGCTCAAATCTACAGGTGTTATTGGTGTTTCATTAATAATTGTAGGTTCTACAATAGTTTGCCCTCTGAATTTATTAATCAACATCGACGCGGTTCCCAGTCCTGCTAATAGTAGCAGTCCCATAAATAGTGCTGTAATTGTAGTTTTTGAATTTTCCTGGCGTAATTGGTACGCGCCGTACTCTTTGTTTTTGTTTTCGAAAACAAGGTCGGTCCAATTGGTTTCGTAGATGCTTGATTTAGACATGATTTATGGATTTTAAGGTTAGGTAAACATTAAATCATAAGCAGTATGGTTTTTGGTTTTAGCTAACAACGTTTGAGTTGTTGTTTTAGTATGTGAATAATTCATTATTTTAAGAAAAAATACATGGATATTTTATTCTTTACTTAAAGGTAGTAAATTATCTATTACGTTCGATGATTTCTGCTAATAATTTTTTAGCGCGTAATATTTTGACTTTTACATTACTTAATGGCTCATTGATTTTTAAGGCAATTTCCTGATAGGTCATTTCCTGAAAATAACGAAGCTGAATCACTTCCTGATAATGGGGTTTTAATTCTTTAATGCATAATAGCAAACGAGAGAGGTTTTGCTCTTTAATTAATGCATCTTCAGCCGACGGAGTAGTGTCGGCTATGTTGTAGGCTTGCTGGTCTTCGGCATCAGTAATTTCAACAAAAAGATTAGTTTTCTTTTTGCGTAGCAAATCAATATATACATTCTTGGCAATTGCAATTAGCCAGGTATTAAATTGAAATTCCGAATTATAAGTAGCAATTTTATCGAAAGCTTTTGAGAAAGTTTCGATGGTAATATCTTCAGCGGTAGTTTCATTTTCTGTACGTTTCAGCATGAAACCATACACTTCATTCCAATAAAAATCTAATAAAAAAGTAAAGGCAATTTGGTCGCCTTTTTTTGCTTTTTCTATTTTAGAATTTATTTCCAATGTACAGGTTTTGAGAAGAGATTAGTTATAAAGATATTAATTTGTGTGAATATAAGCACCATCTCTACAACAGGAAACCATATTTTAAGATCATTTTCTTTTAATTTTCCAGCTGAAAACCCAACAACGGTCCATGCAATAGTGTAGCGGGTAGCCAATATTGCCAGTACAGCAATCCATTGAAATTGAAATGCCAGTAAGATAATAACCAATAAAAAGAACAATAATTGTGAGCTATAAAAAAGACCTAACTGCATTTTATCAAAAAACTTATAATATTGTGCAGTAGAAACATGTCTTCTTTTTTGAGTAAACCATTCCTTATAAGATTCTTTAGGTTTCGAATAAGTGAAGCTTTCAGGGGAGTAGGAAATCGTAGTGTTTCCTTTATGTGCAGCTTGATTTATGAACAAGTCATCATCACCAGAGCGAACCTGAATGTGGTCGATAAATCCATTTACGTTAAAAAACTCGTCTTTTTTATAAGCTAAGTTTCTTCCAACTCCCATGTATGGAGATCCTATTTTTGCCCATGAAAAATATTGGACAGCTGTTAAAACAGTTTCGAAACGAATAATTTTATTTAATAAGGAACGTTCGATTTTTTCGTACCCTCCATATCCTAGAACAATAGTTTTGTTCATGGTAAATTGCGAAGTCATTGACGTAATCCATTCTTTTGATGTTGGATAACAATCGGCATCGGTAAATAATAAATAATCTTTTTTTGAAGCTTTGATTCCTAATGTCAGAGCATATTTTTTATTTCCCCAAAACGCTTCGTTGTTTTGTACTTTAACTAAACGAATATTCGGATATTGTCTTTCGAATTCTTCAAAAACTTCCAGAGTTTCGTCGCTTGAAGCATCATCGATTAAAACGATTTCAAAATCAGGGTAATTTTGCTCGGCTAATAACGGGATGTATTTTTTTACGTTTTCTTCTTCATTTTTAGCACAAACAATTACTGAAACCGGAATTCTTTTTGGTGTGATTTCTTGCGGTTTACTAAAGGCAAACTTTCCAAAAACGCCTAAATAATAGAAAATCTGAATAAAAACAATAGCAATAAAAAAGTAGAATAAAGTTATAAGCATCTGATTTTAATGTCTTTTAATTTTTGAATCTTGCGCGTGCAAATGTACTCATGAATTCCTAATTTTCAATGTCTAAAATTAATTTACTTTCGGCATTTCGACATTTCTTTCGCAACAGCAATAGCCTGAGGGTTTTCGGTTTTTTCTAATTCCGAAATTATGTTTTTATAATTGTGATCATCCCGGTTTTGAGACAGTTTTTTGGTGGCCTGAATTTCGTCGATTTCGATTTCAAAACCTATAATTCCTCTGGCTTCACGCATTGTTTTTGCGGATAAATTTTCCACCCGAACCGGATTCTCTGAATTGGCTTCGTACTTATCCACCAGTTTTTTTAGTTGTTCAATCGTAGCTTCTTCATCAACAATTTTAATTCGGCCATAAACATGTACGGCTATATAATTCCAGGTTGGTACATTTTCGTGATCATACCACGAAGAAGAAATGTAACTGTGCGGACCTGTAAAAACGGCTAAAACCTGATCGTTTTCTGCAAAACCTTCTGCTTGTGGATTTAATTTCGAAATATGCCCCTGCAAAATTTCTTTTCCGTCAGCATTTACTTCAAGTTCTATCGGAATATGCGTTGCACATAATTTTCCGTTAGTTTGATTGATCAGAATTCCAAAACTATATTCTTTCAAAAAAGCTCTTATGGATTCCGCATCTTCATTTTTGTATATTTTAGGTGTATGCATTTTATGAGTTTATTTTAAAGGTTTTATGAAACAAATTGCTTCTGGTCGATCTTTATATTTTCCGTAATTCGGAATCACTTTATAACCTTGTTTTTGGTAAAATTGAATGGCTTCCTGATTTTTTACTCGTGTTTCTAAAACCAAATCAGAAAAACCAATTGTTTTAGCGCTATTCTCTAAAAATGTTAAAATCGTCTGACCGATTTTCTTCCCGGGAAATTTCGAATACATTCGTTTTACTTCGCCAGTCGTTTCAGAAATTGGTCTTACAGCTCCGCAACCTACAATTTCACTATCAATTTCGGCTATAACAAATACAAATTTTGAATTATCGTATTGCCAATCTGTGAAAGAATTCTTCCCGTCGCTTCCAAAACGAAGATAAAGATTTGCGGACAATTCTTCGATAATTGCCTGAACTTTTTCGTCGTTTGGATTTGCAGTTTTTATGGAAATTTTTTCTGTTGTCATTAGAGAAAAGAAATGATTATTTTCGTTTGCCACATTGAGCGTAGTCGAAATGCTTTGGTATTATAAAGGACTTCGACTACGCTCAGTCTGACAATATTAATTAGTGAAGATTAGTGAAATTCTTGGCAAAATATTTTTTTAAATCACATTCACTTCAGCTTCAATATGAATTCCGAAAATCTCAAAAACAGTTTTTTGAACATCTTTCGAAACAGCTAAAATTTCCTGACCAGTTGCGTTTCCATAATTTACTAATACTAATGCTTGATTTTTATGAACTCCTGCATCGCCAAAACGTTTTCCTTTAAAACCAGCTTGCTCAATTAACCAGCCTGCCGGAACTTTTACCTCGGTTTCTGAAACTTCGTAATATTTCATTTCCGGAAATTTCTGGTGTATTTTTTCGAAATCAGATTTCAATAAAATAGGATTTTTGAAAAAACTTCCACTATTTCCCAATTCTTTCGGGTCTGGTAATTTGCTTTGTCTAATGGCGATTACAGCGTTACTAACATCTTTTAAAGTTGGAGTTACAATATTGTTCTTCGCCAATTCAGCGGTAATATCTCCGTAAGAAGTATTGATTTTATGATTGCGTTTTGTCAGTTTATAAATTACCGATGTAATAATGTATTGATCTTTAACTTCGTGTTTAAAAATACTTTCTCTGTATCCAAAATTACATTCTGAATTTGTGAAAGTCTTCATTTCCTGAGATTCAATATTAATAGCTTCGCAAGAAACAAAAGTGTCTTTAATTTCGGTTCCGTAAGCTCCAATATTCTGAACCGGAGTTGTACCTACATTTCCAGGAATTAGGGACATGTTCTCTAACCCTCCAAAATTATTATCGATTGTCCAAAGTACAAAGTCGTGCCAGGTTTCACCGGCCTGACTTTCAACCCAGACAAAATCTTCATCTTCTTTGATGATTGTTTTACCTTTTAAGTCAATATGAATGACCAGCGCGTCAATGTCTTTTGTCAAAAGCATATTGCTTCCGCCGCCTAAAATAAATTTCTTCTCGCTTTTGTATTCTTCCAAAATAGTTTTTAATTCAGCAACTGAGTGAACGGCAACAAATTGTTTGGCTTTGGCTTCGATACCAAAAGTATTGTAGTTTTTTAAAGAAAAATTGGATTGGATTTCCATAAATAAAAGGCTTTTTGTGTCCCGAAACTTCAGGATAATTCTGATTTCAAAAGTAAGGATTATAATTTATTTGAGTTGGATTTTGCTGAAATGTATTTTACCGCAAAGAACACAAGGATTTACGCAAAGTTCGCTAAGCTCGTGTTCATTGCGTAAATCTTTGTGTTCTTTGCGGTTAATATTTAGAAAGTAACTCATGATATTTATCTGCAATAATCTTCATATTAATATCATAATTTGCGTTTTCCTCTACGAACTTTCTGTTTTGAATAATTGCCTGATTTCGAGATTCGGTATTTTCGAAAGACCAAATCAATTCTTCGGCCAGCATTTCAATATCGTCAATTGTAATTAATTGTCCGTTCTCACGATGTTTGATCCAGCTTTGATTTCCGGGAATGTCTGAAACTACAGGATAACAATCGCAAGCCATTGCTTCAAATAAAGATGCAGAAACGCCTTCGGTTACTGGCATACTGATATAAATATTCGACTGCTGTAATAATTTTGGAAGTTCAGTATTGGGAATTCTTCTTGTGAAAATTACTTTGTTTTCGATTTTTAGTTCTTTGGCTAAATCTTTTAAAAATTGTAATCTCGCTCCGTCACCGACAATTGTCAGGGAGAAGTCAATTCCTTTTTGGTTGAGAATTCCAAAAGCTTTCAAAATTGAATCATGGCGATATTCCGGCTGTAAAGAACGTGTTACAATTGCTTCAATTTTGTTTGAATTATTGACAGAAGAAGAAAAAAGCGTTAAATCAATTCCTTTTGGAATTACTAAAACTTTACTCATGTCAACACCAATATCTCGCATCGAAATCGTCATAACCGGCCCCCAAGCGTGAATTAAATCGGCTTTTTTGAATGCGTATTTTTGAATGATTTTTTTAAAAGGCAATAAAACAGAACCTTCCGGCCATAAATCAGTTCTGCCTTGTTGTGCAATTGCAATGGGATGCATGCCTGAAATCGCTGCCAGAAAACCGTAACTGGTTGTTCTTTCGGCAATAATCATATCTGGTTTTTCCTTTCGGATAGTTTTTCGAATAGAAATAGGAGAGAAACCGTATTCTAAAATACGTTTGAATCGGTTGAGTTTTGAAGTGTTTGGTGTTTGTAGTTCCCAAGTGCATATTTCAAAATTGCCAAATTCCTTCAGGCCTTTCATCCACGTAATGGCATCGGCGCGATACGACTCTCCAAGAAAAAGTATTTTCCTTTTTTTCATTCGGTAAACTTAGTAACTATTTGTGAAGCTATTTATATTTTTCCGCCACGAATTCACGAATTATTTTAAGCTAATTCGTGAATTCGTGGCGGAAAATAGGTAGGGATTGGTTAAAACTCATCTGTATCTAAAGCACGATTGATAAATTCGTTTAGTGGTTTTAAAGCAATTAGTTTTTTGCTCATTTTGGTAACGAAATCTTTCTGCGTTACTTCACTAATATCATATTTTTGAGTCGCGGTAAAACTTTTCAATTTTAAAAATTCAATGGCCGGATGGTCTTTTTCGTAACCTCTCGGTGGATTTTTTAACGAATTGGTTTCGTTTACATCTAAACTTCCAAATTCTTTTTTAAAATTTTTATCGGCTAAAATAGCTTCTAAATCATCATGGAAAAAAGCAATTTCTTTTCGGACTTTTTTCAAATCTTCAGATTCAGGGGAGTAAAATCCGCCGGCAATAAAACTCGCGCCTTTTTCAATATGAACATAATATCCTGCTCGGTTCAGGCCTTTTGTCCCGCACGACATCCAAACACCTAAATGTGCTTTGTAGGGCGATTTATCTTTGGAAAACCGAATGTCACGATTGATTCTGAAGGTACAATTTTTAACCTCCAATAATTCCAAAGAAGGATCAAGTGGTTTCATCACATCCAGAAAATCACTCACCAATTGATGATAATCTTTTTTGAAAATCTCGTATCGTTTTTTATTGTCCTGAAACCAATCTCTATTATTGTTTCTTTTTAAATCGTCTAAAAATTGCAATGATTCTTTCGTTAGCATATCAGTATGTTATTGCAGTTGTTTTTTTAAATCTTCTTCACTGATGTATCCAATCAATTTCTTTTGTACTGCTTTGTTTTCGTATAAAAATAAAGAAGGAAGCTGGCTAATATTGAGGGTTTCTGCTAATGTTTTGTTTTTATCCACGTCAATTCGGACAATAACAACTTTGTCTGCCATTTCTTTTTGCATCTTCAAAAGAAACGGTTCCATTTGTTTACATGGGCCACACCATTCGGCATAAAAATCAACCAAAACCTTTTTGTCTGATTTCAATAAATCATTAAAATCACTCATTGTCATTCCAATCTGAGCGTTTGACGGATTTGATAATCCTTTTTCAGACCAGTTTAAGAAACCACCTTCTAATTCATAAACAGTTGTAAATCCAAGTTCCTGAAGTTTTGCGGCCGCTTTTTTACTTCTTCCTCCGCTTAAACAATAAACGAAAACGGGTTTTGATTTATCGTAAGACTCAGCTTTAGTTGTAAAATCATCACTGTTCCAATTTATATTTACAGCATTGTCGATATGTTCTGATGCAAATTCATCCGGAGTTCTAACGTCTAAAATTTGAGGATTTTCAGTTGTCTTGATTTTATCTGCAAATTCTTTAGGTGCAATCGATTCAAAAGATTTTGTTTTTTGTTCGTTGCAGGAAAATAGCAGAATTGAAACTATAAGCAATAAAATTTTGGGGAATTTCATGATATTGAAGTTTAAAAAATAGTACTGCTAAAGTAATGATTTTTAAATTTTGAATTCATAAGAGAATTATAAAATCAATTTAGGAATGAGGTTTGGTTTCAGATTTCATTCTTCAACGTCACACTTTAAACTTGAAACCTGAAACTTTGAACCTGAAACAAAAAATTACAAATTGAATATCTTATAACTCTGATGAGTCGATTTTACGATCGCTTCGGTACGTTCAGGATGTGTGTCTGAAATAAAAAGCTGGCCGAAAGTTTCGCTGTTCACCATTTCGATAATTTTTGAAACCCGGGTTTCGTCTAATTTATCAAAAATATCATCAAAAAGTAAAAGAGGTTTTACACCGCTTTGTTTTTTCAGGAATTCAAATTGAGCCAATTTCAAAGCAATCAAAAAGGATTTCTGCTGTCCTTGTGATCCGAATTTTTTTATGGGATGTGAATCAATTTCAAAAGATAAATCATCTTTATGAATGCCGACACTGGTATAATGAAGCGCGCGGTCTTTATTAATGTTTTCCTGCAAAAGGGTTAGTAAATCCTTTTCATATAGATGACTTTCATAAACCAACTGCACCGTTTCTTCAGAACCGGTTATAGCCTGATGATGTACATTAAATATAGGTATAAACTGCTCGAGGAAATCTTTTCGCTTTTCAAAAATAGATTTTCCATAACCATTTAATTGCTCATTATATATAGACAAGGTGTCGTTATCAAAAGTATGATTCAGGGCGAAATATTTCAAAAGCGCATTTCGCTGCACAATTATTTTCTGATATTGAATAAGCTGATGCAGATAAGTCGAATCTAATTGCGAAATTACGCTATCCATAAATTTACGGCGTGTTTCACTTCCTTCCACAATTAAATCACGGTCGGCCGGAGAAATTATAACCAATGGAATAAAGCCAATATGATCTGAGAATTTGTCGTAAGCTTTACCGTTTCTTTTTAAAACCTTCTTTTGTCCTTTTTTTAAACTACAGACAATTTGTTCTGTTCTGTCATTTTTTTCTAATTCGGCATCAATAACAAAAAACTCTTCTCCGTGTTTGATATTTTGAACCGCTAACGGATTAAAATAGCTTTTTCCGTAGGCCAAATGATAGATTGCATCGAGCACATTCGTCTTACCAATTCCGTTTTTGCCGACAAAACAATTGATCTTGCGGTCGAAATCGAAACTGACTTCGGAGAAATTTTTATAATTGAATAAAGAAATTTTGTTTAAATGCATTTTTTAAGGAACTGTAAAGTTAAAATTTGAAGTTTTTATAGGCGAGATTTTGTTTTTTGCCACAGATTAAAAGATTTTAAAGGATTTTTCTGCTAAATACAGTGAAAACCTTTTGCAATCTGTGAGAATCTGTGAAATCTGTGGCTAAAATTTGAGTATTAGCCTAGAAAATCTGCGTTTTGGAACATCAAAAAATTGAGGGTGCAAATTATCGAAAATTATTGATATAAAAGGCTTTTGGCGTGTTTCAGGATGAATTATTTTAGTGCTGAGAAGAAATGACTTACGGTTTGAAAAAATATTTTTTTTAAAATAGTGATAAAATTGATTTTTTTTACTTCAGTTTCAATAAAAATTTTATTTTTGCCGTTCACTAAATTAATTTTAAATGGCTACTTACAATAAAAGAGGATATAAAGCACCAAAAGAGAAGGAAGTTAAAGAAGTAAATGAAGAAACACAGGTAATCATTGACGAAAAAGACAGCACAACAGCTGGTGTTTTTTCTAAATTAGATGAAACTGCTTCAAGAACTGAGGATTGGGTTGCTAAAAATCAAAAAATCATTATTGGTTTAGTTGCTGGTATTGCAGTTGCTACTATTGGATATTTGGCATACCAAAAATTTATCGAAGCTCCTAAGCAAGATGAGGCTGCAAACGAAATGTTTGTTGCTCAGCAAAATTTCCAAAAAGCTACTGACGGTGTTGCAAGTGATTCATTGTACAAATTGTCTTTGAATGGTTCTGAAGGTAAATTCGGATTCGTGAAAATTGCTGATGAATATTCTGGCACTGATGCTGGAAACTTAGCGAACTACTACGCTGGTATGGCTTATTTGAATACAGGTAAATTTGATGACGCTATTAAATACCTAGGGAACTTTAAATCTGATGATTTGATTTTAAGTGCTTTGGCTAAAGGTGCTATCGGAGACGCTTATTCTCAAAAAAATCAACAAAAAGAAGCTCTTGACTATTACGTAAAAGCTGCTGAGTCTAATAAAAACGATTTTACAACACCTCGTTTCTTATTGAAAGCTGGTAAAACTGCTTTGGCTTTAGGTCAAAAAGAAGATGCTTTGAAATATTTAACTGATATTAAAGAAAACTTCGATTCAACTCCAGAAGCAGCTTCTGTTGATGTATTGATTGGATTAGCACAATAAAAATTTTAGACTTTAGATTTAAGATTGTAGATTTGTAGTTAAGAATCTAAAATCAAAAATCTAAAATAGTACAGATGGCTACTCAAAATAAAAATTTATCAGAATACGATAAAAACACAATCCCAAATGCGAAAGACTTTCGATTTGGGATTGTTGTTTCTGAATGGAACGAAACTGTAACAGAAGGACTTTACAATGGCGCTTTTGATGCCTTAGTTGATTGTGATGTACCGCCACAGCAAATTATTCGTTGGAATGTTCCAGGGAGTTTTGAACTAATTTATGGTGCAAAGAAAATGCTGCAAACACAAAATGTAGATGCAGTCATTGTTATTGGATGCGTAATTCAGGGAGAAACAAAACACTTTGATTTTGTATGTGAAGGCGTTACGCAGGGAATTAAAGATTTGAATGTTCAGACTGATATCCCGGTTATTTTTTGTGTTTTGACAGATAATAACATGCAGCAATCTATTGATAGAAGTGGAGGAATTCACGGAAATAAAGGAACTGAAGCGGCAATCGCAGCAATTAAGATGGCGTATATTCGTCAGCAGGCTTCAATGTCTCATCCTTTTAACCAGCCTTTATTGTCTTCAGGAGCGATTCAAATTGAAGAAACACCAATAAAGATCGAGAACGAATAAAACACAATTGTTTTAAAAATACTAAAACCTATACTGTGTAAAAATAGTATAGGTTTTTTGTTTTTTTTATGATGGCTGTTGTTCTAAAACCCAACAGAAATTCATTAAATTTGTACACCTTGGTTTAGATTTTAAATCAAAAAATCTCAAATCGTTAATCTACAATCTAAAATTTTAAATGTCGAGTATAATTCAATTACTTCCTGATCATGTTGCTAATCAAATTGCTGCTGGAGAAGTGGTTCAAAGACCCGCTTCAGTCGTAAAAGAGCTTTTAGAAAATGCTGTTGATGCCGATGCAACCGACATTAAATTGATTATTAAAGATGCCGGGAAATCGTTAGTTCAGGTTATTGATAATGGTAAAGGAATGAGCGTGACTGATGCTCGTTTGTGTTTCGAACGTCATGCAACTTCAAAAATACGTCATGCTGAAGATTTATTTTCATTATGTACAAAAGGTTTTCGTGGCGAGGCTTTAGCTTCGATTGCGGCAATTGCGCACATGGAAATGAAGACCAAACAAGATCAGGAAGAGCTTGGGACACACATCGTAATCGAAGGAAGTAAATTCGTTTCTCAGGATGCGGCCGTTTTACCAAAAGGAACTTCATTCGCTGTTAAAAATCTATTTTTCAATATTCCCGCCCGTCGTAATTTCTTAAAGTCAGATACGGTTGAATTTCGTCATGTAATGGATGAATTTCAGCGTGTGGCATTAGCGCATCCAAATATTCATTTTACGTTTTACCATAACGGTAGCGAAATGTATAATTTACCTGCAGCGGGTTATCGTCAGCGTGTTGTTGGAATGTTCTCCGGAAAAACAAATGAAAAATTAGTTCCTGTTAATGAAGATACTGAGATTGTTAATGTTCAGGGATTTGTTTGTAAGCCAGAATTTGCGAAGAAAAACAGGGGAGAGCAATTCTTTTTCGTGAACGATCGTTTCATAAAAAGCGGTTATCTGCATCACGCGGTTATGGCAGCTTATGACGGACTTTTGAAAGACGGATCTCAACCGAGTTATTTTTTATATTTACAAGTTCCGCCCAATACAATTGATATCAATATCCATCCAACTAAAACAGAAATTAAGTTTGATGATGAACAAGCTTTATATGCTATTTTAAGAGCGTCAATTAAACACAGTTTAGGACAGTTTAATGTAGCGCCGGTGTTAGATTTTGATCGTGATGCGAATTTAGATACGCCATATCATTATAAAGATTTAGAAGCTGAAACGCCTACAATTCAGGTTGATGGAACTTTTAATCCGTTTACGGATGATAAAACCAATCAGCATTATACCAAATCGGGTTCTTCAGGATCTGGATCAAGTTCAGCTTCAAGCTATAGTTCGGGATCAAATTCTTATTCCGGTTATTCAAAAAGAGTTGAGCCAACTACAAGTTGGGAAAGTTTATATGTAGGTTTGGATACCGAAAGTATCGAAAGCTCGCCTTTTACTTTTGAAAATGAAGAAGTAACTTCATCATTATTTAACGATGATGAGGTAGAAACGGCTCCTCAGAAAACCTATCAGATTCATAAAAAATATATTGTTTCGCCTATAAAGTCCGGAATGGTTATCGTTGATCAGCAACGTGCACACCAACGTATTTTATATGAACAATTTTTACTGAATATGACCGTAAATCAGGCTTCAAGCCAACAATTGTTATTTCCGTTGAATTTGTTTTATTCTTCAGATGAAATGACATTGATCGAGGAATTAAAACCTTCATTAGAAACAACAGGATTTGTTTTTGAAGATGCTCAGGCAGATCATATTGTAATATCAGGAATTCCGGTCAATATTACTGAAAGTGAAGTTTCATTGGTAATCGAACAATTATTAAGTGACTTGCAGGACGGAATTCCGGCGAGCAGTTACAGTCAGAATGATACCATTGCAAAATCAATGGCCAAGAGTTTAGCGGTTAAAACAGGATCGTATTTAACCGAAAAAGAACAGGATAATTTAGTCAACGGTTTGTTTGCCTGTAAAGATCCTAATATTTCACCTTTTCAAAAACCTACTTTCATCACCATGCGTGTTGAAGATATAGATAAAAAGTTTGCCTTATGATGAACATGACTCCCGTAGTAAAACAATTATTGATAATTAATATCATCTTTTTTATTGGCTCCCAATTGGTGCCTGTTTCTTACGAGTATTTTGCTTTGTTTTTTCCGCAAAATCCTGAATTTAGAGCTTGGCAGCCAATCACGCATATGTTTATGCATGGTGGCGTAATGCATATTGCATTTAATATGTTTGCTTTGTATTCTTTTGGTTCAACATTAGAACATTTTTGGGGTGGCAAAAAATTCTTGTTTTTTTATATTTCATGTGGTTTAGGAGCGGCTTTAATAAACTTTGCTGTAAACTATTATTATTTTCAGGATGGATTAAATACACTGATTGCTAACGGGGTTAACAAATTGCAAGTCATGGAAGTATTAGATCAGGGAAAAATCGATACAAGATGGCAGCAATTGCTTACCGTTTCTGAATATAGTCATTTTACAAGTGCTTATTTTGGGACTGTTGTTGGTGCATCTGGAGCGATTTATGGGCTTTTGGTTGCTTTTACATTTATGTTTCCTAACGCTGAATTGGCTTTGATGTTTATTCCTATTCCAATTAAAGCTAAATATTTCGTTCCTGTTTATATGCTTTTATACGATGGTTTCTTCGGAATTCTTGGAAATTCATTTATGGGAATTGGAGATGGAGTAGCACATTACGCTCATATTGGAGGCGCACTTTTTGGTTTTTTAATTATGTGGTACTGGAAAAAAAATCAGTTTAATGGGAATCGTTGGAATTAATTTTTAACTTTAAGTTCTAATTGAAAAACTAAAAGAGAGTTTATGAATATTTTAGATGATTTAAAACTACAATATAAAATAGGAGGAATTGCGCTGCGTGTTATTTACTGGAACGTTGCTTGTTTCTTGATTTCATTGGTGTTTTTTTATCAATATTCGGGTGGTGGTTTTGCTTATCCGGACTGGCTGGCGTTGTCGTCAAATCCAAATAGTTTTTTATTCAAACCCTGGACTTTTTTAACGTACTCGTTTTTTCATTCCTCATTTTGGCATTTGTTGTTTAATATGATGGTTCTGAACTTTGCGAGTCAGTTATTTCTAACCTTTTTTACTCAAAAGCAATATTTAGGATTGTATATTTTAAGTGCCATTTTTGCCGGAATTGTATTTGCATTAAGCTATTATTTTTTAAATTATTCGGCATCTATAGTTGGCGCTTCTGCTGCAATTATGGCGATTTTAGTGGCCGCTACGACTTATCAGCCTTTAATGGGCGTTCGTTTGATGTTTTTCGGCAATGTAAAATTATGGCATATTACGGGCGTAATTTTAATTCTTGACTTGATGCAGTTTCGTTTAGATAATATGGGTGGGCATATTTCGCATTTGGCTGGTGCAGCATTTGGATTTATTTTTATTAAATTGCTTCAAAACGGAACTGATTTGAGTATCGTTATTTCCAGGGTATTAGATTTTTTTACTAATTTATTTAAAAAGCCTGCAACCCCTTTCAAAACGGTTCATAAGAATTACAAAAAACCTGCAGAGAAACCTATTTCAAGAATTGTGACAAAAGATAAAACACAACAGCAAATTGATGAAATTTTGGACAAAATTAGTCAATCTGGCTACGATTGTCTGACCAAAGAAGAAAAAGAATTTTTGTTTAAAGCAGGAAAATAATCCTTCTAATAAAAGAATATGAAAAACCTGTCTTGGTTTAATAAAATAATGTTCTTTTTGAATATAGTGCTAACAGTTATAACTTTTAGTGTCTATATTCTTCCTTTCTTAGCACCTAAAACTTTTCCACTTTTAGCTGTGCTAACGCTTTTTATGCCAGCGTTTTTTGTGCTTAATGGATTATTCTTTATTTATTGGGCGATACAGTTTAAAAAGCGTCTTATTTTGTCTGGTTTGGTATTGCTTACCGGAATTACATTTATCAGTAAATTCTATAAATTTTCTGCAAAAGAATATGTCAAAGACGAAAAGGATTTCTCGGTTATGAGTTATAACGTACGTCTTTTTAATGTTTTTAAATGGTTGGATCGTGATGATATTCCCTCTAATATTAAAACTTTCATTGATGAACAGGATCCTGATATCTTGTGTATTCAGGAATATTCAAATTCTGCCCATCTGGATTTGAAAGTATATCCCCATCGTTACATTTTTATCGACGGAAATCAGATCAAAACTGGTCAGGCCATTTTTTCGAAGTTCCCAATTATTAATGAAGGAAATATTATTTTTCCTAAATCTGATAATAATGTCGTTTATGCAGATATAAAACGTGGGAAGGATATTATTCGCGTATATAATATGCACTTGCAATCCATTAAGATTTCACCAGATGTGTCAAATATTTCAAATGACATTGACAATGTAAATCAACAGAAATCGCAGCTTATGTTTACAAGAATAAGTAAGGGATTCAAGCAACAGCAAGAACAGGCCGAAATTTTTAAGGAGAATATAAAAGAATGTAAAACGCCTTATATTATTTGTGGTGACATGAATAATAGCCCATTTTCGTACGTTTACCGAAATATTAAGGGAAAACTAAAGGATACTTTTGAAGAAGCAGGAAAAGGTTTTGGAGCTACCTACAAGTTTAAATATTATCCTGCAAGAATAGATTATATTTTCTCAGATAGTAAAATGAAAGTCAAAAAATTTGAAAGCTTTCCTAATTTCGAAAATTCAGATCACTATCCAATCAAAGCAATATTGTCTATGGAATAATTTGAATCAATTTTTGATTCTTTAAATAATCCATAGCGAATTTCCCTTCATTAAAAAGCAAATCTAAAACACTTAGATTATTGATAAAGCCGTGTTTGTCATCAAAAACTTGTGGATATTTTTCAAATGAATTGGGGTCTTTCTTCCCGTTAGCTAAAATTCTGAAATCGATCATGTTTTCAGTAGTCATGAAATATTCTGTTGTTTTGCTGAATTCTAATTTCATTCTTAAACACTTTGTTACGATATCAAGTACCTCCATGTTTAGGTCCATTAAGAACGTGTGCTTTTTTTCGAATACAGGACGAATGTCATCTTCAAAAAACTCAAAAAATGGAGAGCTTCTATAGGCAGCTTCAAGAGATTTGAAGTGCTGTTTTTGCCAGTCGAATTCATTCTCAATAAATACATCTTTTGTTTTTTGATGAGCCGCTTTAGAATGTTTTACAGGAATGTTTAATAACTGAATCCCGTTTGGACTATAGATATAAGTGCGGTTTCTATTGGTTTGTTTTTGAAAATTATCTTCCATTTCAAACGTAATATTTTCAGACTGAGCCAGAACTGCAAAGTGGCTAATCGAAGGAAAATAAGTAGGAAGTAATAGTGAGTTCATTGTATATTTTTAGTTTAATCGGTAAATCGTTTAACCGTACTTTTAAAGAACGATTAAACGATTTACCAGTTCAACGAATAAACGTTTTTTATGCTTTATTTTCTTTTCTTTTTTTCCAGAAATATTCTCCCACAAAATAAGCAGCAAGTAATATTAAGAAATATTTAAAGTACGATTGTGGTTGTCCTTCACCATCAACAGTAGTGAAAACCCTGTCCCAACGAATTTTGTTGATTCCTTTTCCATTTGTATCCCAGCTTAGCCAGATAAATACTGGTTTACCTACAATATGATCTTCAGGAACGTATCCCCAATAACGACTGTCTTCAGAGTTATGGCGATTATCTCCCATCATCCAATAGTAGTTTTGTTTGAAAGTATATGTGTTGGTTTGCTTTCCATTTATAATAAAATGAGAACCATCTATTTGCAATGTATTGCCTTCATAATTAGTAATGATATCTTTGTAGAATGGCAATGATTCATTCGTTAAAGCAACTGTTTTTCCTGCTTCAGGAATATAGATTGGACCATAATTGTCTTCGTTCCATTTATTAATGTGAGGAAAAACTCTGTCATCATTACCTTTTGCTATTTCTCTCACTACACCTGTAACACCGGGAATATTTTTTAATCTTTCGGCATTAGTTTCTGTTAAGGCACCAAAAAATAAAGTATCCTTTTTGACTTGATCTTTAAATCCTCTAACATCAACAAGATTGACATTCAATTCTTTTAAAAGTGATTCGAAATCTATTGGAGTTTTTCCGTCTAATGCTACTGCATACGAATATTGAGGTTTTGCTCTTTCAGGTAAAACTAATTTTTTCCCGTTAATGAATACATAGCCATCTCGTACTGATAAACTATCTCCAGGGATACCAACACATCTTTTTACGTAATTTGATCTTTTATCGATAGGTTTATAAACGCCAGGTCTTCCTTTTGGTTCATAAAAATAATGTACAGTATCAACGGGCCAGTTGAATACAACAATGTCTGTTCGCTTTATTTTTTCGAATGCTGGTAATCTGAAATAAGGTAATTGCGGCCATTTAAGGTATGATCTTTTTTTTGTTAAAGGAATGGAGTCGTGAACCATTGGCAAGGCAACAGTAGTCATTGGAACTCTAGGTCCATAGTTTAATTTACTAACGAATAAAAAGTCACCAATTAATAATGATTTTTCTAATGAAGAAGTTGGAATTGTATAAGGTTGTACGACATAAGTGTGTACTAATGTTGCTACGATTATAGCAAAAAGTAATGAACTTACAGTATCAGCAGTTTTGTTTTCAGGAGTTAAGGATCTATTAGCGTTGTATTCTAATTTTTGAGTATAGTTTACATAATAGATATAAAAACCGAGCGAAAAAATTCCTAGAAAAGTATCTAAAGTCGATTTTTTACCAAATGTTCTTAGTGTCTCTACCCAAATAACAGGAAACATAATCAAGTTTATAATCGGAATGAAAAGTAACAATGTCCACCATGTTGGGCGGCTAATAATTTTCATTAAAACTATAGAATTATACACAGGAATTGCAGCCTCCCAGCTTTTACGTCCCGCAGCCTGATATAACTTCCAGGTTCCCAGAAAATGAATAATCTGTACGGCTAAGAAAAAAACAAACCAAAGATATAGTGTCATAATATTTTGTTTAAAGATTTAAGCTTAAGGCTGTTCGTATAAAAAACTCTAAGCTTAAGATTTATTTATTTTAAATTTAAAACATCTTTCATACTGTAAATACCCTTTTTACCAGCCAGCCATTCAGCAGCAATAACGGCTCCAAGTGCAAAACCTTCACGATTATGTGCAGTATGTTTTAATTCGATGCTGTCTACAATAGAATCATAAGTTACAGTATGTGTTCCCGGAACATCTCCAATTCTTTTTGCTTCAATATGAATTTCATTGTCTTTAGCTTCATCAAGAGTCCAGTTAGCGTAGTTACTGTTTTCAATAACTCCTTTTGCCAAAGAAATTGCAGTTCCGCTTGGGGCATCCAGTTTTTGAGTATGATGAATCTCTTCCATAGTCACTTTGTATGAGTCAAATTGTGACATGATTTTTGCTAAATATTCATTTAGTTCGAAGAAAATATTAACTCCTAAACTAAAGTTTGAGCTAGAAATGAATCCACCTTGCTTTTCGTTGCAAAGAGCGACCATTTCATCAAAATGTTCCAGCCAGCCCGTCGTTCCTGATACTACGGGAACATTCGCATGGAAACAGCTTGAAATGTTATCAACGGCAGCAGTAGGAACGCTGAAATCTATTGCAACATCAGCTGTTGAAAGTCCGTCGTAAGTATTGAATTCATCTTTCTTTAAAACAATTTCATGACCTCTTTCTAAAGCAATTCGTTCAATTACTTTACCCATTTTTCCGTATCCTAAAAGTGCAATTTTCATTTTGTGTATTTTTTGAATTTCTAATAGTAAACTAAGACTATTAGAATTTGTAATTAAAAGTTAGTCCAACATTTGGTTTAAAAGTTACATCGGCGGGATAAATTTCCGGACGGAGTGATAATCTTTCATTTACGTTGAATTGAATCAATGCAGCATCGACATTGGCATCGATAATATTTAAAACATAAAAACCTACCACAAACAAAGCTGATAAATCTCTGTTTCGTTGATAGAATTTTTGACCTGCAATAAGTCTGTCATCATCTAAAAACTGGTAATTATCATCGTTGTAGCCTTCAAGTCTTCGTTTATAGGCATCTCGATAATCGTGGTATTTTTTGTTATTGTCAATGTAAAAATATAAGCTGGTACCAATTGCGCCATAAACTAGTGGAATCTTCCAGTATTTTTTATTGTATGCCTGACCTAAACCTGGTAATATAGCCGAATAAAAGGCTGCTTTTGCTGGGGTCAGCGGGTCTATTTCTTCTAACTTGGTAGTGTCTTTAACAACCAAAACCGTGTCTTTTTTTGCCTGGGCAAAAAGAGAAACGGTTCCTATAAGAAAGAACAATAGACTTATGGGGACAATTTTATTCACTATCCGTTTATTAATTTTATAATTCTATCAAAGTCAGCTTGCGAATTGAATGGAATTGTAATTTTTCCTTTTCCGTTGCCAGCGACTTTTATATCAACTTTCGCACCAAAATAATCGTTGAAAGTGTTTTTTTGGGTTTCTTTAACAAGGAATGAAGACTCTGTTTTTGCTTTTGCTTCTCCTTCTGGTTTTGGTTTTACGCCTTCGTGATAATTTTTCACCAAAGCCTCCGTTTCACGAACAGATAAATTCTGGCTTACGATTTTTTGGTAGATATCAGTCTGAACGTCTAAATCTTCAATATTGATAATTGCTCTACCGTGTCCCATGCTGATGAAACCATCACGAATACCAGTTTGGATAATCGGATCTAATTTTAAAAGACGTAAATAATTGGCAATTGTAGAACGTTTTTTTCCAACACGCTCGCTCATTTGCTCCTGAGTCAGCTGAATTTCGTCAATTAAACGCTGGTATGAAAGTGCAATCTCAATCGGGTCCAAGTCATGACGCTGAATATTTTCAACCAAAGCCATCACTAACGACTCATTGTCATTTGCAATACGAATGTAAGCTGGAACATGTGTTAGGCCTACCAAAGTTGACGCGCGCAAACGACGTTCTCCGGAGATTAACTGATATTTATTGAATTCTAATTTTCGAACAGTAATAGGTTGAATCACACCAAGTTCTTTAATAGAAGTGGCTAATTCGCGTAAAGATTCCTCATTAAAATTGCTTCTGGGCTGAAATGGATTTATTTCGATAGCACTTATTTCAAGCTCTATGATATTTCCAACAACTTTGTCAGCATTTTTATCTTCTACTGATGTAATGTCGTTTTCCGGATCTTTTAATAATGCTGATAATCCTCGTCCTAAGGCTTGTTTTTTAATTGCTTTTGTCATAAAAACTATTTACTGTTTTTCTTTATAATTTCCTGAGCTAAATTGATGTAATTAACTGCTCCTTTGCTGGTTGCGTCATAGTTAATGATACTTTCGCCAAAACTTGGTGCCTCGCTCAATTTTACATTTCGCTGAATAACGGTATCAAAAACCATATCGTTAAAGTGTTTTTGAACCTCTTCGACAACCTGATTAGATAAACGCAATCTTGAATCATACATTGTAAGTAATAATCCTTCGATATCAAGATCTGGGTTGTGTATTTTTTGAATACTTTTTATAGTGTTCAATAATTTTCCTAATCCTTCAAGTGCAAAATATTCACATTGAATAGGAATAACTACAGAATCAGCAGCTGTTAAAGCATTCAGGGTCAATAAACCTAATGACGGTGCGCAGTCGATAATGATAAAATCATATTCGTCTTTAACACTTTCCAGCGCTTTTTTAAGCATGTATTCTCTATTTTCTTTATCGACCAATTCGATTTCGATGGCAACAAGGTCAATATGTGCTGGTATCACGTCAACATTTGGAGCCGAACATTTAACAATAGTTTCTCTAGGAGTGTTACTATGCTCAAGTATTTGGTATGTTCCGATTTCAACAGATTCTACGTCAATCCCAAGGCCAGATGTGGCATTTGCTTGAGGATCAGCATCAATCAGTAATACTTTTTTTTCTAAAACACCTAATGAGGCTGCAAGATTTACAGATGTAGTAGTCTTTCCAACGCCTCCTTTTTGATTAGCAATCGCAATGATTTTGCCCATTTATTTTCTAAATTTTGAACCGTAAAAATACAATTATTTATGGTTTTTGAAAATCTATTTTGTTAACATTTGCTAAACTTTGGCTAATCGTTATTTGGTGCGTGTTTTAAAGATTTTTATTTCTGCTATTAAAAAAAATGCCAGCGGAATTTCGTTCTGTTTTCAATATTATTTTGGAAAATAATGCACAAATTTTCAATCTGAATATATAACTATGAATTTAAATTTTGACATTTTTTATCCTTCAATAATTTCATCTCAAATAAAAATATTTCTTATTTCTCAAATTGTTTTGGATAAGCAAAAAATAGTTATATATTTGCACCCGCTTACGGGGTGTAGCGTAGCCCGGTTATCGCGCCTGCTTTGGGAGCAGGAGGCCGCAGGTTCGAATCCTGCCACCCCGACAAAAGAGCCTTTCAATGGCAGTCAAAACCCTTTAAATCGTATGATTTAAGGGGTTTTTCTTTTTATTCAACTCCAAAATATTCAAGTGTCTCGTCCTAAAATAACGATACTAATTTATTAGATAAAAATAATTAATTAAACAGTTGCAAGAACGTTCTTGCAACTGTTTTGTTTTTATAGGTTCTTATTTGCATTTGATTTTGACAATGCATTTGATTTGGTGTTAGCATATGATTAGAATAATGTGGTCTTTGCTCATTGTAAATATTGATCGATTCCTTTATAATTTGTCTTTTTATTTTTATTTTTTGATGATATTTATCGATCATAAATTTTTGTTTTAAAATTCCATTAATTCTTTCAGCTACGGCATTTTCATACGGGTCTGAGTTTTGTGTCATACTGGATAAAACTTTGTTTTCGATTAGTCCCTTTTGATATTGGTTGGCGCAATATTGCAAACCTCTGTCTGAATGATGGATTAAGGTCAAGGTATTGGATTTTCTGTATTTAAGTGCCATTTTCAATGCCTTTAAACTACTTTGTGTATTAAGATTTTCTGCAACATAATAGCCCATTATCTTCTTTGAGTAAGCATCTGTGATCAAACTTAAATAACATGATAATCTCTTTTTCCGATGTAAGTAATGTCGGAGACCCAAACTTGTTCAGGACGATTTATCTCTAGATCTAAAATTTAACAAGTCCTGAACTTGTCAATGCATTTTTTAAGGAATACAAGGAAAAAACTTATATTTTTAAAATATACGAAAAATCTTGTTTTTAAAACATTATCCTCTATATTTGTCCAGACTAAACTGAAATTTTTCGTAGCATTATTACAACGAACCTTCTCGAAACCAAACCATTATGAAACATCCTAAATTAAAATCAAAAAGCATCTTTCCGACTTAAAGCGTTGAGTAATTAATTACACCATTCAATAATAAATGAAAGACGCTATATAAAAATCTTAGCTTTGAAATCTATAAAATCAATCCAAATATTAAACAATGAAAATACTAAAAAACCACTTATCCAAAATAGCATTTGCTTTGGCCATTAGCGTATTATTTGTGAGTTGCAGCCCATCTGAAAATAACTCAACCACTACAGACAAGGCTTCCAGCTATACCGATGTAGAATTATTTAAATCCATTTTTTTTGGAGTTGGAGAATTTGCAGTCCATATTAACCAACTAAAGAGCAAAATAGATCTAACAAATAATTTAAAAGGGGATAAAAGAACAGAGGTAGTAAGTAAGCTGGATATTCTAGTCAAAGAGATTAAAACTAAAAACCCAAGCTTCTTCCCTGAATTCAAACAACTTATCACAAGTGGGGATCAAAGAAAAGTCCAAGTAGCTATTGAATTGGGCTCTACCATGATTAAAGAAAACTTCGAGGTAATATTTCCTGAACTAAAAAAAGTTTTTCTCAAAGTAAAATCCGACATCTATACCGGTAAACTAAAACTTAATAAGGAAGACAGTTTTAAAACATACATGCAAACATTTCAAACTGCCATTGACAAAGGAGAATACGACAGTTTACTAAGAAAGAACATGATAACAGATGAAAATGAGTTTCTTGTTCCTTGCACCTGGGCTGTCGCATGTGTGGCTTATTTTGCAATAGCAGCACACAACACTGTGGCAGTTACTGCGCTGATATATTTTAAATTCGCATTTTGGGGGCCAAGCATTAATGGAGGCAATCAGGTTACTTATGACGGAGCAATTGATAATGGATTAGATTATACAGGGATGGATTATATTGGACCCGATGATATAAGGCCGCCTTTACCAATAACAGATTCTGAAGAAGCTACCTTACAAACAGAGACTTTAGTTAATGAAATTGCCGAATATTATGCAGAGAAGTAAGTTTCTTAATGGCAAGAGTTATTTTTTAACTTTTGCCATTTGTTCAATTTTTACCTTTGTATTTATTTCAGGAGTATTTCTCTACACCGTACAAGAAAATCCCATAAAACTGAATATAAATTTAGAAAATAAACTTTTCACATTTGTTCCACAGGGCTGGGCTTTTTTTACCAGAAATCCAAGGGAGGCACAAATTGTAATATACCAGAAAAACACAGACAATACCTTCGAAGAAATTTCACAAAGGCATTCATCTTATAAAAACTTGTTCGGACTAAAAAGAAAGGCATCAAAGATCATGTCTGAATTACAATTCATTAAAAGGGAAATTAATGATAGCCTTTATCAGAATACGATGTGGAGCTATCAGGAAAAATTATATACTAAATTACCTTTGTCATTAATTTCAGTACAAAATCAGATGAAAGATCAGGTACTATGCGGCGAATATATCGTGATTTATCAAAAGGCAGTCCCATGGGCTTGGAGTAGATCTTTACACAGAATAAAAATGCCTGCAAAAATAATTCGCCTAAACATAAAATGCAATGATAAAGAAAATTAACAACCAAATAAAAACGTCGTGTTTAACGCTTTTTCCCTATACAAATACTGTAGGATTTGCAAGAAGCATACTTGCTTTAGGTACTTTACTCACTTTGATTTTCAATCCTATCGGTATATTGTTTCATAAAAAAATTGACGGTACCATACTAAACCCTTTATTAAACCCTGTAATACCTATAAATAAATATAATTTTTTTACACTATTTGGCTTTGATAACATCGTCTACATGAAAGGACTGGCAATCCTGATCCTTATTATAACTATTTCGGGTTATTTCATAAAAATAACTTCATTGCTGCATTGGTGGATTTGCATCAGTTTTCTTTATTTTTCATCAATAATAGACGGAGGAGATCAAATTGCCTCTATATTAAGCTTTCTATTGATACCATTTTGTTTAACTGATCTAAGAAAAAACCACTGGCAATATATGCAACCTTACGATTCTGCATTAAATATTATAGGTTTGTTTTCGATCTGGATAATACGGATTCAGGTCGCCATTATCTATTACCATGCTTCGTTAGGAAAACTAAGTGTGCCTGAATGGGTAAACGGTACGGCAATTTATTATTGGTTTAACCATAGTGTTTTTGGAATGCCAACCAGTATTTCAATATTCATGAACAAACTATTAAGTAATCCAGTTATTATCTCACTGCTCACTTATAGTGTTATTGTACTTGAAATTTTATTATTCTTAGGATTACTGGCATCTTTAAAATATCGCAAAACAATTCTTTGTTTTGGAATTTTATTTCATTTTTTTATTATCATTTATCATGGCATATTTTCATTTTTCTTTTCCATTTGTGCCGCTCTTATATTGTTTCTCTATCCTACCTATCAATCTATTAATTTTAAATTATGGTCTCTAAAAAAATAAAAATACTGTATCTCATTAGTCTCTCGATATTTTTAACTTATCTTCTAATATTATTCTATCATTATTCAGAAATTCCTCAAACAGTTGCTTCTCATCTGGATATAACTGGCAAAGTAGACGGGTATAGCAATAAGAATTCATTGTTGATTTCTTCTGGCGTCAATCTACTTGTATTAGTTTTTCTCGGGCTTTTGATAAAAAATCCAAAATCGGCTAATTACCCAGTTGAAATCACTGACGAGAATAGAGAAAGTGTATATAAAAAAATGCAATTTTTTTTATGTATAACAGCAATTATTACCACGTCTGTTTTTTCATATATGGTATTTAAAGCGATTGGCCTCGAAAAGGATTTTATATATCTAGTTATATACTTGATCGCAACTCCTTTACTTACAATATTTTATTTTGGAAGAGATAAAAAGAATTAAAGCTAGACGGAATGATGTTCTTACTTAATTTTTAAATAGAATCCTAATACTGATTTTGAATAAAACATTAAAAAACAATATTTTATTTAGGATTTTCTCACAACTTCGTCAAAATTAAAATCTGCTGAAATATTACTTTTATTGATTCTTATGATGTTGACCCCACTTATAAGCTGTTTTAGAAAATGAATGGATACTAACTTAATGGATTTTTCACTTTCAAATATCCTTATTGATTATGTTTATACTTCCAAACCATCTAGAAAGCGGTTGGAGAATTGTACCGTTAGGCTGGGACAAAGCGTATTCGAAACAGAAAAACATCTATTACAATGAGGCCTAAATTTTCTACTGAACAACAATTTTCATATATTTTCATATAAAAGTACATTGACTCATTGCAATTAAATTGATCAAGGAAACAAAGGGCTACAAGGTAAGTCATTATAAATGAGACCTATTCGGCTACCCTTTTTGGAAGAGTACTTGAGAACACCAATAAAATCAACGAATTAAGGAATAGGTAGGTCGTCCTGCCACCCCGACAAAAGTCTTTTCATGTATTTGAAAAGACTTTTTTTTTGCTAAAATACTGAGCTTTAAGACTTACTTTGAAAGACTTTTGAACGGTTACGCGTCCCGATTGAAATCGGGAAGGCTGCAGGTACGAATCCTGCCGCCCCGACTTCACAGGACAAATGGATTTATTTCTGTTTTGTCCTTTTTTATTGCCGTGTAAACTGCTATCAATCGTGTAAATATACGCTGCAGCTTCAGAAACATGAAGTACAAATAATAAACACATCTTAATCACAATAAAAATAAGATTTCAAATATTTGCCTATATTTCAGTAATTTCAAGAACAACACTTGTCTCAACCTTAGATGAAGAAACTCGTAGCCCAACATTCATCAGATAATCTCCAGTAAAGGAATCTCCAGATTCTTCAAGTGTCTTTTTTCCTTCGGGCATCAAATTTATTTCCTCCACTTTATAGGTTTTATTCGGATCTAAACCTTGAAAGCGAACGGAATTGTATTGCGGATCATAGAGCGGATGAAGTGTATAAGAGAATAGTACTGCTTTGCTTTTGGCATTATCAACATACATTAATACTGCTCGGGTTTCATCATAAGGAGAGATAATTCGGTACATATCACCATGCCAAATTACTGAACTTAATCGCTTATAATTAGCAACTGCATCTTGACAATACTTCAATTCTTTTTCTTTGAGTTCTTTTATATTAATATCGAATCCCAGTTTACCCATCATGGCCACATCAGTTTTAAATTTAATCGATTGATTTCCCCATGATGTTACGTGATTACAAATTGAAAAGGCTGGAAAAAACTGTGAATATCCCCATTGTATAAACACTCTATTGTATGGATCAGTATTGTCACTTGCCCAAAACTCTGTAAAATATTTAAGGAATGCATAATCAGTTCTGCCTCCCCCGCCTGAACAAAGCATCATTGGCAGATTTGGGTATTTTGCTTTAATTCTGTCTAAAACTTTATATAAACCTTTAGTATAATCAATAAACAAATGTGATTGTTGATTTTTAAGATATGTTGAATAAGCATTAGTCATCATTCTGTTACAATCCCATTTAAAAAAGGCCACCCCTGAATTAATTTGCATAATGTCATCTACGGTTTTGAATACAAAATCTTGTACTTGTGGATTGCATAAATCCAAAACTAATTGGTTGCGATAATAATTTTCGGGTCTATTAGGCAATTTTAAAACCCAATCAGGATGCTTTTCGTATAATTCACTTTTAGGATTGACCATTTCCGGTTCTATCCAAATTCCGAATTTTACCCCAGTTTTTTCAGCTTCTTGCATGATGAAGCCAATCCCGTTAGGTAATTTCGTTTTAGTTGCTTGCCAATCTCCTAAACCTGATTTGTCTCCACTTCTAGGATACTTATTTCCAAACCAGCCATCATCCAATAAGAACATATCAACACCTAATGTCTTTGAGTCCGTAAACATATCTGTCAATTTCTTTTCATCAAAATTGAAATAGGTGGTTTCCCAATTGTTTAATAACGTCAAACGAGGTTTTTCGCCATCTTTAATTCCGTATTTTCTAGCCCATGCATGTAAATTTCGACTCGCCTGTCCTTTCCCTTTATTTGAAAAAGTGTAAATAAACGAAGGTGTGATAAAATTTTCCCCTGATTGAAGACTATATTCTGAAGCAAATGGATTGATTCCAGAACTTATGCGGAGAGAATTTTTATTGTCTAATTCGAAAGAAAGCTTGAAATTTCCTGACCAGGCAATTGTTCCTGCCACAAGTTCTCCAGAATTTTCATCAGCTTTAGAGTTAAGAGACAAAAAGAAAACAGGTGTTTGATACATATTGTTGCGGACTCCTAATTTCGAATCGATAACTTTAGTACCGCTAGTTAATTCACTTTCCTGCATACGAACTTCCTTGGCCCAATCCCCATGAAATTGAGTTAGCCAATAATGATCGGCGTCAAAATGCAGCATCGAAGATGCATAATTATATAACATAACCGGTTTCTTTTCGTGATGCTGAATTTCTGTCCATTGCTCAATTACGTTTTCATTGTAAAACGCTTTATAATGAAGCGTCACTTCTACGGGATATTCCTGATCTTTTAATTTTATAATGGTTTCAATGGTATTAGCATCAATTTTTTCTATACGATGGCTTACATAAGTTAGTTCCAAAGATGGATTCCCATCATTATGGGTCATTCGAATTGCCGATTCAAACAAGTTGTCCGTTCCAAATGTTGGATATGCTTGATGTCTTAAATTAACCAAAGGGTTTCCGTCATTTATTACAAATGTTTTGGCATTTTCCTTTGAAAGTTCATTGTATCCAGAATTACTTTTCAGCTTTGCTCCTAAGTAAGTTTGATAAAGCAAGCCATTCTTTCCTGCTTTTAAAATCAAAGCTGTACTTTGAGTTTCTATCTGAATTTGACCATTTTGCGCATTGGCTTCATAAAAGAAAGCTGTAAGTGCTAATAGAATCATTACTTTTTTCATAGTTATTTTTTGATAATGATATGTTGTAATTTTATTTTTGATTTATGATTGAATATTATTATCTGTATTTCCAAGTGAACAACCGACAGTCCTATAAAATAACAGATGGTCTATTAGCCTTAATACCCATACTTTTTTTAATTGTTTTCTAATCTGTCTGCGATAAGCTATTAAAGACTGATATTTATCGTATCTCCGTCATTAATAACCTTATTAATGAATGTTTTCTTCCCATCAGATACCGTGATTTTTAGTTTTTTATCCACTCTTTCAACGGTAATGTCAAAATTATGTTCGAATGCATAGATATGGCGTAATTTCATCAAAGGCCAGGATTTAGGAAGGCGCGGCGTAAAATCGAAACTGCGCAAACCTGTCGGGCGGATACCAAATAATCCTTCAGTGAAAATTCTGCAATACAATCCGCTTTCAGCCGAAAGGTGTCGTTGGTCTCCTTCCGGATAGGCTTCTACTGGGTAAGGAACGTGGTCGCCCAATAAACGACGGTTTGAGTAATAATGTAAAAAATCCAATGCTTTGTCTGTTTCTCCTGCAGCTAATACGCCTCTCAGGGCATATAAAGTTGATCGGTCCCAAAATATTTTATCGCCTGCAACACTGGCAAGACCATCATTAGTCCATAATCTTGGTGAAAATAAAGCGGCTATAGTTCCGTCTTTGCGATCATAGATACCCATTGTAAGCGGTGTGCATATCCATGCTCTTAGAACATCATTTTCTTTGTAATATTTATAGGTTTCAAATCCTTCTACTTTCGAACCAAAATAGTTAGAAATGGATGTTCTTAATTTTTCAGCCTGAGTTTTATATGTTTTAAGCTGCGCTTCGTCTTTTCCTAAAGCTTTGCCCAAATAAACAGCTGAAATAAGTGCATCATAGTATAAAGATGAAGTGTTAAGGTTCGCTTTTCCGGCTGGAAGACGTCCTTCTAATTCATCGGAATCTGAAGTTACTACGCCATCACTGTTTAATTTTCTGTGACAATATTCTAAGCACCATTCAACCAATGGCCATAATTGGTTAGCCTCATTTGCATTTCCTTTCGAAAGAGAATAACGGGTTGTACCATAGGCTATCATGGCTGCATCGCCGCGGTCACCCGCACCATCCCAGATATCAGTTCCCTCTGCAACGATTGAACTCGGAATGGGTTTGTATTCTTTGTTCATGAATCTTGCAAAATGGAGGTAGGCATTTAATGATGCCTGGTTGCCGTAATCATATCCTAAATATGGAAAAAAAGGTCCAATATATTCCGCTTGGTCATTGGCCCAAATGGCTGCATAATATGATTCTCCTCCCGGGCCGTGCATTGGGCCGCCCTTAGTTTCGAAAATACTTTCTGAAGCCCTAATTTTAGCAAAGGCAAATTCTGTATTCAAAACTTGGTCTGGGGTTTCCAATACCAGCTTGTTCCATATTTCATGAATAAATTTTAGGCGTTTGGTTTTTTCTTCCTCTATATTTACAACGGGAGCTTGTTCATTTGCTTTAACACCAGAATAGAAAACGGAAAAACTTATTGCTTCGTTTTCTTGAAGATTAAAATTACCTTGATTAGAAAGATCTACATGAACAGCATAACTGCCTTCTGTTCCTTTTGTCGGATCTGAAGTATAAATAGCATTTGATTTTGGAATTTCCACTGCGCAGGTTTTTCCGGAAATATTTTTAATGGTGTAAATTTCACAATAGCCTGATAAATTTGTTGATGGGAAGAATTGTCTGGTTAGCTCAAGTGTGGTGCCGGCATTACTCTTAACAATCAATGTCCCATTGAGGGTTAGTGAAACTACTTTTTCGGCTGCGATAGGTTTGTAATTCACTGTTACCAAATCAAAAGCGTCTTGTGCAAATCGGCGCGTAAAACTTGCATGAGTATTATTGGGAATCGTTCTGAGCATTGGCCAAACTAAGCTACGGCTAGCGTGGAAGGAACCGTCTGCAGCTACACCGTATCGGAGAACACAGGAGATTTTTTTGCCACTCATTTCAATATGGTCATCATGAGGAATGTTGTTGTTTACTTGCCAAGAAATAGAACCATCCTGATCGATTTGCCAACGGCGGTCTTCCTGCGAAAATGATTTACTCGTTATGAGGCAAAAAGTAACAAGGGCAAATAAAAAATGGTTTCTTTTTTGTTTAAATGATCTGTTCATTAAATTTATTTTTAAATTGCTATTATCCAGTATATTAATAACGTTTAAATGAATATTCTACTTATTCTGTTATTGTTTGCAAGATGCATTTATTTTTTGTCCTGAATTTACCGGGATATCAATAAATGTATATGAATTTCCGTAATCGTCTTTCTTGTGATTGGCAGTGATTTTTTTATTGTTTACAAATATCACTTCATGATTTCCAGAAAACGTGGCTCTCCATTGTATAGGAGCGCTACCGTTATTATGAAATGTCGTCTTTTGGCTTTCTTGTTTTACAAATAGCTCCGTATTTAAAATGGGTAAATTGTCTACTTCGGAGATTGTTCCATTTTTTCCGCGATATAAAGTAGTTACCATTTTTTTTGTGGCATCGGGTTCTATTCCCATGTAACCATGTATAATACCTTCGATTACACCATACGAAACTTCAGGATATTCTCTTCTTTTTGTTGTAGGGTCGGTGAGGTACAAAATATAGTCATAGGCTTTGTCTCCAAAACCGTATTTGTACAGTAAAAAAGGAAGATAAGATGAACTTTCAATATTTCCTTTTTCTGATATAATGTGTTCAATTGCTTTTTTAGTTCGGTCTGAGTCTGTCAAAGCCTCAAACCACAATAAAAAGAGTTCTCCTCCGTCTTTGCTAAATTTTCCATTGCTTGTATAAATGGCATTATAACTCGAAGTCGTATTGTCCCACCAAATTTGCTCTATCTGTTGTTGGTATTTTGCTGCCTTTTTTTTAAAGAATTCTGCTTTTTGAAGATTTCCTTTTTGTCTCAAAACAGAAGAATATGTTAACAATCCACGGTAAATAGCTGCAACTAAATCAACGCCCATTTTTAGCCCAGGTATCCCTTCGGAGTATGATGCAAGTCCGCGGCATCTGTGAAAATCGTCTTTAATGTTAAATGGAGTAGCGGGATTTGGAAATTCGGGTCTTGTCAATAATGAGTCTGCCTCCAAAACCCAACGATTTATATATTTGGTTGCGGATTTTTCAAAGAAATTTTCAAATTCTGGGTTTTTTATATAGCTTTCGTCACCTGTCCATAAGTACAGTCTCCAACAAGCAAACATGACGTCAAAATTACTGTTGAGATTATACCAGAATTCTTTGTCATTTCTATAATCTTCAGGTGCCGGTTTTCCATATTTATTGATCTCCCAGTAGGAACACCAGTCTTTGCTTTCTGAAATGTTTTTGGCAAAGAGCGAAAGCATATTTTTATTTTCTTTACCAAGTCCCAGTATTTCAGCACCAATGCTTTGGTGGGATACATCCCGCATACAAAAAGCTGATCGGGTGGGAAGTGCAGCTTCGTACCAAGGGCCAACGGGGTCATTTGAATTCCCTTTGTAACTCAAAGCCATGCTCTTCGCACGGTCAAAAGCCAGCTCCACTGCCGGATCTGATGACTTGAAAGTTACTGTTTTATTTTGACAGAATGCATTAAAAAAGAAACAGCAATTAGCAACTATAATAATTATAAATCCATTTTTCATGTGGCGATTTTATATTTGGATTGTTATTAAAAAGCATATTACGGATAATAAATCCGGTATTCCCAGCATAGCATTGTTGAATCAAATAATGTATTGAGTCTTTTTACGGATGTGCTATTTTTGAGGTTCAGTCAAAATTAAAATACAAACCCACATAAATTATATGTGGGTTTGCAAACCTCCTATTTTTTTAATTATAACCAGGATTTTGAACAAGACTTGTCCTGTTTATTTCATCTCTTGGTATTGGTAATAAATAATGTTGAGGTTTGAAAATTCTATCTTGGACCTTTGTGTATTTATAAGTCTTTGACCCATCACTATTTTTGGTAATGACCACGCCCATTAAAGGTTTGTTTTCTGTTACATCGGCTATTTTCCAACGACGAACATCATAATAACGGTATCCTTCCAAACACAATTCAACTTGTCTTTCATTACGGATTTTATTTTCTAAGGCTATACCTGTCAGTCCTGCCAATGGAATTGTTATTCCGGCACGCTGTCTAATTGCATTTAAGTACTGTATAGCTGTAGTTTCGTTTCCTAGTTTGAACTGTGCTTCAGCATAATTAAGATAAATTTCACCTAAACGAGAGACAATCCAAGGTTTATTTGTTTGTGTTTCTGAATTATAATTGAATGTAGTATCACAATATTTACGGAATGTATAACGAGTTGCACTATTGTTCCAATTATCCCATCCTTGAGGAGAGTCCAATCCCCCTTCATAAAATTCTGCCTTATTTGAACTACCAGCATCATAACGATCTTGACAAAATTCTGGCTTGCCATAGGCACGTCCATCGTATACAATATTTTTGTAAAAACGTGGATCTCTGTTTACATACGGTTTTTGCGGATCATACCCTGAAGTAGGATCTGTAATGTCTTTACCATCTGCAGTTCCGTAAGCATCAATTAACCCTTGGCTTGGCGCAAATGAAGCCCATCCATGGAAACCACTTGGAGACATAAACATTTCTACACCATTGAAAGCATTCCACTGTGGATCTTTACTGGATAGGCGAGAAAAAATAATCTCCGAATTATTGGTTGTGAAAAGATCAGCATAGTTTTTGTCATAAAGATGATACATGTTTAAATCAATTACAGCTTTTGCGGCGTCAGATGCTTTTTTCCATTTGTTCATATCATTAGACGTATTCCATTGTGGACTGGCAGCATAAAGCAATATTCTTGATTTTATGGCAAGTGCGGCACCTTTTGTGGCTCTTCCAAGGCTAGGAGCAGTTAAAGGCAATAAATCAGCTGCTTTGTCTAACTCTGCCACAATAAAATCAACTGATTGATCGTAAGTGCTACGATCCACTTTGAAATCGCTGTTTAATTCAAAAGGTTTTGTGATTATTGGTATTCCTCCATAATCGTTAGTCAGCTTAAAATAAGCATATGCTCTTAAGAAAAGAACCTCTCCTTTTAATCTATTACGCCAAGCTTCATCTCCTGGAACATCGTCTATTCTAGATAAAAATATGTTGCAATTTTGAATGGTAGCATAGGTGGGTTTCCAAATATCAAATTCGTTTGCATTATCTGGAGTTAAAGCACCGGAATTTATTGTTACGGAGTTGTAATCGTTAAATTTGTTATAAGCCTCATCACAAGAAGCAGATAACGCCCAACTGCGATTTGTTTTGTCATTCCAATTGTGCTGGGTTGTTGGTACTACGTTATAAAGATTATTGGCAAAAGCTTCTGCCAGTTTCAAATCATTCCATACGGTCGCATCCGTATAAGAATCCAAAGGAACTTTGTCTAAAGGATCTTCACTGCAAGATATAAGAGATGTAATTGCCATAAAAAAGGAGGCAAGAATGAATGCCTTATTTTTTATGCTTATTAGTTTACGGGTTTTATAATTTTTCATGTGTAATGATATTTTTTGTTGGACTATTACAATTCAATGCTTAAACCTATTCTGTAGATACGGGTTTGTGGGTAATTAATCCCCGTTTTATTGTCGGTTTCAGGGTCTAGATTATATTTTTTCATATTATCGATAGAAAATAAATTTGTTCCACCAGCATAGATTCTAGTATGTTTTACACCATATTTGCTAAGCAGGCTTTCTGGCAAAACATATGATACTTCTAAAGATTTTAAGCGAAAGAATGATGCGTCTCTAAGCCAAAAGTCTGCATCAATATTGTTTCTCGAATCGGCACTATTGAAAGCTATAGGGTACTGGCCATTAGGATTCTCTGCAGAATATCTTCCGTCATACAGCCATGTAGGTGGAGATACAATAGATCCTTGTGCTTGTGGTAGTATCATTTGTTTGGCCATTGATTGTCCAGTCCATAGCAAATCTATTGATATCCCTTTGTATTCAGCTCTCATAGGAATACCGTATGCCATTTTTGGTGTTGCCGATTCTGGAATTCTAACCTTGTCGTTAGAAGTAATTTTGCCATCATTGTCTTTGTCTTTTATCCAAATATCACCAGGTCCTGCTCCTGAAAGATGAGGGGTGTTGTCCACATCTGCTTGTGTGCGATAAATGCCGTTTGTTTCATAAACTAACCAAGAATCAATTGATTTTCCTGTTGATTTTTGCCATTCTGGTATATTTGCTGCTTCGTCGCGGAAAAGGACTTCACTTTGGGCATAAGTAATATTAAAGCCAATACTATATTTGAATTCCCCACTTGTTTCTGCATAATTCAAAGACATATCAGTACCTCTATTAACAGTTTCTCCAATGTTTTCTTTTGGAAGTGCCAATCCAGTATATAAAGGAACAGATGCGTTTCTTTGAGTCAAAATGTCTGATCGTTTATTTTTGAAATAGTCAACACTAGTTGTCAGTCTATTGTCGAAAAAACTTAAGTCAAACCCAATATTTGTTGAATTTTGTACTTCCCAAGTAATGTTTGGATTCGGCGTAGCAGAAAGGTAAATGCCATTATTTAAGATATAATCAGAACCAAAATAGCTATAAAGCTGTTGGTCAGTAACTAATTGATATCTTGTCAAGAAAAGGTATTGGTTCAACTGACCGTTGCTTCTCATGTCATCATTACCCATTTTCCCCCAAGAAGCTCTTATTTTAAGCTGGTCAATTCCTTTTACATTATCTTTAAAAAAGTCTTCTTCGGATATTTTCCAACCTGCTGATATCGCAGGGAACATTCCCCATCGAGTTTCAGCCGGGAAATTGAATGATCCGTTATAGCGTGCAGAAAGTTCAGCAAAATATTTGTTGTCAAAGTTGTATGCCACGCGTCCTAAATAACTTTCTCTTCCATCTTGGTATGCGCTGCCAGTTGCATTTTGTCCAACAGTGCTTCCTGTAAAAATTTGATCCAATTGATCACTCAACAAATCTTTTCTATAAGCATAAGTTTCTGTTTTGTCCATCGTTGTTTGCTCGTATCCAACGAATGCATTGAATCCGTGTTTGCCGAATTTACGATCGTATGCTAATTTTATGAAATAAGTATTTTGATTTGCAATTTGCTCGTCTTGCGTAACACTTGTTACGGCAGTGCTGCTTTTTACGTTGTTGTAGCTATCGTTTGTTAGGTCATAAGAATAAGCATCCCAAGGTTTGGTGAATTTTTTTTCACTGCGAACATTGTAATCAAATGCTGCGTATCCGTTTAAAGATAAACCTTCTGTAATCTTTGGCAATTTTAGGTCAAATCCTATTTTTGGATTCACCACAAGGTTAATAACTTTGTCATATCCTGCTGCTGCCGATGACATTAAAATAGGGTTTCTTCCATTTGCAATCCCTGAAGAAGGTAAACCATTTGTCCAATATGGAGGAATGAATGGGTACATACTAACTGTTTCATGCATAATGTTTCCAATGCTTATCGCTGGGTATACTCTGTCTTCTTTACGGGCAGCAATATCTAGGTTGACTTTAAAGTTTGATGAAATATTAACATCAATATTTGATCTTAAATTGAACTGTCTGTATCTTTCATCACTCTCTCTAAGATTACTTTCTTGATTTAAGAACTGACCTGAAAAGAAATACTTAACTTGTTCCGTACCTCCATTAACGGAAAGAGACATGTTGGCTTGTGGTGCGTCTTTTCGGTATGTCTGTTTAAGCCATTGTGTGCTAGTGTAATTAGGGTCATTACCGGCTTTGTGTTTGTCTATGTCAGATTGTGTATAAGGAAGTGTTTTTCCCTGATTCGCATTGAGTTCGTTATAGTAAGTCATGTATTGCCAGGAATTAACTTTTTCGTCTATTCTTGTTAATTGCTGAATACCATACGAACCATCAAATTTGATAGTTGGTGCACTAATTTTACCTCTTTTGGTTGTAACTAAGATTACACCATTTGCAGATCGAACACCATAAATTGCTGCCGATGCATCTTTCAGAACAGTAACTGATTCAATGTCATCGGGATTTATTCTATTCAAATCGCGATCTGGAATACCATCTACAACTACAAGAGGGCTAGTACCACCTCCAAACGAATTGAACCCTCTGATTAAAAGGCTGGAGTTGTCATCACCAGGTCTTCCAGAACGGTTATTGGCTATAACACCAGACATACGTCCTGCGATAGCATTTGAAACGTTTGCTGAAGCATTTTGTGTTAAAACTCCCCCTTTAACAGATGAGATGGCGCCTGTTGTCGTTCCCTTTTTCTGCGTGCCATATCCTACAACAACAACTTCACGCAAGTTTTCATTTTCTTCTTGTAATTGAATATTCATTGCATTTGCTGCAGAAAATTCCTTGGTTGAAAAACCTGTGTATGAAACGACAAGAATGCTATTTGAATCAGGAACATCAATTGAGAAATTACCATCTATATCAGTAACGGCTTCATTTTTTGTCCCTTTCACAAGTATGTTGGCACCAGCTAGTGGTATCCCTTTTTCATCTGTTACTTTGCCCTTAATTGGTTTTTGTACTGTGAGTAAAACATTTATGCTCATCGCTTTTGTCAGCTCAGAATAGGATAGATTTGGTCTTGTTCCATTGACCCTATTTGTTGGAGAGTTATTTAATTTCAAGGAAAAGTTTGTGTCTTTTAATTCTGTTGCTGCCGAAACTTGTAATGTCATGGCTAATAGGAATCCGGATGTTAGTTTGGTGAGTTTCCAGATTTCAGAAGTAAGCCGATCATTTTTTGGCCTGTCTTTAATTAGTAATTTCATGGTTTTGCAATGGTTTTAATTTATATAATTGAGTTAATTAATACACATGTAAATGACTGCCATTCGCGCTTAAGAAATAAGTACCCTTAAAAAGTACAGCTACTAATTGCTTTGGATTTCAGCAGCTGTAGTTAATAGTGAGCAGACAAAAGAGACAATAAGTATGGTTTTGCACTATACTATACTATACTACTATAATGATGCAAACATACAAATTTATGTTTTAAAAAATTCACTTTTTTTTATGATTTTTTTTAAAATAGTAGTGTTAATTTTTTCCATTTAAGAGAAATAGCTAGAAAAATAGGGGATTTATTATTGTATTAACATTGACTAATGAAGTAGGATTTAATCAAAATTGAAAAAAAAGGGATATAACTATAACTAGCTACAACAGCAATCACACTTTTTAGAAGGGAATTAAGACACATAACTACAATTAAAATCCCACGAAAATAGTAGCAGGATCTTCTAGTTGATTTGTCCAGGAAATCTTAGTTTTATTTAGAATAATTATAATATGGCAAAACATATTAATAAGAAACCAACTTGCCGAAGTAAATTCAAGTAATATCAGGAATATGCGAGTTGCAAAATTTAACATCCTGAATATAATTAAAGACTTAGTTCCTATAAATAATGAATTCGATTTATTTGAAGAATCCAAAAAAATGGACAGTTTCAATTAAAATTTTTGCTCGCCATTCGACAGGCATTATATTAAGAAGATTTCTTAATAAGAATACTCTTTTAACAATAATCCAGTTGCTATGAAAAAAAATGTAAAAATGTCCAATAAAACTGTGTAAAGAATGCAGTCAAAAAGTTATGTACAATTCAGGGAAGTGTAATGGGGAAACTATTTAAGGCTCATATCATTGTAATGTATGTTATAAGCCTTATAACTTGTAAGAGCTATATTTTTGGAGAAAATATTCATAAATTATAACGAATTTCGATCAATAAGAACAGTGGGAATAATCTCCTGAATTTTTTTGCGATTCAAAACAAAATCAGCAGCTTTTTTTCCCATTTCAGCGAAATCAGTGGAGAATGTTGTAACTCCGTCAAAAATAATTTCTTTTACGATATCATCATTGTGTGAAATAAATCCAATGTCTGTACCAATTTTAAATCCCTTAATTTTAGAATCTTTAAGCATTTCCCAAAGTGCCAGATTATGAATCGTAAAATATACTTTCCCTTTTTCAAGAGTCCCTGAAATATATTTGTCTTTAATGACACCATTGATGTTATGATTCTCCATGAATCTCTTAAATGAATTTAAAATTTCAATAGGTTGAGAAGACAAAGGTTTGAAAAAGAAAACAATCTCTTGATATTTATTAATTTTATCTTTTAGCTTAACAAAAGCATCGTAAGACGAATCTCTAAATTCTTGAGCAACATAATTATAATCTTCATCAGTTTCTACAAAACGATCTACTAATAAAACTCTGTTTGTTGGCAATTGCTTTAAAACTGTCGGCGTTTTTACGTTTGGAATTGCAGCGATAACAAACAATCCATATTTACCTTTTACGTTTTGAATAATGTTTTCAAATGTTTCAAAGTTATTGTGATGAAAAAAAATATCGAGCTTAATATTATTTCCAAGTCCTTTTCTAAAATTTTCATAAAATGTTTCCTGAAAAATATCAAATGCAAATAGCACTAAAGCTACTTTTAGCTCTTGTTTCACATCATTTGTAGCCACAAAATAACCTAGTCGATTTTTGGATTCGATGATTCCTCTATGCACAAGTTCTTTATAAGCTTTGGCAATGGTTTCTCTTGCAAAACCTAATTCACTTATAAGAGTATTAACAGATGGAAGTAAATCACCCTTCATTACTAACCTTTCATCAATAGAATTAATTATTCCATGAACTAATTGCTCATGTTTAGACAAAGAATTTATCGATTCAAGATTTTTAATCTGTTGAATAATTTGCTTCATAAAACTTTTTTAATACGCATTTATAGTAGACATATAAATTACAAATATATACTAATGTTTGAGATTTAGTGGAGACCCTGGTAATTTTTAAAATAACATTCATAGTTGCAGTATTTACATTTGGCTAATCACCCCTCTCTTAAAAATTACCCAGGTAAATCCCTTTCTATTACTCCTTTTTATCGTGATACACATTAATTTCTTCTACATAATTTATAACACTTCGAAATCTTTTAGTCTTATCAGGACATGTGTACTTGCTTCATATCTCGAATTTATCCGATAGTTAAAAACTAGACCATCGTTACAATTTTCATCAACGAACATTACAGGTGAAGCATCCTACTGTGTATGTTTTTTTTTAAAATGTAAGATCTGATTGCTAACACTTACTTAATATTTTTTTAAATCCATTTCTCAGCAATCTTATACAAGGTAAAGATTGTAGATGGAATCATTAATTACATTTTCTAAAAATACACTTCACATAAAGTTCGAAAAAAAATTATTCAACAATGTTAACCAGTATCCAAATCATCAAAAAAAGAGTTCGAAAATTGTTCAGGGAGGTCAGAAGTCTTTTCATATTATTTGAAAAGACATTTTCTTTTTAAACCATTTTGATATTCTCTATTTTAGAATAATAAAAACTGATGAAATCAGTTCTTTTTTCAAACAATAAAAACTTACTTTTGCACCATCATTTATTAATACAATCATATTATGTCAGATACAATCGAAAAAATTAAATGCCTTATTATAGGTTCTGGTCCTGCAGGTTATACTGCTGCTATTTATGCTGCCAGAGCAAATATGAATCCAATTTTATATCAGGGAATGCAGCCAGGTGGTCAGTTGACCACTACAAATGAAGTGGAGAATTTTCCAGGTTATGTTGATGGAGTTACGGGACCTGAAATGATGATTCAGTTACAAGAGCAAGCAAAACGTTTTGGTGCTGATATTCGCGATGGATGGGCTACGAAAGTTGATTTTTCGGGAGATATTCATAAAGTTTGGATTAACGATAAGATCGAATTACACTGTGAAACTGTTATTATTTCAACAGGTGCGTCGGCTAAATATTTAGGATTGCCATCAGAACAACATTATTTAAATATGGGTGGAGGAGTTTCTGCCTGTGCGGTTTGCGACGGATTCTTCTATCGTAACCAGGAAGTTGTAATTGTTGGCGCAGGAGATTCTGCTTGTGAAGAAGCGCATTACTTATCTAAACTTTGTAAAAAAGTAACGATGTTGGTAAGAAGCGAAAAATTCAGAGCTTCAAAAATCATGGAAGAACGCGTTCGTAAAACGGAAAACATTGAGATTTTAATGAATCACGATACTGTTGAAGTTTTAGGAGATGGAAATGTAGTACATGCGATCAAAGCATTAAATAAATCTACTGGAGAAGTTAGTGAAATTCCTGCAACAGGGTTTTTCGTCGCAATTGGTCACAAACCAAACACCGATATTTTTAAAGATTATATTACTCTTGATGAAACGGGTTATATCATCAATACTCCGGGAACATCTAAAACTAATGTTGATGGTGTTTTTGTAGCTGGTGATGCCGCAGATCATGTATATCGTCAGGCAATTACTGCTGCAGGTACCGGTTGTATGGCCGCGCTTGATGCAGAGCGTTATTTAGCGTCGAAAGAGTAAGTAATTTTGTTTCAGGTTTTTCTTGTTTCAAGTTCAAGTTGTTTGAAATTGAATTCCAGAACATTCATACAATAAAAAAATCCATTCGTTTTGCGAATGGATTTTTTTATTTTATAGATTTCAACAAACTTGAAACTTGAAACTTGAAACTTGAAACTTGAAACTTGAAACTTGAAACTTGAAACTTGAAACTTGAAACGTTTTTTACTTTATCTTCTTTATCAATTTTGCTTCTTCAGAAAAACGGGTAAGTGTAATTGCGGGGCTTCCAAAAAGAGAAATTTCAGTTTTGTCTCCTGCAGCTAATGATAGCGTTGTTTCTGTCAAAATGCTGGCTATTGTATATCCTTCTGCAGTAACATTGGCATCTTTCATAGTGAATTTTGTTCCTGTGAAAATCGAATTGTTATCTAAACGAATAGTTGCTTTTTCTGCAATTCCTTCAAGTGTAGCGGTAGCTTTTTGGTATAAATCACATTTGAATTTAATAGCTGACACTAAAGATTTTATAGTTGAGTTTTTACTCAGTTGTAAGGCGGCCTCATCTGCTTTTAAATTAATTTCAGATTTTGATTTGTCATCTGTAATCAAACTGAATTTTTTAGCATTTACATTCAGAAATAATTTTGAATAATCGAAACTATTAAAAGTAATATCATCCAATTGAAGTTCCTGAATGGCATAAACGACAGCGTCATTTTTGGTAATAACTTTATTGAAAGATTTGGTATAAATTACGTGAACGGTAAGTTTTTTGAAAATCGTGCTTTCTTTTGAGGTATACAAACGAAGCGTTTTGTCTCTCAAATCCATCCCGATAATATCATGTAAATTATCATCGGCTTCAATTTTAATTTCGTTTTTTTCTCCGCTCTCTAAATAAACTTCAATATTATCATCGACTTCTAGGGCGTCAAAACTTCCTGATTCTTTTACTGAAGTTGTAACGATTTTAGATCCTTTTATTTTTTCTCTTTTTTGAGCAAAAGTTAATGTGCTTATCAATAACAATAAGATTAAGGCTTTATTTTTTTTCATTAATGCTAGATTTGATTTTGACAAATATAAAAAAATCATCCACTTTTGATGAATGATTTCTTTTATATTTAACACATGATAAGGTTTATCCCTGATTGATACTTCCTCCCGAATTAGAAGTTTTTTCGATTGATTTAGGAGAACCTTCATAATTAATGCTTCCTCCACTGTTAGCATGAGCTTTTAAACTCACAATTGGATGAATGTTTATGCTGGCTCCGCTATCAGCATCTGCTTCTATATCATTCGCCAGCAATTTTTCAGCTTCGATAGTTGCTGCGCTGGATGCTGATGATTTTACTTTTAATGCTTTTCCTTCAATTGTAATAGAACCTGCACTATCTGTATCAAGTGTAATTTCATCAGATTCTACATTAACATTCATTGTTGCGGCACTTGAAGTATTCAGTTTAATATTAGTAGACTGAAGTACGTTTTTACCAGTTATAGTTGAAGCACTTGAAGCTTCTAATTCATCAATAATTGGCATTTTAACGGTTACTTTTTTCTTAGTAACATTATGGAAAGAGGTAAACTCACAACGAATTACAAGAGTTCCGTTTTCAACAGTTGTTTTGATTTCTTTTTGTAAATTGTCATCAGCTTCAACAATGATTTCAGTTTTATCTGATTGTTCGATTACAACATCAATAGCATTGCTTACTGATACTTTTTTGAAATCTCCCTGAACAATACGTTTTTCGGTCGTAACATTTCCACTTCCGTCTATAGATTTCATGTTGCTAAAATTACATGAAGCGAATAATAATGCGGTAATAGTGGCAATAATGAATTTCGTAATATGAATGATTATTTTTATCATGGCCTTAGTTGATTTTGATTATAACTCCGTCTTTATTAGTGGTTAGCTTTCCGTTAGTTTTTTTACCGTTTAGAACTTCTTTTCCGTTTATTTTAATCGATACTTCTTTTACAGTATCATTGTCAATCGTATTGTTGTCATCGTCGTCATTATCTGCATCATCAAAGTCATTTTCATCTGCAGGACAATTCAAACATTTAATCTTAGAACCTTCTACTTTGTAGTTGTAATCACCGCTAAAGTGCAGGTTGAAAAAATCATCTTCAGAATTATCATAATCTTGAACAGATGAATCTGGTTTAAATAGCTGTCCTTCTGGCAGGTACAAATATACATCAACTTCTTGTCCTCTAAACTTATTTTTTACATCTGTAAGAAAATAATTATCCAAAATTAAATGATTTCCGTTAATCTGAATCTTATAATTGATTTTTTCTGCTCTTTGTTTAGAACTTGTAAAAGAATTTCCTCTGGCACTTTTCTCAATTTGTAAATACGGATTAGCTTCATCAGTATGCAAAACGTGTAAACGAACATCATTTGAATAAATTAACTGATTGTTAGCAGAATCTTGTACAAACTCAAATTCGCTATGGTGATTCAGGTCTTTTGCGAAGTAATCATTGTATCTGAATTTTACGTAAAGTGTGTCTTTCGGATTAATATTGATTGCTTTTTTCTCTACTGTTTTTCCGTCATAAGAAATTTCAGTTGCTTGTTTGATTCCAATACTAATTGCAATGGCAACAGCAATGATCCAGATGGCCAACAAAGTATATTTTGTAATATTACCAATAGACTTTAAGTTTGGTGATAACAATTTGAAACCTAAAAGGGTCAAAAAGAAAAACGGAATTCCAACGGCAAAGAACATTAATAAACCAAATGACCAAATCGGATATTCTGTAAAGTTTCCGGCTTCAATAAAGTTTTGCCAAGGAAAATCAATAAAGATATTTGTTCCTAGAGTAAATACTCCAATCAATAATCCGATCAAAACTGAAATTCCCGACATGATTAAAATTACGCCTAAAAATTTTGCGAAGATTTTAAAAACTGTAATGACAAAGTCTCCAAATGAACTACTTATTCTCTCAGCTCCCGACTTTACCTGGTTTCCCATTTTATCATAATCTGCACTTTTGAATTTATCAGATAGTGATTCTATTTCTTCGCGAACTTTTTTTTCGATGTTCGAAATCGTAACCGGTTCACCAGTCATTTCTAATTTCTCAGAAGTTGTAACCGCTTCCGGAGTTACAATCCAAAGTACGAAGTAAGCTAAAATCCCAGTTCCAAAACCTGCAAAAACAAATACTAGAAAGATGATTTTAATCCAGACAGCGTCAATTCCAAAATAATGTCCTAGACCTGTTGCAACACCACCAATCATACCTTTTTCTTTGTCACGGTATAATTTTTTATGCTTTCTTGCACCGTACTCATTAAAAGACTGATTCGTTTTTTCTTCATCCTCAATGATGTAATCTTCTGGTTGCCCCATTACTGTAATAACCTCATCAACATCTTTCAATCCCACAACATGTTTCTCGCTTTTTTGTTTTTCTGTTAATAATTCAGAAACACGCATTTCGATATCTTTAATAATTTCATCTTGTCCGGATGAGTTGTTAAGTGATCGTTTTATGGCGTCAAAATAGCGGGTTAATTTTAAGTATGCATCTTCATCGATGTGGAAAAACATACCTCCTAAGTTAATATTTACTGTTTTGTTCATGACTATTGATTTTGATTGGTGATTAGATTTACGGCGTCAGATAATTCTGTCCAGGTGCCGCTAAGTTCGTTTAAAAAAGTTTGTCCTATCTCGGTTAATCCATAATATTTTCGTGGCGGCCCTGAGGTCGATTCTTCCCAACGATAATTTAGCAAACCGTCGTTTTTCAGCCTAGTTAAAAGTGGATAAACTGTTCCCTCTACAACTAGTAATTTTGCGTTTTTTAAAGTGTCTAATATTTCTGATGTGTATGCGTCTTTTTCTTTTAATACTGATAAGATGCAAAACTCAAGAACACCTTTGCGCATCTGTGCTTTTGTGTTTTCAATGTTCATAATTTCATTTTGTTTTTTTTAGATTGAACAATTCGTTTTTTGATTGATGATGATGATGATTGATGATTGATCGTTTTCTATAACCTTTAATCTTATTATGTCACACTGAGCGAAGTCGAAGTGCTTCATAATTCTATGATTACTTTATAAAAGGAATCGTTAATGGATATTTGTAGTATTCTCCGTTTGAAGCTTTTATTGAAGCATAAATCACTAAAAAGAATTCAACAACTTTTAATAATAGAAAAAGTACGATTGCTGTTCCACCTATAGTAAGTAATCCGATGTTTCCCTGAAAATCAAAATTTCTGATAACAAAGTCGTCGTCATTAAAAATAGCTTCCATTGGCAGATTCTGAAGAAAAACAGTTACAAAAACCGGAATAGCAATTAATGCTAAGATCAAAGTGTAAAGCAATAAACTCAATTGAAAGTTTAACGTTTGTTTTCCATGATAGTTTACAAACTCCGACTTGTCTTTGTAATTTGTCCAGATTAGAATCGGGAAAATATAATTTCCAAGCGGAATAATGTACTGTGTTAAAGTACTTAAATGTGTGAACGTTGCAGTGTTCTTTTCTGATGTTTTTTCCATGATGAGTGGTGTTGTTGTTTCCATGATTAAAAGTATATAGTAATTTCTTATACAAATATATGGCTAAAAGACAGTATCTTGTTTTACATAGTACCAAATATTAACAAAATTTTAACAAAGTTGAAATTTTAAAAGGGATGATAAAGTGCTGAAAACCATCTGAAATACTTGATTTTGTTGGTTGTTTTGGAAAGTGCTATCAATTTATTGTGCGTGCATAGTTTTTTTGTATTTTTACATAAAAAATAAAAATCACATGGCAGTTTCAGTTTCCAAACTCAATAAATTTGTATTATTCAAATTACCATCAGCATATATTTGTGGTGTACGCGTTAAAGCAATCGATAAAGATAGCTGTACAGTAACTGTAAAACATCGCTGGATAAATCAGAATCCTTTTAACTCTATGTATTTTGCAGTTCAGGCGATGGCGGCAGAATTAACTACAGGAGCATTAGTAATTTCTCAAATTCAGGAAAGCGGTAGAAAAATCTCTATGTTAGTGGCAAACAATAAAGGAAACTTCACCAAAAAAGCAACGGGCAGAATAACATTTGTTTGTAAAGACGGGCATTTAATTACCGAAGCGATTCAAAGAACAATCGAAACAGGTGAGGGACAAACCTTCTGGATGAAATCGATTGGAACAAATGAAGAAGGAGTTCAGGTTTCTGAAATGGATTTTGAATGGAGCGTAAGATTAAAATAGTTTTTTTGCCACAGATTTCTCAGATTAAAATGATTTTTTAAAATCAAAATCTTGATTTAGCTTTGACAAAGTTTTAAATTTTGTCAAAGCTAAGACTAGTAATCTTTTTAATCTGCGAAATCTGTGGCAAAACAAAACATAAAAAAAGACCTCAATAATTTTTGAGGTCTTTTTTGTTGAAATAGAATTTCATTTATTTTTTAACGCAACAAGATTTTTTGTCTTTTTTATCTGTTGACGTTTTTTTGCAGCAGGATTCTTTTTTGGCTTTTTCTTTTTGAACTGGTTTTGTTTCTTGAGCAGTTACTCCAATTGAAAATACAGCAGCCATTAAGAAGGTAATTACTTTTGTCATTTTGGTAAATTTTGTTTTTGATTGATATTGTATTTTGGTAAATCAAATATAATGACATTTTTTAGAGTTGATTCTTACACAAAAGTTAATGTTTTAATAATAATATGTAATTGAAAATTAAACGGGAAGATCTTCTTAATAATTAAGATTCACTCCAAAACCAATTCCCATATCACTGTCATAGTGCGTTGTAACCCCAAAGTTTCTGCCAACTACATATTTCAAACCGGCCATATATTCTTTGTCGGTATTCCACATTAAGTTCATTCGCAAACGTTTTGACAGCGGAATATCTTTTCGTTCAAATTGCACTCTCACATTACCATCGGTATAAACCTCAACCTGGGCTTTTACCAACATTGGTAATGTATATTCAAGTCCGGCACTAAAAACAGCACGGTTGTCTTTGGTATTCGTTTGCCCGAAAAGGTTTTGTTCCTGTTCGTCCATTCCCATTTTTCTGTAACGCCAGTCAAAACCTAAAAAAGGCATTAGCCATTGCATTTTGCCAATGTATCGGCCAATATGGGTTTCAGTTTCGTAACCGTGTTTGTCATTATAACCCAAACGCCATTCGGTTCCAATGCTCCAGCGTGTGTTGCTGTAAATGGCTTCTCCGTCATTTCCATTTGTAGCAAAATCATTTTCGGCCATAAAATGAAACATACGATCGTCCATTTTTAGCATTTTGTACGCCATTTCGGGATGGTGAATCAACGGATTTGGTGCTGAATTTTCATAACTAAAAATCCTTCCCATTCCGGCCATCATGTGATATAAAATATGACAGTGAAAAAACCAGTCGCCATCAGCATTGGCCTGAAACTCGATTGTGTCAGTTTCCATGGGCATAATATCAATCACATTTTTGAGTGGAGAATATTCGCCGTGTTTATTCAAAATTCTAAAATCGTGTCCGTGTAAATGCATCGGATGGCGCATCATCGAGTTATTATAAAGTACAATCCGAACGTTTTCTCCTTTTTTAATCAGGATTTTATCAGTTTCAGAAATCACTTTATTGTCCATGCTCCAAACATATCGATTCATATTTCCGGACAATTCAAAGCGTAATTCTTTTAGCGGCGCGTCTTTTGGTAATGTTGTTATAGTTGGAGATTTCAGCATATCGTAATTCAGCGTTGTGATTTCTGCTGTTGCTGATGTATCGCTTGACATTTCCATGCCTTCCATATTATGTTGCGAATGGTCTTCAGCTTTTGAAGATGATTCGTCATCTCCTGAAATTTCAGGATACATTACGGCATTCATATCCATTTTATTCAAAGACATATTCATGCCCATATCATTCATTTCTCCATTCATTTTCATCATTCCGTTCATCATTTTCATCCCTTCAAAATATTTTAATTTGGGAAGATGAGCAACAGGCTGTTTAGTTCCGTTACCCAAAAACAACGAAGCTGATCCGGTTCTGTCTTCGGCTGTAGCCAAAAAAGCAAATGATTTATTGTCTTCCGGAATTGTGACTACAACATCATACGTTTCAGAAACTGCAATAATCAAACGATCTACTTCTACCGGTTCAACATCATTACCATCGCTGGCAACCACAGTAATTTTTCCGCCTCCGTAAGTCAGCCAAAAATAACTGGATGCGCCTCCGTTTGCAATTCGAAGTCGGATTTTATCGCCTGCTTTAAACTGCGAAAGCTGATTTTCATTTTTTCCATTGATCAAAAACTTCTCATAATAAACATCGCTGACGTCCATCGCATTCATGCGTTTCCATTCGTTGGTGACTTTCGTCGAAAACTGACCTTGTTTAATGGCTTCTGCGTAACTTTGAGTTGTTCCTTTTTTGATGGCAAACCAATCATTGGCATTGTGCAGCATTCGCTGAACATTCTCTGGCTTTAAATCGGTCCATTCACTTAAAATTACGGGAACGGTTGGTAAATCATCAATACCTTTTCTAAAAGTCGGATCATCTTTCTTTTTGTTGATGATGAAAAGTCCGTATAAACCAATCTGTTCCTGCAATCCCGAATGACTGTGGTACCAATACGTTCCATTTTGAATAATCGGGAAACTATATTTATGAGTTGTTCCAGGCGTAATTGGCATTTGTGTTAAGTACGGAACGCCATCTTCTTTATTAGGGAGAAATAATCCGTGCCAATGCAATGCCGTGTTTTCTTTTTTTAAGTCGTTATGTACATAAATTTCTGCAATATCGCCTTCGGTGAAAGTCAGCGTTGGCATCGGAATTTGTCCGTTGACGGTAAGTGCCCGTTTTTCTTTCCCGGAGAAATTGACAATTGTATCACGAACGTGTAAATCGTAGCGAACTACCTTCTGCGAAAGCATTATTTGTGTAAAAAAGAACAGCAGTATTAGTGTGAAATATGGTTTTGAGTAATTCATTTACAGGAATGTTAAAAGCATAATTAAACTCATCATAATCATCAATCCATCTTCAATAATAGTAACAGTGCTCATTGGTAAATTAAAAACAGCTCCCAAACAGGCACACTGAATTTTCTTTTTGTTCAAAACCGATTGTAAAACACCAATTATGCTGATATTCATTACTATAAATGTAGCACTATTTGTTATAAGCGGGTTGAAATTCAATAAATATGCTATTCCTAAACCGAGTTCGATAAAGGCGTAAACGTATCCCCAGGCTGGAATTTTTTTAGCCAATACATCATACATCATATAACTTTCGGCAAAACCTTTTAAATTGAGCATTTTGAAAAAAGAGAAAACCAAAAAGAAACCTGCCATAAAATGACGCATCGCTTCCATCAAATCGAAATGATGATTTTTCGATTGAATTAATCCTGTAACTAAACTGATATAAAAGAAAATAAGTAAAATTGGTTTATAAGTTTCAAGCCACGATCTCGTTTGTTCTATAGTTTCATTATGATTGATAGTAGAAATTTGATATTTGCTTTCTAATGCATTTTGTAAATCAGACAATGCAACGTGTTTATCCATTGTTATCGTTGCAGTGTTATTCTCTTTTGAAACTTCAACATTGGTGATGTTTTCAACTAATTTGAGCGCTTTCTTTACTTTGTCCTCACAACTCGAACAAGTCATTCCGGTAAGTTGATATGTATGTGTCATTGTTTTATTTTTTAAGTATTACAATGCAAATTTCCGAAGTTGCGCTTACTTTGGTTTGTATAATTTTGAGAATGATTTGTAAGATTTACAAAGGTTTATTAAAAAAGAATCTCGCAAAGTCGCAGAGTCGCAAAGTTTTTTTGAAGCTACAGATTTAGCAGATCTAAAATAAATCTGCTTAAATCTGTAAAATCTGCGTGAAACCAAAATCTTTGCGACTCTGCGACTTTGCGAGAGATAAGCTTTTTACAAATTCTCTATCTGAATGCGTTTTTTGTCTTTCAACTGTTTGTAATAAGTAGGAGTGAAGCCCGTAATCTTTTTGAACTGATTAATTCTGTTTTGGTTAAAGATCTGTATCGTAATAAGATTGCGTGATTTTTGTATCTTTGTGATAATAAATATTAAAATTATGACAACTATAACCATTAATGAGCGAACAAAAGCGGGCAAAACACTGCTTGAACTTGCAAAGTTGTTAGCTGTTACAAATAAAGGTGTGAAAATAGAGGAAGAAGAAAGTCCTTATAATCCTGAATTTGTGGCGGAGATCAAAAAACGATACGAAGATTATAAAAGTGGAAAATCTAAAGGTATAACCGTTGATCCTAATGATATATGGGGAAGTTTAGGGTTGAAGTGATTCCTGAGGCACAAGCGGAAATTTCTAAACATTTAAAATCAGGTAATCAGGCAAGTATAAAAAAGATTGCGAAAATTTTAGAAGAACTTAGTGAAACTCCATTTGAAGGAGTAGGTAAACCTGAAGCACTCAAACATAATTTTTCGGGATTTTGGTCTAGGGAAATAAATAAAAAAGACAGACTTATATATAGTGTGGAGGAAGAAATTGTAACCGTTGTTGTAATTTCTGCAATGGGACATTATTTAGATAAATAGAAAACGTGCTAATTATTAGCACGTTTTTTTTTGTATAAATGGATTACAAATTCTCTATCTGAATTCGTTTCTTATCTTTCAACTGTTTGTAATAAGTAGGAGTGAAACCCGTAATCTTTTTAAACTGATTACTCAAATGAGCAACATTGCTATAATTTAAAATATCAGCGATTTCACTTAACGAAAGTTCGTTGTAAATCAAAAGCTCTTTTACCTTCTCAATTTTTTGACTGATAAAGTATTTTTCAATTGTTGTGTTTTCGACTTCTGAAAATAAATTGCTTAACGTGTTATAATCCTGATGGAGGTTTTGAGCCAAATAATCAGATAAATTAGTTTTGAGCTCGTTGTTTTTATGGTGAACCAAATCGATAATGAGGTTTTTTATTTTCTCAATAGATTTACTTTTTTTATCATCAATTAAATCAAAACCTAAAGCTTGCAGGTTTTTAAGTAAACTTTCTTTTTGGTTTTCGGTAATGGATTCCCGTAGTTCGACTTCACCCAATTCTACAGAAATAGTCTGAAGTCCGAGTTTTTCAAATTCAGACTTCACAACCATTTTACACCGACCGCACACCATGTTTTTGATGTAGAGCGTCATATTTATTTGATAGTTTCTACTACGTTTCCGCAAGTTAACATTGAAGAACCATAATACGGATTCTTAACTGCTTTTTCTTTGCTCAACCAATCAGCATCTGCCATTGGGCAATATTGTTTGTATACTACTTGAGCCGATTTTGTGACTTTAATCAAATCGTAAGTGTTTTTTGAAAGTGATTTAAAAGTTTCGCGTTGTTTTTTAAGATCAGTAGTAGTTGCCGAAATACTTTTTGCATCAGCAGTAAGTTTTTTAATGACTTTCATCCATGCAGTGTGCTCGCTGGTTTTCAGTTTATCCATTTTCACAGCAGATATTGCGGTTAGTAAATCTTTGGCTTTCGCGGAAGTTAATTTACTGTCACTTTTAATAAGGGCATCCTTCACTGTGAAATAGGCATCATAAACTGGTTGTAACTGATTTGAATCTGCAATTTCAGTTGATAGTGTTGCTGTTTTTATTGGATTTGCCTGAATAATGTTTGCAGTAAATAAGGTAATTACTGTTACTATAGTTGCTATTGATTTTTTCATTTTATAATATTTTTGGTTGAACGAATAAAATTTTTCTTTCAAATTTAGCTCTTTTTTGTTTGAGATACGACGTATTTAAGATTTCGATAACTATAGTTTTTTATAATCAGTCGGTTTCATGTTTTTTCTCTTTTTGAAATAATTCGACAAATGACTTTCATCCGTAAAACCAAATTCATGTGCGATTTGTTTAATAGGTAATTGATTGTTGTGGAATCGTTTTTCGATTAAAGTAGTTCGTAGATTATGAATGTAATCACGATAACTAATGGCGAAAGTCCTTTTGAAATAAGCACTAAAATAAGTCTGTGCAATATTAAAATGATCTGCAATTACTTTAATTTGAACCAATTTTGGCTGGTAAATATTTTGATGAATGTAAGACGCGATTTGCTCGTTATCGATTGTCGTCGATTTCAGTTGAAGATTCATTCCGCGTATTGTTTCTTTTATCAAACCAAAAATCGAAAGAATCTGATAAAAGACAATTGGCGAAGTCGAAACATCGGTTTTGCAATTATAACTCGAAATGTTATCGATTGTATTTTTTAAAATAGTCTTGCACGGATCATCTAATTTTAAAACAGTTTCCTTCAATAATTTGTCACGCATGAAATCTTCGGGTGTATTCAGTAATAAGTCATCACAGAAAAGATTTTTATTTGAATTAAAATAATTGTCAGTAAATTTTATGTAGAAAAATCGGGTACTTTTCTTAATATCAAAATAATGTTCATCTTCCGGCGAAATAACAAATAAGTCACCGGCCTTGTAAGGTAACAAGTTGTTGTTTAGATGATGAACTCCGCTTCCCTTTTTAATATAAATGATTTCATAATAAGTATGTGTATGCGGCGGAAGGTGAAATTTCTCATCTTCAAACTCATCAATCATTAGTGTTTTGAATTGATTTAATTTTGGCATAACTTAAATTTACAAGTTTATATCGCAAATGTACAATTTATTTCTTGCATTTCTGACGTAAATTTGCGTCATAGAAAATGTATTCCTTTCTTATGTAAACAAATGAAAAAGAGTCTTATTGCCTTGTCTTTAGGAGGTTTAACTATTGGTATAACCGAATTTGTCATGATGGGTTTGTTGCCTGATATTGCTTCAGATATGAAAGTTTCTATTCCGGTTGCCGGATATTTAATTTCGGCTTACGCTTTGGGTGTTGTTATTGGTGCACCTTTATTAGTAATCATCGGAAGAAATTTTCCACCAAAAAAAATGCTTTTAATTCTAGCTTTAATGTTAACGGTTTTCAATGCTTTATCAATTATAGCGCCTAATTATAATTTTCTTTTCGCTTCAAGATTTCTGTCCGGATTACCACACGGTGCGTTCTTTGGAGTCGGTGCGGTAGTTGCCAGTCGATTGGCGGATAAAGGTAAAGAGGCTCAGGCAATTGCGATTATGTTTTCAGGTTTAACGCTGGCAAATCTTATTGGAGTGCCAATTGGTACCTATATAGGACATCATTTTATCTGGCGTTATACATTTGTATTAATTGCAATAGTAGGAATGTTAACCTTTTTATTTATTTCGCTGTGGATGCCAAATCTGGAGAAGGCCGGAAATGTAAACATGAAAACGCAATTGTTATTTTTTAAGAAAACTGAGGCTTGGTTAATTATCGGAATCACTGCTATTGGTTTTGGAGGATTATTTGCATGGATTAGTTATATCGCACCTTTATTAATAAATATTTCAAAGTTTTCACCAGAGGATGTTTCCTATATATTAATACTTGCCGGACTAGGCATGGTAGTGGGGAATTTTGTAGGTGGTAAACTAGCTGATAAATATTCGCCTGCACCTACAGTGCTAGTCTTATTGTTTGTAATGGTAATCGATTTGATTATGGTTTACCTTTTCTCATTCAATCAATATGTTTCTTTATCCCTGACATTTTTAACGGGAGCAATTTCTTTTGCAGTTATTGCACCAATTCAAATGTTAATGATTAAAACTGCTAAAGATGCGGAGATGATTGCTTCGGCAGCACTGCAGGGAAGCTTTAATATAGGTAATGCACTAGGGGCATTTTTAGGAGGATTGCCTTTAACGGCTGGTTACAGTTACGCTTCTCCAAACCTAATAGGTGTTGGCATGGCAATTATCGGAATGGTTATTACATTTATTCTAATGCAAAAACATAAAACAAATCTTCAGTTGCAGAGCGCATAAAACTTCTGCAATACAATTTCAAACCCTTAAGCTTAATTGTTTAAGGGTTTTTTTGTGCTTATTTGAAAAATATTTTTGCCACAAACTCTAGTAATCTGATCTGTTTTGTTCCTTGAGAAATTGACAATGTTTATCGTTGTAATCGATTGTTTTTTTATTAAAAAATGGAAGAAACGATTATATTGTAATAATATATTTAATATTTATTCCTGATATAAATTACATATCTCATAGAAAAACCCGACTTTATTTTTCATATGAATTTTTATTTATGAAATTTTTATGAATTTTAATTTTTTATATGAAAAAAATATTTATGTTTGTGTAATCGATTACACGATGTTGCATTTACCTATTATTATGCATATTTACACCGGAAAAATTGATGAAAAACCCAGATAGAATAGGGGAAGTGAGAATAAAATCACGTATAAAAAGGAATCTATATAAATACAAAAAACCACGTAAAACAAAAACCAATTAATTAATTTAAACACTAAACCATGAATTTTAAAGATTTATTTAATAAAAGAACAAATTGTTTTTATACAGTTGTTTTCTTATTGTGCTTGTTCATGAGCAATCAAGTAAGTGCGCAGAATGTTACACTGGAGGGTACGGTTAAGGATGCCGCAGGAATGAGTCTTCCGGGAGTTAACGTTTTAGAAAAAGGTACTAAGAATGGTACTTCTACTGATTTTGACGGAAAGTATAAGTTAAAACTTTCTAACCCTAAGGCAGTCGTGACGTTTTCTTTCTTAGGTTTTAAAACAAAAGAAGTTTCTATTGCCGGGAAAACTAAAGTTGATGTTTCTTTACTTGAAGATGCAAACAACCTTAATGAAGTTGTAGTAGTAGGATACGGAACAACCAAGAAATCTGATTTAACAGGTGCTGTTTCTACTATTTCAGGTGCCGATTTGAAAAAAGTTCCGGTGGCAAATGTCGCTGAAGCTTTAACGGGTCGAATTGCGGGTGTGCAGGTTACTTCAGCAGAGGGTTCCCCAGATGCGGATATAAAAATTAGAGTTCGTGGAGGCGGTTCTCTTACTCAGGATGCTTCACCTTTAATTATCGTCGATGGATTTCCGGTAAATAGTATGAATGATATTTCTTCATCTGATATTGACTCGATGACTGTTTTAAAAGATGCTGCTTCAACTGCAATATATGGATCACGTGGTGCAAATGGAGTAATTATCATCACAACAAAACGTGGAAAAGATGGTAAGGTTGCTGTAAACTTCAATATGTTTTATGGTATGAAAACAATGGCCAATCAAATTGATGTTTTGTCGCCTGAAGATTATACTAAATGGCAATATGAATATGCTTTACTTTCACAAACAGGAACAAAAGTAGCTTCTGATCCGACTTCATACACTAAGTATTTTGGAAATTGGCAAGATCACGATATGTACAAAGGTTTAAAGGGAGATGATTGGCAAAAACAAATTTTTGGACGTACAGGTGAGGTTCAAAGTCGCGATTTAGGAATTAGAGGCGGAAGTGATAAGATTAATTATAATTTTAATTATGCTCATTACGATGAAAAGGCAATTATGATAGGTTCTGATTATAAAAGAAATAACCTTTCCCTGGCTTTAAATAGTAAATTAAACAATAGAATTGATGTTGGTTTTACTATGCGTTATTCAGATGCTGAGATTAATGGTGGTGGTGTAAATGAACAAAATGAAAAATCTTCATCAGACTCACGTATGCGTACTATTGTTGGTTATGCGCCGCTGCCGGTTGCCGGTTTAACTTCACAAGATGCATCTGGAGATGGTACAGATGTTTTAATAAATCCTTTTGCATCTGTTTCTGATAACGATCGTCAACAGTTTCGTAAAAACTTTAATATGTTAGGTAGTTTTGGATGGGAGCTTGTAGATAATTTAAAATTGAAAGTAGATTTAGGTCTGGATAATTTTAACACTTTAGATTATCGTTATTACGGACTAACTACTTATTATATTGCTAATGCTCCTGTAGGTCCGTTACAGGGAATGCCTGCGATGATTATGACGGATACTAAAGACAAACGTTTTAGAAATGCTAATACACTGAATTATGATTTCAAAAAAATAATGGGCGAAGATCATCATTTGAGTGCTCTATTGGGAGAAGAAAGTATTAATTATACTTCCAATAGTGTAACAACAACTATTCATGGATACCCTACTTTTTTTGATTTTGACAAAGCTAAAAAATTAACAACTCAGGGAACACCGCAATCAGTAGATAATTACTACAGTCCAGATGATAAATTATTGTCATTTTTCGGACGTGCGAATTATGACTATAAAAATCGTTATTTATTAAGTGCTACATTTCGTGCAGACGGATCAAGTAAATTTTTAGACGAAAATCGTTGGGGATATTTCCCAGCCTTTGCAGCAGGATGGAAAATTTCAGAAGAGAATTTTCTAAAAGATAAATCATGGATAGATCTTTTAAAATTAAGAGCTAGTTATGGTGAAGCAGGAAATAATAATATACCTGTTGGGCAACAAATTCAGATTTTTCAATCTACAGCAACAACATGGATTAATGGGATTACTAGTATTTGGGCACCTTCAAAAACAATGCCTAATCCTGATTTGAAATGGGAAACAACTGTTACTCAGAATATTGGTTTGGATTTTGGATTTTTCAAAAATCGTTTAAGTGGTAATTTTGACGTCTATAAAAATATTACTAGTGATTTATTAATTAATTTTCCAGTTCCGGGATCCGGGTATGATTTCCAATACCGTAACATGGGAGAAACACAAAACACAGGTTTCGAGGCTACTATAAATGTTGTTGCAATCGAAAAAGCCAAATACGGATTGAATTTTTCATTCAATATGGGAATAAACAAAAATCGTATTAACTCATTAGGTATTATGAATAATTTTGGAGCATCCACAGGTTGGGCTTCTTCACAAATTGGAGATGATTACCTGATTGCTGTTGGTTCTTCATTAGGTTCTATGTATGGTTATAAAAATGATGGAAGATATGAAGTTTCAGACTTTGATTATGCTGCAGGAAAATATACTTTAAAAAGTGGGGTAGTTAATACTGCTACAACTTTAGTTGGAGATGGAAGTTCTCTAAAACCGGGAGATATGAAATTGAAAGATATTACTGGAGATGGTAAAGTAGATATAAATGACAAAACAGTTATTGGTAATGTTAATCCTAAAAGTGCTGGTGGTTTTGTTATCAACGGAAATGCTTACGGATTCGATTTAATGGCAGCTTTTAACTGGAGTATTGGTAATGAAATATATAATGCAGATAAAATTGAATTCTCGACAGCTACAGCTTCAGGAGAATACAAAAATTTAAATTCTACTATGGCTGATGGTAAGAGATGGACTAATTTGGATCCTGTTTCAGGTCAGCTAGTAACTGATCCTGTTGCATTAACAAATCTTAATGCGAACACTACAATGTGGTCTCCATATATGAGAAGTGCTATATTTACTGATTGGGCAGTTGAGGATGCATCATTTTTAAGATTGAATACTTTAACATTAGGTTACACAGCCCCTCAGATGTTTATATCTAAACTTGGAGTTTCTAAGTTGAGATTCTATTTGACAGCGAGCAATGTTTTTGTTTGGACTAACTATTCAGGTTCTGATCCGGAAGTTTCAACGAGAAGAAAAAATCCACTTACACCTGGGGTTGATTCAAGTCCTTATCCAAGAAGCAGACAAATGGTTTTTGGGATGAATCTTAATTTCTAATTTTAAATTATTACAAAATGAAACATAAAATAATAATAGCAGGATTGATTATTTCTGGTTTATTCAGTTCTTGTCAACAATTTGAAGATGATTATTTAGATGCACCCGCACAATCAACATTAGATGCGTCTTTGATTTTCTCTACAGCCGGACTTGCAAAAGGAGCTATTGATGGAATAAAAGTACCATTTGCAGAGACTAATTCTTACAGAGGGCGTTTCTTACCTTATTATGGATTAAATACGGACGTTGAATGGTATAATACTTCACAAACAGCAGGAGATAAAGCAGATTTGTGTGTTTACGATGCAAAGCCAACTAATACAGAGATGAATACTACTAATAATGCTTTTGCAATGATGTATTCAGGTATCGAACGTGCTAATGTTTGTATTGATGGTATACGTAAGTATGGAAATCCTTTGCCGGGAACAGAAATGGGACAATTATTAGGAGAAGCGTTAACGCTAAGAGCAATTTACTATGCTGATTTAGTTAAATCATGGGGTGATGTTCCGGCCCGTTTTGAACCTATTACTACTGCAACTTTATATTTACCTAAATCAAGTCGAGATATTATCTATAAACAATTAATAGCAGATTTAGGAGAAGCATCAACATTGGTAGCATGGCCTAATCAAACTAATTATACAAATACTGTAGAACATGTAAATAAAACTTTCGTAAAAGCATTTAGAGCACGTTTAGCTTTGGCTGCAAGTGGTTATCAACAATATCCTGACGGAGTAAGAAGAAGTAATGATCCGGAACTTTCAGTTGCTAATATGTATGCATTAGCATTAAGAGAATCTCGTGAAGTAATTCAAAGTGGAACTGCTCATTTAGAATCTACATTTGAGGGATTATGGAGAAAATACAATGAAGAAAATACTGCTGCCGGAGGAGAATCTCTTTGGGAGCTTCCTTTTGCTGATGGACGTGGAAGAATGTTATTTACTTTTGCTGTAAAACATACTGCCGCTAGTGACCAATTTCAGGCTAATGGGGCTAACCGTGGAGGTGTAGCAGGTCCATTGCCATTTGTTTTTTATGACTATGACCAAACTGATACCCGTAGAGATGTTACTTGTGTACCTTATAAATATGGTGCAGCAGTTAACAATATCGCTAAGCAAGAAATAGGAACATTAGATACCTGGTATTTTGGTAAATATCGTTACGAATGGATGAAACGTTATGTAACTTCTACTAATGATGATGGAGTTAATAAAATGTATATGCGTTATGCTGAGGTTCTTCTTATTGCTGCTGAAACAGCAAATGAATTAGAAGGTCCCGGTGCAGCTGCTCCCTATTTAAAAGAAGTTCGTAGAAGATCATTTCCTTCAGCATCTCAGGCTGTTAAAGTTGATGCGTACGTAAGTGGATTAACAAGCAAAGAAGCAATGTTTAATGCTATTGTTGAAGAAAATAAATTTGAGTTTACGGGTGAGATGGAGCGTAAGCAAGCGCTTATTCGTTGGAATTTACTTAAAGTAAAATTAGATCAGGCTAAACAAAAAATGAAAAATTTATCAGCACGTACAGGTGAATATGCTGATGTGCCAGCTACTTTGTATTATAAATTTAAAGCTGATAATGTATCTCTGGATATTTACGGCTTAAACAGAGGTGAAACTACAAATCCGGGAGCAGCATATACTGCATCGCCTTGGACGTGGACTGGAACATCGGCAGATGCTAAAATTGCATCGCTTTACAAACCAGGTGTTAACCCTGATAATAGACAATTCTGGCCAATATGGCAAGTATTTATTGATGGAAGTAATGGGCAAATAACCAATGATTACGGTTATTAAAATTTTAGAAAAAATTAATAAAGTTAATATGATGAAAACAAAATATATATTAAAAGGATTAATAGCCACATTACTATTTGCATTTGCAGTGTCTAGCTGTGAAAGTTATAATGAGGAATTGTTGGATGGGCTGGGTAATACAAGAGAATTTTCTCCAATTGGAATTACCGCAAAAGTTAAAAATCAAACTTTTGTTGAGCTTAACTGGACTGTAAACCCAGATGCAGATCACTATGTTGTAGAGTTTAGCGCGGATGATCCGGAATTTAAAGTGATTTATAAAACAGTAGAGGTGAAAGCAAGTCAGTTGCCTGTCTCTATTCAACTTGAAGGAGAAACTACTTATGCGATACGTGTTAAAGCGATTACGCCAGGATTAGCAGACTCAAAATGGTCTGTAACCACGGCAACAACACTTTCTGAACAGCTTTTCTTACCTATTCAGAATGGAGACATTGATGCAAAACAAGTAACTCTAAGATGGGTAGCCAATAGTAATGTAACTCAAATTACAGTTGCTCCGGGTAATATTGTTCATCCTATAACACCTGCAGAGAAAGCAAGCGGAGTAGCAGTAGTAACAGGATTGACTCCTGAAACAGCTTATACAGCTAATTTAATGAATGGTGCTAAAAAGAGAGGTGTTCAGACTTTTACAACTGGTATCGATATTGGAACTGGAATCCTGGTAACAACAACAGATAATTTATTCCAAAAAATTACAGCTGCACCATCTGGGTCTGTTCTGGTATTTATGCCTGGTGATTATACAGCTCAAACAGGAACAATAGCTGTAAATAAAACATTAACTCTTAGAGGTTTGAAAACTGACAATAAATCAAAATTAAAAGTTAATTTCACTCTTGGTAATAATCCCACTAATGCAAGTGAAGTGGTTAGTTTGTCTTTAATTGATCTGGACCTGGATGGAACAGGTACAACAGGTGGTGCGATAACAATTGCTACTGCCGCTACAACACAATTAGGTGATGTTTTAATAAGCAACAGTAGAGTTCATGATTTTCCTTCTCAATTAATGTATGGTAATGCAAACGCTAAATTAAAATCGTTTACTGTTGACAATAGTGTTATTACAAGAGTAAATACTGGAGGAGGAGCTGACTTTATCGATTTCAGAACTACTTATGTTGCAAGTGTTTCTCTAACAAAAAGCACTTTTGATACTTGTTCATCACGTGACTTTATACGTTTAGATGCTGCTGCCGGGTTATCAGGTACAGGTTTAAGCAGTAATGTGTCAATTGATGCATGTACTATATATGCTCCTACATTGGTATTAGCTAGTAGAATTTTATATTTACGTTTTGTATCAAATACATCATCAGTGCGTAATACATTGTTTGCGGTTGGAAATGCAGTTTATACAAATTCTACAGCAACGGCTGCACCGGTGTTTGCAAATAACAATAATTTTCAATCACCTAATTTAGCGCTAACAGGAAGTAATAATAGACCAGATGCTTCTGCGACTACATTAGATCCGCAATTTGCTGGTGCGTCTACCGGTAACTTCAAAGTTCAGAACCAAACTATAATTGATAAAAAAATTGGAGATCCACAATGGATAAAATAAGAAAATTTGATATTGAGTTTTATTAAAAAAGGGATGCAGTTTTGCATCCCTTTTGTTTTTGCATAATCGATAAACAGCTTTTGCATTTATTCCAACTCAATACAATTGAAAATATCATTTTGCAGCATTATTTCAGAAATTTCGATATCGCTTTCGATTCGTAAAATGTTATCGCAATCCTCAAGGTCAAAATTCCATTGGCAATCAGGTAATAATTCATGCAGTATTTTGCTGGCTGATTCTAATTTTGATTTTGAATCGACAGTGGTTTTAAAAACGTAAATCATAATTTGCTTTTTTCAATGAGCAAATTTCAATAAAAGCAAAAGGAATAAATAGGATTTCTTAATCAATAATTAGGACTTATCAATCATTTTTCTGTATTGGCCAGGAGTCACACCTTCATGTTTTTTAAAGAATCTGCTAAAGTAAGATTGATCTTCGTGGCCTACTTGCATTGCGATGTCACTTATAGAAAGGGTGCTTTGATGCAATAAATATTTGGATTCTAGTAAAATGCTTTCTTCAATCCATTTTGTGGCCGATTTGCCTGTTGCCGATTTTACGGATTTATTTAAATGATTTGGAGTAACATTGAGCAAAGAAGCATAATAATTAACCTGATGCTGACTTTTAATATTCGCATGAATTAATTCTTTAAATTTAGTAGAAAGTATTGCCGCTGCTGTTCCGTTTTTAGGAATCTTGACAGCATTTTTATTCATTTCGCAAAATAGAGCCATCAAATATGATTGAACAATATTCAAATCGGTTATTTCGTTTTCAAGATATTCTGTTTGTAAACGGTTTAATAAATTTAGAATAAAAACAGTTTCTTTTTCTGGAATGCTGATTTTAGGAGTTCCGGATATCTTCAGGAAATCAAAATCATTGAGCATTTCGCGGTTCCCATATTTTCCGATTAAAATATCAGGATGAAACTGGCAAATAATGCCGCGATGATTGTTGTTAATTTGTTCTATCGAAAAGACCTGACCCGCTGGAACGACAATAAATTCATTCGCATAAGTGTGGTATTCTTCAAATCCAACTTTCATGATATGCGTGCCCGAAGTAATAAAAAGCAGTGTAGAACAACTGTGTTTTGAGGGCGGAACTGTATATCGAAGCTGCATCATTTCCTCTACTTTAAGACAGAAAAAATGATCCGAATTTGATTTGAAAAGTAAGTGCATTGGATTTTCCTCACCAAGAAATCGGTCCCGAAATCCCTTTGACCCGTAAGTTTTTATTTTTTCGTTTGCCTGATTTCTCATTTAATAATACAATCTAAAATCAAGCAATTTGCAAAGAGCATAATGTTTTTGATATAATTCTTCAACCACCTCCGTAAGGTCGTCATTGTCTTGGTATAAACTAAAAAAAGCTTTATCGATTGTACTGCAGCTTGCTATTTTATTATAAGTTGATCCGTAACCTGATATCGCACGTGCACCGGTTATGTCCAGAAAATATTGTGCTTCTTCATTATTTAAATCCAATATTTTTTTATTGGCAAAATGAATTACTTTTCCTTTCATTTTTCCTTCAAAAAGTTCTGCAATTTCTTCAAGACTATAATAATAATCATGAAGGCAAATCGTATTGGATTCACCTGGCATTACAAGATATATAATTTCATAATCTTTAAAATTATGATCTTCATAAAGCAATACATTTAAGCTTTCTTCAAGTCCTTCAATGGTATCACAGGTTTTATAAATGCTGGCAATTCCCTGGCCAATGGCGATTTCCTCCAGGTTTTTAACTACGTCAGTACTGGAGTGTGTATCTACATCTGGAACACCTTCAAGGCAGAAAATAAATTTTTCATAATCCATACCATTATGTTTTCTGGTTGCTGTTAAATGGCAAAAAGAGTTGTCTTTTTTTCGTTCTAACAAAAGTATTTTTTATTGTGTAGAATCTTGTATCAAAAGAATATTTTAACTCATTTTTTAGAATACTGGAAAAATAGATTTTTTTCGAAGAATACTCACAGTGTGTATTATGTCAATTTTGATGCAAAAAGCGTTTTTTCATGTAAAAGCAGGAACATAAAAAAAGAGGCAATTACGCCTCTTTTTAGTTTAGTGTTTTCCATTTCCTTTCCCATTTCCATTTCCTTTCCCATTATGGTTTCCATTATCATGATGGCCATTATTTCCTTTTCCTGGTTTTGGCCCAATTGTTTGCTGAGGTTTACCTTTATAACCTTTTGCATATTTTGTTTTATGGGTTTTAAAATTGTCGTAAGGACGGTCTCCTCTATAATCAGTTAGCACTACTTTGTATTCGTTATAGAGATCGTAATTTCTATAGACAGTAGGTAATGACCTGTTTCTTACCCATTTTCCGTTATTCAAATAAACATAATTGGATGTATTTACATCATAATATGTTTCAAGGTCTGGTAGATAGTAATAACGAGCATCCGTATATCCTACAGGTCCCCATGCCGGAGGTGTTCCAATATTAACATTTACCGATACCTGAGCTTGCGAGTAACTAAATGAAAGGAATACTATTCCTGCCAAAAAATATTTTAAAGTTTTCATGATTTTTAATATTTATAAAATTAATTGAATAGATTAAAACAAAAAACGTGCCTAATTGAAATTTATTATAAGTGTTTGATTGTGTTATTTGCGTGTGCCTAATTAATTTTTGAGATCGATTCAAACTTTTTGTGAATGTAATTACTCATCTTGTGTCACACTTGGTTTAGAATTGTGAAATTAAAATTTAATATTTTTAAAGATTTTTCATTTGTCAGTTACTCTTTTTCTAAATTATCAACGGCAGAAATCTGATCAAGAATATTTGTCTGGTTGGGAGAAATGTAATTTTTTACCTCAGGAGTTTGTTCTTTCCTGAAAAGAATATCTAATGCATTGTACAGTTTTAATAAAACATCCCGGTCTTCTTTTTCAATATCTAGCGCAGTATTAAAATTAAAAACATAATTATTGGAATTACGTACTTCTACTTTTATTGTTTTTGATGTGATTTTAAATTTGACTATATCCATGCTGATTATAAATTACTTAGTTTAAATAAGGTGTTACTTAAAAAGACTTATTTTGTCCTTGAAATTACTAAAAAAAATAGAAATTATAACGTGCTACTTTTGTTGCTTTAGAAAAAATGTATTTCGCATATCACTCTATTGGGTGTTGTATTGCTTCTTCATAAGGAATGGTAAGTGGATGATTTACTTTGATTTCCTCCTTAATATGGTAGTGTTTTAAATAAAAAACCCCTAATCAGTTGATGATTAGGGGTTTATTTTTTGTAGCGAGGACGGGAGTTGAACCCGTGACCTCAGGGTTATGAATCCTGCGCTCTAACCAACTGAGCTACCTCGCCAAGATTGCAAGTGAACCGTGTTCCTCATTGCGGGTGCAAATATAAAAATTATATTAGAGCTTACAAGCATAAAATGAAAAAAAAAAATATTTTTAAAAATGCATTGTTTTTGGACATATATTCTTATATTTCGAAAAAATTAAAAGTAGCACATGGATCCAAAAATACGTTACGAAATCGAGTTTCCTATAAATTCTTCGCCGCAATTATTATATCAATATATATCAACGCCTTCAGGTTTGTCAGAATGGTTTGCAGACAATGTAAACTCACGAGGCGAATTCTTTACCTTTATATGGAATGACTCGCAGGAAAAAGCGCGTTTGGCATCAAAAAAAACTGGTGAAAAAGTCAAATTTAAATGGGTTGACGAAAGCAGTAAGGATACAGAATATTTTTTTGAATTACATATTTTAGTTGATGAATTAACTAAAGATGTGTCATTAATGGTTGTCGATTTTGCTGAAAAAGAAGAAGTAGGAGAGGCTAAACAATTGTGGGAGAACCAGATTTCAGACCTGAAACATCTTATAGGATCTGTTTAGTAAAATTCTATTTTATGCCTTATATTTGCCCTGAACAAAATTCAGGGTTTTTTTATGATCAATTTTAACGGAAACATAGTAGCGCAAGACGACAACATATTAACTCAAAATCGCGCTTTTTTATATGGTGATGGTGTTTTTGAAACACTAAAAATAATCAATAATAAAATTTTGTTTCTCGAAGATCATTATTTCCGATTAATGGCTTCAATGCGCGTCGTTAGAATGGAAATTCCGATGAACTTTACAATGGAGTTTTTTGAAGAAGAAGTTTTGAAACTGGTTCAGGAAAATGAAATTTCTGCTTCAGCCCGAGTACGAATAACCGTTTTTAGAAATGATGGCGGATTATATTTGCCAAAAACTAATGAAGTTTCATATCTAATTCACGCAACTGCTCTTGAAAATACTTCTTACGCTTTAAATACGGCGGAATATGAAGTCGATTTATATAAAGATTTCTATGTGACCAAGCAGTTATTATCGTCTATTAAAACGACGAATAAAATGATTAATGTTACCGGAAGTATCTTTGCCCACGAAAATGGCTTAGCAAATTGCATTTTGCTTAACGATGCTAAAAATGTTGTTGAGGTATTACAAGGTAATTTATTCATGTTAATGGGTAAAAAACTTATTACGCCGCCAGTTTCTGAAGGTTGCTTAAATGGTGTAATGCGTAAACAGATTTTAGCTTTGGCCAAGAAATTACAAGACATAGAAGTAGTAGAAGAAATAATTTCGCCATTTGATCTTCAAAAAGCTGACGAATTATTTCTGACCAATGTAATCATGGGAATACAGCCGATAACCAAATATCGAAAAAAAGAGTTTACAAGTAATTTGGCGCATTTATTAGTGCAGAAACTGAACGAATCTATCGCTGAAAATTAATTCAGATACGGATTCTCTGGTGCATTTGACCAAATAAGGTAATCCCCGCCAAGCTCAATGATTTGTTCTTTCCAGAAGTGCGTGGTAGACTTGCCAATAATTTTGTTTTTATAGCTATTATCGGTAATGATCCAAGAGTTTCCTTGCATTTCACTTTCCAGCTGATTTTCATCCCAACCAGTATAGCCTAAGAAAAAACGAATGTTGTTTTTGCTGATCGATCCGTCGTTTATTAAGTCTTTGGTTGATTCAAAATCACCTCCCCAATAAATTCCATTAGAAATCTCGACACTATTCGGGATTAATTCAGGAATATTGTGAATGAAATAAAGGTTGTCTTGTTCTACAGGACCTCCGTTATATATCTTGAAACTGGCGTCAATTTCAGGTATTAAATCATTAATAGTATACTTTAAAGGCTTATTAATGATAAAACCTATTGATCCCTCTTTGTTATGGTCTGCTAATAAAATTACCGATCTATTAAATGATAAATCTCCAATTATAGAAGGTTCGGCAATGAGCAGGTGTCCTTTTTTTAATTTTTCTGAAATCATACGGCTACAATTTTTATTAAATTTAATCATAAAATTTTTAAAATCCCAAATAAAATCGTTAAACCGCACAAAAAAACCCTCCATGAGGAGGGTTTTGATTATATTATAAGTTTAGAGAACTTTCTTACTTAGTTCACTGCACCTTCTAATTCAGCTCCAGCTTTGAATTTTACAACATTCTTAGCAGCGATTTGAATAGTTTTTCCTGTTTGAGGGTTTCTACCATCTCTAGCAGCTCTAGCAGATACTGACCATGATCCAAAACCTACTAATGAAACTCTTCCACCTTTTTTCAAAGTAGCTCCTACGTTTCCTAAAAATGATTCTAAAGCTAATTTTGCCGCAGCTTTTGTAATTCCTGCATCAGCAGCGATAGCATCGATTAATTCTGATTTGTTCATAATAATTAGTTATTAATTGTTGGTTAAAAAAAATTGTTAATACACAAATTTAGTAGGAAATCCGTTCCTTGCAAGTGTTTTCTTTAAATTTAGTAAAAATTGTTAATAACTTAGTTTTTTTGTTCATAAAGCTTGTCGTTAATCGATTAAAAACAGGTAGAAACCCCTGTTTTACTGACCTTAATAGACTTTAGCCTCATCAGAAAAAGTTATCCCATTTAGCAATTCTGTTACCTGCATTCTCTTTTTCCCGGGTAATTGTAAACTCAAAAGCTGTAAAAACCCATTTTGGACGGCAACTTTGATTTCTTTTTTGCTGCAAATCAACTTTCCTGCTTCATAAGAATGCGCTTCTGAAATCAGTTTTGCTTCGTAAATTTTTATGGTTTGCTCCTCATTTTTATCTTTAAGAAAACACCATGAAGCAGGATACGGACTTAAACCTCTAATAAGGTTATTAATTTCGTCTCCGGATTTTGTCCAGTCTATTTTGCAATTATCCTTGTTAAGTTTGTATGCTGTTTTTATTTCTGCATTATCTTCCTGAATTTTTGTGGTTACATTTCCGCTTTCAATAACCATCAATGTATCAATTACTGTTTTGCTTCCTAAATGCATTAATCGATCATGTAATTGTCCGGCGTTTTCTTCTGGGTCAATTGCAATCTCCGAATTTAAAATCATGGCTCCGGTATCAATTTTATCATCAATAAAGAAAGTCGTAACGCCAGTTGTAGTTTCTCCATTAATAATTGCCCAGTTAATTGGTGCTGCGCCACGATAATTTGGTAACAATGAAGCGTGAAGGTTGAAAGTTCCTAAACTTGGCATTTCCCAAACAGCTTTTGGAAGCATTCTAAAAGCTACAACGATTTGTAAATTGGCGTTTAAAGCTTTTAACTCTGCTAAAAAAGTTTCGTCTTTTAAATTTGTCGGCTGTAATAAAGTCAGGTTGTTCGCCAATGCATATTCTTTCACTGCCGAATATTTTATTTTTTGTCCGCGTCCCGCTGGTTTATCCGCAGCAGTGATAACACCAACAACATCGTAATTGTTTTTAATAATGGTATCCAAAATGCCAACGGCAAATTCCGGAGTTCCCATAAATATAATTCTCAATTTTTCCATTATGATTTTAAAGTGTATTTATTATTCGCTTGTATTATAATATGATTGTTTTCTAATAATTCCTGAATTGCCAGAATTACATCGCCGGCATCCATTTTTATTTGGGTCTGAATTTCTCTTGAGGTCAAAGTTGCCGTTTTTAATAAGGACAGAATTTTATCTGCAATAGAATCGGCTTCTGTGATTTTTCCTTTTTGCGTAATGCAATACGAGCAAACTCCACAGTTTGAAGTTGTTTCTTCTCCAAAATAATCCAAAATCAATCTGTTTTTACATGTTTTGTTATCCTTTATATAATGTAAAACAGATAAAAGCTGATCTTTTTTAAGCTGATTTTGTTTTTCAAGATATTTCGAAACTCTGTTTATCGTTCTGTCATCTTCGCGGACTTCATTAAATAATATAGTAGCGTCGTTATTTTTAGATTTGTATTCGATAATTTCTTTCTCTTTCAATTTTTCTAAAACGGCACTGACTTGCGCTTCAGGATGATTTGATTTTTTTGAAATCAACGAAAGATTAAAAGGAACTTTCATTTCGTAAATTCCGGGATAAGTTCTCAAAATCGCCAGAATGATTTCTTCATCATTGGGATTTAAACTCATATATCGAATCACTTCTTTTGATTCGATTAAGAACTGCATGGTAATCTTTTCTGAAAACTCCTGAGACATCGTAATAATTCCCTGCTGATTTAAAAACTGTAAAGCATTATATGTTTTTAAAGTAGGGAAGTCGTATTTCTGACAAAAATGATTCAGTTTAAACGAAAATGAATCGTCTAAACCTTCACCGTATGCTATCTGAAAATAGTTGCAAAGTTTGACATACATCAAATTCAGAAACTTTTTATCAGGTAAAATGCTTAAAAATTGTTGTTCTGATTGATTACTGTCCGAAGAATTTGTCAAAACAACCGAAAAAGATTTTTCGCCATTTCGACCTGCTCTTCCAGATTCCTGATAATAATTTTCTATATTTTCAGGAAGCTGTGTGTGAATAACTGTTTTTACATTGTCTTTGTCAATTCCCATTCCAAACGCATTTGTGGCCACAATGACCTGCGTTTGTTCCGACATCCACAATTGCATGTTTTTATCTTTTTCTTTTGCTGAAAGTCCGCCATGATAATATGTCGCCCTAAAACCCAACGATTCCAATTGTGCTGACATATTCAAACACGATTTTCTATTTCGTACATATATAATAGAAGGTTGTGGATTTTTCTTTAAAATTTGTTCTACACGGTACAGTTTATCTTCAACTTCAAAAACCATGTACGCAATATTTTTTCTTTCAAAAGATTGCTGAAAAAGTTTTGGTTCTTTTAAACCTAGTTCGGTTTTAATATCTTCAATGACTCTCGGAGTTGCTGACGCCGTTAAAGCTAAAAAAGGAATTTTTGGAAAGTATTTTTTTAGTTCCGAAATTTTTAAATAAGCCGGACGAAAATCATGACCCCATTGCGAAACACAATGTGCTTCATCAATAGCAATTAAATTGATTGGAAGATTTTTAATGCGCTCCAAAATCCAGTCGGATTGTAAACGCTCAGGCGAAAGATATAAAAACTTGTAATTTCCGAATTGGCAATTATCTAATAAATCAATGATTTCTTCCGTATGAATTCCGCCGGTAAGTGCAATCGCTTTAATTTCTCGCTTTTGCAAATTCGCAACCTGATCTTTCATTAGGGCAACCAAAGGCGAAACCACCAAACAAATACCTTCCTGCATCATCGCCGGAACCTGAAAACAAATCGATTTTCCTCCGCCAGTCGGCAAAAGGGCAAAAGTATCCTGACCATCCAAAACCGAGTCAATAATCTCCTTTTGAAGCGGTCTGAAACTATCGTGTTTCCAGTATTTTAGAAGAATTTCTTGCGCTTCTGGCATTGGTCTTGTTTTAAAGTTAAAAAATTTAGAAAGCAGTTTCTAGTTTTGCAACTTTAAACAAACACCTAAATTTTATCTAAGATATAAAGAATTCTGTTCTCCACCGTATCTTTAGGCACTTCAATTAAGTCGTAGCCGTATTTTTTATACGTGTCAACAAGGTGTTTTTGTATGGTTAATGCCTGTTCAAAATTCTCGTAACGCTCTGAGTCACTTTCGTAAATTTCTTCCCAAGGCGGTAAAATAAAAGTTTTTGAGTATTTAAAATCCTCACAGGCTTTCGTAAAATGCGCCGGATATTCATCGCCAATATAATCCATATAAGCCACAACATCAGGAATGCCACGATCTATAAAAACTACATTATCAGGTTCTTCAAGGGCGTTTTCGAATTGTTTAATTCTACCTTGCAATAGCATTTCGCTAAACAATAAAGGCTGTTCCAGGAACAATTGTTCGATCCCACGTTGTTGCGCTTCGAGTGTAACTTGTCTTGAAATTTCAGGATAACAGCAGTAGCCACGAGCTACCAATTCGTTGATAAGAGTAGATTTTCCCGTTCCCGGGCCACCAATGAGAACTATGATTTCTTTTTGCACTTTCTTAAAATAAAGCGCAAATTTACCTAAACTTATTGGTATTTAAAAAGATTATTTTGCGTGAAGCGGATGATTTCGCAATTTTGGTAATTATTATGGTGCTGGATTGAAATCCAGCTCTACAAAATAAATCGTTCCTCCGGAACTAATTTGAAAAAGAATCGTAGATTCAAAATATATTGTAGGGCTGGACTTTAGTCCAGTTTACATGAAAATATAATAAAGCCATTTAGTCCCAGCGGGACGTAATATTTATAGAAAATATAAGGTTGTTTTGTAAAACCCCTTAGGGGTGGCATGCTTGCTATTGACATATCGCTCCTATGGAGCTTTTAAACATCAAACGTGAAAATTAGCTATAAATATTTTGCTCCGCTGGAGCTTTTTAAATTTAATTAAAAATTAGTAATTATTATGGTGCTGGATTGAAATCCAGCTCTACAAAAAAAATCGTTCCTCCGGAACTTATTTGAAAAAGAATCGTAGGTTCAAAAAATATTGTAGGGCTGGATTTTAGATGCTGGACTAAAGTCCAGCTCTACAAAAAAAATCGTTCCTCCGGAACTTATTTGAAAAAGAATCGTAGGTTCAAAATATATTGTAGAGCTGGATTTTAGATGCTGGACTAAAGTCCAGCTCTACAAAAAAAATCGTTCCTCCGGAACTTATTTGAAAAAGAATCGTAGATTCAAAATATATTGTAGAGCTGGACTTTAGTCCAGTTTAGGCCAAGCCGAATATCATTCACAAAACAAATACTTCCCAGAATCAACACTCTTCTTCCCAGAAGGAATAATCAAATGCGATTCGAATTTCTTTCCTTTCAAAACATCATTTACAAAATCTAGAACATTTTGTTTTCCGTCATGAAAAAGATAACCCGAAAATTCATGTCCACCGCCGCAAAATGTAATTAGCTCAATATCCTTATGTAAATCAATCATATGATTGTAAACCGCATAAGAACCAAAAAGAATCAGCCAACCTGAAGCATTTGTTGGGCAGGAGCGATGCGAGCCTGCCGAATACGGAACAGTTTGGTCATTATTTCCATGTGCCAATAACATCGGAACTGCCTTTTCTTTTGTAATTAAATTGATGTCCTGAATGGCTCCGGAACCTCCAATGAAACCAGTGTATTTGAAATTTTCAGGTAAATTGCTTTTGTATAAATTCATCAGTTTATAATCCCAAAATGAAGCGTGGAAACCAATTTCGGCACCCGCACTAATTCCAGAAATAAAGATTTTTGAAGAATCTAAGTTGTACTTATTTGCATTTTCAATTAAAAAAGAAGTCGCCTGCCATATATCGCTCACGCCAATTTGGATTGCTTTTATTTTTTCAGTCAAAGTTCCTTTGCAGCCAAAATCTTTTCCTTTCATATATAAACTGTACGAAATACTGGCAACCGCATAACCGTTTTTTGCCATAAACATCCCGAATTCTTTTTCGCTTGTACGTTCTCCGCCAGAAAATCCTCCTCCAAAAGCGAAGATAATTAGTGGAATTTTTTCATTCGACTTTTTCTCAGGCAAATACAAATCTAAATCGAGTTTGATGGTATCGTTCTGGAAATAAGTCATTGTTTTAACTTGCTGCGCGTTAATATTTGTAAAAATGAGAATTGTAAAAAGTAAGAAGATGATTTTTTTCATGATGGTATAATTTTAATCTCGCAAAGTCGCGATCCCGAGACATCGGGAGCAAAGTTTCTCAAATATAAAAGTTTGCTACGAATTTCACGAATTTTCACGAATTTTTAATTTGATTGACTACCGTAATATATAAGGTTATAAGCGTTACTTTCCCTTTCAAGTAATTAGCGAAAATTTGTGAAATTCGTGGCAAAAAAACGGTCAGCTTTTCATTCTGAAAAATCTAAAATCTAAAATCTAAAATCTGAAATCAAAACCGTATATTTGCGTTTATTTTTAATTACGAATGGAGAACGATAAAGAAAAAAACACCGCCGAATTTTACGAAAGATTAAAGGTTGAGTTAGATAATTCAAATACTTGGCCAGCAGAATATTTGTATAAATTTATAATGCCTTCAGTAGGCGATAATGTTGAGCGAGTTGAAAAAGCGTTTGACAATATGGGAGCGGTTATCAAAACAACAAAATCGAAAACTGGTAAATTTACCAGTGTTTCTGTAGATGTTACGATGAATAGCTCTGACGATGTGATTGCCAAATACAAAGAAGTATCTACAATAGAAGGTATAGTTTCATTATAACTTATGGTCGAAAAATATAAAAAAGAAGTCGCAAATGACGTTGTTTTTAACTTAGAATATAATTCTGAAAGACAGCGTTTACTTATTCCTGAATATGGTCGTCATTTGCAAAAACTGATCGATCAGGCTACTATTATTGAAGATGCTGAAACGCGCAACAAAGCCGCGAAATACATCATTCAGGTAATGGGAAGCTTGAATCCGCATTTGCGTGATGTACCCGATTTTCAACATAAATTATGGGATCAGCTTTTTATTATGTCTGATTTTAAATTAGATGTAGAATCTCCATATCCAATTCCGTCTCGCGATGTATTGCAGTTAAAACCAGATGTTTTACAGTATCCGCAAAACTTTCCGAAATACAGATTTTACGGTAATAATATCAAATACATGATTGATGTTGCCAATAAATGGGAAGAAGGTGAAATGAAAAACGCATTGGTGTTGGTAATCGCCAATCATATGAAAAAATCATATTTAAGCTGGAACAAAGACACAGTTAAAGATGATGTGATTTTTGAACATTTATTTGAATTATCCGGAGGAAAAATCAACTTGCTGCAAAGTACGGAAGAGCTTTTAAATACAACTGATTTATTGCGTACTAATAAACGTATGTCAAATAAGATCACGCCACCAGGACAGCCAAAAATCCAAAGCAACAAAAACAATAAAGGCCCGGGAAAACCAAAACCATTTCAAAAAAACAATAATCAGAAATAAAAAAAGGGGCTAAGGTACTAAGATTCTAAGGTGCTAAGTTTTTTAAACTCAGAACGACGGACTATCAGAAACTTACAAGCTTTTAAAATAACAATCATAAAAATAAATAAAGTTGTTAAGCAGCTAAATAACTAAGATCTTAATCTCAAAAGAAACCTTAGAAACTTAGAACCTTAGTAACTCAGAATCTAAAAAAGAAATATGGGAGTATTTAAAATCGAAGGAGGAATTCCTTTAAAAGGAGAAATCACTCCGCAAGGAGCAAAAAATGAGGCATTACAAATTTTATGTGCCGTGCTTCTAACGGGGGATAAAGTGAGAATTAATAATATTCCCGATATTATTGACATCAATAAATTAATCACTTTGTTGGGTAATTTAGGAGTTAAAATTCAACGCAATGAACCGGGTTCGATTACGTTTCAGGCTGATGAGGTTAATGTTGGATATTTAGAAACGGAAGCTTTCAAAAAAGAAGGTGGAGCGCTTCGTGGTTCTATTATGATTGTTGGACCGCTTTTGGCTCGTTTCGGAAAAGGATATATTCCAAAACCAGGAGGAGATAAAATTGGTCGTCGTAGATTAGATACACACTTTGAAGGTTTTATTAACCTTGGAGCAAAATTCAGATATAATAGAGAAGATCACTTTTACGGAGTAGAATCTCCGGCGGAAGGGTTGAAAGGAACAGATATGTTACTGGATGAAGCATCAGTTACCGGAACAGCAAATATTGTGATGGCTGCTGTTTTGGCAAAAGGGCAAACCACAGTTTACAATGCAGCTTGTGAGCCTTACTTGCAACAATTGTGTAAAATGTTGAACTCAATGGGAGCTAAAATCACAGGAGTTGGATCAAACTTATTGACGATCGAAGGTGTTGAAAGCCTTGGAGGATGTGAGCACAGAATTCTTCCTGATATGATCGAAATTGGTTCCTGGATTGGTCTTGCTGCAATGACAAAAAGTGAAATCACAATCAAAAATGTAAGCTGGGAGAACTTAGGTTTGATTCCGAATACTTTCAGAAAACTTGGAATTACAATTGAAAAACGTAATGATGATATTTATATTCCAGCTCACAAAGACGGGTACGAAGTAAAAACAGATATTGATGGGTCTATTTTAACTATTGCTGATGCACCTTGGCCAGGATTTACACCTGACTTATTGAGTATCGTTTTAGTTGTGGCAACACAAGCGAAAGGTGATGTTTTAATTCACCAAAAAATGTTCGAAAGCCGTTTGTTTTTCGTAGATAAATTAATCGATATGGGAGCAAAAATCATGTTATGTGATCCGCACAGAGCAGTGGTTATGGGACATAATTTCGAATCTCAATTAAAAGCAACAACTATGTCATCTCCGGATATTCGTGCCGGGATTTCATTATTAATTGCTGCTCTTTCAGCAAAAGGGACAAGTACAATTCAAAATATCGAACAAATCGACCGTGGATACGAGCGTATCGATGAGCGTTTGAGAGCTATTGGTGCCAAAATCGTGAGAGCATAAAAAGTCTCAAATGACAAATGAACAAAAAGCTATAAAAGCTACTATTTTTAGTATAGCTGGAAACACCTGCTTGGCCATCTTAAAAGGGCTAGCAGGTTTTTTTGGCAATTCTTATGCCTTAATTGCAGACGCAATTGAGTCGACGGCAGATATATTTTCATCCTTTTTGGTTTTAGTTGGAATTAAGTATTCTAATAAACCGGCAGATGAAAATCATCCGTACGGGCACGGGCGCGCAGAACCGTTATTTACATTTTTAGTTGTTGGATTTTTAATTACCTCGGCAACAATTATTGGGTACGAAAGTATCGGAAATATTCAAAACCCACATGATTTACCAAAGTCCTGGACATTGTATGTTTTAGGCGCAATTATTATCTGGAAAGAATATTCATTTCGTGTGGTAATGAAACGCAGTAAACAAACCAACAGTTCTTCATTGGCCGCAGATGCGTGGCACCATCGCAGTGATGCCATTACTTCGGTCGCGGCGTTTATCGGAATCTCGATTGCGCTGTTTATGGGAAAAGGTTACGAATCTGCAGATGATTGGGCGGCGCTTTTTGCTGCTTTTTTTATCTTATACAACAGTTACAAAATTTTCAGACCCGCGCTTGGCGAAATAATGGACGAAAATTTAAATGATGATTTGGTAGAAGAAATTAGGGTGAAAGCTTTAACTGTTAACGGAATTTTGGGAACTGAAAAATGTTTTATCCGTAAAGCCGGAATGAAATATCATGTTGATCTTCATGCCATCGTTTCTGCTGAAATCTCTGTAAAAGAAGGACATGATTTATCTCATAAATTACAAGATACTTTAAAAGAAAAAATACCGCAATTGGGAAATGTCCTGATTCATATTGAACCGGATGATTATCACTAGGAGAGGTTCAAAGTTGCAAAGGTTCAAAGGGACAAAGGTTAGAAGTTTTAGCCTTTGTCCCTTTGAACCTTTGTTCCTCTGGACCTTAATCTAAAACATTTAAAATCTTCAATCCAAAAACAACACCATTTTGCTGAACTCCCCCTTGATATGAATGTACATAATCCAATCGGAACACTTTGAATTTGCCAAAGCCTAAATTATCTAAACCAACTGTAAATTCAGTGTAAGGTTTTCTGTCTGGAATTGCCAACGAATGAAATCCAAGATTCATAGTCGATTTTAAAAGATTCAATAACGGAATTTTATTCATTACAAATCCCATATCATTGTGTTCCAAATGCATTTCAAAATAACTGTCATTAGTACTGTTTGAGTAATACGGCATTAAGTTAAAAACGTTCAAATAACGTTCACTTGTCCCGATGTGGGTTTGGTTTCCGTTAAAATGTCTGTAATCAATAAAAGCAATATTCTCAGCATTAAAGAATTTCCCAGCTCTAAAATTCATTCCTAAAAGTCCTTTATTTCCCAGAGAGAAATCATATAAAACAGATGCACCAACTCTTTCAAATTCATATTTTTTCTCGCTCGCAGCAAATGCTTTTTCAAATACTAAAAATACAGTAGGATATTTTTCGTCCTTAACATTAAATCTTCCGTCGGGTCTTGAAATATACTTGTTTCCAAAGTTAATTCTCGCACTCAATGCAGTTTTAAATAAATGATGCTGGCTAAAAGCTGATGTTGTAAAATCGTCAGGTGCCAGTGGATTGTTTGATGAATAAATATCATCTTTTTTAAAGAACGAATAATCTGTTGTATTGAAGAGAGGTTTTCGTTGTTCGTAAGCCATTTTTGCATTCAGATTAATTCCGTTTGCAACATCTTGAGAATAATTGATTTGTGCATATTCTAAATTATACAACTTCATATAATTGTCCTTGAAAAATAAAGAGCTTATTGAATTGACAAACTTACTGATAGGTTCAGCACCATTAAATTGAGTCACTTTCGTGCCTCCGGAGGCCGAAATTGTCGCATAGTTAATATTGTTGAAACGATGACTGAAATCTCCGGTTACTCGGAAACGTTGATCTGAAAAACCATAATTAAAAGTAGTACTTAGCGAGGTGCTTTTTCCTTTATCTTCATTCCATTTTTTAAATGAAAAGCCAGTGTCAAAATTAAATCCCTGAACAGTATTAAAACTCAACGATGTCAAATTTAATAGGCCTTTATATTCAAACGAATGTTTCCTGAAAGTGTTTTTGTAATCGTAACCCATTAGAATATCCCAAACTTTAAATTTGTTGTTTTTTGCATCTACTGAGTCGGTATATTTTCTGGATTTTCTGATAGTTTGCAGACTATCTTTTTTGTTATAATCTGAGCTTTCTTCAATCGTTAAGGGAATCGGACGTATTTCATTCCAGAAAGCATCATCTTTTTTATTGGCATTGGCTTCAAAAGCTACAATTTCATTTCCGAACGTTTTCTTTTCAAATGAAGCTGGAAATTCATAATTAGAATAGATATAATTGAATGTTCCTGAGAATTTAACTCCAAAAATACCTGCATTAAACGAAAGTGTCTGCGCATTTTTAGACCAGATTTTGTTTTTTGAATTATAACTGAAACTCTGTTTTAGCGTCATTATTTCCGTAAATTCATTTTTCATGCGATATCCTTTTATATCCAGATCAATCGCATAAATCGCAAAACTATCGTCGACAATGTAAATATAACCTTCAAATACAGGTTCTTTATCACGTTTTGGGGTTACTTTAATTTTGTAAATCTGCTGATTGTTGTCATTGTAAAAAGTACCTTCAAGCTTATATTTGTAATAATTAAAAGCATTATTTGCAATAGGCGAGATGAGGTTTACATCGAATTCTAAAGTATTTTCGTAAAAATCATAAGTGGATAAAGATGCCGTATTGTAACTATATCCTTTATTGTTTCCGGAAATTTTAGAAGCAATGATTTTTTCTTTTAGTTTATTGGGTTTTTCGAATGTAATTTTTGAAATAGTTTCAGATAAATAAAGGATTCCTGTTCCTGTGGAATCTAGGTTTGAAGACATATCTTCACCTAAATCAACTTTTTGTCCCAAAATCTTCTTTGGTAAATCTTTGACTTTAAACATTCCTTTCGAATAAAAATCGGCAGTATATCGTGCTGTTTTTTCCGAGTTTTCTTTTTTGTGTGCAATCGCACCTTTTATAATCGCGTTGGCAGGATTGTTTTTCGGATCAATTACAACTTCATTTAATTCGAAATTTTCTTCCAGAAGTTTTACATCTAAAATAACTGTTTTTAAATCTGTAGCAACGGCTATTTTCTGAGTTTTAAAACCTAAATACTGAAAAGTTATTTTATTTTTGCCAATTTCTTTTACGTTGAGCTGATAATTTCCTTGCTCGTTCGAAGTGGTTCCGGTATAGGTGTTTTCCTCAAAAACAGAAACAAACGGCAAAGGATTTCCTTTTTCGTCGGTTATAGTTCCTTTGATTTGCGCAAAGTTTGAAATGGAAAAAAATAAAAAGGCAAGTAAAGTATAGTTTCTCATGAAAGTTTTTTCTCTCACAAAAATATAATAAGTTATAAGCGAGCTTATTAATAATTTGTTAAAATACTTTACAGGAAAGATAGGATTGCTAATTCGTAGCTTTTTAATCCAAATCCTAAAATAACACCTTTGGCATTTCCTGATAAATATGACTGATGTCTGAAGCTTTCGCGGGCGTAAGTGTTTGAGATATGTACTTCAATCACCGGAGTTGTGACCGCTTTTATGGCATCACCTAAACCAATCGAAGTATGGGTGTAAGCGCCGGCATTTAAAATTATACCATCATAAGTAAATCCGCATTCCTGAATTTTACCAATCAGTTCACCCTCAATATTACTTTGGTAATAGGAAAGTTCAATGTTTGGGAATTTCTGTTGCAACGTTTCAAAATAATCTTCAAAAGTTTGGCTTCCGTAAACTTCAGGTTCTCTTTTTCCTAAAAGATTCAAATTAGGTCCGTTGATGATGCAGATTTTCATAGATGATTTTTAATTTATTAAAGTGATCTGGGTTCATTTTAGAATTCACAGAAAACATTTCACAAAGCATGTAAAAATAAAAAAACCGTTCCAATTAATAGAACGGTTTTTATAAAACTATGTGATATTCTTTTTAGAACATAAATCCAGCTGAAAGTTGCACTACTGAGTTTCTAATATCCGCATTTGGAGAAACATCTGTTAATCCTAAACTATAACGACCTTGTACAAATATACTTTCTGTGATTTTTAATCCTAAACCTGCGTTAAGAGCAAAATCAAAAGTATTAGCATCTTCGATATTTACTTTGTTTTTTTGGCTTAATAAAAATGAAGCTTGCGGTCCAACTTCTAAGCTTAATGATTTTGTCATATAGATTTTAGCCATTACAGGGATAGATAAATAGGCTAATTCATTTTTAAAATCTTCCTGTGCATCAGCAAATTTGTACGTTGCTCCCTGAGTTGAATATAAAAGCTCTGGTTGAATAGCGAATTTTTCTAATAATTTTACTTCTGCCACGACTCCAATATGATAGCTGGTAATTCCGTCTTTATCAAATGCTACACCGTTTAATGATGCGTCACCAGGCTGGCTTGCAAAGTTTACCCCTGCTTTTACTCCGAGTTTTAATAATTGTGCATGTATTGTAGCTGAAGTTGCAAGGAACATTACAGCTATTAAAAGTGCTTTTTTCATGATTTTTTAAATTAAAATTGTTGTTATATTGACAAAACTACAGTAACAAAACTACAGAATGGTAGTTTTATTGTTTTTTTTTGGGGTTAAATAGTAATAAAAGTCTTCTTTTTTATTCATTTGCGTGTTTTATTTTGATAATAAATTTTTAAAACATTGTTTTTCAAGGTATTAATTTGATGTTTAAACTTTGTCCTATTTTGTTGTTTTTCTGTTTAAAGCTCGATATTTTTTAGTAGGTTAATTCTTAATTTTGTGCCAAATTTTAAAAATAAAGAATTATGAAAAAAATTATTTTTGCTGCTGTTGCAGTATTGGCTTTCGGTTTCGTAAACGCACAAGAGCAAACCGCAAAAGGAAAATGGTTAATTGAGGCTAACACTGGTTTTGGTTCTGGAGTTGGATCTACATCATTTGGATTGACATCTCAGGATGGAGATACATCTTGGAATGTAGGAGCCGAAGGTGGTTATTTTGTAGCTAATAATTTAGCTGTAAAGTTAGGTTTAGGTTACGGAGATGACGGTGGAGATAGCAGTGTTTTCGCTTACAAAGTTGGTGCTAAGTACTATGTAGCGAACAAATTTCCTTTAGAGGTTTCTTATAACGGAATGAGTTATAAAGGCTATGACGAAAATCCTTCTTATTTAGGATTACAAGGTGGGTATGCTTGGTTTGTTGGAAAAAATGTTTCTGTTGAACCAGGTATTCGTTACAATGTATCTTTAAATGAGGACGCTTCTAAAAGCGCTTTCCAATTTAACATTGGATTTGCATTACACTTCTAAAAAAAAACGATTTTTAGTTAATTTGTTCTTGCCTTCCTGATTTATTTGGGAAGGCTTTTTTTTAGGTTATAATTTAAATTTTAAAAATAAATATTATGAAAGTAAATTTTAAAATGCTGATTTTAGTAGGCGTGATTTCTCTTGGTATTATTAGTTGTGATAATCAGGATGGGAATGATAAAAGTTTTCAGGGTAAATCGAATAATGAATTAAAAGTTGATAATTTATACGATGCCAATTCGAGCTTAAAAAGAGAGTTCGGTAAAGCACTTATGAAATCATTGAAGGAAAGTAAAATGTTAAGAGATTTAATTAAGAATGAATCTTTGAAAATGTTTGATAATGATTATGAGGTTTTGTATCAAATAATCAAGAATGAAAAACTTGAAAATAATCTAACAGTTAGAGAAAGCATTTTGAAAAATTTAGGGAGTGAAGAATTGTTAAATCAAATTGAATTTAATAATCCTACGTTAACTATATTAGTTCCTGAACTACCTGAAAATTCGTTTTCTGCAAAAATATGGGATACTGCAAATCAAGTCCCTAAAGTAGCAATTAGACTTACTACAAGTAATGATATTCCAATTATAAATCAGGACGGAAGTGAAGAAGTTCTTGAAGCAAAATATACTCCTGGGTTTCCTGTAATTGTTTTAAAAGATAATGAAAGAATTGTAATTAGTAGTGATTCCTCAGCTAAAAATATTAAAACAAGTTATGTCGCTAAAATTAATGGTTTAGATTATAAATTTATAGATGATTGTTTTGACGGATCAAAGAAATTGAATAATACGACATCACGAACAGTAAATCCAAATTTATTAGATTCTAAAATAGTGACTGCATATGATATTTATACTGGCGGTAATGTTGATGGATGGCAGAGAGATTATATTTACTATAATATTACACCGTCAAGTCCAAAAGGGCCGTTTAAATATGACTTTCAAGAAGGGATTAAGTCGTTTTCTTTACAAGGAGACCCAACAGCGGCATATAATAAAATTGCCGATCAAACTGGCGACACATATTATAGTGAGGTGTATGGCTTTAGTGCAGTTCAAAAATCTGCTTGGACTGGTGGTTATTTTGAGTTTAAAGTAAGAATAATTGTTAATGCAAAAAATGGTGTAGGAAGTGAAATTATAAAGTATTTTACAGCTAAAGGTGAGGATTTATTTGATATTAAATTTAGAAAGAGTACTCTTTTTGGTGGAACTATTTATATTTTTAATGGTATTAGTGCTTTAAAAAAAATGGATTTAAATATACCAATATTTAATTGGGATTTAGATCAATATGCATCTTCTATTAAAATAGATATCGAAGAGGTTGATTTAACAGAAACAACTGTGCTAACAGATAGTAGAACTGTCAAGTTTGCAACAAATTTTTCAATAGAAGGAACAATACAAAAAGTTGGATTGAAGTTCGGAGCCAGTTTAGAAAATACTAGCACTGCTACTGTGCAAAAAACGTTTACTCAAGGTAATGATATGTTGGGTGAAGTTATCGTAAATTTTGCAGATAATATTATTGTTAGTAAATCTGGGACAGATTATACTACAAGAGAGTATAATTCTGGATTATATTCTATAAGTGTTGAGCCAATGCGTGTTCAATAGAAAGATAATTATATAAAAAAACCTTCCGAATTAGGAAGGTTTTTTTATGCTCAAAAAATGTTTTACTTTGTAAATATGAATTGGAACCGCTATATAAAAGATTATCAATCGTATTTACGAATCGAGAGAGGTTTGTCTAAAAACACAATCGAAAATTATGGTTTCGATATTGAACGACTTTGTCTTTTTTTGGATGAAAATAAAATAGAAATTTCTCCTTTAAAAATTACTGATGAAACCATTCAACAATTTATATATCACATTTCTAAACAAGTAAATCCGCGTTCGCAGGCACGTATTATTTCAGGACTTAAAAGTTTTTTTAATTATTTGGTTTTTGAGGATTATAGAAATGATAATCCTTTGGAATTAATTGAAACCCCAAAAACAGGACGTAAATTACCTGATACTTTGGCTGTTCAGGAAATTGATGCGCTTATTGCAGCAATCGATTTAAGTTCGAACGAAGGGGAACGAAATCGAGCCATGCTGGAAACTTTGTATAGTTGCGGACTTCGTGTTTCAGAATTAGTTTCGCTAAAGATTTCAGATTTGTTTTTTGAGGAAGGTTTTATAAAAATTACCGGAAAAGGAAACAAGGAACGTTTTGTTCCGATTGGCAAATTGACGCAGAAATATATTCAGATTTATCAGAAAGATGTTCGCGTAAATTTAACTATCAAAAAAGGTTTTGAAGATACCTTGTTTTTAAACCGTAGAGGTAATCAATTAACGCGCGCCATGATTTTTACAATCATAAAAGATCTCGCAGTAAAAATCGGTCTGAAAAAAAATATTAGTCCCCACACTTTGCGCCATTCTTTTGCAACCCATCTATTAGAAAATGGTGCCGATTTAAGATCAATTCAACTTATGTTGGGTCATGAATCGATTACGACAACAGAAATTTATGTGCACTTAGACAGAAGTTTTTTGAAAGAAGTAATGCATTCTTTTCACCCAAGAAAATAATTTTATTTTGATAATTGGCATTTTTATTGAAAAATTAATATCTTGTATGTTAAATTCTGTTAAATGCAGATAAAATCGATAAACTGCACTTTTTGGTTTTAAAAGGTTATTTTGATAATCCAATTTGTTTAAATAAGTATTGTATGGGCTTTGATTTATATGGGAATGAGGATTGTTTGGAAGTTAATAATTTTTATAAAAAATTATTGGCTGAAATGCCTGATTTGCTTTTTCAATTTGTTATAGACAGAAATAATAATTATTATTTTCCTTTAATAAGTAAATCGGCTAATGAGATCTTTGAACTTACATCAGGTACATTTTCAAATGAAACCAAACTAATTATTTATGATCGTATATTCCCGTCAGACCAGGAGTTGTTTTTTCAGTCTTTGTTGAAGGCGCGACGGGAGGTACAGCCGTGGGAGATTGAATTTAGGGCTATTTTGCCAAAAAGAGGGTTGCGTTGGTTTAAGGTCTCTTCTAAAACAGAATTGTCTCATGATGGAAGTGTTAGTTTTTTCGGACATGTTTCTGATATTACTGATTTAAAAGATAAAGAAGAGAAACTCCGAATTTCTGAGGAACGATTTCAATTTGCACTTGATGCATCAACAGTTGGTGTCTGGGATTGGGATATGGTTACGAATAGAGTCTTCTATTCATCACTTTCGCTTAAAATATTGGAATTAGAATCAAATGATATATTTGATGATCCTGAGCGTTGGGATAAAATTGTACATCCAGATGATCTACCTAAATATTATTCCGATATACACGAACATTTCGATAATAAGGTTCCGTACTATGAAAATTATCATCGTGTTATGACTTCAAGCGGAAATTATAAATGGATTCTAGACCGTGGAAAAGTGATAGAAAGAGATGAAAACGGCAGACCATTGCGTGTTTTGGGTACGCATACAGATGTTTCTTTGCAAAAGGAAAAAGAGTTGGAGCTTATCAAGACAATGAAATTATATAGCGATCAAAATAGTCGGCTTTTAAATTTTTCACATATCGTTTCGCATAATTTAAATACACAGGCCGGAAATATAAAATCAATTTTAGACTTTATTGATGCCGATGTTGATAAACAGACTGTAAATGAAATGTTGGTGCATTTAAGAACGGTTTCAAACGACCTTAATGACACAATTTCAAATTTAACGCAGATTGTGAAAACCCAAAGTAACATTAATATTGCTGTTGTTCCTTTAAAACTTTGTGAATACATCGAAAAGACCATCGCGACTATTAAAGGGTATGACAAGGAAAAAAAGGTTACTATCATTAATAATGTACCGAAGTATCTGACTATAAATTTTAATCCTGCCTATCTTGAAAGTGTTTTGTTAAACTTTGCTACGAATGCGATTAAATATGCGCATCCTGACAGGGATCCTGTTATAATTTTTGATTTTGGAATTGAGCAGGAAGGTTATAAATCATTGAAAATTACAGACAATGGTTTAGGTATTGATCTTGCTGTCCATGGCGAATTGTTGTTCGGAATGTATAAAACTTTTCATAAGCATGAAGAAGCCAGGGGGATTGGTTTATACATTACCAGAAATCAAATTGAAGCTATGAAAGGAACTGTTACAGTTGAAAGTGAAGTAGGAGTAGGTACAAGTTTTAAAATCGTATTTAATGACATGTAAAGGTTTGAGATAAATATAAAAACAACAAAAGGCTATCGATTGATAGCCTTTTGTTGTTTTTATAAAGTATAAGAGATTACTTCGCAATGTTAACTGCTCTGGTTTCTCTAATTACAGTTACTTTTACCTGACCCGGATAAGTCATTTCTGTTTGGATTTTTTGAGAAATTTCAAATGATAAATTTGCTGCATTATCATCAGAAACTTTTTCGCTTTCTACAATTACACGAAGTTCTCTACCGGCCTGAATTGCATAAGCATTTTTTACACCTGTAAATCCGTATGCTACTTCTTCAAGATCTTTCAAACGTTGGATATATGAATCCAAAACCTGACGTCTTGCGCCTGGTCTTGCACCTGAAATAGCATCACAAACCTGAATAATCGGAGATAATAATGATTTCATTTCAATCTCGTCGTGGTGAGCTCCAATAGCGTTACAAACTTCTTCTTTTTCACCGTATTTCTCCGCCCATTGCATACCTAATAATGCGTGAGGTAAATCACTTTCAGTATCCGGAACTTTACCAATATCATGAAGTAAACCAGCTCTTTTAGCCAATTTTACATTCAATCCTAATTCGGCTGCCATGATACCACAAAGTTTAGAAACTTCTCTCGAGTGCTGCAATAAGTTCTGTCCGTAAGATGAACGGTATTTCATTCTACCAACCACTTTAATCAATTCAGGATGCAAACCGTGAATTCCTAAGTCGATTACAGTACGTTTACCAACTTCGATAATTTCGTCATCGATTTGTTTAGCTGTTTTAGCAACAACTTCTTCAATTCTCGCTGGGTGAATACGTCCGTCAGTTACTAATTTGTGCAAGGACAAACGGGCAATTTCTCTACGAACTGGATCGAAACAAGAAAGAATAATAGCTTCAGGCGTATCGTCAACAATGATTTCAACGCCTGTTGCAGCTTCTAAAGCTCTAATGTTACGTCCTTCACGGCCAATAATTCTACCTTTTACATCATCAGATTCAATATTGAAAACAGAAACGCAATTTTCAACTGCTTCTTCAGTTCCAACTCTCTGAATTGTATTGATGATAATTTTCTTAGCTTCTTGTTGAGCAGTAAGTTTAGCTTCTTCAATAGTATCCTGAATGTGAGACATAGCTTTGCTCTTAGCTTCAGCTTTTAAGCCTTCCACTAATTGCTCTTTTGCTTCTTCTGCAGAAAGTCCTGAAATAACTTCTAATTGCTGTAACTGACTCTTATGTAATTTGTCAACTTCAGCTTGCTTTTTGTCTAAAACTTCAATTTTGTTGTTGTATTCTAATGTTTTAGCTTCAAAATCATCATTAACTTTTTTTGCTTTCGAAAGCTCATTTGATACTTGAGATTCCTTATCGCGAACTCTTTTTTCTACTTCAGCTACTTTTTTGTCTCTCGCCAAAATAACTTGTTCGTGCTCTGATTTTAATTCTATAAATCGTTCTTTTGCCTGAAGGATTTTGTCTTTTTTAATATTTTCAGCTTCTAAATTAGCATCTTTTAAAATTGAAGCTGCCTCTTTTTTAGCATTTTTAATTAGGTTAGAAATATTGCTTTTTTCGATAATTTTAGCTATTCCAAAACCTGCTGCAATACCTATAATACCTGAAATAATGATCGTTATTATGTCCATGTTTGTTTAAATTTATATATAAAAAAAGCCTACATTAATTGCTTGAATAAACTCGTAAAGACAAGTTTTGAGCTAACTCACTGTTCAAGTTTCCTAGCCGAAGCAAGGCATGCTATAGTAGTGATGATTTGCTCATTCTAAATTGTTAGTGTTGAGTTTACCAATTGTGAACTAATGTAGGCAGTATCTTAGTTTCTGTAAAGAACGTTTAATTTTCGAGATATTGATCTAATAGCGAATTTAATCTTTTAATTCTTTCGATGGTTTCTTCACCATCTATCGCATTATCAATTTGTTTTTGTTCGACCTGTGATGCAAATTGCAGTGCGCACATAGCCAATACATCTTGTTTGTCACGAACCGCGTAACTTTCTTCGAATTGCTTAATCATGGCATCAATTTTTTTCGAAGCACTTCTAAGTCCTTCTTCCTGAACCGGTTCAACCGTTAACGGATAAACGCGGTCTGCAATTGATATTTTAATTCTAAGCTTTCCGTCCATGTTTTTCTAATCTGATAGTTGTGCTATACAGTAATCAATTTCGCGAATTAATGAATTTATTTTAAGCTTTGTCTCTCTCTTGTTATTGTCGCTGCCGAGCAACGAATTGGCTATTTTAAGTGTATCATATTGCTTCTTCAAAGCCTCCATTTCTTCAGATTGTTTCTGGATGATTTGCGTAGCTTTGGCTAATTGTAATCGTAATTCCTGATTGTTTTTCTCTAAACCTTTTGATTTTTCAAAAAGCTTCTCGACTTTATATTCAAGAGTATCAATTATTTCGGCAATTACACTCATTATAAATCCTATTCATTACTTAATCATACAAAGTTAGTATTCCTTTTTATTAATGCAATTTTTTATCGATTTTTTTGCATTAAAAATAGACAAATTAATGAAATTCAATCAATTGTATTTTTGTCTTATTTATTGTCGGATTTCGCCTGTTATTTTTTTATCTTAGCAAAAATGTTCCTTATGAGATTTTCAGTATTTACAATATTATTTTGCCAGTTTATCTTTGCTCAGACTCAATATCCAAAAGATTATTTTGCCCCGCCCTTAGATATTCCGATGCAGCTTTCTGGTAATTTTGGGGAGCTGAGGCCAAATCATTTTCACGCTGGTTTCGATTTAAAAACGAATCAAAGAGAAGGTCTGAATGTTTATGCAGTTGCTGACGGATACGTTTCGAGAATAAAAATTTCCACTTTTGGAAACGGAAAATGTATTTACATCACGCATCCTAATGGTTATACATCTGTTTACGGACATTTGCAAACCACGGTAGGCGCAATTCAGGAGTATGTTCAAAAAACGCATTATAAAGAAAAAGCTTTTGAAATTGAGATGTTCCTAAAACCGGGTGAATTGCCTGTTACGAAAGGCCAGCTGATTGCGCTTTCTGGAAATACAGGTTCGTCTGAAGGCCCTCATTTACATTTTGAAATTAGAGATACAAAGTCGGAGTTTGTTGTTAATCCAATGTTTTTTGGATATGATAAAAATTTAAACGATAATAAAAAACCAACTATTTCAAGTCTGTATGTTTATCCATTGGATAATACAACGGTAAATCAATCTAAACAGCCATTGCTGCTAAATGTTTCACTTCAAAAAGATGGAACTTATCTGGCGAGCAAGGTAAAAGCAAATGGAAAAATAGGTTTTGGAATTTCGGCTGTAGATTTTGATGATGTTTCTTTTAATAAAAATGGAGTTTTTAATGTTTCCACATTTATCAACGGAGATCCAAATTATAATTATCAGTTCAATACGTATTCTTTTGATGAAATGCGTTTTGTCAACGCATTAATTGATTATCCAAAATATAAAAAATCTGGACAGCGTGTGCAAAAGCTTTTTATGAAAACGCCTTTTGCCCTTAGTATAGTTAAATCTGATTCTCTTCATGGGGTTATTCCGGTTAAACCAAATTTGGCTTTGTCTTATCGCATTGAGGTTTCGGATTATTTTGGGAATTTAAGTTCGATAACTGTTCCAATTGAATATGATATTGAAACGCCAATCGTAAATGCAGAACCTGTAACTTCAAAATATTTCATAAAAGTCAATAAAGATTCCAATTTCGAAAAAGATAATATGTCGGTATTTTTCCCTGCAGGCACTTTTTATGATGATTTTAATTTGAATTTTGATGTAAAAAATAACCGTATTTATATTCATGATGATGTTGTTCCTGTTCATTCCAATTTTACAATTACCATTAAAGACAGTTCGTATGCCGAAAATCTTCGTGACAAACTTTTTATTGGTAGAATTAGTGGAAGTAGTAAAAGTTTTAATGCAACAACAAGAAAAAATGATGTTTTTACTGCCAAGTCCAAAACGTTAGGACAATTTGGTTTAGTTCTCGATACGATCGCTCCTACAATTGCAATTACAAAACCAATTGAGGGTAAATGGATTAGTGATGTGAAAGCAATTCAGTTTACCATCAATGATAGTTTATCAGGTATTAAATCGTACAATGGATATCTAAACGGAAGTTGGGTCTTATTTGAATATGATAACAAAACCAGAAAAATAACGCATAAATTTGATGATGCATTATTGGCTGAAGGAGCAAATGATTTAAAAATTGAAGTGATGGATAATGTAGGTAATTCTGCTATCTTTGAAACTCATTTTTTTAGAAGTCAACAAAAATAAAATCAAAAGCATTTGAGTCATCAGAAATTAATAGTTGTTTTCCTTTTTTTATGCAGCTGCGTCTCATTTGCTCAAAATGCTCACGTAAAAGGTATTATTTTAGATCATGAAAATCGCCCGGTTTCAGATGTGAATATTACTGCTTTAAGTAATGTCGCGCAATCTGATTCAAATGGATATTTTGAAATTGAAATACCTTCGAATAAAAAAATATCCTTGATCTTCACTCATATTTCTTTAAAAATGATGAGTTTGACAGTGAATTTAACGCCCGATGAAATTTTTGTTTTTAATCCAATAATGAATAATTCTGAAGAACAAATGGGAGAGGTATTTGTATCTTCCAAAAATAAAAAACGCGTTCAGGGAATTACTACCATAGATGTTGCTACAATAAAAAGGATTCCCGGGGCAAATGCCGGAATCGAAAATATTCTGAAAACTTTGCCAGGGGTAAATTCTAATAATGAACTGAGTACACAATATGCAGTTCGTGGAGGGAATTATGATGAAAACTTAGTTTATGTCAATGAAGTCGAAGTATATCGTCCGTTTTTAATTCGTTCAGGACAACAAGAAGGTTTAAGTTTTACTAATACCGATTTGGTGCAGAATGTAGATTTCTCTGCAGGTGGATTTCAGGCAAAATTTGGAGATAAATTATCATCAGTTTTGGATATTACATATCGAAAACCAACTCAGTTTGGAGCTGCTTTTGAAGCTAGTTTTTTAGGAGGAAGTGCTGCAGTCGATCTTGTTTCTAAAAATAAAAAATGGTCTGCGGTTACCGGTGTTCGTTATAGAAATAATAGTTTGCTGGTAAATAGTCAGGATACAGAAACGAACTATACACCAACATTTGCGGATATTCAAACGAATATTACGTACGACATTTCCAAAAAATGGCAAATGAGCTTTTTAGGGAATATATCTCAAAATACATATTTATACGAACCATTAAGCCGTGAGACTAAATTCGGAACAGTAGATCAGCCAATGGCGTTGCGGGTTTATTATGATGGAAAGGAAGATGACCAATACAAAACTTATTTTGGGGCTCTGAAAACAACTTACAAAGTTGCGCCGGATTTTACTTTAAAATTAATAGGCTCGTTATTTCATACCAAAGAGCAGGAACATTTTGATATTTCGGCACAATATCGTTTAGGAAATATTACTGATGATGACACTGAAAATATTGATTTCACACGTGGCATTGGTTCTCAGCTCAATCATGCCCGAAATGATTTAGATGCTTTAATTGCAAACATCGAAATCAAAGGTTTTAAAGAATGGAAAAATGACAGGCAGTTAGAATTTGGCTTAAAATATACAAGAGAATCAATTCGCGATAGAGTGGTAGAATGGGAAGTAATCGATTCTGCTGGCTTTTCTATAAATCCTCCTTTGGTGATTCTGCCTAAAAACAATCAGCCTTATCAGCCTTATACCGGATCACTTTTACCTTATCAGGACATTCGTGCGACAAATTTTAATACTATAAATCGAATTTCGGGTTATGCACAGTGGAACCAGAAAACTGCAATTGGTTCTAATCAGGTTTGGTATCATATAGGTGCTCGTTTTCAGAGCTGGAATGTTTCCGGAGCAGCTGTAGAAGGAAAAAATCAAATTGTTTTTAGTCCGCGTGCACAATTTGCCATAAAACCAGATTGGGATATGGATATGGTTTTCAGGGTTTCTGGAGGATTGTATCATCAGCCACCTTTTTACAGGGAACTTCGTGATATAGATGGAGTGGTGAATCCGAATGTGAAAGCGCAGGAATCCGTTCACATCGTTTTAAGCAATGATTATAATTTCAAAATGTGGAATCGCCCTTTCAAATGGGTAACGGAACTATATTACAAATCACTTTCTGATGTAAATGTATATTCAATTGATAATGTCCGAATTCGATATATTGCCAACAATAATGCAAAAGCGTATGCGCAAGGTTTAGATTTTAGATTGAACGGCGAATTTGTGCCCGGAACTGAATCGTGGGTTAGTTTTGGTTATTTGAAGACCGAAGAAAATTATGAAAATAGAGGTTATATTGCCAGACCAACAGATCAGCGCTTGAAATTCGCAATGTTGTTTCAGGATTATATGCCGAATATTCCAAGTGTGAAATTGTATTTGAATCTAGTTTATAATACGGGTTTGCCAAGTGGTGCGCCGGCATATTCAGATCCTTATTTGTATCAAAACAGATTGAATGATTACAGAAGGGCAGATATTGGTTTTGCAAAAGTTTTTGTGGACAGTAGTACTAAAGTGGCTAAAGCAAATTGGTTGAAAAGCTTTAAAGAATTATCCGTAGGATTAGAGATTTATAATCTTTTCAATAATCAAAATGCAATTACCAATACATGGGTTCGCGATGTATATTCTAAAAATCAATACGCTATTCCAAATTATATGACTTCCAGAGTTTTTAATGTGAAAATTAATGCGAGGTTTTAATATTGGATTTTTAACTCGGCAATAAGAAATGAATTTTTAACGTTTGAAAAATATACAAGACTTCGAGTTGGTTAGTAACAATAAATAATACAATCAAAAATACTATATTTGATATTCCAATATAATTAGCTTAAATGAAAAACTATTTAAAATATATCGCCTTAGTAATCATCGGTACAGTAGTGAGTTGTAAAGATGAAGCGCAGAAGCCGAAAGTAATTTATGATGCTTCAAATAAAGCAAAAGTTATAACGAAAACTGATTCTACGCAAATAGAAGTGGCTGATTTGCCTATTCAGATGCAGGGAACAAATTATTTAATTCATCCGGTTGGAGATTTAAGGGTTTTTGAAAGAGGTTCAAAAGCACGTTATGGATCTTCGAGTGTAAATGATGTGAGCTTTACGATTTCAAACTTAGGCGAATATGAAATCACAGGTTATTTGCAAAACCTGAAATTTCAAAGAGTTGATTCAGATTCGATTCGTCCTTTAACAGATAAACCTGCTTTGATTTTAACTGCAACATATCTAAAAGCCGTTGCAGACAGAACTCAAAACCAAGTTATGGTTTATACATTAGCCGATGCTGACACCAATAAAGATGGTAAAATTGATACCAGTGATATTAAAACTTTGTACCTGAGTAATATTAGTGGAGAAAATTTTACTAAGATTTCAGAAGATTTTCAGGAATTGGTTGATTGGAGTTTAATAGAATCTAAAAGTCGTTTATACTTTAGAACAATCGAAGATACCAACCAAAATGGACAATTCGATAAAAATGATGTCTTGCATTATCATTACATTGATTTGGCCTCTAAAAAGTGGGAAGTTAAAAGTTATAAACCTATCTGAGGTTCTAAGGTGCTGAGGTACTGAGATTCTAAGGTTTTAAATCTTTATAATTAAAAAAGCCATTTGAGAATTTATATTTTCAAATGGCTTTTTTAATTATAGAATTGGAATTTTGTTTTTAATGAAATATGACGTTGAAAAACCAAAATGCCATAAAAAATCATGAAAATAGATATCCACTTTTGGTCACACTTTGCGTTTTATTGTCTTTTATATTTTAAACTATAATTTCCATCTTTTAGCTCTAAATCTGTGTTGTTAAGAACAACGATTTTATATTCCAGAGTGTCAATTCCGGAGCTATGATTTCCAATACTTTCAGATACTAAAATTAATTTTCCATCTTTTTCCCACCATTTTTTATAAAGTAATGTTGCCATATTGATAGATTCTGCAGTACCGTCATCATTTATCTTTATTCCTTGTACTTTTTTTTCCTGACCAGGAATTGGTTCTATCCAGGAGCCAATTAATGGATTGGTTTCTTTATTCGCTTTAGATACAGAGACATCTTGTTTATTTGTTTCCTGTTTTGGTGTTTCTTGTTTTACTGTCTCTTGTTTTGGTGTTTCTTTACAAGAAGTGAAAAAAAATGCTACTAGCATTCCCAATGTTAAAATTTTTTTTGACATTTTTTTATTTTTAAAATTAGAGATTTACGTGAGTTTCAAATTCAATAGAATAATTGATCCAAATGCGGCATAAATTCAAATATAATTTTTTTCTTACAAAAAGAAAACTTTTTTATGAAATTTAACACTATAGTGTAATGGTTTAAGTGTATTTATCTAAATCAAAATATCGCTTTCCAAATCTGATTTTTCAATTTCAAAGCCAAATCCCAGGCGTTCCACCAATTCGATAACGAGCTTTTTATACCAGTTTTCAGATTTTGGGTGGATGTATATCTTTTCAATTAATTGATTGATGTCAACATTGATTTTTAAGCCGTCGTTTAGTTTTATTGTGCTTTTTGAAGTGTCGGTTAGAATCCTGACTTCGCGTTCATATTGAAAGCTTTTTCGTTTAAATAAAAACGGAAAGAACAAATCATCAAACGGAATATATTCTTTCCTGTAATCGATATAATTTACTTCACCAATATATTGATCGAAATTATTTTCTGGTTTTACTGCTTTTTGCAATCTTCCAATGGTTGACTGAATCGCTAAACCTTCACTGTTTTGGGTGAAAATCTGCCACATGGCAAACGATTCGTATTCGTTGATATGCCAGCTGCTAATCGCAACTTGTTCACGCTGTGTTTTGTAGTATTTTAAAAAGTCAGGATTGTCAATGGCGAGTTTTTTAATCTCTTCAAAAGTAGGTTCGCTAAAAGTGCCTTCATACTGATCTTCGAATTTATCAGAACGCGACATGAATAACTTTTTCGAAAGCAGTAAATCAAGAAATTTAGATAAGTCAAGGTATTTCCAGACAATAGTATCGGGGTCGTCAGGAAGTTTTATGTTTGGATTATTAAGATACATTTTTGGAAAATTAAATAATCTACATAAAGTTAGAAATAAAACACAGATTAAAGAAATTAAATATAGTTTTAATATTTCCTTAATCTGTGTAAATGAGTTGTTTTTTTTGAATCTTATGACTCGAAAGACTGCATTGTAACCAATTTGTTATAAGTGCCGTTGTGAGCGATTAATTCGTCATGAGTTCCTTGTTCAACGATCCTTCCTTTTTGCATTACAATAATAACATCGGCTTTTTGAATGGTTGAAAGTCGGTGCGCAATTACAATCGAAGTTCTGTTTTGCATCATATTCTCTAAAGCGACCTGAACAAATTTTTCGCTTTCCGTATCCAATGCTGAAGTTGCTTCATCCAAAATCATAATCGGAGGATTTTTCAATACTGCACGAGCAATAGATAAACGTTGTTTTTGACCTCCAGAAAGTTTGTTTCCGCTGTCACCAATATTTGTATAAATTCCTAAAGGCAATTCTTTTACAAATTCAAAAGCATTTGCAATTTTCAATGCTTCGATAATTTCATCGTCAGTTGCATCCAATTTTCCTAATGCAATATTGGCTTTGATAGTGTCATTAAATAAAATGCTGTCTTGTGTAACCAAGCCCATTAAGCTACGCAGCGACTGTAAATTCATGTCTTTGATGTTGATTCCGTCAATAGAAATCGTTCCCTCATTCACATCGTAAAAACGAGTCAATAAGTTTGCAATAGTACTTTTTCCACTTCCAGATTGCCCAACAAGTGCAACAGTTTGTCCTTTTTTAATTTCAAGAGAAAAGTCTTTTAGAACCGTTTCATCTTCATATTTAAAGTTGATATTCTGAACTTTAATATTGTCATCGAAAGTTGTTTTTTCAACAGCTCTATCTTTAGATGTAATGGTGTTTTCCTGTTCTAAAATTTCAAGAACACGTTCAGCTGCAGCATTTCCTCTTTTAACTCCGTATGAAGCTTTAGAGATTGCTTTTGCAGGAGTCAGAATATTGTATGCTAGTCCCATATAGGCAATGAACGACGGGCCATCAAGTGTTTTTTCAATCAAAACCATTTGACCTCCGTACCAAAGTAATATTGCAATTACAGTGATTCCCATGAATTCACTTGCCGGAGAAGCTAAGTTTTGGCGATTTCCAATGCTGTTCGATAATTTGAAAAAGCGTTCTGTTGAATTTTGAAAAACAGTATTAAAATAATTTTCAGCATTATATCCTTTTACTACTTTTAGACCTCCAATTGTTTCTTCAATAGTAGATAAAAAAGTACCTTGTTCTTGTTGTGCTTTGCTTGATTGTTTTTTAAGTTGTTTTCCAATTAATGAAATAATATAACCGGAAACAGGAATAAAAATAAATACAAACAATGTCAACTTAGTGCTGATAATAAGCATAGTACTGATCGTGAAAATTATCGTTAAAGGTTCTTTTACGATAAGTTCAAGGATAGCCAAAAATGAGGTTTGAACTTCATTTACATCAGCAGAAATCCTTGAGATAACATCTCCTTTTCTTGTTTCAGAATAAAAAGCCAAAGGTAATTCCAGTGTTTTTTTGTACAAAGCATTTCGCATGTCCTTTAAAACACCATTTCGCAAAAAATTAATAAAAAACATAGCTAAATAATCAGCTAAGTTTTTAAGTAAAAAAATCGAAATAATAATTCCCACCATAATAGATAATACAAAACCAGGTTCGTGATCTTGTTTTGCAGTGGTGATATAATAACCTAAATAATTTTCTCCGTATTCCTTAATGTGTAGTAATCCTGTATATACTGGTTTTGTTGTGATTGTTTTTCCTTTTTCAAATAAAACCTGAAGCATTGGTATTAAGGCAACAAACGAAAGTGTGCTGAAAAGTGCGTACAAAACATTAAAAAAGATGTTTAGATAGGCGTATTTTTTATACGGATATATAAAAGGAACTATTTTTTTGAAATTACTCATTTATTTTTTGATGTTATTTTCTGCTATGGCAATGGCTCTTTCGAGTTTTTCCAGCAGTAATTTTTTTTCTGGCAATTGGGTTAAATATGCTGATACTTTGATTTGTTCGTCGTTATCGAGCATTAAATAATTAATTTGTTCAGGAGATTTTTCACTGCACAAAATTAATCCAATTGGTTTGTTTTTGCTTTTTTTTTGCTTTTTTTTAATAAAAAAACTCTAATTTACATTATTTCTAAACGTAAATTAGAGTCCTAAATATTTAGAGATACTTAATTGTGCACACAATGTGTGCACAATTGTAATTTGATTATAAAGAGTTTGTCACTCATTATTTTTATTTCAATCGCATATCAGTAATGATATTCTGAATTTTTTCATCTAAGAAACTTTCTGCAGCATCAAAATTGGCAACTGAATCCAATTCTGCATTAACGCTAATGTAGAATTTTATTTTTGGTTCCGTTCCACTTGGTCTTGCGCAGATTTTCGAACCGTCTTCAGTATAATAAATCAATACATTTGATTTTGGCATATCCATTTCAGATTCTTCGCCAGTCAATAAATTCAAAGCAATTGATGAGTCGTAATCTTCAACCATAATTACACGTTGCCCGTTGATTTCTTTTAATGGGTTTTTACGTAAATCAATCATCATCTGATTAATTTCCTGTAACCCTTCCATTCCTTTTTTGGTTAGTGAAACCAAATATTCTTTGTAAAAACCATTTTCAACATACAGTTGTAAAAGTTCTTTGTAAACACTGCTTCCTGCGGCTTTTGCCTGCGCAGCAACTTCACATATTAATAAGGTAGCAGCAACGGCATCTTTATCTCTAACAGCATCGCCAACCATAAAACCAAAGCTTTCCTCACCACCGCCAATAAATTGAAGTTCCGGGAAATCTTTAATCATTTTGGCAATCCATTTAAAACCAGTCAGACCCACTTTGCATTCAACGCCGTAACTTGTTGCCAGTTCCATTATCATTGGAGTGGAAACAATGGTCGATCCTACAAATTGTTTTCCATTGATTTTTCCTGCTTTTTTCCATTGTTTCAATAAGAAAGAAGTCATTAAAACCATGGTTTGATTACCGTTCAATAAAATCATTTTGCCCTCGTTATTTCTAACAGCAACACCAAGACGATCACAATCAGGGTCTGTTCCAACAACGATATCCGAATTTGTTTTATCAGCCAAAGCCAAAGCCATAGTTAAAGCTTCAGGTTCTTCAGGATTTGGAGATTTTACCGTTGGAAAGTCTCCGTCAGGAATTGCCTGCTCAGGAACAATATGGACATTTTTGTAGCCAGCCTGAGATAAAGTATCAGGAATAGATTTTATTGAAGTTCCGTGCAATGAAGTAAAAACAATCTGTAAATTATCTTTGGCTTCAGCCGGAGTATTAAAACTGGCATTTTCGATAGAAGATTTTATAAAAGCCTTATCGATTTCAGTATCAATATATTTTATTAAGCTTTCGTTTGCGTCAAACTTAATTTTATCGTAACCTAAATTTTCGATAACATTAATAATTGCCGCATCTTGCGGAGGGACAATTTGTCCACCATCTTCCCAATACACTTTATAACCGTTATATTCCGGTGGATTGTGCGATGCTGTAAGAACGATTCCGCATTGGCAACCTAAATATTTAAGCGCGAAAGACAACTCAGGAGTTGGTCGTAAATCAGAAAATAAATAAACCTGAATTCCGTTTGCCGAGAAAACATCCGCAACAACCTTAGCCAAGGTATTACTGTTATGACGACAATCATAAGCAATAACAACCTTTATAGGCTGATTTGGGAAAACTTCATGTAAATAATCAGATAAACCCTGCGTATTTTTTCCAAGCGTGTATTTGTTGATTCTGTTGTTTCCAACGCCCATCACACCACGCATTCCGCCAGTTCCAAATTCAAGATTTTTATAAAAACTTTCTTCTAGTTCTTTAGGCGACGTAGTCATTAATTCCTTAACCGCCGCTTGAGTTTCTTTGTCAAATGTTGGCGTTAACCATTCGTTTACAGCATTCAAAATATCAGGTGCTATATTCATCATTCGTATATTTTATATTTTAGTAATAATAATTTTCAGAAGCTATTTCCTGCCATCATTCCAATCTTTTTTATTGTAGAAAAAACAATAAAAAAGGATTTTCCCTTCTGTCAGGGCTAGTGATTTACGTTAAAAATTAACCTCTCGGGCTACTTTGTAACGAGATTCATTGTTTTTAGTTCTCAAAATAATTTCACCAAGAAAACCTGCCAAAAATAATTGAGTTCCTAAAATCATTGTTGTTAAAGCGATAAAAAACCAAGGATTACTGGTGATCAAGCTGTATTTCATACCATTATACATATGGTACAATTTTGAAATTCCAATATATCCCGCCAATAAAAATCCGATAATAAACATCAAAGAACCCATTGCGCCAAACAAGTGCATTGGTCTTTTTCCGAATCTCGATAAAAACCAAATCGTAATCAAATCCAGGAAACCGTTTATAAACCGCTCCATTCCAAATTTGGTTTCACCATACTTACGCGCCTGGTGAATTACAACTTTTTCTCCAATCTTATTAAAACCGGCATTTTTTGCCAAAACCGGAATGTAACGGTGCATTTCGCCCGAAACTTCAACGTTTTTTACAACCGTATTTTTGTATGCTTTTAATCCGCAGTTAAAATCATTCAATTCAACTCCGGAAGTTTTTCTCGCAGCCCAGTTAAATAATTTTGAAGGTAAATTTTTTGCTACCACAGAGTCGTAACGTTTCTTTTTCCAACCAGAAACCAAATCGAATTTTTCTTTGGTGATCATATCATATAAACCCGGAATCTCATCAGGACTGTCCTGCAAATCGGCATCCATAGTGATAATGACATCACCTTTTGCTTTTGCAAAACCAGCATGCAAAGCCTGTGATTTTCCAAAATTCTTCATGAAACGAATTCCTTTTACATTTGGATTCTCGTTTGAAAAGCTTTCAATAATATTCCAAGAATCATCCGTACTTCCATCATCCACAAAAATGATTTCATAAGAGTAATTGTTAGATTGCATCACTTTAATAATCCACGAATAGAGTTCTTTCAGTGATTCCTCCTCGTTTAGAAGCGGTATAAGTATAGATAAATTCATTTATTTTTTTATTCTTGTGTAGTTTTGCTTTTAAAAAATGCCGCCATAATTAAACTGAAAATAGCACCAATAATTATTACGAAAATAGTGCCTTTTAGTATCTGTAGCGTATCAAAGTTGTTTGTTTCTTTCATTTTGGCTATTGCATCATTTATGGCTGATGCTGGCGTTCCAAGTTTTTGCATGAATTCTACAGTTGATTTAACAACTATATCACTTAAAGTTTCTTTTGCGCCCGGATCAACAAAATTGAATAATATAATGTCAAATAATGTAGCAATTAAAATACCAACAAGGACAGTTATAAAACATGTAGTGAAAGCTGATTTAAATGGAAAAATATTCCCCAATTCTTTCTTTGTTTTTGATAATGCTAAAATGCTAATAGCTAAATAAATAACTACTTTTACCGCTGTAATCCAGCCAGAAACAAACAATTTTAAATCAATTGCGTACATTGTAGCAGTAATCAATGCTAAAACAATACCTAAAATAATTCCGTAAGTAATCCCGTTCTTTTTAATAACTTCACTAATCATATTTCTATATGTTTTAAAATTAATCCACAAATATAGCAATTCCCAATATAATGAGAGAGAAAAAAAGCTTTTTGAATTTTGCTAAAAAAAGTGAGCTAAATGTTTGTTTATTAAAAAAGAATTGTAAATTTGCACACTCAAAAATAATTAAAAGTTTTAAACAAAAAAGAGTAGATATGTTTACACCTTTTTCTAACCATGGAAAAGCTTCAAAATAAAAATGCTCTAAACAATAAATAAAAGAAAAGATGAAAAAAGGAATTCACCCAGAAAATTACAGATTAGTTGCATTTAAAGACATGTCAAATGACGAAGTTTTTATTACTAAATCTACTGCAGATACAAAAGAAACAATTGAAGTTGACGGAGTTGAGTATCCAGTTGTAAAAATGGAGATTTCTAGAACATCTCACCCTTTTTATACTGGTAAATCTAAACTTATCGATACTGCAGGACGTATTGATAAATTCAAAACTAAATATGCAAAACACGTTAAAAACTAATAACTGTTTTTATTTATACAAAAGCCTTCCAATTTGGAAGGCTTTTTTTATGGCATAAATTGAGCTAAAAAAAACGCCACGAATTCACGAATTAGTTTTATGTTTAAGTTTTAAATAATTCGTGAATTTGTGGCGAAAAAAATAATTGTATTTGTCTTTTTGTATAGCAACATGCTTTATCGAACAAATAAAATATTTGTAACTTTGAACTCGATAACCAAATCAAGATTTTAACAAGTACCAAATTTTTTATTTATGAATTACATTCTTTTTGACGGTCCTGTCCGGAATGCTTTATTACCTTTTACTTTTACAAGACCTGTTGCTGATATTCTAATCGGAATTATGACGATTCGTCAAAAATGGGAGGCGCGCTTGGGCTCAACCATAACAACAATTACTGAAGATTATTTATCTGCCAAATTTCCGATGGTGGAAATGGAAGAAAATGTAATGATCAATGCAGCGTATTTACCAAATGATACGCTTGCTGAAATGGTTTCTGATTTAAAAGAAAATCAGGCTATTTTTAAAGGAGAAGATGTAATTGCTTTTTTTACTACTGAAAACCAGGAAGAAGTTGATTTCGATTCTTATGAAATCATTCAATATAACGACGATTGTTTAACTGTCGAACATACCTGGGATATTTTTTCTAAAAATGATGCTGCCATTCGCGCCGATTTTGAATTTTTAACGGAAGATCGAAAATCACAGTCAATTCCGAAAAGCGTAAATGTTATTGCGCCGGAAAATATTTTTATTGAAGAAGGAGCTAAATTAGAATTTGTGACTTTAAATGCTTCAACTGGTCCTATATATATAGGTAAGAATACTGAGATCATGGAAGGAACTGTAATTCGCGGACCTTTTGCTTTATGCGAAAATGCCATGGTAAAAATGTCGGCTAAAGTGTACGGAGCGACAACCGTTGGACCTGGGTCACGAATAGGGGGAGAAGTTAAAAATTCGGTTCTTTTTGCAAATTCAAACAAAGGGCATGAAGGATTTTTAGGAGATTCTGTTTTGGGTGAATGGTGTAATATTGGTGCAGACAGTAATAATTCGAACCTGAAAAACAATTACGAAGAAGTGAAGTTATGGAGTTACGAAACCGAAGGTTTTGCTAAAACCGGACTTCAGTTTTGTGGTTTAATGATGGGAGATCACAGTAAATGCGGAATTAATACCATGTTCAATACGGGAACTGTAGTAGGGGTGAGTGCTAATATCTTTGGAAGCGGTTTTCCTCGCAATTTTGTTCCGAGTTTTTCCTGGGGCGGCGCTGCGGGATTTACGACTTACGTAACCAAAAAAGCTTTCGAAACTGCAAAACTGGTTATGGGTCGCAGAAATATTGATTTTGACGAAACCGAATCATCAATTTTAGAACATATTTTTGAAGAGACTAAAAAATGGAGAAAGGATTAATTAGATAATTAGTCAATGTGTCAATTAGATAATTTTAGCAAACCCGACAGCTTTTTAAAACCTGTCGGGTTTTGTTGTTATGAATTTAAAAAATTATCTAATTATCTAATTGACAAATTGCCACATTTAGAATTGCCACATTCTCTAATTAAATCTATCTTTGCACCTTCAAAAAATACTTGCTGAGAAATCTAAAAATCTAAGCAGTCTTAAAATCTAAAAATCTAAATGATTACAGTTAACGATATTTCGGTTCAGTTTGGTGGAACTACATTATTTAGCGATGTTTCTTTTGCTATAAATGAAAATGATAAAATTGCCCTTATGGGTAAAAATGGTGCGGGAAAATCGACACTTTTAAAAATAATTGCAGGTCAAAGCAAGCCTTCTACCGGAAGTATCTCGACTCCAAAAGACGCTGTTGTGGCTTACTTGCCTCAGCATTTATTGACAAAAGATGGTTCGACTGTAATGGAAGAAGCTTCAAAAGCTTTTGGTGAGATTTTTAAAATGAAATCTGAAATTGATGAAATCAACGAGCAATTAACCGTTCGTACCGATTACGAAAGTGACGAATACATGAAATTGATCGAAAGAGTTTCAGACTTGAGCGAGAAATATTATGCAATTGAAGAAGTAAATTATGAAGCTGAAGTTGAGAAAATTTTAGTTGGTTTAGGTTTTGAGCGCGAAGATTTCACACGTCAGACTTCTGAATTTTCAGGAGGATGGAGAATGCGTATTGAATTGGCGAAAATCCTTCTACAAAAACCAGATTTGATTTTGCTGGATGAGCCAACCAATCACATGGATATCGAAAGTATTCAGTGGTTAGAAGAATTTTTATTAAATCAGGCTAAGGCTGTTGTGGTAATTTCGCACGATAGAGCGTTTGTAGATAATATTACAAATCGTACTATTGAAGTTACAATGGGAAGAATTTATGATTACAAAGCGAAGTATTCTCATTACTTAGAATTAAGAAAAGATCGTCGTATTCACCAGCAAAAAGCATATGACGAACAACAAAAAATGATTGCTGATAACAGAGCTTTTATTGATCGTTTTAAAGGGACATTCTCTAAAACAGATGCAGTTCAGTCGCGTGTTAAAATGCTTGAAAAGCTAGTGATCGTTCAGGTTGATGAAGTAGATAATTCAGCTTTGAAATTAAAATTCCCGCCGGCAGCACGTTCGGGACAATATCCTGTTGTGGTGAAAGATTTGTCTAAATCGTACGGAGATCATGTAGTTTTTAAAGATGCCAACATTGTTATCGAAAGAGGTCAAAAGGTGGCTTTCGTAGGTAAAAATGGTGAAGGAAAATCGACGATGATTAAAGCAATTATGAAAGAAATTGGTATCGACGAAGGAAGTGTTGATATTGGTCATAATTCACAAATTGGGTATTTTGCTCAGAATCAGGCTTCTTTGTTAGATGAAAATGCAACGATCTTTGAAACTATTGATGCTATTGCGGTTGGAGATATTCGTACGCAGATTAAAAATATTTTAGGAGCATTTATGTTTCAGGGTGATGATATTACCAAAAAAGTAAAAGTGCTTTCAGGAGGAGAGAAAACGCGTTTGGCAATGATTAAATTATTGTTGGAGCCTGTTAACTTGTTGATTCTGGATGAGCCTTCGAATCACTTAGACATGAAAACCAAAGATATTATTAAGGATGCATTGCGTGATTTTGACGGAACTTTAATCCTGGTTTCTCACGACCGTGATTTCCTTGACGGATTAGCAACTAAGGTTTTCGAATTTGGAAACAAACGTGTAAAAGAACATTTTGAAGATGTTGCTGGTTTCCTGGCGCATAAAAAAATGGATTCTATGAGAGAGATTGAAAAATAATTTTTCAAAACATATAAAACTAAAAAAGCACAAGAATCAACTTGTGCTTTTTTATTTGATTAAATTCTGATTCCCGGAGGAAGTAGTTCTTTGTACTTAGGGTTCTTCTTGATAAACTGTACAATTTTTGGGTGAATTGGCATTAGTTTGAATTTCTTTTCGATGACGATTTCCATGATGTTTCGGAGTAACGTATCAATAAAATCCTGGTCTTCGAAGCCTTCCGGAATATTGATTTTGGTTAGGAAAATTTTCTTTTCCTGAAATGAATATTCGACAGAAAGTAATCCTTCGGGGGCTATGGTTTCAAACTGTCTTGCAAAAGTGTTGTCTTTAATTTCCATAGTTGTTTCAATAGGTTCCATAATTTGACATGTTTTTAGTAGGTTTAAAACGTAAATATAGATTTGGACTACAAAGGTAATCATTTGATTTTCAATATGGAATTATTTTTTAAAGACTGCTAATGATAGTCTTTTTGTGGTTTATATGGTCTAATTTGTAATTATGGTGTAAGATTTGCTGTGTCTATTATTAAAAAAAGTAAATTTAACTTGAAATTAAAATCAGTAATTATAATTCCGTTTTTAAAGAATGAGCAAAATTCCTGTATACTTTATGCCTGGTTTGGCTGCAAGCTCGACCATTTTTGAAAGAATTAATTTAGATGAATCTATTTTTGAAATGTGTTTGCTGGAATGGGAAATTCCACAACCGAAAGAATCATTATCTGATTACGCGCTTCGAATTACTAAAAAGATAAAACACGAGAATCCGGTTTTGATTGGAGTTTCCTTTGGTGGAATTCTGGTTCAGGAAATGGCAAAGCATATTCAGGTTCGAAAAATAATTATTATTTCGAGCGTTAGAAGTAACACGGAATTCCCTAGAAGAATGAAAATAGGAAAAACTACAAAAGCCTATAAGCTGATTCCGATGAAGCTAATTCTGAATATTGAAAATCTTGCAAAATATTCTTTTGGAGAAAAAATCAACAAACGTATTAAACTGTACGAGAAGTTTCTGGCGATGCGGGATCTTAATTACCTACAATGGGCGGTTGAAAATGTAATTTTATGGGATAGAAATGAACGTGATGAAAATGTAATTCATATTCATGGCGATAAAGACGAAGTTTTTCCGATAAAATATATTAAGAGCTGTATTATCGTAAAAGGAGGAACTCACGTTATGATTCTCAATAAATATAAATGGCTGAATGAGAATTTGCCTTCGATTATATTGGAAGATTAGAAGTTTGTAAAATTCCAATTTTTAAATCCCAAATCCCAAATTCAAAACGATCATCGTTATGAGATCTTTGTCAAAGTTTTAAACTTTGACAAAGATTTATGTATAAGCATTCTGCTTCATCTTGTCATCGCTAGTTCCTCGGGATGACATACTGTGTGAAAATACAAATAATCGATATAATCTACTTGTGAAAATGAGTGCTCTAGCCCTGATGGCCCCGAAGTGTCGGGAGGAAAATCCTTTTGTGGTGGTCCGAAGCCTCGGGACACCACAAAAGATTGGAAGGACAGCAGGAAATAGCTTCTAATAAAAAAAAAGAAATTCCAATAAAGAAATTCCAAATCCCAAACGATCGTATTGACAAAAAAATCCCAAACTCTTTTGGAATTTGGGATTTAGAATATTGTAATTTAAAGAAGTTTAGATTTTCTTCATTTGATCTTTCATCATTGTGATTTGCTCTTTCAGCATGCCTTGCTTGTCTAATTTTTTAGCTTCGTTCAATAAATTAGTCGCTTCAAGCTTTCTTCTGCGTGACATGGCAACTCCTGCAAGGTTTAATTTTGCTACTGCCAAATCCATATCCATAGATAAACCAAGTTCGATTGCTTTCTTGAAATGTTTCTCTGCCTGATTGATATTGGTTTGAGATAACATGATTCCGTGTAGGTAATTAAAGTATCCTTGTTGTTTTCTAACTAATGCCGATTCCGGATTTTTGATGTATGCCAGCCAGTTTTTAGCTCCTTCGAAATCTTGTTTTCTTAATTTTAGGAAGGCTAAAAGGATGAATTCGTTTTTGAAATAAAGAAAAATAGGAATTGCAGTCAATAATATAAGGAAAATACCATTCCCGATATTACTCTCTGTAAATTGCCAAATGCCAGCAACTACAAGAAGTCCGGCTAAAATAAGCTTAATATTTTTGTTAAACATAATAGATGTATATTTGAGATTGCAAATATAGTAAAATGAATTAAAAATATTTTTATTAAAGTACTTGCCAGAAAAAAAAGTCTTTGTATATTTGCACTCGGTTTTAGAATAACGATATTCAAAAACAGAAAAGAGATATTAGATACCATTTTAAAGATACAAAGCAATGAGCAAAAGAACGTTTCAACCATCGAAAAGAAAAAGAAGAAATAAGCACGGATTTATGGACAGAATGGCTTCTGCGAATGGAAGAAAAGTTCTAGCGCGTAGAAGAGCAAAAGGAAGACATAAATTGACTGTTTCTAGTGAACCTAGACACAAAAAATAATGTTTGTATAAACATACATAAGGCGATTACTTTTTTAGTATCGCCTTTTTTTATACCTTGTCGGTAAAAAAGCTGCAACGTTCTAGTTTAGAATACACTACGAATGTTTTTTAAAGTACTTTATATAACTACACAATACAAATAAAATGCCTAAAGACACATCAATAAAATCAGTTTTAATAATAGGATCAGGTCCTATTGTTATTGGTCAAGCTTGCGAATTCGATTATGCAGGATCTCAATCTGCACGTTCTATTCGTGAAGAAGGAATTGAAGTTATCTTGATAAACTCAAATCCAGCGACAATTATGACCGACCCAACTATGGCCGATCATGTTTATCTAAAACCACTAACTACAAAATCGATTATTGAAATTCTAAAGGAACATCCACAAATTGATGCCGTTTTGCCAACAATGGGAGGTCAGACTGCTTTGAATTTGTGTTTGGAAGCTGAAGAAAAAGGAATTTGGCAGGATTTCGGAGTTAAATTAATCGGAGTTGATGTAAATGCTATTAATATTACAGAAGACAGAGAGCAATTTAAACAGCTTTTAGAAAGAATTAATGTACCAACTGCACCTGCAAAAACAGCGACTTCTTACTTAGAAGGAAAAGAAATCGCTCAGGAATTTGGTTTTCCGCTTGTAATTCGTCCTTCGTTTACACTTGGAGGAACGGGAGCTGCAATCGTTTACAAAAAAGAAGATTTTGATGATCTTTTAACGCGCGGACTTGAAGCTTCGCCAATACATGAGGTTTTAATTGATAAAGCTTTGATGGGTTGGAAAGAATATGAGTTGGAGCTTTTGAGAGATAAAAATGATAACGTGGTGATTATCTGTTCAATCGAAAATATGGATCCAATGGGAATTCATACCGGAGATTCGATTACAGTTGCACCAGCAATGACTTTATCAGATACAACTTTCCAAAAATTACGTGACTATGCCATCTTAATGATGCGCAGTATCGGAAATTTTGCAGGAGGCTGTAACGTACAATTCGCAGTTTCGCCAGATGAAAAAGAAGATATCGTAGCGATCGAGATTAATCCTCGTGTGTCTCGTTCATCTGCTTTAGCATCGAAAGCAACGGGTTATCCAATTGCTAAAATTGCTTCTAAACTGGCTTTAGGGTATAACTTAGATGAATTGCAAAACCAAATTACAAAATCTACTTCGGCTCTTTTTGAACCAACTTTAGATTATGTAATCGTTAAAATACCACGTTGGAACTTTGATAAATTTGAAGGTGCCGACAGAACTTTAGGACTTCAAATGAAATCTGTTGGTGAGGTAATGGGAATTGGACGTTCTTTCCAGGAAGCATTACACAAAGCGACTCAATCTTTAGAAATTAAAAGAAACGGATTAGGAGCTGACGGAAAAGGATATAAAAACTACGAACAAATTATCGAGAAACTAACTTTTGCGAGTTGGGATCGTGTTTTTGTAATTTATGATGCAATTGCAATGGGAATTCCGTTGAGCCGTATTCATGAGATTACCAAAATCGATATGTGGTTCTTAAAACAATACGAAGAGCTTTATACTTTAGAGAAAGAAATTTCGAACTATAAAATTGCTGATCTTCCAAGAGAGTTACTGCTTGAAGCGAAACAAAAAGGTTTTGCTGATAGACAAATCGCTCACATGATGAACTGTCTTGAAAGTGAAGTTCATACTTTAAGAATGGACAAGAACATTAACCGTGTGTTTAAACTGGTTGATACTTGTGCGGCAGAATTCAAAGCAAAAACACCTTATTACTACTCAACTTTTGAAGCTGAGATCGAAAAAGCAAACGGTGAAAAATATGTTGATAACGAAAGTGTTGTAACAGACAAAAAGAAAATCATCGTTTTAGGTTCCGGACCAAACAGAATTGGACAAGGAATTGAGTTTGATTATTCTTGTGTACACGGAGTTTTGGCAGCAAAAGAATGTGGTTACGAAACAATTATGATCAACTGTAATCCTGAAACAGTTTCGACTGATTTTGATACAGCGGATAAATTATACTTCGAACCCGTTTTCTGGGAACATATTTACGACATCATTCAGCACGAAAAACCAGAAGGTGTAATCGTTCAGTTAGGTGGTCAGACGGCTTTGAAATTGGCTGAAAAATTATCTAAATACGGAGTGAAAATCATCGGAACTAGTTTTGATGCACTTGATTTAGCGGAAGACAGAGGACGTTTCTCAGATTTATTGAGAGAATTACATATTCCTTTCCCACAATTCGGAATAGCTGAAACGGCTGATGAAGCATCTGCTCTTGCAGATACTTTAGACTTCCCATTATTGATTCGTCCTTCTTATGTATTAGGAGGTCAGGGAATGAAAATTGTAATCAACAAAAAAGAATTAGAGGAGCACGTTATCAATTTATTGAAAACTATTCCAGGAAATAAATTGCTTTTAGACCATTATTTGGCTGGAGCAATCGAAGCGGAAGCGGATGCAATTTGTGATGCTGATGGTAATGTTTACATCATCGGAATTATGGAGCACATCGAGCCTTGCGGAGTTCACTCTGGAGACAGTAATGCGACTTTGCCTCCTTTCAACTTAGGAGAATTCGTAATGCAACAGATAAAAGATCATACTCTTAAAATCGCAAGAGCTTTAAAAACTGTTGGTTTGATCAATATTCAGTTTGCGATAAAAGATGATACAGTTTACATCATCGAAGCAAATCCTAGAGCTTCGAGAACTGTACCGTTTATTGCAAAAGCATACGGAGAACCTTATGTAAACTACGCTACGAAGGTAATGTTAGGACACAATAAAGTAACTGATTTTGACTTTAAGCCTCAATTAAAAGGATACGCGATTAAACAGCCGGTTTTCTCTTTTAGTAAATTCCATAATGTAAACAAAGCATTAGGACCTGAAATGAAATCGACTGGAGAAAGCATCTTGTTTATTGATGACTTGAAAGACGATCAATTCTATGAATTGTATTCAAGAAGAAAAATGTATTTGAGTAAATAATCTCAAATACAGATATAAAAAAAGCTCCATGAAAATGGAGCTTTTTTGTTTTGTAATAGTTGTCTAGACCTTACTCATTGTCGAAAGTCATATTATCTCTTGTGTTTTTTTGTACTGAAATAGCACCAAAAAGAGATAATAAAAAGGCAAAAGCATAGAAACCTTTTTCGCTTGGTAGAATAGTTGCATTCCAAAGTCCAACTACTAATAATACTATTGATAATAGAGTTCCAAACCAGCAGATTCCATAATAGATATCGGTTACAGGAAGTTTTTCAAGTCTGTCTCTAACGCTTTTTTGAAGCGAAACCACAGCAAATAATCCAAACATTAAAACTGTAAAATAATATCCTTTTTCGTTCAGAAGCATTTCGGCTCTAGTAAGTCCTACGATGTAGCCAATCATTCCAGCTCCAAGAGCAACCCAAGATGCTGCTATAAATGCATTCGACGTTTTTTGTACCATGTTTTTTATTTTTAAATTAAGAACAAATATAAGTTAATTCTTATATATTAAAAATAAATATTAAAAAATTATTAAGTTTAATCTTCTTATTATAAAAAAAGCTCCATGAAAATGGAGCTTTTTTGTTTTAAAATAAAAATGTATTATTTTTTATTCATCAATTGCTGCAAAGGCTTCAATTGTTCCATGTCTATTTTTGATTTTTTCAAAACAGACATTAATGTCATGATGTTATTCGGATTCATATTTTTTCCCAGTACGCGAACCACTGCAAAACCATTTTCTTTTCTGTTGGCAAAAATTACAAATTCTTCAATGTTTTCATCTGTACCAACATAACTTACTGAAGCGCCGTCTTTACCTGAACCAAATTTCATTAGTTCCTGATATTTTGGATTTTTCAGAATCGCTTTAACTTTTGCTGTTTCTGTTTCAACTTGTGCCTGATTTTTATCGTTGGCTTTGAATGCCAAAATGTTCATTTTGTCGAAAGATTTTAAAGCTTCATTTTGCTCTGCTGATAATTTTGTTTTCTCTAAGTTTAAAATACTAGGTGAAACATCAAGTACAATGAAATCTTTATTATCACTATTCTGTACGAAATACTTTTGTAATGAAGGCTCAGAATTACAACTTACAAAAGTTAGTAATACTAAAAGGGCTGTGGTAAAAACGCTGGCTTTCATGATTATTTTTTGCCTTTAGAGGCTTTTTTTAAGTCAGCACCACCAGGAAGCTGCATCTTGTCTGTTAGTACTGAGATTTCGTTGATATCAAAATTACCTGTTAATGATAGTAAAACTGTTTCATCGTCTTTTGCACCATCAACGTACATTAACAATTCTCTTACCTGAGAGTCTGTCGCTCCTGATTTTACAGATATTTTTACATTTCTGCCGCTATCATTAATTCGCATTAATTCTTCTAAGCCGGCCGTTTTAACATATTTATCGGCTGCAGCTTTCATTTCGGCTTCGATTTTAGGGTTTTTTGTTGTGAACACTTTTAGATAGTCTAATTTTTTAATCAGACTGATGTATTGCTGCATTTCTTTATCGGATGCATCAACTTTTACTTTGCTCATTAAATCGAACATTTTTTTGTTTACGATTACAGAGGTTACGTCGTCCTGACCATCAAATTTGTCAAATGCTCCCTGAGCATAAAAAGTAGTGGTAACAAAGGCGAAAACTAGTGTTATGATGAAATTTTTCATTTTTGATTGAATTTAATTACTGTTTAAAAATTTTGTTTTTTGATTGTTCATATTCTTTAATGTATTGTACACTTCCAATACCTACATTAACATTGTTTGATAATAAGGCCAAAGCTTTTTGCGTTGCGGCAAGGGCTTCTTCCGGATCATCGTAGGTTCCTAATTCTGATTGCGCTACAGCTGGAACTGTAGTTTTTTGGCTCACAAAATAAAAGGTCCCAATTCCGAGTAAAACAACAACTGAAGCTGCAATTGATAACCACGCCACATTTTGTTTTTTAGATTGTAGTGGAATTTCCTGCGTCGTTTTTTGTTGTTTTACCTGAGAGAAGTAACCAAACATCGGTTTGTATTGCTCTAAATGCTGCGCAACATTTGGCGAAGAAAAATATTCTTTTAATTCATTTTCTTCAGCAATAGTGGTTTCTCCCTGAAAGTATTTTTCTAATATATTTTCTATTTTATCTAATTCCATAACTGTGTGTATTAACCATTGATTCTCTTATTTTTTTTCTCGCTCTCGAAAGTGCTACCCGAATCGCAGTTTCATTCATGTTGACAATTTTTGCAATTTCATCAAATTCATATTGCTCAACATCGCGAAGCTGAATTAATATTTGGAGTTGCTCCGGTAACTGGCTTATAATTTTTTCGACCCAATCCAGACTGTCTGAATCTTCTAATTTTTTATCTAATTGAGGCTCGCGGTCTGTAAAATTATTATGAACGATTTTTAAATTTCCTGCTCTTTTAGATTTTAACTGATCGAGACAATAATTCTTGGTCATTGTCATCGCAACAGCTTCAATATTATTATAGGTGTCTAAACTGTCTTTTTTATTCCATAATTTCACCATTACTTCCTGAGTAGCATCTTCTGCTTCTTCGGTGCTGGTTAGTAATCTTTTTGCCAGACGAAAAACTTTGTCTTTAAAAGGATTTATTAATTCTATAAACACATTCTGATTCATAAAATTGGTTGGTTATTCGTTAGCTTATATAGTCAAGACGAGACACTATTATTTTTGTTACAATACTTTTATTTTTTTTTGGAAAAAACTTATATTGATGAAAAAACGTCTTGAAATTGATTACTGTTAAAACTAAAGGTAGTATTTTTACGTTAATATATTATTGATACTACTCATAACTAATTATATGAAAACAATATTAAAAAGTTTATTGCTAATATTCTTATTGGCATTTGCTTTACAATCCTGTGAAGATCAGGACGATGTTGCGGCTCCTGCAGATTTGCAGGTTAATGACTTTGTCTGGAAAGGACTAAATCAGTTTTATTTGTGGCAGGCAGATGTCCCGAATTTAGCGGATGATCGTTTTAATTCTCAAGAATCACTCAACTCTTTTTTGGGAGGATATGCTAAGCCAGAAGATTTATTTCAGGATTTGTTGAATAAGCCAATCAGTAAATTCCCAAAAGGACAAGCAATTGACCGCTTTAGCTGGATTGTTGACGATTATACTGTTTTGGAACAAGAACTTCAGGGAACAACAAAAAATGACGGAGTTGACTTTAGACTGAGTTATAAACCAAATAGTACTACTGAATTAGTGGGCTTTGTACGTTATATTCTTCCTAATTCTGATGCTTCAACCAAAGATATTAAACGTGGTGATTTATTTACTGGCGTGAACGGAACCCAACTTACGGTTTCAAATTATCAAGCGCTTTTGAATGCTGACAGCTATACCTTGAATATGGCTAGTTTCAACGGAACAACAGTTGCAACAAATGGCAAAAGCGTATCTCTTGTTAAAACGACTTTAGATGAAAATCCTGTTTTTATTAATAAGGTAATAGTTTCTGGTGGTCATAAAATTGGTTATTTGATGTATAATGGATTTTATGCTAATTATGATGCACAACTTAATGATGCTTTTGCAACATTGAAATCACAAGGAATAACTGATTTTGTTTTGGATTTAAGATACAACGGCGGTGGGTCTATACAAACTGCATCGCGTCTTGCCAGTATGATTACAGGCCAGTTTACTGATAAAATATTTGCGAAAGAAAAATGGAATGCAAAAGTAAATGAGTATTATGAAAGCGAAGAACCGGAATCATTAAATGTTAGATTTGTTGATAAACTTGACGGAGCTGCAATTAATAGTTTGAATCTGAGCAAAATTTATATTATTACTACAGATGGTACTGCGTCGGCAAGTGAATTGGTAATCAACGGACTTGCACCTTATATTTCTGTAGTCCAGGTCGGAGAGACGACGGTGGGTAAAAATGTGGGTTCAGTTACATTATATGATTCTCCAAGTTTTGGAAAAACAAATCGAAATCCAAATCATAAATATGCTATGCAGCCTTTAGTTTTGAAAATTGTAAATGCTGCTGATTTTGGTGAATATACAAATGGTTTGCCACCCACTTATGAGCAATTAGAATATATTAGTAATATGGGAGTTTTAGGAGATCCATCTGAACCATTACTGAATTTGACTATTTCAAAAATCACGGGTTCTACTGCTAAAAAAATACAACAGGACAAAACACTGGCTTTAAGAACGTTCACGAATGCTAAAGCAATGAACGGAATCAGAAACCAAATGTATAATGAAAAAGCACCGGAAGGTCTTTTAAAAGCATTAAAATAAAATTATAATAAAACGAAAAAGGCTTTCAGAAATGAAAGCCTTTTTTTTAACAAAAAAATCCAAAAACTAATCTAAAACAAGTAATATTAATTGTTGAAGTAAAAACCATTTGGTCCTACACCAACAGTTAATTCTTTTTGCAGACTTCCACTTAAGTTGTAGATGTAAGCTTTGCTGTTCGACCCGAAGTCACCTCCGTCAGCAATATAAATTTTATCGTTGTTTACAGCGAAACCGTAAATTGAACCTGTCGTTGGAATACCAGCCGTAAATATTGGAGTGGTTGAAATTGCAGTTGCAGTAGTACTAATTGCATAAACTGATTTTGCAATGGTATAATACACTTTGTCTTTTTCTATATCTAAATACCCAGCTCTGTCTAATGTTACAGGGAAGGTGATTTTAGTAATTGATTTGTCAGCTAATTTTACTTTTACAATTTCACTTCTATTATCGCCATAAGGAGCTCTTAAAACGTATAATACACCATCTTTAACTTCCATAGTGTCTCCACTGTCACCAATTGTTATCGGGGTTTCTAATGCTTTTGTTGCCGGATTTACAACCAATACTTTATCGTTGTAAAAATCTGTAATGTATAATTTATTGTTTTCCAATAAAATTCTGTTTGCAGTTGCACCCAGTTCTATTTTGGATTCTACTTTATTGCTGGCTAAATCGATTATTGCAATATAATCATCTGTATTACCTGTTGCAGCATTCACGTAAGAGTAAGTATTAGCATTGGTTACATAGGCTTTACCGTCTTTCACAACTCCGTATCTTGGATTAGCAAGACCAGTTTCAACTTTTGCAATTAATTTAAAAGTGTAACGGTTTACAACGTTAATTACGTTTGATCCACCTGCTATAATATATGCTTTATCACCATCAAAAAAGATGTTTTGAAGATATACTCCGGCAAAATCACCACCATTTACTGTCTTGTATACATCTGCCGTAAAATTTGATAAATCATCACTGGCAAATGAAACTGAACCGCCGCCTGAATTTCCTTCGTTTAAGATGAAAAAACCGTTATCATATACTCCTTTGGGTGTGTCAGTGCTATCATCGTTTGAACAAGAAACAAAAAGGGAGGCACTTAATGCTGCGAAAAATAATCTGGTTAACTTCATTATATTAAAATTTAAGGTTTAAATACACATTAAAATTTCGGCCTGGCATTGGCCGGTTTTCAAGACTCTCATAATTTTCGTTCCAAAGATTTAGAACCTGGAATCCTAGTTTGAAAGAACTTAAAAATTTAAAATCGTAGTCGATTCCAATATTTGAAACCGTGTAGGCATCCACAATTTCATTCGGATCATTATCAGATTGTGTATAGACAAAATCGTTATACAAAAATTGATAATAAGCCGAAATACGATTCCTGGAATATGAAACGGCAGCGGTAACTTTATTAAAAGGAACAAAAAAAAGTTGTTTGTCTGTTGCTAAATCTTTAGAAACCGTGTAAGCATAAGTAGCATTAGCGCCAAAGTAATTTTTACCATACTGTTTTTTCCAGCTCAGCAAGGTTTCTGCTCCGTAGCTGTTAACTTTATCTGTGTTTTGGGGCGTCCAAATTCCGTTACTTCCAGGAACCCAACGCAGTAAATCTGTGATCTTGATGTAATAAAATGTCTGCGTAAGAGCAATGTTTTTATAAGTGAAAACATTTCCAATTTCTGCCTGATAAGAACTTTCAGGTTTAAGATCTGGGTTTCCGCCTTCTTCCCAATATAAATCATTGAAAGTTGGAATTCTGAAATTTCGGGACAAATTCAATTTCAGATTATATAATGTTCCAAATTGATAAGAGGAACCCAAAGAGAATAAAACTGGCGATTTATAATTGTCCGTAAACTCTTTTCTAATGCCAAATTCATTTTTCCAATCTTTAGAAAAATCCTGTTTAACCAATAATGCAGCAGAACTAATTTCTCGTGTATTATCTCCAAAACCACTTCCAAAACCCTTGGTTCGGCTGTAGTCTAAAATTCCATTTATCTGAGTCGATTTGAAAAGAGTATATCCTAAATCAGCCTTGGCAATAAAGTTTTCCGTTTTTCCGAAAGTATATTGGTTAGTCGAATTATCAGCAAAATATTGATAGTTTTCGAAAATATAAGCGGTTTTTAAATTGGTGGTAAACTTGCCGAAATTCCCGTCATATTCCAGTAAATTTCTATTGAAACCGTTAATGTATTTACTTTTGGTTTCTGACTCTGAGATTAAAGAGGTATTTCGGTCTGTGTTAGAAGTTTGACTGTATAATTTCAGGCTGTTTTTTGAGTTTAATTTATAGCCCACATTCGCACTCATGGTGAAAATGTCATACTGTCCGTTTTGGTTCCAGCGTTGTTCGCCTTTCCAGTTATAACGATCCAGATATTTATAATCGTTTGTCGAGCTATTATTAGAAAAACCAATTTGTGCGCTCCATTTTTCGTTCGAAATATTGGTTTTATAATTGATTCCGATTGTATTAAAACTTCCGTAATCAAGTCGCAGATTATTTTCAAAACGTTTATAGAAACTCAAATCGTTATTTAAATGTACAGTTCCGCCAACCGCTCCACTACCATAAATAACACTTCCGCCTCCGGCTTTCACACTTATTGAATTGTAATCAGAACCTGAGATTGTATTAAAATCGGTGCTTCCATTCATTTGAGAATTTATGTTGATTCCGTTCCAGATTACTGCCGTTTGCGATGCAGTAGTTCCTCTAAAAGCAACCGTCGAAAGCATTCCGCGTCCATATTCTTTGAAATAAATAGTTGAATTGAAGTTTAAAAGATCGGTTAATAAAGCCTCACTTTTATTGATTACAGAATCATTGAGTTTTAAAACCGATTGTGAAGTGGAGTATTTTTTTAGATTAGCATCAGAAACTACAACAGCTTTTAGATTTGTAATAGAGTCATTCTGCGCCGAAAGAATCTGGCACAACAACAGCAAACAATAAGCAAAAAGTTTTTTTAAAGTCATAATTTCTACACTCTTTTTCCCGAGAGCTCGATATTTGTTACGAAGGCAGGTCTCCTGGCTTGCGTCTTGTTGTTTACCTTCCCATTCGCCGGAGCGAGCAGTGGTTTTGTAGTTAACAACAAGCATTCTTTTCAGAACAAAGCTTACAGTTGCGGGTACAGCTCAAGATTTTTTTACTTGATTCCCTTTTAATGTGTTTTTAAAATTTATAAAACACAACCTTAATTTGGCGCAAATATAAAGTTAAAATTATTGAATTTTCAAATTTGTTTTGCTTTTTAAGTGAAATTCTAAACATAAACTCGCTTAGACGGGAATTTTAATGACTTCACCAAAATCAACTTTATTTTGAAAAGCATCTTTTAAAGGCAATGAAGATTGATGGCATAAAATGCTTCTGATGGTTCCGGCGTGACAAACGACAACAATTGGGTTTTTAATTTCTTTTGAAACCAAATCGGATAAAAATGAACCAACACGTTTATGTAATTCAACAAATGATTCTCCGTTTGAAGCAGGAATATTGACGAAATCTTCCATCCACGGATTGAGTTGTTCGGGCAGAATATCGTTCCATTTTTTCATTTCCCAATCTCCAAAATTCATTTCCATCAATCGTTTATCTTCGTGATACGAAATAGTTTTAATATTGTTCTGAATGTATTTTGCCAAAGTCACACAACGTTTCAAAGGGCTTGAAATAATAATTGCTTCCGAAGGTAATTGCGAAAGAATATTTTCAAAAATCGATTCAAAAGGTTTAGCTAAATCCACATCAGCTTGTCCGTAGCAAATCCCTTTTTCGCAGGACGTTTCGGTATGGCGAACTAAATAAATTTCCATAAAAAAAGAAAGCTTAAATAATAAACAACTTCGCAGACTTGTTGTGTTGCACCCAGGCAATCTCCAGTATATCCGTCAATCCATTTCTGGAAATAACGAGCTAAAAAATAACGAGTTATGAAAACAGGAATTAAAATTAAAAGCATTTTATATTGAAAATAGGAGAGTGCGAGCAATGGAATTAATCCGAAGAAAAAGGCACCAAAAATTTCTTTCCAACTGTGTTTTTTTGCAATTGGTTTACTTTTGCTCGTAGCGTCATCACGAGAATATTCATGTGTGAAAATAATTGAAATAGCGGCCAAACGGCTTAAAGCGTGAACAGAAATAAATAACAGGAAAACCTGTAAAAGTCCAATAGCATTTTCAATTTGAAAAATAGAAACCGATTCGGAAAGCAATTTGAATTTCAATAAAAATAATACAACCAGTCCGATCGCTCCATAAGCACCAATGGCGCTGTCTTTCATAATCATCAGGATTTTTTCCTTGGTCCAGCCCCCGCCAAAACCATCGCAGACATCGGCAAAACCATCTTCATGAAAAGCACCAGTGGTTAAAATTGATGCTATAATTGCCAGAATAACAGCGATTTCAATAGAAAGAAATTGAGCAAAAACATAAAAAGCTAAAAAAGAAATACTACCAACGATCCAGCCAATAAAAGGGAAATAGCGTGTGGCTTTGTTCAAATAATCCGGATTGTGGTCAATGTTTTTTGGACATGGGATTCTGGTGTAAAACATTAAGCAGGTAAAGAAAATATGTAGTTCTTTTTTCATTTGATTTGTTATAAATTTATGTGTGTTTTGTCATTTCGACCGAAGGGAGAAATCACATCCAGAGAGCGACGTACTGTGTGTGAGTTTCTAGTGTGATTTCTCCCTTCGGTCGAAATGACAAATAAGAGACTTCATCACTTCCTGCTAACTCCCGCACTTTCAAAACTTGCCATATCATTCAAAAAAGCTTCTGCCGATTTCAAAATTGGAAAAGCAATTGCGCAGCCTGTTCCTTCGCCCAAGCGCAAATCTAGATTTAAAATTGGTTTTGCATTTAAATATTGAAGTAATTTTTGATGCGCTTTTTCTGCGGAGCAATGACAGAAAACGGCATTTTTTATAATCTCAGGATTTATTTTTGATGCAATTAAAAATGCTACACTGCAAATAAAACCGTCAACTAAAATCAGCATTTTATTTTCGTAAGCAGTCAGCATTCCACTTGCCATTTGTATGATTTCGAAACCTCCAAAATAAGCCAACTGCTCTTTCAATTCGGCTTGACCGGAATAATTTGCAATGGCGCTTTTTAGAAATTCCTGTTTTTGAAGTAATTTTTCATCTTCTACACCAGTTCCTTTTCCAACACAATCTTCAATCGAAAAACCTGTCAAAAGGCTCATTAATACAGAAGCAGTTGAAGTATTTCCAATTCCCATTTCACCAAAACCAATGCAATTCGACCCTGATTTTGCAATATCATCAACAATTGATTTTCCTTTTTCAAAACACAATTGCAATTCGGTATCGCTCATGGCTGGCGCATGCAGGAATGATTGTGTTCCTTTGGCAATTTTAGCATTAATTAAATTGGCGTTTGTCGGAAAATCATAATTAACACCGGCATCAACAATCGATAATTCAATGTTATTTTGTTTGCAGAAAACATTAATTGCAGCACCTCCTTCGAGAAAATTCCCCACCATTTGTCGTGTTACATCTTGTGGATACGCACTCACACCGTGATTTGCAATTCCGTGGTCTGCGGCAAAAACAACAATATTCGGATTTATGATTTTCGGACTTAGACTTTCAAAAACCGTCGCCATCTGAAAAGCCAAAGTTTCCAAAGTTCCTAAAGAGCCAATTGGTTTGGTTTTAGAATCTATTTTTTCTTGCAGAAGTTTGCTGAAATCATTTCTATGCTGAACCTTAGTTTCAGATTTTAATTTCAAATCAGAAATATAACTTTCTGTGACATTTGTAATTTCTGAACAAATAGGAGCTTCCGATTTTTGTTTCCAATGCAATTGCTGCAACATCGGCTGATTGTTATAATTCGTTGCCGGTTTTCCAACGCAGAAATAACCCAAAGGTTCAATGTTTTCGGGTAAATCAAGGATTTTTTTAAACTGATGGTAATTCAAAATCGAAACCCAGCCCATGCCATAACCTTGTTCAGTAAGTGAAAGCCAGATATTCTGAGCTGCACAAACCGAACTAAATTTTACAGCTTCATTACTGCCAACAGTGCCGATTGTAAACTGATTCAGAACAGATCGGTCGTAAGCAATTATAAGTCCGATTGGTGCTTCTTCAATAGCTTCTAATTTCAATGATTTATAATGTTCTTTTTGCTCGGGATTATCCGTAAGCGATTCGGCTTTTTTATTGTAATCCAAAAATAAATCTTTGATAGCCTTTTTTACTTCTCCCGATTTGATGAGATAATATCGTGTAGCGTCGGTCAGTCCAACCGATGGCGCCCAATGTCCTGCCTGCAAAGCTTTTTCAATTACTTCATCTGGCACTTCATCAGTCGTAAAATGTCGGGTATCACGGCGCGATTTTAAAATATCATCTAAATAAGTCATTTTTTAAATTCCAATTTTTTTAAATTCCAAATTCTAATGAAATAACAATTGCAAAAACCAATTTCGATTTCAATATAGAATTTAAAAGTTTAAAGATTTAGGTAAAGATAAAGTATAGCGTTGGAATTTGGAATTTAAAAAAATTGGAATTTCATTTTTAACCTTTAATTTTTACCGGAATTCCGGAAACCATCAAAACAACTTCGTTTGCATTTGAAGCTAAAAACTGATTCATCCAGCCTTGTAATTCTGTGAATTTTCTGCCGATGTGAGTTTCGGCATGCACGCCCATTCCAATTTCGTTAGTAACAATAATTAATGTGGCATTTTCCTGATTGGCAATCGAAAGAAATTCTTTTTTAGCTTCCTCCAAACTTAAAGTAACATCGTTTTTATGGTCTATAAAAAAGTTGGTCAGCCAAAGAGTGACACAATCAATCAAAGCTACTTTTCCTGAAAAATCAATTTTGCTTAAATATTTTTCCTCTTCAATATTGGTCCAGCGTTCGTCGCGTTCTTGTTGATGGCGGTCAATTCTGGTCTGAAAATCATCATCCCATTTTCTGGCTGTTGCTACATACATTGGTTCATTTGAAAGTTGTAGCGCTAAGTTTTGCGCATAACTGCTTTTTCCTGATCGTTCGCCTCCGGTAATTAGGTAAATCATTATTAATTGTTAGTTGTAAATTATTAATTGTTAATTTTAAGAAGAAACTGTTTTAGAAACGAGCTGATTTTTCGTGGTTTTAAGAATGCTTGTTATAAGTTTTAAAATTGCGACGGCATCAGTGTTGATGTTTTCAAATTCTTTGTCATTTAAATAATCAGTGGCTTTTAATAACTCTAACCAGTAAACGGTTTCATTCGCCTCTTTTTGTGTAATGGCAAATTTATGGATGAAATCATTTTTGCTTTCTGCATGTTCTGCTTCTCGAACCATTGCACCGATACTTGTTCCAGACCTCAAGAGTTGTTTAGAAAGTGTAAATTCTTTTTTCTCAATGCATAGATATTGATATAATTTGACAATTCTGATGGCAAAATCAAAACTTTTATCTTTAACAATGTTGTTTTTCATAATTAACAACTAATAATTTATAATTAACAATTAATAAGGGCAATGACGACAATCATTACCGCAACAGCTCCCACGTTTCAAATGAAACCAGGTTGTATAAACATAATTGCCATTTTCGATATAGTAATCCAAATCTTCTAAAAGTTTTTCGGTTTTTGGTAAAGATATTGCTTTATTTTGAAGTGCTTTTTTAGGTGTCATCGTTTCTACATATGCATCAATTTTGTCTACGCAAGCCTCTTTAAAGCAAGTCGGACACAGACAGTCGCCTCCTTCAGCTAGATTGAAAATAGGAGGAAAATCATTACACCAGCATTTGTTTTCAACAGAAATATCTCCGCAGCTAAAAATAGATTCGCAACTTGAGCAAACTTTTGTTTTTGTGGTATTCATAATAGGTAAAAGATAGGTTTGTTGCATTTTGTAAGAATAAAAGTAAACAAAAAATTTAGAAATTGCCTTACCTTTGTGGTTATTGAAAAATTAATTTGTGAAATTTCAGTATTCAAAATCTGTACTGATATTGAGTATTAACGATTTAAAATTCCAAAATAGTATAACCAGTTTATGAAACATTTATTACCAAAATCGATTTTTGTTTTGTCTTTTTTTCTCCTTATCGGATGTAAAAAAAATGAAACTATAGAAGTTGCCCAATCTCCAATTCCTAAAAATAGTATCGAATATGCTTCGGGATTTTCTATCGTAAAATACGAGGGATTTTCAGTAGTAAAGGTTTCAAATCCATGGCCAAATGCGAATAAAACTTTCACGTATGTGTTAAAAGAAAAAGACGCAAAAGTTCCGGATAGTCTGCAGCAATATACTTCGATAAAAGTTCCTTTAGAATCTGTTGTTGTAACCTCTACGACAAATATCCCATATCTGGAAATGCTGGATGTCGAAGATAAATTAGTGGGTTTTCCGCATACTGATTATATTTCTTCTGAAAAAACCAGAGTATTAATAGACAAAGGTTCTGTGAAAAATGTGGGGCAAAACGAAAAATTAAATATCGAACAATTGATAGAATTATCACCCGATTTGATTGTTACTTTTGGTGTGGACAATAATAATCCGATGTTGGATAATCTGAAAAAAAGTGGTTTAAATGTATTCATTCAGGCCGATTGGATGGAACAATCCCCACTTGGAAAAGCCGAATGGATTAAACTTTACGGAGCTTTATTTGGAAAAGAAGACAAGGCCAAAGAATTGTTTGATAAAATTGTTTTGAGTTACGAACAGGCTAAGAAATTAGTCGCGGATAAACCAGCAACTTCTACAGTTTTATATGGTTCGATGTACGAAGATGTGTGGTATGTAGCAAAAGGAAATAGCTGGGTGGCGCAATTTATGAATGATGCGCAATCCAATTATTTATGGGCAGATTTGAAAGGAACCGGAAGCGAAGGTTTGTCTTTCGAAAAAGTGCTGGATAAAGCAAAAACAGCGAATTACTGGATTGCAACCGGATCCGTAAAATCATTAGCAGAATTTGAAAAACTTAATCCGCATTATGTTGAATTTGATGCTTTTAAAAATAAAACGATTTATACTTTTGAAGGAAAATTGGGTGCTACAGGAGGAACTATTTATTACGAATTATCTCCAAGCCGTCCTGATTTGGTTTTAAAAGATTATATCAAGATTTTTCACCCTGATTTATTACCAAGCTACGAATTTACTTTCGCATCTAAACTGAACTAAATTGGCAAACAAAAAACGAAATACGATTTTATTTTTCATACTTGCTATTGGTCTGATTTTGATGTTTTTTGTGAGTATCAGCCTGGGTTCGGTTACGATTCCGTTCAAGGATGTTTATACGAGTTTAACAGGAGGAGTCGCCAGTAAAACAACGTGGGAATATATCATTATCAATTACCGTTTGCCCAAAGCAATTACTGCGGTTTTAGTAGGAACAGGTTTGTCGATAAGTGGTTTATTGATGCAGACGTTGTTTCGTAATCCGCTTGCGGGGCCTTATGTTTTAGGATTGAGTTCCGGGGCCAGTTTAGGTGTGGCTTTTGTGATTTTAGGGGCCGGATTTTTGCCTTCTTTTTTAAGGGAAATTGCTTTGTCGTCATACGGAATTGTTATTGCTTCAACCTTTGGGAGTTCACTTGTTTTATTATTGGTTTTGCTGGTTTCGCAAAAATTAAGAGATACTATGGCAATTTTGATTGTGGGTTTAATGTTTGGAAGTTTTACCACGGCAATAGTTAGTGTTTTGACTTATTTTAGTACAGCCGAGCAACTTCAGAAATTCACTTTTTGGTCAATGGGAAGTCTTGGAAATCTTTCGTGGGGAACGGTTGGAATTCTTGCGATCTGTGTTTTGATTGGTTTGCTTTTAAGTGCTGCGAGTATAAAACCTTTAAATGCCTTGCTTTTAGGAGAGAATTATGCGAAAAGCATGGGACTCAATTTTAATAAAGCCCGATTGATTATTATTTTTGCTACCAGTATTTTGGCAGGAAGCATTACTGCTTTTGCCGGCCCGATTGCTTTCGTGGGGTTAGCAGTTCCGCATATTGCGAAACTAACTTTTCAAACGAGTAATCACACTGTTTTGTTCTGGAGTACATTATTTTTTGGAGCTATTATTATGTTATTTTGTGATGTCGTTTCGCAAATGCCCGGATTTGATGTTACGCTGCCAATAAATGCAATAACCTCTATAATTGGTGCGCCGGTTGTGGTTTGGCTTTTGGTTCGAAAAAGAAATTTTCAATAATATTTTGCCCACAGATTGTACAGATAAAACGGATTTTACACAGATGTTTTAATCTTTTAGAAAAAAGCTTAGCACCTTAGCATCTCAGAACCTTAGTACCTTAAAGAAATGAAAACCATATTAAACACTTTAAATTTAAGTATTGGCTACAAGTCCAAGAAAGCAACTGTGACTATTGCCGAAAATCTAAATTTGAATCTTAATTCAGGAAAACTGATCGCTTTAATTGGTGCAAACGGAATTGGAAAATCAACCTTGTTACGAACGATCACAGGAATACAGCATCCTTTGGCCGGGAATGTTTTTTTGAACGATAAAAATATAAATACCTACAAACCTTTAGACCTAGCACAAAATTTAAGTTTGGTTTTAACCGAAAAATTACCCCCAAGCAATCTTTCAGTTTTTGAATTAGTTGCTTTGGGAAGACAGCCTTACACCAATTGGGTGGGAACTTTAACAGAAACCGACATTGAAAAAGTTCAGGAAGCGATGTCATTGACACAAATTGAACATCTGGCAACAAAAAAACATTTTGAGATCAGTGACGGACAATTGCAGAAAGTTTTAATTGCAAGAGCTTTGGCGCAAGACACACCTTTAATTATTCTGGACGAACCAACCACACATTTAGATTTACTGCATAAAGTTTCGCTTTTCAAATTGTTGAAAAGGCTAACGCAGGAAACTCAAAAGTGTATTTTATTTTCCACGCATGATATCGATTTGGCGATTCAGTTAAGTGACGAAATGATTATTATGACTCCGGAATTTGTTGTTCAGGACGAGCCATGTAATTTAATTTCAAAAGGAAGTTTTGCGACTTTATTCAAAGACGAACATATTATTTTTGATGCCGAAAAAGGGAAGTTTGTGATTACTTAGGAAAGTTTAGAAAGTAATAAAAGTATATAATTTTAATATTTCACGCAAAGTCGCAGCGTCGCAAAGAAAAAATTAAAAATAAGCTTTGCGACTCTGCGACTTTGCGAGAACTAGTGTAGATGCTTAATAAAAACTTTGAGAAAACTGCTTATATAAATCGATTAACCACTTAAACAAATAATCGATTAAACATTCTTCAACCCAATTTGTCTTTTAGCTTCACCAACCACAAAAGCTACAGAATTCGCAATATTAAAACTGCGGATTAATTTTGACATCGGAATTGTTAAGTGATTTTCAAATCTATCCAAAACCTCTTTGCTTAAACCAACACTTTCTTTTCCGAAAACCAACCAGTCTCCATCCTGAAAATCAGTTTCTAAATAAGATCTCTCAGCATGAGAACTCATCAAAAAAACGCGTGATTGATCCGGAATCTGCTGAATCCATTCTTCTATATTTTGATATTCGTTCACATCAAGATGTACCCAATAATCCAAACCCGAACGTTTGAGGTTTTTATCATTTATTACAAATCCGAACGGATGAATTAAATGAAGACGGCTTTCCGTGCCCACACATAAGCGTCCGATATTTCCGGTATTATTTGGTATTTCTGGTTCTACAAGAACAACGTTTAGCATTTTTTTGAGTTATGAGTTATGAATTGTGAGTTTCCAGCAATTATCTCATTATCTAATTGGCAAATTATCTAATTGAAAATCGGAAACCTCTAAAACCTCACCGGCTTTTAGGTTTTGCAAATATACATTTCCTATTCTAACTCGAACTAATCTCAAAGTAGGAAAACCAACCGCTGCGGTCATTTTGCGAACCTGGCGAAACTTTCCCTCGTTTACAGTTATGGAGGCCCAGGAAGTTGGTCCATGACGTTCATCTCTGATTTTTTTAGCTCTCGGGCCAAAATCAGGAATTTCAGTAACTATAAAAGCAGAACAGGGTTTGGTTATGTATTTTCCGCCATCAAAACCAATTTCTACACCTTTTTGGAGTTGTTCAATCGCTTCAGGAGTAATAATGCCATCAACCTGGACATAATATTCTTTGTCGACTTTTTTGCTTCGTATTTGTTCACTTACTTTTCCGTCTGTAGTTAGTAAAAGTAGTCCTTCAGAATCTTCGTCCAAACGGCCAATCGCCATCGTTCCTTCAGGAAAATTGTGTAATTCGCCCAAAAGCTTTTTCTTTCTTTTTAATTCATAAATAAATTGGCTGAGGTAGCCGTAAGGTTTAAAAAGAATGAAGTGTTGATGCATATTGTATTTTTGGTGCAAAGATAGTTTTGTTTAATGAGTATTTCCAATTTATCCTTACGTTCTGTTTTTCATTTTCTGTACCCATAAATAAACGAACCAGATTACCGTTATGCCAAATAAGATTAATAACGGCGTGTAATAATCCTTAAAGAAATCATGAAAATAACTTCCGATTAAAAGATACGCCGTAGCGATGCATAGTTTTATGATGATAAATTCTGCATTTGACCAACTTGTTTTTGATTTGAAAAAGTTCATAATTTTGATTTTTAATTGCGGAAAAATGTTATACTAATTTAGTATTAATTTGATAATTATGATGTTGTGAATAATTTTATAATCCAAAAGCTATGTTAAAGGACTTAGTTTTCAAATCTAAAATTCGTAATATTATGTATTAATGCTAAAGTAAATTGCCATGGAAAATAATAATCTCGGCTCTAAAAAAATAAATGGAGCGCAAAAAAATATAGACGAATCGAAAGGTAAAAATATTTCTCACGATACTGAATTGCACGACTCAGAACTTAAAAAGGAAATCGTTGCAGATGCATCAGGAAATAAAGAAATTGTAGACAGAGCCAGAAATGTAAATGAAAACATCAAAGAAGTTTCGAGCGAAATAGATCCTGATAATCCAAATGCAAACCGGGGTGTTTCAACCGAAGAAGAAGCAAATAGAACGGTAGAAAATAAAGATCGAAATTCGGATGTTACTCCAAATCGTTACCCGAATTCACATCCCGACAATCACGAAGATCGGGGAAATATGAAGTTGGATGAGGAGTAAATTTGACGAATTATAAATTTAAAAACAGCTTTCTGAATTCAGAAGGCTTTTTTGTTTATAATTCTTATTATCTGATGTTTATGTTTTTTATGAAATTTCCTTAAAACTTGAGTGTAAACAGCCTATGGCGGAGATTTTAAATTCTAATTCTTGAATTATATTTGAATAATTTGATGTTTACTTACATAAAATTTAAAAATAACTTACAATTAGTTGATATTTTTACAATATTCTGTTAACTTTAAAGGCAATAACTTTAGTCCCTAAAACTCAATTTCTTAACCTATGAAAAACAGCTACTCCGTGCGCCATTTTTTGGCTTTTTTAAGTTTTTTTTATTGCTGTTCGGTATCCCTCTTTGGACAAACCAATCCAACAGCGCAACCTTTGCCGTATGAGCAGGTTTTTGATGAAGTATCAACTTTAGCTCATAGTTCAGTAACGTATCCGGTGGGATTTCAAGGCTGGGCAGCAAGTTTAACTTCTCCGGGAACTGATTATAATATTAATTTGCTTTCAGACAAAGCTTTAACGCCCAATAGTACTGCATCAACTAGTAGTGGTAATATTCACAATTATAAAGGTAAAATAGGTTTTCTTGATACAAATAATGTGGATCTGGCCATCGGTTTTGCTTTTTCAACAACAACATTGTCTCAACAACAAAATATACAGGTCACTTATGATGCTATGTTAGTTCGTAACCCTTATGATGGCAATGGTAATACCCGCGTTAGTGAAATGGCGTTGCAATATCGTATAGGAACGAGTGGTAATTTTATTACATTACCTTTTTCGGCATACCAAAGTAACACCCAACTCCAAACGGACTCAGGCAACACCACGCCGGTAAATTCGAAAAAAATAAAAGTAAAATTGCCCCCGGTGTGTGATAATCAACCCGTTGTTCAAATAAGATGGATTGCCAGACAGGTGTCAGGAGCTGGTGCGCGTCCTTCATTTGCAATTGATAATATTGATATTCGAAGTGATATTTTTGCTCCTGTCTATGAAACAGGTTTTCCAAAAGTTGATAATATTTCAACAAATAGTTTTGATTTTTCAAGTAAATTGGATGAAGTAGCAAAAACGTATTATGTTTTATTACCAGCAGGAAGTGCAACACCAAGCATCGCTCATATACAAGCAGGTGTTGATGCAAATGATGTGACTGCTTTACAGGCTGGGTTCATAAGTATTACGAATCCATCTCAGGTATATGTAAATAGTTTTACGGGCTTAAATACAAATACTGCATATTCGGTTTTTTCTGTTTCAGAAGATGCTCACGGAAATCTGCAAACTGTTGTAAATAAGGTTGATGCAATAACATTAAATGGTGCGCTTCCAACTTTATCAACTGCAATTGCTTCGCTTGATTTAGGCGTTTCGGAAGCTACTTATCCATCAGAAATTAAGAACTATCAAATTCAAGGTACTAATCTTACCAATGATGTTGTGCTAACTTCGACTTCATCAAATTTTACAATATCAAAAGATAACAATGTTTTCGGATCTTCTATTACGTTTACAACAGCTGAACTTGCTGCGGCACAAACGGTTTATGTTAGGTTTACTCCAAATGCAGTTGGGAATTTCTCTGGAGGAATAACACATGAATCTGTAGGTGCCACCACTAAAACACTTGCTTTATCGGGAATCGGAATCGATCCTTACAAACAAGGATTTAACGATGTAAACGTATTAACAAATAGTGGCTGGACCCAATATGATGTTGCAGGAAGTTTAAATAAATGGGCGCAAACAATTGTAACAAGAAATGTGAATACCGGAACAGGAGCTGTTTTAGCAAATGGATATTCTGATGCAGGCGCCAGCAAGGATTGGTTAATTTCGCCAAGATTACGTTTGAATAACTTTAATAATATTCCATTATTATCTTTTTACTCAAGAAAGTTTTATGACGGACCTGGCTTGAAATTAATGGTTTCTGTTGATTATGATGGAAAAGGTAATCCTGAAAACTTTAATTGGACAGAACTGAACGGCAAGTTTCCAACAAATACAGGAACTTACTTTAAGTCAGAATTTATAGATTTAAGTGCTTATAAAACAGATCATACTTATGTCGCCTGGGTTTATGAAACAACAGCTGGTGGAAGTAATAATGCTGCAGAATGGTCTTTAGATGATGTTTTAATTTCTAATGAAACATCTTATGTAGATTCAAAACCTAATTTGGATTTTGGCGATTTAAATGTCGGCAATGTATCAGCAAGTCAGCCTTTTATTTTTAAAGCGGTTGGTTATAATGACATTACACTTGCTGTTTCTACAAATTTTGAATTGTCTCTGGATAATATTACTTTTCAATCAAGTGTAATTGTCAGTGAAGCGGAGGCTGCGGCTGGAAAAACAATTTATGCAAGATTTGTGCCTTCTGTAAAACTGCCAACAATTTCGGGTACAATAACAAGTACAGGAACGTCATTAAATAAACAAATTGGCTCAGTGACAGGTTCTTCTATTCTAAAAGCAGATACTTTCGATATTGTAACTTACAATTTGGAGTTTTTTGGTTCTAATGTAATCGGAAGTGATGGTCAAGAATTTGGCCCGACTGATGACGTTTTGCAAGTTGAGAATGTGGCAAAAATAATGAATAAGTTAAATGCCGATGTTTATGTGGTTCAGGAAGTTTCAGATGAACCGTCTTTAAATTCTTTGATTTCTCAAATAAGTATTAACGGAAAAAAATTCGATAAAACAATTTCGACATCATGGTCATATTCTTTTAAAGACCCTGATCCAAAATTTCCTCCTCAAAAATTAGTGGTTCTTTATAATACGCAAACGACAACAGTAAAGAAAACTCGTGTCATGTTTAAGGATTTATATGATCAGATACGTGCTAATACTGTGACATTAGCCAATTATCCTAGTGCGGATGGGGATGACAGTTTTTTTGCTTCAGGACGTTTGCCTTATATGGTTACCATAGAAACTAATATTGGCGGAATCAAAAAAGAAATTAATCTGATTGATCTTCATGCGCGTGCTAATAGCGGAGCTGATATTTCGAAATACAATATGCGTAAATATGATGCAGAACTGCTAAAAGACAGTCTTGATGTTCATTATCCGAATTCTAATTTTATGATTTTGGGAGATTTTAATGATGATGTTAAATCGTCTGTTATTGCAGGAAATCCTTCTTCTTATCAAAAAATAGTAGAAGACACAAATAATTATAGTGCACTTACTTTAGGAATTAGTCAGGCTGGTGCTTATAGCTTTTTAAGCTCTGGCGGATTTTTAGATCATATTGTTATTTCTAATGAATTGTCGGATCAATATATTCCAAATTCAGTTGCTGTTTACGATCCGCGTAACGATATTGCAAATTACACCACTACAACTTCAGATCACGGACCTGTAATTGCTCGTTTTGAGTTGAAGCAAGACAATTTATCGACGATAGATTTCGAAAACAAAAACAGTTATTCGGTTAAAGTATATCCAAATCCGGCAACAGATTTGGTAACTATTGCTGTAAAGACAGAAGAAAATAAGAAATTGAAATTAAAACTTTATGACATTCATGGCCGCTTATTAAGAAACGCTGTCGAAATTAACAGCGGAGAAGATAAAAGTACTGTAGAAATTCCGATAGGCAGTTTACAATCTGGCATTTATATCTATACCTTAACCGAAAATAATAAGGTGATTTATAGCAATAAAATCATAAAAAAATAAGTGTAATAATGTAAAAAGGCATCCACAACGGATGCCTTTTTTATTTCTGGTAAGACTTTTAAAATTCAGTAATTAATTTTTCGAAAGAATTCAAATCTAAGTCTGGCATTATTTCATAAAAATATTTCAGCTGCCATTGCTGTGTCTTTTGAGCCTGTTTGTTGGTTGTTTCATCCCAGGGCGGATAAACTCTTATAGCTCTTTTTCCTTCTTTGAATTCAGTTGAAAAAACTGCTTTTTCTAATAAAGCCGCTTGAGGAAATATAAATTGCCCTAAAAGATTATCTTTCCTAACACTGACAAAAACAAAATCGATTGCATCCGAAACATCAAAAGGCTGAATGGTTCCTTGTCTTGTTCTTTTCCATAAAGTAACAAATTGCCCAATTTTTGTTGGTGTAATTTTGGCCTCTCTGTAACAAATATGCTTTTCGTTAAGATAAAAACGGTAAGCACTGTAATCAGTACTTTCACTTTCTTGTTGAGGTTGGCTGTACTCGAAATCAAAACAATCGTAAACTTTTTTAAAGGCTAAAATTAAATCTGAAGCGATCGATTGTTGATTTGACCAAGAGTTTTTAATTGTCATTTTATGATGATTTGTTTCAAAGAATTATGGTTGGCTTAGAACTATTGCAAAGGGTTGATTTTTACTAAAATGAAACATTCAACCCAAAATTCAACCCCCATTGAAATTGATTGAAAGATTGTGTGTTAAGCGGATTTATGTAATAATTCATTGCAGGTTCAACAAATACATTTGTTTTTTTGTAAACACGATATTGTATGGTACTGCTTAATGTTGAACCATACACAAAATCATTTGCGCTAACATTTTCACCAATAGAATTACCATCTAAAGCAACATTGTTAGAAATTAATTTGCCTACAAAACCGCCGGTATTCACACTGATTGTGGCTTTATTTTTAGAAAAGACAGCATACGAAACCTCTAAAGGCATTTCAAAATATCTTAGACTTTGCTCTAGATTCCCACTTTCAATGTTATCACTTTTTAGTGTGCTTTTTGTCGCGTTTGACACCAAAACCACATCGGAACCGACTGACATTTGAGGTGAAGAAGAACTTTGAACGTAATCACCAGGAGCAAAAAAGAAATCGTTTTTTGTTCTTATGTATGAAACGTTAGCCACGCTTTGACCTAATTCGTTGATTTTAAAACCTGAGCCAACTGCCCATTTTTTATTGATTTTATATTTAGTTTTAACACCGTACGTACTACTTTGTTTAGAATCGTTGACGTTGCCTAAAGTTTTTTCATTTTTATAATTTTCAGAATTGGCGACTCCGGCAAAAACTTCAAGAGCCCATTTTTCTGCTTTGGATTTTTTTGTGTCCTTTTCATTTTCTTTTTTAACCTCAGGGGCTATAATTCCTTTTTCTAAATTTTGAAGTTCAGCCAATTGTACAGAATCTTGTTTACTCAAAACATCATTGAATTTAGAATTGGTTTTTGGAGAATTATTAGCGGCAATCGCTTTTTCTGTTTTAACAGTTGTAGCCGCAACTTCTTTTTTATTTTGAGAAATTGTAGTTTGCGTATTGCTCAAATTTGAATTTGAATTGTTTGAAGCAATAGCAGCAGAATTTGAATTCAATTGATTTTCAAAAATGGCATTGGGCGTTTGATTATTTGAATGTGAATTGAATTGGTTTTGTTTTCCGGCGTTAAAAGTTTTTTCGGCTACCGCCTGATTTGCATTTCTTTTTTCGGAATTTGATTTTAAAGCTGGAGTATTAGATTTATTGTTAGAATCGGAATGAGCAACCGCCGTTTCTTTTATTTGGTTTTGGTCTGTATTATTTTTTGTGCTTTCTACTGAAGAATTTTCGATAACATTTGATTTGTTTAGGTTAGTCTCTTCTGTAGAGATTGTTTTGGAATTATTTACATCATTTTTATTCGCATTTTTATTCTCTTCGATAACGACACTATTATTTCCTCCGGCGCCATTATTTATGCTTCCGGCTCCTTTATTTGAGCTAAAATATAAAACAGAAGGCAATAGCAAGCCCAATAATAGGCATGCCGCTGCTGACCACCAAAGAATAGCTCTTTTTTTCTTTTTTGGTTTGTCTAATTTTTCCTCAATGTTTGCCCACAATTCTGGGGGCGGAATACTTGAAAAGTTTTCCATTGATGAAAAAATATCTTCTATGTTTTGTTTTTTCATGCTATTTTAAAATTTTTTATGCTCAAAATCCTTTTTTGCAAAATTCGTTTCGCCCGATTTAAATTTGATTTTGATGTTCCTTCTGAAATTTTTAATAATTCGGCTATGTCTTTGTGTTTCATTTTTTCAAAAACATACAAGTTAAAAACCGTCCGGTACTGATCAGGTAAATCCCGGATGTATTCCAGTAATTTTTCTTGTTCTATCGGAATAATATCTAATTCTTGTTCTTCGGTAAAATCAGTATCAGGATCAAAAACATCTAAAAAGAAACTTTCTTTTTTCTTTTTATTTAAAGTTTCGATTAGTTTATTAATGAAAATACGTTTTAGCCAGCCTTCAAAACTTCCTTCGAATTTGTATTGGCTTATTTTTTGAAAAACAATTACAAATGCCTCTTGGAAAACGTCCTTCGCATCGTCTTCATTTTTCATATACTTCAAGCAAATACCATATAAGACAGGAGAGAACAACTGATAAATTTTCAGTTGTCCGCCTCTGTCATTTTCCATGCATTGCCTGATATATATATCTAAATCGTCTTTCAAAAATGGTTTTTATTTGGTTTTGCAAAAATAGTTTTTATAAACTTAAAAAACTACCTTTTATAAATGCTTCGCGTTGCATCCTGACTATTACTGACGATTGTTAAGTTTTGATTATCAAGATTTTCTATGATGTAGGTTTTCCCTTCAAAAGTTATCAGGTCATGTTGTGAATGGTCAAAAATACCTGTGCCTTTTTCGATCTGATAAGGACTGTTTCTAATTTCTACATCGTTTTTATAAGTGATAACTCTCCCTTCCGGAGTAAATACTATTTTTTTGTTGAAACCTGTAGTTTTTGGTGTTGCCGTATAAGGATTAGTTGTTCCTCCAACTGATTTTTCCCAAATCCAGGTATTGATAATAGAACCTGAACTTACAACTTTAGTTTCCAGAGAATATCCTGTCGTGAAAAGGCTAAATACAATAAATAATATAGAAAGTTTTTTCATAATCAGATTATTTTAAACTCGTGATTTTATCCTGGATTGCTTTTTTGAAAAGTTTTATTTCTGCACTTTGATCAGCAGTGTCATTAATGTCGATATAAACTTTGGTTGCAACTGCACCCTGTTTCAACTCAAAATAAATACCTCCCTGATCTGCTGAATCTGGCGCACCGTAGATTTTTGTTAGTCCTTTTAAGTTCAAAATTTCTGCTGGGACATTTTTCAAAAACAAAGTATATTCACCTCTTTTTCCAGTTGAAGTATATTTATATTGCTTAAAATCGTAATTACCGCTTACCACATTTTGAAAATTCAAAATATTAAATTCGTTTATCTGAAAAAACTTTTGGCAAGCAGCTCCTGTGCATTTACTAAAATATGTTCCAATTACCATATTGTCCGGACTCTCTGTATTTCTGTTAAAAATAATTGATTTGGAAGTTTTAGGAATCAGGATGTAATCTGCCGGATACGTAGGTGTTTGTGTCACGACCTCTCCAACTTGAGGAGCTTTTTCGTAAAAATTGATTACAATTTCGCAATTGTTTTCAATAATAGAAGTAATTTTTATCTCATAGCCGCTAGTAGGTTTTTGTCCGGCAAAAATGCTTACCAAATAGTTTTTGGTAAAATCGATAGTAGGATCGCTTGGAACTGTACAAGTATTTTCGTGTTTTGTAAAGTAGCTTTCCATCTTTTCTTGTGTGCTAAAAACATAAGCCGTGGCATTTTCTTCTAATTTTTTGACACTATAATTACATAAAAGAGGAAATCCTGTAAAAGCCACATCGGTATTTGTTCCACAATCTACATTCATTTCATCGTTACTAAGAGAACAGGCACTAAATCCGAAAGCTATAAACAAGCCTAGCATTAATTTTTTCATGGTATTATTTTAATAGGTTATATTTAGTAGATGAACTTTTTGTAAATGGTTGCGTTTATTTTTTTTTTAGGCTGTTTTTTTTTGAATGTTTATTTAATTTAGAATTGACAATAATTCGTGAAATTTTAATTTTAAAAATTAAGCTCTACGTATTATTGCGTACTTTTACGTAAAAAAAAACTAAGTTATGTTTGAATTTCTTCCGGTTTTAATGGCTTTTGTTGTAGCGCTATTTCTAGGGATTTACTTAGGAAAGATGCTGTTTTCGGCTAAATTTCAATCTGAAAAAGTGAGTTTGGAAGAACGATTAAATGCGAATGCGAATCAATTTCAATTACAAAAGGAGCAGTTTGAAAACGAAAGGAGAAATTTTGAAAAAGTGCTGCAATCCAATAATTCAGAAAAAGAAAGTATTCGAACCGAAAAAGACAGTCTTGCCATTCAGCTTTCTAAAAAAGAAGTTGATTTCGAGAATTTATGGGAACGTCATAAAGAGCAAAAAGCGGAGATTAGTGAACTTCAGGAAAAATTCACGAAAGAGTTTGAAAATTTGGCAAATAAAATCCTCGAAGAGAAATCGGTTAAATTCACGGAACAAAATAACGAGAACATGAAAAATATCTTGTTGCCTTTGCAGGATAAAATTCAGGGATTTGAGCAAAAAGTTGAACAAACACACAAAGAAAGTATCGATTATCATGCCGCATTACGTCAGCAGATTTTAGGTTTGAGCGAAATGAATGCACAAATGAGCAAAGAAACCCTGAACTTAACCAAAGCTTTAAAAGGTGAAAGCAAAATGCAGGGAAATTGGGGAGAACTGGTTTTAGAGCGTGTTTTAGAGAAATCCGGACTAGAAAAAGGCAGGGAATACGAAGTGCAGCAAAGTTTTACAAACTCGGAAGGAAGCAGGGTTTTTCCTGATGTTGTCATTAATTTGCCCGACGGAAAAAAAATGATTGTAGATTCTAAAGTTTCATTGGTTGCTTATGAAAAATGGATCAACGAAGAATCAGAACTTCTGAAAATTGATTTTCTAAAAGAACATGTTTCGTCTATAAAAAGGCATGTAGAACAACTCGGAAGTAAAAATTATCACGATTTGTATCAAATAGAAAGCCCGGATTTTGTTTTGCTGTTTATTCCCATTGAACCAGCTTTTGCCATTGCATTAAACGAAGATTCTACCTTATATAATAGAGCTTTTGATCGCAATATCGTAATTGTTACACCAACCACTTTATTGGCGACTTTGCGTACTATTGATAGTATGTGGAGCAATCAGAAACAACAGGAAAATGCTTTCGAAATTGCGAGACAGGCCGGAGCTTTATACGATAAATTTGAAGGTTTTGTTTCTGATTTAGTTAGAATAGGAAACAAAATTAAAGACACTAAAAATGAATATGACAGCGCCATGAATAAATTGGTAGACGGAAAAGGAAACTTAATTTCGAGCGTAGAAAAATTGAAAAAAATGGGAGCAAAGGCTAAAAAGTCGCTTCCGGAAAATATTATTGCCAGAGCTTCAAATACCGAAGAAAATCAATCATTAAAATAATACCATCATATATATGACTGCAGATTTCAAACCCGTTTCATCATCAAAAATTAGTATTTCAGAATTGATGCTGCCTTCGCATACCAATTTTAGTGGAAAAATCCACGGAGGTTATATTCTTCAATTACTGGATCAGATTGCTTTTGCCTCGGCATCAAAATTTTCCGGTAATTATTGCGTGACAGCTTCAGTTGATACGGTAAATTTCCTGAAACCTATTGAGGTGGGCGAATTGGTTACCATGAAAGCTTCAGTTAATTATGTGGGAAGAAGTTCGATGGTAGTAGGAATTCGTGTTGAAGCAGAAAATATTCAGACAGGAGCAATCAAACATTGTAACTCTTCTTATTTTACAATGGTTGCCAAAGATAAAGAAGGCAAAAGCGTTCAGGTTCCCGGATTAATTTTATCAAATCTTGAGGAGGTTCGTCGTTTTAGAAAAGCGATTAAACATAATGAGGCTAAAAAAGAATTTCAGGAACATGAGAAAACCACAAAAGTAAATTCGATTGAAGATTTGGCGAGTTTAGATCAATATAATGTGCTTTTGGAAATTAGTTAGAAAATTAATTTAACACATAGAAACATAGATTTTATTTTTAAGAAAAAAGTTAACAAAAAGAAATACATTTCTTGCACATAGTGAGCTATATGTATTTTTAAAAAGTGAAACGCCTATTTTTAAGTTCGCATAATCTATGTGTCTATGTGTTAAAGTTGTAGCAACTTTACTTTAATTAAAAATGGATTAAAATGGTAAAATTCGGGTATACAATTTTATATGTTGAAGATGTAGAAAAATCAATTGTGTTTTATGAAAATGTTTTTGGTTTTTCTAGAAAATTTATAGCCCCAGGCAATGATTATGGGGAATTAATAACCGGAGAAACGACACTTTCATTTGCTTCAAAAAACCTCGCAGCTCAAAACGTAAAAGATGGGTTTATTGAAAGTCATTTAGATAATAAACCTTTTGCAATCGAAATTGGTTTTATAACAGATGATGTTCCGGAACTGGTTCAAAAAGCGACTTCATTTGGTGCCGTTTTGATAAAAGAACCAACCGCAAAACCATGGGGACAAGTAGTAGCGTATGTGAGAGATTTAGATGGGTTTTTAGTTGAGATTTGTACTGAAGTACAATAATTAAAAAAAAAGCATTGAAAAAAATACATTCCATATTTTTACCCTTAAACTTTTCACAAATATTTAGCATAAAATCAGCAACTTACCTCTAAAAAATTGCGTAACTTTAAGTGTATAGATAAGTTACTATATTTTCACGGAGTATTGCCATTCGATTTTTAAAAATCTGATTTCTTTTTTTAGTTAATTATACTAAAAAACCGAATGACATAATTGTTTAATTGTTGACGATTATGAAAAGAACTACATTATTAATCTTGCTTTTTTCAGCATTTTCTTTATTTGCTCAGGAGAAATTTATAACCAATACGGCCACTGTAAATTTTGAAGCTTCTGTGCCTTTGTTTGAGGAAGTAAAAGCTGTAAATAGATCTGTCGCTATTGTTTTAGAACCTAAAACCAGCGCTTTCATCTGTACCGTTGTTGTCAAAGATTTTCGCTTTAAACTAGATTTAATGCAAGAGCATTTTAATGACAATTATATGGAGAGTAATCGATATCCAAAAGCAGTTTTTAAAGGTAAAATTGCCAAATTTGATTTGAAAGATATCACTGAAATCGAAAAAGAATATACAATAAAAGGAAAATTGACCGTTCGCGGAAAATCAAAAGAAGTTGAAGTGAAGGCATTCCTGAAAAAAGTAAACGACGGGATCCTGATCCATTCTGATTTCCCAATTTCGATAACCGACTTTAATATTGAATTGCCGAAAGAAATAGAAGCAAAAATTTCGAAAACAGCAAATACAGATTTGACAGGAGTTATCCGTAGCGAAGACCTAATTTTTTTAACTTTAAAATAAAGGAATAGGTCTTATGACAAACTATGCGAAAGTGTGGTTTCTATATCGGTATATTGAAATTCAAAACCTGTCTTTTGTATTTTTTCAGATGAAACACGTTGTCCTTCTAAAACTGCAACACTCATTTCCCCTAAAAATAGTTTGATTAAAAATGCTGGTATTTTTGGTACCCACATCGTATATCCGTACAAATGTGCCAGCATTCTCGAAAGAGTGGCGTTTGTGGTATTGTCCGTAATTGTGGCATTGTATGCGCCTTGCATTTCAGTGTCAACTATTGCTTTTAGATAAATGTGGCATAAATCTTCGACATGAATCCAGGGTAAATATTGTTTTCCTGAGCCTAATATAGTTCCGAAACCGGCTTTAAAACTGGGCATAATTTTTTTTAGAAACCCTTCATTTTTACCTAAAACAATTCCGGTCCTGATTTTTACCGTTCTAATTCCCAATAAACTTATCTGATCAGCAGCATGTTCCCATTTTTGACATGTTGTTCCTAAAAAGTCATCTGCCGGAGGCGTATTTTCAAGGCAAATTTCCTGTCTGGTTATCGCGCCGTAAATTCCAACCGCAGAAGCTGAAATAAATGCCTCCAAGGATTTATTGTTGTCTTTTAGAATAGTATGAATAAGTTCAATGGGTTTGATGCGACTTTCTAAGATTACTTTTTTACGCTTTTTAGTCCACCGTTTTTCTACAATTCCTTCGCCGGCCAAATGAATAATATAATCGGCTTTCAGAATAGCTTCGTTGTCGATAAAATTATCTTTAAGGTTCCATCTATAATAAGTAATGGATGGCGTATTTTTTCTGGTCGAACGACTTAAAACAGACACCGAAAATCCGCTGTCGATAAGAACATCAGTTAGATGTTTACCAACAAATCCAGTGCCTCCGGTTAATAAAACATTTGCAGACATGATATTATAATATATTTAACAGTGCATCCTGTTTAAGCTTATGTAAAGATACTTAAACATTGCTTACCTTTAAGGCGAATTCTAAATTTAAATCAAATGGCTACTAAAAAGAAGATAATCAGCAAGGAAGATATCGTTTCAATGTACATGAATGAAGTTTTAGAAAAAGGACAAAAACCAAAATCAGTCTATCATTTTGCAAAAGAAAATGATTTCGCAGAAACGGAATTTTATACTTTTTTTGGAACGCTGGAAGGTTTAGAAAAAGAGATATTCAGGCTCTTTTTAGTCAATACAATTGATTTATTGCACAAAAATTCAGAATATCAGGAATACGATATGAAGAATAAAATGTTGAGTTTTTATTTTACTTTCTTCGAAGTTCTAACTGCTAATAGAAGTTATGTTTTGCAATCACTGAAACTCGACAGAAATCCATTAAAAAATCTCGTACAGCTCACTTCGCTTCGTGAGGCATTCAAAGAATATGTTTCTGAAATCCTGACAGACGATTACAGACTGGAACAGGAAAAACTTCAAAAATTTCAGGAAAAAGCCATTCAGGAAAGCGCATGGCTGCAACTCATGATGACGATTAAATTCTGGGTCGATGATGAATCTGCGGCTTTTGAAAAAACAGATATTTTTATCGAAAAATCTGTTAATGCTTCGTTCGAATTGATGAATGTCGCGCCAATGAACCATTTGATTGATTTTGGAAAATTTCTGTTCAAGGAAAAAATATACAGCAAGCAATGAAAACAATCGATTATATACCAACTTCAAAAATAGAAAGGGCCAGTAAATTGGTCCAAACCGGAGCAAAAGTAGGAGTGAACTACATTAAGCATTATGCTGAAAAAATGGTAAATTCTGATTTAACCCGTGATAAACTAAACGAAAATAACGCCGAAGACATTTATGACGGATTAAAAAGTCTAAAAGGAAGTGCACTAAAGGTCGCCCAGATGTTAAGTATGGACAAAAACTTTTTGCCTCAGGCTTATGTGGAGAAATTTTCGTTGTCGCAATTTTCCGTTCCGCCACTTTCGGCACCTTTGGTTTTGAAGACTTTTAAAACCAATTTTGGCAAAACGCCTTATGAGATTTTTGATGAATTTAATGCTAATTCGGTAAACGCTGCTAGCATTGGTCAGGTTCATCTGGCTGTTAAGGATGGCAAAAAACTGGCAGTTAAAATTCAATATCCGGGTGTTGCCAACAGCATTTCGTCTGATTTGGCGCTGGTAAAACCTATTGCTATCCGAATGTTTAATTTGCAGGGAAAAGATTCTGATAAATATTTTAAAGAAGTCGAAGACAAACTGATTGAAGAAACCAATTATTTGCTTGAACTGAAACAAAGTCAGGAAGTTGTTAAGGCCTGCAGTAAAATCGAAAACATAATTTTCCCAAATTATTATCCTGAATTTTCATCAGAGAAGATCATTACAATGGATTGGATGACAGGAATTCATCTTTCGGAATTTACCGCAAAAAATATAGATCGTGAAGTTGGGGATAAACTTGGGCAGGCATTGTGGGATTTTTATATGTACCAAATTCATGTTTTACGAAAAGTACACGCTGATCCGCATCCGGGAAATTTTTTGGTAGATGAAAATAACCAATTAATTGCACTTGATTTTGGGTGTATGAAACTAATTCCGAACGATTTTTATATTCCATATTTTGAATTGATCAATAAAAAAATCATAACGGATCCAAATCGTTTCAATGAGAAATTATTTGAATTAGAAATTCTTCGTCCAGATGATTCGCCTGCAGAAATTGAATATTTTACAGAGATGTTTCATGATTTATTATCGCTTTTCACGAAACCTTTTCAAAACGAAACTTTCGATTTTGCTGATGAAACATTTTTTCAAAGTATTGCCAAATTAGGCGAGCGTTTCTCAAACGATACCAATCTCAAAAAAATGAACGGAAACCGTGGTTCAAAACATTTTATTTACATGAACAGGACTTTCTTTGGTTTATACAATTTGATGTTTGATTTGAAGGCTAAGATTGTAGTGGAGAATTATTTGAAATATTAGGAGGGGAAATTCCAATATAAAAATTCCAAATTCCAATTGTAGCGAATAAAAAAATTGGAATTTGGGATTTAAAAAATTGGAATTTATTTAAGTATCCCCGCCTTATAAGTCGCAATCGCCCGATCTCTCGCAAAAGCGTGATCAATCATAGGTTCATCATAACCCAAATCAAATTCCGGAATCCATTTACGGAGGTAGATTCCTTTTTCGTCAAATTTCTTTTGTTGAATTTCCGGATTAAAAACCCTGAAATAAGGCGCGGCATCGCAACCCGTTCCTGCTGCCCATTGCCAGTTTCCTACGTTTGACGCCAACTCAAAATCTAATAATTTTTCGGCAAAATAAGCTTCTCCCCATTGCCAGTTAATCAGCAAATGCTTGCATAAAAAACTGGCTACAACCATACGAACGCGATTGTGCATATAACCGGTTTCATTAAGCTGACGCATTCCGGCATCGACCATTGGATAACCAGTTGTCCCGGTGCACCAGCGTTTGAAATCATCTTCGTTATTGCGCCACTGAATACTATCGTAAGCCGGCTTGAAATTGTGGCTCACGCAATTCGGAAAGCTAAAAAGGATCTGAATAAAAAACTCTCTCCAAATCAATTCACTTAAAAAAGTCTGGTTTTTTCGGTTGGCCCAATTCACCAGTTTCCGAATGCTAACGGTTCCAAAACGCAAATGCGGCGAAAGATAAGAAGTGCTGTCTAAAGCCGGAAAATCTCTGGTTTCCTTATAATTTGCTATTTGAGTTAAGTTATGCGGAAGCACTTTTATAGCACTTCTTTCAAAACCAATATCTAATAACTCAGGAAATTGAAATTGTTTTTTAGCAAAATTGGATAGTAGGGGTTTGGTATCAAATTCCGGAGCTTGCCCTGAAAAATGATATTTCTCGAGCCATTTATTTTTGTAAGGCGTATAAATGGTGTAGGGAAGTCCGTCTGATTTTGTGATTTCTTTTTCTTCAAAAATAACATGATCTTTCAAGGAAAAAGATTCGATATTTTTTTGTTTTAACAAGGTAGAAATGGCCAAATCACGTTGAATTGCATACGGCTCATAATCTTTATTAAAAAACACTTTGTGAATATCAAATTCTCCTAAAAGCGTTTTCCAAACATCAGTAGTTTTTCCCTTTTTGATTAAAATTGAAGATTCAATGGTTTGAAGTTGCTCGTTTATTTTTTGAAGTGAATCATAAATAAAACTCACTCGCGCGTCATTTTTTGGCAGGTTTTCCAGAATATCATCATCAAAAATAAATAGCGGAATTACCGGAAATTCTGATTGTAAAGCATGAAATAATCCGGTGTTATCTTCTAAACGCAAATCGCGTCGAAACCAGAAAAAAGTAACTTTTTGTTTTGTCATTTTTAATCTTTTCTGAAGAAATATATAGTTTCTGTCTTAGACAGATAGAAACGTAGATTTTATTTTATAAAAAGGAATTTTAAGAGAAAATGGTTTCTCAGCTGATTAAAGCTTGCTAAATATTAAATGCTTTTTATCGATTTGATTTTCAACTAATACTTTTGAATTAAACAATTCTTCGATTTTATTATATCGGTACTTAAAAATGGTTTTCAGTTTGTTTTCTACAATCAGACGATTCATCATGCGTCCTAAATATCCGAAAGGCAAAGCATAATGTACAATGTCAGTCATTTTTGTACCAGTTTCAGTGGGTTCAAAAAAGTGTTTATGATGCCATAATGCATACGGACCAAAACGCTGTTCGTCTATAAAATATTGGTTTTCTTTTGAAACTGTAATAATCGTAACCCAATTAATTTTAATTCCAAATAGAGGTCTTAAAGTATACGTAATAATTTGGCCTGCATACATGCGCTTGTTGTCGAAATCCTGAATTTTAAAACTCATATTATCGAGTGTTATCGTTTGAAGATTCTTCGGACTTGAAAAAAAATCCCAGCATTCTTTGACACTGGCATTGACATGTTGAACGGTTTCTATTTTGTATACTTTCATAAATCAATTTACATTTTATAATATTTAAAAGGAACAAATAACATTCCGAAACATTCTCCTTCTTCTTTTCCTAAATGCTTATGATGTATTTTATGTGCTTTTCGTAACCCGATGAGGTATTTGTTTTTAGTGTTTTTGAACCATTTAAAACGCTGATGAATCAAAACATCGTGAATCAGGAAATAACACATGCCGTATAAAGTTACGCCACAAGCAATAAAAAACAAGTAATTGAACCCGCCCTGAACACCAAAATAAAAAAGAACGATACTCGGAACAGCAAAAATGACAAAGAAAATATCATTTCGCTCAAAAGTATGCTCGTATTTAGGCTGATGATGATCGGCGTGAAAATACCACATCAATCCATGCATTATGTACTTGTGCGTAAGCCAGGTCACACATTCCATGAACAGAAATACACCTAATAAGATTAAAAAAGAAATCATTTTTTATTTGTTGAAGTATTAAAATTATTGCTTAAAACTTTAAGAGTTTAGCTTTAAATGGTAAAAGATTAACTCAAAAGAATAAAATTTATTCTCTCTTGTCAATTGCGACGAAGGAGAAATCCTTGGTGGTTGCTCACGTCGCGGAGATTCCTCCTTCGTCGGAATTACATAAACAACGCGAATCTCTATACCAATTTCAGTTTGTAAGTTACAAAAGATTGGGCTAAAAGTCCCGCTTTGGTATAATTTGAAATTCTGATTCTCGAATTCCCAATTTCGTGGTAAGGTGTTTTTTTTAGTTTATTAAGCAGTTTTTTGTAATAGATATAAGCAGTATAAACGCCAAATTTCGCTTCCATTGGAAGTTTTACAATTCCCTGATAAGCGATTTTGAAATCAGTTTCAATTTCATCGATGATTTTGTTTTTTGCATCTTCGTCGAAAGATTTTAAGTCGACTCCGGGAAAATAATTTCGGTTCAAAACTAAATTATCGTCTTTCAAATCTCTGAGGAAATTTACTTTCTGAAAGGCTGATCCTAATCGCATCGCTTCGTGTTTCAATTGCTCATATTTTTGATTGTTTCCCTTTACAAAAACCTTTAAGCACATTAAGCCAACAACATCTGCAGAACCGTAAATGTAATCTTCGTATTCCGTTTGTGTGTTGTAAGTTGATTTTATCAAATCTAGTTTCATGCTTTTAAGAAATGCCTGAACCAAATCGTCGGTAATATTATATTGTTTTACGGTATGCTGAAAGGAGTTTAAAATGGGGTTGAGGCTAATGCCCATTTCCATTGCTTTGTAGTGTTCTTTCTCAAAATCATTAATGAGGTTTTCTTTGTCATAATCATGAAAAGAGTCTACTATTTCATCGGCAAAACGAACAAACCCATAAATGCTGTAAATACCATCTTGTATACTTGGGGCAAGCATTTTTACGGCAAGGGAAAATGAAGTGCTGTAGTTCTTGGTAACCAATCTGCTGCATTGGAAAGAAACTGTGTCAAATATTGATTTCATCTTTTTATGATCTTAGAGATTTTTGAATTAACTCAGCGACTAATTTTCCTGAAATTAAGGCAGGAGGAACACCGGGGCCAGGAACGGTCAATTGTCCGGTAAAATATAAGTTACGTACTTTTTTACTTTTTAGTTTTGGTCTTAAAAAAGCAGTTTGCAAAAGCGTATTGGCCATTCCGTAAGCATTTCCTTTGTAAGCGTTGTAATCACTCACAAAATCATTCTTGCAAAAGGACTTTTTAAATATAATGTTGTTTTTAATTTTTTGTTGTGTAAGCTTTTCAAAGCGGGTAATTATTTTTTCGAAATAAACTTCTCGAAGTTCTTCAGTATCGTTTATTCCGGGAGCTAAAGGAATCAGGAAGAAACCGCTTTCCATTCCGTTTGGTGCTGCAGATTCATCAGTTTTTGATGGAAAATTGGCGTAGAATAACGGGTTTTCTGGCCATTTTGGATCGTCGTAGATATCTGCTGCATGCTGGTTGAAATCGACGTCAAAAAATAAGGCGTGATGTGTAATATTTTCTATTTTTTTATTGAAGCCAACGAAAAACAAAAGAGAGGAAGGTGCAAAAACACGACTTTCCCAATATTTTTCAGAGTAAACGCGATATTCTTTTTCCAATAACATTTCAGTATGCTGATAATCAGCACCGCTTAAAATGATGTCTGCTGTTATGATTTTTCCGTTAATTACAATTCCGGTGGCGGTTGTATTCTCAACAATAATTTTTTCTATTGGTGAATTGGTTTCAATAGTAACGCCTAATTCAAGTGCCAGTTTTTCGATTCCGCGAACGACATCAAACATTCCGGTTTTCGGATGCCATGTTCCCAAACCAAAATCGGCATAATTCATAAAATTATAAAAAGAAGGTGTTTTTGATGGTTTGGCACCAAGAAACAAAACCGGGAATTCGAGAATCTGAATTAATCTTTGGTTCGTAAAATTCTTATGGATATCAGTACTTACAGTACTTAAGAATTGATTTAATTTGAATATCGTTTCGGGGGTGATTAATTCTAATGGAGAAACTCCCGGACGATAAACCAGGTTTTTGATGGCGATGTCATAATTACTTTTTGCCTGATTGATAAAAGAATCAAGTTTTGAACCACTTCCTTTCTCGATGTTTTCAAAAGTGGTTTTTATTTCTTCAAGATTATCATAAATATTTATGAAATCATTCACCCCAAAATAAACCCGATAAGCTGGATTTAGTTTGATGAGCTCATAATAATTAGAAGATTTTTTATTGAAATCATTGAAGAAACGCTCGAAAACATCTGGCATCCAGTACCAGCTTGGTCCCATATCGAAGGTAAAGCCATCTTGTTTAAACTGTCTTGCTCTACCGCCGATCGTTTCGTTTTTTTCATAAATAGTCACTTTGTTACCTTGTTTAGCAAGATAACATGAAGCGGCTAAAGAGGAGAAGCCTGAACCAATTATAGCAATAGTTTTTTTCATTTGTCTAACAAATATACAAAAACTATAAACAAAAAAAACTATATTCTTTCGAGTGTCTCCTCCATTGTGTAAAAAAGTTTTATTCTTTCAGGTAAAACTTTTTCGTCAATATGTTCAATCATGTTACCCATAAGCCAGATTTCGTTATTTTTTTCCAGTAATTTCTGCCCCATTGTTTTTACATATTGGTTAATTACGCGGCGATCTGGTTGAATGGTCATGAAAGAAACGAACGTAATGTTCTCAAAATGTTTAATAAGATCCTGTAAATTTTCAAGAGGCATACTTTCTCCTAAGTAAATAGTTTTGTATCCCTTTAATAAAAGTTCATATTGCATGTATAATAACCCAATTTGATGCGCCTCATTAAGTGGTAATGAAAGTATAAAGACGCGTTCCGTATTAGTAGGTTTTAAAATCTGAAGACTTTCAGTATAAATTAAAATCTTTTGTTTGATCAAATGCGACATGAAATGCTCATTTGCAAGCGTTATCGTTTCAGACTGCCATAGTAAGCCTAATTCTTTTAATAATGGAAGAAAATGATCCTTGAAAACTTCGCTGAATGTTTTTTCTGAAATAAGCCAGTCAAATGTGTTAAAGAATAATTCCTGATCAAAATTCATCATCGCCATCTTAAATGATGTGATGGCATAATTTTGCGAATTTTTCTTTGAAATGATTTCACGAACCAATTGCGGAATTTTCTCCTCCTGGTAAGTGGCTATTTTAGATATTTTGTAACCGTATTCATGTAGTAAAGTTATATTTAATAACTTCTGTAAATTGTGTACGTTATAAAGTCTGATATTGGTATCAGTTCGCATTGGTTCAAGGATATTGTATCTTTTTTCCCATATACGAATTGTGTGTGCTTTTATTCCTGATAAGTTTTCAAGGTCCTTTATGCTAAAAACCGTTTTTATATTGTTTATCATTATATGATTTTTGGATAAACAAAAATAGAATAAAAACTGAAACTATATTTAAAAGTTGATTAAAATGATTGGATTATCAGAGGTTTGTTGTGTCATACTGATTTAAGCTGTCCAGATACAAAATAGTTTTTGAGGCATCTTTGCTTCTGTTGTACATGGCTACGAATTTTGCACCATAAATAATTTCATTGAAAGTGTAAGATGTTCGAGCTGCTACTGTGTTACTGTACATGTCATCGAAAGTGGTTATAAAGACTAGAATTTCGCCATGAATTCTTTTAAAATCTTCTTCGGTGAAATTGTATAAAGGACTATTTTCTGTTATAGGATGAACCAATGTCCAGCTTAATGAGAGTGCATTAATCTTGTCTAATTCGAGTTCTAAATTATAGAATTTATTTGTTTGTGCACCGTTTTCTTCAATACTCATTCCGAGTGTGACTTTTGCTTTTGCATCTGTAAAATTGGTATTTTTATAAGGGACAAGACGAATCATTAATCCTTTGCCTTCGCCGTATGGAGAAATTAATGCATTGTGTGAGAATTTTAAAAAAGCAGTGGGTTTACTAAATCTTCCAAAAAATAAACCTGTTGCAATGGCAAAACTTAATAAACCAATAAGAGCTTCAGCAGCAGATAATGCGCTGGTTAAAAACCCGGTTGGACTAATATGTCCGTATCCTACTGTGGTGAAAGTTTGTGCACTAAAAAAATAAGCCTGGCCAAATTGTGTCAGTACACTTTGTGACTGCGCAATACCATCAAGATGCTGGATCCCGATTACGTAATAAAGTATTGCAAAAATAAAATTGATGACGATGTAAAAAGTAAATAAAATAAGCATGAATTTCCAGTTGGGCATGTCAATCATGGTGTGATACCAACTGATGCGGCGCAGTATGTTCATTCCTCGTTTTTCGATATTCGGAGTGCCGTTTTTATTTACAAATCTCCCGCCGTAACTGTTTGCATTAGTCCCGAATCCAGAATTTTTATCGGTTTGTGCGTGGTTGTTTATTTTTTTAAGAAGTGCCATTCAAGGTTAGTTTAAAGAACAAATGTAAGGATATCTTTTATATGAAAATAGCTGAGGTGTTTTAACAAAAAAAGCAATCTGAAAAATGATTTTCTACAGATTGCTTTTTGATATTTAAAATTTATTTTGATTTTATTTACAGAACGTTTTTTTGTTTTTTATGGCACTCTGACTGCCTAATTCGATTGCTTTAGTGAAATCTTTACAGCAATTTTTTTTATCTCCAATTTTGTTATATGCCAAACCTCTCAAATTGTAAGCGACATAATCTTTTGGATTTAAACCGAGCGATGAAGTACAATCAGCGATGGTTTCTTTGTAATTCATTAATTTGTAATGAACGTTTGCTCTTCCTGTGTAGGCATAAACATTCATGTCATCTAATTCGATTGTTTTGTTGAAATCTGCAAGAGCTCCTTTTAAATCGTTTGTGTTGAATTTTGCAACGGCGCGGTTTTGGTAGGCTTCTACAAATTTAGAATTCATGTTTATTGCTTTAGTGTAATCGGCGATGGCGCCTTTTGTGTTGCCGGCTTCGGCCTTTTTCATGGCTTTGTCAAAATAAGCCGTTGCGGATTGTGCCCATGTTGAGCAGCTGATCATAATAAATGATAATAGTAATAATTTTTTCATAAACCAATTTGGGATTAGGTTAGTAGGTTAATTAATCTCAACGAATTTATGAAAGTTTTATTTTGTAGGAGAAGTTCTTTTGTGAAATAATCGTGATTTAATTTAAATGATTATTGATAAAAGGATGTGGTTATTTTTGGGAGTGTTTCTTATGGAAATAAGTTCCCTAGCCCTGATGGGAGGGAAAATCCTTTTGTGCCGGTCCCGAGGCTTCGGGAGGCACAAAAGATTTGGAAGGATAGCAGGAAATAGCTCCTAGATAATGTTAAACTTTAATAAATCCGCGAAAACCTCTGGCTGCATAATAAGATTCTGCACCATTGTGATAGACGAAAGTCCTGCCATAACGAAAGTCTGAAAATAAAGCACCGCCCAGTTTGCGAACATCTGAAGGCGTCGCGATCCAGCTTGAAGTTTTAGTGTCAAAATTCCCGAGTTCCTGAAGTTGGCGATATTGTTCTTCGGTCAGGATTTCAATTCCCATTTCTTCGGCCATATCCAAAGCGCTGTTTTTTGGTTTGTGTTCTTTTCGTGAATCTAGGGCTTTACGATCGTAACAAAGACTGCGACGGCCTTTTGGACTTTCGGCAACGCAATCGAAAAAAATATATTCGTTTGTGTTTTTGTCGTAGCCGACAACATCAGGCTCGCCTTCAGTTTTTTCCATTTGAAGAATGGACCAAAGTTTGTCCGGATTCGCTTCTAATTTCTCTTGTACTTTATTCCAGTCAAGAGCTTCATGGCGTGTTTTGTTTTTTTCAAATCGCGCTTTCAAAATGCTGATGATTTCTTCCTGATGTTCCTGTGATAATTTATTTTTGCTCATGATGCTTTATTTGCCGTCCGGCTTTATGTGTTTTTAAATTAGTGAAGCGCCTTTTAGGTTGCAAAACTATGTTTCTATGTGTTGAAAATAATTAGAACAATAATTTTAACCTTGTCTGCGAACCATTTCATTAATCCAAATTGGGGCGAAAGGTGAGGTGCAGCCTTTAGAAGTTGGATAATCTTTGTAAATACCTAATTTTTCTCCAATAGACAACGCACGTTCGCGATATTCAGGATGATTAATTCCGATAGTTGCCAGCGTGCTATTCATTGTCCATTGTATTTCAGGAGCTGCTTTTGGCATTTCCGACTCGATTGTGTCTAAAAGCGCCGGAATGTTAACTAATTCTGGATTGCGCGCTACACAGCCACTTGTGAGGCTCCAGCCAGCGCGTGCGTGCATAACATCTGATGAATGCATCCATTCTTGTCGTAAAGTTTCTCTATCGGAATATAATTTTATTACGTACGAATAAAACCAGTCGGCGATGTGTGTGAATTTTTCGGAAGAAACTATTCTGGCAATTTGATTATTTGAAAGCTTCTTAGGGTCGATAATTAAGGTAGCTAAAAATCGGGCGTCAACATTTTCGGTGTCCCAAAGTTCTAATGCCAATTCATGATTGGTTTTTATCTTTTTGGCCAACGTTCGAATATCGCCCATTTTAACTCCAAACTGATTGTCGCCTGCGCCTCGTTTTTTATTGTGAACACGCATTTTTTCATCGCCTAAAGCTTCAAGTTGTACTAGTATATCTTTTACCTTCATTTGAATTAATTTTAATTAATCGTTTAATCCTTTTCCGTCGAGAATTTGCGGAATCGATTTTTCGACTCTGGCTTCGCGGGTTTTGGATTGTTTTGGTTGTGAAAAATGCAGAAGATACCCTCTTTGTCGACCGGGAGTTAAGGATTCAAAAGCTTTTTTCAGCTGTTTGTCTTCGTCTAATTTCTTTTGAAATTCTTCCGTCACTTCGTAGTCGGCTGTCTTTTTTAATTCAACCTTAAGACCCGCTTTTTCTATTTCGATTGCTTCGTAGATGTATGTTTTTAATATTGCTTTTAAGTCAACAATTTCTTTACGATTTGTGAAGCGAGTTTGACGTGCCGCCTGAACGTTTTCGCTTTGCTGAATTAAAATTCCGTCGGTATCATTTAGTAAAGCACCTTTGAAAAATAAAAAAGCACAATACTCCTTAAAAGCATGGATTAAAACAATATTGCTTTTTTCGAAGGTGTAACAGGGCGTACCCCATTTTAATTCTTCGGTAAGCTGGCAATCGAGTGCAATCATTCTTAATTGTTTTAATTCTTCCTGCCATTTTTTGGCATCATTAAAATAAAAATCAACTTTCGGATTCATGCTGTTTGATTTTATTGGTTAAACTGAAATCGTTTTTCTGTCCGCAGGTCTAAAATACCAAGAAAGAGCAATTAAAACAAGTAATAATGTCGGTCCAAAATAGGCTATGGCTTCGTCTCCTCGGGAAAAATGCGAAAAGATAGCACCTGACATTGCAAAAAAGAAACCGGCATAAGCCCATTCTTTTAAAACAGGAAATTTAGGAATTAGTATTGCGATAACGCCGAGTAATTTCCAAACACCTAATATGACCATGAAATAAAGCGGATAACCTAAATGCGCCATCATGTCTACTTCTTCCTTTACCTGCAAGATTTGTACGATTCCGGTTGACAGCATGCCTAATGACAGCCAAAGTGTGGCAACCCAGTATATTATTTTGTTTCTCTTTGTCATGATGTGTTTATTTTAATTTGCTTACTATTTCTTGTAGTCTATTGTGCGCCATGTTGAGTCCTTGTTTAAATGGAAGCTGAAGCATTTGGTCTCTAAGTGCATTTGATTTGTAAACAATTTGCATGGTGAGTTTGCTGGTGTTTTCTGTGAGAGCTTCAAATTCGAGAAATTCTAATTGGACAGCAAAAGGCGAGTTTTCCATTTCAAATGTTCTTGTAATTTTTTGGTTAGGAATAAATTCGTGAATAACGCCATTCATCTGAACAACTACATTTCTTTTTGGATCACTGGTTTCAAATTGATAACCGCCATATTTTTTGTTTTCCAATTTTAATACTTTGGTTCCCATCCATTGTGCTACAATTTCAGGTTCTGTGTAGGCTTTGAAAAGTAATTCGACAGGAAGATCAAATTCTCTTGTAATCACAAGTTCCTGTTTGCCGTCTTCTGCATTTATTTTTGTTTTTAGTTCCATGTTGGCTTAATTTTCAGGTTTGTAGTTTTTCATTATGTCCTCGAGTTTGTTGAATCTGTCGTCCCACATTTTTCTGAAAGGTTCGATAAATTCGGCAACTTCCTTCATTTTTTGGGCATTGATACTGTAGTAAACCTCCCGACCGTTTTGTGTCTGCTGTAATAATTCGCATTCCGTTAGAATTTTTAAGTGTTTTGAAACCGTTGGGCGTGCCGTATCAAAGTTAGATGCTATTGTGCCTGCTGTCATCGAATGCGAAGTCACTAGTAATAATATAGCTCTCCTTGTTGGGTCGGCAATTGCCTGAAATACATCTCGTCTTAAATTCATTGTGAAGTTATTTGGCTACAAATATATATGTAGTTATTTGACTACGCAAATTTTTATACTATTTTTTTTTGGTAATCATCTGATAATCTGATATAAATAGAAAGATTTGAGTTTGATGTAAAAGTGATGAATTTTTGATTAGATTGAAAATACCTCTTTTCTTGTGCCGGAATTAGTTTTATATTTAGCAATAAAAATACAGTTAAGGACTAAATTAATTTACCTTAAAAGCTTAAAAATATGGAAAATAAGAAAGGAACATTTGTTTTTTGGATTATAGCAGTCATTTTAGGTGTGACATTGTATAAGCAATTTGATTTTGAGAATATGAAATTTGACAAACCAGCGCTCGCAATTGTGTATTTTATCGTTTTTGCGTTTTCGGTTTTTATTATTGTGAGGAATTCGAGAAAACGATCTGAATAAAAAACAAAAAACCTATTTCGGAATGAAATAGGTTTTTTGTTTTAATAAACTTCTTTATGTAAAATTCAAACCTTTTAGCAGTGAAACATATTGTGCGCCGATAGTTGAAATAGTTTGGTTATGTTTATGCATTTATGGATATTGCATCCCATAAAAGCGGTGGTGTAGTTTTTGTGAAAATTGAAATCATTGAAAATTAGACAAATCTTTTTTTATCTATACATTTGATTCCCGATGTTTAAATTTTTTAGCAGAATCTAACTTTCAGTACGTTTCTTATTTGTCGGGTTGTACTTGGTTGCTGATTAAAATAAACTAACGATTATTAAAAGCTATTTCTTTTAAGGCATTTGGATTGCTAATAGCCTTAACAACTTCTTGTTTTCTTAGGTTGTCATAATATTTAGTTCCCGTAATTAATAGAAGTTTTTTGGGAATGATTGGTTTTTTATCGAAAATGGTGGCAAAAAGTAAAGTTGCTTGTATAAAACCACCATCGTTTATAAGGTGAAGAGTATGTTTTCCATAGCGTAAGTTGTCTTTGTTTGCGACCAAATATTTATAACCATTTTTACCATCATAAGCATCTTTAACGGCATCACCGACTCTTAATAAACCAGCATTTTTTATAAGTCTCATAACTGAAATGGCATTTTTGCGCATTTCATTATGATATTTTATAAAATCAGAATTTGTATAAGATGCGGGGGATATTCCTTGGTAAATGTAAACAGCAACATCTGGACTGTTTTTATGTATTTTTTCAACAATCATTTTCACATTCGCTTTATAAGTCTCAATTTCAGATAATGCTATGATAGTTGATTCCTGAATAACTGCATAATCATAATAATTACCATCTTTATCCTTATTAGAAAGAATTTGATTAGCTTCTGTTTTGTTTGTTTCATAAACTTTTTTTAATGAAACACCTGCGGTTATTAGTTGGTCAATATTGATTGATAGATTATTTACGTTGCAAAATTCCTTAAACAATATTGGAGTACTCACAAAATATTCTGTTTGGCTATTTCCTATAAACAAGATGCGGGGAGGCCCATCGGTTTTGGGAGGTTTAGGGTGTGTGATGTTTTTTTCAACTGCTGAAAGCGTTTCACTACAAGCCTCTTTATTACAACAAGAAAATAAAATTACTATACTGCTAAAAATTAAAATGTGTTTTTTCATTTTTTATTAAAAAATATTTTCAAATATCTTTTAATCGGTGGGAAAAAATGGTCTATAAAAAGTTTTAAAATTGGTGTTTTAGGACATTTTTTTATGACAAAACATTTTTTAAAATACAGGCTATAAATAGGCAAGCTCAATTGGTAACAGCGTTTGTTTGTTAATCAAATTCTAGAAATTTGTGGAACAAAAAAACAGCTTTAAAATAAGGTGTTTTTTAATGATTGTAATAAAGTGAAAGTGAACTTCTGGGTGCAAAACTCGAGCCTTTTACTTGAAAATTCCCATATTTTAAGCAAGCTGACAGAAGTTTGAGAATAAAAGCATTAGACAATAGTCTATATAGAAAACTTTTTGACATATTTAAATTTGAATTGTTTTATCTGAAGAAATATACTTCAATTAAAGAATTTAAAAATAGATAGTAAGGAAATATCAGACACTATATAATTGAGAAGTAAACTTAATTTAAAAAGAATGAGCCCAATTAAATATCGAGCTCATTTTTTATTAAACTTAATTATATATTTGTCTAAACTTTAAGGTGCACTTTAAAAAAAAATATTTAGTTTCTTTTTACTGCAATAATAATAAAATAGTTGTTTTCTGCTAATCTTATATGGAATAATTAATCACCAACACTACATCTGATAATTTACCCTTATTTTGTTAGATACAAATATCCTGATTTCTCTCTCACTTTTCCTTCAACATCAGAATACCTCAAAATATAGAAATAAGTTCCTGTAGGCAATCCGTCATCCTGTTTAAGTGTAACCCTTCCTTCTGAGATACCACGGAAATAGTTTCCGTTTTGACCATATTTTTCAGTCTCATAAACCTTAACTCCCCAACGATTATATATTTCGAGTGTATTATTAGGATAGTATTCTATTCCTTTTATAATAAATTCGTCATTAATACCATCTCCGTTTGGCGTGAGAGCATTGAAGATTTTCAAACCATCATCTTTCGTTGGTTTAGTTATTGTAATTTCGCTAATAACCATACACCCATTAGCATCCATTACCCCCACATTATAAATTCCTTCTGCCAGATTATTAACGCTGGCTGTAGTTGCTCCTGTACTCCAGCTATAAGTATAAGGTAATGTACCCCCAGCAGCTACTACATTTGCAAAAGCATTTTTACATCCACTGCAACTCTCATCATCTACTATAATCTGTGCTGATAATATTTCAGGTTGCGTTATAGTTACATCGGCTGTTGTTTTTAATCCTTTTGTGTCCATTACTGTAACATGATAAGTTCCAACAGTTAAATTCTCAATAGTAGCTGTTGTTTCTCCTGTGTTCCAACTATATGAATATGGACCGGTTCCTCCAGTAGTTAAAACGCTGGCTGAACCGTTAGCCTCTCCATAACAATAGACATTTGTTTGTGTCATAGTAGCTGTTAAAGAGGACTGCTTATTAATTCTTATCATTTGAATTGCCTTTGCAGTGTTACCGCTGTTGTCTGTTACCGTCCATGTTACAATGGTATCCCCTAATGGGAAAGAAACAGGAGCATCGTTTGTTACTGATGCAATTCCACAATTATCTGCTGCTGTGGGTGTTTCTAAGTTAACAGTAGCTGTTACATCTTGTGGATTAATTGTTACTGTAACATCAGCAGGAGCTGTGATGGTTGGCAAAGCAGTATCGTTGATAGTTACTTTCTGAACCGCAGTGGCTATGTTGCCGCTGTTGTCTGTTACCGTCCATGTTACATCTGTATCCCCTAATGGGAAAGAAACAGGAGCATTATTGGTTACTGTCGCAACGCCACAGTTGTCATCCGTTACAGCTGTTCCCAGAACAACCGACGTAGCACTACAGCCTGAATCAGTCGAAGCCGTTACATTTGCCGGAGCTGTGATGGTTGGCAAAGCAGTATCCTTGATAGTTACTTTCTGAACCGCAGTGGCAGTGTTGCCGCTGTTGTCTGTTACCGTCCATGTTACATTGGTATCCCCTAATGGGAAAGAAACAGGAGCATTATTGGTTACTGTCGCAACGCCACAGTTGTCAGCCGTTGTTGGTGTTCCCAGAACAACCGACGTAGCACTACAGCCTGAATCAGTCGAAGCCGTTACATTTGCCGGAGCTGTGATGGTTGGCGCAGCAGTATCGTTGATAGTTACTTTCTGAACCGCAGTGGCAGTGTTGCCGCTGTTGTCTGTTACCGTCCATGTTACATTGGTATCCCCTAATGGGAAAGAAACAGGAGCATCATTGGTTACTGTCGCAACGCCACAGTTGTCATCCGTTGCTGGTGTTCCCAGAACAACCGACGCAGCACTACAGCCTGAATCAGTCGAAGCCGTTACATTTGCCGGAGCTGTGATGGTTGGCGCAGCAGTATCGTTGATAGTTACTTTCTGAACCGCAGTGGCAGTGTTGCC